>NZ_BCVA01000012.1 GCF_001591505.1 Neobacillus niacini NBRC 15566
GGGGTTCGATTCCGATTGTTTCGGATTTCAACCATATCCTAAATTCTCCTGTTGTTTTAATGGGATTCGGGTTGCCAGATGAAAATCTCCATGCTCCGAATGAGCATTTTAACTTAGAAAACTTTGATAAGGGGATCTTAACGATTTGTTCGTTTTTAGATTTAATCTGAAAAGTTAGGTGGAGGAGGGACCTCACAGCATAACGGGTTTCGTGACCTACCGAAAATTAAAAATGTTACGTATTGTTTTAAATCTTAATCATCGTTACCAGTAGGGATTAAAACAGATGACCCCGGTTCAATGTTGAAAACCGAGGTCGTCTGTTAGCAGCATAGGTTCTTTTTTAAAACTGTCCATTTTAAGGGGAACAGTTCAAAACTCTGCGGCGATTTTTCTTATTTTTTACTTATTTAGGGCAGGTACATCTTTTCTTACGGTTGAAAACAGTCCAGCACCGATAATATCTAATGCTGACTTCATTCTTTCTGCCGAAATATTATCAGCAATGGTATCTTGTGGAGTATGGTATACTTTCTCAATATGGTAAACAAGTGGGCTCCAACTGTCGACACCCATCCAAATAAATAAGGCAGCAGGTATACCGGCGTTATGGAAAGGTACATGGTCACTTGAGCCAAATGTGCCTGGCAGGATATCAGAATTAGCTAAACGGGCTCCAGCAGCAATAGTTGAGTCAGTAACCAAATTGGTACTGCCATTTGGTGTCATCGCATAAAGGTTTTTCGCCTTATCATAATTGGTAGCTACCATATCAGGAACAAATACAGCTTCAATGCTATCTCTCTGTTTCTGTGTCAATTGATCTACATAATATCGCGATCCAAGTAATCCACGCTCTTCAGAACCAAAAGCGATAAATTTCAACTCTTTTTCTGTGTTGTACCCTTTATAAACCCTTGCAATCTCAAGCATTAATCCTACACCAGAGGCGTTGTCATTTGCACCAAATGCGCCGACGACGCTATCATGATGGGCTCCAAGGATTACTTGTTTTGTATTTGTAGTCTTCGTTTTAGGAGCCTTTGTGGCTATTACGTTTAATGATTGAAGGTTGGAATACCGTTGCGCAGTAAGGCTGATTTCAACCGGTCCTTTGGCGGCCTGTTCCTTTAGCCATTCACCTTGGATAAAGGCTGCACCATATACCGGAACATCATATTTTGTTGCTAAACTTGGATTAAAGGTTTGGCCATAGTTACCACGACTACCGACAAGGCTTTGCAAAATAACGCCTTTAGCCCCTGCTTTAACAGCATTGTCCACCTGCGTCCGATAACCGGCAGTAGTACTCGCACGAGGCATAACAATAATTTTTCCTTCACTTTCGGCTGGGAGATCGCTTAGGTCCGTTCCTCCATCAACATATATAACCTGACCTTTTACAGCCTCAGTACTTAAATTACCATTTGGCGCAGCAGCCATTTCCCATGTAGTTCCATCAGCAAAGGCAACATTAGCAATATACTGATCAGCAACAGGAAAATACTGATATTCTACATCGTATCCATATCCCTTTAAGGTTTTTGCAATATAATCTGCAGATTGTTTTTCTGCTTCAAGGCCCCCAGGACGTGTCCCTATTTCTTCAGATAAATATCGGACGTGTTCAATTGCCCTATTGGCATCGACTCTTGCCACTACCTTTTGATCATGTGCATAAGAAGATTTTCCGTTTGTGTTTTCTGCGGATGCATACCCAACTGACCCAAATGCGATGGATACTGCTAAGAGTGAAGCAAATACCTTTGATCCTTTTCTTTTAACTACCATAACCATCCTCCTAAAAGTTATTGTTTGCCGTTCTACTATAGCTGCAGTTCAAATTATGTATCTAGCAAACTAGCATGTGCCCAAGACACAATTACATTAAATGATAGGATAATATTGGAAATAATAGAAGTTAGGAAACTACTAATATTTAGACAGGTTTCGACGTAAAAATATATTATTTCTGGAAATTCAGGTAAGAAAGTCCTGTAATATGGTAAATTAATACGAAATACATTTATATAGTTTGAACACATAAAAAAGCAGGTTAGTATATCAAGTAGAAATGATAAATAATAAAAATGGGTCTTGTTTTCTAGGAGGTAAAACAAACATGGATGATATTTCACCAAATGAATCAGCATTAAAGGTGAAACAGTGGGCTAAAAATACCATAGCAGCGGGTCGCCGTCATTCAGTTGGTCTTAAATTTAATGGAACGGTGATGGCTGTTGGGGATAATAACTATGGACAATGTAATGTAAGTAATTGGTTTGATATTGTGGCGGTAGCTGCTGGTAATGTTCATAGGGCGACAAACACAGGGAATTCTCATACCATCGGGCTTAAATCTGACGGTACTGTGGTAGCAGCAGGTTGGAATAAGCATAACCAATGCGATGTAAACCACTGGTGCGATATTGTAGCGGTAGCAGCGGGCTGGCGTCGTACCATTGGTCTTAAATCGGATGGTTCGGTGGTTGCTGTGGGTCAAAATAAGGTAGGACAATGCGATGTGAGTAGCTGGCGTGGGATTGTGGCAGTCGCTGCGGGCAGTAAACATACCGTTGGACTTAAATCTGACGGAACCGTTGTGGCTGTGGGCTGGAATGAGTATGGCCAATGCAATGTAAGTGACTGGTGCGATATTGTAGAAGTTGCGGCGGGGTGCACTCATACACTTGGACTTAAATCTGACGGTACGGTGGTGGTCGTAGGTAGTAACGAATATGGACAATGCGACGTAAGTGGGTGGTGCGATATCCAAATCCTCGGAGATTAGTTTTTTGGTATAATGGATACATTTCCCACAACTAATAATAGTTCCTTATTCAAATAAATGGTGCGATCCTTCCATAAAGAAGGATCGCATTTCTTATTAGAGTAACGGGTTCAGGTAAGTGAAAGAAGGTAATGTTAAAGACAATGGAGAATAAATACCCTAGCAATTATTTAATAGTAGGTGTTAGATAGGAATTGGACTTTTCCCTCAATGGTAATTCTAATAATAGAAAAGAGCCATTGTTTTGATCAATTTTTGTTCGAAAAGATGAATTTTTATATTCCTTAAATTTAATCATTCTTTTTTCAAAACCAACAATTATGAAAACAAAAGGAGTAAGAGTAAGTTATGTGCAGAAACATTCGAACATTATTTAATTTCGACCCACCAGCTACCGAAGAAGAGATTCATGCAGCATCTCTTCAGTACGTCAGAAAGATAACGGGTTTTAACAAGCCCTCAAAGGTGAATGAGGAGGCGTTTATACGTGCAGTCAATGAGATTGCAACGGTTTCTAGAGAACTATTAAACACACTGGAAACGAGTACAGAGCCACGGAATCGGGAGGTCGAAGCTGAGCGTGCTCGTACTAGAGCAGCTAAAAGGTATGGAACAAATTAGAGGACTAAAAATAGAAAAAAGTATTTGATAGGATAGACACTTTAACCAGTGATTAAATCACTAAAAAATAGTAGCTTGTAACGACAAGGAGTTGAGATGATGAAATTACTACTTACATCTGCAGGCATCAATAACAAAAGCATGCATGACTTGACTTGGTCTCCGCTTCAACCAGTATCAACAGATGAAGTGCTGGACATTGCTTGATAACTTTGGCTCAAACAATCAGTAGAAGTGTTCTAATATAAGGTAAATGCAAAGGAAGACGTTAAACTGGTGTGCATCCAATTTAATGAAGTAGAAAGATATGCCTAACGGAGTCAGACAATACTGGTTCCGTTAGTTTTTTTTGTAAAATCACCAGAACCACTCTTGTTTCCACATACACTCTGGATATGTGGAGTGTGGAAACACTTGGTTTTAATACATAGTTGGCTTGGTCAATAAAAACCCTTACTGGAACTTGAGAAGCATATCCCTAAATGTTATTTAATAACTATTAATGAAATATACCAAATAATAATTTACCAACCCAAAACACAAGTAAAATCCAAATTAGAATGAAAAGTACTGCAACAAACCAGTTTTTTGGTTTACCCTTTTTCCTAATTTCTTCAGCCTTTTCTCTGTTTTCATCAATAATGTAAGGTGGTATTAATTATAGTGCCAGAGAAATGCCCAGCGGAACAATAATTAAGTCGTCGAGATAACCCAATACAGGAATGAAGTCAGGAATCAGATCGATTGGACTAAAAGCATAAGCAACAACACAAATAGCAACCAATTTAGCGTACCAAGGCACTCTATTATCTTTGTATGATAAATATAGAACAAATAAATTTTGTTTTAATTTTTTTGCGTAGCTTTTTAATTTTGTTAAAGTATTTTCTTGTTCCATCTAACTCCCCCTTATTATTAATGATTATAAAGTAAAGCAGGAGAGAGTTGAAAGTGTTTGTTCAACGATCGGAGCAATTCAGCGAACAAAAAAATTATTTTGATAAGATAAAACCTAGTAAAGGAATAAAGAAAGTAGAGATGCTTATTGCAATTTCCGATTAGAGCCAAAAAAGTTTTTAAAATAGCCTTGCCAGCAATCGGGGAATTTTACTTGCAGAGTTTGCTTGAGGTAATTGATTCCTTTTTTATTGCCAAATTAGGGTTGCTAGCTATTAATTCCGTTGGTGTAACCAACATTTATTCCATGACCTATATTGGCGTTTTTATGGCTGTCTCTGCCACACTTTCTGTCTTTTTATCAAGAGCATTTGGAGCAAAGGACACAAGGAGAAGCAAGTCTGTTATTTTTCATGGTCTTTTTCTTTCTGTTCTTCTGGGTTTGGTTTTCTCTTTTTTTCCGTTGTTTTTGCTGCAACCTTATTAGACTGGACTGGTGCCAATACACCGTTAAAAGAGAGTGCGTCAGTTTATTTTAAAGTGGTTCTTGGATTAACCCCTTTCATTGCCTTATTTACGGCTCAATCTGCGTCGTTTCGTGCCATAGGGGATACAAGGACCCCTTTAAAGGTTGGCATAGAAATGAATATCGTCCATGTTATACTCGATTACCTGTTGATTTTCGGAATCGGTTCATTACATGGACTAGGGTTAACTGGGGCAGCGATTGCCATGATTTTAGCAAGAATTTATGGGTTTGTTCGACTCTTGATAATATCCCAACGTATACCTTCCATTGCGTTAAAATTAAGTGATCTCAGACTTGTATGGGGGTTAGCTTTGAGTATGATTAAGTTTGCGATACCTGCCATGGTAGAAAGGCTGTCGATGAGATTGGGGCAAGTCATATATTTTGGCTTAATTGTTCGCATGGGAACAGAAGTCTATGCCACTCATAACATTGCTGGGAATTTAACCACATTCTCTTCGACAATAGGCGGAGGATTTGCTGTGGCAGCCAGTTCTTTAATTGGTCAAGCAATCGGAGAAAAGAATCAAACCGATGTGCAGGAATATCGTAAATGGAGCTATATCCAATCTGCCATTTCCATGACCTTAGTTACGGCATTTCTTGCCTTGGGTATAAAATATTTACGACTGATAAAACAGTTCTTCATTTGTTATTTATCATCTTATTAATCGATACGGTTTCTCAGCCGTTCTTAGCCTCCGTTACCATCGACACTTCTGTGGTCCAAGCTGGCGGGAACAGTAAATTCCCGATGATTGTCACATTCGTTGGAATATGGGTAATCCGAACATTAGGCGTATATATCTTTGCATGGAAACTTGGATTTGGATTACCAGCCGTATGGACTGCCATCGCAGCCGATAATGCACTTAGAGCAGGATTATTTGTATGGTATCGCAAACAGAAAAAAGTAATCAGAGATTTGGCTTAATGTATATTAAAAAATCAACTAAGAGAAAGTTTGTGAAAAAAGGTACTCAAACAAACGGGTAGCAATAGTTAAAGATGATGATCACTGGAGCGGTCATTTTTCTTGTTGAACTAACGGGGCAGGTAAGTGCAATAAAGGGTCCAAGGGTTATAATTAAGGAGGCAGCTTTATTAAAAAACTAGCAAGGTGTTAGAGAAGAGGTTAACAATGAAAAATAGAGAGGAAGCTATCGGTTACTGTATGGGGATGGGGAATACATATGAAGATTATCCATTTCGGGATAAGAATTGGACGTTAATTCGACATATAGATAACAAGAAAGTATTTGCGTGGATATTTGAAAAAGATGGACATATTTGGATTAATGTGAAATGTGAACTCGGTTTTTTGGATTATTGGCGTCAGATTTACAATTCGGTAGTTCCGGCATTTCATCTTAATAAGGACTACTGGAATTCGATAATTCTTGACGGTACTGTTCCAAAGGAAGAAATTTACGAAATGATAAAACAAAGCTATATGTTAACTAAAAAAAGTAATAGTAAAGTTAATTTCAAAAAGTGAAGGCATTGATTCAGCAGGAGGGATTAATGCCTTTATCTGTGGAACTTACTATGATTATGAAATAATCTACTTAAAGTAAAGGTGCAGTTTAGTTGAGGAAGGATAATACGAGTAGAATGGAGAATTTACAGCTATAAGTGGCTAAGGGAGCAATTTATTTAAAGCGGGAAGCAAAAATGAAACATGTTTTTTTTGGAATATTGGTGATAATGGTTATCCTTAGGAATGTATTTCTTGACTACCAATGCTTAGTTTCTTTAAGTAACGGAGCAGGTTAGTTCAAGAAAAAAACACAAAAAATACCAAAATCGAGGACTGAATATGTTAAAATTTAGTAAAGGGGTGGTTGAATGAAAGATGAAAATAAACCTTTTAATGATGTAATAGACCATTTTAACAAGATTGAAGGAAATGCTGCCAATCTTGCCAAAACTGATTTGAAAAAGTTGCCAAAACCATTAAAATACTTTGGATACTTTATGATTGTTTTCATTTTATTATCCATTCTGTTAATGATTTTTTTAAATTTATTAAATTAACTTATACTGATTTTTATAGCCCAGCTGCCATTCTAGGTGGCTTTTTCTTATTAAGTTAACGAAGCAGTTTAGTTCAACAAGAATACCTAGCCGATGTTTTTTGCTCTGTTTGAGAATAATGGTGATTTTTGATAACTCTTCGAAATCTTACTTTCAGTTACCTGTCAGATGGTAAGAGATATAGGAATAGTATATTACTGGATTAATAAAATTGAAACAGGAAGAAAAATGAGGTGATATTATTTTAGAAAAACTCAGGAAAATTAATTTGAAAACTGCTGTATTTATGGGAATTATTTTTTACTCTTTGACTATCTTAATCCACTTTCTTATTATAAGCAAAAGTATTCCATTCACATGGGTTAATGGTGGAAGGTCTGAATCATTTGCTGAACAGCTATCAATATCTGTTATAAATATCGTTATTTCTATTATTGGAGTAGTTTTTACGTTGATTGTTGGTAGAATTAAACTATATAAATACAAAAGAGGAATAGCCGTTATATGTTGGTTTTTTGTTGTACTTTGGTCTTTTGGATTTATACAACAATTGTTTGGAACACCTTTTGAAAAAATGGTTTGTTCGTTAGTATTGCTTATTGGAGTTATCTCAAACTTGCGTATGGCGATTGAAAAAAAAGAGATGTAACTATTTAATTAATAAGTTTGTAAACAATTACACTTAAACTAAAGGGTGCTTTAGGTGAATAAGATTATCTTTAGGACCTTAATGGGTCCTTTTTATTGGTGTGCCAGGCATGGCAACTATCTAGGTGGTGTAAGTCTACTGTGGGGGTACACATCGTCCAACCACTAAGGAAGCGTGGAATAAAATCTTGGCTCGACGAACTGAAATCTGATACGAAGGCTCTACAAAGGGACAAGGCTCCCAGACAACTTTAGAATTTCAAATATGAAAAACGCGATGAATGAGATAGATAAGAAGCTTTGCTCCAGAATTAGAGTTATTATCTGGAAACAATGGAAGGTATCGAAGAAACAAACCAAATCGCTTGTTCAATTAGGAATTCCTGAGGAAGAGGCGAAAGGATTCACTTTCTGTAGAAGAGGTTACCGGTTCATCGGATTATCGAAGGTCTTTCAAAGAGCAATCTAGAACAAAAGACTAAAGCAGAGGGGACTTACCTCTGCTTTAAAACATTATCTAAAAGTACACACTGTAATATAAATTGAACCGCCGTATACAGAACCGTATGTACGGTGTTGTGAGAGGGGCGAAAATAATTAACTTATTTTCCCTCTACTCGATTGAGAGCGCTAAGTAAAAATGTTGTCATTATGGTATATGATATTCAATTTGTTGAGCGGGAAATTCATCATCCATAGTAACTTAAATGAAGATGCACATTGCACTTTCATTTTTCACTCATTACGCAATAAAATAGGAAACAATGGAAAGGATGATGGATGTAATCAGCATAGCTATCAGCGGCCGTCCTGCTTTGGTCCGGAGATCGCGAAGGCTGACATTTAAACCAAGACCGACCATGGCGGAAGTTAAGATAAAGGTGGTTGCAGTGGAAATCCCATCCATGGCCACTTTTGAAACAGGGATGGACTTGCCAAGGATATAGCTTCCGAACAAACTCATCAAAATAAAGCCGATGAGAAACCAAGGGAATTCAATAGTAGTGTCTGCTGTCTTTCCTGAACTACGTTTTTTCACCCAATACATTAGAATAAAACACAAGGGAACAAGTAGGAGTACACGACCTAATTTGGCCAGCAGGGCAATGGCCAGGCCATCTGGACCTGCGGGTGCCCCTGCTAAGGCAACATGAGCGATTTCGTGAAGGCTGATTCCGCTCCAGATTCCGTATTCAATCGCCGATAACGGTAGAAATGGTCTTAAGATGGTGTAGGTTATCGAAAAAATCGTCCCCACCAGTGCAATAATTCCTATACTGATGGCTGTATCTTCATGTCTTGCCTTGATAATCGGAGAAACGGCTGCAATCGCTGCAGCTCCGCAAACGCCGGTACCAACACCAAGCATGAGTACAAGGGAGGATTCCGCTTTCAGTAATTTTCCTAGCCATACTGTAAACAATATCGCAAAAGCAATGACACCGATATCACGTGCAATCAACCCTATCCCTTGATGAAGCACCACGTCAATGTTTAACTTTAACCCGTATAAAATAATTGCAAATCGTAAAAAGTGTTTGGCGGAGTATTGAATTCCTGCGCGAATCTTTTCCGGATAACCGAAAAATTGCCGGTAAATAACCGCAATCACAATTGCACAGGCGAGCGGTCCTACACGATCAAATCCAGAGACTTTCGCTAGGGCAAAACCGAACACTGCAATGACACTGGTAAAAGCGATTCCTCCTAGCAACAATAAAGGAGCAGCAGGTTTTGGTTCAGATTTTTTTTGCAGTTGTGGGTCCTGTTTGCTTAAAGGTAAAACTCTAGCACTTTGACTTTCCATTCTCATCACCTAAATCTATTCATTTTATAATTTAATACTACTTTCAATTAGTATATAAGGGAAATAATTATATATAATAGTTATGATAAGTAAAATCATATACATTGATTAGTTTGAATAAGGGGGCAGAAGATGGACCAACAGTTAGAAGTGTTTATTAAAGTGGTGGAGAAGGAGAATTTTTCAAAAGCAGCAGAGGAGCTGCATATGACCCAGCCTGCGGTTAGCCAGTATATCAGACTGTTAGAACAATCCATTGGCACAAGGCTCCTGGAAAGGAATAATAAGTATGTCCGCCTAAATAAGGCGGGGGAGATTGTTTTTCACCATGCAAAGGAAATTAGTGCACTTTATACCAAAATGCAGACATTGGTCGATGACCTGACAAATAAGGCAGGCGGGACCATTGCGATTGGGGCTAGCTACACGTTTGGCGAGTATATCCTGCCGCATATAATTGCCAAAATGAAGGAGCAATTTCCTCTTATTCATCCGTCAATCAGGATTCAAAATACAAAGGAGATCATTGACCTAGTAAAAAAACATCAGTTAGACATTGGCATCATTGAAGGATTTTATGAAAATGCTGCACTTCATTCCAAAGTGGTTTCTAAGGATAAAATGGTTATTGTGGCCTCACCTCTTCATCCTCTTCTGAGTGTAAAGAGGGAAATAAGTATATCTGATTTGGCGGAAGAAACATGGATTCTAAGGGAAGAGGGCTCTGGTACAAGGGAAGCGGCTGAAAATCTGTTTCGGAGATATGATTTCACCCCGAAAAACGTCATGGAATTCGGCAGCACCCAAGTGATCAAGGAATCGGTTGAAGCAGGTCTAGGCATAAGTTTGTTATCCAGTTGGGCAATTAAGAAGGAGCTGGCAAACGGTTATATTGGCATCATTCACGTAAATGGACTCCCTTTTAAACGCAATTTTTCCATCCTAACCCCTGCTACCTATCAAACAAAGGCATTACAGACATTTATAGAAATACTATTAACATACTTAAGCGACCCGAGAAAGAATAGATTTTAGAGATACATGTCCTGCAGTATTTCATAATTGTAAAAATAGTCCAAATTTTATATAGTGTTATCTGAAGGTCGTTTTCTAATTTTTCTGGGAGGTTTGATGTCGATGAAATACAGACGTTTAGGGAATAGCGGGTTAAAGGTAAGTGAAATAAGTTTAGGAAGCTGGTTAACCTACGGAAAAACGGTTGAAGATAACACGGCTGAGAAAACCATACATAAAGCCTATGAACTAGGGATTAACTTCTTTGATTCTGCCAATGTTTACGAGCGTGGTGAAGGTGAACGCGTGATGGCTGGAGCTTTAAAGGAATATCCACGTGAATCCTATGTCATTACGACAAAAGCGTTCTGGCCAATGGGTGAAGGACCGAATGACCGCGGATTATCGAGGAAGCATGTGATTGAACAAGCCAATGCGAGCTTGAAGCGAATGAACTTAGATTATGTGGATATTTTCTACTGTCACCGCTATGATCCAGAAACGCCAGTGGAGGAAACATTGAGAGCCATTGATGATTTAATTCGTCAAGGGAAGATTCTTTATGCGGGTGTAAGTGAATGGAGTGCGGCTCAGATTGAAGAGGCCGTCTCTGTGGCGGATAAATTCCTTTTAGATCGAATTGTCGTAAACCAGCCTGTATATAACATGTTAAACCGTTATATTGAAAAGGAAGTGATTCCGGTGAGTTCAAAGCATGGGATCGGACAGGTGGTCTTTTCTCCTCTTGCTCAGGGGATTTTAACAGGAAAATATAAAGGAAATTCCATTCCAGAAGATAGTCGTGCCTCCAATGCAGAAATCAACAACTTCATGAAGGGGATGTTGAATGAGACTACCTTTAAGAAGGTAGAGCAGTTAGAGAAGATTGCCAAAGAATTAGAAATCACGCTGCCTAGCCTTGCGTTAGCCTGGATTTTACGTCAGCCAAATGTTTCAAGCGCTTTATTTGGAGCAAGCAGACCAAGCCAAGTAGAAGAAAATGTCAAAGCCGTTGAAATTGAACTACCGAGTGAGGTTATTGAAAAAATTGAGGGAATCCTGTCATAGATACCATTTTAGAATGACCGTTGAAAAATAAGTTAAGAAGAAAATAACATAACAGTAATAATAGAGTGCTAAATCTTTAAAGGTTTTAGCACTCTATTTTTGTTGTTTTTTACAATAATCCCTGCATTGTATTGGAACCGGCTCAGCTAAAAGACCTGTTACGACAAATATCAATTCGCTTATAGGACTTTTTAATTAAAAACCGTGAAAGATGAGGATTTTTGAAAGAATAAGGAGGACTTTAAAAATGAATAAAGAAATATATTATATACAAAGCACGATTCATTGGACCATATAAGTTATTTTGACAGTTTACGAGAAGTACTGCGCTATAACAAAGAAAATGAGTAGATCACCCTGGTTACTTTTCCATATTGAAATTAGCTGTAAATAGATTAAGATTAAGCCATTTTATTCAGCAAATTAAACTAGGTATGAAAGAAGGGATTCGATATGATTGAAAATTTCTTTGCTGACTATAAAAAATTTGTTGTAATACCAGAAGATGAAAGCCAAGTTAATAATGAAGTATTTGATCCCAAAAAGTATGCAGGATATTATATACTAACACTTTCCATTTTTGATTCTCGTTTATCAACTTGGAGAGATGCGAGTAAATTTGAGATTGATATTGAAAAAAGTATCAAAACCGTTCTAAGAAATATTAATCAAATGCAGCGTGAGAAGTACCATTTTCAATTACTAGAAATAGATAAATTTAAAAATTATTTTATCTTGGCTCTTTCTACTAAAACTAGATTTAATCCAGGGGAAGAAGATGACCGTATAGCATATGTTATTGATAGAATTCTAACGAATCCTTTTTATGTAGGGCAAAATTGGTTTAAGTTAATTGGTGAAAAAGGAAGAGTGGCCCGTAAACTCTTTTGCTACTCCTTTAAGGAATATATAGCGGCGGACTTAAACCAGTCGAAAAGGGAAGACAAATATGAAAACATCAGTGAATTAATCCCAAAAAATGGAGAGATTAAGCTGATTAAAAGTGCTCAGAAAATGGAAGTTCTTTAAATAGGTAACTGTTGCGTAGTCCTTAGCGTGTCAGTAGGGCTATTGGCGACATTTTTTTAAAAAGTAGAAACCGATATAGGAGAAAACTTCATGAATACGAAAAGAAGGAGGCCCGAAAATTTGGTCTCCTTCTTTTTCTTTCAGTGAACACTAAATCACTGCCTTATTAAGGGGCAGAATTATTATTTCAGGTCATTTCGATGTGTTATAAAACTAAAAGCATGAAGCAAGCCATGCATTTAAAGACCAAAAAAACTGACACCGACCAAGTTATAATTACACCGCGAAGCGATGAAATATATGGATTTTGATGTATTCGGGATTCGACCGGAGCGATTTAACCAAATTCAATTGAAAATCCACCCAAAATGCAAAAAACGCCTTCAAAAATCATTTTTGAAGGCGTTTTTTGACGTTTCGTCCTAAAAATGCCCTTAAAAGTAGAATAGGGCAGTTCGATTTACTCAGCCAATCTCGTTACTGTAGAAGTGCCGGCTGTGAGCATTCACGTAAAGATCTCACGAAGGGAAAACGTAAAACTTGGGATGAGAGGAAGTTATTTATCGTGAGTATAAAATCGGGTAATACAGAAGAATTTAAGCAGTTTTCGCAATTTAGTTCCCTTCAGGAATTTAATCAACATTCGGAAAAATGGTTATTAGAACATAAGCATGATTTTACCAAAGGGGAGCTGGTCGGATTAAAAAGGCTCGTGCGATTTGCAGCCAAGGTTCCCGGCGTATGCAATGCCAAAATCGGAACCATCTTAAAATCCATTCACGCACAATACGATGATAATGGGATATCAAGGTCTACCTTTAAACGAATGATTTTGAAAGCAAAGGAATTCGGGATCATCACCGTCTTTGAAACAGAAAGGAAAAACGGTTCGCAGTCTAGCAATTTATATCAGTTTAATCGTTTTCCATCGAATGAACTACCCAAAGAGGAAAAAATGAACCACCAATATAAAACTAGTAAGCTTTTAAAAACAAATAATCAAAAGATAAATAAACGTTACGCAGAACCGTCAACATTAGATTATTCCTATGTAAGCAACAGAGTACCACAACCTTTTGTCCACCTGGTAAAATGCTTTTTCAGCGATGCAAAAACCATTGAAGAATATTGGCATATGGTGCAAATAACTGCTTTTCGCTTTGAGTGTACGAATGACACAGAAGATATACTAGACATCTCCATCCAGGCCTTTAGACAACTGATAGGTAAAATAAAAAGGACCCATCTTGTAAAAAATCCGATCGCCTACTATTATGGCATTTTAAAGAACAATTTCATGACATTCTATTTAGAAAAGGTATCTGCAGTGGGGACTACAACCCTTATATCCCATTCTTTTATTGATGGCATGGATCCCAACTGGGATTGGTTGCAGCCAATTGCCTCGGAGGACATGGAAGGAAGCAATTCATAAAAAAATGTAGCATCATTGTCAAAATTCACTCGGAGTATGACGACCGCTCATCACTTTTTTGAGTTTTTAATAGTTTAGAAGTATTCTAACAGACTAACGAACTGGGAGCAGTGGGGACGTCTAGTTGCTTACTTTTTGGTAATTTGATAACAAGGCGGTAGAGTCCTAATATTGAAACTTTTACCAACTTTTATCGTATAAATAGTTGGATGAGACAAAGTAATCAACAAAGAAAATTTTATTGGTTTAGGAGGAAGTTTATGATTAAGGAATTCAAAGCAAAGAAAAAGTAGATTGCATTGGCGGCTTTACTGCTATTTACGCTGAACCAATTATGGCCCATATAAATCCTACCGAAATTCACAAAAAAGATCTTTTCATTATAATAAAAAGCGATCATACCATCTGGGCCACGATTGTGGACCATGAAGGCAAAGATCAACAAAATAATCAGTGGATAGAAATCATTCGGGATGACCTAAAGAGAAGAGTAAGTCCAATTATGCCAAGAACCTATTACTTTGAAATAACAAAGGGAGATTTATTTGGAACCTATGTGATTTCGAAAGATATCATTTCAAATGAGTCCTTTTGCGAGAGCAAATCCTATCTTAGTGCTTTAATAGATAACAATTGGCAGCATACCAGGTACTGATCCAAGAACGGTATTATGAAAGTTTTTATACAAGACATATTTCATATTAAATTTAATTGTTTATTATTAATGGGGTAGATACACATAAAATTATATCTTTTTGAACAATAAAAATTTATGGTTAGTCGAAAAGATATAAGTGAATTATAATAAAAATAATGATGTACTAGAATATGGAGGAAAAACGAATGAAATTTCCAAATGATGCGGATGGAGAGGCTTTACATAGTTTATATAAAGATGGATTAGATTTTAAAAAACAACAATCAGTGGACTTTTTTGTTGCCGTGCCTGATAAAGCAGCAGGTGAAAAATTATCGCAAGTACTAAAGAAAGAAGGATTCAATTGTTTCTTAGAGCAAGACGACGAAACGGAAGAGTGGGCATGTTGTTGCTCGAAAAGAATGTTATTAAATTATAATGAATTAATAAAAATACAGAATCAATTAAACAATATAAGTAAACCACATGGTGGTTACTCTGACGGTTGGGGCGTTTTTGTAGAATAAAAGGATTGAGGGAATCAAAAGATGCTTGTGCTTGAACCTTCCTTTGATATTATACGCAAGATAGTGCCAGGTATCACCCGAGAAATTGGGCAGTACCTGGCATCTTTATTTGAATGATAGAAGACAGTTGCTATTTTCCTATTAATCAACCCTTCACTCATTAAGTGTGGATTATATAGAAATGTCACATTTCTGTACTGACAGGATTGATTCAGTTTGCTGATTATATGGTCAAATGTGTATGGGTAATGAATTCAGATTTTTCATATAAGGATTCTATCTCTATTTCCTGAAATCTCCAGGAAACATAGACAAATATTCCTAATATGGTATTCTTTTGGTGTACTTAAAGATTGAAAGGTTGATTGCAATGTACAAGAAACAAGATTTGTTAAAGCACCTTAAAGAATTGGGAATCGACGAGAATGGAACATTACTTGTTCATTCATCCATGAAAAGTATTGGACAAGTAAAAGGTGGGGCGGATACTGTCCTTGATGCACTTACAGAATATATGAAAAATGGTCTTTTGGTTTTCCCTACCCATACATGGTTGTATATTAAGGCGGAGAATCCTCGATTTTATGTCAATGACTCACCATCTTGTGTTGGATTATTAACGGAACTGTTTCGAAAACGTCCGGGTGTTGTTCGCTCATGGCATCCAACACATTCTGTAGCTGCCCTGGGAAAAGGAGCACATGAATTTATTGCAGGAAATGAACACTTCGACACACCTTGTGCACGCGAATCAAGTTGGGGAAAATTACTCGATCAGAAGGCAACCATCTTATTAATCGGGGTCGATTTACGAAAATGCACATATATTCATGGAGTCGAGGAATGGCTTGATATACCAGGTCGTTTAACCGATGAGCATCAAATGCTTTACACCATATTACCGGATAAAACGGAAATTTCCATACCGCAAAGAAGACATATGGGTCATACCTCTGAAAAATATGATCGTGTTGAAGATGTTTTTCTGAAAAATCAAGTTATGTACAAAGGACAATTTGGGGACGCAACAGTAAGGGTGTGTGAAACAGTGAAAATGACAGACTTACTAAATCACTTACTAAAAGAAAAACCGGATTTATTTTCTTGATTATATACCACAACATCAAAGGCTGGGCCTTACGCGAGCAATGGACGGTTAATTACTGGGGAACCTGGCGGGACAACTTTATACGCTAACTAGTGATGTACTTACAGAAGCAGTTAACGCGGTCAGTCCCATGCCTTGGGATGCTAGATGAATTTCTTTTATAAAAATACATTTTGTTTGAAGTCATTACATGTAAACTAAAATTGAATAAATTTCAATAAGACAGTCTTTTGCAAACGGTTCAGATTTACTCTTATAATACGTAGTAGACACATACTACGCAGTAATTTCTTTTGTGAAAGAATCTACTTATAGTAGAGGAAGTATCTATATTTATAGCTGATTGGCTTCAATAAACGCGCTAGATTGTGGAGGATGTAGTTTAGCATTAATTACGAGGAACCGTATCATAAGTAAATGAGGTTTAAAACAAATGTCGTCAAAATAACGGCATTTGTTTTGGGTAAATTGTTTAGAAATGTTTAACTTAAATAATTTCAATACTTTACCATAATTTACTATAAAGTTTACTAAAATTCACTTTTTTGGGAGATAGCTTTTCAAATTATATAATAAATAATATGATAGGGTTAGAAATTTACATATTTTAGACGAGGAGAAGGGATTTATATTTTTAACATACTAAAGGATACAATACTTTTAAAAGAAAATGATAACTCGGCTAATACATTCATTTATTATGTAGCTATCTCTTTCTTTTTGTTAATTCCATTTGCATTCGTTGGAGCATTTAATAATGTTTCATTTTTGATTTCGTTCGCTTTTTCCGGAGTGTTTTTCACTCTATATGACATGTTAACTAAAAAAAGTGGCTTAATGTTATTTTTAGGAATATTATTTACGATAACAATCCCTCAAATTCTTCAATTGAAAGTCATTCATAGAATTTTAACTGAGATATTGATGAAGATAAACGATACTTTCACGCTTGCAATAAGCTCATCATCGATAAGTAATGCTTTAACGATTGCAAGTTTAGGACTTGTTTTATTTAGTTTATCGAGCAAAAATCGAGAAATAAAAGAAATTGGCAATGAGAATAAGAGACTAAATGAAGCAATTCAAATTCAAAAAGAGTGGACAATAAGGTTTGAACAAGTTAACCAACTTGAAGAGATAGAAGAACAGATAAATGAGCTCACAGAAATTATTAAAAGTGAGCAAGACCCATTAATATTGTCAAAATCATATGCTATGCGTAGTAATGGTTATAGAGAAATTAATTTACTAGATAAAGCCCTAGAGGACGCTGAGAAATCTATAACATATAATCCTAACTATCATATTGCATATGTTTTACGAGGAAATGTTTATAAAAGTATGGGAAAACAAGAAGAAGCGATAAAAGATTATACAAAAGCAATAGAGGTTAACCCAGATTATGCGGAGGCATATAACAGTCGAGGAATTGTTTATAAAAGTATGGGAAAACAAGAAGAAGCGATAAAAGATTATACAAAAGCAATTGATGTTAACCCCAATTATGCGAAGGCATATTACAACCGAGGAAATGCTTACAATAGTATGGGAAAACAAGAAGCGGCGATAGAAGATTATACAAAAGCAATTGATGTTAACCCCAATTATGCGAAGGCATATTACAATCGAGGAAATGCTTACAATAGCATGGGAAAACAAGAAGAAGCCATAAAGGACTATACAAAGGCGATAGAGGTTAACCCAGATTATGCGATGGCATATAACAATCGAGGAAATGTTTATAATATTATGGGAAAACAAGAAGGAGCCATAAAGGATTATACAAAGGCGATAGAGGTTAACCCAGATTATGCGGTGGCATATAACAATCGAGGAAATGCTTACAATAGTATAGGAAAACAAGAAGAAGCCATAAAAGACTATACAAAGGCGATAGAATTGGACCAAGAGTATAAACCTAAGCTTGAGCTAATTATTAATATGATAAAAGATAGTACTGACGAAGTAGCAACAGGAAAAGCTTAATTGTATATTTTTAATCACATAATAAAAGAGTATGATTTTTCAAACCTCATTTAGATACATCACGGAGAACCGTACCAAAATAAGTGCGGAAATTCAACTTGGGCATTGATATTACTTGCCTAAGGTTGTTTTGTATCCATTATAGCTTTTTTATAAATATAGATTGAAATATACGTAGAAGTTTATTTGAAATTTTTGTCATAAATTGCATGTACATGTAAAAATATGATTGTTAAAATATAGTATGTGATGTAGTTATGTACTAAGGAATTTAATATGAAATACAAGATGGATTATTCCTTTATCTTATACTCCGTTGAATTTTGTTTGGGGTTTCATAGAATTCACTTTAAGTAAACTTGATGTACATCATATATTATATTCTTAGCAAAAGAGTGATAAGTTATGTATAAGTGTGATAAGTCAATTGATTCCGAAACATTTAAAATAATTGAACAGGAAATATATGAACGTACAATAAATTACTCAAATAAATATGAAGTTATTTTGAAGCTAAACGAATTGAAAAGTCTGTCTGAAAATGAACTAAGAGCGAAAATGCCCTGGGAGCTAATAAATAAGCATATAGGATACAAACAAATTGTTTTCTCATGGATAAAGGATATTTTCTTAGGAATAAAAGGAATAATTAACAGAAATAAATATGTAGTAAATAATGATAGCTTAGAATTTTTAAAGCCAAATTCAGAAAAAGCATATAATCTTACTTACAAATATTACGTAAAATCAATTTTTGATAGTATCAATAATGATATTAAAGGTATTTTGGACAAACACGAGATAAATTACGTGTATTTATACCCACATGAAGTATCACTTGAAAAACCTGAAGCATCACCAGATATTTACAATAGTGAAGAAACAAAAAAATGGGACAGGAAAGAAGAAATAGTAGATCTCTTTCAAGTAGCTATTTGGATAATTACTATTGGATGGTTCTATAAAGTAGTAATAGATTATGATTTTAATTTATTGGGCAAAATAATATTATTGCTTTCTGGTGTTTCAATTCCGACACTTTACAAACTAATTAAGTATTATGTTAAAGTTCGTAAAACAATTTCAGGATATAAAGATAGGATAGTAATTGAAACAAAAAATCTCATAAATAGTGATCTCCAACCAGAAACTGCTACCAACTATATTTTAGACGAATTTTTTGAAAGAGTTGTAAAAAAAATAAAAGAAAAAAAACCAATAAATCATAAGTATTTAAAAATTGTTTCAACTATGCTATCAGTCAGTTTAGTAATTGTGGTTATAAGTCATAGTTTAATTAATAATCAAGATGCGATTGCAGTGAATCTGAATCAGCCTAAATCAGGAACTCTTATCAATGAATCTCATGCACCTAAAAAAGATGTTGAAAAATATTTACAAACGAAAGGCATTTTACCTTTGCTATCCAATGAACCTATGCCTGAAGAAGAAATAAAATTCGTTAAAGAAAAGATTACAGGAAAAGTTTCGTCTGTAACAATGAACTTAAGTTTAGATTGTTCTTCAATAAAGGTAAAAAATATTGATGAAAAAGGAAATATACATATTGAAGCTACAATAAAACTAAAAAACAATGCAAATGGTTGGGAAATAATAAAGGGTAATTTACTTGATATAAATGAAAATAAGACTTTAAAAGAGAAATACAAAGATCGATTAGATGATAAGATTCAAGAAATATATCAAAGTAAAAAAAGTGTAATAGACACCTTTGATAAAATCAAAAAAAGAGCAAAAATTGAGGCAAAAGGTAAAATAGATGATCTTGTTAAGAATCAGTATCCAGATATAAACGAAATAGAGGAGATAACAATTAATTATCAAACTGATGGCTTTGATATGAGTGGTACAGATCTAAAGTGATAAAAATGGATGAAGTCAGCATTGTACCAACTTACCTCACTCCTATTTTTCTCAAATATAGAGTAGGAATAAACAAAAACGATTCTTCGAAAAGAGGAATCGTTTTTTCTTGTTCATTAAATGAAAAACCTCACTTAAACTCGTAATGGTGAACCATATCACAAGTAAAGAAAATGAAGAATTCAATTTTAAGCAATCGGTATTATTACGAAAAAGTTAATATATTAAACTTTGATTGCTGAACAGTACAAATATTCTATTCAATAGAAAATGATATTCCACCATCGGCGAGATTGCGGATGACCAAAAGCCTAAATCCTCGGTAAAAATAAGGAATATTTAGGCTTTTACTTCAAAATTGTTGACGTTTTTCTATTGGTAAATACTTGACAGCAAGTGGTAAATTTCGTGGCAACTGCTGGTAAAAAACATGGCAGAGATTGTACATTCTTGTGGTGGAAATCAGTATAAAGATTTTAGAATCCTTTACAAATAAGAAGGATTCTTTGTTCGATCAATTGGTGATGCAAAACCGACTCCACTAGCAATACCGTTTCAAAGGTCGACTTGTAATCTACTGATTCCGTTTCTTTGTGTTCATTATTGTAGCCTGCTGATAGATTGACAGAAAGGATTCCGTACTCTGCGAAAACCATCGCGTCACTAATACCACCTGGAGTTGACTTCCAATTGTCCATTCCAGCTAATGTGCCTGCCTTTTCAAATAATCTGCCATACTCTTCAGGACAAAAGTGTACATAGTTGCTCCATGACGTAACAATATCCCGATTTCCACGGCGGTCAATTACAATGGCAGCATCAACATCCTCAATAAAATCCTGGTCGATTGCACGAGAACCAAGGCAGCCAATTTCTTCTTCCACGGTAAAAGCTACTTTCAGTGTTCCCCTAAAGTTGGTCTTTTTCACTCTTGATAGAATTTCTAGAATCGCTGCAACTCCTGCACGGTCATCGGCGCCAAGAATACCTTCCGAACTCCTAAGAATAGTATTTTCTTCGATTATTTCTCTTCCTTCCACAATTTCTTCAACGGTATCCAAATGAGCGGATAGGAGAACAGTGGGACCATCTCCAAGTTCCACAAACCCGAGAAGATTGCCTTTGCGGTCGATAAAGGAGTGATCGATAAGAGAGGAATTTATTTCGCACTCTTGAACGGAATCTACTTTCATCGGTGCTTACACCCGGTACATTTAAACACTCTACAAGCAAACCTTTAAAATGATGTGCCTGAAGATCCTTTAGAAAACTTGGATTCTTCCAGACCTGATATAGATTTTCAGCAAAATCAATTAACAGTGACTGACATTTCTTTGGATAAACCAATCGGATGTTTTTGCCTTCAATTCTTATCCGTAGACTGGGAGGTATGGCGCCCTTCAATAGCTCAAGCTGTTTCCCATTCGGATATTTCTTTAGATAAATTCTTGCCTCTCCTCTGCCATGCCCGTCACAGCTGCCATACGTATAAATACCAAGCTCGTTCATCCAGCGGATCACTCCACGGATATAGGGGTCAAAATCAGTAATCGGCAAATCGCCAAGGACGGGATCAATCAGCATCCCTCGCCCAGGGGAATCGATGGTTTTAGCAGATTCCTGCAGGAAAGAAATGAAATTCTCCTCGGTAATCTGGTCACCAACTTCATGAAACCACAGTTCTGTACCCTTTAGTAGTTTACCAACATTACAACCTTCACCATTCATTGAACGCATGAAATCTTCTTTTTGTAATCCGTGTCTTGCCAATAAAATTTCTTTGTTTTTCATATCCAACATCTCCTCTTTGGTTATAATCGAAGTATAGCAAGGCAGTTGTGACTGACTGTCACGGCAAGAAAAGAATGTATTTGACAGAATAAAAGGGAATTTTTCATGGAGAGGTGAAAGGAAGATGAGGGATCGTGATAATGATTTCCATCCCATGATGGAAGAAAAAAGATTACAAGAAATACTGGCACTGCAATGGCAACAAGACCATCCTGCTGCGAATTATCGCTTGGGCTATCTTTATTTCCGAAGAAGGGCATACACGAAAGCCGTTTCCTTTTTTGAAGGAGCATTGGACGGCTGTGTTGAAGAGTAATTAAATGATACGCAAAGAATGCTTGCCAACATGTTTCTTGTCAATTGCGGAATCAGATTGCAAAAGAAGCCATTCATGAGATCAACTTTATCGAGGATAATGTTTATACAAAACTGGAAATAGAAAGAATAGAGCGGTATAAAAAAGAGATTCTTGTTCTAGATGAAGAGGTCTTTAACAAAATGTTTTACCGAAAAATTGAAAATGGTACAGAAGAAAAGATTGGTGAATATGAATTTATCAACTTTAAACCTGATAAAAACCAACTACTATTAAAAAGATCCGATCACGGAATGGAAATTCATTTTCAAGATTTCAATCCAATCATGTTGAACCCAAAATCTTTTTATACTTTATATGGAATTGTAACGGCAAAAGGTTTTAGGACTTATAGGGAGTTACAAGAAATTGCTACGTATGGAAGCGGGCAAGAGGTAAGCGACGATTATATCCATCAGATTATCCGTCGGCTCTCGAGAGATCTTCCTTACTGGGGACATATTATTGAAACGACAACCATCATACACTCAGAATCAAGGAGGCCTATAGCAGCTATTAAACTGGCAGATGGTTTTTCGGCTTGTGTTCCTTGTCGGGTGGAGGATTATCTACCTGATTAGACGGGTGGATAAGGTAATTCAACAATATAAATAAAAGTATATCTTTATTAAGAATCTGTGTATACATTTCGAATAGTTCGACCCCGACCACCGGTATCAAACAGTGTATTTGTAGAGCAGAGTAAACGAAAAGGTACTCTGCTATTTTCTATTTCAACTTGTTCTACAAGAAGTTTATTGATTGTATTCTAATAACTATGACTATTTTCTGTTTAGAAATTAACCATCTACCAGGAATGTAAATATTTACTTAAATCGTTATAATATAGGTATATCAATATTGGAGGTAACATTAATGCCGATTTATAACAAATTAGTCCGTGATCGTATTCCTGAGGTAATTGAAAAGACAGAAAAAAATTTACTACAAGAATTTTAGATAATGAAGAATACATAAAAGAATTAAAAACAAAAAGTTTTGAGGAACTAAATGAATACATAAATGCAGAAAATGATAAAGAAGCAGTTGAAGAGTTAGCAGACCTCTTGGAAATTATCCATGCTCTTGCTGAATGTCACGGAGCGAGCATTGAAAAGGTGGAACAGGTACGACTGGAAAAGGCAGAGAAACGCGGTGGATTTAAAGATAAAATCTTTTTAATAGAGGTTGAGGATGAGTAAGATTCAACTGATTACAAGAGACCTTGGTTCACATTTGAATGACAAAATTGAAAGTGCGGATACAGTCTGTGTATTGTCTTCTTTTGTCATGAAATCAGGTGTCAATTTTATTAAAGATACCTTGAAGAAAGCAGCAAAAAATGAGGCGGATATTAAGATTTGTACAGGTGATTATTTGTACATAACACAGCCTGAGGCTTTAGAAGAATTGCTTTCAATAGATGAGCGAATAAGAATTCGCCTATGGAAAAGTAATGGTGTTTCATTTCATCCAAAAGCATATCTTTTTCAATCAAATGAACATGATGTTCTCTTTATTGGCTCTTCCAATCTTTCAAATTCTGCTTTGAATCAAGGCATCGAATGGAATATTTCAGTGAGTGATGAAAAAGAAGTTTTTGATGAAGCACTAAAGGAATTGCTATTTTCTACTCGGATCAAACGGTCCCATTAAATAAAGAAACCCTCGAAGCGTATCAGGTTAATTATGATGAGTATCAGCGAAAACATCCAAATCTAGTTCGAAAATGGACTGAACTTGAAGAACAAGAATTAATGCTTCCTGCAAAAAAGGATAGTCCTGAAATGCCCGAAGTCGTATTGGAACCGTCGGTTTCTTATGGAGAGATACTGCCTCGTTTTGCACAAATTGAAGCACTTGAAGAGTTAAATAAAACTTTAGAAGAAGAATAAAATAAAGCCCTGGTTGTGATGGCTACTGGGCTGGGGAAAACCTATTTGGCTGGATTTTTTGCACAAAACTTTACGAAGATTCTCTTTATTGCTCATCGTGAGGAAATTCTCTATCAAGCAAGAGATTCTTTTAAGAGAATTATGCCTGAAAAGCAGTATGGTATTTACAATGGCAAGATAAAAGAAGGTGAAGCAGATGCCATATTTGCTTCGATCTATACACTAAGTATTAAGAAGCACCTTGAGCAGTTTAGGGCGGATGAATTTGATTTAATTATTGTGGATGAATTCCATCATGCTGCAGCGGATTCATATAAACGTGCGTTAGATTATTTTCAGCCGAAATTTTTACTAGGGATAACAGCCACCCCTGATCGAAATGACAATAAGGATGTATATGCGCTTTGTGATGGGAACGTTGCATTCAGATTAGATTTCTTGGAAGCGATTAACCACCAATGGTTAGCACCCTTTACCTATTATGGGGTATATGACGACACAGACTATAGTCAAATCACATGGCTGGGAAATCGATATGCCGAAGAGGAATTACTACAAGTTCAATTAAGAGAAGAATTAGCTCAAAAGATACTACAAGCTTGGGAAGATAAGAAGCAAACTCGAACACTGGGATTTTGTTCTTCCATTAGACAAGCCGACTATTTATCAAACTATTTTAATAACCATGGCTATCATACCGTTAGTCTTCATTCTCAGCGGAATGGTATCAGTAGAAATCAGGCCATTTCGCAGCTGGCAAAGGGGAAATGGATATTATTTTCACTGTTGACCTTTTCAATGAAGGTGTAGATATTCCAGCGGTAGACACGCTTTTATTTGTCAGACCGATAGAAGCATTGACTGTTTTTACCCAACAAATTGGCCGTGGACTGCGCTTGCATCCTCACAAGGAAAAGTGTGTAATTATTGACTTAATAGGAAATTATCGTAATGCGGATATTAAATTAAGTTTATTTGATACACAACCTAATGAGGGTAAACCTAGAAACATCCAACCAACATTACCGGCCTTTTGTGAGATTGATTTGGATGTTAATGTCATTGACCTTCTTAAAGAAATGATCAGAAAGCGGCAACCGAGAAGAGAGAAACTGTTCCAAGATTATATGGATTTAAAAAGGGATATAGGAAAAAGACCTACATATTTAGAATTACATTTAAAGGGAGCTGCAGATTCACCGCACTATCGACAGGAATTTAATTCTTATTTTGGTTTTCTAAAGTGGGCTGAAGAATTAACGGAACGAGAGATTGAAATATTTGACCGATATGAAAATTGGTTCGTCGAAGTAGAAAAAACAGGAAGGCTAAAAGTTATAAAATGGTTGTTTTATTAGCCATGCTCGAAAGTGGAAAATCGAACTGGTACAAGCCTATATCTTCCAAAGATGTGGCACCTTTCTTTCATCAATACCTTATGGAAAAAGAACATCGAAAGAGAATTGATTTTTCCGATAAAGAGGCCAAGAAATTATGGGACTATGATGAAAAAGGGGTCAGCAAATTGATTGCTACTATGCCTATGACCAAATGGAGTGGTAGTTCTAAAGGGTTAATAAACTATGAAAAAGATGTGTTTCACATTAACATTGATGTTGTTATAGACGATGAGGAAACATTATTCCAATGGACAAAGGAGATTTGTGAATACCGCCTGCATTTTCACTTTGAGCGGAAGGCACGGTTACCTTTAACTTTATAGAGTAATTTTAAAGGGTAGCTAACATAAGCAGCCCTTTTTTAACTGTTATCTTTTTATACTATTTAAGATAATAATTTTAATTCCTTTGTATCTACGTTGAGAATATAGTTTCATAATAAATAAAGGAAAAACGACCTAGCTTAACGAATAATTGTAAGTATATTGCCAGTTTATTATTTAAATATACTTATACATATGAAAATTCGGAAATCGTTATTCCATACATCCCGTTAAGTACAGCATTTTTAATTTAGGAGAGTTGTAGATGCAATTATTTCATGAAGATAGTTCACTAAAATCAATGAATGAAGTCTTGAGTGCAAAGATACCTCATTATAGTTTGATAGGGGACTTGCCTCTATCCCAAGAAGATTTCAATCATCTAGCATCAATTATCACGGTTTTATATGAAAGTGATGTATCCCCTCAGGTATTTAATAAGTTTAAGGAATGTATAGCTGTATTCCTTGTCTTTTGTGCTGTCTATGAATATGATAATCGAACATTTTGGAAACCAATAGAAAAGTATATTGGGGAGTTAACGTACAACCGGAGAATGGATTTGAATTCTGTCTTTACACGAGTATTAGAAACATTCAACTTAAATAGATTTGAAAATGAAAGTCAAGAAGGGTATGCCTATGTTACGCCAATTTTGTGTCATGCGGGTATCCCAATAAATGCCTATGATGGTTATTTGTCAGCAATTAGTAATACGGTTAATGATGCTTTTTATGATGACTTTGATGTAGATGATTACCTATCTTATTTGAAAAATAAGACTGAAATAACAGTTAAAAGATATCTTAAGTTAGCTAATAAAAGAGATTCTTACAACTTCATTCAAAATACCCGAAAATTAATTCTGAATGATTCTGTTGATAGTGATGAAGAGATGGAAAGCGGTAACTATAACCGAATGGTAGAACAGACGTCATTGTGGAAGGAAAAACCAAAGAATAAGAAAAATCTACAAGCACGAAGCAATGTTCAAATATCTGCACCAAAAATAAAAATAGATTTAGATGGAATAGGGATTTATTGTGAAATTCCAAGAATAGTGGTTAAGGAATGTTATGATTCTTATTTAATCTGGGAAATCTCTAGTGATGAAACTACAAATCTAGTGAAAGCTGATTTTTTTAATAGAAGTGGAGTTAAGGTTTCTGAAGAAAAGCTTTTAACCTTAAAGCCCTCTCAATCTTATACTATTTCACTGAAGGTGGACGATAATCAAATATCCAAATGGGAATTTGATGTAGTTATGAAAGATAGCTATATTTCATTTTCACAAAATGGAAACGTCATCAAGTCAGAAAATCTGCCTAATAACTCAGTCATTCTTTTGCTGAATAAAAACATCAATATCTTAAGAAAAGAAGAATTATCCATCATGGAACTTCCTCAGATCCCTTCGTGGACGAACTACAATGTATATAAAGTGGACTTGTCGAATTTGAAAGTACTTGAATGTACGGGATTGAGTATTCGTGTGAGTTCTGAGAATAAACCTACTATCGACGGGGGGGAGACCTTATTTAATCAGGAAAATTGCAGAGCATATATAAAATTGCCGTACATAAAAGTCCCGATAATTAATGAAGGCGAGTGGCATATCGATATTAAACATAAGTCAGGTAGCGAAGTTATTGAAAAATCTAACTTTGTTGCTCCATCTGACTGTGAAAGAATCTTGCTAAGCCAATATATTAACGAAGAACGTTATGGTGATTATGAAATCAAAATATGGAACCGTTCAGGAATGAATGGGAAGTTTAGTCTAGAATATGTGCCTTTTGGTAAATTTCAAATAGATAAAAATGATTACTGGCCGACTAACTACCAAGGGTATGTAAATCATATACAACTAATACGAACAAGTAATACAGTAGAATTAGATATATATAATGCTGAAAAGGTTTCAGAAATCCAACGCGATGACTATACCCTTCATCGATATAAAGTGAATGATAAGGAACGATACCTAATTGGTGAGTACCGATACACCTCCAATGGTGAGGTATTTTCCACTTCAATTAAAAAGAGCATTTACCCCGTTTCATGGGGAATTATTGGCCTTGAAAATGAAATTATCGAATTACTTAGCAGATTATATACGCTGACCCCACAGGAACTTAGAGATGCAACAGATCCATACTTATTATATGCCTTTGATTTTGATGCACTTTATGATATTCAAAACCTAAGAATTGAGTTAATTGGAGCGGACAAAAATATTGTCCTAAGTAATACTATTTCAATAAAAAACAAGGATGGTTTGAGAGTTCCTTTGAATTCATACCTATTAGAAGTTCAAAATAATTCAAGCACTGAGATAGATTATCATCTTCGTGTAACCTTACTCGATTCAAACGATATACCGATTTCGAGGTTTTTGGTAGCACGTTTCCAAGATGAAGTAGTGGTAAAAAATTCACAGTTTACTCAAAGTGAGAATGATATTCATATCAAATGGGAAGAGAGGGGGACACGTTACGGCCGAGAAATCGTTTTGCAAAATTTCCTTAAACCGTGGTTACCTCCATATCATTTCAAAGTTGAAGATAAATCTTGCGAAGTAATCATAAATTCCGAGATGCTTGAAGAAGGAATTTATAAATATTTGATACAAAAAGAAACAGATGATTTATTCCTTGAAGATTCGGAAGCAGAGATTTGTTCATTGAAAGATTTTCAAAAAGGAATCATAGTAGTAAAAGGGGAAAACCATTATTCCACTGATATGGAGAGAGTTTTATATCAGCTATTGAGAAGTAGATATTTGAAAAGAGAATCCGCTCTGAGAAAATTACAACAGATTGATTCAAATAGTAGTAGTATCCGTGTGAAAGTACCGGAAGATATCAATCTGCTCGCAAATGCTTATATCTTGCATAATAGATTCTTCTTAGAGAAAGAGGATGCTTCTACAGTCGCGAAGATATTTGAATCCTTATTTGATTTGTTTTCAAGTTACGGAAGTGAAACAATTAGATATATCTTAGAAAGCGATTTCTCAACGGTATTCAAAAAGGAATTGCTTCATAAATTTTATTGCAATAATTTAACTTCCACGCCAAGGTTGAATGAATTTCAATATAACTTACTTGTTGATATTGATGAGGATATGGCTGGTTTTATCAATCTAATACAATCGGATAATAATTCTAGGGGACTGAATTGGGCGGGGCTATCAGGTATTGATGTATTGAGAGAAGAAGATTTATTTGGAGAAGGAGATACAGCTGCTACATTCCTTTCGGATGAAAATTTAGGGAAACCTTCCAATATTGCAGATTATTTTCAATATGTATACACTTCATTGCAGCGAACTAAAAATATGAATAAAACCTCCGGTGATTTTTTAAGAGAATTTCAAAGACAACATGTAGTTCAGGAGACTATGATATTTGGTAAATCGAGGCTTCAATTACTGGCAGAATGGAAAGATCATAATAAGGCTTCAATAGAAATACAAGAACGACTAGCATATGTTCTTGAGGTACCCTGTGATAGTAACGTAAGAGAACAATTTAAAGATGCTTTCGATGCTTTATCTAAACGGAAAACTGATGATGAATTAGGATATTATATTGGATTAATTGCATTATACGCATCTTTTATCAGAAACGGTTTGATGAACGAAAGAAAAATGTTTAGTCATTTATTGCACTATACAATAGAAAAATGTCAGAAATTATATTATCGGGATGCAATTGTACTTGAACTATATATGCATTTAGAAAGGAGATTTTCATGGGTTTAAATCCTATTCAGACAACCAAGAAAATTAAACATGAGTATGTGGAATATTTAAGTTCGATGTTTTTCTTTCAAGACAAGGATTTAATGAAACAGGCAAAAAAACAGCTAGGGGAGGAAGGCAAGTTTGTAAAAGGTCCATTTATTGAAATCACACAACCCTTTATAACTGGGAAAAGCATTCATGCTTTAATGGACGAGGGTCTTATGTCCAAGGAGTTTAATGCACTGAAAAAACACTTCCCACTTGAAAGGACATTGTATATACACCAAGAAACCGCCATTAAAAAAGTAATTGAAGGGAAAAATATCATCGTTGCTACGGGTACTGGAAGTGGTAAAACGGAGTGCTTTTTACTGCCGATTATAAATGAATTAATGAGAGAAAAAGAGGCGGGGACGTTAAATAATGGCATTAGGGCGCTATTGCTTTATCCTATGAATGCCCTCGCAAATGATCAGATTGCTAGATTAAGAGGCATTTTAAAGGATTATCCAGAAATAACATTTGGCAGATATACAGGTGAAACAGAGGAATCACAAAAGAAGGCAGAGGAATTATTCGCCAAAACAAATCCGGACATAGAGCCCATTCCAAATGAATTAATTTCTCGGGAAAAAATGAGAGAAAATCCACCACATATCTTGCTGACAAACTATGCAATGTTAGAATATTTACTATTGCGTCCTAATGATAATGTGTTTTTTGATCAAGGAAATGCAGAAAATTGGAAGTTTATTGTGTTAGATGAAGCTCATACCTATAATGGTGCTAAAGGTACAGAGATATCAATGCTTTTACAGAAATTGAAAGAAAGAATATCCAAAAATCAGAAACAGAGATTAACTTGTATTGCTACAAGTGCGACACTAGGTGGCGGTAAAGATGCATTGCATGAAGTAGCACAATTTGCTTCTGATTTATTTCACGAACCGTTTTATCCAGAAAATATAATTGAATCTAAGAGAGTTAATCTAACAGAGCGGAAAATACACGCGTTAAAAAGAAGAAGTGATGAATATTTTAACTTAGGAAAAAACAGGACTAACTCAGAGTTATATGAATTGCTTAAAGATGATATAAATGTCATGCAATTGCAGGAAAGTCTTCAAAGGAAGCCACAGCTGCTTAGTGAGTTAACCAAATCTTTCTTCCAAGACGAAAATATAACAAGCAATGAAAAGTTGGAGGCAATTGTAGTGGTCGTTAATCTGTGTGCAATGGCTAAAGAAGATGATGAAAGTATGCCATTATTACCTGCTAGGTATCATGTATTCGCAAAAGCCTTAGAAGGCGCTTATGTATCACTTTACAAAAAACGAAGATTATTTCTAGACAGAAGAAAAACATATAGATTAGATGACGGTAATACCGTTGCTACATTTGAATTGGCAAACTGTCAAAGATGTGGCCAAGAATATATCACTGGGCGAACAGAAAATGAACTACTTATTCATGCTGATTCAGATGTGGATATTGAAGGTGTGATTAAAAGAAAACAGGAATATTATATGCTTAGTGCGGCTGAAGAAGGTCTGGACTTCTCATTGGTAGATGGTGATGAATCTATCGTTGAAGGCGGTAATATTTCAATAGAGAGCGATGAATACATCTTATGCACAGGTTGTGGTCATATAGAACCTGAAGGAAAAATGAAGCCCTTTCATTGCTGCGATTACCCGAACGATAAATTTATCAAAGTACTCAAAATAAAAATGCAGGAACATACTGTCAATACATGCTTAAAGTGTGGCAATCATTCGAAAAACATTGTCAAACAATTTAGAACAGCTGATGATCCGGCTACAGAGGTATTAACTAGGTCCTTATATCAATGTATCCCATCAAATAAGCAAAAGGTTATTGAGGATGATTTGTTTGGAGAAATTGAAGATATTGATGAAGAATTAATTGGTCGTAAACTATTGGTTTTTTCAGATAGCCGACAAGAGGCTGCCTTTTTTGCATCGTATTTGCAGACAAAGTATAGCAATATTTTATGGAGAAATGCCATTATCAATGAACTAGGGAATCTCCAAGAATATGATGATATTCGAATAGATAGTCTAGCCAATGCGGTAGTAAGGTATGGAAAACAAAAAGGCCTATTCGAGAATGGTCTGGACGATATTGAGAAGCAAAAGCAAATACAAACAGTTTTAATTAAGGAATTTATGAATACAGAACGTCAGATTGGTCTAGAAGGGTTGGGTTTGATTTCTTTTGTCCCTGAAAAACCCGACAAGTGGTCCAAATTGAATATGAACAGTCTTGGGATTGATGTGGACTTAGACCTTACCATTGATGAATTATGGGAGTTGTATAAAGTTTTATTTAATTCCTTGCGAGATATGAACAGTATTACGTTTCCAGATTTAGTTTCTATTACTGATCAAACCTTTGCTCCACGAAATAAAGAAGTATATTTTAAGTTGGAAGCAGAAGAAAGTGCACTAGGTAATATGATTCTAGGCTGGTTACCGAAGGAAAATTTCAACAACAAAAGACTCGATTATATTCAGAAAATGTATAAAGGAAAAGGATATTCGAAGGAAGAAGCTTCTAGTAAAGCAAGGAGTCTGTTAAAAGAACTACTTGTTGGAAGGCTATATAGAAACTTTTGGGTAAAAGATGGATATATTTCTGAAACGCCACTTGCAAGAGAAGGAACTGTGTTAAAACTGAATTATAAAAAGTGGCAAGTCCTGAAACCAGAGAATTTATATATTTGCGATAAATGCGGAAGTATAGTTTCGTATAATTTGAGAGGAATTTGCCCTTCATTTAGGTGTGATGGAAAATTGGTCGAAAACAAAGAAGGAATGAGCAGATTCTCATATTTTAAGGATTTATATACCAAGATGAAACCATTACCGCTAATAGCAAATGAACATACGGCACAGTTAACAAGTGAATACGCCTCCAGATTGCAGAATCGGTTTGAAAAGGGAGAGGTTAATGTACTAAGCTGTTCTACTACCTTTGAGATGGGTGTGGATGTTGGACAACTTGAAGCAGTATTTATGCGCAATGTTCCACCTGAAACCGCAAATTATATCCAAAGAGCTGGACGTGCAGGTAGACGAACTGAATCGACTGCCTTTTCATTAACCTATGCCAAAAGGCGTTCACATGACCTTACGTACTACCAATTTCCTGAAAATATCATTGGTGGAATGATTAAGGCTCCTTATATTGAAATGAACAATGAAAAAATAGTATTGCGGCATATGTTCTCCGTAGTGTTTGCATGGTTTTTTAGAAAGTATCAAACCTATTATGGTAAAGTGGATAATTTTCTTAACCTATCCGGCGAAGGCGGAAAAAGTGCAGTAGAGGTCTTAAAAGAAGTTTTAAGTGATCATCCGGAAGATTTAAAGAGTTCATTGAACTATATTGTTCCGAATTCTAAAACACTACAAGCATTCGTAGATATAGAAAATTGGAAATGGGTGGAATATCTCGTTAAAGAGGATGAGGGAGCCTTAGTTATTGCTGAATCAAATGTGAAAGAGATAATAGGTGAACTAGAAGAATTGAAAAAAAGACTAGATTTAGAACGAAAACCTAGTGACAATATATTAAAGATTGAAAATACGTACTTGAAAAAAGATGTTTTGAGCTTTTTGTCATCAAGCAACGTATTACCCAAATATGGATTCCCGGTGGATGTGGTTAATCTAGATATTCTTCACAATGGAGAAAATGCCAAGGTAATTAATATTTCAAGGGATTTAAAACTAGCAATTTCTGAATTTGCTCCAGGATCCGAGATAGTAGCAAATAAAAAGGTATGGAAACCATATGCATTAAACATGAGTAGAATGAAAAGCTGGCCAGTTCAGCAATATGCTATTTGTAAGAACTGCGGACGACTGTATGGATATCATGTTGATTTGGGTACGTCTTATGAAGAAAGGGAACCGGATTGTTGTAATGAGCCATTAAACTATCATTATTACCTCCAGCCTGTATTCGGATTTTCTACAAAGGCAGACGAGTTACCAGGAAATCCGGGTGAAAAACGAAAAGCCAAACCTATGCCTTCAAGAGTAAAATTTGATAACTATGTAGATGAAGATTTAGAACTAACTGAAACGGTGCACGAAGTTGTGAAGATTGGGACGCATGAAATCGATGTTAAATATTCTTCTAGAGGTAAGCTGGTCATTGTTAATAATGGTGGAGGGCTGGGATATTCACTTTGTAAGCGCTGTGGATACATTACCCAAACTAGAGAAGCAAGGAATAGAAGGTCAAAAGAAAGGGGTATGGAGCATAAAACCAAACTCGGTAAAAAGTGCGAAAACACATACTTGCATAATATTCATTTAGGACATGAATTTGTCACCGATGTCGTAGAAATCAAATTACCATTAATGTCTATGAAGTACATTCAGAAAAGCTTCTGGCCGTCGCTGCTTTATGCGGTAATGGAAGGAGCAAGTATTGAATTGGGAATAGCTAGAAGCGAAATCGGCGGCTGTTTATACAGAGCAGATGGAGTGGATGTCACCAATACCTCGATTATTTTATATGATGATGTACCAGGTGGTGCAGGGCATGCCAAGAAAATATCACAGCATCTAAGAGGGGTGTTGGAAAATGCTAAAATGAAGGTGGCTGGATCCTGTGGGTGTGGTGAAGACACCAGTTGCTATGGCTGCTTGAGAGGTTTTGAAAATCAGTTTTATCATGAGATATTACAAAGAGGTATTTCTCATGAATATTTAACGGAGTTATTGAAAAATAATGAATACAATGTAGTATATGAAGGCGCTAATTCTAGTAATATTCATTAATTTAGATAACAAAGTGCAAAACCATAGAATTGCGATACAGTATGTTACATTACATTCTATGTTATAACGATTAAATTTTCAAAAAACCACTTTAAAATTTAAAGTGGTTTTTTGATCCTCCGTTTCTTTAAGGAATATAGTTGTCAAAAACCACAAATTACATAAATTTAAATGATATTTCCTAAAAATGGATAGGTTTTTTGTGGTTGTTATTTTAAAATAGAGATAATGAAAATAATTGAAAAGAGGTAAAAGTTAGTAATGGTCAAAGAGAAAGCTAGTTGGTCAAAGGATAATACTCCTAATTTAATTGGTCGAAAAAAAGTGGATTGGTCTATTGTGGAACATGGCAGTACTGCTATACCACAGGAATTTCATCAGGATTTTTATAATGCTAATAATGGATTACGGATCGAAAGTGGGAAAAGAGAGGAAGTAAGGTTATTAATTAATAACAAAATATATAAAGCACATCTTAGGAATGCTGATAGGAAAGTTCAATCCGACACTATACTGTTAGAATTCGCTAAAGACTTAAAGGAATATATTAAAGAGGTCTTTCATTCAAGTTATGATTATTTTTTAGAAAATGGCAGAAAAAATATCCCTGAGAATTTGGCCGAATTTATCGAGTTTTATGAGACAAGTGAACCCAATAAATATAGGGTGAATTTAATTACATACCGTAATAAAGTAGAGAAGTTAAATGATTTAGAGTTAACCTCCCATATTCACGATTACATAAAGAGTAAAGGGTTTTACTATGAAAAGGATGAAGTAATTAATTTATATCTATCTTTAAAAACTAAACCGTTTGTTATTTTATCAGGGATTTCAGGAACTGGGAAAACGATGATGGTAAAATGGTTTGCGGAGAGTCTTGGAGCAACGAAAGAAAATAGCCAATTCAATCTCATCCCTGTTCGACCGGATTGGAGTGATGGTTCAGACCTCTTAGGATATCGAGATATTAAAGGGGATTTTATTCCGGGACCATTAACAAAGGTAATAAAACAAGCAACTGAAAATCCCAATGATCCATATTTTGTCCTGTTAGACGAAATGAATTTAGCTCGGGTTGAATATTATTTCAGTGATTTCTTGAGTGTGATTGAAAGCCGCGAATGGTTAGATGGAAGGCTGGTAACTCATCCTGTGCTCCCAGAAGAAATCATGGGAGAGAAACTTGGTATTCCAGAAAATGTCTTTATTATCGGAACGGTTAATATGGATGAAACAACACATCCTTTTAGTAAAAAAGTATTAGATCGAGCAAATACAATAGAATTTAATCGAGTGGAATTAAATAACTTTTCCTTTCTAGAAGAACAAGAAGAGATAGAATCACTAAAAATAAATACCTCTCAGTTAAGGGTACAATACATACACCTAAAAGATGCCTATCAAACCAACAAGAATCTTGTCCATCAAGTAACGGATGAGTTATTAAAAGTCAATACAGTGCTTGAGAGAATAGGTGCACATGTGGGATATAGAGTTCGCGATGAGATTTGTTTTTATATGATGTATAACACAAACGGACAGCTTATGGATTTCAAAGAGGCTTTAGATTATCAACTATTACAAAAAATCTTGCCTCGATTATCAGGTAGTGATTATAGATTATTTTCCGTATTAAAAGACCTTTATACATATTGTACAAATAAAGAAGTTAAAGATGACCAGCTAGGTGTTTTGTATGAGGAAATTAAGGGTTCACGATACCCAAGGAGTGCCCAAAAAATAGCTGATATGTTAAGGAGGTATCAGGACGATGGCTTTACATCCTTTTGGATCGGTGGTTGAAGATGTTGAGCTTGTAGTAATTGAAACATCAGAAATAAGTTTATATATCAAGGGAAAACCATTCCACGAGCGCTATCAGAACTTACTATCCTATCGGAAAATAAAAGTAGAAGATCGAATGGATTTTATATATGAGGGTATTGGTATTGAAAGTGTTCAACTTTTTGATGTAAATACAGGAATTATGAATTCAAATATAAAACCAAGACCTATCTTTTTTGAAAATGGAATCTATCAACTCGTTGTGACATCCAAAAGAGGGAAACAGTTGAAGTTTCACCATGAAAACCCTGGATTAAGAAATGCTATTGGTCTAGTAGGGCATGGATCCAATAAGCTGCTTATGGGGAATTTACATTTTCCTAATGAGGTAGGATATTCTACCTTTGAAATACTTGAAGGGAAAACACCATTATTAAAAGTAATGCTAGAAATTTTCCCTTCAAAGCTTGACTACAAAGAGGACTACCAAAGACTCTTAAACGAAGTGAACGAAGAAGTATATAACCTGGCGTATCACTTTGTAAAAAGAACATATTTAGGTGCTACTTCGGTTGCTAGTGAAAAACCCTCCTGGACAGAGTTCTACCGTTTACTGGATGTACATTTTGAAAGGTTTATGCAGTCGATCACTCGGATAGAACTACAGCCACACCACGCACTGAAAACGACCTATCAAAAGAAGAGAGGGGACCAGCTTGGGAGGATAGATTCAAAAGGTCGTAATTATCTACGAAAAAGACCTAATTTATTTCAAGAAGTCGAAAAAGGTATCCTTATTCATGACAAATCTATTATGCCAACACAAGGGTTAAGTATTAAAAAGAGCCTTTCCTTTGACACGTTAGAAAATCGCTTTGTGAAGTGGATGATGAAAAGACTTATACATAAACTTGAGGGCTTATATAAGCAAATAAATAATAATGGCGGTAAATTTGAAAAGGGAAATGAAGATAATTGGTTACTAAATAAAATATCAGGAATGAATAACCAATTACTTGCAAGAATTAGGTCAACTTTTTGGCAAGGAATTGGTGAATTAGACAGGTCAATAATGAGTTTGGTAATTCAAATGGCACCAGGTTATCGGGATGCATTTCAAATTTACTTAATTGTATCCAGGGGACTAACGTTGAACGGAAAATTTTATCAAATGTCAGTAAAAGATGTTGCATTACTATATGAATATTGGACTTTCCTAAAGCTTGGACAAATTCTAGCCAAGAAATATAAGGCTGTTTCACAAGATATTATTAAAGTGACCCGTGATGGTTTATTTGTAAACTTAGATCAAACAAAGTCTGCAAGCAGAGTTTTTTTACATCCAATCACCGGAGAAAAAATTATTCTTTACTACCAAAAAGCTGAAAGGAATTTACCAACGGTATCTCAAAAACCGGACACGATGCTCAGTATTGAAAAAAAAGGGAAGGAGTTTTCTTATAACTATATCTTCGATGCCAAGTATCGCCTTGATTATGCAAAAAATCAATTTGTTCCAGGGCCATTGGAAGACGACATTAATACGATGCATCGTTACCGTGATGCTTTAGTTGTAAAGAGTGGTGGCCCATATGAAAGAGAAGCATTTGGCGCCTATGTCCTATTTCCAGGATTTCATGAGGATGAGTATGAAGCGCATTCCTTTTACAAAAGTATAAACGAAGTGAATATTGGTGGGCTGCCCTTTTTACCTAACACGACAAGATTGGTTGAACAATTTATAGAAAATCTAATTGAAAAGGGTCCTGAAGAGATTCAGAAAGAAGGAATATTACCTAAAGGAACAAAAGAAGAGTGGATATCCTCATTAGATGATAAGGTTATGGTCGCAAATGTTAAGAGCCACAAGGAATATATCATTTTCAAAAAGAGAGGATTTTTCTCTTTACCAGTTAAACAATTGAAGAAAGGCTGGCAAGAAGCGAAATACATTGGTCTGTATCTCTCAAAGGAAATCTCAAAAGATTATAACGGAATTTATTACTACAGTGAAATAGAGGAAGTACTTTTTATAAGAGGTAAGCAAATTCCTTATTTACCTTTATCTAACGAGAATGAATATGCATATTTCAAGTTAAAACCATGGACTACATTAGGACAAGTCATACGACCAGTACAGTATGGTATTAGTGTATATGTCATGACAACAATAAACACATTGATGTACGCTCATGAACTGCCAGAACTTTTTATGAAATCAAAAGAAGAAGTAGCATTATGGAGGATGTTAAGAAGAATTTCTAATAATATAGAAGTGCATCTAGACGATATAAACATTGATCAAGCTAGTAATATCACTTACTTAAACCTACGGAATTTGGACATTCATATTGATCACTCGAGAAACGAACTTGAAATCCAAAATTCAAAAGAAAAAAGAAATTTGGATATTAAACTCTTAGAAGATCAGCCCTCAATGGTATTTAAGGAAATAGTTGGGATGATAGAGTATTAACTAACATTAGATCTAATTGCTTTGAGTAAAATACTTACCAAGAATCTAAATATTTATGAAAGGTTGAGTTGAGTACAATAATTATTGGGGAACATAATAAAAAGCCTGTTCTAACAAACAAGTCCGAGATCCTCGATTATAATTAAATAGAAATGAAAAAATTAATAAATGACATAATGTTTCTTGAATAATGGATCTATTATCACTTTGACAGAGAAGGTTATGAATCCCCAAGTTATTAAAACGGGGATTTTTTTATGTTTTTAACTTATGAAGGAAAAATCGTATGTACTTTCATTATACTACTTGTGAAAAATCCTTCCTAATATCCGTCTTTAATCCTATAATATTTATATTAATAGTTCCTATGCAGGAGATTAAATACCATGAAAAAATTCACAGCAAACTATTGCCACTCAAATGCAAATTTCATAATTACCAATTTACCGAGCAAACAGATTATAACATCTTATACAAACATTATACATATTGTTCAAAATATGATCATGCGTGGAGCTCCTACCATTGCTTCGAAATACTTACGTAGAAAGTTCAAGCTAGAAAGAAACTATTTAGACACTTTAAAAGAAGTGAAGTTTCTTTCAAAGGAGAACTTAAACTGGACCCAGACTATTAAAGGGGACATTAGTAATAATGATTATCCAGCTGCTCAATTTTATAATCATCTAACGGCGATTTTAAATAATTTTGGATTTATAAGAAATTTAGCGATTGCCGAATGTCCTATTTCTGAAATCCTACCTGAAGTAAATCAAGTTTTTAACAAGCAACAGGTAGATTTTTATATTCCTTTGATTAAAACCGTAATTGAAGTGGATGGGATTGGCCACAGAGATCAAATATATCTTGATAAAAAAAGAGATAAAGCTTTTCAGCGTGCCGGAATCAATGTGGTGCGCATTAAAACGAAAGAAATTAGAAATAAAAATTATGAAGAATTCAAGGCTAATTTTAGAGAGATTTATTGGGCAAATAAGGATAAATTTAATCAATATCGCAATTACTTAAATATAAATCCCAAGGAATATGATGTTCAAATTAAATTGACTTCTATAGTAAGATTTCAAGTTTTTATTCTTGAACTGCTTGATCGAGGTGTAATATCTTTTGATGATACCTCATGGAATTTTAATGTATTTAGTGTTGAAGAGCGAAGTTATTTAGAAATTGCTTTAAAGGATTTAGAATTATGGATTAATAATGTTGCTACATTGTTTAATAAAAATATAGTTATTCCCAATATAAAAATATCTGTTTATGAGAAAGATTCAATATGTCCAATTAATAATGATTATATCAATATAAAATTTGATTTATTTAAACGCTGGGATGATTGTATTAGAGAACAGAATGTCTATCATATTCGAACAGATTTTGATGATGAGGCCAACTATTTTTCTGTCAAAGTTAACGAACCAGTGGTCTATGCCTTAAAGACTAAAACACATCAAAAGGCTTTAGAATTTATTCTGGAAAATTTATTCGGTCATGAAAAGTTTAGGGATGGGCAGTTAGAAATTATTATTAATAGTTTAAATGGGGAAGACACAATTGGCTTGTTACCAACTGGAGGAGGCAAATCTCTTACTTATCAAATATGCGTCATGCTCCAACCAGCGATAAGCTTTGTAGTTGTACCGATCAAATCCTTAATGTTAGACCAAATAACCAATATCAATGAAAAAAATTACATAGGGCACGCAAGCTATGTTAATAGCGATATTTCTTCTGAAGAGTCTAGTAAACGTCTTAGAGATTTTGCTGCAGGCAAGTATTTCTTTTTAATTATTTCACCTGAGCGCTTTCAAATGAGAAAGTTTAGAGAAGAACTGTCATTGGTGAATCGGACGAAAGCGATATCGATGGCTGTTATTGATGAAGTTCACTGTTTGTCTGAGTGGGGGCATGATTTCAGGACGTCATATTTAGCATTAGCAAATTCGATTATAAAGTTCGCACCTTCTGCTCGTTTTTTGGCTTTAACTGCTACAGCCTCTTCAAAGGTTTTAAAAGATATTATGACAGAACTGAAGATAACAAGTAATAATGTAATTACCATTCCGAAATTCACACGTGAAGAATTAGAATTTGCTATTGTTAAAGTAAATCCAAAGGAAAAACAAGAGTATTTATATGAATATTTACGTAATGCTAGCAACAAGCGTTTTAAAGGTTCTAAGAATGAAAAAGGTGCTACTCTAGTATTTACATCTATCGTTAATGGCCAGAGTGGATGTTTTCAGTTAAGCCACTCTATTCATGATAGTACAGGATTAACAACTGGGTTTTATTCGGGGAGTGCACCTAAAGCATGGGATAATAATTCTTTCTCCAAATATAAGGATCAAATTCAAAAGTCTTTTATGGATGATGAAATCGATGTATTAGTTGCAACAAAAGCTTTTGGAATGGGAATCGATAAGGGAAATATTCGACAAACAATTCACTATGGTATACCTGGCTCTTTAGAATCCTTTTATCAGGAAGCAGGTCGTGCTGGACGAGACAAAGTCAAATCGAATTGTCTTATCTTATACAGCCCCGATCAATTAAGTGAATATCAAAACCTGGCCATCTTTGGAATGAATACCGATTTAACCTCCTTAAATCAAGAAAAGAAAAAGATGACTGGTGATTTAAATACATTATTATTCTTTTTAACTAACAATTTAAAAGATATAAAAGAAGAAGTTGAAGAAATTTATTCATTTTATCAATACAACTTCACTACTGATAAGCTAGATGTTGTCATTAATTTTAGTAATGATAAGGATAGAGAACGAGGAGAAAAATCTGTATATCGTTTAGCCTTATTGGGTATAGTTGAGGATTGGACAATAAATTGGAAAAGTAGGGAGATTGAGGTAGAATTGGCTGATTGGTCTGAGCAGAAAGTGGTCAATACCTTAACTAATCATATTAAAAAATACGATTACACCTTTACATTGGATCAAAATGAGAAGTCATCGGACCAATATTTTGACTTAATCAATCATTTTCATAAAAGTAGCGATCCCTTTATAAAAAGAGTCCTTTTCGTGTTATTAAAATGGTATAACGATAATGTTATCTATTCGAGGAAACGTTCGATGTTATTAATGAAACAATATGCAGACGACTTTACAGATAGTAAATCATTGCAACAAAAAATGGAGGTCTATTTTAAGCGTAACGATGATGTATATTTCCTCGAGCAGATTGTTGCAAAGAAAGATAGACTGAGGGATTGGTTCAAAATCTTCTATGTACAGGAAGAAGGTAAGGACCAACAACTGCGTGCCATAAGTACGTTAAAAAGCTTAAAGATTACAATTAGTCGTTTCTTAGAAAGTTATAATAATGATATAGGTCTTAACTTGATAAGTGGAATGACTAGTCTTGCTGAAGGTGAATTTGATTCAATTGATGGCAGGGAAAGGTTGTCGTTAGCGATTCGTGAAATTGCCAACTTGGATTCAGAGGTCCGTATAGAGATTCTTGGATCTATTTTAGAAACATCTGATGTCTTCTTAAATGTCGATCAGAGAGGCCAATTAAGTGAAGTTTTAATTTCAAACGGCTTTGATTTGATGGAGGATTTAAAACAAATATATTCAAACTTTGAAGATAAATACAGTTACGGAAGTATGATAAAAACACTGCATTCAACAATTAGAGAGAAATCTTATGGAGGTTACCCATGGGAAGTATAGAACAAATTGATCAACTTGAAACATATATTAATGACCTAGGTGAAGAAATAGGCAAGGTAAAAAAAGCTTCGGATTATCTGAAATTAATTGAACAATTTCAAGATGAAATTTCAAAAACATCTATATCATTGACCCAGTCCAAAAATCAGCTTAAGCTGTATCAAGAGATTATGGAGAGTAAACTTGAGTTATTTCAAACCACTTTTAAAAATATAGAAGCTAAACAGCAGTCACTTGAACATGCACAATCTAATATCAATACTAATTTAATTGTCTTGAAGGATCAGCAAGAAAAAACAGAGAAGGGGACAATTTCTTCCTTCCAGGAAATTAACAAATTGGTCAATCAAAACCAAGTTGCGCTCATTAGCGAGATAAATCGTATACACGAAGAACAGAAGGTACAATTTAATGGAATAATTAGGGTTAATAAAATGTTTTTTGCGTTAAATTCTGTGTTTTTTTTCTCTATCTTGGGTATTTTAGTTTACCTAATTATAAAGTGAAATTACCTCATTATTAATATTTCACTAAAACTCTATTTACTAATCTATCAAAAAGTTTCAAATCAGTAATAGTTTATTGGTGCAAGGGATTATAGATGTACTGATTTTGGACAAGTAGTCCGAAAGTTGATTAGTGAGCAGAAAATTTTTATTATAATCCTCCTGATCATAACAATAATCAGTACGTATAGAAAATCTTTCTAATATAAAAAAGTAAATCCCCAAACCATTACCGGTTTGGGGATTTTCAAAAAGGAACTTTTTTATACTTATTAATGCCTTTTTAAAACTCCCTTTTTCACCAGGTTAATAAGCGTTCCCTTATTTTTATAACGATTGTAAACAATTAATCTATTTAAATCTTTTTCAGTTAAATCTGATGGATTGATAGCCAGCTCAAATTCTTCTTTAACTTTTTCAAGTAATGAAAGTGCATATTCGATTTGCTTTGCTGATAAAGTTTGATCTTTATCCTGGCTAGAACCCCTTTGCTGGTTCACTTGTTCGGTTAGTGTGTTCTCTAATGCTGCAGCATGTTCTTTTAGCTTTGCATCTACTAAAGCCTCCACTTCTGCCTGGCTAATTGAATGTGTATGAGGAGTACTAGAAGGTTGAGTTGTTTTTAATAGTTTATTAATGAGTCCTTTAAGCATTTTTTCACTCCGCTCTCTGTGATACTAAATATTTATGTAACTGGTCTAATTTTCCTATATTACTATTAATAGAAGAATGTTAATCAAAATACAATACTATTTTGGGAAATTTGATAGTTTTTGGTAGAAAACAGTCAAATAAACGCGAAATTATATTCTAAAATAAGAAAATATTTGTTTACCAATTGTTTATTGCAAAATAAAGGGAAGTTAGGGGTACAGTAGTAAAAATGGTTCATATCAGAATTTCTATATATTATTGATAGGCTCTTTCCTATTTGGAAAAGAGCTTTTTTTCTTGATAAATCACTTTTGAATTTACAAGATTTATTGGAGATCATTCCTATTTATTGTAGAATTTACTTAATAATATATATTAGGTAGTTAAGAAAGGATTTTTTTTATGACAATACCAAGAAATTTTAACTCGTCTAAAAATAACGATTTAGAAAAACTAGTAGGGAAGAAAAATATTTTTAATACCATGAATGAAGCAAATTGGGCATTTGATTTTATTCATGATATGGTGACTCAACTTGGTATAAAGGGACCAGGAGATGAAAGACTTGCGATAACTTATCGTAGAGATCGTAAAGCAATCCATGTTAATTTTTGCAGTTGGTTGTTGTTATCTTTTTCCAAAGACGAGCAAAATCAACCGTCCATGTATCTTCCCTTAACTGAGTCCAGTGAACTTAACAACTATAAAGCCTATAATCCTTTTGCAAAGGGGATTGAAAAGAGAAGAATAAAACTTTATTGCCTGCCGTTTGAAGACGTTCAGCAGCTTCCAAATTCAATGGAAGAAAATTATGAAGACACCATTCAATACATAAGAAATATTTTTGAAACGCAGAAGAGGTCTCAATACCGTATACATAATCAGATTAACTTAGAACAAGCCATTTTTTATCAGGTAGCAAGAGAGGGACTTTTATTGAACGGTTTAGATCTTGGAAACATTGATGAAGATATTCGATATTTTTGGTTAACGTCCAATCCTTCCATTTGGGATGTAAGCAAAATAAAGAACGGTGAGACGGTTTTTTATACGGCCTATAACGAAAAGCGCAACAAGAGAAGGGTCTTCAAAGCATTTGAATCTGCACAGCCAAAAGATAAAATCCTATTTTATGAATCCACTCCTCGAAAGGAAATTGTAGCATTAGGAGAGGTTGTCGAAGGATTGCACACAGAATCTCATGACGGCTTTGACGAACCGGTCGAAGGTGTTTCCTTCCGTTATATCCGGGATGTAGAACCTATCTCTTGGAGCCGAATTCTTGATGTAGAGGAGCTAGAGGACTCTTCTCCGATTAAAAATGGTGCCCAAGGTAGTTTATTTGAGCTGTCTAAGGAAGAATTCGAGGCAATCCTAGCAATAGAGGATACAGAAATAATAGAACAACATGAAGAATTACCTGAAATTGATTTCACTAAAACGATTACAATTAAAAATCTGCATTTTGAAGATTTAGAAATCATTATTAAACAAGCACAAACTGCACTTAAGAATGGAAAAAATATCATTTTAACTGGACCACCTGGAACTGGTAAGTCAAAACTAGCAAAGGAAATTTGCCGCAGCTTTGATGTGAAGTATCAAATGACGACTGCTACCTCGGATTGGTCTACCTATGAAACCATTGGTGGCTATCGTCCAGAAGCAGATGGAACGTTGTCGTTTAAGCCAGGATTGTTTTTATCCTGCTTCAAACATCCAACTACCTATCAATCTCAAAATGAATGGCTGATTATAGATGAAATGAATCGTGCCGATATCGATAAAGCGTTTGGTTCTTTGTTTTCAGCATTAACTGGTGATGCGGTTACCCTTCCTTTTACAGCTGAAAGCGGGGAACAAGTAGTGATTCATCCTCAAACGGACGAGGGTAGCTCTGCCGTAAATGATTTCGAATATGTGATTCCGCAAGATTGGCGATTAATAGGGACAATGAATACCTTTGATAAAGCAACGCTGTATGAAATGAGCTATGCCTTTATGAGACGTTTTGCATTTATTCCAGTTGGTGTACCTAAAAATATATCAGAGGGACTAGTTGAATCGTATCTATCTCATTGGGGGATTTACCAGTACAGCTTTACTCGTCCTTTAGCACAATTATGGAAGCTCATTAACGAATACAGACAAATTGGGCCAGCGATTGTTGAAGACCTTGCCATGTACACAGAAGAAGATGGAGACTTTACTTCTGCCATTATCTTATACGTCATGCCGCAGTTTGAGGGATTATTGGATCACAAAATACTAGAATTTATCCATCGAGTTGGTGAAATGAAAGAAATAGATGTTGACCGGCTGCTGAATTTCGCCTATGACTTTTTCCAGATAAAGGAGTAAATGATGAAACGAACAGAGATTATAGAAGAGGTTAGTGACTTTCTCCTTATCTATCTGAAGGCCGGGAGGGTTGGTCTAAATTCTTTTATTAAAAAAGCAAACTTGAACATCTCCCAGCTAGACCACATGCTGATGATTCATTATTTACTACGTTCAGATGTTAAAAAGTTTGTTCGGGAACTCCCTGTTCTGATTCGCCGATTTAAAACATCTACAAAGGTGACAAATGAAACCTACATCGGAGAAGTTCGAGGGCAGATAAATTGGTCAAATACAATCAAAGAACGATTAAGGATAAATCATCGTGATCGAACTATCTTTTCTTGCAACGAATCGATACGGAACTATGACATCACCGAAAACCTTGTCTTAAAGGAATTACTCTTTACTCTTTATCAGATACTGTTTATAAAAATTGATACGAGTCGAATTGAAAATTATGAGTATTTTTCAGAGTGGTTGCAATTAAAGGGTGTTGTGGATGACATGTACCGTAAAAATATTTATCTTTCAAAAGTACAATCTGGTGAAACCAAGGTTACAGAACGAATGATACAAAAAACACTCACACATCGTCATTCATTGTATCGCCAGGCAGCCCAACTGTTACTGGATTATCGTGAAATTATGAAAGCGAAGTTGGATAAAGACGTTTTAGAGGAGCTAATAAGAGAAACGTTTATATTTCCTGAAAAGGAAGATGTGTTATTTGAGTTATATTGGACTATTCAATTAATCAAAAATAGCACGGAAAATGCCCAATTGCAGCTAATCGATGGGCGGAATAATCAAGTGGCAAACTGGGATGATCATGTTCATGAATATCATATTTATCATGATTCAACAGGCTCATCCAATCTTTCTTTTTATATTTCTACTGAAGAAGTGGGAAAGCATGAACATCCTTTTATTAGAAAAAAATTGACTTCGATGAATCGTGCCTTACAAATTGCAGAAACAAGCTTTCTAGGTCATTTCGATACCACCACGTACTGGCGCGGCAGACCAGATATCATTGTGGAGGTTTACACAAAAGAAACAGGAGATTTAAAAAAAGTCATCATCGGTGAAGTTAAAGATACAAAACGAACGGAATATGCGATAACCGGCTTACGTGAACTTATGGACTATATGGAATTAGTTAAAGACAAGAATGGCAATTACCTGGACGAAGAGATGATTGAAGGAAGACTATTTATTGGAGAAATAGAAGTTACAGATTCGATGAATGACCACGTTAAGATACATTCTTTATTAAAAAGAGATGGTCAAAGTTTAAACGTAACATTATAAATCATTCACGTTGCCTAAAGAGTAAATGATGACTTTTAGGCAACTATTCACTTATTAAGCAAAGGGGTATGTAGCTTGCCTTTATATAACAAACTTGTTCGTGACCTTATACCGGAAATGATTAAAAAAACGGGTAAAGAGTTTTCAACAAAAATCCTGAGTGAAGAACAATACATAAAAGAATTAAAAAATAAGAGTTACGAAGAATTACACGAATATTTGAATGCCAAAAATGATGAGCATGCTATTGAAGAATTAGCCGATCTACTTGAAATTATTCATGCATTAGCGAAATGTCATGGTGCTTCATTTGAAAAGGTGGAGAAGGTACGACTCGAAAAGGCTGAAAAGCGAGGCGGGTTCGAAGAAAAAATCTTTTTAATTCAGGTTGATGATTAAAAATGAGTGTTTATGAAAAATAATTAATTCATTTCAGCATAGCAGGTGACGGTGCATGAGCTACAAATTACAAGTGGGAGAAATGAAGGCCTCCTATTTAACAGATAGAGAAATATGGGCACATTTTAATTATATTTTCTCTTCAAAATCAAAAAATTCGACTACCTATAAATTTGTATTGATTAAATCACTACTAGAGAACTTATACAATGTGAATGAAAAGCTGGAGTTGAATTATTCCGTTTTGTTTTCTAGCTTTTCCAAAATTTATTGGAATCTGGTTATCCATCATAATCTTAATCAAATAAATATGACGGATAAAAAGGCGGAGGTACAAAGAATCCTATTGAAAGTACAGTCGAAGTATCAAATTCCGCATACGCTCGTTTTTGATCGGCTTTCCATTGAATTACAGATTGAAATCATTAACAAGGTGACGAAAAGATGTAAGATTAATGTCATGGGAGCTATCTACGGAGACACAGGCTGCACCATTTACGATTTCGATAATGGGAAGGAACAGCTAAGACTCAATAGTACTTTTTATTCCTTTATGCAGCGGTTCCAGCGAGTATTAAATTATTTAACGAATTATCATCTTGCTTTATTTTTAGAAAAATTTAATGAAAAAGGTGACATCACAAATCTGTTGCTTAAGGTTGAAAACGTCTCAAAGCGTTCTTCATTAGACCAGTTTTATCATGTGCTTTCCGCCTTTTATAGCAGCAAATGTTTTTACTGTGGAAAAGCCATTAAGAAAGAAAATGCACATGTGGATCACTTTATTCCCTGGAGCTTCGTGCAGGCAGACCAGCTTTGGAATCTTGTTATCGCGTGCAGCGCTTGTAATTTGTCAAAAAGTGATAAATTGGCCAATAAGCTGTTTTTAGAGACGGTAATAGACCGTAACAATACCTTGATAGCCATTCCGGAAATTAGAAAAAGAGAAGATATGAGAGTCTATACCAACACAAAACTAAAGGATTTGTATGATTATTCAGTTGAAAATGGGTTTACTGATGTATGGATGCCGAAAAAAATCATAATATAAAACTTTGGTTATGAGCTTAGTAAAGTTGTGAACTTGTTAGAGAGAAGTGCCACATGTGCCATCCTGTGGATAAAATGTAGAAGTTGATTTCTTTGAAATTATAGAGGGCACTTAAGCCCTCTATTTTTTTTGTTATCTCTCTGACTAGTAAACGTATGGTGTGTAGTAACTTATATTATTTATTTCGTTCTTCAATTTCTTCACGGTCTAAGCCGGACATTATTTGGTGGTTGATAATATCCCGAAATTTTTAATACCACCCTAAAAGTACCATTATTTAGGTGATTTTATAGTATAATAGTACCGTGGTGATTATTTCTAAGAAGCTAAACACTTAAATATGGCGGGAATGGAATGGTATGGACGAACTTGTTACCTCACTGAAAGAAGTAGTAGATAATATTACCAAGTTTAATAAAGATTTAGAAGATAACACTGAAATCATTTCACAACTTACTATGTTTAGACACTGGTATTATATACCTGAATTAAATGTATTAGGTCCAAGTAAATACATAGGCTATAAGAACATGAACACTTCAAAGTATGATAGGGTCAAGAGAAAAACAGGAGTAGACACTAAGAAAATCCTGAAAGAAGGGTTTATTAAATTACCAGTTGAATCAAAGAAGGGTCAAAAAATTAATGGAACAACTTTGTAAACTCGTAGAAGCCCATGGAAAAAAGTCAAAAGCACTGCTGTCATACATATTTTTAAAAACGGTATTCATGCCCCGAAATAAAAATTCTATTGAATGAGGTGTTATTAATTTGCTAAATGAACAAAGCTATCAGCTATTAAAAAATGCGTATATAAATCTAAGAGAGGATATGAAGAAAGATTCCTATTATGAGAAAACGAGTAATGAGCTTTATAAGGAAATTGATAGTTTACTCGCAGGCTCAAATGATATACCTAAAATAGTTGATTATCTGAATATGATATTTATTTCAAAAAGAGCAGAAGCTGTTAGCTCAGTAGGGATAGGAAAAATGAATAAAAGTAATTTTATTGAATTCCTTGAAGATGATAAGACTCACAATAAACTCTATCAACTTACCGAACTCGCTGTACAAAAAAATCTTTCGATAAGTAAAATTAAAGAGGTTGGACTTCTGGAATATCTAGATCGGTACCAGTTTAGTGGGAACAAGCCATTGGCTTACGTTAACAGGATGTTTATTCTACTATTCCCTGAGTTAAATACGGTAACCATTGATAAAGTAAAACTTGAAAGAATTGGTGGAAAACTTGGGATCACGGGTGCCAAAAAAGTACCTTTTCATAATTTGCAACTCCAAATACGAGAACGAGTAAATGAATTTATAGAAATTGAACGACTGCAAGAGGAAAGTATTTATATCAAAATGGCCATATCTGAATGGGTTAGGGAGAAGGACTAATCTTCACATTTTTCTACGTGGTTTATTAAATAATTTACTGTATCTGAGCGTTTAATCGTTGTTACTGTGTTACTAAATTATATTTAATAATTGTATCGGATAATTTTAATAATTCTAATTAGATATTACCTATTTTGATGACTTATAGAAGGAGATAAAAGTCAATGAAAAATGAGATTCTCGCGGTAAAAATACAGAATGCTGTTAAAAAGGATGGAAAAGATTACTACGAAGCTACTAGAGGAAACTGGAGAGCAAATAAAACAAGAGCTCAAAAAGTTGAATATGTGGCAGGTATTCTAGATAAAGAAGTTGTTTGTGTCTATAAACCAGTAACATGGGAGACTATTGTAGAAAATGGAAAGAATAGGCAAAGGTTTAATGGTGTAGAGGTAAATCAAGATACCTTTAATAGAATTAAAGGAATGGAACAGGATATAGTAAATGGGTTTGGGATTGGTGCTGCAATCTCTTATAAAACAATATAAAGTGGTTCGTTACCACAAATAAATATTCAAAATAAGAATGATTTATGGTAAAAGAGCGGCCCAAATAATTGATGGTCGCTCTTTACAATTATCGCTATTAAATACAAGCATTACTATAAAACTATTAAAATTAATATTGGTTAATATACAGAACACCTTAAAATGTCCTAAACAAAGGTAATTTCCAGTAGTGAAGAATAATAAAGTTTTTTAAACGGTGGAACGGTAAAATCGGTTTATCTAGATACTATATAATCCCATTTCCGTTATAATATAGATATATTTGAATATGGAAGCTGGGTGACGTGTTTGTTAGATCTTACCTATTATCAGTCTCTGTTTAATGAAGACAATACAGAAATTCGCTGTCGAAAAGTACTGGATGAGATAGCGCCAGTAATAAAACCTTTATTTCAATGGTTTATTGAATCGATTGGGGTACCGCTTGGAACCGAGTTTATTATCAAAAGCTATGATACCACACTATCAACCACATATAGTGATGCTCGGAATCCCACTTACGCGGAAAAGAAAAAGGATTCCAATATTGGCCGTAAATATTTCATTAAGCTCAATCGTAAAGTAGATGAAAATGAATATAACCTTTTGACACTTGAGTTTGATGGTATCAATCGTATGATGATGTTTCATTCTGAGTTAAATTTCATCCCATTTTGGGCATGGGTGAGAAATGACAAAATACATAACGTTTTACGTGCCATTCCTTCCCACTATTCCATTTTTACAGGATGGACCGAAAAAACGATCATAGAAAAAGATGAATTTACCCAATACATAAAAGCTTGTGTAAAACCGAGGAAAAGGCCATGGTTTCAAATTGGAACCAGTCTGCCATTAGAAGGGCATATCGAGGAAAAAGCTTTACAATCTGAACTCGTGGATGCCTGGGAGAAACTGGGGGGCTTCCGTCAATTTTATAATGAAGAGATTGATGTTTCGAAAAAAGCATATGATGCATTGTTATCACTGGCTTCCACTCGGAACATTCAAGAAATACGCTTGCTCGGCCGCAACTATTCCGTTGATATTTCAGCAGTAGAAAATGAGAAAACAAACGGGAAACGTCAAGCGTTTTTTATTCATGACGGAGATCAATTGGTCACCAAAGGGGTTCTCTATTATCTTCAATACCATGATAAGAATTCGCCGTTTCAAACCATTATTGTGCAGCTTGAGGGCCATAACCATATTTTTACGAATGCAAGAGAAATCATTGGATCAAACGTAAAGGATTGGTGGATTACTAAAGTGTTTGCGACACACAACCTTGATAACCAAGCTGTGATGAATGAAGCTATGCGCTTGTTACAAGCACATGATTTTCATGTAGACGGAACTTCCTATTGTGTTGGGGCCTTTAATAATGAAACACAATCGTTTGTTGAAGGGGTAGAAATTGTAAAGAAGAAATTTATTGTATCGGCACTCTTATTTGCCCATGCTAGTAAAAAGCTGGAATTACCTTCGGAAGAACTGCTCTCTGAGACAGAAGGAGAAAGTGATATAGAAAATGAAGAGGGTCTGGAACCGAATTTTACCTTTCATGAAATTAATAACATGATATCAACGAGTCAATTTACTTTTTCAAAAGAAATTATTCGTGACTTACATTTAAATTTAACCTCGCTCGACGATAAGCATTTTGTCTTGTTAAGCGGGATTTCAGGCACAGGAAAAACGCAGCTCTGCCGTCTTTATGCGAATGCTGTTTATGGACTGGAATATGAAAGTGAGAATCCGTATTTTACCATCATCCCTGTGCGGCCAGACTGGACCGATGCTAGCGCGCTTTTCGGCTATTATAGTTCCTTTGAAAAACGCTATGTCAAAACGGAATTTTTAAATGTCCTTTTGAATGCATTAAAGGAGCGGGAAAAACCTCATTTTATCTTACTGGATGAGATGAATCTTGCCCGTGTTGAGTATTACTTAAGTGATTATTTGAGTGCGGTGGAATCACGAAAAGAAATTCCTCTCCACCAGGATGATTCGATTACGGATATTCCGAGAAAACTTGTGATTCCTCCAAATGTTTATGTATTGGGAACCCTAAATGTTGATGAAACAACACATTCTATATCTGATAAAGTTCTTGATCGTGCCTTTGTGATGACCCTTTCAGATGTGGATTTTGATTCTTATTGGGAGCGAGCCAATCAGGATTTGAAGGCAGCCCTATCCCGAGAATTTCATATCCTTAGAGAATTGCACCAAACACTATCCCGATTTGAACTGCACTTTGGCTATCGATCAATGGGGGAAATGCTCCAAAAATTATATGCCAATTTTCAGCTTCCAGACGAGCATCAGATGGACCCAATGGATGCTCTGGACCGCGTGATTTCTGAAAAAGTATTAACCAAAATCCGGGGAGATGAGCGGATAGCAGAAATGCTTTCAGGTTTGGAACTGTGGATGGAAGGAAACTTACTTCCTAATTCTGCCTCACTTCAGCATGTGAAACGGATGAAAGAGGAGCTGGAGTACTATGGAGCAACACAATTCTGGAGATAGCATCCTTGAACTATGGGATATAAGGCAAGGTTGGACTCCTTTTCTGGATGCTTATCTTACTGAGGCTACGGAATATAAGCTTCGGTACAAAGGAAGCCATGTGGATGTTCGAATGCAGGGAGTTCCTTTGCCTTTTTACCAGGAACAAAATGCCTATTACGCTGTGTTCATCACACCGTTTCAATTTGGGACTTTAAAGGTGTTTTTAAACGGACATGACTATGAAACCTATATTTACCCAGATGATCGAAAGCTGACGGAAGAGCAATTTAATGGAATGCTGGCAGAAATTTTACATGAGGCCAACAGCTGTTTTCAATTCAGCGGATTAGAAACTCATGTGAATGCTTCCGGCAAAAATCGTGATATCACCTGGACACAGTGGAGCTATATTGACCAATCCTTCACACAATTAAAACAACTGTTTTCGAAAATAGAAAAACAGCCATTTCGAGGGATTGAAAAGCATGTAATGATGATGAAACGAGAAAAAGTAAAGCATTCGGAACAAGTCACCTTACGCTGGCTGGATGTAAAAGGCCACGGGGGAGATATTCCGAGTCATGTGCAAAATGAAAAAACACTTGAAATACTAAATCTGTACGAAAATCAAGTGTTAAAGCAGCAATTGCAGGATTTATCCCGGCTGCTAAAAAAATATGAAAGTGTGGAGCTTGAAGGTGTTGCGCGTAAATCCTCTAAGTATAGGGGTGTTGTAGAACGTTGGCTGAATAGTTCCTTTATCAGGGAAATAACGGCCAATCAAGGTCCATACACCATTACGCAAAAATTTCGCAAGCATCCCGTTTACCGCAACTGGTATCAATGGTTTGACACGCTATATAAACATAACCGGGAAGGGATTGGCTTTGATTATCCGATTTCACTAAAAGACACCTTTCAATTGTATGAAATGTGGTGTTTTATGAAAATCGTGAAAATCTTAAGGGAAGCAGGGCTAGTCCTTGACACAAGAAGTCTATTTCAAACAAAACTGGATGGAATTTTTCTGCAGCTGGCAGAAAATAAGGAAAGTCAAATTCAATTAGCAGGCGGGCTTTCTTTATACTATCAGCGAACCTATCAATTTAATACCAAGACCTTCCACACGTATACGCAAAGGATGATTCCAGATATTGTCTTGGAAGGTGAACGTGGCATCGTCATCTTTGATCCTAAATACCGCGTACCCGATAATCTTGGAACCGCTCAAGGTGAAATGCATAAATATCGTGATGGAATTATTCATCGAGACACCGGAAATAGAGCGGTAGAGGAAGTATATATTTTAACGCCTACCAAAGACGATCAGGCGGAAGGATTACGATATTTTCGAGATGATTTCCATCAGAGATACAAAATGGGTGCTATTCAAGTTGTTCCGGGGGTTGGAGATGTAATGCTGAAGGAGAAGGTTTTGGCTTGTGTTGAGAGTATTGCGAGCATAAACTATTCAAATGAACTGAAATAAGTCAAAGACTAGTTCAGCAACCCTCAATACGAATATGTGTTGAGGGTTGCTGTTTTTTTATTAACTGTGCAGATTGTAGTGTCATGATTTCTCATTGCGTCTTAATAAATGCCCAAGACTTCTAAATTCACCCGAAGGAGTATGCTAACTTGTCAAAGATTATAAGTAAAAATATTAGCCGAGAGCAGATTATTAATAGAATAATTCATTTGGTAGATGTGCTAGGAATAAAACACCTTCATGGATGGTCCGATAGTAACTTTTCAAATTTCTAAGGTAGCTAATGTTTTGCTTAAATGTGTTAACTAGTATATTAAGTGTAATTTGGTAATTTGGGTAAAGTTTACATAATAATCTTATTTAAGAATAACCATTTTAAAGAGCCTATAATTATTCTTTATAGACTCTTTTTTGTTTTCTTATTTTAACCGATCAACCCAGTTTAAAAATTTTGTTCTACTTTTTTCATACCAGTCATTACATATAAAGTATCGTTTTCCGTTTATTTTATAAATTGTAGACCAGTACCGGCTATAGCCATTGATCATTCTCTGATCGAAAGTAGATTGATCAGCATTTATTTTTCTTAAAATTGGATAGTTAACATTAAAGGTTAATTTGGAGTACTTCTCGTCTAACAAATGCTTAATCATTTCATCAGATAATAAATTATTTCTAATAAGTCTATCAAATTCATTTCGGACCAATGCCCCAATTTTTAGGTGATTGATATCATTTTTAACTGGTTCTGTTGAAATTATAGAACTAGTTCTTTGTGGTTTAATCTCAGTAGTAGTTGATTTATTTTCTATTTTTGTATCGGAAAATAGATTGTACATTTGGCTGCTTCCTAAAAACAGTTCAGATGTGTCTGCTACCGATTTTGAAAGACTGACAACTGGTTCAAATATGTCGTTTCTAAAGTCTTGGTTTCCATAAAGGATGAAGGTAAAGTCTAATTCAAATACTTTGAAAATCTTATTTAATAAATAAACGGAGCTACAGAGGGGATCGTAAATTGCTTTATGTATTTTAGGAGAAGCAAAAATGATCGTTCCTTTTGATAGATTAATGTATCCATGGATAAGGAATGCAGTACGGATCATTTTTTTAATAATTCTCTCGATCGTTCCGATACTGCTACCATAGTTCAGACCGGATTCATGAAAAGCGACATCTACACCATAAATATTGGCAATGCTGCCCTCTTTAACCTCTAGTCCGAGTACATCAATTTCACCTTGCTGCAACAGCTGCAAATGTGAAGTGGTATTTTTGTAGATATTCAGATTATGTTTTTCCATAAAATACTTCTTGGTGGCATTCATGATCTTTTTTATCTTTTCCTCATTATAAATCTCCCATGAATGGGTGGAAGCTTTCCAATTTAATTGTGCTGTTTGGCACTTCTTTATATGTTTGAGCCAGGACAGCATTAATGACTCTCCGATTTCAATCTTCATATAAACACTCCCTGCTGTTTCTCTATTTAATTTACCATATATTAGAACATGTTTGGGTACTTTATCCTCTAATAGTCTACTGTGAAAAAGGAAAAATATAGAATTTTGTAGAAATATATAAATGAAAGATAAAGGAGGGAGCAAAGTGGCTCTTAAAAAGGAATTTCACAAGGATATGATTGCCATTTATCAAAAGGCGAAAAGGGAATGTGGATACAATGCCAATCGATTCTTGCAGATGGTGGTAAATCAGGATGGTCTGACAGTAGCAAAAGGATTTATTCATCGAAATCAGCCCACAGATGGCTTTACGACACTTTGGGAATTAGGGAGACTAGACCTTACTGTAGAATCATTAATATTGAATCCGAAATATAAAGAACTATTTACAGATGAAGAGGTCGAAAAGGTGAGAGATCTTTTAAGGCAATATGACTACGAACCAGTTGAGTAGGGTGCGGGTTGCTCTGGAGATTTAAAGCATACAAGTTTTAGTTATTTAAATTGTTATTTCATATTATTTAGCAAATGAGGGAGAGTTTTGGACAGCTATAAAGCCTTTGGTACATTCTATAAATGGAATGATTGTATATGTAGGAAAGAAACATTCCTGCAGTTCGGAAACGGTAGTACCTCTATTGGATCAATTATTATGTTAAATCCTGGTGAAGCAAGCTTTGTTGATAAATCATATGTGTTTGATGATGAAGAAAAAACTGGAGAACTAATCCCAGATAAAACAATGAAAAGGCTGGCTGAAATCTTACAACAATCAAAAAAAGAACCTCTTAATGGACGCTTTCATATTTATAATCTCTTTCCATTTCAACATACATCTTCAAAAAACGCAGTTAAGGAAAAACAATGGTTAATCCAATCATACGAAACAAACAAAACAATAATACGACAGTTCAATGAAGAAAACCATCCATGGGTGCTACTTGCATGGAGTACTGAAAAGGGGTCTGAACTTTATCAATTAAAAGAACAATGGATCTCAGCGATTCATGATATGGGTATTAAAGTTTTCGGTCTAAAAGCAAAGGGGAAGTTGATGTATTATCATCCATTTCCGCGGAAACAGGTTCATAAAGAACGTTATTATAACGAGATTATTCCACAACTACTAAATAATGAGGGTATTGTAGTTTAACAAATATATATTATTAATCGAATGCGAACTTCAGAAAAGTTGCTGAGGTTCGCTTTTTATTTTCACCCTTTTACTGGTTTGTTAGCAATCATTATTTTAATTTTAAAGCAGGGCGAAGAGATAGTGGGAGCGTAAGATGATAATTTTGTAAAGTCTATGGAAGACAAGCTTCGATCGAGAACAAACTTTGCTTGGATAAAAGCCAGCAATTGAAATATCCATGCAGTTGTAATCTCTTTAAGCAAAGATTATAGGTTTCTAATTGGACAACTGATGTTTCTAACTCTACTAGACTTCATTAAAAGACAGCTTAGGAGTCAGACTTAAAGTTGAGCTACTAGTGGTTTAATCAAGGCTCCTTTTACAGAGATTGTAAGAAAGAATAGGTATTTGGTTTTATCAAGAAGAAAGTAACGCTAATTGTTCATAGTTTTTTTAGATTATTTCTTTTTTAATGGAAATTGGTAGGTAACTATTGTTATCAAGGTAGTAAATATGTAATTATATTAATATGTGTTTTTTGTGAACAATCTCCTAGGAGATTGTTTTTTTATAAGGAAAATAGATATACAGGGGGAGAAAGATGGATAAGAAAGTATTTTTGTTTACTCTATTATTTGTGTTGCTGTTTGGTACCTTTGCCTCGGCACATTCAGGTAGGACAGATTCCAGTGGTGGGCACAATTGTAGCGACAAATCAATTTCAAAAGGTCTTTGTACGGGTTATCACTATCATAACGGAGGCGGTGGTGCTTCAAGCGGTGCTGCAATCGTTAATACAGATAAGGATTGTACAGATTTTGCTAACTATGATGAAGTGGTGGCGTATTGGAATGCTAAGGGTTATAGTGCAACCAACGACCCGGAAAATTTAGACGGATGGGGAAATGGTCAAGTGGATGACGGGATACCCTGTGAAGTTCCCAGTGGGTATGATAGAACGAAGATAAATAATAGTGCGGAACAAGCACAGCACCTTCAAGATGAAAAAGACATGGCCACCGGTGAAAAGGCAGGATATTCACAAGGATTGAGTGATGGTTACCAAGAGGCAGCAAGCAATAATGTCTCGACTAGTAACTCAGAGGCTTTTAAAGTTGGCTATGCAACTGGTTATAACAAAGGTTACGAAGAAGGAAAAGCCAAGGTCACAGCTGAAAAAACAAAAGCGACCGATGATGGATATGCACTTGGACAAAAACAAGATACTATATCCCTTCCGACTGCTTATGCGAACCATGCTGGTTTAAAACAAGCTTTTGAATCTGGTTTTAGTAAAGCTGTTACAGCGCGTGTAGAGGCTAAGAAAAAAGAAACTAAAGACTTAGGCTATGCGGATGGGAAGAAAGATGTTCTTAACGTACCAAAAGATATGGAAGAGGTATATGTTGCAGCTTATCATGAAGGGTATGATATGGCTCAAAAAGAATTGAAAGAAGAGTACATAAAGCAAGGTTATGAAGCGGCTTTTGTGATGTTGGAATACACGAAACCTAATTTAACGAATAAAAAGTTAATAGATTGGTATAAAGAAGGGTTTGAATCCAATACTGAAATCCAACAAATCAAAGCGGATGGATTAGCTTTAGGAAAAGAAGGGGAACCTTACAAACTTCCATCGCAATACAAAAACAGTGAAGTAATTTTTAAACATAATTATCAGTTGGGATTTAAAGAATACGAAGAAAAAAAGAGTGATACCCAAAAAGCAGCTGTTGGAGGCCTTGGGGGTCTATCATTAGTGTGGTTGGGCAGAAGATTTTATATAGCAAGAAAAATGATTCGTTAAAGGGAGGCGGATAATATGGGCATTTACCGAACAATCAGTTATAAAGTAGAAGACATGTTTATTAAAATGTTATCGAAAAAACAGGACCCTGCACTCGTAAAGCAGAAAGTGGACAAGTATCGCGCCGATCAAGGAAAAAGCCGCAAACAAAGGAAAATGGAAGCAGTTGAAAAAGGTTGGTAATATTATATTAAATAATTGATCGACTAGAGCTGTATAACACTTCATATAACCTCATATTGATAATATTCATGTTAACAAGAGCAATGCCATTATTCTAAGAATTGGCATTGTTTTTTTTATTTAGGGAGGAGATATGTTTATACGGACGTTCACGGAACTATTTCACCCCGATTAACATTTACTATCTTAGTAATAGGTATGACCACACAGGACTTTAATTATTACCGTGCGATGGTATTTCTAAGAATTAGAATCACCTTTTGATTGCCCATATTATTTTAACTAATAGTCAGAATATTATTGACAATTGTGTTTTAAGGAAATACATTCTAGTTAAACGAAATACTATATTTTAAAAAAATGAAAAGGATGGGTTAACAAATGAAGATAGCAGTTGGAGGAGATCATGCTGGCTTTCCATTGAAAGGGTATGTAATGGAGGTATTAAAAGAGTTAGGGCATGAAGTAATCGATTGTGGCAGTTATGATCCGAATCCGGTTGACTTCCCAGATATTACAAAGCTTGTTTGTGAAAAGATTCGAAGGAATGAAGTGGAAAGAGGAATTCTCGTGTGCGGAACGGGAGTAGGCGCAAGCATTGCTGCTAATAAAATTCCTGGGATTCGTGCCTCTGTGTGCCATGATATTTATTCATCACACCAATGTGTAGAGCATGATGATGTTAATGTAATGTGCATTGGTGCTCAAATTATTGGCCCAGCATTAGTGAGAGAATTAATAAATTCTTTTCTAACGGCTGAGTTCAGCACCGCTGTAGAATTTAGAAGAAGAGTTGAGAAGCTTGCCATCATGGAAAAGGAATATTCCAAAGAATTAATAGAAATGAATAAAAAATAGGGTGAAATAAATATTTTATTGGAATAAACCGACTTTCAACTGTTTATGGGATATTTAACGGCGGTTCTTTTACAGAAGAAACTGTCAGAAGTGATTTGAATGAGATACTTGAAGCTTATTATAGAATGATATCCTAGCCCCTTTGATCATTTCCAATCAAAGGGGCTTTGCTTTGATTTGTTGTAAAAATAATTTCATTTCCTTACTTCATCAAGACCTGGAAATACCCTATGGAGGCAATATTCTACCTGTTTTTGTGAATTGTACTTGACTTGATGTATAGTTTACTTTGCATTTAGTATAACAAGTTTAACTTGCTGTAAAAATAATCATACACGGTGAGGTGAATCATGACTTATCAAGAAAAGAAAAGTATCGTTTCAGTCATTAGTGCTATTTTCATCCCTAGTTTTATTAAACTAACGATTTCATCGTTTCCTATAACAACCAAGATACATCGGGAAAGACTAGCAACACCATAAGCCATCAAAATGTCTTTACTACCGTCACAGCTGCTACCTCCGAACAAGATTAATATAAACATCATAAAATTTTTTTATTTCTTGACATAGAAAACGCCATCATACATAATATTCTTATAAATCAGAAAATAATAAATATTGATTGTGTTTGTTTTCTTTAAATTGTATACAATTATACACTTCCTAAAATTGGACTTACTCTTATAAATTTGAAAAGTTAATTGTGTTTATTTTTTTCTTTAAATTGTATACAATTATACACTTCTTAAATTTGGATTCAATGTATTAGTAGTTACTTAAGATATTTCATATGAAAAGGTGTGGTTTTATGAATAAACAGTCACAACGTACCAGAATGGTCTCCAAGGATTTTGCTTATATAGAGATTAAGCAACAAATTATTAATGGAGAATTACAACCAGGTCAAAGCTTGGTTGAGGAAACCTTAACAAAAGAATTAGAAATCAGTAGAACCCCTCTACGTGAGGCACTGCAAAGGTTGGAAATGGAAGAGTTGGTGGTTAGACAATCAAATGGTCGGTTGAAAGTAGCACCTATTTCCAAAAAGGAGGTAGAGGAGATATTCGTCACTCGAAGTTTACTTGAAGGATTAATAGCGGGACAAGCAGCCGAAAAAGCAGAGGAAAAGGATGTACAAAACCTATTGAATGTTTTAAAAATGATAAATGAAGCTTCCGAGAAAGGAGATTATCAAGAGATCATGCATTACGGCAGTGAATTTCATTTATGCCTGTATGACATTAGCAAGAATACAATAACTGTTAAAATATTGAGTATGCTTAACGATCACATTCTACGTTACCGGCGATTGTTTCCCAAACGGGGCAAGGATAGAAGTGGGAAAGTAATAGAAGAACATGCCCTAATTTTAAATTGTATTATTGCAAAGGATGTAAAAGGTGCAGAGCTTGCAATGCAAAAGCATATCCTTAGCAGCTTAGATACTTTGATTGAAAACATAGAACAACATGAGTAAGTAAAAAAATGAACTGCCAAACAAACGCGAAATTCAAATTAAAATACACTGAACTATCAAAAAAGGGATGTAGACTTGATTCAGGTTCGGAATTTTTCCTTCTGAAATAGAAGGATTAATTATAAATTTACCAGACTAGGTAAGGGGGAGTCATTGTTAACAAAAAAAGATAGATTGCAATTTTGGAAGAGAAATAGCAATTAAAAAAGAGGGGGTTTTTAGAATGAAAAGAAAATTGATGCTACTTGTTAACGCCGTAATCATTTTAACTTTGCTTATTCTTACAGGCTGTAATGCACAAACACAGAAGTCTACGGGCGAAGGAACGAAAAAAGCGTCGACCTCTTCCGCAGAGAAACTGGATTATCCTAAAAAACCAATTGAAACGATTGTAGCATTCAACCCTGGAGGGGGGACGGATACTGCAGCCAGAACCGTTCTTCAATTCGCTGAAAAATATGCTGGCACAAGTTTTGCTGTTGTTAACAAACCGGGCGCTGGTGGTGCAATTGGTTTTACACAAATAGCTCTAGCGCCAACAGATGGCTATACAATTGGTATGATCAATCCTCCGTCGCTCCTCATGTACCCGATAAAAGACGGAGATGCAGTGAAATATAAACTGGATGACTTTGCGCCTATTGCCAACCTTGTTACTGACCCTGGAACGTTTATTGTCGCACCTAACAGCCCATTTAAAACGTTCCAAGAATTTGTTGATTATGCCAAGAAAAATCCTGAAAAGCTGAAAATTGCCTACAGCGGTCCTGGTTCAACGGAGGATCTTGCCTTGAGACAGCTGGAGGAACAGAATGGCGTTAAGCTAAAGAAGGTACCTTTCGAAGGGACTGCCCCTGGATTGACTGCATTGCTAGGTGGACACGTAGACATTCAGATTACAAATGCCTCTGAGGTGTATACCCAATACAAAGAGAAAACAATACGTGTGCTTGCAGTAGGAGCAGAAAGTAAGATTAAAATGATGCCAGATGTTCCTACGTATAAAGAGTCCGGCTTCGATACGACTCAGATAGCCATGAGAGGTTTAGCTGGTCCGAAGGATATGGATCCAAAACAAGTTCAATATTTAGCGGACGTAATGAAAAAGACTTTAGAAGATCCAGATTTCCAGAAAAAAGCCGAAGAATTAGCTCTTCCACTCGACTTTATGGGACCTGAGGAGTATAAATCGTTATTGGAAAAGATGTCTGCAGACTTTGCGGAAGAGTTTAAAAAGAACCCGTGGTAAAACGGATTTTAAAGAAGACCAGATTGGATAACTGAGTAGTTCTTTAATGGGGGGCTAAGGTCTTTATGATCTATTTAGCCCTCCTATTAACGTGTTATTCTAGCTAAAAAGGGGTGAATCAAATTATGAAAAAAATAAATTCAGGCGTTTGGGCTGGAGTTATTCTCCTGATATTCTCACTTGTTTTTTTACTTAATTCGTTTGATTTGGCCTACATCAGCGATATTGGACCAGGACCAGGTTTCTTTCCCGTTTGGCTATCTGGTATTTTGTCGATCCTGTCTCTGTTGTATATTGTGGTTTCTTTCAAAAATAAAGATTCAGAAGATTCTGAAGAAGAAAGATTACCTAAGGGAGAAGCACTAAAAAATATTTTATTAATTTTAATCTCGATGACACTATTTACTATATTACTTCCAATTTTAGGATTTATTATGAGCAGCACAATTTTCTTGTTCACACTTTTATTCAGCGGGTACAGATGGTTTGTGAATTTAGCTATTTCCTTTGGTGTATCGATCATCTTGTATGGATTATTTGATCGTCTTTTAGATGTGCAATTACCTGTAAGCGCATTCGGATTTTAAGGAGGTGTATTCATGGCAGAACTAATGTCACTTCTTCAAGGGTTTGAAACAGCATTAACCCTGCAGAATCTTCTTTACTGTTTGATTGGTGTATCTGTTGGTATGTTTGTTGGGGTACTGCCGGGATTAGGGCCGGTAGCTGGAACGGCAATTCTAATACCAATGACCTATGGCATGGAACCTGTATCTGCGATTATTATGCTGTCCGGAATTTTTTATGGGGGTATGTATGGAGGAACAATTACATCCGTATTAATCAATACTCCCGGTGAAACCGCTTCCGTAATCACCTGTATTGATGGACACCAAATGGCGAAAAAAGGACGTGCGGGTGTCGCATTGGGAGTGGCTGCAATTGGTTCTTTTATCGGAGGAGTAGTAGCCATTATTGCTCTGGCATTAGTGGGTCCAAAGTTGGCTAAATACGCATTGCAATTTGGCCCTCCGGAATACTTTAGTTTAATGTTTTTTGGTTTATTGCTATTAGTCGCACTAATGGGAAAATCGCTAATTAAGGGATTGATTGCCGCCATCCTCGGTTTGCTTTTGTCCCTTGTTGGAATGGATCCCGGATCTGGAGCACCAAGGTTTACTTTTGGGCAAATGGAATTATTCGATGGGCTTGAATTTGTCGTGGTGGCAATGGGGTTATTTGGGATTTCGGAAATTTTGTTGAATGCAGAAAGTAAAATGAAATTGGATAAGCCAGAAAAAATTAAGGGTCTCTTCCCTTCACGAGAGGAATGGGCACCTACTATGAAATCTATTGGCAGGGGAACAGGGATCGGTATGCTGATCGGCTTAATTCCCGGAGCCAGTGCATCCATTTCAGCCATTATGTCGTATTCCTTGGAGAAAAAACTAGCTAAGGATCCTTCGCGTTTTGGAAAAGGTGCAATTGAGGGAGTTGCTGGACCCGAAACCGCCAACAACGCCTTTAGCGGCGCAGCACTTATTCCATTATTTACATTAGGAATTCCCAGTTCTCCAACGGTAGCGGTCATTTTAGGCGCTTTCATTATGCACGGTTTAACACCAGGCCCAACTCTGTTCCAGAACAATCCAGATTTTGCATGGGGCGTCATTGCCAGCATGTTTATAGGCAATGCGATTCTACTGTTTATGAATTTACCGATGGCAGGACTTTGGGCAAAGGTTGCTTTGATTCCTTATAAATTACTTTTCCCATTGATACTCATCATTTCCCTGGTTGGTGTGTACAGTGTCAACAGAAGTATATGGGATATAGGCATTATGATCCTATTTGGGATTGTCGGCTACTTTATGAAAAAGTTGGAATTACCGACTGCAGCCCTGATCCTATCGTTTATTTTAGGTCAAAGGGTTGAATTCTCCTTAATACAAACGCTCGCTTCCTCTGATAATGGTTTATTAATTTTATTTCAGAGACCTATCTCAGGGGTATTAATGAGTATTTGTGGAATTATCTTGATCTTAAGCATTATTGGTGGCATTAAAAAGAAAAAAAGAACAGTTATCACCGGTGACTTTGAATTGTAATTCTTTGTCTCTTATTGATGTTTATTGCGGGGGGCTTACCGGAAAGTCCCGAAAGGCCCCGCTTGCTTTTAAGACATATAAGGTAATTTAAAAAGTTATGACGGGAGAGAGAAGCATGCCATTAACAGGCTCGCAGCGTATTCGTTTGGTTCTGCAGGGAGCGAGGGCGGATCGGATTCCATACAGTTTCTGGACACATTTGCCGTCAGTAGATTTGGAACCCGAAAAACTAGCTGCGGAAACCTTTCGATTTTATAAAACATATGACCTAGATTTTATAAAAAATATGCCTAATGGGTTGTTTTCGGTTGAAGATTTTGGCTGTGTATGTGATTATAGCGAAATTGCACTTGGAGGAGTTGCAAAAATCAAAAAATATGCGGTGCAGAAGCCTGAGGATTGGAGAAATCTGATAGAACCTGATGTTCGAAAAGGAGCGTTCGGTAGGGAACTGCTTTCGCTTGAATATCTTTTGAAAATGGTAAAAGAAGAAGCTCCAGTTATTGCCACTGTATTTAGTCCACTAACGACAGCTTACAAACTTTGCGGACCGGAAGTCATCCAGCAACTAAAACATCATCCGGAGAAACTCAAGGCTGGCTTGGATTTGATCGCACATGTAACGAAGGAATTTGCCTTGGAGGCGCTACGGAAAGGATGCTCCGGTGTTTACTTTGCCAATCAGATGGCGACCAGGGAATTCCTTACCGAAGAAGAATATGCTGAATTCGGGGTCCCTTATGACTTAAAAGTGCTTAAACCCATTCATAGCCATTCCTGGTTTAATGTAATGCATATCCACGGTACTAATATTATTTATAAGCTTTTAGCTAATTATCCAGTGCAAGCGCTTAATTGGCATATTTGGGAAACAGAACCCACGATTGAAACTATGCTTAAATTGGCTCCAGATAAAGTGATTGTGGGTGGTTTACAAAGAGCTCACATTACAAATGGAAGTATGACAAATTTAAGAAACGAAGTACTCGAAGTTTCAAGAATCACCAACGGAAACAAAATCATTCTCTCACCCGGATGTGTCATTCGTTATCCGGTCAATAAAAATGTGCTAGTCAGCCTGAGAAAAGAGATCATTCGGAATTCCAAAAAATTCTTGGATTCTGACTCAGTCAAATACAATAATAACTTTAATATAAGAAATTCTACCAACCAATTTCCATTTAATTAATTGTATACAATTATACAATTGTACTAAAAAACATTATGGAGGCGGACAATTCGTGAAATTTGCAGTTTTGGGTGCTGGAAATACCGGTCAGACATTTGCCGCTTATCTTGCGCTGAATGGAGAAGAAGTGAAATTGTACGATCGAAATATCGATAAAGTGAAGTGTCTTTTAGAAAAGGGGATTGAGTTAAGAAATAAATTGAACGGAAAGGTTTCTGTGTATGCGACGACAGATATGGCTGAAGCTGTGAGAGACGCTGATATCATCTTCATCTGTACCACTGCGAACGGGCATAAACCGGTCTTCGAAAGCATGAAACCTTATTTAGTAAATGGACAGACGATCATCATTACCCCTGGGTATTGGGGGGCTGTCGAATGTAAAAATCTTCTTAAAGGTATGAAGAATATTGTAATTGCGGAAACAGATGCAATGATGTTTGTTAGTCAGTCACTAGAAACGGGAATTGTCAATGTAAGAAGGATTAAAAGTAAAATTTCTTTAGGAACCATTCCCTCAGATCAAGCCATTCCTCTAGTTGATCGATTAAGAAGGCTTTTTCCCGGTTGGGAACCTGCCTCAAATGTGTGGGAGACCTCACTAAATAATACAAATGTGACCATCCACCCAACTATTATGTTATTTAATGCTAGTCGAGTAAATTTTGCAGATGAGTTTAAATTTTATGACGAAGGGGCCTCACGGCTGACGGTTGCCTATATCGAAAATATTGATAAAGAAAGACTGCTGATTGCGAAAGCCTTGGGGGTAAAAGAAGTAAGTATCTTGGAACTTTTGAATTCTTATTACGTAAGGGATTTTCTGGATTTACAAGATGCATTGCGCACAATCTTCAAGACATCGATCGCCCCGAAATCATTTGAATACCGGTATATTACCGAGGATATCCCATATGGGCTCGTTGCGATTTCCGAATTGGGAAGAAAATTAGGCATTGAAACCACATATACTGATTGCATGATCGAAATGGCATCACTGTATTTAAGTAAAGACTTTAGAGCTAATGGAGTGTCCTTTGAACAGGAAGATGACCTAAAAAAATATCCGGTCGATTCGGTAATTCTATAAAAGAAAATGAAACGGAGCGAAAAATGTATGACAAAAAAAGTTTTTTGGGATATGGACACACAATTAATTCATTCGGCTCAATATCCGGATAGTAATACAGGGGCGATATCTCAAGCAGTAATTCCGGCCGTAGCATATGCATTTCCGGATGTAGAGACGGCGGCGGCGGTTGTAGCCGGTGAAAAAGAGGGAATATATTATGGACGTTACGGCAATCCAACAACGAGAACATTGGAACAAAAAATTGCCGAACTTGAGGGCGGAGAAGACAGTATTGGACTCAGCAGTGGCATGGCCGCTATTTCTTCCGCATTATTGGCTGTCTTATCACGGGGAGACCATGTCGTTGTAACCAAAGATGTCTATGGCGGAACGTATAATTTTTTAACCTCACTGGCACCCCGTTTTGGCATTTCGGTTGATTTTGTCGATTGTACGAATTTGGATTGTTTGCAAGCCTCAATAAAGGAAAACACCAAAGCAATCTATATTGAAACACCTTCAAATCCATGTCTTACGGTTTTGGATATTGAGGCAATCTCGAAAATCTCAAAATTGCATTCGATTCCGCTAATTATTGACAATACCTTTATGTCTCCGTATTTGCAAAAACCATTGGAGCTTGGAGCGGATATCGTGGTTCACAGTGCAACTAAATATTTAAACGGACATGGCGATGTGCTAGCTGGATTTGTGGTAGCCAGGAAAAAACTTATTACGTTTATTCGAGAAAAAATTGCAGGTAATTTGGGCCAAAATTTAAATGCTTGGGAGTCCTTTTTAATCCTACGAGGGCTAAAAACAATGGGTTTAAGAATGAAGCAGCATTGCAGCAATGCACAAAAAGTGGCAGAGTATTTAGAGAATAATGAGGCTGTTCAAAAAGTATATTATCCTGGACTTCGATCCCACCCGCAACATCAACTCGCAAAAAGACAGATGAAAGGTATGGGGGGAATCGTTTCGTTTGAAGTAAGAGGAGGTTTTTCAGCCGGAAAGCAGTTTATTAATCAATTGAATTTGGCCATGATTTCATTCAGTTTGGGCGATCCTGAAACATTAGTGCAACATCCGGCATCCATGACTCATTTTTCCATTCCGGAAAACGAGCGTTTGAAGTTCGGGATTTCAGACGGTCTAATTAGACTTTCAGTTGGATTGGAGGATTCGAAGGATATTATTGCTGATTTGGAACAGGCACTAGCTTTTTGTAGTGCACACGTGAAAGTGAACTCAGGTCAACACAGCTATAACGAATCAACGCCGATTATCCGGAAAATTTAATTTAATAAAGGATAAATTAACCTTGGAGGTAGTTTAGTAGAAGAAATTAACAAGCATACTTAAATTTGATTGAATATATTGACATCTTTTTAGGTCTCGTTTAGAATACAGTCATAATATGGTAATTCTAACAAGTAAATAGATACTCTTATCCAGAGTGGCAGAGGGACATGGCCCGATGAAGCCCGGCAACCTTCAAGGTATTCTTGAAAAGGTGCTAATTCCTGCAGGTTAAATTTAACCTGGAAGATAAGAGGAGGAAGCGAACCCTCTTCTTATGAAGTGGGTTTTTTATTTTTTTCCAATTACTATAAAGGGGTGTAGGAGGATGTCGGTAATAAAAATAGCGATTTTAGGCTTTGGGACAGTCGGGGAAGGGGTATACAGAATCATCCATTCTCACGCAGCTGAACTTAAGAAGGTATTAGGTAAAAAAGTAGAGGTTACAGCCATTCTTATCAAGGACCAAGAAAAAAAAAGAAATATTTCAGACGATATTTTAATTACCTCTGATTTTGAGGATATTATGAAGCTAGATAAGCTAGATGTGGTAATAGAAGCAATTGTCGGAAAAGAATCCCCATTTCTTTTCTTAAAAAAGTCAATAGAACGAAAATGTCATATTATTACCGCAAATAAAGAGATGTTTGCCCACCATGGGGAGGAATTACAAAAGCTTGCGGAAAAAAATAATGTATCGGTTGGATTTGAAGCAACTGTTGCTGGCGGAATCCCGGTTATCCAGACGATCCGGACTTTGTTAAAGGTTAACCGAGTCTTTCAACTTCAAGGAATCCTTAATGGAACCTCGAATTTTATTTTAACGGAAATGCGTGAGAAAAAGCAGTCGTTTACGGAAGCTCTTTTGCAGGCTCAGGAGAACGGCTATGCAGAAGCAGACCCAACAAATGATGTTGAAGGATTTGATGCGTTTTATAAAACCATGATATTGTGCAGAATTGCGTTTGGTGAAGAGCCAAATTGGGAAGAGGTTCAGAGACAGGGTATAACCTCTATTACAAGTGAATTAATTGCAGCTGCAGAAAAATACGGCTTACGCTTTAAACATTTCGCCCAAATTAATCGTGATGGTAGCGAGATCATCGCGGTCGTTAAACCAGTTTTAGTCAATCAAAATCATCCTTTTTATCATGTTGAGGGAGTGCAAAATGCAGTCAATGTCTGTTCAGATATTGTCGGATGCATTACTTTACAAGGACCCGGTGCAGGAATGTTTCCAACTTCCAGTGCTGTAATTGAGGATCTTGTTTATGTATGTCAAAACCAATTAAGTGATATTACTAATTCCATAGGATTCGTTTCGGACGACAAGAAAACGCAAGGGGAACTAGAGTATTGGTTCGTTCAAGGTGTGGGGTGGAAAGTGCCGAAAGGGATAACCATTGTGGATCAAACAGTTGAAGGGATTTTTATCCTTAAAGCAGCGAAAAGGGATTTGGAACAGCTGAAAAATAATAAAGAGGTGCTTTGTTATCCAATAGTAGGGGAAATTACCATTAATAATTTTGATTCAGTAACTGTTTAAACGGCTCCTTATTTATAAGCGTGGTTAGATGACCCGGATAATAAATGCTTTGAAGGGCTGTTTTAATCGGTTCACAAAAAAATGCTTGGTTTCTAGTCAAATAGAACCCAAGCGTTTCTCTCGTTTAAGCACCAATACCTGCTTTTTGCCTTTTCCCTTTCCGTGCCCATGCAATCACGATTTTGAGAATCAGAGCCAATCCTAAATAACCGGGTGGAGTAAAGTGCCGGATTTTATATTTATAGAAGAAAATTACAGCAATTTATTCTAAAGCTTTAGCTACCGCGACAGGTAAACAGCACTAATGGAATTGAAGATTCTACTCATTTTTAGGAACTCGGCATTCGCTAGATTTATTTTTAGGATGACATGAAAGAATTAGTTTAGTTATCTTAATATTAGAATTATTCTGTTGACACTTAAAATCTAGGATGTTATCATTTTTTTAAACCAAAGACGAGGGAGTAAAACTGTTAAACGTTCTCGCAGCGAATCCGGGATGGTGTAAGCCGGATAGATAACGTAACAGCAAATGGGCCTCAGAGGGCGAAGTGAAAAATCGTTGATTTAGTAGCTTAGACGCAAAAGCCAGCGTTAAAGGGCTAAGAGTGTGTAAGCACTCTACTAGAGTGGGTATGTTGATACATATCAAACAAGGTGGTACCGCAGGCTAACACTTGTCCTTGAATTTTATTTGAGGGCAGGTGTTTTTTTATATAATTTCATAACTGATGGTTGATTTTCACTGTGTTTGAAAATAGACGGAGGATTTCTGACTAAATCGAAAAAAAGCCTTATTTCATCAATAATAAGGGAAGGTTTTCCGGTTATATGATCGAAATCCTATTATTCAACCGTATTTAGAGCAGTTACCCGGAATCTCTCCGCTTATATCTGCTTCAAAGCTTCCATTATATACATTAGCCGGAAATCCTCCGACTATGGATGATCATCGTTACAGCGAAATTCACTCATAAATATTAAAAGCAAATATGGAAAGGAAAAGGTACTATGGATGATAAATTTACGCTCTATAACTTAAAGGTAGAGGTGGTAGGTACAGATAAACCAATGGTATGCAGTCATAAGGAAGGTGACTATTTCTTAGTGGTAGGGGAAAATCTGATTTTCCCGGAAACGAATTCTTTTTCCATGTATGCCTTAAGCGCTATTTTGCCATTACTGCCTGCAAAACAGCGACCATTACATAGAAATGACTGGATGTTGTCTGATAGTTTGATAGCCTGCCCAGATCCAAACTGTGGGGCTAAATTCAAAATAACTCGTACTGAAACACAAGACTTTAGTCATGCAGAATGCACAATAGAACCGATACATAAAGGAGAGTAACCATCATGGCAGAACGATTAGAATTAGCAAAAGATTATAGTATTAGCAGAGTGATCAACGGGTGTTGGCAGTTATCGGAGGGCCATAGCTTACAGGCAAAGTTAGATATGCAAGATGTCATGAAGGCATTCCATATGCTGGCGGAAAGAGGATTTACGACCTTTGATTGTGCAGATATCTATACGGGTACGGAAGAACTCCTCGGTGAATTTTTAACGGAATTAAAAGAAGGGAGCACCCTTTCGCCGCATGATATTCAAATTCATACCAAGTATGTACCGGATATCAATTTGCTTAGTGAGGTCGATTATAGCTACACAGAAAAGATCATTGACAGAAGCCTCAATCGTCAAAAACGAGATGTATTGGATCTTGTTCAGTTTCATTGGTGGGATTACAGTGTACCTGGATATTTAGAGACAGCTGGGGATCTGTTGAAACTTAAAGAAAAAGGAAAAATCCGTAATATTGCGGTTACAAACTTCGATACGAAGCATTTGCGCGAAATCGTTGATGCCGGTATCCCTGTTGTGTCTTGTCAAAATCAATACTCGGTTTTTGATCGACGTCCAGAAAAGGAATTACTAGATTATTGTATTAGCAAAGGAATTTCCCTGCTGTGCTATGGTACATTATCTGGCGGATTGTTAGCTGAAAAATGGATTGGCCAAACTACGATTCAACCCGAAACGCGCTCACATGTTAAATATTTTCAGGTGATTGAAGATACGTTGGGCTGGGATGGTTATCAGGAGTTGTTGGTATTGCTGGAAGCAATCGCTAAAAAGCATTCTGTTAAGGTTTCACAGATTGCTACAAAATATATTTTGAGTCAACAAGGTGTCGGAGCCTCTATTATTGGCGTTAGAAATAGCAGGCATGTTGAATCGAATACCCAAATATTTTCATTCGAACTTGATCGTACCGATATCGAAGAAATAAAACAGTTCTTAGACAACTATCCAATCGTAGAAGGCGAACCGTTTGAGTTAGAGCGGACGGTTGATTCGAAATATCGCAATATTATGAAGATGAATTTAAATGAAGAATAAGTGAAAGTGGATATTTAGCTTAGAATAGAAAGTTTAGTATAGAAGAGGAGAGTTCTAGTATGAATAAAAGACTTGAATTTAGAGGTGGCTGGGGCACTGCGTTTATTCCAGTCGTGATTTTTCTGTTTTTCTGTATCTTGTATTTTATCGTGTTTAAAGCATTTGAAATGTACGCACTTGCCATGGGGGCTTTCGTCGCACTGATGGTAGGTTCTGTTTTGGTGAAAAAGGGTAATTACGATCGCTTCTGGGATTCCGTCTATGAAGGCGTAAAGGAAGCTGTACCGATTACTATCCTGCTGTTTGTGATCGGGATGTTCTCGACGCTGATAAAAGAGACGAATATTTCCGCAGGTTTCGTATGGCTTGCTGATTTACTTGGCGTGGATGGAGGATTATTCACCGCGTTTACTTTCTTAGCTGTTTGTGTGATTTCTACTGCTACGGGTTCATCAATCGGAACCATGTTTACCTGCTTCCCGATTTTCTATCCAGCAGGAGTATTATTGGGATGTGACCCTGGTGTTCTTGCGGGCGCCATCGTGAGTGCTTCTATTTTTGGAGATAACTTGGCACCGATATCCGATACCACCATCATCTCTGCAGGAACACAAGAATATACAAAAAAACAAGGCTTTGCTGACATCGGCGGTTGTGTTGCCACGCGATTGAAGTATTCCTTGGTCGCGGGCATAATCTCGTTTGTCTTGTTCTGGATCTTCGGTGGAGGAGGCACGGCAGGAACAGGCGCTGCGGAAATCCTCGAGAAGAACATGAATCCAACGACATTGGTCATGCTGGTTCCAGTAGCTGTCATGTTAATAGTGGCTATTAAAACCCGCAATATCTATAAAGCGATTACAGTAGGAATCCTTTTAGGAACCATCACGGGTCTAGCATTTAACCTTTTAACGTTTGATAATGTGATTTCCGTTAAAGATGGTGCACCTGCAGGTTTCCTAACAGGCGGTATCAGCTCGATGATGGCAACCGTCACGTTGGTTATTTCCGTTTACGGTATCATGGGTGTGCTTAACGGTGCGGGTGTGCTTGAAAAAGTCACCAATGGCATTCTTAACAGCAAAATGGGTCAAACAGTACGTGGTGCTGAGATTGCTATGATGTTAGGAATCTCGTTTACTACGTTGATCTTCGGGGGTGTGACCAGTGCATCGATGACCACATTCGGAAAAGTGCAGAATGAAATTGGCAAACGTGTGGGTCTCCATCCTTATCGCCGTGCCAATCTACTTGATGGTTTTGCGAATGCTATCGTGTTAGTTATCCCGTTCTTAAGTGTTTTTGTCTTCCTCGGTGCTTTATTGTCTGATGGGTATGATTTTATAAAGCCGCTAACCCTTACACAAGTCAGCAGCGGTATGATTTATTGCATGATGCTGTTCTTGGTTCTTTTGTTCTCAATCATAACCGGGTGGGGCCGTCAATTTGAAGGCACAGAAGGAAAACCCGTTAGCAATCATCAAGAACATACAAACAAAAGTGCTGTCATGTAGGAGGTTCACCAGTACCTCATGTGTTGCCAAATACACTCTGAAAACGTAGTCCGTTTCTGGAGTTAAAAAGATTAAGTGTAAGAGCTCATTCGTGTGAGCTCTTTTTGTTATAGACTTAAATGGATGTTCTAAAGGTTGATCTACCTAATGTTTCAACATATGCAATCTTTACCAAATTTACACTAATAATTTACATAGTATAAACACAGAATTAAAACTTCCCTGTTACTCTTTTTATAGATTTACTTTCTATTATATTTCTATAAAAGGGATGTGGAGATTTAATTATGAGTAATTATGATTTGCAAAAGGGATTAGACAGACGACGCTTTATCAAAATCGGCGGGTTGAGTACATTGGCATTAACACTAGGGTCAGCAGGCATTCCGGCTAATATGTTCACAGATAAGGTACATGCCGCAGCAAATGAAGATATCAAGCTTCAATTTAAACCGGATGGAAAGTTCAAGATTGTTCAGTTTAACGATACCCAAGATGATGAAAACATTGACCGTCGTACGATCGAGTTGATGGAAAAAGTCCTTGATACTGAAAAACCAGATTTTGTTGTCCTTAACGGCGACAACATTACAGGTGGCTGTGATACACCTCTTCAGATGAAACAAGCCATAAATAATGTGGCACAACCGATGGAGCAGAGAGGGATAAAGTGGGCAATTACATATGGAAATCATGATGAGGACTCCACTCCAAAAAGTGGTCTTAATGAAGAGGACATGCTCGAAATTTACATGTCTTACAAATACAATTTGAACAAGCCAAGTGTAAAAGATATTACGGGAACAGGAAATATGAATCTCCTTATCAAAAATTCCAAAGGTACGGACGCTGCTTTTAATCTTTGGTTGCTTGACAGTGGAAGGTATGCTCCCAATACTATTGCTGGTCAGGACTTTAAGGGATATCCAACCTGGGACTGGCTGCGATTTAACCAAGTAAGCTGGTATAACGAAACCTCTAAAAAATTAGAACAGCAATGGGGTCACAAGGTTCCTTCACTTGTATTTATTCATATTCCACTTTGGGAACATCGATATATGTGGTTTGCGAGTGTAGATAGCAGGACGGAGGAAAACCACGCTAATGCTGTCAACAAACATAATATTGTCGGAGAAAGAAATGAAGAGGAATGTCCAGGCCCAATCAATAGCGGCATGTTCTCAGCTATGCTTGAGAGGGGAGATGTCAAAGGAGTTTTCTGCGGCCATGATCATGTAAACACCTACATGGGTAACTATTATGGAATCCTGCTTGGTTATGCAGGAAATACCGGTTTTGGTACATATGGTCTTCCGGGTGCAGATCGAAACAGATTACGCGGTGCAAGGGTTTTTAATTTGGATGAGAATACTGCAGATGTGCTAGTAGAAACACATATGGTGTTTGCAAAGGACTATGGTATCGATCTGACAGCCAATGACCAGAGCATTTCTCCAGGACCAATCGATGAAAGCAAAAAGAAAGAAAAAGTAGTTAAATAGATTGACTTAAAACGGGTGGTAACAGTTATCACCCGTTTTATTTTCGAGGTGACACAATACCGGAGAGGGAAGGTAAGCAGTCAAGACTTCCTAATTTTTTTGCTGGATGGTGTTTCAAAAAGATTAACAGCAAATGTAACCCCCTATGATTTTATCCATCATAGGGGTTTTGCTTTGGTTTGTTATAGAAATAATTACATTACTGTACTTTATCATGGCGACATATTACCCAAAATGGAGTATTCTGCCTATTTTGTAAATTACACTTGACTTGATGTATAGTTTACTTTACATTTAGTATAACAAGTTTAACTTCTTGTAAAAATAATCATACATGGAGAGGTGAATCATGACGTATCAAGAAAAGAAAAGTATCGTTTCGGTCGTTAGTGCTATTCTCATTTTTGTCTCGTATTGTTTGTACATGTACCCGCGGTATCCAGGAGGAGAAGGTGTGGAGCCGAGTGAGGTTTTTCATTATTGGGGATCCTTTGTCCTGTATCTGACACTATTTTCTATCGTCGCACATATCATCATCAGCATTATTTTTAACATTGTATTTAGACTGACAACCAATGAAAAAGAACCAGCATTTGCGGATGAATTAGATAAGTTAATCGACCTGAAAGCGTTCCGAAATTCATTTTTTGTGTTTGTCGTCGGTTTTCTATTTGCAATGGGATCGCTAGTCTTCTATCAACCGTTACATGTGATGTTCATCATTATGATTTCTGCAGGTTTCATTTCAGATGTCACCGGCTCGGTAACCAAACTTTATCACTATCGGAGAGGGGTGTAGAAATGGGTAAAAATCTTGTCGGCAATCACATCCGTAAATTACGATTCAACCATGATGAAATGACACAGCAGCAGTTGGCTGACAAGGTGGGGGTAACGAGACAAACCATCGTAGCTCTCGAAAAGGGAAACTACTCCCCATCATTGGAACTCGCTTTTCGCATCGCTCATGCCTTTAACTTACCACTAGAGGAAGTATTCTTTTATGGGGATCAGACAAAGGAGTAAGAACAATCAATGCTAAACGTTTTTGAATTTATTACGTGAGGGGATAGAAAAATGAATTCAAACAGAAAAGCTGCAAAAATTGTGGGAGTCCTGTTTATACTTGCTGCTGTTACAGCAGTGATAGGTCTAAATTTATACGATCCTATCTTAAACGGTCCCGATTATTTACTAAAAGGTTCCGAACACGCCAACCAAATAATACTCGGAGCTGTAATGGAATTAATTCTAGTTGTTTCAGCAATTGGAACGGCCACTACCATGTTCCCATTGTTAAGAAAATATAATGAAACGATAGCCCTTTGGCATGTTTGCTTCAGGTTTCTGGAAGCAATTATTATTACAGTTGGTGTCATTAGTGTCTTGTCCCTCCTAACCCTAAGCCGGGAATTCGTAGCAGCAGGAACCCCAGATCCTTCATCCTTTCACTCTTCAGGAATCATCCTTAAAGCAATACATGACTGGACATTCATGCTTGGTCCACTTTTCATGCTTGGTATCAATACGGTGATGTATAGTTATATATTTTATAAAACGAAGCTTGTACCCAGATTTATATCCATCCTAGGTATGACAGGAGCGTCTTGTGTTTTCATTTGTTCCTTGTTCGTAATGTTTGGTGTCTTTCCTCAAATTTCTTTTTGGGGTGCTGTTTTGGCTGTGCCTGTAGCAGCGAATGAAATGATTTTAGCCGTATGGCTTATCGTAAAGGGATTTAATGAAAATGCGATTACGACCCTCTCTGCAAAAAGTGAAAGGAAAGCAGCTATATGAGAGCCATGATATGCACAGATTATGGAACTCCAGATGTTTTCCAGCTTCAAGAGGTCGAAACGCCAATCCCCAAAGATCATGAAGTTCGGATTAAAATACACGCAGCTACCGTCGGACCATCGGACTGTACCTTTCGAAAGGGTTCGCTCATTGTTAAGCTTGTATACGGGTTTAGAAGACCGAAGAATCCGATATTTGGAGCTGAACTGTCAGGCGTCATTGATGCCGTTGGCAAAAAAGTAACCCGATATAAGGTAGGCGACCAGGTATTTGGGTTAAGTGCTAAGACGTTTGGAGCTCAAGCTGAATACAAATGTCTGCACGAAAACACCCCTCTGGCAATCAAACCAGCAGCCATGTCCCATGAAGAAGGTGTTGCCATCTGTGATGGTGCACCTACGGCATTGACGTTCCTTCGCGATAAAGCAAAGGTTCAGCGCGGACAACGTGTTCTGATTAATGGTGCATCTGGAGCGGTCGGTATTTATGCCATTCAAATTGCGAAATTTTTGGGAGCCGAAGTCACAGGAGTATGCAGCGGTGCAAATATGAAGTTGGTAAAAGCCCATGGAGCTGATAGGGTGATTGACTATACCCGGGAGGATTTTACGAAAAATGGTCAAATCTATGATGTGATTTTCGATGCGGTCGGCAAGAGGTCCTTTGCAGAATGTAAAGGCATGCTCACGCAAAGAGGAATCTATCTTTCTACAGTGCTTTCTTTATCCATTCTTTTTGACATGATGAAAACTATGGTGTTTGGTAAAAAGAAAGCCATCTTTGTGACGGCGGGTCTAATGCAGAACCAAGCAAATCTAAATTTTCTAACCGAGCTTTATACAGCTGGAAAAATCAAAAGTGTCATCGATCAACGATACCCGCTGGAACGGCTTGCCGAAGCACACCGTTACGTTGAAACGGGTCACAAAAAAGGAAATGTTGTAATAACTGTAGTGTAAGTAAGAAATATGTCTCTCATAAAAAGAAGTCAAGTTACCTACATGAGTAGTTAATGGACTTCTTTTTATGTTTTATATGTATTTTTTAGTGGCTTTTCGTCTCCTCGAAACCATGAGAACCGTCCCTCTGGCCACCTTCGGCACTTTGGCCCTTTTATTTACCAAATATTGAAACTTTTTTGTAAAATAGCCGTAATAAAGTTATAGCCTTATAGAAAGAGGGGGAGACACATGTGGACTATCAATAGAATCTATAAAACCATTGGACTTGTTTTATTAGGCGTTATCCTCGTTATTGTTGGTTTTACCACTTGGTATACGGTTGATGAAAGTGAGCAGGCCGTTATTATTACCTTTGGAAAGGTTGAAGAAGGAGTAACAGAACCTGGGTTACATTTTAAGCTGCCATGGCCCATTCAATCCGTAGAAACGCTATCAAAAGAAACCTTTAGTCTGCAATTTGGTTATGAAGAGAAAGATGGAAAAGTAAAAGAATTCCCAGAGGAAACGAAAATGATTACAGGTGATGAAAATATTGTTCTAGCGGACTTAGTGGTCCAATGGAAAATAACCGACCCTGCCAAATATTTGTTTAGTGCGGAGCACCCAGAAGAAATATTGTATAATTCCACCTCTGCATCTCTAAGAAGTATTATTGGAAGCTCTAAAATTGATGACGCTTTAACCTCTGGAAAGGCTGAAATCGAAGCTGATGTCCGGGACCTTTTATCCACTTTGGTTGAAAAATATGATATCGGTATTTCCATTCTGGCTGTTAAGCTTCAGGATGTGGAACTGCCAAATGACGAGGTAAGAAAAGCCTTTACAAATGTAACAGATGCACGTGAAACAATGAACACAAAGATTAATGAAGCGGGGAAATATCGAAACAAACGGACGAATGAAGCCAAAGGGGAAGTGGCTGCTCTCAAGTCAAAAGCCCAAGGTGACCAAGCAGCAAGAATTGAAACAGCAAGAGGGGATGTTTCTGTATTCAATAAGCTATATGATGAATACCGAACAAATCCTGACATTACCCGTCAGAGGTTAATGTTGGAAACGCTTGAACAGGTACTCCCGGATGCTGAAATCTATATTATGAAGGATAATGGTGATACGTTAAAATATTTCCCGATCAGACCTTTGGAAAACCAACAACCAAAGACAACTGGGGAAGGAAGTGACAAAAATGAGTAATGTAGTAAATATGGACGGTCGCGGCTCAAAAGGATTCAACTGGAAAAACTACACAAAAATTGGCGGCTTTTTCGTTATCGTCATCATCCTCTTAGCAATATTCATTTCAAATCTCATTGTAGTTAAAGAAGGCGAATATAAAGTGATTCGGCAGTTTGGAGAAGTAGTACGGATTGTGAAAACCCCTGGTCTAACCTATAAAGTTCCGTTCATTCAAAGTGTCACGACACTTCCAAAATATCAAATGACGTATGATGTTACTGAAGCTGAGATTAACACTAAGGATAAGAAACGGATGCTCATCGATAACTATGCGATTTGGAGAATTGAGGATCCGAAAAAAATGATCACCAATGCAAGAACGGTTGAAAAAGCGGAATCCCGTATGGAGGAATTTATTTACTCCGTCGTTCGTTCTGAGCTTGGGCAGTTAAACTATGATGAAATTATTAATGATGAAAAATCTTCACGTGGTTCTTTAAATGACAGGATTACGGAAAAGGTAAATGATCTTCTTGGAAACGATAACTATGGTATCGTCGTTACAGATGTAAGGATGAAGCGAACAGATCTTCCTTCAGAGAATGAACAGTCTGTTTTCACAAGAATGATTTCTGAACGAGAATCGAAGGCACAGGAATATTTGTCTATGGGTGATGCAGAAAAGAATAGAATTGAGGCAGATACGGATCGAGAAGTGCAGGAATTGCTAGCAAAGGCAAAAGCTGAGGCAGAAGCCATTCGTGCTGAAGGGGAAGCGGAAGCAGCGAGAATCTATAATGAATCGTTCTCAAAAGACCCAGCTTTTTATTCCATGTACCGTACGTTAGAATCATACAAAAAGACAATCAATGACAAGGCAGTTATCGTCCTTCCATCTGATTCTCCCTATGCGCGTCTGTTGATGGGGTATACAGATTAATAATGTAATCCAGATAGTAAAATAAATGAAGTGCCCTGCTAATTTTTGCGTAGCAGGGCTTCTATGATAATTCCCTTTAAAAGTCGGTTATTGTATAGGGAAAAAGAACAGTACACATTCATGATAAGGACGTAGGAGGATCAATTAAATGAAGGTAAGAATTTTAAAAACAAGCGATCACCAGCAAATGAAAAAGTTATTCTTAGATGTATTCTCAAATGAACCTTGGTTTGATAAGTGGAATAGAGAACAATTAGACTTATATATGAAGGATTTAACAGAGAATAATAACTCGCTCTCATTCGCTTTATTTGATGAAGAAGAAGAAGAAGAAGAGTTAATTGGCTGCTCATTAGGATATGTTTTTAACTGGTGGGAAGGTCGGGAATATTTTATTAAGGAATTCTTTATTTCAAGAAAAAATCAAAGTCAAGGTGCAGGTAGTACTTTTCTTAATCTAATAAATGATAGATTGAGAGCTGAAGATGTGCAGCATATAACATTAGCTACAGAAAAGACCGTCCCAGCTTATCATTTTTATCAAAAAAATGGATTTTCAGTATTGGAGAATTCAGCGTTTTTAGTTAAAAAGGTCTCAGGATGATCGTATGCAGTAAATTCAACTGCGCACCTTCGTTATAGTGATTCTTGACTTCATGTGTATTGAAAAATAAGAGGAAGAATTTCGGCTAAATTGGAAAATTAGTATAAAACCTTAAAAATAAGGGGCGTTTTTCCGGTTATTTGGTCCAAATCGTTAGATTTTGTCTTTATTAGAGCAGTTAATCGGAATAGCTCCGCCTATATCAACTTCTTAAGCTTCCTCAGTATACATAGCCGGAAAATTTCCGCCTAAGAGTTTGGCAGCAGTTGAAGTATTAGCCAATGAATCCCTATACCAGATATAAAAATACTGCAGTCTCCTAGGCTGCAGTATTTTTACATTATGAAACAAAATGAAAATACCCTAAATCACCATTGAGTTATATGACTTAAGAAGATAACGCTCAATAAACTCAGCAACTCCATCCTGTTCGTGATGTCCTGTAACAAAATCAGCAACGGCTTTAATCTCTTTGCTCGCGTTCCCCATGGCCACTCCAGTACCGGCATTACGAAGCATTTCGATATCATTTGGACCGTCTCCAATTGTTACAACATCCGTTGGACTCATTCGTAATTCACGAAGCAATCTCTTTATTGCTGACCATTTAGAAACATTGGGAGCAAGCAGCTCAAACCCGTCATTCCAATTGATGACTTCTGCTTCTTGTTTAAAAAAAGCGGATAATTCAGGGCTTGGGGCACCTGTTCGAACGCTAAATTTTAGAACGTCTTGATAATTGGCCAGCCTTAAATCACCAATATAGCGAGGAGGAATAAGCCCGATTTTTGTCCAATAATCAATTTCTTCATCCGTCTTCTTGCAGTATAGTCCATTTACCGTATGGATGATAACATTGCAAGGATGTTCAGATGTCAGATGGTGGAAGCGATCTTCGTTCAAGCTGACGGTTTTCATATGAACAGCTCTTCCTGTGTCAGCTTCATGAATAGAAGCACCATTTAAACAAATCATCGGAGTTCGTAATCCAATTTCTTTATGATAGGGAGCCGTTACTTCATAGTGTCGCCCCGTGGCTAGAAACACTTTGACTCCCTGGTTAATGAGCTTATAGATAGCTTCTTTATTACGGTGGGAAATATCGTTTGAGGCCTTAAGTAGTGTACCATCCATATCAATAAATACTGCACGTACATTCATTTACGTTGCCCCCTCATTCGTTGATAGCCCAATCATACCAATTCATTATTAAAGCATTGTAAACTTCGTGTTTAGATTCAATAAAGTTTTATGGAACCATAAGCTCTAAAACCTTTAAAATAAATATTTTCTAAAAATTCAAATGATTAAAAATTTGTTGTTGACAAAAAACCGGACAGCCGGTATGCTAAAAACAGATAAAAAAACCGGACAGCCGGTCGGTTTTAGAATATGTAGTGATACTAGTTAAGGTGGTTTTAAAAATGACGAATGTAGTACAGAGCAAAAACCAAGATCGAAAAGCAGAAATTTTGGATCAAGCATTAACGCTTTTTGTGAAGAAAGGGTTTAATAGAACTTCCATTCAAGATATTGCAGATGCTGCGGGGATCACGAAAGGTGGATTATATCATTATCTAAAATCAAAAGAAGAAATTCTCTTTTTGCTCCACGAACGATTTATAACGGAAGGTCTTTCGAAGTTGAAAGTAATTGCAGAAGAAACACTTCCAACGGAAGAAAAGCTTGTGAAATTATTAAAAGTCCACTTAGAAATTATTAAGGATTTTAAAGATGATATCACCATTTTTTATAAAGAGTACAATAATCTATCACCCGAGAATTATCAAATCGTGTTAAATAATCGAGATGAATATGAAGGCATCTTTATTAACGTTTTGGAAGAAGGAAGAATAAATGGCGTTTTTAATGTAGAAAACAGCCGAATTGCTAGCTTCTTTATCTTAGGTGCAAGTAACTTTATGTATCACTGGTACAATCCAAATGGCGAAAAACCACTGGATGAAATAGCAAAAATATACTTGAACATTATCAAGCATGGAATTCTAAATGATTAACTCTATAAAAGGGGGAAGAAGGGTTGAGCCAATTTTCGAATGATACGTTGTTGTCCCTTTATCAAACGATGGTCAAGATCCGCGGCTTTGAAGAAAGAGTTTCTAGTTTGTTCGCAGATGGACTGATTCCAGGCTTTCTGCATCTATACATAGGTCAAGAAGCGGTGGCGTCTGGAATTTGTGAAAGTTTATCAAAAGAAGATTATATTACTAGTACGCACCGGGGACATGGACATTGTATTGCAAAGGGTGCAGATGTAAAAAAGATGATGGCCGAGTTATTTGGGAAAGAAACGGGCTATTGTAAAGGAAAAGGCGGTTCAATGCATGTTGTCGATGTTGATTTAGGGATTCTCGGGGCAAATGGAATTGTCGGAGCAGGTATGCCGATTGCCGTTGGGGCTGGGATTACAGCCAAAACGAACAACGACGGTCAAGTCGTAATTCCTTTCTTTGGTGAAGGAGCTACCGGCATTGGCTATTTCCACGAAGCAGTTAACATGGCCGCTGTCCTTAAACTACCAATTATCTTTGTTTGTGAAAGCAATCAATATGCAGAATTTACTCCTCGGGAAACACATTTACCTGTTAAAACGATCGTCGAAAGAGGAGCAGCCTACGGTATTCAGAGTTATTTAATAAATGGAAATGATGTTTTAGAAGTCTATCAAACAATGAAAACCATCATCAATCGGACTAGAAATGGAGAGGGTCCTTTCCTAGTAGAATGTGTAACCAATCGCTGGAGTGGTCATTTTGAAGGAGATCCACAACGGTACCGGCCAGAGGGTGAGATTGATGAATGGAAGAAAAACGATCCGATTAAAAATTTCCGATCTCTCTTACTATCTGAATATCATATCCAGGAAAGTTCACTACTTTCAATTGAGGAAGCTATCAGAAGTGAACTAGATGATGCAGAAAAGTTTTCACGTGAAAGTCCTTTACCAGATGAATTGTCAACGTTAGAAGATGTATACGCTTAAATTGGAGGTGGATTTATGCTGATTCGATATAACAAAGCGATTAATAGTGCGCTAAAAGAAGAAATGCAGAAAGATCCGACTGTGTTTATTGCCGGAGAAGATGTGGCGAATGCAGGTGGCTCATTTGGAATTACACGTGGATTATTGGATGAATTTGGTCCTGAACGTGTCATCGACACACCGATAAGTGAGTCTGCAATCGTTGGAATGGCAGTGGGTGCCTCTTCTACAGGGTTGAGACCGGTCATTGAAATCATGTTTATGGACTTTATCGCCGTATGTTTCGATCCCATTATTAACCAAGCGGCCAAGATGAGATATATGTCTGGGGGACAAATGACATTGCCATTAGTCATTCGGACTCAAAGTGGAGCAGGAGTAAATGCTGGTCCTCAACATTCGCAAAGTTTGGAAGCGCTTCTATTTCATATCCCTGGGATAAAAGTAGTCATGCCGTCAAATCCATATGATGCGAAAGGGTTATTGAAAGCATCGATTCGCGATAATAATCCTGTAGTATTCATTGAAAATAAAGCGTTGTACGGGATGAAAGGGGAAGTACCAGAAGAAGATTATACGATTCCACTTGGGGAAGCAAAAATTGTCAAAGAAGGAAAAGATGTCACTATAGTTGCTCTAGGCCAAATGGTTAACAAAGCTATGGCTGCGGCACAAACGCTCGAAAATAACGGAATATCTCCTGAGATTATTGACCCACGAACGATTTCACCTTTAGACACAGAGACCATTAAACAATCCGTTAAAAAGACTGGCAGACTTATCATTGTGCACGAAGCGGTTAAAATTGGCGGCGTCGGTGCAGAAATTGCTGCTATGGTTCAAGAAGAAGTCTTTGATTATCTAGACGCACCGATCCAACGAGTTGCTGCACCATTTACACCTGTGCCATACAGTAAACCACTCGAAAACTATTATTTGCCAAATGAAAATGATATCATCCAAGCGGTTAATAAAATCTGCGTTGGGCGCCAATTCTCAATTGCCGGTCATTCATAAAGGAGGCGGGAATCTTGAACTTGTTAATAGAGAAAACTTCCTTTGCCTCTCCGCGAGCAAGAGCCCTAGCAAAGAAATTAGGAATTGATCTATCACACTATAACGGAAGTGGTCCCAATGGACGCATTATTGAAGAAGATGTCATTTACTATACACAACACTTGAATAGTCCGATATCGGATCAAACCCCACCTAAGAAACAACCTAGAAAAATCACTCCACTCGCAAAAAATATAGCCACTATTGAAAATATTGATATTGAAAAAATACAAGGGACCGGTCAAGACGGGAAAATTGTCAGTACAGATATCTTAAAACAAATCGAACCTCTACATAACCATACTGACAAAAAGAAAATCCGACTAGCGGGCGTTCGAAAAGTAATTGCCACAAGGATGGCGGAAAGTAAAAGAAATGCTCCTCACGTGACCCTGACAGTTAAAACCGAAGTAACAAATCTCGTTAACTATCGAAACGAATATATGAAAAAACATTCTATCAAAATTAGTTTTACCGATTTACTTATCAAAATGGTTGCTGCAAGTCTACAGCAGCATCCTAAGATTAATGTTTCGTTAGAGGAAGATATGCTCACCTATTATAGCGATATCAATATTGGGGTTGCTGTAGCACAGGAGGAAGGGTTAATCGTTCCAGTCATACACCAGGCAAATCAAAAATCGCTTGAACAAATCTCCGTTGACTTGAAGGATAAAGTAAACAAAGCGCGGGCAGGAAAGTTAAAACCATCCGATATGGAAAACAGTCGATTTACCATTAGTAATTTAGGGATGTATGCCGTGGACGCCTTTACTCCGGTGATCAACCAACCAGAGAGTGCGATTCTTGGCGTTGGTAGAATGATAGAAGACATTATTGTAGAAAACAGTCAAATTCGTATTGGGAAAACAATGGTCCTATCCCTATCTTTTGACCATCGTGTGATGGATGGGGCACCGGCAGCAGAGTTTTTGGGGAAAATTAAACATTTCATTGAGAATCCAGAAGAAATTCTGTCACTTCAAAATTAGGAGAAAAATAATGAAAATGGATATTATTGTACCTAAAGCAGGTCTAACGATGACGGAGGCAACTGTCACCACGTGGTTAGTGGCAGAAGGTGATAAAGTGAACAAAAATGACACCGTTGCCGAATTAATGACAGAGAAATTGACAGTGGAAGTAGAAGCACCAGAAAGTGGCGTTATTGGAAGTATTTTAAAGCAAGAAGGAGAGGAAGTTGTCGTCGGCGAAAGGTTAGCGACGCTGCTTACTACCCCGTCAGAGAGGGAGCCAAACGAGAATACGGTAATTTCTTCAGCAGAGAAAGTGTTAAAAGATCCTTTAAATGAAACCGCTTTACCTAGTTATGATGCTGTCGTCATTGGTGGTGGCCCCGGTGGGTATGTAGCAGCAATACGTATTGCTCAATTAGGAGGAAGAGTAGTTTTAATTGAGCGGAATGAGCTCGGTGGCGTTTGTTTAAATGAAGGATGTATTCCAACTAAAACATTGCTCAAAGGAGCAGAACTGACAAAACTTCACTCCCTATCCTCTGAATATGGAGTCTATTATCCAGAGCCCTCAATAGATTTTTCGAAACTATTGCAGAAGAAGGAAGCGGTCATTCAGCAGCTTCAAAATGGAGTTCGTCATTTACTGAAGAAAAGTAAGGTCACCGTTATAAATGGGGTAGGTGAGGTCGTCTCTCCAAATAAGGTGAATGTTACCAAGAGCAATGGTGAAAGAGAAAGGATTACTACTAAAAATATTATTTTAGCTACAGGTTCAGAGGCCAATATTCCGAACATTCCAGGTTTACGAGATGCCCATCCATTGACAAGCAAAGAAGCTCTTTCCATTACAGAATTACCTGAGAGTATTGCGATTATCGGTGCCGGGGCTATCGGTTGTGAATTTGCTGGAATCTATGCTCCATTAGGTGTGAAAGTTGTACTGATTGAGAGCGAAAACCAAATTCTGCCTGGTGCAGATCATGACGTTGCACAATTCCTAAAGAAGTCACTCACAAAAGACAATGTCGATATCCATACCTCTTCAAAAGTAAAAGAAATTAAAGTAGAAAATGGCGAAAAGACTTTATACATGGAGCACAAAGATCATTATCAAGAAATTGTTGTGAAAGAGATTCTTGTTGCAACCGGCAGGAAAGCGAGAATTGAATCACTAGGAGAAATAGGGCTTGAAGTAGTAAATGGAGGCGTCAAGGTCGATGAACACCTTAGAACCAATATTCCTTCCATTTACGCAATCGGAGATGTAACTGGAAAAGAAAATCTAGCACATGTTGCATCAGCACAGGGAATGGTTGCAGCTGAAAATTGTATGGGATATGCAAAAGAAATCAAATACGATTCTGTTCCACGTTGTATTTACACCTCACCTGAAATTGCGTCTGTTGGTCTTACAGAAAAAGAGGCAGCCGCAAAAAATATAGATTATCAGATTGGTAAGTACCATTTTAACGGTAATGGCCGTGCCATCACAAATGGAAAAGCAGAGGGGTTCATCAAAGTCCTTCGCGATAAAAAATATAATCAAATCCTTGGGATTCATATCGTGGGACACAATGCGTCTGAATTAATTTCAGAAGGAGTCCTAGCTATCAACCTTGAAGCGACACCAGAGGAAATAGCAGCAACGATCCACCCGCACCCTACCTTATCTGAAGGTTTACTAGAGGCTTCTTTAGCAAGTATGGGCAAAGGAATTCATGTATAAAAGGGAGAGATATCCATGGAAAAAGTAAAATATGTTCGTACCCTAATCGGGGATGGTATTGCTACTATCACTATTGATCGTCCAGAAGTGTTAAATGCGATGAATGATGAGGTCCTAGATGAATTAGAAAACATTTTTAATACAATCGAAAAGGATGATAAGATTCGTGTTGTCATCATCACAGGCGGCGGTGAGAAAGCATTCGTAGCTGGCGGAGATATTGATGCCATGAGACAAATGACCGTCATTGAAGGTGAGCGCTTTGTTTATAGAGGTCAAAACGTTTTAAGAAAAATAGAGAACAGCAGTAAAGTAGTGATTGCTGCAATTAATGGCTATGCATTAGGTGGCGGAACCGAATTAGCATTAGCGTGTGATATTCGCGTCGCATCAGATAAGGCACAATTGGGTCTCCCTGAGGTTTGTATCGGACTTTACCCAGGATGGGGAGGAACTCAAAGGTTAGTTAGATTAGTAGGGAAGGGTGTAGCGAAAGAGTTAGTCTTTACAGGAAGACGTATACCTGTCCAAGAAGCAAAAGAACTAGGAATTGTGAACAAAATCGTCCCACATGATGAACTCATGAGCAGCTGTGTAGAACTAGCTGAAAGCATATTGGTAAATAGTCCAATGGCTGTGATTCAGTCCAAAAAAGCGATTAACCAAGGAAGTGAAATCTCCTTAGATAATGCCTTAAGTTTAGAAGCAGAAGCTTGGCTTGTTAACTTTAGTACGGAAGATCGTGTAGAAGGGTTAAGTGCATTTTTAGAAAAAAGGAAACCTAATTATGTAGGAAGATAAATGTTTTGGAGGGAGAGCACATTGAGCTTTGAAGGAAATATCAACTACTCATCTATCGTTAAAAAATGGGCCCAAGAAAGTCCTAGTAAAGAAGTAATCGTTTATGGTGATAAACGAATTACATATAAAGAGCTGAATGATCGTGTGAATGCCCTAGCACAAGGACTTCTCTCTCTGGGCATCGAACAGGGAGACCGAGTAGGAATTCTACTGTTTAATTGTTCTGAATTTTTCGAAATAATCTTCGCTGTGAATCGAATTGGAGCAACCTTTTTGCCACTTAACTTTCGCTTAGCTCCTGATGAATTATCTTATATTTTAGGAAATGCTGGTGCTAAAGCGATTATCACCGAGGACGATTTCCAGAATGAGATTGATAGTATTCGCGCAGATTTACCCGAACTCGAACACTATGTTTCTCTATCCGTAACACAGGATGATTCATGGATTTCTTATCCAAATTTAATAGATTCCAATTTAGGTACACACGTACAAGATGCACATGTAGAAATGGACGATTTACATCGCTTAATGTATACATCCGGAACAACCTCTCGACCAAAAGGGGTGAAGATCTCTTTTGAAAACTTGTATTGGAAAAATATTGGTCACATTTGGACCTTTAACATTAGCCCAGAGGATAAAACCTTAATCGTTGGTCCCCTTTACCATGTTGGCGGATTGGATCTTCCTTCCACTGGGGTATTACATCGCGGAGGCAGTGTTGTCATTTTAAGAAAATTTGATCCCGAGAAAGTACTTGCCGCCATTGAGAAAGAAAAGCCGACCAATATTTGGTTAGCACCAGCCATGATTAATATGTTACTTCAATTTGAAAAAGCAGATCAATATAATCTTGACTCCATCCGCTTCATTATCGCGGGAGGAGAACGGATGCCAGAACCATTAATTGAAAAGGTACAGAAGCTATTTAAAAATGCTTGGTTCTGCGATGCCTATGGGTTAACAGAAACCGTTTCTGGTGACACCTTCCTCCCGCGCTCCAAAACATTCGAAAAGCTTGGCTCTGTAGGCAAACCTTGCGTCCACTTGGATATGAGTGTTGTCGACGACGATGGAAACAGTGTCCCGCCAGGTGAAATTGGCGAGATTGTCTTTCGCGGACCGAAGGTGACGAAGGGCTACTGGAGAGATGAGGAGTCAACGAAGAAAGCGATTCGAAACGGATGGTTTCATACCGGAGATATGGGCTACTTGGACGAAGAAGGATATTTGTTCATTACGGACCGGAAGAAAGATATGATCGTCAGCGGTGGAGAAAATATTGCTTCCCTTGAGGTGGAAAGGGTGTTATATGAGCACCCGCTGGTGATAGAAGCTGCTGTGATTGGGATCCCACACCCAAAATGGGGAGAGGTTCCAAAAGCGTTCATTGTTGCAAAGAAAGGCGAGAACATAACGGAGTCACAACTTCTCTCCTTTTGCAAGGAAAAGCTAGCAAAATACAAGGTTCCCCAAGAAATTGAATTCGTAGATGAATTACCAAGAAACCCTTCAGGAAAAGTCCTTAAAAGGCAATTAAGAGAAACTAGGAGGCAGCGAGCATAATGAACTTTGAAATTACCCAAGATCAATTGATGTTAAGAGAAGGTGTTCGAAAAATTGCCAATGACTTTGGCTTAGAATATTGGCGGGAAAAAGATGCAAAGCATGAATTTGTCCATGAATTATGGAGTGAACTAGGGAAAAACGGCTATATCGGTGTTGCGATTTCCGAGGAATATGGAGGCGTTGGCCTAGGTCTAGTGGAAATGGCAATGGTCATTGAGGAACTTGCAAAAGCAGGTGCAGGTTCAACCGTTGGTCAGTTATTTATGCTGACCCCTGTATTCGGAGGAATCACCATTGAACTTCATGGAAGCGAAGTTCAAAAACGAGAATACTTGCCTAAAATTGCTTCTGGTGAAATGAACTTTTGTATGGCTCTAACAGAACCGAACGCGGGAAGTAACTCGCTTGAAATCACTACTTTTGCTAAAAAAGAGGGTGATCATTATATCATTAATGGTCAGAAAACGTGGATTTCCGGTGTGAATGTTGCTGACAAAATGCTGCTTGTAGCAAGGACAACAAAAAAGGAAGATGTTCAAAGGAAAACAGATGGCATCAGTTTATTTTTGGTGGACGCAAAAGATCCCGCAATTATAACGCAAGCGATTGAAAAAGTCGGAACACATTGTGTCCAATCTGATGAAGTGTTTATCGAAAACTTAAAAGTTCATAAAGACAATTTAATAGGCGAAGAGGGTAAAGGCTGGCGTTATCTCGTTGATACTCTAAACGCCGAACGAATTGTCACAACGGCTGGTTTAGTAGGTACAGGTCAGCTCGCGCTTAAATTAGCGGTAGATTATTCAAAAGAGAGAATTGTATTCAACAATACGCCGATTGGTGCTTACCAAGGAATTCAATTCCCGCTTGCTGAGTTAAGTGCTGAAATCAATGTGGCTCAATTGATGAATTACAAGGCCGCTTGGTTATACGATCAATCACTCCCGAATGGCGCAGAAGCGAATACAGCAAAATTAATTGCTGGTAAAGCTGCATTTGGATTATGTGATCGAGCCATGCAAGTGTTGGGTGGTTTTGGCTATGCAAAAGAATACCATGTTGAACGGATATGGAGAGATGTTCGACTCTTTAAAATTGCTCCTGTTTCAGAAGAGATGATTTTAAACTTTATTGCTCAACATAACTTGGGAATGCCAAGATCCTATTAAAATTTTTGGGGGTTCGCAAAATGATGAAAAGGCTTTCAGTAATCGCACTCGGATTAATCTTGTTATTTATTACAGCATGCAGTAATTCTGCCATTAATACTTCAACGAATTCTTCAGGTGGGAAAAAAGAAGATTCTGATAAAGGAACCATTAAAATCGGTATGACCTCCGCTATTACAGGTCCTTATAGTGAATATGGTGAAGGGAATAAACGCGGGGTGGAATTAGCCATTGAAGAATGGAATAAAAATGGCGGAATTAACGGTAAGAAAATTGAAGTTAAAATCTTAGACGATCAATTAGTTCCTGATAAAGCCGCCACAAATGTTCAACAATTAATTGCCGATCCAGAGATTGTTGCGCTTATTGGCCCTGCAGGAAGCGGTCCAGGACTTGCTACTGTTCCGATTACGGAAGCCAAAGGGATGGTCCATATGAATATTGTCCCACAAACCGTTTCCGTAACCTATCCAAATGGAACGAACCAACCACCAAGAAAAAATGTGTTCTCCTTTGCTTTACAGAATGACGTAGAAGCGAATGTTCTAGGGAAATTTGCTGGTGAGAACTGGATAAAGGTAGCATTGCTTCACGAAAGTACGGCTTATGGAAAGTCTGGGATTGATTTGATTTCAGAAATGCTAGAAAAGGATTTTAGCGTTAAACCAGTTGCTCGTGAAGAATACAATCAAGGCGTTTCTGATATGACCTCTCAACTATCAAAAATAAAGAATGCTGGTGCGGAAGTAGTCGTTGTCGTTGGACTGGGTGCTGACCTTGCCAATATTAAAAAAGGAATGGACCGTTTAGGACTGAATGTACCGCTTGTTGCAACAAATGGTGCTCTGTCAAATCCATATGTAGAAGGAGCGGGTGATTTAGTTCTAGGGACTATTGGCTCGATGATTGGGGCTCTAGGGCAAGAACCACTATCCAAAGAAGCACAAAAATTTGCGGATGCGTATAAGAAAAAATACGGTGCTGATCGATATTGGGGCAATGACGAAGAAAATCCACAGCTATTTATGTCTTTAAACGTAGCAAATGCTTATGATGGTGCAAATGTTCTGTTTGAAGCAATTAAAAATGCAGAAAGTACGAAATCAGAAGATATCATCAAATCTTTAGAATCCATCAAAGACTTTAAAGGGGTAAATGCCACCTATTCATTTAGTGAACAGCAGCATCATGCAATTTCTGAAGAAGCCCTCAATTTATTTGAATACGTTAAGGATGGCGATAACATTAAACTCGTTCCATATGAGTAAGGTGAAATGGCTATCAGTGGAGGATCCTTCACTTCCTTCAGGATAATAAGTAATGATTGTTTGTTAGAAATCCTATACTGGTTGGGTGCATAGTAAGCATTCAACCAGTAGTTAGATTTATTTGGAAGTGAAATTGTGTTAGGAGGTCGTTACGGTGTCTAGTTTACAGTTTGCATTAGAGTTAATTTTTACTGGATTATGCGTCGGTGCCGTGTATTCACTGATTGCTCACGGTTTTAATATCACGTTTTGGACCACAAAGGTTGTAAACTTTGGTCATGGTCCATTTATTATGTTTTGTTCCATGCTTGTGCTGTCGTTTTTAATGAAAGGATTGCCATGGATTGTTTCCATACCCTTAGGATTTTCAATCATTATTCTCTTGGGATATATACTCGAAAGATTTTCGATACGGCCTTTATTAAAATATCCAACTAGTATGGGTTGGATTGTATCTACACTTGGGCTTGGTTTGTTTTTACAGGCTTTGGCTTCGAAAATATGGGGGGCTCAAGCATTAGCATTTCCACCATTCATCTTTCAAGCGACAGATTATGTTTCCATTTTTGGCATTCAATTATCGGCTCAATATTTACTAGTTTTAGTGATGGCATTAGTCATAATGCTATTAATGGAAGTGATTATAAATAAAACCATTTGGGGTAAAGCAATGAAGGCAGTTGCTTTTGATCCTAACTTTGCGAGAGTTATGGGGATTAAATCAAAGATGGTCATGACGTTGTCCTTTATGATTAGTGCTTTGTTAGCAGGTGTAGCTGGAATTCTGATTGCTCCCATCTATGGAACGATCACTCCGGAATTTGGAATGAATATCATGGTTTTAGGCTTTGTTGCGGCCGTGTTAGGCGGAATTGGAAGTTCAAAAGGAGCTTTGTTTGGCGGACTCATGCTTGGAGTGATTGAAAAATTAGTTGGAGGCTATATCTCTACTTCTGCTGAGCATGGCGTAGCATTTTTGATTTTAATTATTATTTTAGCTCTTAAACCAGATGGATTCTTTGGAGTGAAGGTGGTGCAGAAAGTATGACGAGTAGTACTTTCAAAAGAATCTCTAATAGTGGATTTACAAAGCTGGCATTGTTTTTATTATTTGCTTTAGTCCCATTTTTCTTTGCTGTTAATGATGTTCAGTTATTTATCTTCTGGGGCATTAATATTCTCCTTGCCCAAAGCATCAACCTACTGAGTGGCTTTGCTGGTCAAATCTCTCTAGGACATGCTGCATTTTATGCCATTGGTGCTTATACATCAGCTATTTTCATGACGAAATTCGGGTTGTCGTTAGTTGTGACGATTTTGTTAGCTGCACTGCTAAATGGATTAGTCGGATATTTGTTATCTTTCCCAGCTGGACGTGTGAAAGAGTTTTATTTAGCGATGATGACACTAGGATTTGGATTCATTGTTCAAGAGGTGGCAAAAGAATGGTCTTCTGTCACAGGTGGCGTAATGGGTCTAAGCGGCATTCCATCTCCGCAGCTTGGTACATTCACCCTATTAGGGATTCCAATGGGTCTAGCTTATTACTATTGGGTGGTTTTAGTCATCGTTGTGTTCTTTTTATGGATGTTCAAAAACTTTGTTCAATCCTATATCGGTAGATCCTTTTTAGCTGTTCACCGTAGTGAGTTAAGTGCAGCCAGTATCGGGATCTCGCCGCAATTTGTGAAACAATTAGCTTATACCGTAAGTGCATTAATGGCAGGGGTTGCCGGGGCTTTGTATGCGCACTTAATGGGCTATATCGGAACGAATTCATTTGGAATGATGCAATCAATCGAAATTCTAGTAATGGGAATTCTTGGAGGATTCGGGACAATCATTGGTCCAATTTTGGGTGCAGGTTTCCTTACCTTTATCCCTAATAAGCTTCAATTTATCCAAGAATATCAATTGATGATCTATTCCTTGCTATTAGTAGTTTCCTTTTTAATTATTCCACAAGGCTTTGCTGGAGTGCTGAAGTTAAGAACCAGCCTTTATAAAAATCTTAAAAGTAAGGAAAAGTCACCATCACCTGCAACGACTGTAGTGGCAAAAAGAGAAATTAACGATTTGGATGCAAACAGAAGCCATCAACCGATTCTAACAACAACAAACGTAATTAAAGACTTTTCTGGTTTAAGAGCATTAAACGGAATATCCTTTAACCTCTACCGAGGGGAAATATTAGGTTTAATTGGTCCTAACGGCTCAGGGAAAAGTACGCTCGTCAATCTAATTAGTGGAATCTATCCGATTACTTCGGGAGCGATTTCTTTTGAAGATGATGACATTACGAATAAACAAAGTCATCTTATTGCAACCAAAGGAATTATCCGTACATTCCAGGATCCCCATAATGTCGCAAATATGACAGTTCGCGAAAATTTATTGCTAGGAAATCACCGCTTATATCAATCTGGGATTCTCTCTTGTACCTTGAACTTAAAAAGAAGTATCGCAGAAGAACAAGAAATGTTGGCAAAAGTAGACCAAATTATGGTTTTGTCAGAACTAGCTCAATACGCCGATGATCAAGTAGGCAATCTGCCATATGGCATTCAAAGAATCGTTGAAGTAGCAAGAGCGATTCTAGCCGAGCCTAAAATTCTCTTGCTGGATGAACCGGCAGCCGGCCTTTCTGAGACAGAATTAAAGTTGTTAATTCAACTTATTCGATATGTGAAGAGCAAAGGTATTCCAGTTGTGTTAATCGACCATCATATGGATTTTGTCTCCAGTTTAGTTGATCGAGTCGTTGTTTTAGATTCTGGAGAAGAAATCTACACCGGTGATATGAAAGGTATGAAACAAAATAAACAAGTAATTGAAGCCTATCTGGGGGTAGCTAAACATGCTTAAATTGACTGATCTTCATGTGAACTACGGTCCAATTAAAGCCTTACAAGGTGTTTCGATTGATATTGAACCCAATAATATCACTGCCATTATCGGTGCAAATGGTTCTGGAAAATCAACGATGCTAAGTGTCATAAGCGGTCTGATTATACCTGACCAAGGTGAAATCTATTACAAAGACATCGCCATCCATACCAAACCAGTAGAGGAAAGAGTGAAACAAGGAATTGCCCATGTCATGGAAGGACGCCGCTTGTTTAAGGATCAATCTGTTCATGACAATTTACTATTAGGTTTTTATTTTCGAAATTCAAAAGAAAATAAAAAAAATATGCTGAAACAAATTAACGAAGTATATGATCGATTTCCAATCTTAGGTGAAAAAAAGTCGCAGCTTGCTGGAACGCTAAGTGGCGGTCAACAGCAATTGTTAATCATCTCTATGGCCATTCTATCTAAACCGCAATTATTACTGCTTGATGAACCATCTTTAGGTTTAGCCCCGATTGTGGTCGATCAAGTTTATCAATATTTAGAGGAATTAAAGGCACAGGGGGTTACCATTATTGTTTCCGAACAAATGGCAGCTCTTGCGATCCGGATTGCGGATTATGGGTACGTTCTAGAACGTGGAAAGGTTGTTGGAAAGGGAGACATCCACTACTTGAAATCCATGATGGAATCAGATGAGATGTCTTCTGTCTATTTCGGATAGTCGAAAGTTGAGGGGGTGTATGAAGAATGTCTAAAAGTAATTTCACAGGAGAGTATCGATTTTTACCCATTCAAAAAGTGTTATATGGGGAGGGCATAATCGATAAATTGTCTCTAGAAGTTGAGCGGTTGGGTTCTAATAGAGTTGTAATCATTTGTAGTAATTCTTTATTGGAGTCAAATTATGTTCATAAAGTGAAGGGTCTATTAGGTGAAAAGTTGATTTCCGTTGTGTCAGGAACGAAACAACACACATTAAGTCAATCAGTTTTTGATATTGCTTCAAAGATAAATGATCAAAACGTAGATTTGCTTATTAGTTTAGGTGGAGGAACAGTGATTGATACCACTAAAGCTGTCAGCTTAATTTTAGGAGAATCTTTAACGGATAAAGAACAGCTAAAGAATTATTCAGTTAAATATGAGTACGGAAAAGAAGTTGAAATCCCATCTATTAAAAATCCTGTTATACCACATATTGCAATTCCAACTACCTTATCAGCAGCAGAATTTTCAAACATTATTGGAATTACGGATGAGGGAAGGAAAGTAAAAGAATTATTTATTGATGATAAGTTAACGCCAGTGACAGTATTTTTAGACCCTGAATTTACAGTTGATACACCCGATTGGCTATGGTTGGCTTCAGGAATAAGAGCATTAGACCATGCTATTGAAACTGTATATTCAAAAGGAAAGCAATTAATACCAACCACTTTGGCAATCGAAGCTATAAAAATATTGACTGAAAATCTGCCAAAATGTAAAGAAGATCCCCATGATTTATTTGCTCGATTACAATGTCAACAAGCTGCATGGATGTCTTTCTTTGGAGTGACAAACGTCATGATGGGATTAAGCCACGGAATCGGTCACCAAATTGGTGCACATGGGAATGTGGCACACGGAATTACTTCCTGCATTATGTTGCCACATGTTATGCGGTATTCACTTTCTGAAACTGTGCAGGAGCAAGCTATGATCGCACAAGCAATGGGCGCCAATCCTGCTGGTAAGTGTGAAGAAGAGCTTGCAAAACAGGCCTCATTCTTAGTGGAAGACTTGGTTACAAGGTTAGACTTACCAACTAGCTTACGAGAAGTTAACATTTCAAAGGAACAATTTAATGCTATCGCTGCCGATGCAATGGCAGATCTAGTAGTAGCAAGTAGCCCAAGGGCCGTTCATGACGAGGAAGAGATTATGAATTTGTTAAATATGGCATGGTAAAAATCTGTAAAATTTCAGATCGATTTCAACAAGTGATTGTTGGAGCTAATCTATTACAGGAGTGATAATATGAACCAATTAACAGAAAGACAAAAAGCACTTAAGGAAAAATTTATATCTGAAAGAGGATATTGGGCTGAGTTTTGGGATGATACGTTACGGTTAAACGAAGACTTTTTTGAAGCCTACATCAAATTTTCAGCTGTCCCTTGGAAAAAAGGAAGTCTTGATCCAAAGGTGAGGGAGTTAATTTACGTGGCAATCGACGCTTCTACTACACATTTATATGCGCCTGGCATTCAAGCCCATATGCAAAATGCTTTCAGATACGGGGCAACGCCAGAAGAAATAATGGAAGTTTTTGAGTTAACTAGTGTATTAGGAATTCATACATGTACCTCGGGTGTTCCGATTTTAGTTGAAGAGCTGAAAAACGCCGGGGTAGAACTCAATGAGGAATTAACAGAGAGACAGAAAATGTTAAAAGAACAGTTTATCGAAGCACGTGGGTATTGGTCAGAGCTATGGGATCAGTTTTTACTGTTAGATGATGAATTTTTCCAGGCTTACCTTGAGTTTTCATCCGTGCCATGGAATAAAGGGACACTTGAACCAAAAGTAAAAGAGTTCATCTATATCGCAATCGATGTCGCAACGACTCATTTATATGATCCAGGTACACGAATTCATATCAAAAATGCCTTAAAATATGGTGCCACAAAAGAAGAAATAATGGAAGTATTCCAGTTGGTTAGCGTTTTAGGGATTCATACTTGTACAGTGGGTGTTCCGATCTTAGTTGAAGTGATGAAGAAAAATATGGTCAATAAATAAGGGGGGAGTCATCATACAACATCGTACAGAAATAGTCACAAGATATTGTGAATCGGATGCGTTAGGTCATATCAATAGTGTGAGTTATTTTATCTATCTAGAACAAGCTCGAGTAGAATTTCTTTTAGATAATGAAATCGTTCCAAACCTGAATAATTGGCCGTTTGTTCTCGTTTCTACTCATTGTGACTATAAACAACAAATTTATGTAAATGATAGAATTATTATTACTTCCTCTTTAAAAGAGATAGGAAGAAGCAGTTTTACCTTAAGCCATGAGTTTATCCATCAAGACAGAGAAGAACTTCTTGCATACGGGGAAGCAGTTATCGTTCACTTTGATTTTGAAAAACAAAAAAGTTCTCCAATCCCTGATGAGATGAGATATATATTGGAAAAGTTTTAAATAAATAAGCCGTATCGGTGAATAGTGTATAGCTTTGGTAGAAATTTTGATACTACGTTAAAATCCTCGAGTCCTATTTTCGGATTCGAGGATTTTTTATAATAAAAAGGTTTAAAATTTTGGGAAAAAAATAATGAATTTTCTTTGACCCTGTATACGTGTTTTATGAAGAAATAAGGAATTGCTGGCTACTATTGCTTGTATTCTCATACTGGTCACAGGTTCACAAGTCGTGGGTTGTGGAGAATTTTTCTACACACTTACAGAATTGCATCCCTTAAAACAATTATTTTTTACTAATGAAGGAAAAATAATTCTTAATAGAGAACGTATTACTGTATGAAAAATTCAGTAGGGGAGAGGTAGCTATGAAAATAAAAAAGAGTATAGTAAGTGCTTTGATTATCAGTTCACTCTTCGTTTCCATACCATTTTCCGCTTCAGCCAAGAATGTCAAAAAGGAACAATTTGATTATGTTGCGCTAGGTGATTCCCTAGCAGCAGGACAAACACCAAATAGGTTACTAGATAAAGGGTATGTAGATTACCTGGCGAGTCGTTTTGAGCAATCGCAATACAATGTTGAATTAGACAATTACGGGGTGTCGGGTTATAGGACAACAAATATAGTGAACGAACTCTAAATCCCGCTAATTCGAAGTATAAGATTCTTCGAGAATCAATTGGAAATGCGGAGCTTGTTACCATCGATATTGGAGCAAATGATTTACTTGCAAATTTAAGCAGCATCCTACCCAATCCAGCATTAGCTCCATCGGTATTAAAAGGAATAGGAGAAAATCTTTACCTTATTTTAAGTGAGATTGATAAAATCAATCCTGACACAAAGGTATATGTTATGGGCTACTATAATCCATTCCCTCACCGGCCAGTAGATGAACAAGCAGCGCTACTACCGCTATTAGATGCATTAAATGAAACAATTCAAACCGCAGCAACGATGAATGGTGATGTCTTCGTCCCAACTGCAAAAGTTATTGAAAAACATGAGAAGGAATACCTTCCGAATCCAGCAGACATACACTTGGATCTAGAAGGATATCAGACCGTTGCAAAAGAGTTCTGGAAAGCGATTCAAAAAAATAAGTAAAGATGGTTTTTTTGTGCCAGACTTAAAGCGCTAGAATTATCCGAAAACTTGGATAATCTAGCGTTTTTTCATTGAGTTTTGTGATATTCTATAAAAGTAAATACGGTCAAATAGGAGAGAAATAACATTGTCTAAAGAAATATTATCCAAACAAACCGCAGGTGTTTTAAGCGCTGTCATGAACCAGCCCCATTGGAATAGAGATGAACTTTCACAAAGAATGATTCAAGTATTAAAAGAGATAAAACAAGGCGTGGATTCACAAGAAGCTTATTTAGAGACACTACTTAGAAACGTGACCTTTTTGTTTGCAAATACGAACCGTGCAAAATCTTTTTTAAAGCATTGTATTGAAGAAGAAACCTTTGTTGCCCAAGAAACTTTTCACAAGGTGATGTTAGATGTTCCTCGACAAGTGAACGAGTCAAATTACTTAGCTGAAAATATGCCTCATTTTAAGGAAATGGTGTACAAAGGTTCCACTACAGAAGAGCAAGCAGCTCATGCTGAATTGGTTTATTCCAATAGCAGGCTAGTAAACGATCTGCTAATTGATTTCATAGGCACTTTTCTACACCCAAATAATAAAGAATTTATGGTCCACTATTTGGAATATGCTTCCGATGTAGTCGTAGATACCGTCATGAGCCATTGCCAAAATTTATCGAACATCATCTTAAAAGAAATAAACTAGATTATCAAAGAAGAGGATTAATAAACTATTTTTGAAGAAACTCCCATGTCGTTAGATATCTCTAAATGATCTCTTTTGTGTGAAAGTTAAAAATGTCTCACAGAAGAGTTTTTTTGTTACTGAATCACCCTCTATTAGGTTGTTGTGAATTTTCCATATTTTAATGCGTGAATTGCATTTGAAACAAAAAAAAAATTGATGTTAACGTATAATCAGTAATGTAAGTAGGTGTGTTTTTTATATTGGGGGTTATTGAATGAAACTAGTAACATGGAATGCCGCTATGAGATTTCGAGATAAGATTGAAGAAATATTCCCCTACATTGCGGATATCATTGTCATTCCAGAGTGTGAAGCACCTGAAAAATGGAGGAATAGCGCTAATCTACAAGCCCTCAATCAGTTTCTGTGGTATGGGGACAATTTAAACAAGGGGATTGGCATTATGACCTTAAATAATTCTTATCACATCGAACTCCATCCCGATTATAATAAAGATTTCCGTTATATCATCCCGTTGATCGTTACCGGCAAAGAGGATTTTATTCTATTAGCCATTTGGTCTCAAAATACGAAACCACAATTCAATAGTTACATAGGACAAATCTATTTAGCTTTGAACTATTATGAATCTTTGCTAAAACAGCCCTGTGTCATAGTTGGGGATTGGAACAGTAACAAAATCTTCGATACTATAAAAAGAGTAGGGACGCATTCAGAGGTTGTGGAGCTTTTAGAAAAAAAGAGCATTAAAAGTGCTTACCATGCGTATTTTAATGAAGAGCACGGGAAGGAAACGATTGCGACTCATTATTTTAGAAAGGCTGAGTCAAGTCCTTTTCATATAGATTTTTTATTTGCTTCAGAAACCATTCTCTCTAGATTAAGGCATTTTGAAATTGGAACCTACGAAAAATGGATTAAATGCAGCGACCACGTCCCATTATGCGCTGTATTTGATGAAGCTTAAGGATTATTCTATAGTTTAGGAGGTGGTTCTATTGGAAACAATCCAATCTATGTTTAAGCATTTACATTGGGCCAATCAACGAATTCTAGAAACCTTACAAAACGGGGAAGAGAACAAGCAGGCGATTAATCTTTTCTCCCATATTCTGCACGCAGAAAACGTTTGGTTTACTAGAATAACAGGAACAGATAGTTCGAATTTACCGATCTGGAAAGAGCTAAGTTTAGAGAAGTGTGTTAAACGAATAAAACAAAATCATCATAACTTTAATGGATTACTTACAAATTTATCTCATTCCTACCTAGATCAACTAATCACTTATAAAAATAGTAAAAACACAGAGTTCCAACATTCCATCCGTGAAATTTTAACCCATGTTGCCCTTCATGGTCAGTACCATCGAGGACAAATTAATCAACTTCTAAGACAAGCAGATGTTGAACCTATTAACGTTGACTATATTACGTTTAAAAGATAAAGTTGTGATGGATTTTTTATAACATTACAACTGATTTTAAAAAAAGTGGGCGAGAAGTTTGAATAAAAAAGTAAATCAAGAAGTTATTTCTTTTTCTGCAAATAAAAAATGGCTGGCTATTCCAGAAGCTACTCGCAGAGAACTGGAACGAAATGTTTGGTGTGGTAATTGTTTGGATGTTGTCCAAATCGTAAACTATGTCGTCAAAGATTCACCTCACGGAATTGTACTGGAAGGGAACTGTAAAAATTGCGAAAAAAATGTGGCAAGAGTTATTGATTAAAAAGAGTGCCTGTCACCATTTCATTTATGGTGCCAGGCACTCTTTTTTCTTTTCCCATTCGATTTGAAAATATATTCATGATTGGATGAATATAATCTAATCAAATTGTACCATCAATTAGTACTCTAAATCCCAGGTGCTAATAGTGACAAAGGGAGGGAATAAATTGGATAAGTTAAGATATCGCCAATTGAAGACATTTGTAGAAATGGATGATAAGGGGAGGCATGACAGTATTCCTCAATTCCATTTCCAGACTAAAGAGCTAAAATGGTTAATGGAGCAAGCCGAAAAAGCTGCGAATTATGAACAATCGTTAAGAACAATCGCACAAGATATGCATGGGAAAGAATCCAATGAACTCATTGAAATTGCAAGTAAAGCATTAAGAGATTAGAAGTATAGTGCTAATGTAGGAATATACTGAAACGAAACATAGTGAAACACCGCTCTGTTACAAGAGGAGCGGTGTATTATTTATATTTAAAGTATTCCATCATTAAAGTATTTCGATATATCCCTCAGATCCATTTACGCGGATTCGCTGCCCGTCTTTTATCAGTTTGGTGGCATTTTCCACACCAACCACTACGGGTAATCCATATTCACGTGCAATCACAGCTCCGTGGGTCATCAGGCCACCCACTTCAGTGACGAGACCTTTTATCGATACAAATAAAGGTGTCCAGCCAGGGTCTGTAAAAGTGGTGACTAAGATGTCTCCTTCCTCTAAATCCGCTTCTTCCATATTTAACATAACACGTGCACGGCCTTCGATGACTCCGGAAGAAACAGGCAAACCTATAATTGCATTGTCCGGGATATTTTCCCGATGGTACTTACCTGTAAGGATTTCACCATCAGACGTAATCACACGCGGGGGAGTTAGTTTTTCATAAAATTTGTATTCAGCTTTACGTTTGCTGATGATCTCGTAATCCAGTTTGTTTGTACGTACAGCTTCACGAAGTTCTTCAAATGAAAGATAGTAAATATCTTCTATTTCATGAATAAGCTCAGCTTCTACGAGCTGTTCAGCCTCTTTCAGTAAAGCCTGCTTATAAACGAAATAGCGATTAATCATGCCGTATTTTGGATATTCACGATAGCCAATGAAATTCCGCAGCAGACTGATCATTCGTTTTGTCTCAATGGCTTTTTGTTTTCCATCAGGTAGTTGCTTTAATCGATCTAGTAACTCTTGTTCTTTTTTCAACGCCTCTTGCAGCCCTTGCTCAAATTTCCGTGTGCTGGCATTAGGCTCATCGTTTTTAATGTTACTGAGTATCAAGGGGACAAGAGTCGATGGTTTTTCACTCCACCGTGGATTGGTCAAATCGATTTCTCCAGCACATCGCATTCCGTATTTATCGAGGTAAGCTACTATTGCATTCCGAGTTTCCTGCCCGCCATTTAATGTAACCAATTCATCCAAAAATTGATCATCTTTAACATCCTGTAAATATTTAATAACTTCTGGATAAGGACGAATTACATCTGCAACATCCAATAACGCGAGACCCATTTCTGAGGTAATATTGTTCGGTACAGATAGAGACAGTGTGTCTGCAACGTTTTTTTCACCTAACCACTTGTTCATGTGTTCATTGATCCATGATGCAGCATTCATACCACCGTGAATCACAGCCGAACTTTGGGGGTCAAATAGCAACTTTTTTAATTCCTGGATATCTTCTAGAATAAAATCAAATAAATCCAATCCTGTTTTCGTTTGTATCTTTTGTTTTAACTCTTCTATGGATGTTTGATTACGCTTAATCAGTTCAGAAACGATAGTTGGATTGTTTTCGATTTGAGCGAGCATAGCTGTATTGCCTCTTGTGGGAGCTGGTGCCTTTTTATCTTCCGGTAACGATACGATAAAATCTCCACGTTCCATGAGGTTCATGAGTGCGTCTTTCATGAGCGGGTCGTGTTGTCCCATGGCATTTAATAAAATGTTTCTACTGAGAGGTGAGGCCAGTTGATGAGTGACATCCACAAACAACCTTCCTCCGGCTTTCCGCATTGGTGCAGGAGTCGTTTGTAGGTAAAACGACTGTCCCAATGGTTTTATAGGATCGGTCATCATTTGTTGATGACCAACAGAAATATAGACGTGACTTTCTTGATCATGTTGTTCAGGTATAGGGAAAAGGGTGGTGATTGGGCGACTCTGAACGATATAAAATGTATCATCAACCAAACACCATTCGATATCCTGTGGGCAGCCAAAATAAGCTTCAATCTGTCTTCCAATCTGTGCAAGTTGTAAAATTTGTGGATCTGTAAGGGTTTGAGTGTTTTGTTGAGCAAGATCAATCTGCTTCGTCTCTGTACCGCCTTCGTTTACGCCACAGCTCGCCAACTTTTTTGTCGCAATCCTTTTATCGACGATCTTATTTTCCTGTACTTTATAATAATCGGGGGAAACCAAACCAGAGACCAATGCCTCTCCAAGTCCAAAACTGGCGTCGATCGATAGTATTCTTCGGTTAGAGGTAATAGGGTCAGCGGTAAATAAAACTCCCGAAGCTTGTGAAAAGACCATTTTTTGAATGATAACAGATATAAATACCTGCTTGTGGTCAAAGTCGTTTTGCATACGGTAGATAACAGCGCGATCTGTAAAAAGGGAAGCCCAGCATTTGCTGACATGCTGCAAGATGGCTTCTTTTCCGATGATATTTAGATAGGTATCTTGCTGACCAGCAAAGGAGGCATGCGGTAAATCTTCAGCAGTCGCACTGGAACGCACTGCATAAGCATGTTCTTCGCCGAACTGAGAGAGATAGTGAGCAATTGCTTTTACCACATCAACAGGAATTTCTATTTTTAAAAGAAGTTGTCGAATCTTCCTGCAGATGTCACTAATTTCATTTCGATGGTCAACAGTTAGCCTGTTTAGTTGCTCTAGCAATGCTTGAAACGTTTCGTTTTGTCCGATGGCTTTCTGATATCCTGCTGTTGTCACACAAAATCCTTCAGGTACTTGTATTCCTGGGATTTTTGATAATTCCCTTAAATTCAATCCTTTTCCGCCAACAAGCGAAATCTGTGTTTTTTCCATTTCTCGAAAACTCAGAACCAACGAACTCATTCGACATCTCTCCTAATGGATCATTTAAGGTAAAAGGACTGGTAATTCCTCAACCCATAACATGTAAGTTCTATTGCATTTTAGCAGGAGTATTTGAGAATAAACAGTCTATATCGCCCTTTTTTTATGTGGTATAATTAAAGTAGGGAGAGTACAACTTTTTAAAAAACTCGCATAAAAAATGTCTTGGCCCCAGCTCGACCCGAAGATTAAATCAACTTTTTTACAGATCATCTGTGAACATATGAACAGATAGTTGGAATTTAAAAATAGATTGTTAAAAATTTTTATTATGTGATGTAAAAGTAGAAGGGAGTTCCTATGCCATTCATCCCAGTACAACAGCGCGATCATGTCAGTACTTACAAAAGTCTTCGTTCTTTATTCGAAAAAAATATAACTGTAAATAGTATTTCAGAGGTTTTAGCTACCTGCAATATAGGGGATCCAGCCCAGCAGGTTAAGGAGCAGATGGCTTCAAAAGATTATGACGTAATCGGAGTCGAAGAGAATGGTATGGTGATTGGATATGTACTTAGAGAGGATTTGAGAGAGGGGAGCTGCAAGGAATATTTCAGCAGTTTTAGCCCATCTGATCTTGTTTCTGATTCCACACCGCTGCTTCAAACACTTTTTATTTTTAAAAATACTGAAAGACTATTCGTTATTGAAGGGAACCGGATTACGAAAGTCGTAACACTAGCCGATCTCCAGAAACCACCGATTCGGATGCTTTTGTTCGGTATTATTTCGTTGGTAGAAATGCATTTATATCAAATCATTCGTGATTATTTTAAAGAGGATAGCTGGAAGAAGCACCTAGGTGAAAAAAGGATTCAACAGGCGGAGGATTTATTTTTACAGCGGAAAGCTCGAAATGAAGGCATTGAACTCAGTGATTGCTTGCAGCTGTGTGATAAAAGGGACATCGTTTTAAACGAACAGCCTTTACGTGAGCTTTTGGGGATTGATTCAAAAAGCAAAGGGAAGGATTTCTTCAAGAAATTAGAAAACCTTCGCAATAATCTAGCCCACTCGCAGGATCTTAATACGCAAAATTCCTGGAATGAAATGATCACGCTAATCGAACAGACAGAGACCTTATTAGAGAAATGCGAAAATATTTAAAGGAACGATGCAAAAAAATATCCCGTTGTGGGATATTTTTTTAGGTTAAGCTATGTTCTTTACGAATTTTTTCTAGTAATGCCTGGCAGCCATCTGTAACCAGCTGATAGGTTTCTTCAAAATCTCCTGTGTAATAAGGATCAGGAACATCTTTGTTATGGTCCGTTAAATCGAGCAGACGGATGATTTTTGGATGTTGCGGTTTACCAGTGATTTCGAAAATGTTGTTGATATTGCTCTCATCCATCCCAATGATATAGTCGAATTTTTCAAAGTCCTCTTTTGTTAATTGGCGCCCGACAAGACCTTCTGCGGAAATATTGTATTTCTTTAAGATGCCAAGCGTTCCTTTGTGGGGAGGAGAACCTATATGCCAAGAGCTGGTTGCAGCGGAATCGACGCTGACTTTACTCGACAAATTTTCTAGTTTTAATAGGTTACGAAACACTCCCTCGGCCATAGGTGAACGGCAAATGTTACCCAAACAGACAAATAATACATGAATCATCTTATAAACTCCTTTTATCTTTATTCCATATTGAACATTCTAGTTATTATAACAAAGATTGTAAATTGATAAGAACAAAGTGATTCTTTCCATTGGCTTTGCAACAGGGACATTTCATTGTAAAAGGTGAAAATTGGTTTCTTTTAAAAAACCTCGGGTGCATGGATCAAGAAAGGAATAGTAAAAAATATGAAAAGACTAGCTCTGATTTTCAGCTAGTCTTTCTTTTTACCGTTTCCTTAGTGGTGAGAACTGGATTCATCATGCGAACTTGACTCATCATGGTCATGTCCTCCTATGCACCCACAATGTTCGTGGTCCTCATGACAGCACTGTATAAATGAATCCTCTGGGCATACGTCTGGGATCGGGATGCATGGGTCAAAATCGTGGTTTTGGAGAACTTCGTACGGTCGCATCATATCGTGGTCCTCGTGTTCAAGGATATGGCAATGCCATGGATAGATTCCAGTAAACGGTCCAAATCGTGCGATGATTCGGGTGACTTCACCTGGGTTAGCACGTACGGTGTCCTTCCAGCCTTTTTCATTTTCTTCAGGAGGAATCGCAGGACCAATAATAAGTGGATTCTTTGGATTGTCAGGATCCAAAGGATCTCCCGTGAAAGATGCCCGATCAATGATCTGGAATTGAACAAGGTGCAAGTGAATAGGATGTGTGTCATTTGTTCGATTAAATAATTGCCATATTTCTATTGTACCGTTCTTAGGGGTTTCTGTAATAGGCAAGTCACTCCAACTCATATTGTTTAGTAAAAGGAGCAGACGTCCAAACTCATCCACTGATTCATCCAACGTGTTTGTGCGTGTCACAGCAGCTTCATCTGGGTTCAAGCGTTCTAAACAGCTTAATGTAGTTGGTATTACACTCTTATCTTGATGGGAGAGATGTTTCTTAACTCGAAACTCCATAATTTGGGCGGTATCTGGTGTAGGCGGGGTCCCACCAGGGAATGGCGAGTTAGCACTATTGGTCATAATAATTCTTTCGCCTTTATGTTGTGAGAAGTCAACAATAACATCAGCCCTTTCTGCAGGGGCAAGGAAAATCTCTTCCATGACTACAGGATGATCAAATAAACCACCTTCTGATCCGATTTGGATAAATGGCTGGCCTGAGCTTAAGCGAATATTATAGAACCTTGCATTCGATCCATTATAAATCCTAAAACGATACTTACGAGGCTCCACTTCTAGGAATGGCCAGACTTTACCATTCACCAAGATGGTGTCACCGAAAAATTCTGGTACAATAGAGGGGTTTGGAAAAAATGGTACTTGTGGTGTTGGAGAGGGTACTGGATCAGGCTGTGACGGATAGAATAACTCCCCATTCGGGTAAAATGAACGGTCTTGAATGACCAAAGGAATTTCAAACTTGCCACTCGGAAGATTCAAACTCTCTTCTTGTGAATCACGAATGAAATATAATCCAGCAAGTCCTGCGTATACATTCAGCCTTGTGACCCCTAAAGCATGGTCATGGTACCAAAGCGGAGCTGATCGTTGACAGTTGGGATAATAATATACTTCGTGCAGAAATTTGGGGCCTTTTTTTTCAAAATTACGTGTGAACCAAGCTTCTGGGAATCCATCATTTTCTGGACGAACCCGACCTCCATGTAAATGCACAACCGTTCGAACGGAAGGCTGGTTTGGTTCTGCTCCTTCAATCGTGCGATCAACAGGTAAAAGATGTTCAAACGGCAGTTCGTTTATCCATTTAACCATGATTGGATGGTCTCGTCTTGTTTCAAAGGTTGGACCAGGATAGGTTCCATTGTACCCCCAAACAGTTGTTGGCGGTAAGTCTCTGTGTAGCTGTTGTTTCACCTGCTTCATCGTTACCTCATAATATGGAATTCCATTACGATGTCCAACAGGTTGTATCACTGAAGGGAGAGGTAGGGCATCCACAAACTTCGTTAACATAAAATGCATTTCGTTCCTCCTTTTCCTATGGAACAATATTTTTTAAGTTGTACTAGCAGTATATGAGGGAAAAAGGGATAGGTAAGAGGCAGGAGTACAAAAGGGTAAAAACACTGAGGAATTGACGTATCAATTTACTTTTTACAGGAATTATTGACCGGATTGATAAAATGGCAAACAGCAGCTCTTATTAAGCTAAAGAAGCAGTTCCCAAGAATGTCTGCCAATAAAGCAGACATTTTCTTCCGTGTCTGAGGACGGCGGCATCTAGCATACTAATGATATATCCTAATCATCAGCAGGGAGGAAATCATGAGCAAAACAGAGGAATTAAAAAAGGAATTGCAGGTCTTAACTAGTCGGCGTGAGCGGATGCAACAGAACCTTTATGAAGTAGAAAAACGCATTAACGAAATAGTTAATGAATTGAAAAAACAATAAAATATTGGGAGCGCCCACGTTGGTGTTCTTGACTTATTTATTTGAAAGGTAAAATTGGTGGTTCATGATAATCATCACCAGGAAAAAAGCTTTGATAAAACTGGTGACTAATTTTTAAAAGTCTGTTTGACCGTTTCTTGGTTAAAAAAGGAACGTTTTCTTTTGGATCAATAAAAGTGCCTGGTACCACCGAATAACGTCGAGAAGAAGGTATCGACAAATTGTTGGTAGTACCAGGCACCTGCTAACAACCACTAATCGCAACATTGGCTCCAGTAAGTGTGATTGTAAAGGTAGATGATCCTTCAAAGGTTGCTGTTACTGTTCCATCACGATTGGCTAAAATATATACACGATAAAAAACTCCGCCAAGTATAACTCCCGCTTGAATCACAGCTTCATTTACATCACATACCGTAGAAATGGTTCCGTCTTCAAACTCTCCTGGAATAAGAATCTGTATAAAGTCCTCCCTAATAACGACGGATATCGTGCTATTCGCAGCATTACAATTACACGGAACATCAATATAAAGATTAGATATTGTGGCTGGAAAAAACACATTTTCCCCCGTGACTGTAATGACAGTATTTTGATTTGTTGAGATCGTTACGGAACACGCGCAATTGTTTGCAGGTTCAAGACCCTCATCTTGGCACTCTTCCACATCGACAACTGCACCCGAAATTTTAAAAAGAAGGCGGTTTTGTTCATTTTCTAAGAAAATCGTCATATTCCCATTCTCATTCAAGGAAATGACTGCGTTATATTCGCCGTCCAACTGATTGTTGGAAGCATCGACATTCACTGAAGCGCTAATTAAAGCGGTGTTAAAAGCGGAGTTGCAGAAAATGTTTGCTGTGTTTTCAACTAAGGTAGTGGATGCAAATGGACAAGCTTCATGTGAAAATCGCAACTGAATTCTATCATTTTCCGTTGTACAATTCTCGCTTATAAAATAGGTGCTAATGTCACCAAAAAAAGTATTTTTATTTGGGAAAAAACTATCAAATAAATTACTTTTTTGTTGCGAGTCTTCTAATAATTGAGCAGTTACTCCTTTACCTTAGTCACTGGTACCTTAATTAGGAGTAACAAATTTATAAAGCCACATAATTTCAGATATGGTAAAATATGCTATTAGAAGAACTAAAAACTATTAGGAGGATTTTTTATATGAAATGGAAATTCCTTATAACCATAGGGTCTGCTGGTGCTTTAGCATTGTCAATCGGTTTTGCGCAGGACTTGCAAAGTACAAAGGTATTTTCACAATCAGGACAATCAATAGTAAAAGTTGAAAAAAGTTTCGCTACTAAAGGGGACCAATACAGAGTAATATCCGTAGAAGAGCAAAATCGTGCAGAAGGTAATGTAACTAATGGAAAAAATGTTACCACAATGATTTCGGTAAAAGAGCAAAATATTGTGGAAAATAGTTCAGCTCAACAAGGGTTTGTTGCACAAGAAAATGGGACAGGTTTCTTTTTTAAAAAGTAGGCTGTGTTAAAGTTTAATGTTGATGTTATTAATTTTAAGAATCTAGTTAGACGGAAAAATCTCGCTTAACTAGTAATAACTCATAAAAGAAACCTATATAGATGGAGAGATTCCGCCTATTGACCCGAAATACGTAAAACGGATAAGATTGCTTTGCTTAACCGGAAAACCTCCCCTTATTAACCCTGAAAAAGGCTCCATTCTGCATTTATCCGGAAATTCTCCGCTTATCTTACTTCGCTGTATACTAGAGGGTAAATCAAACAGCCTTATTTAACATAGCCAAAAAGTAAAATGAAAATATGTATATAACTCGTTGCGTTTCACTAATGAGTGCGAGAGTTAGGGAAGAGGACTGTCGTTGTGACAGCTTTTTCTTATTGTGCTGAAGGGAGTTTAGTTGATAAAAACACCGTGCCAATAGAAGGAAATATAAGGGGCGGGGGAGAATGAAAGTAAGTACCTAGTAAAGATTGGGGGATATGAGATGGAATTTAAAAAGGTGAAAAGGAATTTTAGAATGGTAGGTTTAAAAGGAAGTGGTCCTTTTATTGATTTTGGTACGGATGTTCCAAAACTCGCCCAAAAATTCCTTAATCAGTTAGACGAATTGGAAATTCGTTCTATTACTGAAATAGCCCTTTTTGAGCCCAAAAAGGATGAAAACCATCTGGAAGGTAGTTATGTAGTAGGGGTGATAGTTCAAGAATCTCTAACAGATGTGCCAATAGGGATGGTTTATACAGAAACAGAACAACATTATGTAACGACTAGGGGGAGCATGAAAGATCTTGGAAACCTACATAATTATTTATTGAAATGGTCAGAAGACCAAGGGCATAAAAGGAATCTAGAATCTTATATTATTGAAACCTATCATCCACTGGATAATGGCGAGGAAGAAGTCGAAATTTATTTACCAATCCATACTTAATATCCCTATACTAATCATTCCATAGGTAGCTTCACTGAAAAATAAAAAACTATCTAAAGGAGATAATTACATGAGTGGCGATGGAGCAATCTGGAGCATATTAATAGCGAGTCTATTACTTTTAAATTTCTTTGCTATTCATTTATATAAGAAAAGAAAAATGCCTTTATGGGGATCTGGTTTAATCATTGGAATACTAGGACCGATCATTGCTTTTATATCCGGCTCTGCTTTAGTTAAGGTTGACCACAGTATGGGTGGTGACGGTGTGGGAGCAGCCTTTGGAGCTGCTTTTATAGGCATAATTATCGTAGGCAATGGAATACTCTATTTCATCATCGGTATTATTACGGGAATCAAGAATTTCATAAAACAACGTAATTTAACCCAGTGAAGTTAAATGAAACAAGAATTTCTACTATGTAGTTTTGATATTTACATTAGGGAGTAGAATATGGAAAATAACGTTTTTGAACAGATGGCAAACAGGTATGATACAGAAGAAAGAATTGAATTAGCTAAGGTTATAATTGAGAAGGTAAAACCAGAATTACGAAATAGTAAATCAAAATCCTTAATCGACTATGGGAGTGGTACTGGCTTAATTAGCTTAGAATTATCAGAATTAGTGGATTCTATTTTGTTGGTAGATTCATCACAGCAAATGTTGGAGGTTGCGAAAGCTAAAATTACTCACAAAGGAATTACCAACTCAAATGTACTTTACTCAGATTTTACTCTAGAAACTCCAGAACTTAAGGCAGAAATAGTTTTAATGTCACTAGTCCTTCTACATATTCCAGATACTAAAAAGATTTTACAAGAGTTGTTCTACATTTTAAATAATGGCGGCAAACTCCTTGTTATTGATTTTGATAAAAACGATAAAATAAATCATCCGCAGGTTCATAACGGTTTTTCGCATGAAGAACTGAAAAAAATATTATCCGAAGTTGGATTTAAATCAACTGAAATAAAGACATTCTACCATGGGAATCGAATCTTTATGAATCAGGATGCCTCAATATTTATATCCAGTAGTATAAAGTAATGATGAAGAATAAAAAGTTTGGTGCTTTACTTAAATTAAATATGCCATTGATCTTAGCAATTGGGGGCAATTCAGAAAGAATTGGGTTTGTCGGTTAGTTAAAAATATATCTGAATAATTAGTGGTGTGGTTGGAAAGCTATTGTAAAAAGGATGTTTTCTTTTCGATGATCGGATTTATTACTGCCATTATTCTGTTTAATTTGGTGGCTTTTACAACCAATAAACGACTAAACAAAAATCAATTGCTGCATATTTGGACGTTTACAATCGCTTTCCAGGCGGTTACGGAGACCTATATAGACTTTAAATACCATGGTTATTGGTACTTTACTAAAGAAATAAATTGGTGGGTGCTTCCTGCTTTCACTGTATTAATTCCACCTGTTAATATCATATTTCTAAATTGGTATCCATTTAAGCAGTTGTTATACAAACAATTACTTTATTTACTGTGCTGGGTTATAGCTATAACATTGTATGAACTCATTACATTATTACCTGAACCTTGGGGTTATTTTCGGCATAATTGGTGGCGCACATGGTATTCATTACTCGTTAATCCAGTTTTGTTAATCGCAGTTTTACTTTATTATAAATGGGTTTGTAAAATTGAAAATCAAGCAATTAAATGAGAGTTGTAAAGTGTCATTATAGACTGTACAATAAAAAATAAAATAGACCAAGATAATCGAAAAACACTTAAAGTTAATTTGTAACGATTAAAAAATAGCACCTAAATAGAAAAACAATGAATGATGATCGCTGCTGCGGTCTTTTTTTCTTGTAGCTATGAGAAGGAATATCCTAATCAATACAAAATTCAAAAAAATTTTAAGGTGGTGGAGATATTTGATAATAATGATTAATGGAGCCTATGGGGTTGGAAAAACTTCTGTTGCTAAAGAATTACAAAAAATCATAAACAATAGTATGATTTTTGACCCTGAAGAAGTTGGCTATATGTTACGCAATATCATTTCGGAGGATATTGCACATCCTTTCGAAAGAACAGATAATTTTCAAGACTTTGAGCTATGGAAGGTATTAGTGGTCAATGTTGCCAGTCTTTTGAAAAAAACATATAACAAGAATTTAATTGTTCCAATGACCATTTTCAATAAAGGTTATTTCGAATACATATTTACTGGATTCAAAGAAATAGATGAAAAAACTTATCATTTTTGTTTAACTGCCAATGAAGAAACTATTCATGAAAGGCTTAGGAAAAGGGGAGAGATGGAAGGTAACTGGTGCTTTAAGCAAACGAGGAAGTGTATGGATGGATTTAAAGATATTTATTTTGAACAGTTCATAGATACCGACGATGTAAATATAAACGATATTGTAAAAAAAATAGACCAAAAGGTTCGCTCCTTTCATTAAGGAGTGATAAGTAATCGATGACTGTAACCATAGGTATTCACCTAATGATCCTTAATGAATATTTTGTAGGTAGAGCTATGGTAGGGGGAATCGGTGTGGGATACTATGTTACGGTAGAACCAGGCGTAAGATTATATGTAGAAGATATTCATCCAGAGGGAAATAAGACGATCGTGTTTTTACATGGTTGGCCGTTAAGCTATAAACAGTTTGAGTATCAATTTGATGTGCTCCCCATAATGGGATACCGATGTATCGGAATTGATTGGAGAGGTTTCGGAAAGTCGGATAAGCCAATGAGTGGTTACAATTTCGATCAATTGGCAGACGATATTCGTGCATTAGTTGGTGTACTTCAACTAGACAATTTTACTCTTGTAGGTCACTCCACAGGTGGAGCAATAGCGATTCGATATATGTCCCGGCATAATGGTTTCGGAGTATCCAACCTAGTCCTTGTTGACGCCGCAGCACCTATAGGCTTTACGAATGAAACGGCAACTAAATTCCTAACTCAAACGTTAAATGACCGTCCTAAGTTGATGCAAGAAGTAACAGACTCCTTTTTCTTTCAATATATAACGAACTCATTCGCTGATTGGTTTTTTCAATTGGGGTTACAAGCAGCAGGTTGGTCAACGGCTGCGATTATCATTACACTAAGAGATGAGAAGCTTTATGCAGATTTGCAAAAAATACATGTTCCTACCTTAATTGTTCACGGTGTTCACGACAAAGTTATTCCATTTGCACAAGCTCATGAGCTTAATAAAAATATAAGAAATTCACAACTTGTTCCATTTCATTACAGCGGCCATGGTTGTTTCTGGGAAGAACGTGACAAGTTTAATCAGTTATTAAAGCAATTTGTTGGTTGAGAGACATCTTCAATTAATGGCTTGCTTTAATGACTTCGAAACGAAAAAGATTTAGAGGATCTTTCCACATTTATATCATAATGGATACTATCAAACCTTCAAATCTTGTATCTGCTTTCATAATACTATCTTCTGTTATTATTCATGATTAAAAGGGACAGTACCTATTTTTAAAGGTATTGTCCCTTTTTTTGCGAAACTTATGAGTAACGTCAGTGACAACTTAATAGTTAATCACTCTTTTAAATTTGAGGTACAGTTCAATTTTATTTTAAGAGGTTAATAATCTACTTGTTTTACGAACGAAATTTGTTTTGGATTATTCAAATTTTGGAATCCAATCACCGTGTGCTTCAATTAAATCATCACACATCGAAATGATGTCATCCATTGATAATTCAGCTGCCGTATGAGGATCGAGCATTGCTGCCTGATAGATATGTTCTCTCTTTTTCGTTACCGCTGCTTCAATGGTTAAAAGTTGTGTATTAATATTTGTACGGTTAAGGGCTGCTAGCTGTTCCGGAAGATCTCCTACATAACAAGGAGTGATTCCGCTGCGGTCAGCAACGCATGAAACTTCAACAACTGCTTTTTCCGGTAGATTGCTAATTAAGCGGCCCGTATTTAAAATGTTGCCGCCAAATTTAAATGGAACGTTTGTCTCAATCGCCTCAATAATACGGGAACCATATTCGTGAGAACGAGTATGAGTAAGCTGGGCATTGTTGACCATCTCGTCGCGCATTTTGTCCCAGCGTTCAATTTGCTCTATACAACGACGCGGATATTCATCAAGAGGGATATTGAATTTCTCGATTAATTCCGGATAATTGCGTTTTATAAAATAGGGATGATATTCTGCATTGTGCTCAGATGATTCCGTTACGTAGTATCCAAATTTGTCCATTAATTCGAAGCGGACCATGTCATGATGTTTTGTAAGTTGTTTTTCTTTCGCACGGCGTTTAATTTCTGAATATAAATCTTTGCCGTCGCGTTTGATTTCAAGGAGCCAGGCCATATGGTTGATACCGGCGATTTTTTCTTCCACTCCTTCATGATTCATTCCTAATTCTTTAAATAGGTGCTCGCTGCAAACTTGTACACTATGGCATAGTCCAACGGTTTTCACATTTGTATAGCGCAGCATGGCGCCTGTTAAGGTTGCCATCGGATTTGTGTAGTTTAAAAGCAGCGCGTCCGGACAAACCTCTTCGATATCCTTGGCGAAATCCCACATAACCGGAATGGTGCGAAGCGAACGGAAGATTCCGCCAATCCCGATTGTATCAGCAATAGTTTGGCGAAGACCATATTTTTTGGGGATTTCAAAATCTATAACGGTGCTTGGTTTGTAGCCGCCAACTTGAATGGCGTTAATAATGTATTTTGCTCCTCGTAATGCTTCTTTGCGGTCCGAATAGGCTTTCACTACTATGTTTGCCTGTATGCTTTGTTTTAAATTATTTAACATATTTTCCGAGTCTTCTAGGCGTTCCTTGTCTATATCAAATAATGCGAACTCGAACCCAGTTAATGAGGGAACATACATGCAGTCACCAAGAACATTTTTTGCAAAAACCGTACTTCCTGCTCCAATAAACGTAATTTTTGACATTAATTTACCTCCTGGAAAGTGAAACAGGGACTGTAGGATAAAAAATTGCTTTAATATTAAATTAATGCCCTGTATGCAACTTTGTATTTTTTACTGTTATAATAATAGTAAAACGTTTCCATAATAACCTCAATGGTAAGTTAGTGCGATTGGAGGGTAAAATATTGTCCTTGCTATATAGAGAGAAACCAATGAAGGATTATCAAACTTACGGTTTTCGTTTTCAAGATGCGCTTCCTAACGATGTGGCAAACATTTTCGCGGTTGGCCGAGAAGAGAAAATGCCCGGCACCGTATATGATTGGCACGGGTTAAAGCGGAAAGATACCGCCACTTATGTGTTCCAATACACTCTGTCAGGATCAGGAATACTGGACATAGAGGATAAAAGTTATACCCTCAAGACAGGGGAAGCATTCATTGTCGAGATTCCTAGCGATCATCGATATTACTTTCCAAAGGGGAGCGAGGGATGGGAGTTTATATTTATTACACTAGTGGGAAGAGAAGCAGCCGATTGCTGGCGATTTATGAAAGAACAGAGTGGTCCTGTTTTGAAAATTCCTCCGGACTCAAAGTTGATCCAACTTTTACTGAAAATCTACCAAGACACATATGATCAAAAGGTTACAGATGCCTATTATGCCTCTGCAAAAGCTTATGAGTTTATTATGGAGTGTTACCGTTTCGTAAAGAATATGGATAATTCAATGAAAGATATTTCTCTCCAGATTACAAAAGCTTTATCCTTTATCCATACACATTTTCAAGAACCGATTACACTTGACGAAATAGCTTCCGTATCTGGTTTCTCAAGGTATTACTTTATTAAACAGTTTCAAAGTCAACTAAATATGACGCCTGTGCAATACCTTACCAAAATCCGAATCCAAAAAGCGGCGGAGCTTCTTCGTTCAACAACCTTCTCTGTTACGGACGTTGCTGCCCAAGTGGGCTATGCAAACGCCAACTATTTTAATAAAGTCTTCCGTAAAGTGGTTGGTGTAGCGGCCGGGACGTTTCGTGATCGTAAAGACGTTGTCGGAATTGATCATTTAATCATTGATTAAGTTATGGCAATATGAATGGATAAATATAGGTTTTTATTTTCCAAAAGGAATTTCTTTACATTTTAGTTAATTGTAAATTATAATTCAAATGGATAATTAAGATAATTAAAAAATTTCAGGAATAAGGGGTGGAAGGAAATGCTTAATGGGTTACATATTGTAGAAGTTCATTCCATTACAAATGTATTTATGTCAACCGCTAGCAGTCCACTATGTTTTAATCATAAAGTGTTGAATCAACCATAAGTTTTCCTTTCCCATTTTTTAATGTAATGAAGCCGTGGGCAGGTTTAACTTGCTCACGGCTTTTTGTGCTGGAAAAAGTGTTTTCCTAACGCTTGATAAAAATAAGACTGACATAGATTGGTGTCAGAGAGAAATGAGGATAAAGAATTGAAAATGACTTTACAGGCTTACCGAAAGATGGATCGTAATATTTGGATTCGTTTTATCGGTGAATCGATTAATGGAATTGCGATGATGATGTTAATGCCCTTTTTCGCTTTATATATGAGTGATAAGGTGGATCATTTTTGGCAAGTTGGTATTGTGATGGCGACAGGGCCAATTGCCGGAGTGCTTGGTTCCTTATTAGGTGGAAAGCTTGCAGATCAATATGGCAGAAAGCCCATAATGATTGTTTCAATGGTCGGAAACGGACTGGTAATGCTTGGTTTTATTTTTTACGATGGCTTCTATCCTTTCTTATTGTTATCGAGTTTTTTCGGTTTGTTTAATTCTCTTTTTCATCCTGCGGCGTCGGCCATGGTCGCAGATGTGACGGATGAAGAAGGAAGAACGGAAGCATATGGTTTGCTGCGAATGGGACACAATATTGGAGCAGCAATTGGTCCATTGCTTGGAGCATCCGTTGTGTTTTTATCAAAATCCATAATTTTTATTATTGCCGCTTCATCCGTTTTTGTTTATTCTCTGTTTTTAGCACTCTTGCTTTCAGAAACTCTACCGAAAAATAAACGAGAAAAGGATACGAAAGACCTTGCGGCAGATGAGAAACTGCCTTCGATTTTTACAGTGCTCTTCAAAGATAAAATTTTATTTTTCTATATTATGACGGGAATTGTAATTTCGATGGGATTCTCACAAACAGAAGGTATGCTTCCACTACATTTTGATCAACAATTGCCAGGACTTTCCGATGTTCAAAATCCATATCCTTATTTAATGGCTTTTAACGGAGCTCTGGTCGTTTTCTTCCAATTCGCGATTTCGAGATGGGCAAGTAAGCGTAAACTTGGAAAGGTTATGCTATATGGATCGGTCTTATTTGGTTTTGGATTGCTTGCAGTCGGATGGCTGCCAATCTTTTTTACAAAGCTGCAGTTTTCCTATTGGAGTATTCTTTTAGTTCTTCTCATTATCTATGGAATATACACACTAGGGGAAATGCTCTTATCCCCGGTACAAATGACCTTTGTCGCGAATATCGCACCTGAACATTTACGCGGTACTTATATGGGGGCAGCAAGTCTTCAGTGGATTGTTGGTAGTGCAGTAGGTCCCATACTTGCAGGTTTTTTGCTTGATGAAAATCTTGGGCAGGTTCTATTTACGGTTCTAGGATTAGGTTGTATCGTTGCAGGTGTTATTTATTTGTCACTTGATAAATGGGCATCCGAAGCGAAGGAAAAGAATCATCCCCTTCCTGTTAATCAGGGAGTTAAAGCAAGTAGTACGAATTAAACATAGTTTGATAAAGTAAATTATTCAAAAAAGGGCTTGGAAAGGAATAAGACTTTAATCTAAAAACTCTGCGAGGATCAGAGCGGTACGGTGCACTTAATTAAACAGATTTTGTAGACAGGGAAGTATTGCAACATACTTAGGTATAAAACACTCTAAAATACAAAACAGTGGGAAAACGAAGCTTCCCACTGTTTAATACGTTATTTAGCTGTTTTTTTCATTAATCGGGTACAATTTAGGCAAGAGGTGAGGTAAATGAGTCTTGTTCTTTTTGCTTCATTCACTTACTCATAGGTTTAACATTAATATACTTTTATCGTAAAATACCAAAAGCAATAACTACATTTGCGTTTGTTTTTCTAATTATGAGTTCACTTACTTGGGAGTCGTTTTATTTAAGTAACGATGCAGTTAGTGCAATAAGAACTGGGACGTTGTTGCATAAGGCACAAATTATGTGTATAGAAGCGAGATCAAAGAGTTATTTATGAATCAGGACCTTGGTGCCAATTGGAACATTAGATGATAATTCTAAAACATCATGATTAAACATTCTAATACAACCGTGAGAAACGCTTTTACCTATTAATGATGGATTGTTTGTACCATGTATTCCATAATGAGGTCTTGATAATCCCATCCATAAAACCCCAAAAACATGTCCGGGGGGATTTGGCTGCTTATTTATTATAGTGTAAGTGCCAAACGGGGTAGCAGTTAATATTTTGCCAGTAGCTATCGGATAGGATTTTATCAGTCTGTTTCCGTCATACAATCTTAATCGGTGTTTTGATGTTGACACTTCAATCCATCTTGCCACGAAGATCAACTCCATTTTTTAAATAATGTATGAAGTAACTCAAGACTTTGTTAATTAACAAAAATTTATTTAACAGTATTTTAAAAGGTTGATGAACTGTATGTTGAATTAGATGCAATAGAAGTTAAGGTGCTTGGTTAACGGGGGCGAAGTGAAAAAAAGGGTCGTTAAAAAGATAACGGGTTCTCTTTTGGGGGACAAAAGGCAATAGAAAATCTTAAAAACGCAAATAAGAACCACGTTTTCTATAAGTAAATTGTGGCTTTTTTAACATTATAAGTTCATCTTCGTATAATTCGATTCATTTTTGTTCTCCCTGAAATTTAATTAAACATTTTTTACATATGCAATCTTTTCTTATACTTTCAACAGGAACTAATTCAAAAATT
>NZ_BCVA01000013.1 GCF_001591505.1 Neobacillus niacini NBRC 15566
TGTATTACTTTTAAAAATGTGTACATATATTATTTGTTAAAGCATATAATATATAGGTCACTAATATTATTGTCGCGGGGTGGAGCAGTCTGGTAGCTCGTCGGGCTCATAACCCGAAGGTCGCAGGTTCAAATCCTGTCCCCGCAATTAGTTTTTTCAAGAAAACACTTGAAAAAACTTTGGTCTGGTAGTTCAGTTGGTTAGAATGCCTGCCTGTCACGCAGGAGGTCGCGGGTTCGAGTCCCGTCCAGACCGCCACTATATCTTTTAAAATGCGAAACGTTGTTTCGTTTTTTTTATGCCTTTTTGCTTAAATAGCGAAAGTTAGGTAAAATACATAGTAAATGGACATCCTTAGGAGCTATCCTAAGGTTTTTTTTTACAAAATTAAGGTAGAATGTAGATAGAGATAAGCTATGTTAGAATAAAAGGTGATTATATGAATCAGTATGAAAAATATACAAAAGACCCCAGTGAAACATTCCAGCTGGCTTCTAAACTTGCAAGGTTGCTCCATTCAGGCGATGTCATTTGTCTTGAAGGAGATCTTGGTGCAGGGAAAACCACCTTTACAAAGGGGTTAGCAAAGGGACTAGATATAAAGAAAACCGTTAACAGTCCTACCTTTACCATAATAAAAGAGTATAGGGGCAGATTGCCTTTGTATCATATGGATGTATACCGGGTTGCCGATTCCTACGAGGATTTAGGCTTTGATGAATATTTTGAGGGTGATGGGGTTACGGTTGTAGAATGGGCTCATTTAATTGAGGAACAGCTGCCAAAAGAGTTATTAACAGTTAATTTATATCACGAGGGCCCTGAAAAAAGAAAAATAGTGTTTGTTCCAAAAGGAAAAAGATATGAGCAATTATGTAAGGAGATTTTTCTAAATGACCATACTAGCGATTGATACTTCTAATTATCCATTAGGAGTTGCGCTTATAGAAGAAAATCAAGTTCTTGGTGAATATATTACTAACTTAAAGAAGAATCACTCGGTTCGAATTATGCCAGCGATTCAGACACTTATGAAGGATTGTGAAAGAGTACCAGCACAGCTATCAAAAATAGTGGTGGCGAAAGGTCCAGGGTCGTATACTGGCGTTCGTATTGGCGTTACCATTGCCAAAACATTGGCTTGGTCTTTAAAGATTCCATTGGTTGGCGTGTCTAGTATTGAAATTATGGCAGCTGGGGCAGGAAGATACTTTGATGGGTATATATCACCCCTTATTGATGCGAGAAGAGGACAAGTCTATACAGGGCTCTATGAATACCAAAGTGGGAAGCTTACGACGGTTAAAGAAGACCGCTTAGTTTTGTCCGTTGATTGGGCAGCTACATTAAAGGAAGTAAACAAACCGATTCTGTTTGTTGGGAACGACCTGCCGCTTCATCAAGCTGCGATAGAAGAAACACTAAGCACCCAGGCAGTGTTTGCGGCGATTACGGAGCATAATCCACGTCCTTCGGAGCTGGCTTTATTAGGTAAAGATAAACAAGGGGAAGACATTCATTCCTTTGTTCCTAACTATATCCGTTTAGCAGAGGCAGAGGCGAAGTGGTTAGAGGCAAATGGGAAAATTTTAAAAGGATAGGATTAAAGTAATATGGTAGATTCTTTTGTTTTTCGATATATGAAGGAAGAGGATATCGATCAAATTTTAGAGGTAGAACATGCCTCTTTCGCTACTCCATGGAGCAGAGAAGCTTTTTATAATGAAATTTATAATAACAAATTTGCAGTTTATATCGTTTTGGAAGAAGACCAAAAGATTATTGGTTATGTTGGTGCATGGGTAGTAATTGATGAAGCACATATAACGAATGTTGCAATTCTGCCTTCTTATAGAGGCAAAAAGCTTGGTGAAGCATTGCTTCGCAAAATGATGACTGTGGCGAAGGATATGGGAACAAGAAGCATGACGCTTGAAGTACGGGTAACAAACAATGTTGCACAATCTCTTTACCGTAAGTTAGGATTCCAAAATGGCGGCATCCGGAAAAATTATTATACAGATAATCAAGAGGATGCATTAGTGATGTGGGTGAATATATGATAAAAGATCAGTGGATTATGGGAATTGAAACGAGCTGTGATGAAACAGCTGTAGCCATTATTAAGAATGGCAGAGAGATCGCTGCAAATGTGGTTGCCTCCCAAATTGAAAGTCATAAGCGTTTTGGCGGAGTCGTACCTGAAATTGCCTCCCGTCATCATGTTGAACAAATGACGATTGTCATTGAAGAGGCTTTAAAAGAGGCAGACATAACACTCTCTGAGTTGGATGCCATTGCCGTAACAGAAGGACCAGGTTTAGTCGGAGCGTTATTAATTGGTGTTAATGCAGCTAAGGCCCTAGCATTTGCCCATAACATTCCACTTGTTCCTGTGCATCATATAGCAGGACATATTTATGCAAATAGATTAGTTAAAGAACTTACCTTCCCTCTTCTATCCTTAGTGGTATCTGGAGGTCACACGGAGCTAGTCTATATGAAGGAGCAGGGGCATTTTGAAGTTATTGGTGAAACGAGAGATGACGCTGCAGGAGAGGCTTATGATAAAGTTGCAAGGACTTTAAAACTTCCTTATCCGGGTGGACCACATATTGACCGGCTGGCTCAAGAGGGCAGCGATACGCTCAATTTGCCAAGGGCTTGGCTGGAGGAAGGTTCATATGATTTCAGCTTTAGCGGATTAAAATCAGCGGTTATTAACACTGTCCACAATGCTGAGCAGCGTGGTGAAACAATCGCACCAGAGGACCTTGCCGCAAGTTTTCAGGAAAGTGTTATTGAAGTATTGGTGAAAAAGACAGTCAAAGCAACCGAAGAATATAAGGTTAAACAAGTGCTATTAGCTGGTGGTGTTGCAGCTAATAAAGGTCTTAGGAGAGAGCTTGAAAAAACTTTTTCAACAAAAGCCGATATTGATTTGGTCATACCACCATTAAATTTGTGTACAGATAATGCAGCCATGATTGCTGCCGCAGGAAGCATTATGTTTGATAAAGGGGTTCGCGCTGACCTCTCACTAAATGCAAACCCAGGTTTAGACATTGAATTATACAATTAGTTTAGAGTCCTTCTGGATAAGAAGGGCTTTTTTTATTGGAGAATTGGTTACTATTAAGATCGGATTGTGTCGATAAAATAGAGACGAGGAAAATTGGGCAACAATCAAGGCGGGATTGTGAACAAAAGCAATGTCGATGAAAAATCAGTCGAAATAAAGGTGCCTGTCGGTTAATCCACAATTTTTGGGGTTAAGAACCTACATTTTTGTGGATAACCTTTTACAAGAAATTTGTGCATTAACTGAATTATGTGGATAAACCACCGATATTTTGTGGACAATGTGGATAAGTGGAGCTTTTTCTGTGGATAATGTGGAAAAGTGTGAATAAACCCTAAATACTAAGTTTTTTATTGTTAATAAAGTTGTGGAAAAGGTATCATGAGGAGAAAATTGGGGGTTTTTCGCGGAATTTGTCGATTAGTTAGTGAAAATGTAAGATAATTTTTTGCTATGCAAAACGTTAAAATAGGTGAATATAATTAATAAACAATAATGTATTTAAAAGGAGCATAAAATGAAGGCAAAATTAATGCTATTATTAATGGTTTTATTTCTTAGTTTAACTGCCTGCAGCCAAGATTCTAAAACACAAAATGGTAAGGAACCAAATAGAACTGATTCGGGTAAAACAGATCAAGGTGAAAAAGAACCTGATGTAACAGAGGATGAGGAGAAAGACTCAGATGTTACAGATGAAGAGGATACACAAGACGAGGAAGAGAATAAGCAGTTTGGAAATGATGTATTTAAAGAGGTAAGTGTTTCAACCTTGGAGGATGGCAGTATAGTCCTAAGGGGTAAGGCAAGAGTGTTTGAAGGTGTTTTCCAATATGCTGTTGTCTCTGGCACGGAGATATTGCTTGAAAATAATTATCAAACAGAGGGTGCACCTGCATGGGGGAACTTTGACATTACTATTGATAAGGAGTATTTGATAAAAGAAAAAGTTTCAATTGAGCTATTTGTATATTCAGCAAAAGATGGAGCAAAAACAGACATTTTAACGATTCCAATAAAATAAGGGCTGGATATCTTTATCCAAGCCCTTATTTGGCTATTCAGCCAGTTCAGCCCATTCGTCCATTAACTGTTCAAGCTCTGACTTCGCCTTTTCATTTTTTAAATTGATTTCTAGCACTTTCTCGTGGTCCTGAAATATTTCAGGCTCGCATAACTCATCATCGTTATCCTGAATAAGTGCCTCCAACTCTTCTATACGTAATTCTATTTCTTCTAATTTTCTCTTACGCTGACGCTCCAGCTTTTTACTTTCTTTATCTTGATGATACGAATTTTTATCTGGAACTTCGGAAGCGGTCTGTTTTTTTACGACGCTTGCGCTCTCTAAAGCCTTGAGCTCCTCCTCCTCCAGCTTTTTCTCCAAATAATAGTCATAGTCACCTAGATACTCTGTGCTGCCATCCTTACTAAGCTCCAGGACCTTTGTGGCTATTCTATTGATAAAATATCGATCGTGTGATACGAAAATAATGGTACCAGGGTAGTCGACTAGTGCATTTTCAAGTACCTCTTTACTGTCTAGGTCCAGATGGTTCGTAGGCTCGTCCAATATTAAAACGTTTGCCTTCTCAAGCATTAATTTGGCTAGTGCCAATCTTGCTTTTTCACCGCCGCTTAATGTTGACACTATTTTTGATACATCGTCACCTGAAAACAGGAAGTTACCTAAGACTGTCCGTATTTCTTTTTCATTTTTTAACGGCCATTCATCCCAAAGTTCATTCAGAACTCGCTTATTAGAGGTCAATTCTGCCTGTTCCTGGTCATAGTATCCTATTGCTAGATTTGCACCATATTGAATGGTACCAGCAAGTGCAGGCAGTTTTTTGATGATGGTTTTTAAAAGCGTAGACTTCCCGATACCGTTTGGACCAACTAAGGCAATACTCTCACCACGATAGGCCCGCAATGAAATATTCTCAGATACTTTTAGTCCATCATAACCAACAGCTAAGGAGTCCACACTAAGAACATCATTTCCGGTTTGTTTCTCAATTTCAAAGGAGAAGGTAGCAGACTTCTCATCCCCTAAAGGACGGTCCATCAAATCCATTTTCTCGAGTTTTTTACGCCGGCTTTGAGCTCGTTTCGTCGTAGACGCGCGGGCAAGGTTACGCTGGATAAAGTCTTGAAGATTAGCGACCTCCTGCTGCTGCTTCTCATATAGCTTCAAATCGCGTTCATAATTCGCCGCTTTTTGATCAAGATAGGCGCTGTAGTTACCGATAAATTTTTGAATTTGCTTCCGTGAGACTTCATAAACCTGTGTCACAACTTTATCAAGAAAATAGCGGTCGTGGGAAACGATCAATATCGCCCCGTCATAGCCTTGTAAATACTGTTCGAGCCAGGAAAGAGTATCAATATCAAGATGGTTGGTAGGCTCGTCCAGGATTAAAATATCTGGCTTGGTTAAAAGGAGTTTCCCTAAGGCAAGGCGCGTTTTCTGCCCGCCGCTTAAAGAAGAGATCATTACAGTATTATCGTGAAAATTTAATCCGTGCAGGATAGAACGAATATCTGCTTCATACTGATAACCGCCTTGTTCTTTAAATTTCACTTGTAGTTGATCGTATTCATTTAGGATTCTCTCGTATTTTCTCGTGTCCGCTATTGCAGCAGGATCCGACATTTGAACCTCGAGTTGTCGAAGTGACGCTTCCATAGCTCTTAGTGATTCGAATACGGTCAGCATTTCATCCCAAATTGATAAATTTGATTCTAGTCCAGTATTCTGGGCCAAATAGCCAATGCTTATCCCTTTTGGCTTAATAATTTCGCCGCCATCATGTGACAAATGCCCAGCAATAATTTTTAATAATGTCGATTTCCCTGCACCGTTACGCCCGACAAGTGCAACACGGTCCCGAGTTTGTAATTCTAATTTTATATTCGATAAAATAAGGTCTGCACCATAGTATTTTGCTAGTTGATTAACTTGTAATAATATCATTTTTTTCACCTCTATTACTAAAACAAGTGTACCTTATTCCACCAATGTCGGCAATAAAGTGGGATGTCATGGAGAAAATAAGAAAGAATACTTAAAGAAAAAAATGTAAATTCGTCATCATTCGCTCAAAGTTTCACAGACAAAATGTTAAAAATATAGTATGATTTTGTGGGAGGATACTGTTTATGTCTGAATTTACTCATTTTAACGAAGAAGGAAGAGCGAAAATGGTGGACGTTAGCGATAAGCCAGAAACGGCTCGTACGGCACTTGCTCATTCCAGCATTACGGTTAGTAAAGAAATATATGATAAAATAACAAATAATGAAATGAAAAAAGGCGATGTTCTTGCAGTAGCACAAGTTGCTGCGGTAATGGGGGCAAAGAAAACGTGGGATCTAATCCCGATGTGCCATCCTATACCTTTGACGGGAGTTAATATATCATTCTCATGGGAAAAGGAACACGATGCCGCTTATACATTGAATATTTCAGCTGCTGTCAAAACAAAAGGAAATACAGGTGTTGAAATGGAAGCGTTAACAGCCGCTTCCACATGCGCACTTACTGTTTATGATATGTGTAAAGCAGTAGATAAAGGTATGGTTATTGGGAAAACCTATTTGGTTGAAAAAACTGGTGGGAAAAATGGGGATTTCCACCGAACGGAACAAGTTAGATAAATGAACAACTTTTTATGAGGGGTGGGAGAATATGAGTAACGAAACAATGAAAATACCACAAGCGACAGCGAAACGGCTGCCCTTATATTATCGATTTTTAAAGAATCTTCACTCTTCAGGTAAACAGAGGGTTTCTTCTGCAGAATTAAGTGAGGCAGTGAAGGTGGATTCAGCAACGATTCGCCGGGATTTTTCTTATTTTGGTGCCTTAGGGAAAAAGGGATATGGCTATAATGTCAACTACCTATTGACCTTCTTTCGAAAAACACTGGATCAAGATGAATTAACAAAAGTAGCGTTAATTGGGGTAGGTAATCTTGGAACTGCCTTTCTAAATTATAACTTTTTAAAAAATAATAATACAAAGATTGAATGTGCGTTTGATGTGGATCCGGACAAAATGGGAACGACAATCCGGGATGTCCCCGTGTACCATATGGATGAGCTTGAGAAGGTATTAAGCAATGACGATATTCATGTTGCAATCCTGACGGTACCTGCTCCAGTCGCTCAGGTGATTACAGATCGACTTGTAAAATCCAATATTAAAGCGATATTAAATTTTACCCCTGCACGATTAAATGTTCCTTCGTCCATAAGGGTCCATCATATCGATTTGGCCGTCGAATTACAATCACTTATCTACTTCCTGAAACACTACCCAACAGAGGAAATAGAAGAATAAAGGAAAAGCCTTTTCACATGAAAAAGTGAAAAGGCTTTTTAAATGATTATTTTTTTATTTTGTCTTTATACCGATTGTAAAAGAAAATCATTCTTAAACCAGATCCGAAATCGAAAGTCGCAAGAATAACGAGCAGATAACTGAAGAACCCCCATCCGTTTAGGGTGACATCTTCAATTGCAAAATAAGTAAATAAACAGCCGAGCACGATATAAATAATCCCGGAAAACAAGGGTGAACGTCTCATAGAAAGCCTCCGATAAAGTTTTGAATAGCTTCTGCCTCACGAATGATTTCATTAATTTCATCTTTATAAACTGACTGAATAACGACAACTAATGTATTCATCGCAACATGGGCAAAAATCGGTACAAGGATATGTTTTGTTTTTACATAGAGAAATGCAAAAGTGAAGCCCATTGCTGAATAAAGCAGGATATGCTCAGGCTCCATATGAGCTAAGGCAAAAATAACAGAGCTGATTAACGCTGAAAAGAAAAAGTTAAGTCGTTTATGAAGAGAACCGAAAATGATTTTTCGAAAAACAATTTCCTCTAATATTGGGCCAATTACTGAACTAACTAGGATAGCAAGCGGAAAGGACTCAATAATGGTAAGGATTTGCTGTGTGTTTTCTGAACCCATTTCTACCCCGATAAGCCGTTCAATATTCGCAGCTAAAGATTGGGCGAATAAGGCTAAAAACACCCCTGCTACAGCCCAGACGGCGGAGAAGCCAAAGGAGGTGCCTCTTCTTTCATCTAATCGAGCTTTCTTCATTTCTTTTCTTAAAATGAACAAAATAATAATCAAGGCTAGGGTGAAGCTGAAAATTAACCAATAAGGAACAACGAGCCCTTGATTGATCCCTAAATAGCCAAATAGGAACATTAGTCCAGGAATTCCTACTGCACTTGATAACTGCATTGCTATATAGACAATTAAAATAATCCAATATTCCCTTTTCAAATTAATAAATCTCCTTTAGGCAGCTAATGAAAATATTTTACCCTATTCTTCATTCTACTAATAATGGCAGGGTTGTTTCAATTTTAAAGATTCTCTTTAAAAACTATGTATATTCCTGCTTGTAAATCACATACTTGTAAGGTTGCAAAAAATAATAAAAAATTACTGCTTCATACTTGCAAAATTTTTTTCCATTTATTATTATAAGAATTGTGTTAGCACTCATGTTAAGAGAGTGCTAATAAGTCAGAATTACATATCTATTTGAGGAGGTTGTTTGATTTGTTAAGACCACTAGGTGATCGTATTGTCATTGAGCTTGTCGAATCAGAAGAAAAAACTGCAAGCGGTATCGTGTTACCAGACTCAGCTAAGGAAAAGCCTCAAGAAGGAAAAGTTGTTGCCGTAGGTTCAGGCCGAGTGCTTGAAAGTGGCGAACGTGTTGCTCTTGAAGTTGCTGTAGGCGATCGTATTATCTTCTCAAAATACTCTGGTACAGAAGTGAAGTTTGAAGGAAACGAATATTTAATTTTACGCGAAAACGATATCCTTGCTGTAGTTGGACAATAAGGATTTTTTTAAAACAATATTGAGTTTAAAAAATACGAGGAGGTTTTTTGAACATGGCTAAAGAAATTAAATTTAGTGAAGAAGCACGCCGCTCAATGCTTCGTGGTGTTGATGCGTTAGCAGATGCAGTAAAAGTTACTCTTGGACCTAAAGGACGTAACGTGGTTCTTGAAAAGAAATTTGGTTCACCACTTATCACAAATGATGGTGTAACAATCGCGAAAGAAATCGAATTAGAAGATGCATTTGAAAACATGGGAGCTAAGCTTGTTGCTGAAGTAGCTAGCAAAACAAACGATGTAGCTGGTGACGGAACAACTACTGCAACGGTTCTTGCTCAAGCTATGATCCGTGAAGGTTTGAAAAACGTAACTGCGGGTGCTAACCCAATGGGTATCCGTAAAGGGATTGAGAAGGCAGTTACTGTAGCAGTCGAAGGCTTAAAAGCTATTTCTAAGCCAATTGAAGGCAAAGAATCTATTGCACAAGTTGCTGCTATTTCTTCTGATGATAGAGAAGTAGGTCAACTAATTGCTGAAGCGATGGAGCGCGTTGGTAACGACGGCGTTATCACAATTGAAGAATCAAAAGGCTTCACAACTGAGTTAGATGTGGTTGAAGGTATGCAATTTGACCGCGGATATACTTCTGCTTACATGGTAACAAACACAGATAAAATGGAAGCTGTTTTAGAAAATCCATATATCTTAATCACAGACAAAAAAATCTCAAGTATCCAGGAAATCCTTCCTGTCCTTGAGCAAGTAGTACAACAAGGCAAACCATTATTGTTAATTGCTGAAGATATCGAAGGTGAAGCACTTTCTACTTTAGTATTGAACAAACTTCGCGGAACATTCAATGCAGTTGCTGTTAAAGCTCCTGGCTTTGGTGACCGTCGTAAGGCAATGCTTGAAGATATCGCTGCATTAACTGGCGGTGAAGTAATCACTGAAGAGCTTGGCCGTGAATTAAAAACTACTACTATCACATCTTTAGGCCGCGCTTCTAAGGTTGTTGTAACGAAAGAAAACACAACAATCGTTGAGGGTGCTGGTGCAACTGAAGAGATCCAATCTCGAGTTAACCAAATCCGTGTTCAATTAGAAGAAACGACTTCTGAATTTGACCGTGAAAAATTACAAGAGCGCTTAGCGAAATTAGCTGGCGGTGTAGCAGTAATCAAAGTTGGTGCTGCAACTGAAACTGAATTAAAAGAGCGCAAACTCCGTATCGAAGACGCTTTAAACGCAACTCGTGCTGCGGTTGAAGAAGGTATCGTATCTGGTGGTGGTGTTGCCCTACTTAACGTATACAACAAAGTAGCTGAAATTCAAGCGGAAGGCGATATCCAAACTGGTGTAAACATCGTATTACGTGCGATCGAAGAGCCAGTTCGTACAATCGCTCACAACGCTGGTCTTGAAGGTTCAGTTATCGTTGACCGCTTAAAGCGCGAAGCAGTTGGAACAGGCTTCAACGCTGCTAGCGGTGAGTGGGTAAACATGATCGAAGCTGGTATCGTGGACCCAACTAAGGTTACACGTTCTGCACTTCAAAATGCTGCTTCTGTAGCGGCTATGTTCTTAACAACTGAAGCAGTTGTTGCTGACAAGCCAGAACCAGCTGGCGCTGGCATGCCTGACATGAGCGGCATGGGTGGAATGGGCGGCATGATGTAATGAGGGTTTAAACCCCCAATTATATCAATGGTTTGAACTAAAATAGGATTTCCTTGTCCTCGATGCAAAGAGCGACAATCATGACAATGGAAATGCCGATTATAAGAGAAGGTCTTTCATCAGTTTGCTAAACTGCTGGGAGGCCTTTTCTTCATAAGGTAGAAATAAGATTGAACATAGTGGGAAGATAACCTTTGGATTCATTGATTCAGCTACAGCCAAAACATAATTAAGTGAAAATTATGCTATAAATGACGAGAGAGGTACAGTCATAATGATTGTATCTCTCTATTTTTTTAGGAATAATTATTGGAGATAAAATTAATGCTAAGTTACTAGTTATAATGTTTAGGACTAATGATATTAACTAAAGTTATTAACCGAATGCTTGAGCTAACATCACAGATTATTTAGCTACTGAATATGACATTTACCTAACAGCATTGAAAGGGATTTTAAACTTTAGTAAAATGGTGGAAAAAGGTAGGGGGATCTGCTGTGGGTACACAACATGAAATGAGTACGGTTCTTGTTACTGCTTATGCGAAGGCTCCGACTGGGAGTGCGATGTTTGAGGTTTATAAACATGCAGGGATTGTTTTGGAGATTGATCCTAGCGATCATACAATTTTGAATGCTGAGTTTACGTTTATTACGGATTTAGCCAAGGACTTTTTTAAACGGCTAATTGTCGGATATAATTTAACTAATGGGGTGGATGAGCTTATAGCGAGGATTGAAGCTCATTATTTCGCTCCATCAACCAATTCCGTGATTGTTGCATTGAAAGCGGCAAATAAAAGGTATCTTGAAAAAATTAATCAGTTTGAAGATAAAAAATAATTTGACAATTAATCTGAAGTGTTTTATATTTTAGATAAATAATTATCTAAGAAAAGCATCTTCTTAATGATGGAATACACCCATTCCAATTTTAATTAAGGATACCTAGCTTTTCCAAGAGACAATAAGAAACCTTTCTGTTTTCTTATTCCTTTTGGGGGCTAGGTATTTTTGTTTTAAAAATTGTCGAAATTTGGAGGTGATTCCTGTATTAGCAGACATAGGCAGCGAAGAATTATCGAGGTTCTTTTTGTTAACAAATGTAAGCGTTAACCTGGGGATTGATTATTTGGTTCATTTAAAGAAAATATAAGCTTTAACTATAAGGGAAGCATCATAAAAAATATGTTTAAGGGGGCGCAGTGATGGAGAAAGTCACAAATTTTTTTACGAATCTAATGAGAAAGTACTTACCGGATCCATTTGTATTTGCCATCGGATTAACGATTCTTACAATGATCTTGGCGATGATCATACAAGGACAGGGGTTTGTTGAGGCTACAACTAGCTGGGGTTCAGGCTTTTGGAATTTGTTATCGTTTACAACACAAATGGCCGTTATTCTGGCGATGGGTTATGTACTTGCAACCGCTCCGATAACCGATCGTTTTTTAAACAAGATTGTAGCGCTCGTTAACACTCCTAAAACGGCGATTATTGTTGCCACGCTTGTTGGGGGAATTGGCAGTTATCTTAATTGGGGATTTGGATTAGTAATCGGGGGAATCATTGCTAAAAAACTAGCATTAAAGGTTAAAGGGGTTCATTATCCACTTATTATCGCGGCTGGTTATAGCGGTTTTACCCTATATGGTCTAGGATTTTCGGCCAGTATTCCTGTTTTAATCTCGACTGCAGGCCACCCGATGGAAGCTGCAATGGGAGTCGTTACACTAGCGGAAACAATTTTTTCATTGCCAATGCTGCTTACTAGCCTTGTCGTAATCATTACACTTCCACTATTAAATGCATGGCTTCATCCGAAAAATAAAGACAGCATTATCGAAATAAATCCCGCTGTTGAGGCGCAGGAACAAATAGCGGCATCAGCGGCAGCAACATTTGAAGAACCAACTCTTGCAAACAAACTAAACAATAGCCGCCTGCTTTCTCTTGCCATTGGCTTAATCGGTATTGTTTATGTTATTTCCTTTTTTAATCAAGGTGGAAAGCTTGATCTGAATATGATCAACTTCATCATTCTTTTCCTAGGGATAATTCTTTTAGGTACTCCGGCAAAGTATGTTGCAAATTTAAATGAGGGAATTAAAACGATTTCTGGTATTATACTTCAATATCCTTTCTATGCTGGTATTATGGCGATAATGGCTGGTTCTGGATTAGTTGATACGATTGCTCACTGGTTTGTCCAATTTTCAACAGCAGAAACCCTGCCTTTCTGGGGGTTAATTAGCTCATTCTTTATTAACTTCTTTGCACCATCTGCTGGGGGACACTGGGTCGTTCAGGGGCCATTTATGATTGATGCTGCCAAAGAATTGGGTGCATCTATCAGCCAGACATCAATGTCTGTTATGCTCGGGAATGCATGGAATGATTTGGTTCAGCCATTCTGGATCTTACCGGCTTTAGCTTTATCCGGTTTGAAGTTAAAAGATGTCATGGGTTATACCGTTGTCATGATGTTCTGGATTGGAATTGTTTACTCTGCTGCGGTTCTTCTTTGGGGATTTTTGGGCTAAAATTCTGATTATTTAAGTCAACTTTGAAAAATAAATATGATATAATAGAAGAAATATGAAAAATCTAATCAGGTTCCTGATTATGATGATGGAAAGTTGAAATCTTCATGGTGAGAACGCTCAACCCGTTTTCATTTAATTGAGATAGCCCAGCCTTTCCAAAAGATGAGCGCCTACGCGTTTTCTTTTGGAGGACTGGGCTTTTTGTTTGGCAAAAATTGAGAGGTGATTAGGATGCAAAAGGTTAAGCTAGTAGAAGAGGTCATAAATACAATCCAATCAGGCGACATCCTTATGGTGGGAGGATTTGGGCTTGTAGGGGCGCCTTTAACGTTGATAGATGAACTAACCAGACTCGATGTCAATCAGTTAACGATCATTAGTAATAATCTGGGGGAAGCCGGTAAAGGGCTTGGAATTTTATTGCGCCAGGGAAAAATTAAAAAAGCAATAGGTTCTTATTTTACTAGCAATCGTGAAGTTGGAGATTTTTATAACCAAGGGAAATTGGACATTCAATTAATGCCCCAAGGTACGATGTCCGAGTCGATTCGTGCAGGTGGTGCAGGAATAGGCGGCTATTATACAAAAACCAGTGCAGGTACGGAACTCGCAAAAGGGAAAGAAGTGCGCGAGATTGATGGGGAGCTTTATGTTTTAGAGAAGCCGTTAAAAGCAAACGTTGCCTTGGTAAAAGCGGCTAAGGCAGATAAGCTTGGAAATTTAGTGTATTACAAAACAGCGCGCAATTTTAATCCATTAATGGTGACAGCCGCAGATTATGTGATTGCAGAAGTAGACGAAATTGTCGAAGTCGGAGAATTATCTCCAGAAGAGATTGTAACGCCTCACTTATTCGTTGATGCGATCGTGGAGAGCAAATTGATATTGAAAAAGGAAGGAGTGGTTTCCAAATGAGTAAGGAAAGTCAAGAGCTAATTTCCAAACGTGCTGCAGCAGAATTACAGCCAAACTCGATTGTAAACCTGGGAATCGGAATTCCAACCCTTGTGGCTAAATATGTAGATTCCAGTTCCGTTTATTTCCATACGGAAAATGGAATGATTGGGGTATCAGAGCTAACAAGTGAGGATGACTTTGATCCTAGCTTGGTTAATGCCGGGAAGCTGCCAATTTCGGAAGGTATCGGTGCCTCTTATTTTAACAGTGGAGAGTCCTTTGCGATGATTCGCGGTGGTCATGTGAATGTAGCCATTCTTGGTGCGCTGCAGGTCGATGAACAGGGGTTAATTGCCAACTGGGCAATACCGGGGCAAAATATTATGGGCGTCGGTGGAGCGATGGACCTTTTAAGCGGAGCACAAAAAGTCATTGTCACGACGAATCATACGTCTAAAAAGGGTGAGTCCAAAATTGTTAAAAAGTGTACCTATCCAATTACTTCACTCCGAAAGGTCGATTTAATCATCACCGAACTGGCTGTATTTGAGTTTAGTGGCGGACACATGGTTTTAAAAGAGTTAATGCCTGGTGTAAGTTTGGCTGAAGTCAAGGATAAAACAGAGGCAAACTTTGAAATTAGTGATTCAATTACAATCTTATGCTAAGGAGTTGGTAACTTGGATAATCGCGTATTTGTTGTGAGTGCAAAGAGGACTGCAGTGGGGAAAATTGGCGGATCATTGAAAAATGTTCAGCCGGATGATCTCTTGGTTCCGTTATTTGAAGATTTGAAATCTAGCAATCTAGTTCCTGATGGTGTGATTGATGAAGTTATTATTGGTCAGGCAAAACAAAGTCAGGACCAGTCGAATATCGCCCGCAAGGCTTTGTTGAAAACTGATTTACCGGAATCTCTTCCAGGATATACGGTTCATCGTCAATGTGGTTCCGGTATGCAGGCAATTCATAATGCCTTTATGGCGATTCGTTCTGGAGTAGGGCATGCTTATATTGTCGGTGGGGTGGAAAGCATGAGCTGCGCTCCTTATTATATCCGAAATGGACGATATGGATTGCTTTCAGGGAACGGCGAAATCTTGGATCCGAACAAGGAAAGCCAGCCTGGCTCACAGCCTGAGGAAAAATACGGCCGGCTTGTGATGGGAATGACAGCTGAGAATTTAGCTGATGACTATGCCATTTCTCGTGAAGAGCAGGATTTATTTGCCTTTGAAAGCCAGGTAAAAGCATTTAACGCAATCGCAAATGGCCGATTTGAGAATGAAATTGTTCCTGTTTCAATTCCACAAAAAAAAGGAGAGCCTATTCTATTCTCTGTTGATGAACATCCAAGAAAAACGAGCTTGGATAAGCTAGCAACATTGCAGCCTGCTTTTAAAAAAGGTGGGACGGTTACCGCAGGAAATGCATCTGGATTAAATGATGGCGCTTCAATGCTATTGGTGGTTTCCGGTGAAGTAATAGAGAAATATCAGCTTCAGCCTTTGGTTGAGATTGTTGCACTTGGTGTTTCCGGCGTACAGCCGGACCGGATGGGCATTGGTCCCGTTGAGGCAAGCAAAAGAGCAGTGGAAATGGCTAATATCAGCCTAGAGGATCTCGATTTGGTAGAATTAAATGAGGCCTTTGCGGCACAAGCGTTAGCTTGTATTAAAGAGCTGAATTTACCATTGGAGAAAATTAATGTCAACGGTGGAGCCATAGCGCTTGGTCATCCAATCGGAAACAGCGGTGCGAGGATCAGCGTTACACTGATCCATGAAATGAAGAAGCGGAATGCAAAATGGGGACTCGGTACCTTATGTATCGCTGGCGGACAAGGGATTGCCACATTATTCCGGTCGGTTGAGGAATAGAAGCTTCCTTTTTATAGTTTGAAAGGCTTTGGAAACTACATTGTGAACTTCGTGGAATAAATGGTGGACTCAGCGGATTTATCTTCAAAATACTCGGAATTAAAGTCAACGAAAAACTTTTAGGGGATGATAAAATGACAACAACTTTTAATGGGTTAGAATTTTTCGAACGTGTTTACGGTCAGGTTCCGGATTGGGTAGCTAAAATGCATCATTTTGCACCAAAGGCACTTGAGTATTACACAAAATTAAGAGGCGAGATTTTAGTTGATGGGGCTCTTTCTAAAAAGGAGAAAGAATTAATCCTTGTTGGAATCAATGCGGCGCGCCGATATGAACGAAGCATGATCTATCATACAAAGGGAGCCATCGATTCAGGTGCAACAATCGAGGAGATTGCCGATGTATTGGCTACTTGTATCATTTCTAGAGGGATTCCAGCTTGGTTTACGGGTGTAAAAGCCATCGAATATGCTGTTTCATATGTAGGAAAAGAAGAGGTGAATGCTTCTCCTGCTTTAGATGAAGAGGCCTTCTTCGCTTCCCTTGCTGATTATAACCGTTATTATGAAAAAGAAGCCGGCGGGGAAATTCCAAATTGGGTTAAAGTCTTGAACCAATTCAACCCTTCTGTTACAGAAAGGTATACAGATTTAAGAAGGTCTGTTCTTAGAGACAATGTGGTTTCACGTAAATTAAAGGAACTTGTCTTAGTTGGAATCAATGTTGCGGAAATGTACCAAAGAGGGATTGAACTCCATATTCAAGGTGCGAAAAAGTGTGGAGCAACAGAGGCGGAAATTGCTGATGTATCGCTTGTTGCTCTGCTGACAGCTGGCATTCCTGCATGGTTTGAAGGCAGTGATTATTTATCAATTGAAAAATAAAAAGAGGTGTTTGGGATGAATTTTATAGAAGTTAATGGTACCCGGCTACATTACCGTTTCGACGGCAAGGAGGGGCTTCCTGTACTAGTACTCTCTAATTCTCTTGGGACCGACCTTTCGATGTGGGATCCTCAGATAGAGGCACTGACACAAGATTTTTGCGTGTTACGATATGACACTCGAGGACATGGTGCTTCCGATGTGCCCCAAGGTCCCTACACAATTGAGCAGCTTGGCAAAGATGTAGTCGGCTTGTTGGACGGTTTGGGGATTGAACGTGCCCACTTTGCTGGTGTTTCGATGGGCGGCATGACAGGTATGTGGCTGGCATTAAATACTCCTGAGCGTCTTGCGAATTTGGCGCTTTGCAATACAGCGGCTTACATTGGGCCTCGTGAAATCTGGGATACAAGAATTGCCAATGTACGTAATGGAGGAATGGAAGCCATCGCGGAAGGGGTATTGGTACGCTGGTTCCAGGAACCTTTTATTGAGCAAGGTTCAGCAGAGTTGGATAAGGTGAAAAAAGTACTATTGGAGATGTCACCGGAAGGATATACCGCAGCCTGTATGGCTGTTCGTGATATGGATCAGAGGGATACAGTCAAGCATATCAAGGTGCCAACATTAGTGATTTCCGGAAGCGGTGATTTAGCAACGCCTCCACGCGATGGACAATACCTGGCAGAACAGATTCAAGGTGCGCACTACGTTGAGCTCGAGGGGGCTCACTTGTCCAATATCGAAGCTGTGGAAAAATTTACAAAAGAATTGCTGGAGTTTTTGTCATAGATCCTGGTACCGCAGATATTTTTTTATTAAAAGTGCAATACTTTACAAATGTGTTTGTAGAGTTTGCGCTTTTTTTGTTCTCGAGGGGGGAAGGAATGACCTTATTGGATTTAGATGTGTTACCGCCTGTATTTCCACTAATAAATTTGAAACTCTTTATTAGACAATTATTTTACTTAAAACAGCCAAAAATTCGTTTGTTAAAAGGGCTTAGGCGGTATTTAATTAAACGTTTAATTAGTTGAATTGGTTCTAACTAAACGATTGATTAGAAGGCCTTTAAATACTGTCAAAACAGTGATTAAACCTTGCTAGTAGGAAGAACATTGTCGGAATTGGAATCAAGTAAAACTAGTAGCAAGCTTCAAAGAAGGTATTGATAGGCTTTTCTCACATGGATTCGGACGAAGGCGCATTAAAGGGCGGTATAATGTAATCAAGCCCTCCAGCCCTTGATATATATAGGGTTTTGAGTGATTTGATAACAAAATGCTAATACATTGAAAAATAAAAGAGACTTCTCATGAGTTCAGCGAACTTTTGAGAGGCTTCTTTTTTCATTTCTTGCGTACGTGCCCAGATAGACATTTTTGGCTATCTATTCATCTGAACGGTCGAGTCAGTCTTTAAGTATTGTTTCTCTAGAGGGTAGTCCTTACACAACGCTTTAATATACCTCTTTCTTGAGGCGTGAAAAATAAATTCAAGTCAATATTTTTTGGAATATAAAGGACCATACATTTTAGTTATGTCTAATATGTGTGGTCCTTTAATTATTCACAGTAGTTAATGCAACTATTGAAAATAGGAGTCTTTCTTATGGTGTATAACTTTGCAGGAGTAGAGCTTATATCACATCTTAAAATACCATTAATAACTTGAATACTTTGTGAAATATCAGAATCTTCATTGACAATTAGCGTTTGGGAATCTACTATTGATAATAGTTATCATTATCACTCAGGAGGATCAACTTACGATGTTTAACCCTAAAAACAAGAAACGACTTTTGCTTATGGCTGTATGGGTTCTGATAGTATCGATGGCTTTACTTGGCTGTTCAAGCGGTTCAGTAGAAAAAGAAAACTCTAAATCTAGCAATAAAGAAACAGAAAGTATGGTTACCTTTGCTTGGCCAAGAGATATAGGCGAAATGAATCCTCATATCTATAACCCATCTCAATTATTTGCCCAATCTATGGTGTATGAACCTTTAGTCAGCTACCAAGAGGGTGGAGAGTTAAAACCACATTTGGCAGAGTCATGGGAGATTTCCGAAGATGGGAAGGAATATTTGTTCAACATACGTCAAGGTGTCAAATTTACAGATGGTACAGTTTTTAATGCAGAGATTGTGAAAAAGAATTTTGATGCGATTTTAAAAAATGCAGCAACACACAGTTGGTTAGGTTTTATTTCAAAGATCGACCAAACTGAGGCTGTCGATGAGTATACCTTTAAATTAACCTTAAAAGAACCTTATTACCCTACTATTCAGGAATTAGCAGTCGTCCGTCCAGTACGATTCCTTGGGGAGGCAGGTTTCCCTGAAGATGGTGACACCTCTAAAGGTGTAGTAAAGCCAGTTGGGACAGGTCCATGGGTATTAGATGAATATAAAGTAGATGAATATGCGGTTTTTAAAAGAAACGATGATTATTGGGGAGAAGTTCCAAATATAGAGAAAATTAAAGTGAAAATCATTCCTGATGCTGAAACGCGCATCCTTGCTTTCGAAAAGGGGGAATTAGACCTTATTTATGGGGAGGGTGTAATTAGTATCGATTCTTTTAAACAACTAGAATCAACAGGTTCATTTGTGACTAGCATTTCTGAACCAGTCGCTACTAGACAGCTGGTAATGAATACGAACAAAGAACAGCTTTCAGATGTACGTGTTCGTCAAGCCCTACATTACGGCTTTAATAAATCAGCGATGGTTGAGGGTGTGACATCTGGTTTAGAAGAGAAGGCTGACTATATCTTACCAACCAACCTCCCTTATACTTCCAATGTGAAAGCAGATACAATCGAGTATAATGTTGAAAAAGGGAAACAATTATTGGACGAAGCTGGCTGGAAGCTGCCAAAGGGGAAAGATATTCGCGAAAAAAATGGAAAACCACTAGAAATTGAGTTAATGTATAACTCTGCTGAAGTAATCCAAAAAACAATGGCTGAAACATTACAGTCTGAATGGGCGGGCTTAGGTGTAAAATTAAATATTACCGGAGTTGAGCTTACCACTCAAGTCGAAAGATTCAAAGCGAATGAGTTCGATATGAATTTCTATAGTAACTTTGGTGCTCCGTATGATCCGCATACTTTCGTAAACATGATGGTCACAGAAGGATTTGGATTTAGAGAAGCAATTTCATCTTATCCTAACAAAGAAGAGTTACAGAACCAAATAGCTGAGGTTCAACAAACAACGGATGAAAACGAGCGTCAACAACTTTATACGGAGATTTTAGGTTCACTACAAGAACAAGGTGCAATTGTACCAATTTCGTATATTAAGAAAATAGCTATCTATCAAAAGGATGTTTCTAATTTTACATTCCCTGCTAACCGGGATGAACATCCATTTACAGGAATAAGTAAGAAGAAGTAAGCGACAGGGGAGTTTTACATGGGTACTTATGTCTTGAAACGAATCATCACCATTGTTCCAATCTTTCTTTTGGCCACTTTACTAACATTTGGCATGATCAACCTATCGCCAGTGGACCCAGCTGAGGCATATTTTGCTGCTGCACATATCCAAGCGACAGATGAAATGTTGGAACAAAAAAGACATGAGTTTGGCTTAGATCAGCCTCTCTTTATTCAATATGTAAATTCCCTAATAAAAGTAGGGCAATTTGATTTTGGCATATCGTATGTTACCAATAAACCCGTATGGCAGGAGATTTCCGCTCGTTTACCAGCTACTATTCAGTTGACGATCGGCAGTCTCTTGATTGCTATCCTAGTAAGTGTTCCGATTGGTTTTTTAGCAGGTATAAAGAAGAACAGTGGAATGGACCATTTAAGTCGATTCCTCTCTTTTATAGGGGCATCCATCCCATCCTTTTGGCTTGGGTACTTATTGATATTTTTCTTTTCTGTAAAACTAGACCTTCTCCCAGTAGAAGGGATTGGAACGTGGAAGCATTTGGTTTTACCTTCCGTTACACTGGCTTTCCCGTTAATCGCACTCTATACCCGACTATTACGGGCAAGTGTTCTTGAGAATTTACAAGAGTCTTATGTGCTTTTTGCGCGGACGAGAGGTGTTCATGAAAAAATCATCATGGGGAAGCATGTATTAAGAATTGCCATTTCCCCGATGATTACCGGGCTTGGAATGAATCTTGGGAACTTAATGACAGGAGCGATCATTGTAGAGGCAGTCTTTTCATGGCCAGGGTTTGGGCGTTTTTTTATTGAGGCTGTTTTTAACCGTGATGTTCCCGTTATTCAAGGCTACGTGCTATTGGCTGCAGGAATATTTCTTACTAGCAATTTACTAGTCGACCTGATTCAAATGTATATTGACCCACGTATTTCTAGAAGAGGAAGGCAATACCGATGAAAGCAAAGCTTCGTGATCGATTAAAAAGTCAAAAAGTGATTGTCATTTGTTCAAGCATATTGGGGGTTTTATTCCTAATTACCCTTTTTGCCCCGTGGATTGCACCGAATGATCCGATTGCTGTCAATTTAGCGCATAAGCTGCAGCAGCCTTCATGGGACTATCCGTTAGGAACAGATCATCTAGGTCGCTGTACGTTTTCGCGTATCCTTTTTGGGGCACGAATTTCGCTAGGGTTTGCTATGCTCATCTTTGTTTCGGCGCTAAGTATTGGTTTGATTATCGGGATCGTTGCTGGGTATACGGGCGGCTGGGTTGATCAATTGTTAATGAGACTGGGTGATGGACTAATGGCAATCCCAAGTCTTTTGTTTGTTCTTGGTTTTGTGGGCATTTGGGGAGCCGGCCTGAAGCAGGTGATATTAGGATTAATACTCGTACAATGGGTTTATTACGCCAGGGTCATTCGAGGAATGGTTCTAAGCTTGAAAGAACAGAACTATATTACGGCTGCTAAAATCAGTGGCTCATCTACATGGACCATCATGAAAAAACATATTATTCCTAACGTTCTTCCATCACTTGCTGTAATGGGAACGTTAGAAATGGGTTGGGCGATTATGAACTTATCCTCCATGTCCTTTTTAGGCTTGGGTGTACAGCCTCCTACACCAGAGTGGGGAGCGATGATTCATGAGGGAAAGTCCTATATCCGAACACACCCAGCCTTAATGATCTATCCGGGTTTCATGATTATGCTAGTTGTTGTTACCTTTAATTTATTAGGTGAATCACTATCAGAACGTTTTGGGGTTAAACGCCGCTAATAAAAAAGGACTGTTGAAAATGGAAGACATTTTAAAGGTAAAAGATTTACATGTGCAAGTTAGAACCAATGATGGTTCTGCCTCACTCGTTCAGGCTATTTCATTTGGAATAAAAAAGGGCAAGATCTTAGGTCTCGTCGGGGAAAGCGGCTGTGGGAAAACGGTTACAAGTATGTCGATCCTCCAGCTCCATGATAAGAAAAATGTGGATATTAGAGGGAGTATTACACTGCAAGGCAGGGAATTGAATGGTCTGGCAAACAAAGAAATGCGGAAAATTCGCGGTAAGGATATTGCTTTTATCATGCAGAATCCAATGAATGCTTTTACTCCCGTGTTTACGATCGGTCATCAATTTATTGAAACCATTCAATCTCATACAGGACTAAACAAAAAGCAAGCAAAGGAGCTTGCGATTGGTGTGATGGAAAGTGTTAACCTGCCGGATCCAGCTAAATTGCTGAAAAACTATCCTTTCCAATTAAGTGGTGGTATGCTGCAACGGGTGATGATTGCCATAGCTGCCTGCCTGAAGCCAGCTGTTATTATTGCCGATGAGCCCACTACAGCCCTTGATCTTCATAGTCAATCATTGGTACTGCGTCTATTAGATAAGATTCGTTCAGAGTATGGAACATCTATTCTACTCATTTCTCATGACCTTGGGGTTATTTCTGAATTGGCTGATGATGTAATCGTAATGCGACATGGGAGAATAGTAGAAACAGCAAACGTTTTAGAATTATTTGATAATCCACAACATGAGTACACGAAGAAGCTGTTAAGGACAAGACCGACCTTATATTCTCAAAAACAACCCTATAGCTATATGTTGTAACGGGCAAAACGAAATTCCCAAGGGGTGAAGCCATTGAGCTTATTACAGGTAAAACAAGTAAACTTTAGCTATAATTCTAAAAGGCTTTTTAAAGGGAATGATCAAACAACGAATATTCTTAATGAGATTTCCTTTTCTATTGAAGAAGGAACATGTTTGGGGTTAATTGGTACCAGCGGAGCTGGTAAAAGTACCTTAGGAAAAGTAATTCTCGGGATTCAACGCCCACAGCAAGGTCAGGTTTTGTTTCAAGGACATGACATTTACAATTTAAATAAAGCTACCCAACAAAAAATACGCCGTGATCTCCAGGTGGTATTTCAGGACTCATATTCCGCTGTTAATCCCCGAATGACAGCCGAACGAATTATTAGCGAGCCATTAGAGAACTTTGAAAGGCTATCTGTAGGAGAAAAAAGAAGAAGGGTTATAGAGCTATTAGAAAGAGTAGGCTTAAGTGAAAGGGATTTAAAAAAATACCCTCATCAATTTAGTGGTGGACAATTGCAAAGGATAAATATTGCTAGAGCAATTGCTCTTAAACCGAAGTTAATCGTTCTTGACGAATCAGTAAGTAGTTTAGATATGGTTACACAAAGCTTAATCTTAAAATTATTAAGTGAATTAAAGGATGATTTCGGTTTATCCTATCTTTTCATCACACATGATATTAAAGCAGCTTTTTCGATATCTGATCAAATTGGTGTCCTTGAAAAAGGAGAATTGATAGAGCTTTACGATTCAAAAGACCAATTTTTTTCCTCCAAACACCCTATAGTTAAACGATTAAGAGACTCCATCCTTGCTGAACACCCACGTTTTCGTACACTTACAACGAAGGTGAAACTGGGTTAGCAAAAATGGATATTTAAATAATATGATGTATACGCAAGGACAGGGGAACCTGTCTTTTTCTACATAGGAGGAATTTATGAAATTGGCAACAGATTCAATGGTCTCAAATAACACTACATTTTATAGCCATAAAGAGTATTTAGTGTTGGCCATTCCACTCATTGTATCAGGCATTTCAACTCCAATTTTAGGGGCTGTTGATACAGCAGTCGTTGGGAGAATTTCTAATCCGGCTTTAATTGGTGGAGTAGCTGTTGGTGCCGTTATTTTTAATACGATGTACTGGCTGCTAGGATTTCTTCGAGTGAGTACAAGTGGATTTACTTCTCAGGCGCAAGGAGCAAATAATCAAAGTGAAATTATTCTATATTTTCTTAGGCCAATGATATTAGCTTTATTGTTTGGAATAATTTTTATCCTTTTGCAAGATCCCATTCTAGCAATTGCCTTAACATTCATTGGCGGAAGTGAAGCTGTATTATCCTTTGCTTCTACTTATTTTTCTATTCGAATCTGGGGAGCACCGTTTATTCTACTAAGCTATGTCACGATTGGTTGGCTTATTGGAATGGGAAAGGTTCGCTTAGCTTTGACTACTCAAATATGGATGAATGTCTTAAACATTATATTAGACCTTGTGTTTGTTTTAGGATTAGGAATGGGAGTTAAGGGTGTTGCTTACGCCACTCTTATAGCTGAGGTTAGTGCTGTTGTATTAGGGGCATGGCTTCTATATTTGACGAATAAAGAGAGACTAGGCGGTATAAAGTTATCGATGTTAATAGAAACAAAACCCATTAAAAAGATGATGATAGTGAACCGGGATTTATTCCTGAGGACTGTCTGTTTGCTTACGATGACCGTGATTTTTACTTCTAAAGGTGCAAGTATGGGTGAAGTGACGTTAGCGGCCAATGTCATCCTGCTACAAATTCACTATATAATTGCTTATTTATTTGGTGGTTTCGCGAATGCTTCTAGTATCATGGTTGGCAGAGCTATAGGTGGAGCAAATCAGTTCCTTTATAAGCGTGCGTTTATTCTTTCAGCTCAGTGGGGGTTAGCCTCGGCAATTCTTTTAAGTTTAAGTATATTTACTTTTGGTGAAAATATCGTCTCCTTATTCACGACAATTACAGACGTAAAAGCTATGTCAAAGGATTACCTAGTGTGGATGATTTTGTTTCCAATCTTTGGATTCTGGGGTTTGCAGCTAGAAGGAATTTTTTCTGGTGCTACTGAGGCAAAATCTATCCGGGATTCAATTGCTTTAGCATTGATTGTCTTTTTAATTTCGATTTGGGTGCTTGTACCCCAATATCAAAATCATGGATTATGGATAGCGTTTGTCTTATTTAGTTTATCTCGTTCCTTCTTTTTATCGTTATTTGTTCCCAAATTAACTCGTGAAAAGTTTTCTAACAAAAATAAAACCTAGAATTCAATTACCTTAGTAAATAAATAAGACTAATATAAAATGCTAACATCCTGCTAACGCAATCCAGTGAAAAACGGTAATATCAGGTGAAAGATGTTACAGGTGAAATTTGGAAAAACACTGATAAACCGCACTTTCTGCACACACCGTAAAAGATATTACACACTCTCACCTTAGGGGCGGCATGATGTAATTAGGGATTAAAACCCTGTTATATCAAGGTGTCGATTCGTTAACTTAAATGCTTTTTCCGTAAATCAATAAAAGAAATAATCAATAACTAGAAAAGGCCTTTCATCAGTTTGCTGAACTGTTTGGAGGCTTTTTCTGTCTTTTATGGAAGGCCCTTAAGAACCAAAGGGCCATAAATTAAAATTGCTTATACTTTTCTTTTGCAATATTCAGGAATGTAAGGGCTGGGGTAGACAAGGATTCCCCTTTTTTATAACTGACCACTACATGATTCTTAAAAACGGGGTTTCCTAAAGTGTAGAAAATAGAATCAGTAATGATATTATCCCGGGTAACCACACTCTCAGGAATAATGGTTAAACCCACACCTCTATTTGCTAACCGGAATGCACTTTCGATATTCTGCGTTTCAATGACGATATTAGGATTAATGGAGTATTCTTTGAATATTTCATCTGTGAGTCTTCTTAAACCAAGCCCTTTTTTAAGTAAAATGAATTTTTCTCCGTCTAGAAGATGGGGGTTAAATGGAATATGAGCAATTGGTTTCTTATCAGGATTATAATGCTTATGGGTAGGGGGAATAACAAGATATAGTTTTTCTTCATAAAGGATGTCATAGACAATCTCCTGATTAAATATAGGAAGCATGTTTAAACATATATCAATTTTCCCTTCTAATAGTAGAGATTCCATATCAACCGCAGATTCCTCAATCAGTTCAATTTCAATTCCAGGGTAATTGAGTATGAATTCAGGAAGAATATTATAGAGGGTGTGAGAACCTAATATTGGGTTTATACCAAGTTTTAATTGCCCTTTTTCCATATTAGAGATTGACTCAATTTCATGATGCAATTTTATATATGTCTGTTCTATTTCATTCATATAATATAAATATCGCTCGCCTGCATATGTTAACGTTAAAGGATTTACTCTCCGGTTAACTAGTTCAATTCCTAGTTCATCCTCCAGATTCTTAATAAATTTGCTAAGGTATGGCTGTGATATATATAAAGCCTTGGCAGCATGTGAGAAATTCCCGTATTCAGCAATTGACTTTAAATATTTTCCGGAAAGATCTTTCATCTTTCTATAGCCCCCTTTTACTATTTGTCATATTTACTATTTTTAATAAGATAGTGATATGTTATTTAGCTTCAAAATATTATTATAACAAATAAACATGAAGGCAATGTTTTTATCAATTTATAACTTATTAGGTATACATACCATAACCGTATTAGTATTTCTAAATGTGAACAATTTGTGACATACTGTAGTAGAACTGATAGGAAATAACATTTCACCGAATATTTAAGGGATTTAATATAGTACAGGAAACACAGTAATAGGGAATTTTAATTAATTTTTTTAGATACATATCTTGACTTCGAGATATGTGAATTAAAGATAAAAGAAGGAAAAGATTTTAGGAAATACTAACATAAAAATATGAGGGGAAGAACATCATGGATATCATTCAAGTTATTGGTATATTACTTGGAATCATAGTAGTTATTTATGGAGCAATGAAAGGCTTTAGTATTTTGATTGTTGCTCCTATTGCAGCAATTATCGTGATCATAACAAACCAGCTGGACTTTTTCGCTTCCTTAATTGGGAAAGAAAATTCCTATATGACGGGTTTAACTGACTTTGTAATAAATTTCTTTGCAGTCTTTCTTTTAGGAGCAATTTTAGCTAAATATATCGATAAAAGTGGAGCTGCTCAATCGATTGCACAAAAAATTCTTGAAAAAACAGGAACAAAAAATCCCTTTTCTGTATTAGTAGCACTACTCATCATTACGGCTATTTTAACGTATGGTGGAGTTAGTTTATTCGTTGTTATATTTGTACTTATTCCACTGGCAAAACCATTATTTAAACAATTGAATATTGCATGGAACTTAGTAGTAATACCTATTCAGGTCGGTTTAGGTACGTTCACCATGACCATGTTACCTGCTACACCATCTATTCAAAATGTGGTCCCTACGGCCTATCTTGGTACAACCCTTACGGCAGCACCACTTTTAGGAATTATTGGAGCGGTTGTAGCAGCGGCCTTTGGTTTATGGTATATGAAATTTACGTTAAATAAAAGTATAGCAAACGGAGAGACATTTGCTTATTTTAATGTGAAAGAATCGGATGAAGCATTAAAAAAGGAAATCCCCTCCTTTTTCTTAAGTATCGTTCCAATTTTACTTTTGATTGCTATTATCATCGTTGGCAGTGTTTTAAAAGTACCAAATATTATTGTGATCGGATTAGCTGCTGCTGTTATTGTTTCAGCAATTTTATTTAAAAAATATATCCCAAGTCAAAAAGCAGTGATTAATGAAGGCGCAAGCGGTTCGATTATGCCGGTTTTCTTCACTTCATCAGCCGTAGCTTTTGGTGTGATTATCACCTTTTCTCCTGGATTTAAGTATATTTCTGACTTTATTTTAAACATTCCGGGTAATCCGCTTATCAGTTTATCTGTTGCTTCTGCTCTTTTTGGCGGGATAACAGGTTCTGCATCAGGAGCATTAGGAATTGTTATGCAAGCATTCGGTCAAAGCTACTTAGATATGGGGCTTAACCCTGAAGTAATCCATAGAGTATCAGCGGTTGCATCATCAGTGTTTACACTTATGCCGCATAATGGTGCAGTATTAACTTTCTTAGCGTTAACAGGACTTACTCACAAAAATGGCTTTAAGTATCAATTTATCGCCGTAACGGGTGCTAATTTACTTGCACTAATTGCAGTATTAATTACAGCCATTATTATTTATTGATTTCTGAAAAGCTTCCATTGAGGAGGTGGATCAATCGAGAAGGTTCCACACAAGTAAGTAGTTAATCATATGTTTGATAATAATAAATTCGAAATGCAGGAGGAACTAACAATGACAACTCAAAAAGAACGTACAGTAATCGTAACCGGTGCAGCTCAAGGAATCGGCTATGCGATCGCAGAGGAATTTGTGAAAAATGGGGACTTTGTTGCAATCTTTGATTTAAATGAAGAGGCAGCAAATGCGGCGGCAGAAAAATTAGGAAAGGCAAAAGGATACAAAGCAAACGTAGCAAATGAAGAAAGTGTGAAATCAGCAGTTGAACAGGTTATTGCAGACCGTGGAACAGTAGACGTACTAGTAAACAATGCTGGTCTTCAGTTTATTTCACCTACTGATGAATTTCCAGAAGAAAAATGGGATCTAGTGGTGGATGTTATTCTAAAAGGGACATTCTTAGCAACGAAACATGTACTTCCTGCAATGAAGAAGCAAAAATATGGTCGTATCATAACAATTTCTTCAGGACACGGTAGAAGACCTGATAAATATAAATCTGCATATGTTGCAGCAAAATACGGACAAATTGGGTTTACAAATGTAGTTGCAATGGAAAATGCTGAATACGGTATTACAGCGAATTCAATTTTACCTGGACCAACTCGTACAAGCCTAATTGAAAAACAATTACCAGTACTTGCTGAAAAAGATGGAACTACAGTAGAAGAAGCATTGAAAACACATATCCTTGGTGGCCAATGGTTAGGACGTTTACTTGAACCTTCAGAAATTGCAGCAACAGCTTTATTCTTAGCTTCAGACGGTGCAGCAGCAATCACTGGCGAAGCACTAGGTGTTACTGGAGGAGAATAAACATCCAGAGACCAGTTGGAAACTAGAGCAATGGAATTTTTTTAAGGTGCCAAGGAGCCATTAATCGGTGGTATTAAACACTGCAATTTTTATTTATTAATATAGTAAGTGGAGGTCTGGTGAAATTTTTCATCAGACCTTTTTTGCACATTAGGAAGATATTTTAAAAGTAAATTTATGAATTGAATTTTTCACAAAACTTTTTGGTTTGTTTACCGTTCTTTTTAATGAGTTAGACAAGTACTTTTTTTTATATTTTTAAAAGTACCAATTTCTAAGATTGTGCAATAGTTTTCCATTGTAAACTGGAAACAATGTCTATGAGAAAAAGTATAAGAATGATCAATCACGACTGTATTTTCATCTCCTAGAGGAGCGTTACAAATCTTACAGAATTTTGTCATATAAATCACAACCTCTTTCAAAATAGAATCTTATTTTTGTGAATGCGTTCACAATGTAAACTCATATATTACTTCATTGTGAAGTTTTGCACAATGTAAATAGTGAGAACTTTTATGGAGGTTTTGTGAATACAATCTTATCCAAGCTAATATTTTTCGTGAGAAGTATTTGTTATACAACTAGGTGTTAGGGGGCCTTCATTTTAGGAGGCCATTTTTTAGTGGAAAAATCAGAAAACTAGTCGAATTTTGTATTTTCGGGGAAATAATATGTAGTTTTTGCTGAATTATTCACCGAAAAAATATATTGGTTCAAGATGAATGATACTATAGCGTCACGTTATATAACTAATCCTCAGGATGAAACTGTTAAAAGACCATGTCGTTTTTCTGCGGTTGAGAATTTAAACAAAAAAGAAGAACCGTTTTAATCGGAACTTCTTCGGAAGAAGCTAAATAGTTCTTTTTGTTTATCGTATCGCTGGGCGATACGTCTTATAAATATGATATTAAAGAGTTATATCGCCACCCGATACGGCCAAACCTCAGGTTATTAATTGGTAAGGAAAGGGGATAATCTTCTCTTTTTTTATTTATATCGCTAGGTGATATGACTCCATCCATCATCCCTCATTTTTAGTTTAAGAAAAAATATAAAAAGGGCTTTAAAAGCCTCTTTAATCAATCATCAAATATCTAATTTTTTTCGAATCTTAGTTATAAATGACCTGTCTACCCCTATTCTTTTAGCTGCATTTCTTGCTCAGCTACTAGACTTCTTAACGCCTCAATCACTGATTGATTTTTCTTCATTAGATGCTCTCAATTCAGCAATTTCTTTATTACTGTTTTCAAGGCTTGAAGTAATATTTTCTATTTTAATTGCCAATTCGTCTTTTACATCAGTGTTCAATAGTCTTTTTTCTATCGTATCACTGGGCGATATGATTTTTGAATCGGACAATTAAAGAGACATATCGATCCCCGATACGGCCAAGCTTCAAGACATTACTTCGCAGGGAACGGGTATAATCGTTTCTTTTTATTTATATCGCTAGGTGATATGGCTCTTGAAAATTCATCAATAACCCTTCATATTTATTTATAAAAAAGGTGGTCAGTTATGCGAAATGATATTCAACCGTTTGAGCGCTCTTTCACCTCCAAGGAAGTAGCTGAAGAAGCTGGGATTGCAACACCTACTGTTCGGAAATATGGCCAAATTTTAGAGCGAAATGGCTATGAGTTTTTAAAAGAGGGCGATCGGCGTATCTTTGTTCAAACCGATATTGAAGCACTTATAGCGTTACGCGATACGGACAAGCCTCTAGACAGTACGGCTAAAGATCTTGCATATCAACAAAAAGAAAAATTAGAAGGATCAAATCAAACAGAGATTGCAATATCTGATTCATATGCCAATTTCCCACAAGATCCCAGTCATTTAAAAGAGATGTTAGCGTATTTAGCCAGTGAGCTCGCTGCTACACGTGAAATGAATGTCCAAGTAATAAACGATATAACCGAACTTAAATCTACGGTTACCGGGCTAAAGCAGGATCATCATCACTTAAGTTCGAACATTTCAAATTCAGCTCAAAAAACCCAAGCTAGGATTGAGAAATTATCTGAACAGGAAAACATTCATTATGAAACATTGCTGGAACAGGAAAAACTAAAGAACGAATATTTACAAAGTGAATTACAAAATCTCCGAGAAGAAATGAAAAAAGAATGGCTTTCACAAAATGACTTTAATAAACGCTTAGAAAAAGCCATTCAAAGACCTAAAGATAAATGGGGGTGGATTTTCTCCATATTCCGTAAATAAGGTTCTTAATTATAGACTCTAGTCATGCTCCTAATTTCAAAGGCATCTCTTAAGAAAATTCGACAGGCCTTCAACCAATTTTGGCTGGGGTCTTTTTTGTTTAATAAAAATCGTTTAATACGCTAGAACAACTATCTCCATATTCATAAAAAAGAGATCTAGGCATTATTCCTAGATCTCTTTTTAAAATATTTATTTATTAATCAATCTAGTTTTGGATGATTAGGAATGAATTTCACTCGTAATCGGCTGCTGCCGTACCCTATGAATCCTCCAACAATAGCTGGAATCATCCACCTAGTCCGACCTCGTACATAGGAAGAATTGCATTAAAGAAATGATTAATAGATGAAAAGTGTATACCAGCTCCATTTAATCCATCAAAGAAACTAACAATAAATGTTAATAGTAAGCTTCCTTGATAAACTTCAGGTTTACCTTTAAATAAAGAATGAAAAAATGTTAGGAAAATTAAAACAATAGCTAATGGGTAAATAGCTTTTAATACAGGTACAGAAATAGCAATTAACTGTGTTAGACCAATATTAGCAACTATTGCACTAAAAATAGACAAACTAATAGCAAATGTTTTGTAAGATACCTTTGGAAATAGTTTATGGAAGTATGAAGAACAAGCTGTAACAAGTCCTTTGCTCGTTGTTAAACAGGCTACGATCATCATTAATCCTAATAATATCCCGTGCTAGAGGCTGCCTACCAGGCTTCTCATCATCAGTTTTTAGCTAGTGCTCTCTAGGGAAGATGCAGCTGAGTTAGCAGGTTCCTTTGATAGCCCAATCAAAAATGAACACTTTGAGCTTTCAGAATGGGATTGGCCAATCGACCCAGTTATCTAGTCATCGGTATGAACGAGACGAACCATGATTTGTTCGAGTGATACACTGGTCTCGGCAAGAAGTGATGTATGAGTGTGCCTAAGACTATGCGGTGTTAAATCTTCATAGTCATAAATTTTTTAAATTACCTTGTAGGAAAAGAAATATACATTAAAAGAGCGCAACTTGAAATTACTCAAATTGCGCTTTTTGTTTTATAAGAAGCCTTTTTCTTACTGCTAATAGAAATGACGACAGTTATGAATGATAAGATGATGAATATTCCACCTGCAAATGGATTTACTTCGACTGAAAATGTATCTACAATTCCAGCTCCAATCACTGAACCAACAGCGACACCTAAATGAAGAGCTGAATTATTTAAGCTTTGCTGAATTTCCGATGATTCAGGAGCTATTTCAATCAAATAAGATTGCATGGCCGGTGAAATCGCCCAACTGAGAATCCCCCAAATAATAATGATGATGAGAAATACTGGAGAGAAATCTGTTGAATATGGCAATATAAAGAATATAGCACTAAAAACGACTAGGGCAATAACCATTGTTTTTCTTGATCCCAATAAATCTGCCATTACACCGCCAAGACCTCCACCGACTACAGCAGAAAAACCAAAAATGAAATAGATGACACTAATCCAAGTAGCATTAAAACCAGTGGTCGCTTCTAAATAAGGCTTAAAATAGGCATACATCATCGTATGACCTGTCATATAGAGGAATGTCGTTGTCAGCCCTAATGTGATTTTGTGATTTTTAAATGCTGCAAGCTGCTGCCTCAATGGAATTTGAGGTTTTGGTTGTATACTCCCCATTAATACATGAACGCCAATAATTGATAATGCTGTTAAAATAGTTATAAGTACGAATGGTGCTCTCCAGCCAAAACTATCTCCGATGATAAGTCCGAGCGGTACCCCTAAAACTAACGAAGCACTTACTCCCACAGAGACGATCCCAATGGCCCTGCCTTTATACTGTTCTCCTACTAAGCTAGGAGCCATAACTAAACACAATATGATTAATAGCGCTCCACTTAACGCTAAAATAATTCTTCCTATAAACAAAATAGTAAATGTAGGTGCAAATACTGTTACGATACAACCAATTAAAAAGATGTACAAGCAAACTAATGTTAGCCGTTTTCTTTCAATTTTAGCTGTCATGACAAGTAAAATTGGCGCTGCAACTGCAAAAATGACAGCAAAAACAGTGATCAGCAAACCGGCTTGGCCGATGCTTACATGTAAATCCTCTGCAATCAAATCTAAGATTCCGCTAATGATCAGTTCAACCAGACCTATAATAAAGGATATGATCATTAAAAAATAAATACGCTTATCCATGTTGTCTCCTTCCTAAATATATCCCAAACTATATACTATCTTTTGATGAGAGTTTACTCAAGAGTAAGATAATAATGTCACAATTACATAATGGTGAAACAGCTTATAAAGAGGTAACTCAACTGTTCCAAAATAAGAGAGATACCGTCTACAAGGTTTCCACTGGTAATAAAGTAATAGAAAAAACTGATAGTCATCCATTCTGGGTTGAAGGAAAGGGTGGATACGAGGCGAAGAGTTAGTAGTAGGTGATAAATTACAAGTGTTACTTGTTTTTGTTAGGTTTTATAAATACTCCGTGCTTTTTACACACAGCGATAAAGATATTACACACTCTCATCTTATAAGCGGCATGATGTAATCATGTCCCTAGAATCCTATAAAAAACGGGATTTTTGTTCTTTTGATACAATGAAAGTAACCTAGGGTAACAAAAGGCTAACATTTTTTTGTATCAGGGGTATGAATAAGAGGCTTCCCATGAGTTATTTGAACTTTTGGAAAGCCTCTTTATTTATCTCTTTTGTTAGTTCAGGATTTAACTCTGCTGTTTACAATGAGCGTCTCATACGATTCTCTAATTTTTTATATAAATCGGGTATCCAGGTAGTTCCTAATCACCTAATCATCGGTGATTATTTAGATAATCATCCAAGGTCAAAATAAAATTCACCAGCACATCCTGATATTCTCTCACCGATTCGATAAAAACCATTTCGTTCTCTCCATGCCAGTCGCTGCCAACGGGGCCAAATTCTACAGCTGAACCTCCATACTCGTTGAAAAACTGTCCATCGTTGGAACCATGCTGACCGAATATGGTTACTTTTTCGAGCTGGGTAATCCGTTTAATTGATTCGCCTAATGCTTTTACATAAGGATTGTCTGCTGTTGTTTTGACCGGATTATTGCACATATGGGTTGTTACTTTAGCGTCTGTTATTGCCTGGATCTGATGAACTATATCATCCGGAGACTGGTCTGGCAGATATCTAATATCCAGGGACATTTCGCATAGATCCGGTACCTTATTATAGACGGTTCCTCCTTGGATCTTTGCCAGATTGATAGATGGCTTAGTAAACATAGGGGAGCTTTCTTGTGCAAAAGGAAGCTCTAAAATATCTTCAAAAAGATTAATCGCTTTGGTTATTGCATTCGTGCCTTCCCATGGACGACTCCCATGGGCTGATTTCCCCTGGACGGTAATATCGAGCTGAAGCACGCCTTTCGATTGGATGGCAATCCCCATATTTGTTGGTTCACCGCAAATAATAAAATCTCCTAAATAACCATTTTTTGTTAAAAATTTGGTCCCGTTAAGGCCGCCGGTCTCCTCATCTGGAACGATTTGAAGCATGACCCTGGAAGTTAAGGGCCAGTTTTTCAATTGTGCTGCTGCCAGCATGAAAGCAGCCACTCCTGCTTTCATATCCACTGTACCGCGGCCATACATTTTCCCATCTTTGATATAGGGTTGGAATTGTCTTTCCTCTGCTTCAATGACATCGATATGTCCGTTTAATACAACCGTATGATCACCTTGGCCAATTTCACATACAAGCATGTGAAACCCATTATTCTCTATTTTTTTAACGGGGAGGCCATGGTCTGTTAACCATTGTTCACAATAAGCAATTGCTTCGTTCGCACCTGCTTTTGTAGAGCTGTTTATTTTTATTAGTTCTTGTAATAAGGGGATTGGATCGCCCATTTTATCCATCCTCCATTTTTTAAATTTGTTTACTTTCAATGTTACCCTTATAGTACTTCCATCACTTTTTGTTTATTTATCGAAACAACCGTGTCATGTCGTGCTAGCTCGATATCAGGTTTTTGACGCAGCCATTCCTCTTTTACCTGTTTACCGGCGGTTAGCGCAATGATTGCCGCAGGTATATCCGCTCCTGCTGAATGGGTAAAAGCATAACCTCCGCCAAAGCGGGGGTTGATGTCAATAATGTAATAATCGGTACCATTGAAATAGACATCCGTGTTCATATAGCCTGCATGGCCAAAGCCTTTAGCTAATCGCTGTGCGATTTCTGTTAATTCTGGGATATTGACCGTAATGCACCGATCGATATCTCCGCCCCTCATACCTAATTGCTTTCGAGCGAATGAAGTAAGAAAGCGGCCATTTAAATCGTTAAACATATCCAAACTAAATTTATCACCTTCAATCACTTCCTGAATAATGACATTGTCCTCCGGTTCTCTTGATGTGTCACCATCCAATGGACTTTCTTTAATCTTTCGAACGACAAGCTGATAGGCAAATTCCATATCCTCTACATTATCGATAATTTCTACCCCAATTGAGGCCGAACCATTTCGGGGCTTGATGATTAATGGAAAGGATACTTCTTGTTTTTCCAATGCCTTCTTCGCATCTTCAACATTGAGGTAGGTAAGAGGAGTCTTAACACCAAACGGTTCGAGCAGCTCCCAGTACTTTGCTTTGTCCCGCACCTTTTTGACAATATTTAAATCCGGGGCAAATACGGATACACCTAATTTCTCCAATTCATTTTTGTGTGCAGCTATTTGCGGTACTTCCCAATCATTCAATGGAACAAGACAGTTCACCTGATGTTTCTTACATATCTCCACTATAGTTTCAATATAATTTGAATCCGTTTGCTGTGGAATTACATAGTTTTCGTCTCCTGCTTGGAGCGATGGGGCATTATATTCAGGATCAGCAGTAATTACTTTTCCGTCGATACCAGCATCTTTTAAAGCTTCCTGAAAAAATCCTACAAAGTCTATTCTTCTTGCTGTTGATGTCAATAAGATATTCAATTTTAGTCGACTCCTCGCTATTTAATTTAGTTTGCTAGAAAACAAGATATTAATATTTACCCGCCATGTTAAGATTTAACCCTGCTTTCTAGTAATAATTCTTCACGATTAAATGTTTAATCCTTATTATTAAAGGTTATATAATACAAAACGATATATCTGAGGTGAAAAAATATGAGTAGAGGTAGTAAATCACCAAAAGAGAATAAACAAAAAGCCTATGAAAAGTTAGAAGGTCAGGAATTTGTTGATCAAATACCGTTAGAGGATTTGAAAATAGAGATGGAAGATGAAAGGGAAAAATTTAAGACTAAGGATGATTCACAAAGTGAACGAAAGTATAAGTGAAACTTTTAAAATGAATGGGCTTCATGATGTAACTGAGCCTTTCTCTATTGAGAAGTAGTTCAGTACATTCTCCAACCAAACTAAGAACTGGCCACTTAAATAACTTGTTTCTAAAGAATAGACTATTTCCTAAAAACAAGGAGGTAGTCTTTTCATATGGTTGAAATTAGCACAAAGCCCTGAACATTAAAATTGTTCAGGGCTTTTTTGCTCATAATGTACGTTCCCAGAAACGTCCCTGTGCCATTCCTTCAATGAATGGAGTAATACCAGCCTTGGTTAAATCATAAACACCAGGTGCATTTAACACCACACGACATCTATCTAGGGCTGTGTAATCATCAACGGCCATTGCCAAAGGTTTGAAGTGTTTATAGGTTGTTTCAATAAATTCTAATACAGACGGATCGGCTTCGGAACCCGAACTAATCAATATTGCTGCGTCAAAAAGACTTGAATCTGCTGTATCAAACGTATCTGTTACTTTTAAAACAGGGCTAATCGTATACATCCTTTTTGCCACAATACTATAATTGATATTATATTGCGCCAGCGTTCGAATCCAATCTGTTAATTTTTCATCATCAGGCACACCATCTAACAAAATAGCGGTACATTTAGTAGCCGGTTGCTTCACAGTGTTTGCCATACTAAGGGCAGGAGACTTTTTATCAGATTGTACCTCCAGATTTTCCTCAGGAAGTTCTGCTCCAATATTGCCTGCGACTTCTTCCGCCACTTGACGGTCAATATGATTTAATAGCGCAACCGCGTTATTTTTAACCATTTCCGACTTACATTTCCCAAGCTCAAAGCTGAATGCATCCTTTAAGTGCTTTTGTTCAAATGGAGCTAAACTGTTGAAGAATAGCTTCGCTTGAGAGTAGAAATCTAGAAAACTCTCACTACGGCCTCTAATTTTACGACCATCGATTTTTTCCTGATAAGATTCATAGCCCCCTAGTTCAACCGGTGCCGGCTCAGGCTGATTGGCATTTAAACCATTCCGATGATAGCTTGTTTGTCCTTGATGAATCGCCATCTGATGCATACCATCCCGCTGATTATTATGAAATGGACAGACAGGTTGATTAATTGGAATCTGGTGGAAATTTGGACCTCCTAGGCGGGAAAGCTGTGTATCTGTATAGGAAAATAAACGTCCTTGTAAGAGAGGATCGTTTGAAAAATCAATCCCTGGGACGACGTGACCAGGATGAAAAGCGACTTGTTCTGTTTCGGCGAAAAAGTTGCTAACATTTCGATTTAAGGTCATTTTACCTACGATCTTTACAGGTACTTCTTCTTCTGGCCATATTTTTGTAGGATCTAGAATGTCAAAGTCAAAATTGAATTCATCTTTTTCTGGAATGATTTGCAGGCCTAACTCCCATTCCGGAAAATCCCCTTTCTCAATCGCTTCATACAAGTCTTGGCGATGGAAGTCAGGGTTTTTACCTGCAATCCTCTGTGCTTCATCCCAGACTAGTGAATGTACACCAAGAAGAGGCTTCCAGTGGAATTTGACAAAATGTGCTTCTCCATCTGCATTAATCAGTCTGAAGGTGTGCACACCAAATCCCTCCATCATCCGCAGGCTGCGCGGAATGGCACGGTCACTCATGGCCCACATCACCATATGGGCGGATTCATGATTTTGGCCTATAAAATCCCAAAACGTATCGTGAGCGCTTGCCCCTTGTGGTATTTCCGTATGTGGTTCGGGTTTAAGAGCATGTACAAAGTCAGGGAACTTAATCGCATCTTGAATAAAGAAAACAGGCATATTATTACCAACTAAATCAAAGTTACCTTCATCTGTATAAAATTTGGTCGCAAACCCTCGGACGTCACGAACCGTATCGCTTGACCCTCTTGAGCCTTGTACCGTTGAGAAGCGGACAAAAACAGGTGTGGTTTTGGATGTGTCGGTAAGAAAATCAGCTTTTGTATATTCGACTAGAGATTCATAGAGTTGAAAGTTTCCATGTGCCCCTACACCACGGGCATGAACAACCCGTTCGGGGATCCGTTCATGGTCAAAATGAGTCATTTTTTCTCGAAAATGAAAATCCTCCATCAATGTAGGCCCTCTTAACCCAGCCTTTAATGAAAACTCATCTTCTGATACTTTTAGCCCTTGGTTAGTCGTTAAAGGAGCAGTTTTTTCATTGTTAATGGTAAAGCTACTTAATTGAACAGCCTTCTTATTATTCATAGAATCCTCCTTACGAAAATATGTAACCACAAAATTAAGAAAGAGCAGGGAAAGACTACACTCTCCATTCGGTACCCTTTTTATAGGAAAGTGAAACCTAGTAATATAATCTTTATGTTTCAAAATCTCTATGGTGGATATAGTAATATACATCACCATTAAGGAGGGTTTTTAACGTGGAAAATCTACTTCAAAATCAGGTTGCTGTTGTTACAGGGGCTGGCTCAGGGATAGGAAGGGCTTCTGCTTTGAAGCTTGCTCAAAACGGAGGAAAAATTGCTTTAGTAGATTTGCATAAAGAAAATGTGGAAGAGGTCAAAAAACAAATCGAAGATATGGGAAGTGAAGCGCTTGTCTTGGAAGCCAATGTGTCTCACCCGAAGGAAGTAGAGAACGTCTATAAAAAAACCATTGATCAGTGGGGAAGAATCGATGTGGTCTTTGCTAACGCGGGGATTAATGGGGAAGTGGCGCCTATAGAAGACTTGGAGCCGGAAGAATGGGACTTAACCATTTCCAATAATTTAACGAGTACCTTTTTAACGGTAAAATATGCAATCCCGCATTTAAAGACAAATGGGGGAAGTATCATTATTACTAGTTCCATTAACGGGAACAGGATCTATAAAAATATTGGCATGTCCGCCTATAGTACATCAAAAATTGGTCAAATGGGCTTTGGAAAAATGGCGGCGCTTGAGCTTGCCAATTATGGTATTAGAGTCAACATGATCTGCCCAGGAGCGATTGAAACAAATATCAATGAAAACACATGGAAGGAAACCGAAAACCTAAAAAAGGTGGAAATTCTGATTGAATACCCGGAAGGGAACCAACCATTAGAACACAAACCAGGAAAACCCGAGCAAGTCGCCGATCTAGTACTATTCCTTGCCTCCAAACAATCAAACCACATAACCGGAAGTGAGATCTACATTGATGGAGCGGAATCACTTTTATAGGTGCCTGTCACCACAAAAAGACAAAATAAACAAAATGTCCACGTACAGTGGACATTTGTTTTTGTATTTAGACTCTATTATTATTTATTGTTGATTTTCGTGGAGGCATGAAAAATCTTAGGCGGAGATTTTCCTGGTAATGTATATAGAGGAAGCTCAAGAGGCTGATATAAGCGGAGATTTTCCGCTTAACCGCTCAAAATTAGACAAAATCCAAAGATTTGAATCATATAAAAGGAAAAACTCCTCTTATTTTTAAGAAAATATGGGTATTTCTCAAGTTAGTCGGAATTTCTCTGCTTATTTTCCATATCAACATTCAGCTATAACAGAGTCTATATTTAAGATTGCTTGAATTTCCCATATATAGTTTGCATTACTCACTAGGATGGTAAGCCCAAATAGAAACGCTGCCACCGTTAACCGGGAAAGTGGCATATCCATCATCTTCGATAGTTATCTGGTCATCCCTTGAGTTTGTTAGGTCCACCCATGTTTCTCCAGCCTTCCTTTCGCCTACGTACATTCTTTTCTCGCCATCCTCTCCATTAGAAATAACGACTGCACAACCAGAGTACTTAAGTTCTTTCACACCCAGCCGGACCCAGCCAATGGTATTTGGATGGTCGAAGTAATCATGCTGTTCCCCGTATGCTTTTTCGTATCTGGCAAAGAGAAGGCGATCAAGAATTTCTTCGTGTCCTTCTTCTGGCTCCGGTCCTCCGATTCCATAATAATCTCCATAGAACAGACACGGATTACCATCTCTTCTAAGGAGAATCAGGGCATATGCACTAGGCTTAAACCAGTCCTGAACCCACGATTCAAGGGATTCTTGGGGCTGAGTATCATGATTATCAACGAAGGTAACAGCATTTTGAGGATGGGAATTTACAAGGGTATCCTCAAAAATACTGGTTAAATCAAAATCACTGCCTTCATTGGAGGCTTTATGTAGCTTATAATGCAAGGGTACATCAAACAAATCTATTTGATAATCGACATGATCAAGGTATTTTTGACATGCATGAAGCTCAGTTTTCCAGACTTCTCCGACAAAATAAAAATCATCGCCTCGGTGTTTACGCATCTCCTCTACAAACTCGCGAACGAAATAGTGGTTAATGTGCTTGATTGCATCAAGCCTGTAACCATCACAGTCAAGGGTATCCGCAAGCCATTTTCCCCATTCTATCATTTCTTTTTTTACCTCTGGATGTTCATAGTCAATATCGGCAAGCATTAGGTAGTCATAATTTCCGTTTTCATCATCTACATGTTTACTCCAATCCTTGTCATCAGCAAGGATTTTAAATATTCCTGATTTCCCTGTCTTTTCATCATAATCTGTTCCGGTAAAATGTTCATATCTCCACTCGAATGGAGAATACTTCCCTTCACGTTCTTGAAATGTAAATTTTGTCCAAGCTTCAATTTCAAATGGTTCTGATATTTCTTTGGTCCGGTCCTCCTGGTCCACTTCAATCACTTTAATTAATTCCGTCTCATCAGCACCCGCTTTATGGTTCATTACTACATCTACATACACTTTTATGCCGGCTTTTTGACATTCCATTATGGCTTCTATCAGTTCTTGTTTCGTCCCATATTTTGTCCGAATGGAACCTTTTTGATTAAATTGACCCAGATCGTATAAATCATATGGGGCATACCCATTATCATCACGTGAGGTTGCTTTTGTTACTGGTGGTATCCAGACAGAGGTAATTCCTTTTTCTTTTAATTCTGTCGCCATCTCCTTTAGACGTCTCCAGTGCCTTCCATCCGGCTCTAGATGCCACTCAAAAAATTGCATAATTGTGTTGTTTCGTTCCATGTTCCAATCCTCCTCGTTTATTAGTCAAAAGGGTATATCAATACTTACCCGGTTTGATACCAAACGAATCCTGCCAAAAACAAGTGAGGCTGGGACAAAACACTATATTTTAATAATCAACCAGTTAAGGTTGAAAAGGTAGATGACTATAACTAAACTTTCACAAAAGTAGAAATAAATATTTCAGTCTAATGATTTTTCTTCGATTTGATGATATGACCTTATGTAAAAAGAACAAATTTTAGTGGTAGGTACAAAATGGTTGGTTAGTCATTTTTTCTGAGATTTTGGACATCCTCTTAACATGTAGATTACTAAGGAGGAAAGCGAATGACGGAAGTTAGGAATTTTGAAGTTGAACAAATACTTAGTGGCCACCCAGTACACCAAAGACACGAATTCTCTTTTAAGGTTGATGACAATGAGTTTAAAGGTCATTTTCAAGAGGGTGAAATTACATGGATGCATCCACATCCAAAACAAATACTAGGTGAGGAAAAAGAAGCGAAAATTGAAAACAAAATCCGTGATTTGTTGGGAGAACATGGGGTTTCTAGTAGGATTAATGACATTGAAATGACACAAGCGTTTGAAGACCGAATGCACGAGCGCCGCCAAGTCACTCTTAAAGTGCAAGGACACGAGTTCAAAGGGTTTGTTCATGAAGGAGAAATCCAGTGGTTTCATCCTCATCCAAAACAAAAGCTTAATGAAGAGCATGTAGAAGCGATTGAAACGGAGATTCATGAAAAAGGATAGGATCTTTCCTAAAGGGATAGTGTCAGGAATTGACAGTCTACAACGTTAAGGTAATAAAACGCTGACTTATAAGTAGTGTAATCTAGCCCACTTTTTTGGAGAAATGGTTAAGTGCATTTTCCACTATCTGAGAAGTAGTCATGTAAATAATTTATATCTATAGCAATAACCATTTCCTATAAAAATTTAGGGAGTGGTTTTTTGTGTTGTTAAAGTTTGCGAATCTACATAACCCAAATGGCTTTGGCAATAAAAATTACTTTTTGGTAGAACTCTTAATTGAGGATCTTCTTTAGATGAGGAGGCTATGGTTGAAGAATAATAAAAGAACAGTGGACGAATTTTCAAAATCTCTATAGCGGATATAGTAATATATCATCTTTTAAGGAGGCTTTCTAACGTGGATAATCTACTTCAAAATCAGGTTGCTCTAATAGCAAATGAAAAAAATGATGTTTAATTTAATAGGGGGCGGGAATATAAGGAGTGCAACTGAATTCTAGTAAAATTAAGGAGGAATTTTTCTATGGCTAAGAATACCAAGAACAATCGCAGTGAAGACAATAATGGTAACATGACTGTCGAAGAAGCGGGACGGAAAGGTGGAGAAGCCACCTCCTCAAACCATGATAGGGAATTTTATGAAAGAATCGGGCGCAAAGGTGGAGAAGCTACCGCTGCAAACCATGACAGAGAGTTTTATGAGGAGATTGGGCGCAAAGGCGGCGAAGCCCGTGCCAAACAACGTGACAATAATTAAATACGTGAGCACCTCTCATCATAGCTAATCCGACATATTATCCAAAAAGGGGGCCCCATACATTATGGGGCGCCCTTTTTGGCGTTGAGTGCTATTCTTAACGTATGTGCCCAATTGACAGTCGTATTGGCATGTTGAATAACCGGAGATTTTCCGGTTAAATTCAACATGGGGCTCGTATCGGGGAAATAAGAGGAGGTTTTCCACTTATGCAAAGAAAAACCCCCCATTTTTGAGTTTTTCAAGCCAATAGGCGGAATCTCTCCGTCTAAATAAGTCTTTTTTATCAATAAATTCCAAATAGGCGGAGTTATTCCGTCTATTTGTTTTCCCGGCTGCTTAATCAAAGCCTTTCCCCCACCCTATAAGTGCGTACTCTTATAATCATAGATTAGGAACCCTTTTTTCAAACAATAAAGAGGTTAATAGTTAGTATTACTTTTTAGCTAAGGAATTTATTTTGATATATAATCATATAGTTGTAGGGAACTTCATTTGATAAAATTAGTGTATAGAAGGTTTCCACACTATTCAATTAGCGTAAAATCTTAATAGATAAATTAAATAAGAAAGCAAGGGGAAAAATTGAACAATAAGAGTGAAATAAACTGGATTGAGCAATTAATACAGTCTACTATAAGAGCAGTTGGAATAGAAATTGAACTGAAGCAAGAGCATACTGGGGTGAATATGAGCTATAATTTTATCCTTGATCATATAGGATATGATGTTAAACGTATAGAAGAAGCAATAAAGGAAATGCAGGCTCAAGTTTCACTCAAATCGTATATTAAAGCTTTCACTCTACATGAGTTAGGGCATGCGTTGGACCGGCAGGCTTTACTGGAATCACTGTCAAAAACGCTTGAATTTTATGAGATGAAAAAAAACCATACAAAATTCGAACAATACAGTGATGAAAATCTTCTCAAAATGATAATCGAAGAGCATGAGATGAATATCGCGTTTGAAGAAACCGCTTGGGTGAATGCTGAAAAGTTAAATATGAAATACGGTATTGTTGACTGGGAAAGCTTTGAAAAAGCAAAAAATAAGGGAATGGCAACTTATTTGAATTTATTTGAAAAAGATTTAATAATATATAACAAGCTTGTATCGGAGCAACCAACTGAACAAATTGCTTAATAAATAAGTAAGGTAGGACCAAGTTTTAACTTGACAGAATGTTTGATAAATAGTATCATTACCACCATAAATTAATTGTTTAATTGATCTCTTAATAAATAGATTACTTTAGCATGTGGTTAATAGCTTTCTATTGACTATATGAAAAAGTAAATCTATAACAAAGAGGATAACTGTAATTACATAATTAGGTAGACTATTAAAAGGCCTGACTGGGCCCGTTAAAAGTAAACCGGCAATTTTCAAAGTTTAATGGATTTAACCATTATGCTTTAAAAAATTGTCGGTTTTTTTGTTTTTAAAAAATAAAACAGAAAGGAATGTAGCGTAATGAAGGAAATCGGTCAAAGTCATATTTTCAGAATGATGTTTTCTTCCATACATTGGTGGGGGGAGGTAAAATGTTAATCTCTCTGCCGGAAATATTTTTTGGATTGCTTGCCCTATCGGTACTTAGCGGGCTATTCCTGTTATTCCCAAGGATCCCGTTGTCTTTTGTTCGGTTCCACGTCGGTATCACATTGCTGCCCCCGATCGCTGCCCTGCTGGCACTTGTTACGAACAATGAAACCATGATTTATGGCCCTTGGCGGCTTGATTCTTTATCATGGCTGCTGGCTTTGTTTGTCCTTACCATCGGTTTTATCGTGCAGCGCTATTCTGTTCGTTACTTACTCGGCGATCGTTCCTATCGAAAATATTTTGCTCTGCTGACGATAACTACTACTGCAGATTCAGGTGCCTGGCTAAGTAATGATCTTCGCCTGTTGCTAGTTTGCTGGGGGATTACACTCCTAGGACTCACTTTGCTTATAAGATTAAAAAAGGAGTGGAGTGTTGCTAGAAAAGCGGCTTCGCAATCCGGCCGTCTGTTTGCACTAGGCTGGCTTTTCCTGTTGGGAGCTGTCATCTGGATTACCCAAACCACGGGGCATTGGCAACTGTCGCTCATCCTTACCAAAGGCAGTCTTGCACAACTTGATTCATGGGAAAGGACTTGTATGAATCTGCTGCTAATCTTGGCTGTCGTGATTCCGGCAGCACAATGGCCTTTCCAACGATGGCTGTTAGATTCAGTGGTGGCTCCAACGCCGGTCTCCGCGGTAATGCATGCGGGATTAGTGAATGCAGGCGGGATTATATTGACTCGATTTTCTCCGCTTTTTAGCGGAGATATAGCCCAAATTGTATTGCTTCTATTGGCCAGTGTTTCCGTCATGATAGGGACGGGAATTATGCTGGTCCACGTTGATTATAAACGGCAGCTGGTCGGGTCTACGATTGCACAGATGGGGTTCATGTTAATCCAATGTGCATTAGGTGCTTATTTGGCAGCCATTATCCATGCTGTCCTACATGGTCTATTCAAATCAACCCTTTTCTTAAAAGCTGGCTCTGTGCTTCACCACCAAGAGGAGCCAACCTCCAGAACCAACCAGCCAACATCATTGTTATGGACAATTACTGGCGGGATTTTAGGTCTTCTGGTGGCAATTGGTCTTTGGATGTCTTCTCCTGGAGAGGGTTATCAATTGATAAGCGCTCTTACCTTAGGATGGTCCGTTTCATTTTCCTGGACCCAGCTCGTGGCTTTTGGATACGGACGTATCGGGCGCATAGCAGGATTTTCCTTGTTTGCAGGAGCGGCAATTGTATACAGTTTGGTACATGGTGCTTTTTATGGAGTGTTACAAGATACAATCCCGAAAGGAATTCAACCACCGGCACCAGCAGCCACTTTGCTGCTGATTATCTTATTGGCTGTAAGTGCTGCAGGTGTAAGGCTGGCTCGTCATCGTTCATCAACTGTCTATGCTCGCATTTATCTTTGGCTTGTACGATTGGGTGAGCCTCAAAATGATTTGGTCGAAAGTCATCCTAAGCATTTGACACAATCATTCTTTAGAGGAGGTCATTTACGATGAATACAACATTAGCAAAAACATTACATTGGGAAAAGCTTCCTGATACCCTCGATCTTAATGACTTGGTGAAATCCGCCAGCAGGGTCATTGTACCGCTCGGACCTATTAACACATTTGCAGCACGTAACCCCTGGTCAGGCTTAGAGGGACAACCGTTTGAAAAAATGGTACGCTGGCTCAAAGATACTTGTGATGTAGATATCTATCCCAATGATTCCTTATTTCAGTCTGCACTGGAGCGAGGAGAGATTCATCAAGTCTTTTTAGAAAAGGGAATTCAACATTGGCTAAACTCACAGTCTTTGGAGTTGCCGAGTGAGGTCGCAGAGGGGTTTTGCCGGGCTGCACTTTTACAGAATCAACCATATTCAAATACTCTGGAAGCACCTGAGTTAAAAAGCATCGCAAGAAAACTTAACCGTTTTACATCCCAAATGATAGAAAAACATTCGGTCAAAACCTATAGTCAGCGCTTGGAGCAACTGGGAAGGGTGAATGCAGCACACGAGTTAAACCGCCATATGATCAAGTGGTGTAAATTGTTTTTGGATAAATCCCAGGCTGTCTGGTCGATGCCTCATAGGGAGAAAGGTTTCTATCATGCATGGCGGAAACTAGTCCAGCATGACCCGGCACTTAGCCGTAACGTACGTAAACAATTAAATGAGCTGCCGGCAGAAGCAGACGCTGCCTTAATGGAAGTTTTGCTTAGGCTGGAAATTCCTTTTTCAGAATTCCAGGACTATTTTGAAGCACATTTCCTTGCTTTGCCAGGCTGGGGGGGAATGATGCTTTGGCGCTCACAGCAATCAGCCGAAGAAACATCACTCCTATTTGACTATTTAGCTGTACGAATTTTGATGGAATGGGCTTTAGTACAACCCTGTCTTCCCTTTCCTGAAAAAAGAAATCATAAAGTAAATCTAGAACCATTAATTGCAGCTTGGGCGGAATGGGGGAACCTGCCAATCAATGGTTGGTTACAGTTATCCTCAACAGAAATAAAGGCACGTTTGGCCCTTGCGTATCGTTTTGATAAGATTCTACGCAATCGGCTGTTGCTCGAAGCATGGGAAAAAACATTTGAAGAACAATTAAAGACGATGATTACATCTCAACAGTCTGCTTCAGCTGAAGAAAATGTAAAGCCGGCACTCGCTCAATTTGTATTTTGTATTGATGTGCGTTCAGAGCCTTTTCGCCGCAAACTTGAAAAAGCAGGAGATTTTGAGACCTTTGGAACAGCAGGCTTTTTCGGTTTGCCAATTGAAACCTGCGAGCTTGGCAGTAATCACACGCATAACTCTTTGCCAGTAATGTTTAAACCGCAATACAAAGTAAACGAGTTTTCACCAGATGTTGAATCCTTTCAACAACGGCATCAGGTAGTCAATACACTCGGTTATACATTTAAAACAATGAAAAATAATATGGTTTCCAGTATGGCACTTCCGGAAATTAGTGGTCCCTGGCTCAGCCTGCAAACGCTTGCTCGCAGCTTTATGCCTCGGAGTGCAGGACGGACATTAAGTAAATTGCTCGAAACATGGCTGCATAAACCATCCACGGAACTCTCACTTGACTATACGCAAAAATCGGAAACAGATCTGCCAATTGGATTTTCCGTGAAAGAAAAAGTACACTTTGTACGGCAAGCACTAAAAATGATGGGACTCACCGATCAATTTGCACCACTAGTGGTTATTTGCGGACATGGAAGTCACAGCACGAACAATCCATATCGTTCCGCACTTGACTGTGGTGCATGCGGAGGAGCATCAAGCGGATTTAATGCACGGGTGCTGGCAGCTTTGTGTAATCTTCCCGATGTACGGAAGAGCCTCGAAACAGATGGAATTATCATTCCAAAAGATACCGTTTTTGCAGCTGCCGAGCATATTACCACACTTGATGAATTACGCTGGCTTTATGTTCCGGAACTATCAGTTGAAGCAAAGGAAGCATTTAAACGTATCCAAGCCGAGTTGCCAAAGGTGAGTGAGAAAGCCAGTGCCGAGCGAATTTCGCAATTGCCAAATCTCGGAACCCATCTCAAGAATCCGAAGGTAGAAGCGCAGCGCCTTTCAGAAGATTGGAGTGAGGTCCGTCCGGAATGGGGCTTGGCACGTAACGCTGCGTTTATCATTGGGGAACGCCGGCTGACCCAAGACTGCAATCTGGGAGGAAGAGTTTTTCTTAACAATTATAACTGGAAGAAGGATAAAAACGGTGCTATTCTCGCCAACATCATTTCAGGGCCGGCAACGGTCACTCAATGGATTAACCTGCAATATTATGCATCTACTGTTGCCCCTCATTATTATGGCAGCGGGAATAAAATAACCCAAACCGTGACAGCCGGTCTCGGGGTCATGCAGGGGAACGCCAGTGACTTATTATCCGGACTACCCTGGCAGTCTGTTATGAAATCAGATGAAGATGCCTATCACGAGCCACTGCGTTTGCTGGTGGTGATCCAAGCACCGAAGGGTTATGTGAAACGGGTGTTGGAGAACGATCATGCCTTTCATCAAAAAGTGAAAAACGGATGGATTCGGCTTGCGTCTATTGATCCGGAAGGACACTGGCAGAGTTGGTCTTAGCATCTTCCCCAGTTTATATATATGTCCTTGTGTGAAGGCTGCTTTTTTTCCGGCGCTTTTGCAGCAATGGTACAAAGCTTACGTCACATGGACGGAAAAGATCTTTTTTGAATATTATAGGAAATATTTGGCTATCTATGAATGTAACGTTGATAAAAGGAAAAGGAATCGGAATGGAAAAAACAAAAGGAACAATTGAAGCGGAAATAAGCAAAGCTTTAACACATTGGGAGAAAAGTTATCTTGGACGAGGCTCCGTATCTGTTAAATCGGACATCTTACGGGATATGGTGATTGTAGTACTCCGCGGTATACTAACTGCTGCTGAATATACGGTATGTCAGGATAAAGAAGGATTGTTATCAGTAAAAGTACATCGCAACAGTTTAGTGGAGTCCGGTCTGGATGAATTAAAAGAAATTATCTTAACGATAACAGGGGAAGAAGTAGTAAGTTTTTACACCGATATTAGTACACAAACTGGAGAACGAGTAATGGTCTTTAAGCTCTCCAGTGATCTGCAAAGCAAATTATGTTAAAAACAAAAGGATATGTTCGGACTCGCGCATTTTTTATATAAGAAAGAGTCAGCAAACTTATTTGGAACAAAATTCAAAACATTTATGGGGTGAATTTGATGTCTAGAGAAGAAAAGAAAAAAGTACTATTTGTGATTGGTATGGAGCAGAAATTAGAACAATACATTAAAGAAGAAACCAATTTCAATCTGGAAAACATGATTATCTTACAAACATATCAGCCAGTCGTTTCACACGCCTTCGACGATTTAATGAGGGACATCATTATTGCTGTGTATAAGGAAAATGTTGAGGAAATCGTTGTGGTCTCCACAAATGATTATCAAAAGAATACTGGGGATGTACTAAATAAAATATATAAGAGCAAAGAATTACAGGACAAGATTCAAACATTGGATTATCTTTTTAAAAATTGCATGCCGGAATTTCCTGAGGGTACGGTAAGTGTATGGCTGCAGGGAGGCAAAACTTTAACGGATAGCGTACAAAAAACTGTCAACATCATACGCAATCATCCGCTGCTGCCGTCACATGTTAAGGTCAAAGATTTACATATTAATCAGGGGAATGAAAAGCTATCAGAAGTTTTCTAAGAAACTATCGCTTATGTATATAATGAAATAAAAGTCTTAATTCCTCCAATTATAGGAATTAAGACTTTTTGTTTGAAAAATAAGGGTCAGTCCCCCAGTCTGCTAAAATGCTAATGCAGCGGGGGACTGACCCACTAGTCTCTAATAGAAATACCCTTTAGACACCGTCTATTAGAATCTATCAGTATCCACACGATTGCTGTTAGTAGTCGTTTCATTGACCGAAGCATCGCCCTCTTTGGTCACTTTTGCTTCCTCACGCTTAATATTTTCTGTTACCTGTTGGGTTTCCGTAACTTGTTTCTTACCAATTACCAGTTCTTCAGCAACGACGGGTTTTTTCGTCACTTCTACTTTCTCCTCGACAATTGGAACGTGGATGGCTTCAGCATCGCCCATTCCCATTGGTGTGGTTGTGTCTGCATCCGTTTTGTCGACTGATCGTCTCTCTACATAAACCTCTTCATGCGTTACTGGAACATTTACTGTTTTTTGTTCTTCCACTACATCCTTTTTTACCTCTACCTCACCTGTCTGAACACGCTGTTTATTCACATCTAACTGTTCTTCGCGCAACTCTAGTGATTGCTGCGTATCCGTCTCGAAAGTATCCGCAAGACCTATTCGATCACGATCAAAGTCTTCTGTAGAGATACCATCGGCAGCACTAACGTTCTCTAGTCCTTTTTCCGCTAGGAGTAGAATAAGTCCAGAGTTGATATCCTCTTCGTATTTTAATGCATCTGCTTCACTAATACCCTGAGCGACCAAATAACTATAATAGGTAGATCTGCCTTCATTTTCTGGGTACATACGATCCTCAAACGGGGTAAACAGGCTTGCTAAGAAACCTTGGCGTTCTTCTGTTTGAGGCTGAATAGTTGCGCTAACCTCTTGGGAAGCCACTTTGGTTTCATCTTCAATGTAGGAAGAGACATCTGCTGTATTAGCAATAATAGAAAAGTCTTTTACGGAGTATCCTTCGTTTTGGAATACCTCAATGGCCTGAATTACTTCATCACTGGAATTATAAACTCCTAAAACCGTTTTACTCATAGTTATAGCCTCCATTTCCATTTTTGTTTGCTGATAAAGCATACAAAATATACATACCCTGTATACCACCATTGGAAACAACTTTTCATTTTATCTTCCTTAGCAGGGTGAATATTGCCGATAAGTAAAATTTATTTTGAGAACCAGTAATTGTTAAACATTGTTCACAATTAAGGACTACTTCCCCTGAATAGGGAGCAGTCCTTTTTTGCTGTTGTAACAGCCTTTTGTAGCTTGTATCTAAAAAATAGATTGAATATGATTTGATTTATCGATAATAAAGGTTTATTTTGGAAAAATAACCTACCTATAATAATGGAGAAGGTTATAAAAGCAAGTAGTTTATAGGATTAATATAGTTGGAAGGGAACGAAAAAGATGGGACAGCAATATATACCAATATTGACATATGATGCGGGTCCAACCGGCTGTGGCGAATTAATTATGAAGTTGTTTATAACAATGAAAAAGATGAATAGTGGAGAAATTATTGAGGTTATCTCATATGATCTTGGGGCACGAGAGGATATACCTGCTTGGTGTCGATTGCAAAAACATCATCTATTACAGCGGGATGATAATGGCAAAATTAGTCATTACTTTATTAAAAAAGGCTGATTTAGTCTTTTAAATATCAATGAATTATTAGGAGGAAATAGGATGTTAGGAAAATTCTTAGTTAGTTTAACAAATGCAAAAAATGATCCGGATAAAGCGACCGTAGGTTTTGTGGTTGCAAATGCTGCCGTTGCATCAGGTCAAGAAACGGTTGTCTTTTTAAACGTTGAAGGCGCTTACCTTGGGTCAAAAGGATATGCTGATGATATTCATGAAGAAGGATTTGCTCCATTAAAGCAACTTATGGATCAATTTATTGAAGCCGGTGGAAGTGTTTGGGTATGTAGCCCATGTTTCAAGAAACGTAACTTTAACGAAGAAGACCTAATTGAAGGCGCTACGATTGTTGGTGGAGCAAAAGTGGTTGAATTCTTAACTCAAGGCGCTGCTTCTATAACCTATTAATCTTTACAGCAACTGTATTTGCTGAAGGAAAGGTGACTTTATGGAGATTCCAAAGGCAATTTGTGATGGTGGAGACTTAGATTGTGGTTCGGGTCTATTGTTAATCATAAAAAAAGCAATGGATCCCCTATTAGATGGGGAACTACTAGAGGTTCGCAGTCGTGAGCGGACGGTTGCTGATGATTTGCCAGCTTGGTGCAGGATGGTTAATAATGAGTTTCTAGGTTCGGAACCAGGGGATCATACAACAAGATACTTTATCAGAAAAGGTGCCCGACAAGAAGAATTAGAGGCAGACTTTGAAGCTGCAAAAGGTTATAAATGGAATGTTCGTGTACAAGGTGAAAGAACGTTATCTGCAAAAGTTCATTCCAGAAACCATACTTTTGTTGTCGGAAAACCCGCTGATTTTAGTTCTAAAGTTGCTGCCCCTAGCGCAATAGATTACTTACTTGGGGCACTTGCTTCAGATCTAACGGTAGGTTTCAAGGCACTTGCCTCAAGAAGAAATCTAGAAATCGACCAATTAGAAGTTTCCTTAAAGGCTGGATTGGATAATGTTTTATTTCATCTGGAAATGGAGGATGCAGGCAGTCCAAAAGTGAAGGAAGTTACAGGGACTTTTTATGTCTCGTCCCCTCAATCAGATGAAGATTTAGAAAAGCTTTGGAACAAAACGCTTGAGCGTTCTCCAATCTATCAAACTCTTAAACCATCAATCAATATCAATATACAATTTACGATTGTATATTGAGGAGGTCGTTTACATGGTGTTATTGAAATTTCCAACTACTGTCATCGGCAGTTGGCCGCGCTCCAAAGAAGTACAGAGAGCTTTGCGTGAAAAGCGGGCGGGGCGAATGAGTGAGGAAGAATTCCAGGTTGTTGCAAATCAGGCGGTTTTACAATGCCTAAAATGGCAGGAGGAAGCAGGCATCGATATTGTTTCGGATGGTGAACAGCGCCGGGATAATTATATTTCTTTTGTCGCTGAACATTTAAATAATGTTCGCATGCTTAGTGTTTCTGAATTACTAGATTATGTAGAAGATAAATCAAGCTTTGAAGAGATTCTAGGAACATTAGATGTTCCGGCTTTTTCAATGTCTAATCCTGCTGCTACCGGCAAGATCAGCCGTAAAAAACCGATGGCATTAAATGACTTTCTCTTTTTAAAACAACATACGGACAAAGGTGTTAAAGTGACCTTACCCGGGCCTTATTTGCTAACAAGATCGATGTGGGTAGAGGGTCTATCAAGCGATGCTTACCCAACAAAAGAGGATTTATCGATTGATATTGTTCGTGTACTGCGTGAAGAATTAGAGGACCTGATAGCAGCTGGAGTTGAATTTGTTCAATTTGATGAGCCTGTTTTAACAGAGGTTGTGTTTACGAAAAAGAATGCGAATCGGACATTCATGTGCGGAGCACTTACAGCAAAAGCGGATGCAGAAGAGGAGTTAGTGTTTGCCTTAGATTTGATCAATCAAGTTACAGATGGAATGCTTGGAAGAGGAACAACCATTGGCGTTCATATTTGCCGTGGGAACTGGAGCACACAAGATGAAATTCTGCTGCAGGGTCCTTACTTTCCATTAATTCCTTATCTTGAAAAAGCAAATGTTGATCAATTAGCACTTGAATTCGCGACACCTAGAGCGGGAGAGATTGACGCTATTCGCAGCATTAAGGGAAAAACCATCGGGTTTGGCGTCATTAATCCTAGAACCGTTGAAATTGAATCAGTTGAGGATATTGTTGCACGAGTAGAAGAGATAAGAGCGATCGTACCTGATGATAAAATCTTTTTAAATCCGGATTGTGGTTTTGGAACCTTTGCACAGCGTCCAATGAATAGTGATGAAATTGCCTATGAGAAATTAAAAGCGATGGTTGAAGCTGCAAAGAAATTAAGAGATATGGTGAGCGTTAAATCCTAGGAGGAATGAGGAGTATGGGACAACAAATTAAGGTGAGGGTGGAAGGAATCGGAAGTGAAATGAGAACCGATTCAGTGGCAGGTAAGCATAAAATTGCCATTGATGAACCGGTTGCAATGGGCGGGAAGGATTCTGCCATTGACCCGCTTTCAGCATTTTTAGCATCACTTATCGGTTGTGAAAACGTAATGGCACAAATCATTGCGAAGGAAATGGACTTTGACCTTCAAGGAATCTCATTTGACGTTGAAGGGGAACTTGATAGTAGCGGTTTAATGGGTAATTTAGAAGTTAAACCATATTTTGAAAAAGTAGTCGTAAAAGCAGTTGTTGAAACATCGGAATCACAAGAAAGAATCAATGAAATGCAAGCAGCAGTTGATTTACGCTGCCCGGTCTTTAGAACCATAAAAGACGCAGGAATTCCTATTGAAAACGAATGGGTAAAAGCACCAGTTACAGCTCAAATTTAATTATATAATTTTAGGGTCAGACCCCCAATGAGTTAATGCTTTAATTCAACGGGGGACTGACCCCTTTTTATGATTTATGAGGAAAAATGTGTTATGTTTATAGATATTAGAGTTTCGGCAAGAAGTGATTATGTGATGAACTATAAGAGCGAGGGGCGGAAAAAATGTACACGGTTCTTACATATTTTGTTACCCTTTTTGTTATTATGATATCCGTATTTGTTACCCTTTTTTTCAAGAATGAACTAGAGCGAATCTTTGGAGAAAAAAAAGATGTGTTACCTTTTCACATATGTAATGTGGTTATTACCTTAATGGTTTCTCTTGTGGCATATGCTGTAATGACTATTTATATCAGTGGGAATGAATTGGATTTGAAATTACAATTAGTCATTCACGTGCTTATTATCTTACCGATTTATACTCTAGGGCATTTTGCGTTCAAAAAATATAATTCAGTTTACCGAAAATACCTCACCACAGAGAACACTAAAGTTGTTGTACTGAATGAAAAGTACTTAAAAAAGAAAAAATGGCCTTCAAGATTTGAAAATTATAATTCCAATTCAAAGGGAAAATAAAGCCCTTACGGTTGTTAATATTTTGTTAATATATGCTGAAAATAAGTGCCGGGCATCCTTCGCTTTTGGAGGGTGCCTGGCACTTTAAACATTTCAGAACACGACCAAGACGTATATTAAAAATTTATTGCAGCTTGTCAGCATCATATTAGATAGTTTTTTTAAATTGAGGGAATATTACTTCATGATTGAATAACTGAAGAAATTTGGCCGGTCTATTATCGAAATAATGATAGGAGGAAGGGAGTACATGAATGAAGATAAAAAAGTACCCGAACATAATAATATCCCTCTAACAGCTTCAGAAATCGGTTTTCTTTGGGTACAATACTTAAACGACACATTAGCAACTTGTGTTATGAGTTATTTTAAAAATATTTGCGAAGATAAAGAAATCCTTCCACTTATCGAAAATTCCTTAAGCATAGCGCAAAATGACATCCATATCATTAAGGAGATCTTTTCAAAAGAAAATCACCCTATACCAGTTGGTTTTACAGAAGAAGATGTCAATCTGAATGCACCGAAGTTGTTTTCTGACGGGTTTATCCTCATGTATATACAAAAATTAGAGGTAATCGCAATGGCAAGTATGAGTATGGCGATTGGAGTTTCAGCACGTTCCGATGTAAGTGACTTTTTTAGAAATTTACTCATATCTGTTTCAGAATTACACGATAAGGCAAGAAAAGTTATGCTGTCAAAGGGAGTATATATTAGACCACCACAAATACCAATGCCAGATAAGGTTGATTTTGTAGAAAAACAAGGTTTTTTAAATGACTTTTTAGGTCATAAACGACCCCTGACGGCAATTGAAATCACCCATCTTTTTATGGGTATCCAATCAAACGCTTTAGGAAAAGCCATGATGATGGCCTTTGCACAAGTGTGTAAAAATGAGGATGTAAAACAATTCTTTTTGGAAGGGAAAGGAATTGCTAAAAAGCATATAACAAAATTTAGTTCATTATTGATTAACGAAGATATCCCTGCACCTATGGGGTGGGATGCCCTTGTTATGGAAAGTACGGTTGCACCTTTTTCAGATAAGTTGATGATGTTTCATACTACTAGTTTGATTGCTCTCGGGATAGGAAATTACGGCGCTGCCGCTGGGACTAGCCAAAGAATGGATTTAAATACTACATATGTACGCCTTGCGGCTGAAATTGCCTCATATGCAGAAGATGGAGCAAAAATAATGATTAAACATGCGTGGCTGGAAGAACCTCCCAAATTAGTCGACCGTCAAGCACTGGTTAAACAACAAAAGTAAAAGAATTAACTTTTATGATTATTGGCTTCCTCTTTTTTGGGGAAGTCTTTTGTTTTTGAAGAAAGGAGATGATCTTTTCCTAACTATTAGCCATGTATCGTTGCTCCATTGTGTATGAAGTTATTTATGTTACTATAAGGGTATATGAATTTGTTATGTTATGAGGTTGAAGATAATGAGTACAATTTTAGATATTGCCAAGCTTGCGGGAGTGGCGAAAAGCACGGTTTCCCGGTATTTAAATGGCGGCTCAGTTGGGGAAGCAACAAAGAAGAAAATTGAACAGGCAATCCAGGAAACCGGGTATTCTCCGAATCCATTTGCGCAGAGTTTGAAAGCGAAGAAAACGAATATTATTGGCACGATTGTCCCAAGGCTTGATTCATATGCGTCTTCACAAACGTTAATTGGTATTGATGAACAATTAAAGAAGCTGAATTATCAAATGCTTATTTCCAATACAAGTCAAAATCTGGAGCGAGAGATCGAAAGCATTTACAGCTTCGCCAATCAAAAGATGGCGGGGATTATTTTGCTGGCTACTGAAATCACCGATCAGCATATTCAGGCGTTTGAAAGTGTTAAAATTCCTGTACTGCTAATAGGACAAGAGCATAAGAACTTTCATAGTCTGATACATGATGATTATGATGCGGGTTATGCGATGGGGCAGTATGTATTAGAAAAAGGATATCGGAAAATTGCTTATCTAGGCGTAACGGAACGGGATATTTCAGTAGGTGTGAAAAGGAAGCAGGGTTTTAAAAGAGCCATACAAGAAGTAGAGGATTGTGATGTTCGTTTTTATGAGACATTATTTAATATTCCAGCTGCACAAGCTAGTGCAAAGGAGATCATCCATGAATTTAAGCCTGCCATCTTCGTATGTGCAACTGATAATATTGCTCTTGGTGTTTTGAAGGCTTCGTATTCAGAGGGGATTACAATACCGCGGGATTTAGCCGTTACAGGTTTTGGCGGCTATGATGTGACAGGAATTATTCATCCCGGAATAACGACAGCGAAGTTTTTTTACAAAGAAGCGGGGGAAACGGCTGCACGGCATATTGTAGAGTTAGTCAATGAACGCACGGTGGAAAAGATTACCGTTTCGAAATTTGAAATTATTGAGCGAGAAAGCGTTGACAATCTTTTGAAACGTCCTCTATAATGAAGATAACGAAACCGGTTCCATTAAAGAGGACCTTTTCACTTGGTAACATTTGAATATGGTTTCTCTTTTATCAATTATTTTTTTAGTTTATTTCGGAACCGGTTCCACTTATTGAGGGATTTATTTTTTTACTCTTAAGTGGAACCGGTTCCCAACCCAAATGAAAAGAGAGGGATTAAGATGGATCACAAAAAAATTGCACGGGAAGTACTGGATGCCATTGGCGGGCAGGAAAATCTATCGGCTGCAGCGCATTGCGCCACACGTTTACGTCTTGTTTTAGAAGATGAATCAGTTGTTAATCAAGCAGCCTTGGACAATATGGATGTTGTCAAAGGGACTTTTTCAACAGGAGGTCAGTTCCAAATTATTTTAGGGTCTGGAACAGTAAACGAGGTCTATAAACACCTAGCGGAGATGTCTGGTCAAACAGAAATGTCAACGAGTGATGTAAAAGACGCAGCGACCAAGAAACTAAATCCAATTCAGCAGTTCGTTAAAATGCTGTCAGATATTTTCGTTCCCATTATTCCAGCGATTGTAGCTGGCGGTTTATTAATGGGGATAAACAATGTTTTAACAGCTCCAGATTTATTTTTTGAGGGAAAATCCTTAGTAGATGCAAATCCAGAAATGTCAGATTTAGCGGCACTCATTAATACATTTGCAAATGCAGCCTTTGTCTTTTTACCAATATTAATTGGTTTCTCCGCAACAAAGCGGTTTGGTGGGAATCCTTTCCTTGGAGCCACACTTGGAATGCTGATGGTTCACCCAGACCTATTAAATGGGTACGGTTATGGTGCGGCGGTACTTAATAATGAAGTCCCCGTTTGGAATATCTTTGGCTTAGAAATTGAGAAGGTAGGCTATCAAGGTAGCGTACTTCCTGTACTTGCGGCGTCATTTATTCTAGCAAAAATCGAAACAGCACTACGGAAGGTTGTTCCTTCTGCTTTAGACAATCTATTAACACCGTTATTCTCTATCTTTATTACTGGGATTTTAACGTTCACTTTGGTAGGACCGCTGACTCGCTCGGCTGGTAATCTTTTAACAGATGGAATTGTTTGGTTATATGATACAACAGGTGTGATAGGAGGAATCATCTTCGGTTTGGCATATGCACCGATTGTTATTACAGGTATGCACCACAGCTTTATAGCGGTAGAAACACAATTACTTGCGGATGTCGTGAAAACGGGTGGATCATTTATCTTTGTTATCGCAGCGATGTCAAACATTGCGCAGGGAGCAGCGACACTTGCGGTACTAAAGACTACAAAAAATGGCAAGATCAAAGGAACGGCTTCAGCAGCCGGAATCTCGGCATTATTAGGAATTACAGAACCAGCAATGTTCGGGGTTAACTTGAAATTACGCTATCCATTTATCGGTGCCATTATTGGTTCTGCCGTCGGATCAGGCTTTGTAACGATGTTCAAGGTTAAAGCCACTGCACTAGGGGCTGCTGGTATCCCAGGAATTATCTCGATTCGCCCAGATTCCATTATTTCTTATATCATCGGTATGGCGATTGCATTTATCACAGCATTTATCGTCACGATTGTTTTAGCAAAAAGAGACGAAAAAAAAGCAGTTAAACAAACATCTGATCAAGCAGCAGCATAATAAAAAAGAATGAAAAGGAGAATCCCGTGATTCTCCTTTCTGTATTAGGAGTGAATCACCATGGAATGGACAAAAGAGCAGCGATACAGAAGCATGGATGACGTGAATGAAGAGGAAATTCAAGCGTTATCCAAACTAGTGAATCAATGCCCATGGCGGCAGTCTTTTCATATTCAGCCGGTGACGGGATTGTTAAACGACCCCAATGGTTTTAGTTATTTTAATGGGGAATATCATTTATTTTATCAATGGTTTCCGCTTGGGCCGGTACATGGGTTGAAGCATTGGTATCATACGAAGTCTAAGGACCTTGTTCACTGGGAGAATGTTGGATTGGGGTTTGCACCGTCAAATGAATTTGATAGCCATGGGGCGTATTCCGGGAGTGGGATTGAGCATGAGGGGAAATTGTACTTAATGTACACGGGCAATACCCGTGATGACAATTGGAATCGTCACCCGTATCAATGTTTGGCTGAGATGAGTCCTAATGGAAGCATCATCAAAATGGGTGCTCCGGTGATTCCAGACGTTCCTAGTGGGTATACCGACCATTTTCGCGACCCAAAGGTATGGAAACAAGGAGATTTCTTCTATGCGGTAATTGGAGCTCAAAGAGAAAATGAGACTGGCAGTGTCGTTCTATATCGCTCAAGGGATTTAACCGATTGGCAGTTTGTCGGTGAAGTAAAGACAGGGCTAGGTGAAGATTTCGGTTATATGTGGGAATGTCCCGATTACTTTGAACTAGATGGACAAGGCATATTCCTCTTCTCTCCGCAAGGGTTAAAAGCGGAGGGCGACAGCTGCCAAAATATTTATCAATCAGGGTATGTAGTTGGAAGTCCAATAGATTTAGAGAAAATCGAATTAAAGCATGGTCCATTTCATGAGCTGGATCGCGGTTTTGATTTTTACGCCCCGCAAACAACGGTCGATCATCTTGGGCGCCGGATTTTAGTCGGCTGGATGGGATTGCCGGAAATTGACTATCCTACGGATAAACACGGTTGGGCACATTGTCTAACACTTCCTCGTGAGTTAACAGTTAAAGAAGGAAAACTATTTCAACAGCCAGTTGATGAGCTGAAGTTGCTGCGCGGGGAAAAGGTAGAAACGAGTCAAAAGGTTGAGAATGGAACAATATGTTTGGATAACTTTGATGGAGACGTGTATGAGCTTCTTGCTGAATTCTCTGGCAGTACCGCTGAGGAGTTTGGTTTGGAACTCCGGGTGGGTGAAAATGAGAAGACCATAGTAAAATATGACCGTGCTGCAAAAAAGGTTGTGTTTGATCGGACTATGTCAGGCGAACCCTTTGCTGAGGAGTTTGGTACCGTTCGGAAATGCAGGTTGGAAGCTGAAAGGATTTCATTCCGTATCTTTGTTGATGTTTCCTCTATTGAAGTGTTTGTAAATGATGGCGAGGAAGTATTTACCGGAAGAATCTTCCCTGGTAAAAATAGTAATGGAATTCGTGTGTTTGCCCGCGGCGGCCAAACGAATGTACAAATTGTTAAATGGGATATCAAGTAATCTAATAGTTGTACAAGAGGTGAAAAAATGGGAAAGCTTTATTCGATTGGTGAAGTGTTAATTGATTTTATTCCTCTTCAAAAAGGGGTAGCGTTAAAGGATGTAGTCTCCTTTGAGAGAGCTCCAGGAGGGGCGCCGGCAAATGTCGCTGCTGCTGTTGCTAAATATGGGCAGAGAGCAGCAATGATTTCTAAATTAGGAAACGATGCGTTTGGGGACTTTTTAGTCGACAAGCTTATCGAATCTGGTGTTGAGACGGACAAAATATATCGGACGGGTGAGGCGAATACAGGTTTGGCGTTTGTCTCTTTAAAAGAAAACGGGGAACGTGATTTTTCATTTTACCGTAATCCTTCCGCCGATTTACTGTTAAGCGGGGAGGAAATCGACCCAGCTTGGTTTAAGGCAGGGGATATTCTCCATTTCTGCTCGGTTGATTTAGTAGAAAGCCCGATGAAACAGGCACATAAGAAAACGATCGCTGTTGTTTCTGAGGCAGGCGGCTTAGTCAGCTTTGACCCGAACGTTCGACTTCCGCTTTGGGAAAATCCAGAAGACTGTCGTATGGCGATTCTCGAATTTTTGCCAACTGCTGATATCATCAAAGTTTCCGATGAAGAGCTTGAGTTTATTACAGAAATAAAAGATGAGTCGGAGGCGATACAATCGTTGTTCGTTGGAAACGTTAAGGCGGTTGTCTACACAAAGGGAGCTGCCGGAGCGGATTTAATTTTAAAAAATCAAAGGTTTGAATCAGAAGGATATGCTGTTGAAGCAGTGGACACAACCGGTGCGGGTGACGCATTCATTGGCGGATTTTTATATCAATTACTGGAATTGCATGCGAATCCAGTAAACATTGAAGAAGTGCTGCGAGATCACCAGTGCGCTATCCTCCAATTTGCCAATGCCAGCGGCGCTCTTACTGCAACAGGAAAAGGAGCTATCTCGGCATTGCCAACAAAGGGGGAAGTTGAGGAGCTTATAGGATAGGAGCATGACTGCATTTACCTTGGGTTATCAAAAATGTTTGCGAAAAGTCTACTATAAAAATTCAAAAAAATGCCTGACTAACACCTATTGTTATTCAGGCATTTTTTTTATGAAAAATTCCGATTGGCTCCTAAAAGACCCATCCCAGTGATTCTGATTTGCTAGCTGGTAAATTTTTATTCTTCTCCCAATATCACAGTTGTTCTTCGACAATTAATTTTATAAGAAAATAGGTAAAAATTTGGTTTAAAAGGATTTACTGCACTTCTAATCAAACGTTTAGTTGGTTTAACAACGTGTCTGTAATTGTAAGTATTTGTATACTTCTAGTTTCTATTGTCAGTTTCTCAGATATTCCATAACAACGAAAACTAATATACGACAATTTTTTCTCTCGAAAGTAGCCTGAATTCCGTTTGTTATAAGGGTTTAGGTGGTATTCAATTAAATGATTAATTAGTTGAATCTGTTTTAATTAAACGTTTGATTAAAAAAGCTATATATGCCGCCAATCCTATGTTTAATCCTCTAGGGTAATAAAGAATATTGTCGAGATGGCCACCCTTTGTTTTCTAAAACTGAAAGGAGGCCATATATTTTTGTTCTGTCATTTTTCAACTACTGATCTTTGATAAACTGAATTTATGGATTCTCTTTTTGTATTTAGCAAGGAACGAACTTTCCGTTAACTCAGTATAAATAAGGAATAGGAGTGAGATGGATGGATTTTTCAAGTGAAAACCGGAACTTGATTCTAAAGGAAATGGAGCAAGAGAAATTTGATGTCCTTGTTATTGGAGGGGGCATAACAGGCTCCGGCATTGCCTTAGATGCAGCCACCCGCGGAGTTAAAACCGCTTTAGTTGAAATGCAGGACTTTGCTGCTGGAACATCAAGTAGATCAACAAAATTAGTTCATGGCGGTTTGCGTTATTTGAAACAATTAGAGGTGAAAATGGTTGCAGAGGTTGGTAAGGAAAGAGCCATTGTTTATGAAAATGGCCCTCATGTAACAACACCGGAATGGATGCTGCTCCCGATTTATGAAGGAGGTACTTTTGGGAAGTTCTCTACTTCCATAGGTCTATTCGTTTATGATTTTTTAGCAGGTGTTAAGAGTAGTGAACGCCGAAAAATGTTAAGTGCTGAAGAAACGCTTAAGCATGAGCCTTTACTCAAAAAGGAAGGGCTGAAAGGCGGAGGTTACTATGTGGAATATAAAACTGATGATGCACGGTTAACGATTGAGGTTATTAAAGAAGCGGTAAAGCAAGGAGCAACGGCTGTTAATTATACAAAAGTCGAAGCGTTTATTTATGAAAATGGCAGAGTGAAAGGTGTTAAAGTTGTCGATCAATTAACTAAGAATTCCTATAACATCTATGCCAATAAAATTGTCAATGCAGCCGGCCCTTGGGTAGATTCATTACGTGAAAAAGATCAATCTAGAAAAGGGAAATCGTTACAGTTAACAAAAGGAATTCATTTAGTGATTGATCAAAGTCGTTTCCCTCTCAATCAAGCCATCTACTTTGACACGCCCGATGGCCGAATGGTGTTTGCCATACCTAGGGATGGCAAAACTTATGTAGGAACTACAGATACGGCATATAAAGGAGATATTATTCATCCGAGAATGACAACTGAAGATCGTCAGTATGTAATAAATGCTATTAATTATATGTTTCCTTCATTAAATATAAATTCAAAAGATATTGAATCAAGCTGGGCAGGATTACGCCCATTAATTCATGAAGATGGAAAAAGTCCATCAGAAATTTCGCGTAAAGATGAAATCTGGAAATCAGATTCAGGACTTATCACGATTGCAGGCGGGAAACTTACAGGCTACCGTAAAATGGCTGAGCTAGTAGTAGATTTACTAGTGAAGAAATTTAAGGAGGAAGAAGATAGAACGTTTCCTTCATGCCTTACAAAAACATTACCCATTTCAGGCGGAAATTTTGGTGGTTCGAAAAATTTCCAAAGCTTTATTAATGAAAAGGTTAAGTTGGGAATTGCATATGGACTATCAAGGGAAGAAGCCGAGAAGCTTGTAAAAAGGTATGGATCTAATATCGATAAGGTATTTGAGTATAGAAAAGATTTTGACGCTGAAAGTGGTTTGCCGCTATATGTATACTTAGAAATGATCTATTCTATTAGACATGAAATGACGACAAAACCAATCGACTTTTTCTTCAGAAGAACAGGTACTCTTTTATTTGATATTCATTGGGCAAAAGAATGGAAGGACAAAGTGATTGAAACGATGGCTTCTGTTTTAAAATGGGAGCCAGGACAGAAGCGGGTATTTCAAAATGAGTTGGAAAAGTACTTAAACGACGCCAATACAGTTATTGATGAGAAGGATTAAGTTAAGATAATTTTTGTAGACGTTGCAGGAAGGCACTTGGGAATAAACTACCCCCATTAATTAAAAAACATAAGAACCGGTTTAGTTACTTGAAAAGGGAATACCATGAAAAACCACTTCCTAGTAAAAAATAGGGAGTGGTTTTTTGTGTAAAAAATAGGGATATTTTACAGAATGATTTATTTCTATTGTTCGTAAAAACTTATGAATAGTCCTGTTTTTTTCACCTTTTTATCGAATGTGATTCAATAATTCACGAACGCTTTTAATATATAATAAAATAATGTTCGTTTTTAGGGTTGCTAATTTGTATCTTATTCTTTATAATCTAAACGTAGAAGAAATAGATTAAGCCAGTTTATGAGTTTATTAACATTCAAAATTACTATTAGAATTGGAAAGTGAGGCCGGAAATGACGCAGCGAAGAATCCCTTATCTCATCTTGGCTCCAGGATTAATTCTCTTGATTTTATTCTTGGTGTTACCTCTGATTTCCACGATTTTCCCGACGTTTTTTAATGGAGGTTTCACCTTGTCGAATTATACGTCGTTCTTTTTAGATGAGTATAATTTTAGTATTTTTTGGCGGACGTTAAAGATATCACTGATTGCCACTCTGATTTGTGTAGTGCTGGGGGTTCCAACTGCCTACTACATTTCCCAAAGTCCAAAAAAATGGCGCGGCCTGCTGATGTCCATAACATTGTTTCCGTTGTTAACCAATTCAGTTGTGCGGAGTTTTGCTTGGATTACCATATTGGGACAAGACGGTATATTGAATAATGCTTTAATGAGTATGGGTGTACTGTCTAAACCACTTACCTTACTTTACACAGAATTCGCGATTATCATTGGCTCTGTATATCTCTTCTTACCTTTAATGGTTATTACGTTAGTAGGTATTTTAGAGAACATCGATGCTGAAATTATGGAAGCAGCTGAAACATTGGGCGCGAATCGCTTGATAGCCTTTGTAAAAGTGATATTGCCACTAAGTGTACCGGGGATTATTGTTGGCAGTATTTTAGTTTTCACTGGAAGTATGACAGCTTATACAACCCCGCAATTATTAGGCGGGAACCGAAACATCATGTTAGCTACCTTCTTATATCAAAGTGCCACTGCGCTAGGGAACTGGCAAGGTGCTAGTGTTATTGCCTTGATTATGATTGTGGCCACTTTAATTGTGATGAAGTTATTCAACTGGGTTGCGGGACGAATGGATAAAAGAGGTGAGATAAATGCGTAAAAATATCAGTTTAAAAATATTTGCAGGTCTGGTTTTTGCCTTTCTTTTAGTTCCATTGTTTATTATCATCGTGACCTCTTTTGGAACAAATTCAACGATTCAATTTCCCATTCAAGGTTTTACCCTTGATTGGTACAGTAAGGTATTTAACAATGAATCCTTTATGGACAGCTTCTTGCTCAGTCTACAGGTAGCATTTATTGCGACGCTTTTGGCATTAGTTATTGGTGTTCCGGCTGCTTATTCTTTGGCACGTCACAAGGTGTTCGGACGAAATTGGATTAAGAGCTTTTTCCTTTCTCCAACGATTGTTCCGGGTTTGGTAGTTGGATATTCCATGTATCAATTTATTGTGATCAAGTTTCAATTTCCTATCATTCAAGGGTTGTTATTAGGTCACTTCTTGATTTGCCTGCCTTACATCATTCGAGTAGTAGGCTCAACGATTGAACAGTTAGATTTTTCAATTGAAGAAGTTTCGTGGACGTTAGGCTGTACAAAATTACAAACGTTTATCAAAGTGGTCTTACCGAACATTACTTCAGGAATTTTTGCTTCCTTCATGTTGGCATTCATTAATTCCTTCAACAATATACCTGTTTCGCAGTTTTTATCCGGACCAGGTGTATCCATGCTGCCAACTAGTTTAATGAATTATATAGAATACAACTATGATCCATCTGTTTCTGCTTTATCCGTTATTTTAATGCTTGGTACGATAGTTCTGATGTTTGTTATTGAGAAGACACTAGGATTAGCAAGTATTTCATAAGGAACATCTAAGATGTTAACAGCGAAGGGGGTAACACAGCATTATGTCCTATGTTGAATTAAATGATATTCGAGTTAGTTATGATAACAAAACTGATATCCTAAAAGATTTAAATTTATCCATTGAAAAGGGAGAATTGGTTTCCTTATTAGGCCCATCAGGCTGTGGGAAAACAACCACTTTACGTGTTATTGCAGGCTTAATCGAGCCAAATGATGGTGAGTTTCTTGTTGACAATCAAAACTTAACAAAAGTGCCCGTTCACAAACGTGAATTTGGTATGGTGTTCCAAAGTTATGCTTTGTTTCCCCACCTTACGATTAAGGAAAATGTTGCCTTCGGCTTAAAATTACGCAAGGAAAAAAAGAATAGTATAGACAAAAAGGTAAAAGATATTCTTGAAATTACAGGTTTAGAGGCGCTTAGTGACCGCTATCCCAAACAGCTTTCAGGTGGACAAAGACAACGTGTTGCTTTAGCGCGGGCTTTAGTGATTGAACCGAAATTATTATTATTGGATGAACCTTTGAGTAACTTAGATGCGAAATTGCGCTTATCCATGCGTATCGAAATTAAACGAATTCAAAGTCAATTAGGCATTACATCTGTGTTTGTAACACATGATCAAGAGGAATGTTTCTCCATCTCAGACAAGGTGGCTGTTATGAATAAAGGTGTTATCGAACAGTTTGACACACCTGAAGAAATTTATAAAAACCCAAAAACAGAATTCGTTGCCCGGTTTATCGGGTTTGAAAACTTCTTTGATTTAACACCGACAGAAGACTGGAAGTATAAGGCTGTTGATGGAACAGTTTTCCTAAGTAATCGCGATTGGGAACCTGGAAAACAAACAGGAACCATTCGTCCAGATGATATAGAAATCGCAGCAAATACAACGCAACAAACTACTAATATGGTGTCAGGGGTTATAAAAGTCCGGACCTTCCTGGGTAAGTCCTATCAGTATGAAGTGGAAACTTCCATTGGCACTTTAATCGCAAATAAAGCCGATGATGTAGTGTATCAAGTCGGAGACGCAGTAACATTATCCATTCCTGCTCACAAGCTAATCATAGTTTAAGAATATAAAACATCTAAGAAAAGGGGAGTCAAAAATGAAGAAGACATTAGGTTTAGTAAGTTTAAGTTTCGTAACAGCTAGTATCCTTGCTGCATGCGGCGGGGGCAACGGTGGAGACAAAACTGCAGATAAAGAACCACAAACATTGATTATCTCAACATTTGGGTTGGAAGAAGATAAAATGCAAGAAGATGTTTTCAAACCATTTGAAGAAAAATACAATGTCGACATTGTATTAGAAACGGGTACAAGCTCTGAGCGTTTAACAAAATTGAAAAGCAATCCAAACTCAACGGTTGATGTAATTGAACTGTCCCAATCAAATGCAGCAGACGGTGTATCGGCTGGTCTGTTTGAAAAAATCGACAGCAAGAATGTTCCGAACATGGACAACTTAATCGATAGCGCAAAAGATTTATCGGCAGATGGTTCTGGTCCAGCATACACGCTGAACAGTATCGGAATTGTTTACAATAAAAAGGCAGCTGGTAAAGAGATTAAGGAATGGGATGATTTATGGGACGCTTCTTTAAAAGGGAAAATCTCCATTCCAGACATTACTACCACATTTGGCCCGGCGATGCTATATGTAGCAAGCGGTCATAAGAAGGTGGAACTTGCAAGTGATAAAGGAAAAGCTGCATTTGAAGCAATCACAGACTTAGCTCCAAACGTGGTAAAAACGTATAGCAAATCTTCGGATTTAGCCAACATGTTCCAGTCGGGAGAAATTGCAGCAGCTGTTGTCGGCGACTTTGCTGTTCCGATTATTACAGAATCTAATCCAGATGTAGCCTATGTTGTACCTGAGTCTGGAACGTACGCAAACTTTAATACGATTAACGTAAACAAAAACTCAAAAAATAAAGACTTGGCATATAAGTATATCGATTGGAGACTAAGTCAGGAAGTTCAGGAAAAAACGGCAGTGTCTCTTAATGAAGCACCAACCAATAAAAATGTAGTCCTTGACGAGGAAACTGCTAAAAATAAAACGTACGGTGATGTGGCAGAACGTACAAATAAAGTCGATTCATTATTCGTAAATAAAAACTTTGAATCTTGGATTAATCAATGGAATCGAATTTTGAACAAATAGTTTGAGTTTATAGGAAAGGGCTAAGATCATTCTTGGCCTTTTTCTTTTATTAGGCAGTTTTGGTAACCAAAAGGGCTCTTTGATTCCCTCTAGCATAATTTTTCATGCTCTGCGGTAACCAAAAGGCGCCGTTGATTCCCTCTAGCATGATATTTCGTGTTCAACGGTAACCCAAAGGCGCTTTTGATAAAAAACTTAGATTTTGAGAAAGGAGAATATAAAATGAAAGTGGATTTGGCGATTATCAATGCACGGGTCTTTAACACTTTTACCAAAAAATTCGAAAAGAAAAATGTGTTTATTGTTGAGGATAAATTTTACTATCTAACAGCTGATAACATTGAAAATATCCATGTTGAAAAAGTGGTAGACGCTAAAAATCAGTATTTGATTCCTGGTTTAATGGATATTCACATGCATATAGAAAGCTCAATGACATCCCCTTCCATTTTTTCAGAGGCAGTGTTAACCCATGGGGTAACAACGGTTATCGCTGATGCGCATGAGATAGCAAATGTGTTTGGTATGGAAGGGCTGGAGGCATTCTTTTCTCAGCCAAGTGTCATGGATATTTTCTATGCCATTCCTTCGTCTGTACCTTCGACAACTCCAGAATTAGAAACAACGGGCGGTTATATCGGTGTAGAAGAAGTGAAGCAGCTCTTGAAGCACCCGAAAGTAATTGCGCTAGGGGAAGCGATGAACTTTAACGGCATTGTCAATGAACCAGAGTCTTTGATTCGGCAGATCTTACGCGCTGTTCAAACGGAGAGGCCATTTATGCCATTAGAAGGTCATGTTCCACGTGTTTCGGGATTAGAATTATCAAAGTTTTTATATGCAGGTATAACAGCTGATCACACCCATCAATCGCCGGAATCGATTTATGAAAAAATCACTAATGGAATGTTTTTAGAATTTCAGAAGAAATCGATTACTCCTGAGAACATACGCGTTGTAGTGGAAAATCATTTCTATGACTATATGGCTATTATTACAGATGATGTGATGGCGGATGACTTGTTGGAAGGACATTTGGATGCCAATGTACGCTTAGCTATTCTGTCTGGGATGCCAGCAGAACAGGCCATCTATTGTGCTACTTATACGCCTGCAAGAAGAATGGGATTCCAAGACAGAGGTGCGATTGTGCCAGGTTTTAAAGCTGATTTTGTATTGTTAAATGACATTGATAGTTTTGAGATTGACGCGGTATATAAAGATGGAAGGTTAGTCCATGCACGAGGTAATCAAATCAGATATCCGGCTGAAAAACCTAATTTTCCCAAGCATTTCTATCAATCCTTAAAATGCCGGGAATTAACATTAGAGGATTTACGTTTCAAGGTGAAGGAGTCTGAAAAGACTGTAGTAAACGTCATTCAAATTTCAGAAGTAGGTACATTTACAGAGCATGTACAACGTGAGGTTAACGTCATAGATGGATATTTAGATTGGGAAAATAGCGGGTTAGCCTTAATTGTGGTGATGGAGCGATATGGAAAAACGGGCAGCATTGCTTACGGATTTGTGGACAGAGCTTTATATGAAAAAGGAGCTGTCGCCACTACTTGGGCGCATGATCATCATAATTTAATGGTAATGGGAACGAGCTCGGAGGATATTATAGCAGCACAAAAACAACTATTGGCTTTGCAGGGCGGTTACGTCGTGGTACAAGCTGGGAAGGTGCAAGCGGTTTGTCCATTGCCAGTTGGCGGTATTGTCAGTGATGCACCGATACAAGAACTAGGTGCGCAATTGAAGGAAGTGCGGCAAGCGATGAATCGGTTAGGATACCGCAACAGTAATGAAATTATGTCCTTCTCGACTTTATCCCTGCCAGTTTCACCTGTTATCAAGATTACAGATAAAGGGATGATGAATGTGCGTTCTCAAATGATGATCCCGCTAGTTGAGGGTGAACAATTTTGAAAATAGTGATTAAAAATGCTTGGATTTTAACCATGAATGAGCAGATGGACCAGTTCCCAAAAGGGTATATGATAACAGATGATGAGGAAATTTTAGAGGTTGGTGCGATGGACTCACTGCCAAATGAACTTACCTATGATAAATGTATCGACGCCAAAGGGGCCATTTTGCTGCCAGGTATGGTTAATACACATACGCATATTGGCATGATCCCATTTCGTTCATTAGGGGATGACTACCCCGACCGTTTACGCCGCTTTTTATTTCCATTAGAAAATGAATGTATGAATGAACAGTTGGCGTACACAAGCGCAAAATACGCCATTGCTGAAATGCAGCTTGCAGGAGTGACGACATTTTTTGATATGTATTATTTTGAACAACGTTTAGCTGAAGCGGCTGAAGAAATGCATAGCCGCGGAATTTTAGCAGAAACCGTGATTGATTCAGTAACGGTTGATGTGTCCGATCCAATGGGCGGCTTACAGTATGCTCAACGTTTTATTCCGACATGGCAGGGAAATAGAAGAATTCAAGCGTCAGTAGCACCGCATGCCCCATACTCAAATACCATTGAAGTACTCCAGCAAGCAGACGCTTTGTCTCAGAAATACGATGTACCATGGATGATGCATGTCAGTGAAATGGATTTTGAAATGGATAAATTTCGTAATGAACGCAATCAATCCCCGATAGAATTTTTAGAGGATATTGGTGTATTGAGTCCAAGATTTGTCGCTGCACATTGTATTCATTTATCAGACAATGATATTGAGTTATTGAAGAAATATGATGTAAAAGTGGCTCATTGTATCGGGGCGAATACGAAATCTGCTAAAGGTGTAGCCCGTGTCCGGGATTTGTTATCTGCTGGTATAACGGTGGGAATGGGAACAGATGGGCCAAGCAGCGGAAATACCTTGGATTTATTTAGCCAAATGCGATTGTTTGCGAATTTTCATAAAACCTATTTACAAGATCGCAGTGCCTTTCCGGCTGAAGAAATTGTAAGGTTAGCAACAATCGGAGGAGCTGCCGTTTTAAGGATGGAGAAGCAAATTGGCTCTATTGAAGCAGGGAAACAGGCGGATTTCATCCTAGTTGAAACCGATTCAGTCAATATGTTTCCTATTTTTGATCCATATTCTGCTCTAGTGTACTCGGCTAATGGTGGGAATGTACGAGATGTATTTATCGCGGGAAAGCAAGTGGTTGCAGGAAAAAAGTTAGTGGACTTTGATGAAGCACAATTAAGAATAGAGCTTTCCGAAGCCATGGGGCAATGCGGCTTTAAAACAAAAGCTTTAAAAGCAATGGAATAACACGGGGACGGTTCTTGTGACTTGAACTAACTTCATTAAATATCAACGTCCCTAAGAAGGGTCAATCAGTAACGTCTGGGTCTTCAGACGTTATTTTTTATAAAATTTGGGGGGTGTCCGGTACAAAATAACCAATTTTTTCTTTTTTATAGAATAATAAATAAATAGCTTTTATAATAAATAGGAAAATAGAGGGAATCGGAAATAATAAAAATCAAAGACGGTTTCGTTAAAAGCAGGTGATAAAGTGAGTATTAACGTTCATTTAGCGGCTTCGCAGGCAAATAAAATCAATGATTATTCCGCAAGACTACTTGAAGTTAAAAGTAACTTAAATAGGGTAAAAGGGAATCTCAACAATGGCTGGAAGGCCCAAGAGATGTTTTACATAAACCAAACAATTGACAGTATAAATCGGGAGATTGCTGCCCTATCTTCGAAACTAAGTTCAATTGGGTCGGATGTTCTTTCCGCTGCACAACAAATTCAGCGTCAAGAAGAAGCTGAGGCAAGAGCAAAGGCGGAAGCAGAAGCAAAGGCAAAAGCGGAAGCTGAAAAAAAGGCAAATGCCGCTGGAAACTAATTTTACTAGAGTGCTTGGAGGTGCTATAAATTGCCGCCCATTAGGATTCAAACAGATTATGTTAAAATGACTGGTGCCAGTATTGGTCCTATGTCACAAAAAGTATCAGAGGTTAGTGATGGTTTAAGTGCTCTAAGGTATTCGATTGATCACGAAATTATGAATCGGGGGAATTTACATTCAAGGTTCAATGCTGCTATCACGTCAGCTAATCAATTAGAGACGCGGATAAGAAACTTGGACCGGTTTATTGCTCAATCCATGGATCAGTATTGCCGGACAGAAACTGAGCTAACCAAGAAATCCGAATCTGCCTTAACCCCTGAATCTAAGAAATCAACTATTGCTAGTATCTTGAATGTCTTTAATTACATCAATGGAAAACTTAGTATCGGGGATGCCGCCTTAGTCGGAACACAACTTTTTACAATTGCGCTTAGTACTGGGATTTCACGGAAGCTTAAAATTAATTACATAGGCGGGAAGCCAACGTTTTGGAAGAAAATTAAAGGTGAATATAAATTTACAGTAGGAGCCCATCCATCCTGGAAGAGTAGAGGAAGAGGAAGATATGACTCTAAACTGGCTCGTGCAATCTATAACTTTTCAAAATCGAGCCCTGCGAATCCGGTCGTAAAGCAACTTCAAAAGATTGCAGCTTCATATAATAATCCTTCAGCGCTATTAAAGCATGCTGCTGGTTTTCCAAAGAATTTGAATCTGTTAAAAGCGGATACTTTATCTGGTACATTCCAAAAACGGATAACAACAGGTACAAAGGAAATTGCTGAGCACATAATTGATGCCAAGGGTTGGAGCAAAGTGGCAAAGAAAGTCCCGGTGGTTGGCTGGGGAATATCACTCGCTGCAAACGGTGCAGAGTTTGTTGACCCTGACAATGCAGGTAAGACCAGTGGTGAGATAACTGGACGTGCAGCTGCTGGAATTACCGCAGATATTATTGCAATCAGCGCAGGAGCTAAAGTCGGTGCGATGATTGGCAGCGTTGGTGGACCTGTAGGAATTGTAGTTGGAGGTGCTGTTGGTGCCTTGGTCGGCGGAGTCGGAAGTATAGTCTTTGAGGATCAGATTAAAAATGTTGGAGAAAAGCTCGGAGGAGCAGTTGAAGAAGGAATTAAAGATATAGGTGCGGGGATTAGTAACACCTTTAAATCCGTTGGAAGCTGGTTCAACTAAAAACGTATTGTAAGAATTTTGAACTTTGGTATCTTCAGCAAATCTCTTAATAAAGGATAAGGGTGAAACATGACTTTAGAAACAATGAAACTGATTCAAGGCTTATTATCCTATTATCTGAGCGTTCAAGTAATGTTCAGTATCTTGGTGTTTTTACTCGGAAGAATTGTGCTTGATGTTTACGAAACAGGTGTTTATGAAAATCCAAAAACGGTATTTCAAAAGACGTTTACTTATGTGATTAATGCCTTTTTTGGTATCGGGCCCTATTTGAACAAGAAATTTTTAAAGTACTCTTTCCTAAAAAGAAAGTTCTTTATGTTGATTTCTATAGTTGTCCAAATTATTGCCTCTATAATTGTTTATTATGTACTTAAAAATCTGCTCCGGGCTATTTTTCTATAGAGATAGAGACCAGGAGAACCGTCCCAATGGTTTCCTAACGAAAAGGATTGTGAATTAAATGGATTATATCATGACTTGTACATCAGCGGAGCTAGCTCTCTTAGTAACACTTAGTGGTTATCCTGGTGTGGCAAAAGGTATTGCCGAGGCTTCTGTAGGAGAAAAACGTCAAAAAGAATGGGAAGCAATTATGGAAGTGACTACCCATCAATTAATCCTAAAGCAGCTCTGGGATGATGAAAAAGAGAGTAAGGGAGAGATCCCATTAAGGGATGAAATTCAGCAATTTATTCAAAACTATGTAGAATCGAAAAGGATGATTCGCTGCTCAAATAAAGGGCAATCGAACATTCTCATGATACACCATATTGAAAACGATACATGGATGTCTCATATTATCGATCGTGACATTATCCATGAATTTGCCTATATCAATGCAGTTGATATACCGGACATAATACGAAACTATTACTCATTTTCGGAAGAGGGGATTGAAGAACCGCATACGTTCCATCTTTCCGATCAGGCGTTTGATTTACTGAGTGAGCGCCGTAACGCGGGCAAAGTAAGGAAAATAACCAGTTTTTCTTCTGAAGAAGAGCTGAGCTTCCGTATCTTTCTCAATGATTTAGAGTCGCAGGACTGGTCTCTTTATAATATTTCACTGTTCCATAATCCAAGTATTGAAAGAGATCCGATTCTTGAAAATATCGTCTTCTTTCTTCCCTCTGCAAGAGGGATATGGGTTGTAGAGTACATGGATCATCCAACTGCACCAGTAAAAGTAACATTAAATACGTTTGAGCAGTGGTGTGATTTGTTAAACAGTGTCGGTTATGAAGCCTCAGTGAATAGATAAAAGCGAAGATCCATATGAGAATTCTCATGTGGATTTTTATTATGGAAAAATCATCTTTGGTTCTATTTTCTTATATTCTTTTGAAGGATTAATAAGACTAAAGAGCTATAAGACTGCTGTGTCAGTTATTGGGTACCTAGATAAAGATTTTGCCAAATTGTGTCTAAAGTATGACGGACCGATTAGAAAATTACTTTATAATAACAAATATAGGAAATTGTTTCTACTGAGCTAGAAATAGGGAGAGAATTATTTTGATCGTAACGCTGTTTGATAGAGGTAAAGCATTTAATCTTGTTTTGCCGGAAAAAATCACTGGAAGATATATCTTAACCACTGTTGATCAAGCTGAAAATCAGATAGATTTGCTGGCAATTGAAGCTGAAAATGGTAAGTGGTATGTAAAATCAAATAAATATGCCTACTTAAAGGGCGCTGCCGGAGAAAAGATTGGAAAAGTTCCGGTAGAGCCTTTTATGACGTATACGGTCTACCGTGATGGGGATTCATCGGCGCTTTTATATGTTGAACCAGCAAGTGAAGGACGAAATAAGTTTACTAGACATATGGTGACTGCGGATGTCATTAAAATTGGACGGGCTAAGGATAACAATATTTGTTTTACCGATAAATTGGTATCCAGTTCACACTGTTCCGTTGAATATAACGATAAGGGTCTAGCGGTAATCCGGGATCATAACAGTTCAAACGGTACATATGTCAACGGTGAAAGAATTATTGAAAAAACGCTGGCCATTGGCGACGTGATATCAATTATGGGCTTACGGATTATTTATAATGGGCGATTACTTTCGTTAAATAATCCACATCAATTAGTATTTTTAGACCGAGATGCTTTTAAACCGTTTGTTGCGAGCCAGCCCAATGTCCAGGATAATGATGAGTTCGATGAATTTCAAATTGAGGAAGAACAGGATGATTTATTTTTTCGTTCACCGAGGTTTAAGCGAGATATTGAGCGAAAGACAATCAAAATTGATCCGCCACCGCAGCAAAATAATACCGAAGAAACCCCGTTAATGCTGTTGCTGGGTCCGTCCATTACAATGGGGATGGCGTCGCTATTTACAGGAATATTTGCCGTCCAAAATGTCATGCGGACGAATGGAGACATTATGTACGCGATGCCTACACTTATCATGTCCTTAAGCATGATGATTGGGATGATTCTCTGGCCAATTTTAACCAAAAGGTATGAGAAGAAGAGGCGGATTGCTCAGGAGAAAATACGGCAGGAAAAATATAAAAAGTACATAGAAGAGATGAAGCAGGCGGTTGCGGACGCATGCAAGTATCAGAGTGATATTTTGCATGAAAATCATATTCCCCTTTACCTATGCTTAAAAAGAATTCGCAATCGTGAACGTACCTTATGGGAACGGACACTAGGACAAAATGATTTTCTCAAAATAAGAGTGGGTCTCGGTGATTTGCCGGTAGATGCGGAAATCAAATACCCTGAAAAGAAATTTACGCTTCTTGATGACAACCTCCAAGATGAGTTGTATCAATGGGTAGAATCTCCTCAAATTTTAAGACAGGTGCCTGTCACCCTATCGCTAATGGAAGAGCGCATAAGTGGGATTATTGGAAAAAGGGAAAACGTTGTCGAGTTTGCTAAAGGGATCATTTTTCAGTTAGCTGCCTTACATAGTTATGATGAATTAAAATTTGTCTTTATTTACGATAAAGAAGAACAAGAGTGTTGGAGGTTCGTGAAGTGGCTGCCGCATGTGTGGGATGATAGCAAGAATGTCCGCTATATAGCCTCCGATGCGAATGAACTAAAGGAACTTTCCGCTTATTTTGAAAAAGAAATAAACAATCGAGCAGCACTGGCAGACAGTAATGAAGCAGAGATAAAACAGCATTATGTTGTATTTTCAATGAGCAAAGAGTTAGCAGGAAAAGCTGAAATGGTGAATTTACTATTAAAAGAAAAGAAAGACATTAGCTTCAGCTTGATTACCTTATATGACACCTTGGAAATGTTGCCGAAAGAATGCACCAATGTGGTGGAGCTTAATGAAAAAACAAGCAAAATTTATGATAAAGACGATATATCCGGTAAGTATCAAAACTTTACTGCCGATATTTTCTTACAGCAGGACGCGGAACCGATTGCCGTAGAGTTGGCCAACATACAGCTTGCTTCTTCTGTGAAGGCCTACACACTTCCTGATATGATCACTTTTTTAGAAATGTTTGGCATTGGAAAAGTAGAGCATTTAAACGCACCGACACGGTGGAAGGAAAATAATCCCACTCAGACAATCGAAACGCAGATCGGTGTCAACCAGGCAGGAGAGCCGTTCAAACTTGATCTTCATGAAAAATACCATGGGCCGCATGGATTGATTGCTGGTATGACTGGATCTGGTAAGAGTGAGTTTATTATGACCTTTATCTTATCGTTAGCGGTCAACTACCATCCAGATGAAGTTGCATTTATTTTAATTGATTATAAAGGCGGCGGGATGGCGAATGCATTCCGCAGCCTGCCGCATTTAGCAGGGACGATTACCAACCTTGATGGTGCAGCTGTCAAACGTTCACTCATTAGTATTCAAAGTGAACTTAAGCGGCGACAGGCAATTTTTAGTGAAACTAGCAGAGTATTGAATGAAAGCAATATTGATATTTATAAATATCAAAAGTTATACCGTGAAGGTGCTGTCTCTGAGCCATTACAGCATTTATTCATGATATCAGATGAGTTTGCTGAGTTAAAAACGCAACAGCCGGAATTTATGGACCAACTGGTCAGCGCTGCACGGATAGGAAGAAGCTTGGGTGTCCATCTAATTTTAGCGACGCAGAAGCCTTCGGGGGTTGTCGATGACCAAATTTGGAGTAACAGTAAATTCCGTATCAGTCTGAAGGTGCAAGAAAAGGCGGACAGTATGGAGGTCATCAAACGGCCGGATGCGGCGGAGTTATCGCAAACGGGTCGTTTCTACTTGCAGGTTGGCTATAACGAACTGTTTGAACTTGGCCAATCCGCATGGGCAGGGGCGCCGTATTATCCTGCAGATAAAGTAGATAAATCTAAAGATGATGGGATTATGGTGATTGATAATTTAGGACGTGTGTTAAAATCGGCGAGAGTCGATAAGCGGAAAAATATGATAAAAAAACCAGTGAGCCAAATTGATGAGGTCACCAACTACCTAGCCAATCTTGCAAAGCAGGAAAATATTAAAGTAAAACAGCTTTGGTTAGATCCAATCCCGGCTAATATCTACTTAGATGAATTAAAAGAAAAGTATCGTGAGAGTATCACGAAGCGGTTTGAACTTAATCCTGTAGTCGGTGAGTTTGATGATCCAGCAAATCAACGTCAAGCTGTGTTAAGGCTCCCACTATCCCAAGAAGGGAATACCGTTGTATATGGGGTTGCTGGAAGCGGAAAAACAACCTTCTTAACCTCACTTATCTATTCCTTGATGGAGGAACACACACCTGAAGAAGTAAATCTCTATTTACTAGACTTTGGGTCAGAAACGTTAAGCTGGTACCGTGAGTCTCCACATGTCGGCGATGTAATGCTGTCACATGAAGGAGAAAAAATTGATAATCTCTTTAAAATGCTCACGAGCGAAATTGCAACAAGAAAGAAGCAATTCTCTAATTATGGAGGAGACTTCAAAATCTTTAATCAGCAGTCAAACGAAAAGGTACCATCGATCGTCCTGATGATTCACAATTACTCGGCATTTTCAGAGATGTATGAACAATATGAGGAAGCTATTTCATTTTTGACACGAGAAGGAACGAAATATGGAATTTATTTCATCGTTACAGCATTAAATACGGGTGCGATTCGATACAGGCTTCTTCAAAACTTCAAACAAATGTATGTCCTGCAGTTGAATGACACAACAGAATATTCTGGTGTGTTGGGCAATGTGGATGGTGTCTATCCTTCGAAAAATAAGGGTAGAGGAATTTTCAAAACTGAAAATGTTTACGAATTCCAGATTGCGCAAATTACAAAAGACGCATCGGACTTGTATCACTTTGTTACTGGATATTGCCGTGATTATCAGCAGAAATGGAATAAGAATTCGGCGAAACGAATTCCGATTCTTCCAGATAAAGTAGACATCCACTACTTACAGGATGAAATTCGTTTTAATCAGACAAACAGAATTCCGATTGGGATTGAGAAGAGCACACTGAATCTCGCAACTCTTGACTTTACTGCATCTGCGGTTCATCTCGTAACCTCGCATACTGGTGATGAATGCTCCACTTTCATGCAGGGACTTGCGGAAGTCATCGCGATGAAAGACAGCAGAGAAGTAATCGTTATCGACGCTGCTGGCAGCTTTGTTTATGACAACGGCCGCACCTATCAATATGTGACCGGTCCAAAGCCGGTAGAAGAGATGATTGTCTATTTATTTAAGACATTGGTGTATCGCAATAACACAACAAAGGATGCAATTGCGGAAGGTAAGCCAGAACCGGTGTTTGAAAATATTACCTGTATCATCCATTCGTTCACAGAATTGAATGCACAACTATCCGATGATGGAAAAGATAAACTGAAGGTCTTTTTAGAACGAGTCAATGGATTGAACGTAACAATAATCTTTTCCGACGCCGTTGACAAACTAAGTTCTTACACATATGAACCTTGGTTCCAAAAACAAGTATCACTGAGTGAGGGTGTTTGGGTAGGAAATGGGATTGCTGACCAATACACGCTCAAAATTAATAAAATTACCAATGATATGTATGGCGAATTAGCTGAGGACTTTGGCTATGTGGTGAACAAAGGAAAAGTAAAACTAGTAAAACTTCTGACCACTGCGGCGAGTGAAGAGGAGGCAGTACAATATGCATAAGATTTTAGTCGAGGTATATAATCCGGCTTCAAACAATAGTTATGATGTCTTTATCCCTCTGAAAAGTCCTGTATATGAAGTTGTTTATTTGCTGTCGACTACAATCTCTGAACTTTCACAAGGCCATTACATCGCAACAGAGCAAACGATTCTATGTGATCGAGTTACTGGAAATGTATTTGATATCAACAAAACCATTGAGGAACTTGGCTTGAAAAATGGATCGAAGTTGATGATTCTGTAAACAGATTGGTTGCTGACGTACTTTAAAGGAGGTGAAAACAATGGCAAGAACAATCACAGTTGATCCTGCAAAGCTAGATACTGCTGCAGCAAAGATTGACCAGCAATCAGCTGATTATGAGCGTGTTTATAAAGCCCTTTTCAACGAGGTTGAAGGGATGCAGGCTGCTTGGCAAGGCGCTGATAACTTGGCTTACGTAAACCAGATTAAAGGATTTATGGACGATTTCAATCAGATGACGAGCTTGATGAAACAATACTCTGAATTCTTGAAAGTAAGTGCACGCACGTATCGTGAAACACAAAATGAAGTCATTAGTGGAGCGAAACGTTTAACAAACTAATAGAGTCATAATGAATGTGAGGTGGTAACCATGGCAGTAGAAGGAATCAAAATATCTCTGAATGAGGTTAGCAGTACGGCCAATCAAATCCGTAATCTAAATCAACAATTAACGGGTAGATTGGATGAAATTAAGAGAGAAATGAATGCTTTAGCGAATTCATGGAATAGTGATGCATCCAATACAATTCGTAATAATTTCAATGCACTTTCACCAAAGTTTGATAATTTCCGTGAAATTGTTGATAGCTATTCAAAGTTCTTAGATCAAACTGTAAATGCCTATAACTCAACAGAATCAGCAATCAACAGCAACGCGAGTGCATTTAAATAAGCCTGCAGGTTGTATTGTTCCTAACTCTCTTTTTAGAGGAGAGTTAGGAACAACATCATTTCTAGAGCACGTAACACATGGTAGTGCAAAAAAACTAAGATGGAGACGATAAAATGAAAACGGATTTGGAGAAGCTTTTTTCAGGAACGCTTACGAAAGAACAGTTGATGAATCATTTACTAAACATCGTCGACAGTTTAACGGAATTAGAAAAAAACAATGTAGATTTCGAAAACATCTTGCTAGACAAGAAACATATTTTTCTTGATCACTTTTCAAATAGATTAGTATTTATGTGTGTTCCCATAAAGGATAATGTCTTTGAAAAGGTATCAATGGGTGAATTCTTTAAAGAACTAATCGCCTCCACTACCTATGATGAAAATGATGATTTGCTGTGTTTTATCAAGCTTCATAATTACATAGCAAGTACACCTGCATTCCAACTGAAGGACTTTAAAGAAAAACTGATTGAGTTTTCCACCGGTCGGAAACAGAGAAAAGAGCAAGTACGAGAAACAAATTCAAATTTTTACAGTCCAGGTTTCATCACGCGTGCCTTAATGGCAACTGATGAAGAAGGAACAACCGTTTTAGGGGAATTAAATGAGTTGGAAGAGTATGAAGAAGGTACCACGGCGTTAGGGGTAGACAATAGAAATTTGTCAAAACCATATCTCATCGATGCAGAAAGCGGTACGAATATTGTTGTAACGAAAGAAGTTTTTAAATTAGGAAGAGACCCTGAACAAGTCGATTATACGTTGAACAGTAAAGTGGTGGGACGGATTCATGCGGAATTGGTTACCACTGACGGCGAATATTTTTTAATTGATAAACATTCAAGAAATGGCAGCTATGTGAACGGAGTCAAACTGTCTTCAAATGAAAAGACCAAGATTAAACATGAAGATCGAATAAAGCTTGCCAATCAAGAATTTATTTTTAAGTTGTTTTAAAAGGGAGGTTACCTCATGGCGTTTTTAACAGCGCACCACACAGATGTAGGGATCAAAAAGAATACCAATCAAGATGCTTTGTTACTAAAGACAGCGAAAACCCCGAAAGGCTCAGTCGCCCTTTTCATCGTTTGTGATGGGATGGGCGGCTTGTCGCACGGGGAGCTGGCCAGCGCGACGGTCATTAGAGGTATGGCAGAGTGGTTTGATGTGGAAATGCCGAGACTCTCTCAATCAGAGTACATCGGGGAAGAAATTTATGCAGAATTAACAAAGTGCATTAATCAATTGAATGAGAAAATCCTCCACTACGGTGAAACCTCAAAAGTGAAATTAGGCACAACTCTGACCGCATTATTGATCTTCCACAATAAATATTTTATTGCTCATATCGGAGATAGCCGGGCATACAGCATTTCTAACAGCCTGCATCAACTGACGCAGGATCAAACGTTAGTCGGAAGGGAAGTAGCCCGTGGGAACATAACGGAAGAGCAGGCCAAAGTAGATCCGCGCCGAAATGTGCTGCTGCAATGTGTTGGGGCAACAAAAGAAATTGAAGTTGGCTTTTCCACAGGTGATGTCCAATTAAACACGGTGTTTATGTTATGTTCCGACGGATTCTACCATCAAATAACCGAGGAAGAGTTAGCGCTAAATCTTAGTCCAGAAACGATAAAAAGTGATCAGCAGCTGAAGGACAAAATTGTCGAGTTAGTAGAGTTAGTAAAGGCTAGGAAAGAAGTAGATAATATTTCGGTTGTAGCAGCAAAAGTTTTGTAATTTAGCGGGGGCGTTTTTCTTGATAGAAATTGGAGCGGTAATTGATGAAAGATATGAAATATTAAAGGAAATTGGCCGCGGCGGCATGAGTATCGTTTATCTAGCAATGGATAACAGACTGAACAAATCATTAGTCGTAAAGGACATTCGTAAACGCGCATCTAGCAATAACGAGCTTCTGATCAACAGCTTGATTGTCGAAGCCAATATGCTCAAAGTTCTTGACCATGGGGCGCTGCCAAAGATCTACGATATTATCGAATCTGAGGGTGATATCTATGTGGTCATGGACTATATCGAAGGAGAGTCTTTAAAAGAAAAGCTGAAACGAGAAAAGACCATTTCGACGAATCAGGTTATTGACTGGGCAAGGCAGCTAAGTGAGGTTTTGGAATACTTACATACAAGAAAACCCTACCCAATTATTTATCGTGATATGAAACCAGATAATATCATGCTTACCCCTGAAGGGAAAATTAAGCTGATTGACTTTGGAATCGCAAGGGAATTCAAGAGCGAGAGTTCTACGGACACAACCAATTTAGGAACGAAATCTTATGCCGCACCTGAGCAGATGTCCGGCAAGCAGACGGATGCGCGCACGGATATCTATAGCTTAGGCGTTACCTTGTATCATCTAATCACCGGTAAGAGTTTGAATGAGCCGCCCTTTGAGCTTAAACCAATCCGTCATTGGGATCCAGCCCTTCCTGAAGGGCTAGAACATATTATTATGAAAGCGACACAGTCAGAGCCAGCCAATCGCTATCAAAGCTGCAGTGAACTATCCTATGACCTTGAAAATATTAACAAGCTGACAGCAGGGTATAAAAAGAAGCTGCGCAAGAAGCTATCCATCTTTCTTGTACCTGCTGTTTTGTGTCTCATCTTTACGACCACAACCGTGTTTGGATATAAAGGCGTGAAAAATACGCAGTTCCAAGATTATATGAGCTTGGTGAATGATAGCTCGGTTTATTTAATGGATGGCAACGATAAGAAAGCAATTGAAACCTTGGAAAAAGCAATCACAACCATCGATAATCGCCGAGCTGAAGCCTATATCAATTTACTAGATTTATATAGTAATCGAAATGAAACTGATACGGGGTTAGCGAAAATAGAAGCCTATATTGAGGATGAGTATGGAGATATCCATGAGAATAATGAGGTCCGATTTAAAATGGGGATGACGTATTTTGATATCAAACATAACTACTCGGAGGCGTTAAAGCATTTCAATCAAGTCGATCCAGAGGTAATTCCAGATGCGCAGTATTATGAAGCATTAGCGACAACGATGATTTCAATGAATATTGACTATAAGAAGTTCTCCGAAAATCTACTTGAATTTGAAACGTTCAATGATCGGCTGCCAAATGGACGAAAGAAAATTGATAACTATAATTCTTTAGCAAATATATACATCTCGTATAAAGGGCAAATAACCGATGCCAATACCAAAGCAATTGAAATTGTTGAAAAAGCCTACGAGGTTCTACGATTACTCGAAAATGAGAACTTATTAATCAAGTATGAATTGGATTTTGAACAAAAATTAGCCCAAGCCTTCTATAGCAGAGGTGTAAATTCAAAGGATAAAGTGACCGCAAGGGAAGACTACGAGCAGGCAATCGAGCATTATCAAAACCTTATAGAATTAAATGCTAGTAATGAAGAAGAAATCGTAGTGAAAATTGGGGTCATTTATCAAGAAATGGGTGAGCATGCCCGCGCGGGTGAGCAATTCCAAAAAGCGATAAAAAGGTTTCCAAAAAGTACGGATGCCTATGTGAAGCTTGGAAATTTATTGTTAGATATCGAACAAAGTAAAGAGGAGTCCAGTCGAAATTATCAAGCCGCAAAGCTGGTTTATGAACAAGCAAGCGCACTAGATCAATCAGGTGAGGATGAAGCCTTCAAAAAGCTAAAAAGGAGGTTTGATAGCTTAAGTATTAACTAGAAAGGAGCTGGAAAATGGAGTACCAAATTATGCTTTACGGAGGAATGGCCGGTGCACTGATAACCTTAATTATTTCAATTATCCTCTACGTCAAAATGGGTATTGCCCAAGTGGTCGAGGATTTAACCGGTATAAGCCTTCGGAAAAGATTACATAAAAAGCGAAAAGCCCAAGATAAATCAAATGAAAAGCGGCTGACAAAGGAAATTATGTTAAAGAAGCAATATGCTGGGGAGGCTGCAGCTAGTCAAGAAACCGAACTTATGGACAATAGGCTAGAGGAAACAGCCTTACTAGGTGATGAAGATATCGAAGAAACCACTTTGTTAACAGCCGACCTTGATGAAACAACGGTTTTATCGGAGGAGGCAGAGGAAACTTCATTATTACTAGAGAAAGAAGATTTTTTCAAAAAAGAAGTTGATGTAATCGTTGTTCATTCCACCACGATTATCTAAGGGGAGTGTAGTAGAATGGCAGAGAGGATAGCTAAAAGATACAAAAGTAAAAAGAAGGTAATCTGGACATTAACGGTCATTCTTTTGCTAATTTCAGTGTTTATATTTAGCACAAATGCATTTTCACTTGATGGGGCAAAGCGATATATTGTCTTTAATGAGGAAAAATGGGACATGGAATCAATGGATCAGCCAGAGTGGATGACCAATAAAGATAGTGTTACCTTCAAGGTAGATTTAAAGGAAGATTTTGAGAATAACAGTCAGGGTGATAGTGTTACGGAGGGGAAGGTACCGTTTACAGTTATGGCTGATTACCAAGGCGGTAAGGTCCCAATAACCATGGAAGAAATGAAGGACCCTGAGTTAGGTTTTTTAGGGGAATATTTGGTTTCAATCCCAATGCAGCCTGATAGTCCCGAGGGCAGCCTACATGTAACAGTGAAATTTGCTGAAGGTAATTCATGGAATATTCCAGTTTCAACCAACACATTTACCATAAATCGAGATGCTGTTAAGCCTGTAGTGACGATTACACCTTGGTTCGAAAATGGAAGTTTTCAAGACGGAGGGTTTACTAACAAGCCGGTCTCAATGGGTATAAAAGTAACGGACAGTAATTTTCTTCCTGGAGACAATACGGTTTCAATTCTAAAAGATGGGATTGCCTACCAACCAGCACAGGCACCTGTCTGGAAAGAAAATGAAACGTTCCTAACTTTCGATAATACCGGATTTTATGAAGTAACGATTGCTGCCGCTGATAAAGCCGGAAATAAAAGTGATTCCACAAAAGTCACGTTTGGTATCGTGAAACAAGGTCCGCGATTAACGATAAAGGATAAAAACGACAGTGGTTTTTATAAAAATGTTGAACTGGAAGTGGAAAGCGACATTCTTATCTATGACGCAACAGCAGTGATTGAGAAAACGATCAATGGTGAAACGACGTCGGAAGTGAGAATTTTCGAGAAAAAAGGTAAAAATGCTGTCCTTTCCCTGACAGAGGATGGTAACTACAAGGTAAGTGTTACGGTAAAAGATCGGCAAAATATTGATCCTGGACATCAGTTAGGGATCACAAGTTTTACGATTGATCAAACAGCACCGGTCCTAGCCATTAACGGTGTCATTGACCAAGGTGAATACAAGGAACCTAAAGATGCTCAAATCAGTGTGATTGATGCGAATGTCGATAATAGTAAAACCGAGCTTAAAATAACGGCAGGAAACCGAGTAACAACCTATAAGGGTGAAGAAGCTTACAAAAAATATTCTTTTACCGAGGAAGGTGTTTATGTACTTGAATTAAGCGCCACCGATAGGGCTCAGAATACCGCAGTTAAAAAACTAACATTTATAATCGATAAGTCTGCGCCAACACTTGATATCACTGGGGTAAATACAGGGGAATTTTACAACTCGGATAAAAATAAAAAGGAAGTAACAGTATCCGTAGAAGATTTAACCCTTGATTTAACGCAAACAACGTTAAAAGTCGAGAAAGATGGGGCTGCTTATCCAGAATCGATTCAGTTGAGCGGCGTATCAGACTCAAGAGCAGAGGCAAAACATACCTTTACAGCTGAAGGGAAATATAAGCTTACCCTTACTTCAACAGATAAACTAAAACAAGCTGCGACAGCAAAATCAGTTTCTTTTACCATTGATAATACAGCCCCAAAATCGGTTGTTACCCTAGATGGCACGATGATGACAGAAGATGAACTAGTGGTGGATGGCGAGAAAACGGTAAAAATAATGGTAACCGACAAGCACCATGATGCTTACAACCTAACGGTTAGGAAGAATGGTGAAGAGTATGGAATCAACCCATTCATTCGTGACGGTGACACAGTTGCAGCGGAACATTTATTTAAAGATGACGGAGTCTATGAAATTAAAGTAGAATCTACCGATAAAGCGGGTAATGAAAATGTTCTGACAAAAACCATTACGATTGATACCGGCAAACCAGATATTCAATTTAAAGGGGTTAACCATCAGGAACACTATAACAGTGAAACGGTGGATGTAACAGTAATCGTCAATGATTTCACGTTTGATAAAAACAAAACAACCCTTGAAATGACAAGAACTAATGGTGATCAGATGACCGAACTCAAACCAGGCAGCTGGGACATCTATGATTATTTGAAGTGGCTGTATAAAGGGGAAATGAACCTTACTTTCCGAGATGAAGGCGTGTATCAGCTTAAAGTAACGGCAGAGGACAGATTCGGAAAAGTGAGCTCGAAAACCGTAACGTTTACCATTGATAGAACTGCACCAATGGTTGATATCACCGGGATTAATGAAGGTGCCTTTGTTAAAGGCGGTGGGGTTGTCATCGGGGTTAATGAATACTATTATGAAACAAATAAGGTAACGGTTACAGTTCAGAAAGATGAAAGTGAAAAAGAAGAAACGTTTGTGAATACAGATGAGCAATCTAAACTTGCATTAGACTTTACTGAAGATGGAGATTATCGCATAAAAGTGTCTGCAGAAGATAAGGCTGGAAACAAAGCCTCCGACATGGAATTATCGTTCACCGTCGATACGATTAAACCAGTAATCGAGATTATCGACGAGAACACTAGCGAACAGGTGAAGAATCACTCCTATCACGCAGAGGGCAAAAATGTTTCAATCGTAGTCAATGAACATAATTTTGCTAACAACAATGTCCAGTATGAAGTAATAGAAAAAAATACTGTTACGAATGAAAGTAAAACGGTATGGATCGGTGAGTGGAGAAACTTTGCTGAAATATCTAGTCTTTCCTATCAATTTAAAGATGACTATGAGTATTTCATCAAGGTGATTGCGGAAGATGCAGCTGGCAACACTGCTGATGAAAAATCCGTAACGTTTACGATTGATACGATCAATCCGATAATAGCAACCGATGGTATTGAGAATGGTCAGCATTACCAAAGTACGTCAGCGGCTTTTTGGGTCAAGGATACGAATATCGACATATCTAATACGAAGCTGAATGTGTTAAAAGATGGGGTGCCTTATAGCATTGGTGATATTGCATTAAGTTATCAAACAGAAGGTGCACTAAGCTATACGTTTAAAGAAGAAGGAAATTATACAGTGACGTTGGAAACAACTGATAAAGCGAAGCGAAAAAGCGTCCATGGACCGATAAGTTTTATTATTGATTCAACGAAGCCGGTTGTAAAAGTCGAAGGTGTGGACAATCATTCCTTTAACCCTACAGACAAAAACGTAACAGTATCCGTAAATGAGAAGAATTTTTCAACAAATAATGTTGAATTGGTGGTAACAAAAGATAACAAGCGATATGATTTGGGTTCTTTCATCACGTACCAAAAACAGCTTTCCTCCATTAGTCATAATTTTTCCGAAGATGGATTGTACGATATCTTGGTTAAATCAACTGATAAAGCTGGCAATGGACCTGTTGAGGTAAACCGCACATTTACGATTGATAAATCAAAACCTACTATAGAAATAACGGGTGTGGATCAGGATGCCTTTTATAATGTGGATAAGAAAGTAAGTGTAGCGATTCGCGACGTGAACTTAGACATGAACAAAATAACGGTTACAAGAGATGGTGCCCGATATAATGCCGGCAGCTTCTCTATCAGCAATAATACGGCATCGCTTTATCACAATTTTAGTGAAGAAGGAGACTATCAAGTCTTGGTAGAAGCTGCCGATAAAGCTGGAAATAGTTTCTCACAGCAAGTGAGCTTCACGATTGATAAAACAAAGCCAGTCATCACCCCTAAATTTCAAGGACAAAACAGAGTAATCAAGGACGGTGAATATATAAACGAAATCTTCACACCGGAATTTGCTCTTGATCAGAAAGATGATTCGATCGTTTCTGTTGCATTAAACGGTACAAATACAGGCAGAACGGCTCCGACTGCATCGAAGGAAATGGCTTACCACTTTCATGTATTAGCTCGAGATAAAGCGGGTAATGAAACAACGTTGGAAATTAAGTTTACTGTCGATACAACAAAGCCGGCATTATCAATTTCCGGTATACTTGATGGATTTTTTAATGAGAATGTGGTGCCAAATATTACGTATTCAGACATTCATTTAGATCCAAGCAGAACTTCTGTAACGTTGAATGGTGCTCCTTACAAAAACGGAACGAAACTAGAATTGGAAAAAGACTATGTTCTCAAAGCAATCGTGACAGATTTAGCGAACAATGTTAGTACGAGAACCATCGTTTTTACAATTGATAAAACGTCACCAGTCATCAAGTTTAAAGAACCTGTTTCGAATAAGTATTTTAATAAGGATGTAATTCCGGAGTTGTTGATTGAGGATTTGAACGAATATGATATCATTGCCCTAACCTTGGACGGCAAGGAATATAAACTTGGCGATCCGATTACTTCTGAAGGTAAGCATGTTTTGTTTTTCGAGGTAAAGGATAAAGCCGGAAATATTAAGCAATTAAGTGTTGAGTTTGTTATAGATAAAAAAGCTCCGAAGATTATTTATGATGGAATTAAGCAGAATGAGCAATACTATGAGGCTGTTAAAGCAACAATAAGCCTTGATAATCCAAAGGATGACATTAAATCCATTCTGGTAAATGGCAAGGTTCACCACTTTGAACAATCAGCTGGTGAGAATGGTGCGACCGTCTTTACATCTACTTTCTCAGAAATCAATTCCTATAAGGTAGAAGTTACAGCAGTGGATGATGCGGGAAATGAAACGACTATAGACATTCCGTTTGAGATTGCCGAGAAAACGGCTTTAGTGAAGTTTTATGAGAACAAACCATTGTTTGCAGGTTCGTTAATCGGACTATTTGGAGTAATGGGACTTGGAATCACTGTATTAGCTAGACGAAAGAAAATAGCAGCAGTGGAGGACTAAAATCAGCAGAAGGCTGTAAATGATGAACAGATCATTTACAGCCTTCTTAGCATTTTACCTTTTTCAATTGTCTGGATTTTTTTGGCAATGTCGGAATCTATCATTTTTTGATTTAATTTGTTTAATAGAAAGACTAATTATGTTAAAATACTTCTTATTCATAGTAAAACTATAGGTTTTTATATTTTTAGAGAAAATTCCAATGATTTTTAAATTTTCTTTGAAGGGGTGGGCATAATTGGGTTCTCATGTTTTAGATTTAAGAATGCTGCAAAATAACTTTAGTACGGAAGAAATGCGCTCTGTTTGGAATGATGAAAATAGATTGCAAAAAATCCTTGATGTTGAAGCAGCGTTAGCCTTAGCGGAGAGCGAACTTGGAGTTATTCCAGAACAGGCTGGAAGAGCGATTAAAGACGCTGCTAAAATAGAAAACTTTGATATTGAGAAAATTGCAACTGAGGCGGCTAAATTAAAACATTCTTTAATGGCGACGGTCAATCATCTGCAATCATTGTCAGGAGAATACGGCGAATATGTTCATTATGGCGTAACCACACAAGATGTTACCGATACAGGTACTATTCTCCAACTGAAAGAAGCAAATGAGATTCTTAAGCGCGATACTAGGAAGGTAGCAGAGCTCTTAATTGGTTTGGCCTCCAAGTATAAGGAAACGCCAATGCCAGGTAGAACACACGGAATGCAAGGATTACCGACAACGTTTGGCTTTAAGCTTGCAGTTGTATTAAGTGAGTTTGAACGTCATTTAGAAAGATTAAAGGCTGCCGAAGAGCGGGTACTAACCGGGGTTCTTGCTGGCGGTGTTGGTACATATGCAGCTCTAGGAGGTATCGGTCCAAAAGTTGAAGCGCGAGCGTTGGAACTTTTAGAGCTGGATACCCCTGATATCTGTTGGCATTCTTCTCGAGACCGAATTTCAGAGTACGGTTCTGTGCTTGGATTAATCAGTGGTTCACTCGGTAAATTGGGGAATGAATTCTATAATTTAATGCGTACAGAGATTGATGAAGTAGAAGAACCATTTGCTGCAGGGAATGTTGGTTCGACAACAATGCCGCATAAGCGAAATCCTGCTATTTTTGAAGGTATTGCAAGTCTAACTAGACCAATTCTTCATAGTGTTGCTTTGCTGCATGAATCCTTAATGATGGAACATGAAAGAGATGCGATGAGCTGGAGAAGTGAATGGATCGCTTTACCTGAAATTTGTTTATATTTATCGTCACAACTAAAAAGTACCATAACAGTTCTACAAGGGCTTGTAGTAAAACCTGAAAATATGATGAGAAACCTGGAACTTCAAGGTGGACTTGTCCTTTCAGAACGTGTCATGTTTGCTTTATCTGAAAAAGTAGGAAAACAATCAGCACATCACCTTGTTTATGAAATCGCAATGGAATCGACGGAACAAAAAATTCCATTTAAAACACTTCTTATTCAAAATGAAAAGGTAAGTTCAGTCCTTTCTGAGGAGCAAATTAATCAACTTTTAGACCCAGGCCAGTATATTGGGCTAGCAAGCCAAAAAGTCGACGAGGTCATTTCTTCAATCAAAAATGGAGGAAATCTAAGTGAGTAATGTGACCTTCCATCAAGCGACAAATGAGGATATCCCTGCATTAATCGATTTATCCTTACGAGGGTATGCTTCTATCCGTGAATTGGGAATTCATTTTGCTGCTGCAACTGCAGATGAGGAATTGGTAAAAAGAAATATTAATGAAAATATTTGTTTTTATATGAAAGACGGGGACGAAATGGTGGCGACTGCTTCTATACGGATGCCATGGGGTACCCATCATGGACCATATGAAGTTCCACATATTTGGTGGGTGGCGGTGTCTCCTGAATTTAAGAGAAAAGGGTATGCTACAAAAATATTAGATTTTGTCGAGTATGATTTTTTAAGAGATAAACTTCATTGTCCGTCTGTAACGCTTGGGACTGCAAAAGAACACCCTTGGCTTGCTGAAATGTATCTTAAGCGCGGGTATAAAGAGGTTGGCGAGGCAGATTTAGGAAAAGGGCACACCACCGTTTATTTAGAAAAATTGTTATTATCAAAAACATATAAAAAAAGGTAGGGAACATGATGAAGAAAAAAATCGCATTAATTATTAGTATCGCACTTTTATTATTTTTAGCTGCTTGCGGCGGTACAAATGAACAATCAAAAGATAATGGAAATAGTGAAAAAAGTGAAGAAAAAAAGGTAATTCGTGCAGGTTCAACAGCACAAAGCTATCCAAACGGTTATGAAGAAGATGGTAAGTTAATTGGATTTGACGTAGAAGTGTTCGAAAAAGTTGCAGCAAACCTTGGCTATGAAGTGGAATGGGTAAAATCTGACTTTGCAGGATTAATGGGTCAGTTGGAAACAGGTAAAATTAACACAGTTGCGAACTTTGTTGCAGTAACAGCAGAAAGAAAAGAAAAATACAACTTCTCTGAGCCTTACGCATATGCAGGGGCTACAATTGTTACACATAAAGACAACGATTATGATAGTTTAGAAGATTTAAAAGGAAAAACGGTTTCCGGTGTTCTAGGTTCTAACAATGTTAAAAACTTACAAAATTTTGACCCTGAAATTATTCCAAAAACGTATGAAACACGTGATGGAGCTATGAATGACGCGATTAACAAACGTGTAGATGGATATGTAAACTCTAAATCTTCCTTAATTGCTGAAATTGCTAAAGGCGACCTGCCATTGAAATTTGTTGGCGACCCATTTGTATATGAAGATATTGCTTTTCCTTTTGTGAAGACGGAAGAAGGCGAGAAATTAAGTAAAGAGTTTGATACTGAAATTCAAAAATTACGTGAAGATGGAACGTTAACAGAATTATCAAAGAAATATTTCTCTGGTGAAGACATCACAGTTAAGCAATAATCTGGAGGTATAACATGGAATTTAAACTAGATTTCGGCTATTTAGTCGAAATTATCCCAGAGCTTTTATCATTCATACCTCTTACGCTGTTTCTAGCTGTCATATCGATGATATTTGCTATTATCGGCGGTTTGATTTTAGCCTTAATTATAAGATCGAATATTCCAGTCCTCAAACAGTTAGCGACGATATATATTTCGTTTTTCCGTGCCATTCCAACATTGGTACAATTGTTTTTAATCTATTATGGGTTACCGCAGATTTTTCCGGCATTTACTGCGATGACGGCCATTACGGCTGCCATTGTGGGATTAAGCTTAAAACAGGCAGCTTTTCTGGCTGAAATCTTCCGTGCAGCCCTAAATTCTGTTGATAAAGGACAAGTAGAGGCATGTTTATCCGTCGGAATGACAAGAGCTCAAGCCTTTCGCCGAATTGTCCTGCCGCAGGCAACGCGTAATGCGATTCCTGCGACAAGCAACGTTTTTATTGGTTTAATTAAAGAAACATCCCTTGCGTTTACATTAGGGGTAGTGGAATTATTCGCACAAGGAAAAATCTTAGCGGCATCATCTCTTAAATTTTTTGAAACCTATTTAGCATTGGCGTTACTATATTGGTTCTTAATTATCATCTTTACCTTGATCCAGCAGACGCTTGAAAAACGAATGGAAAAACCGTATATATCGTAAAGGAGTTTTACCATGATAACTGTTACAAATCTGAAAAAGAGGTTCGGTGAAAATATCGTATTAAATGGCGTCGATTTACATGTTAATCGTGGCGATGTATTAGCGATTATTGGACCGTCTGGCTCGGGGAAATCGACGTTACTGCGCTGCTTGAATTTATTAGAAATGCCGGATGAAGGCATTATTGAAATTGGCGATACAAAAGTGGATGTAACGAAAATGAGCAGAAAGGAAACGCATCTGCTCAGGCAGGAAACGGCCATGGTTTTCCAAAACTATAATCTTTTTAAAAATAAAACAGCTTTGCAAAATGTTACAGAGTCATTGATTGTCGCGAAGAAAATGGATAAGCAGGAAGCCGAAAGAATAGGAAAAGAGCTTTTAATCAAGGTTGGTCTTGAGGACAAGTTTCATCAGTATCCTGCTACCTTATCAGGCGGTCAGCAGCAGCGTGTTGGGATTGCCCGAGCGCTTGCTGTGAACCCGCATGCAATTTTATTTGACGAACCAACTTCAGCGCTTGATCCAGAATGGGTCTCTGAAGTTCTACAAGTAATAAAAAATATTGCTCAACAGAAAACAACGATGATTATCGTGACTCACGAAATGAAATTTGCCGAAGAGGTAGCCAATCGGGTTATTTTTATGGCAGATGGTAATATTGTTGAAGAAAATGAACCAAAGGAAATTTTCCATAACCCGAAAAATCCAAGAACGAAACAATTCTTAAAAACATTGGAAAGAGATGAATAAACATGAACATGTCTCATGAACTATTACGTGATTTAATTGAAAAACGAAGATATTTACATGAGAATCCAGAACTTGCATTTGAAGAATTCAATACGACTGAACATATAAAAAAATGGTTAACAGAGCATGGGATTTCGATCCTGCCGCTTGATTTAGAAACAGGATTAGTTGCTGAGGTAAAAGGGGCATTTGATGGGCCAACCATTGCCATTCGTGCGGATATTGACGCTTTGCCAATCAATGAAAAAACGAATGTACCATTTAAGTCTAAAGTTGAAGGCAAAATGCATGCATGTGGTCATGATTTCCATACTACTTCGATTTTAGGGGCAGCGATTCTTTTAAATCGCAAGAAAGAAGAGTTACATGGGACTGTCAGATTTATTTTTCAAGCTGCAGAAGAAGTGGCCCAAGGGGCAAAGAGATTTGTTGAAAAAGGTGCATTAGAAGGCGTCTCTGCCATTTTTGGTATGCACAATAAGCCTGATTTACCTGTAGGAACCATTGGTGTAAAATCAGGCGGTCTGATGGCAAGTGTCGATAAGTTTGAAATAAAGTTTATTGGTGTAGGCGGCCACGCAGGAATACCTCATAATTCCATTGATCCGATTGTCATTGCTAGTCAATACGTAACAGCTGTGCAATCGATTGTTTCTAGAAGAATGGATTTGTTTGATAATGCTGTCGTTAGTATCACGAGTATTCATGGCGGCAACACATGGAACGTGATTCCTGATGTTGTTACGTTAGAAGGTACCGTTCGTACGTTCCAGCCGAAAGCACGTGAAGCGATTCCAGGTTTAATGAAGAAATTGGCTGAGTCCATTGCTGAAGGAAATGGTGGTTCAGTCGAATTTAACTGGGAAGATTATTTGCCAGTCGTTAATAACGATTCGAAATTCGAAGAAGTCATTCGTGCGACAGTAGTGGAAAGTGGTTATCAGGTTGCAGAGGCAGTACCGAGTGCAGGCGGAGAAGATTTTGCCTTTTATCAAACTTACATTCCAGGCTTTTTTGTTTGGATGGGGGTAGAGGGACCACAAGAATGGCACCATCCTGAGTATGATTTGAAAGAAGACGCTATAAAGGTTGCTTCCGAGTTTTTCGCAAATTTAGCGGTAAAAGTTTTAGGAAATGACTGATTTTACCCGATTCATTGTTGGCCAGATAAACAGCACTTCTGATTATGAAAAGCTGGGAACCGTGACCAAAAGAAATTTAAAAAACGGAGTATTGGACTATTTTATTTCTTGTTTTGCAAGTGTGAAATATGATCCAAACTTTCAAAATGTATTGAACACAGCAATTTACAGCAGCCTTGATAAGGCTGCTGTTATTGGTACGGAATGGAAGGTACATCCTTTTGATGCGTGCCTGATTAACGGGTATTCGGCACATGCCTTAGATTTAGACGATGTCCATTCTGAGATTCGCGGTCATCCCTCTGCGGTTATTTTAAGCTTGTTGTTCTCTTTAGTAGAAGAAAAGGACAATATCAATTCTTTCTATGAAGCTTATTTAATAGGGATAGAAACGATGACCCGGTTCGCTAAGTTATTGGGAACAGAGCATTATGAAAAAGGTTTTCACACGACAGCTACGGCAGGGGTTTATGGAGCGGTAGCAGCTGGCGCACATTATTTGAATTTTTCTTCTGACCGAATCGCTCAAGCCTTTAATTTATGTGTTTCTAAAATTAGCGGTTCTAGAAGTCATTTTGGGACATTGATTAAACCCTTACATGCTGGGTTGGCAGCACAGAATGCATGGCAAATCCTACATCTTGTAAAAAATAATGTCACCGGAAGTGAAAATACCATTCTTTCCAAAAATGGATTGCTGTCTATGTATGTAGAAAATGAGAGAGAACCATGGCAGCTTTTTGAAAAGTGGGGAGAATCGTGGGCGATTGACACTCCTGGATTGTGGTTTAAATTATATCCTTGCTGTTCTGCTAATGCGCATGTGATAGACGCAGTGAAGGAAATTAAGAAGAAACATAGATTTACAGCTGGTGAAGTGGCCTCTGTCGAACTATTCTTTCCTCCTAATGGGGATGCAGCATTGGTTCATACTAGCCCTGAAAATGGAGAACAAGGTCGTTTTAGTGCTGAATATTGCACGGCGCTGCTGTTGTTGGATCAAGATTTATCGATTGAAAACTTTACAGTGGGCACGATTTCTGGAGAAGTTCACAATGTTATGCGCAAGATAAAGCGAAATTATGATGGAAACATCCCAAAAAAAGAGGTTAGTTATCCAAAAGGGAGATATTGTATAGTAGAAATATCCCTAATGGATGGGCAAAGGTTTGTATCAAGGGTTGATGCTCCGATAGGTTCACCAGGTAACCCGCTCAAATTCAAAGACCTATTAAATAAAGCTTCCAATTTATTGGGTAATGAGGCCAAAAATCTAATCGAGATTTTTTCTTCAGAAGTGGAGTCGTTTGAAAGGCTTTTATAGAAGATATCAGTTTATACTGCCTGACCCTAAAGTCAATAGGGTTAGGCATTTTTTTGTGATTGAAATGAAACTAAGAACTATTTACAATTCTTTATCATTAATTTACTGAATATTTACGTAAATCCTGATTTCTCTTAAAACTATTCATTTAATCTATTACTAGATTCATAATTAATAGTTGAGGAGAGATAGTCTGTGAATAATGAAACTTCTAAAAATGGCTTGAACAGAAGAGACTTTTTAAAAGCGGGAGGAATGGGTACACTTGCCCTTACAATTGGTTCATCAGGGGTATTGGCACTTGGATCAAAAGCATTTGCAGATAAGGCGAATAATCCAACCAGCGGTTTTGGCGGTTATGGTCCTCTGGTACCGGATCCAAATGGAATTCTCGACCTACCAGAAGGTTTTCATTACAAAATTATCTCTACAGAAGGCGGTTTAATGTCAAACGGGGCAAAAATCCCGGGTGCCTTTGATGGAATGGCAGCATTCGAAGGGCCAAACAATACTACTATTTTAGTTCGTAACCATGAACTGGGGGCAGGCGCAGCATTTGGAAGCAATCCTTTTGATGCAGCTGCTCAAGGTGGTACAACGGCTCTAGTTGTAGGAGCTAATCGAGAAGTGGTAAAAGAATATGTAACCTCTTCAGGTACCATTCGTAATTGCGCTGGCGGAGCGACACCATGGGGTACATGGTTAACTTGTGAAGAAACACGTTCTGAGACACATGGATATGTATTCGAAGTAGATCCACAGCAGCCGGAAGACGAAATGTCCAAAACTCCAATCAAGGAGATGGGCCGTTTTGCACACGAAGCTTGTGCAATTGATCCAGTGACAGGATACGTATACTTAACTGAGGACGCTAGCCCAAGTTACCTTTACCGTTTTATCCCAAATAACCTGAGCCAAAAGCCTGGCGCGTTACAGGAAGGTGGTACGCTGTTTGCAGCTGCGATAGAAGCAGTAACTGATCCAGCAGCTAGCACATTTAAAACAGGACAAACATTTAAAATTGTTTGGAAGAAAGTAGACCCTCATTTGTGCCGTGAGGAAGCTGCTGCACAGAATTGTATTAAGTTTTCTAGACTTGAGGGCGCATTCTTCCAAGAGGGTGTTTTCTGGTTCGATGACACCTCTGCTGGTGACAAAAAGCTTGGACGCGTTTACCGTTATATTCCACACACTAATACATTAGAACTTTTCTATGAGGGAAATGATGCACGAGAAATGGAATATCCAGATAATATTTGCTGCACTCCATGGGGCGATCTTTGGTATGCAGAAGATGGTTCAGGTCAAGACCGACTTATGGGAATTACCCCAGAAGGCAAAGTCTATCCTTTTGCTGCCAACGTTCTAAGTGGATCTGAATTGGCAGGACCAACCTTCTCCCCTGATGGAAATACACTTTTTGTTAATATTCAAAGTCCCGGCAAAACCTTTGCAATATGGGGACCGTTCCAACGTAGAAACTCTGCGCGCGCAAGAGAAATGTCCTACTCTGCTCCTGTCAATCTTGCACCGCAAGTTTCGGAAAAAGTGGCGAAGGCTGCAGAGGGACAAGGTATGTCCGTACTTGAAGCAGCAGCATTTGAACGTCATGGCATAAAGTTATAATTTAGTATTAACTTAAAAAAACAGAGATCAAATTTCTTTATTGGGAAAATTAGATGTTTTGTCCTTAATCTAGTAACAAGTAAAAGTTAAAAATAGGCGGACGTTTTCCGGTTAAATACAAAATGAAGCTCGTTTTGGGGAAAATAAGCGGAGGATTTCCGCCTATGCAAAGCAAAATCTCTCAATTTCCACTTTTTCAAGCCAATAGGCGGAATTTCTCCGTCTAATTAAGCCTTTTTTAAAAAAATTTCTAATTAAGCGGAAATTTTCCGTTTATCTAGCAACGCGGGTGCGTAGTCTAACCTGCCCCCCAACATTGATAAACAAAGAAAAAGACGTAGGCAAAAGCTTACGTCAATTTTTGTGTCTTTAATAAGGGGAGACTTGAAACTGAACTCGTTAATGCTTCCTTGGTCTCTACCTTTATACTCTTATAGTTCTTGCCCATTTGTAGCAATCACGTTTTTGTACCAGAAGAATGATTTCTTCTTACTGCGGTCAAGCGTACCACTTCCATCATCATGTTTATCTACATAGATAAAGCCATAACGCTTTGACATTTCGCCTGTTGATGCACTAACTAGGTCGATACAGCCCCAAGGAGTGTATCCCATTAAATCTACTCCATCTTCAATGGCTTCACCCATTGCATCGATATGGCTTCTTAGATAATCAATACGATAATCATCATTGATGGAGCCATCCTCTTCCACCTTATCATATGCGCCGAGCCCATTTTCTACGATGAATAGTGGCTTTTGATAACGGTCATATAATTGGTTAAGAGCGATCCGAAGACCAGTAGGGTCAATTTCCCAGCCCCAATCACTAGCGCTTAAGAATGGGTTTTTCACGCCGCCAATTAGATTACCTTGTCCAATTTCCTCTGGTGTTTTATTCTTTTTATCTGTGCGTGACATATAGTAACTGAATGAAATGAAATCAACTGTACCTTCCTTGATGATTTCTAAGTCACCTTCTTTAATCTCAAGGTTGATGCCGTTTTCTTTAAAGAAACGTTTTGCAAATGCTGGATAAGCTCCTCTGATCTGAACATCACCACAATAATTATTAAATAGACGCTCCTCTTGTAATGCGTGCATCACGTTTTCAGGGTTGCAATCATAAGAGTATGTCGGTGCATAAATAAGCATACAGCCGATCTGACTTCCTGGAATGATTTCATGTCCTGCTTTTACAGCAAGTGCACTTGCTACAAATTGGTGATGTAGACCTTGGAAGCTATCTTGTAACTTTGTTTCTTCCGTCTCTGGTGAGAAACCAAGTCCCAGAAGCGGCATGTGTGTTGCACCATTGATTTCGTTAAAGGTTAACCAGTATTTTACTTTGTTTTTATAGCGATTGAACAATGTTGTTGCATAGCGCTCAAAGAAACCGATCACTTCACGGTTACGCCAGCCGCCATATTCTGTGATTAAATGCAGTGGAATCTCATAGTGAGAAATCGTAACAACTGGTTCAATATTATATTTTGCTAATTCATCGAATACACGGTCATAGAATGCTAAACCTTCTTCATTTGCTTCTAATTCGTTACCTTTAGGGAATATTCGGCTCCACGCAATACTCATTCGATATGTTTTAAAACCCATTTCAGCAAAAAGAGCGATATCTTCTTTATAGCGGTGATAAAAATCAATACCATCATGGTTTGGATAAACATATTTCTCACTATCGATCTTAAAATCAAAACCTGGTTCTCCAATAACCTTTAATCTTACTTTTCCACCAGGCATAACATCAGCAAGGTTCATTCCTTTGCCGCCTTCAAGATAAGCACCTTCTAATTGGTTAGCAGCTGTTGCGCCGCCCCATAAAAATCCTTCTGGAAATTGATATGTTGATTGATTCATATAGTATCCCTCCATTTTTTTGGTTACGCTTTCTAATTGGGCAAATAAAAAAACCTAAACCACGCAAATGAAGACATAAAGGTCTCATAGATTACGTGATTTAGGTTTTGCCTGCATAACCAGTAACAATCCTAAAAGGTTGTTTATTTAATTGCGTTTACTATAACATGATTTTTTTAGGGAAGCAAGGATTTTTGTAAACGTTATTTTTATGTATTTTTATATATATAAGATAGTTTACGGTTATCTATCAATCTACAAAATTTTTTAAAAAGAAAGCGTTGACACTTACCAAATACCCATGTTAAATTACACGTATCAAATAAAACTTAATAAAATTCCTTTGCAGGAATGTTACCTTAAGTGGGCATAACCTGATCCGATTAGAAACATCACGTTCAAAAATTACGTGTGTGTTGTTTCTAATCGGGTCAGGTTTTTTATTTGAAAAATATATAAATCAAATAAAGAAGGAAGTGTCAAAAAATGAAATATGAGCAATTAGCAAAAGATATTCTTGCAAATGTCGGCGGAAAAGAAAACGTTTCCAGTGTTGTTCACTGTGTTACACGCCTTCGCTTTAAGTTAAAAGATGAAAAGAAAGCAAATACAGAAGTGTTGAAAAATATGGATGGTGTTGTGACCGTCATGAAAAGCGGAGGACAATATCAGGTTGTTATTGGTAACCATGTTCCTGATGTTTATGCAGCTGTTTTAACAGTAGGAAATCTTGGGGCTATAAGCGAAAATACAGATTCAAGCAGTGATGAAAAACTTAGTATGGGTGCAAAATTTATTGACATGATTTCAGGCGTGTTCCATCCAATCCTTGGCGTTTTGGCCGCAACAGGTATGATTAAAGGATTTGCTGCTTTAATCTTGGCGTTAGGCTGGGTAGAAGCAACTTCAGGAACTTACCAACTATTGAATCTCGCTGGTGATGGTTTATTTAACTTCTTACCAATCTTCTTAGGGTATACAGCGATGAAGAAATTTGGCGGTTCACCGTTTATCGGGATGGCAATCGCCGCAGCATTGGTACACCCTACATTAGCAACATTAACAACAGGAGAAGTTTCACAGGTGCTTTTCAAAGGTACACTCTTTGAATCGCCAATCCACATTACATTCTTAGGAATTCCAGTTATTATGATGAGTTATGCATCAAGCGTTATTCCAATCATTCTTGCAAGCTTTGTAGCATCTAAAGTAGAAAAAGGTTTTAAGAAAATTATTCCAGCTGTTGTAAAAGCATTCGTGGTTCCATTCTTAACAATTGTAATTATGGTGCCATTAACATTCCTTGCTATCGGGCCGATCTCAACATGGGCGGGTAGTTTGTTAGGGGCAGCAACGGTATGGATATATGAGTTAAGCCCTGTTGTGGCTGGTTTGGTTCTAGGCGGATTCTGGCAAGTATTTGTTATCTTTGGTCTTCATTGGGGACTTGTTCCAATCGCATTTAACAATTTGGCTACCATGGGTAACGACCCAGTTTTAGCAACTACCGTAATGGTATGTTTTGCACAAATCGGTGCAGTTTTAGCCATTATATTGAAAACTAGAGACAAAGCATTAAAATCACTAAGCGTTTCAGCGTTCATTTCAGGAATTTTTGGTGTAACCGAACCAGCGATTTATGGTGTTACCTTACCACTTAAAAAGCCATTCATCATGAGCTGTATCGGCGGTGCGGTTAGTGGCGGTATCATCGGTGCTACAGCAGGAAAGTTATGGATGTTCGGAGGAATGGGTATCTTCGTTTTCCCAGCTTTTATTAAACCAGGTTCAGCTCTTGATATGTCTTTCTACGGATCAATTATTGCATTGGTTGCCGGTTTTGCAGTTGCATTTGTTTTAACTTATTTATTTGGTGGAATTAAACAAGAGAAATCTTTAAAGTCAACAACTGATGCAACAACAGCCTCTAAGGAAGTAGCAGCAACAAAAGCTCAGCTTGAAGAAGTAGTAAGTCCATTAAATGGAGAAGTAAAGGCATTATCAGAAATTGAAGATGCTGCATTTTCATCCGGTGCGCTTGGACATGGTGTAGCAATCGAGCCTAGCGAAGGGAAATTACTCGCTCCTGTTTCAGGAACAGTATCAGCATTATTTCCAACGAATCATGCGATTGGCATTACAACGGATTCAGGTGCAGACATTTTAATTCATATTGGAATGGACACTGTTCAATTGGAAGGAAAGTACTTCAAAGCACATATTGCTCAAGGTGAATATGTGAAAAAAGGCCAATTACTAATTGAGTTCGATATCGAGCATATCAAAAAAGAAGGTAAGCCGGTCACAACACCGATTGTTGTGACGAATCACAAGGAATTTGGCTTAGAGCTGATGAAACAAAAGCATGTAAAAGCAGGAGATTCATTATTTAAACTAGACACAAAATAATAAATCATAGAGTACCTGTGAAAGCACATGCAGAAATGTCTGAAGCGATTGAAGTCGGAGTTGAAATTATCGGCTATACCAGCTGGGGACCGATTGATCTAGTCAGTGCTTCAACAGGTGAAATGAAAAGGCGCTATGGCTACATTTATGTGGACAGAGATAATGAGGGAAATGGGACACTTAAGCGTTCGAAAAAGAAGAGCTTCGAATGGTATAAGGATGTCATTGCAACAAATGGAGAAAAACTATAGTATATACTATAATGTAGGAAAGCTTTTAAAGCTTTCCTACTTTTGAATCTCTAGATTTTTTCCGATCACTGTTCGAGTTATAAAACCATATTTCATATTTATAGGTGGTCATATGAAAATAGCCAAAGTATACAATAATAACGTCATCAGTGCGTTTAATGAAAAAAACGATGAGTTAGTAGTTATGGGGAGAGGTCTGGCTTTTCAAAAAAAGCCTGGAGATCTTGTGGATGAAGAAAAGATTGAAAAGACCTTTGTATTAAAAAATAATGATATATCTGAGAGATTCAAAACTCTTTTATATGAAGTGCCGATGGAATACATGGAAGTAACGGAGGAGATTATCCAACTCGCTAAAGGCAGGTTAGGGAGAACTCTGAACGACAGCATTTATGTCTCTTTAACGGATCATATTCACTTTGCTGTAGATAGACACCGAAAAGGCTACGACATAAAAAATGCGTTATTATGGGAAATCAGAAGGTTTTATAAGGACGAGTATTCAATTGGTATGGAGGCACTAAGAATAGTTAAAGAAAAAGTAGGTGTTCTCCTACCGGAGGATGAAGCTGGTTTTATTGCGATGCATATCGTTAACTCAGGATTAAATGAGGAAATGCCGAATGTCGCTAATATTACGAGAGTAATGCAAGACATCTTAAACATTGTTAAATATCATTATAAGATCAGTTTTGATGAGGAATCATTGAATTATTTTCGTTTTGTGACGCATTTGAAATTTTTTGCACAGAGACTGTATAGCAAGAACTATATTGAAGATGATGATCCATTCCTATATGAGTCCTTTAAGCAGAAGCATAAAGAGGCAATGGAATGTACAGAAAAGATTAATGACTACATCCAAAATCAATTTGACTATAGTCTCACGAATAATGAAAAATTATATTTGGCTATCCATATACAGAGAGTGGTAAATCGCTAATTATGGTGAAAGAAAAGGCCTTTCAACAGTTCGACAAACTGCTGGAAGGCCTTTCTTCGTTAATGCATTTCCATGATTGAGTGAGCGAATATATTATGCTTCGCCATAATTGGCTATTAAATATTTAACTACATCTTCCATCCTAGATTTGCGGGCACCTTTCACCAAAATAGCAGTACCTGGGGATAGATTAGTAAGGGCTTGAAATAGGCTTTCTTTTTGTTCAAAATGAATGACGCATTCTGGTGGCATCCCTTGTTCCAGTGCAGACTGAGAAATCATTTTGGCAAGCTCGCCGATCGTATAAAGGTAATCTACTTTTTTCTTGGCTAAATATGCGCCTACTTCCATATGTGCTTCTTGGGAGATGACACCTAGTCCCTTCATGTCTCCCAGGATAGCAATTTTTGTTCTATCCTTACCTACGTTAGTCAGAACGTCAATTGCCGCTTTCATGGCATCTACATTCGCACTGAAGGTATCGTCAATTACGGTGATATTATTGGAAAGTGTAATGGTGGCCATCCGCATGACAGGCTTGTTGTACTGCTCCAAACCTCGAGAAATTTCATCTGGCGTAAAGCCCAGCAAGTCACCAATAGCAATAGCGAATAAAGCGTTATAGATATTGTGAACACCATAAATCGGAATGTGAAATGGGAAATAGGTTTCATTTAGTTTTACGCGAAAATTCATCCCGCCTTCGATATATTCCACTTCTTCAGCACGATAGTCAGCCTGTTTATTGATTCCGACTTTTATTATGGTTCCAGGAAAGGAATCGATAAGCAAGTGCTTAGAATTTTCGTCGTCTGCATTGAATAAGAAAACACCGGATTGATCCATATGTTGAATCAGTTCTGATTTCGCTGCTGCCAATTTCGTTACGTCTCCGCCAAAGTTGCCTATATGAGCGGTGCCGATATTCGTAATTACGCCGATATTAGGCTTAATAAAACCGCAATGCTTGATGATGTGCCCGAAGTAAACGATACCAAATTCAACCACCACTGCTTGATGTGTATCTCTAAGCCTTCTTGCGCTTCTTTCGGTATTGATAAATGCATTATTCACATCTCTAGATTCGTATATCGTCCATCGTTGTCTTAAAATCGAAGCAATCATCGATTTCGTTGTCGTTTTCCCGGCACTCCCAGTGACCGCGATAGTTGGTCTCTGGTTAGTAGGAAATGATTCTTTGTTCATCCTTTTGCCCCCAACACTAGTCATGATGTTATTCAGCAATAATAGGTTATGCTCCTCCTGGAAATCAGTGTGGGTTGTTTTACTTTCAAAATTAAAATGGTCCTTGCTTCAGGAGTGATGTGTTCTTAAGGAGATTTATACTTCAATAATATTACTTAGTTTTGAATATTTCATTTCTTTTTACAGGAATTTCCGAAAGAAAAATAGAATACGTGAGATATAATGTTCTATATCGATAGAACTTTTAAGGAGGATATAAAGTGGCCCGAGAACAAATGAATCCCATAATAGAAAAAATTCTTTTAAACATTGAAAAGGTTATGATTGGAAAAAGGAATGTTGCCGAACTTAGCCTTATTGCCTTATTAGCAGAAGGGCATGTGCTCCTAGAGGATGTGCCTGGTGTTGGGAAGACGATGATGGTCCGTGCTCTTGCTAAGTCTGTAAATGCTAACTTCCGCAGGATACAGTTTACTCCTGACTTATTACCATCAGATGTAACGGGAATTTCAATTTATAACCCAAAGGAAATGGAATTTCAATTTCGGCCAGGACCATTGATGGGGAACATTATTCTCGCAGATGAAATTAACCGAACTTCGCCAAAGACCCAATCTGCTCTGCTTGAAGGAATGGAAGAAGCAAGTGTAACCATTGATGGAGTCACCCATCGGCTTCAAAAGCCCTTCTTTGTAATGGCTACACAAAATCCCATAGAGTATGAAGGAACTTACCCCCTGCCTGAAGCACAGCTGGATCGCTTTTTATTGAAAATGAAAATGGGCTACCCCGAAGTGGATGAAGAAATAGAAGTTTTAAATCGAGCACAAAAGGTACCGCCAATTGAAGACCTTCATCCAGTAATTGACCTAGAAGGATTAATTGCATTACAAAAAGAAATCAAAGAAGTCTATGTGGATCCAACGATTAAACGCTATATTGTTGATATCGTTAACCTAACTAGAAAGTTTGCTGGAGTGTACCTTGGCGCCAGTCCAAGGGGATCAATTGCCCTCATGAAAACGGCACAGGCTTATGCCTTTATGTACGGCCGTGACTACATCCTTCCTGACGATATTCAGTATTTAGCACCGTTTGTTTTATCTCACCGGATCATTTTGAAATCAGAGGCAAAATTTGAAGGAATTTCAGCTGAAGAAATTGTTACCCGAATCATTGCAAGAATTCCTGTTCCAATACAAAGGCTTGTGAAGTAACAATGAAAAAGTTATGGATTCCATTCAAAAAGGTATGGAAGTTTGTCGTCTTACTATTTTTGATTCTGCTTACCTTTTCTTACGCCATGTTTCAAGGTGGATTTGTAAGCTGGTTTTTATTTTATAGCTTTTTGCCTTTTGCCCTTTATTGTGTTGGTTTATCCTTTTATTCTTTGAATGAGCTGGAAATAACACGACATATACCAAAAAATGACTACAACGCCGGTGAAACGTTAAAGGTAACCGTAAATGTAAAGAGAAACTCTTTTTTTCCTATAGTTTATCTGCTCATAGAGGATCATCTAGATGATTCCCTCAAACACTCCCAGCAGAAAAAGAAGGCAAAGGCATTGCTGCTGCCAGGCTTTAGGAAGGAATTTACCTATGATTATGTTATTGATGAACTTCCAAGGGGGGAGCATATATTACAAGGTTTTATTGTCAAAACCGGTGATATTCTCGGCTTAGTTGAGAAAGAAAAATCTCAAACATATGTAAGTAAAATCATTGTCTACCCTGCTTATACAGAGTTACTGTACCGCCCCTTTGAAACCCATTTTGATCAGGGTATGACTGCTTCAAGAGAACGGGTACAGCGTGATACCACATTGGCGATTGGTGTCCGGGATTACCAGCCTGGTGATCGGTTTTCATGGATTAACTGGAAAGCCTCTGCAAAACGAAATGAAATCATGACAAAGGAATTTGAACAGCGTCAATCTCATGATGTATTTGTTGTAATGGATTGCGTACCTGATAAGAATTTTGAAGCAATTGTTTCCTTTACCGCTTCTTTATTACGTGCCGTTTTGAAAAAGGGAGCACAAATTGGACTTTTGACGATTAGTCGAGAAAGAGCTTCCTTTCCTATAAGGGGCGGGGAAACCCAACTGCACCAGCTTTTCTATCATTTAGCAAAGATAGAAGCAAAGAATCCTTCCTCGTTTGAAAAAGTGTTAGAAACCGAGGGGATGTTTACCCAGCAAACAGTATCATTCTTGCTGGTGTCAGCACAATTATCGAAGCCTTTATTAGAGAAGGCTGGGTTCCTAGGGCAAAGAAAAGGAAAGATTACCTTATTCCTCATAAAAGGAGAAAAGGAATCTCCTACTCAAGAAGAAAGATCGTTAATTGCATTGGCGAACGCACGAAATGTACGTGTAATAATGGTTCATGAAGGGCAATTTGCATCTGCCTTTTCGGAGGTGAATTTGCGATGAAAAGAGATTTTCAGTCTTTTCTTTTATACTTGTTTGGTTTTTTGCTTTTATGGGAATGGCTTCGACCAGTCGAGCAATTAACGGAAACAGACCATATTGAAATGTTTGTGATCTTTATTTTACTCTCGTTTCTATTAGCCTTTCTGAGGATGAAGTGGATTTGGCAAACGATAGTAAAGCTATGGTTTATCTTCTTTTCGCTTAATATGTTTCATTATGAGGAAGGTTTTTTTCAAGTTACTTGGCTGACTTTTTTTACGAATGATTTACCTGCAAATTTTAAGATGATTATCGCTCGCAATTGGTTAGGGATGACCAATGAATTCAGGACCTTTTTGTTGTTTATTCTCCTTTGGTTAATGGTGTATTTAGTCCATTATTGGCTTTTGAATCGGAAAAGGCTTTTCATTTTCTTCTTTATGACACTCATTTATATAACCGTTTTAGATACATTCACATTATATAGTGCAAAAACAGCTATTGTCCGAACGGTTGTAGTTGGTTTTGCTGTAATGGGAATGTTAACCTATTACCGAATTCTCGCTAAGGAAAATGTAATTAGTGATTCCTTTACTATTCGAAAATGGATGAGACCGTTAGTTTTCATGATTGCTTTTAGTGTTATCACTGGCATTATAGCCCCAAAGTTCGCACCAATATGGCCAGACCCTGTTCCATATCTAAAGGCTGCCAGCAAGAATGACAGGGAGGACGGACCAGGCAATGGGATTGCTAAAGTAGGCTACGGCACAGATGATTCTCGTTTGGGTGGTCCATTTATTGGGGATGATAGTATCGTTTTTCGGAGTGAAGCAGTTGAAAAAAATTATTGGAAGGTAGAAACAAAGGACCATTATACAGGTAAAGGCTGGATTCCTTCTGAATCTACTCCCTTCCGAATAGGAGGAGAGGATGTAATACCTATTTTCCCGATCCCATCTAATGTTGAAACACGGGTTGAGAGTGCCTCCTTATTTATGTTTATGGATTATAATCACCTCATTTATCCGGCCGGTATCCAAAGGGTACAGTTCCAACGTAATTATATGTTAGAAATCGACTCAACAAAGGAAAAAATTTCAATATTGAACAACACGGACTCTAGTCCCGTTGCTCCTGATTCTTATTCAATGGAGTATAAGGTACCGAAATATCATGCTGCTGATCTAAGGGAAACAACTGCTGCAGATCCCGAACAGATCGACGCAGAATTTGTTGCGAGATATACGCAATTGCCTGATAACCTGCCCGGTCGAGTGAGGGAGCTAGCTGAGAGTATAACGGAAAAAGAATCAAACTGGTTTGATAAGGCAAAAGCTGTCGAGCGCCATTTTGGCGGCTCTGGATTCACCTATAGTCAGAGTGATGTTGCCATTCCGGGAGAAAATGATGATTACGTAGATCAATTTCTATTTGAAACAAAAATAGGATATTGTGATAATTTTTCCACCTCAATGGCGGTGCTGCTCCGATCAATAGGAATTCCTACACGCTGGGTAAAAGGTTATACTGGCGGGGAATTTTTAGAGTACAGTGAAGATGATTCTTCAAAACAAATTTATGAAGTTACCAATAATAATGCCCATTCATGGGTTGAAGTCTATTTTCCTAATCAAGGGTGGGTTCCATTTGAACCGACAAAGGGCTTCACCAATACTATTTCCATTGATTATACAAATGATGATGGAACAACTCCTGCAACTGAAGCAACAGCTCAGCCAACACCTAAGCCACAGCAGGATGTGGAGAAAAATAGCAGCAGCTCTCAGAAAAAAGATCAAACTTTTTCATTTAATGGATTCTGGATTAGCGCAAAAGTCTTCTTAGATAAAAATTGGAAATGGATTGTCATTTTTGTTTTGGTAGTTATTGGTACAATTGGCCTTATATATAGGCTGCGAGGAAAGTGGATCCCGCGTTTATATTTATTTCAGTTCCGAATGAGAAAAAAAGATGAAAATATCGGTAAAGCCTATCTTATCCTTTTAGACCAATTAGAGCGTTATGGTTTAAAGCGTAATCAGGGACAAACATTGCGAAATTATGCCCGATACATTGATACCTTCTTTGCAACTAGAGAGATGTCTAAGCTGACGGATAGATATGAGCAATATCTATATCATCAAAAACTCCCCGAAGGAAGCTGGAAGGATTCACGGGAATTATGGGAAAATTTAATTAAAAAGACAATAGCTTGACCGATAAAACAACCTATTGTTACAATAAGGCGTAAAATTAATGTTTAGCTGCAGCGCCTAGGGCTTGGTGAAACAGGAAAACACTTTTTCCTCGGTCATAAGCCAATCCGTCAGAAAGGTTGAAGAACAACCTTCCCGCCGGCTCGTCCTAGACTCACAACCCTGTACAAGGCGCTTCCGCTTTTCGAATAATAGATTTCCTTCATATATCCTCGAAAATAAGGTTCGAGAGTCTCTACCGGGTTACCATAAACAACCTGACTATGAAGGCAGAATTTTCGGCTTTAGCAATTAAGAGAAAGCTAGAATTCTGCCTTCCTAGTTTTATTTGGAGGCGGAATTCTAGTTTTTTTTTTGTTTTTGAAGTAAATACTAACCTTAATATTTTGGAAGAGGTGGACGTGTTGACAAATACAGATATGATTGTGGTTTTAGACTTTGGAAGCCAGTATAACCAGTTAATTACACGTAGAATTCGTGAGTTCGGTGTTTACAGTGAACTTCATCCGCATACGATTACGGCTGAGGAAATTAGAAAAATGAATCCAAAAGGAATCATATTTTCAGGTGGACCGAATAGTGTATATGATGAAAATTCTTTCCGCTGTGATGAAGAGATTTTCGAAATGGGTCTTCCTATCTTAGGGATTTGCTACGGTATGCAGCTAATGACTGTTCACTTTGATGGAAAAGTTGAAAAGGCCAAGAACCGTGAGTACGGAAAAGCTGTCATGAATATTCAAAATCAAAACAAACTATTCCATGATTTGCCTGAGGAGCAAATCGTTTGGATGAGCCATGGAGATTTAGTAGTGGAAGCACCTGCTGGTTTTACCGTTGATGGAACAAACCCGCACTGCCCGATTGCAGCAATGAGTGATGAAGCAAGAAAACTTTATGCTGTTCAATTTCATCCGGAAGTTCGTCATTCCGTCTATGGAAATGAGCTGCTTAAAAACTTTGTCTTTAATGTCTGTGACTGTAAAGGCGATTGGTCCATGGAAAACTTTATTGAAATGGAAATGGCAAAGATTCGTGAGCAGGTTGGAAATAAGAAAGTACTTTGTGCACTTAGTGGTGGTGTAGATTCATCCGTTGTAGCTGTGCTTATTCATAAAGCGATCGGTGATCAGCTGACTTGTATTTTTGTTGATCATGGCTTACTTCGCAAGAATGAAGCTGATAGTGTCATGAAGACATTTGCTGAAGGCTTCCATATGAATGTGATAAAAGTTGATGCAAAAGAACGTTTCTTATCTAAATTAGAAGGAGTATCTGATCCAGAGAAGAAACGGAAAATCATTGGAAATGAGTTTATTTATGTATTCGATGATGAAGCGACTAAGCTTGAAGGAATTGAGTTTTTAGCACAAGGAACACTCTATACTGACATTATCGAGAGTGGAACTGCTACTGCACAAACGATCAAATCTCACCATAATGTCGGTGGGCTGCCTGAAGATATGCAATTCAAGTTAATCGAACCATTGAATACGCTGTTTAAAGATGAGGTTCGTGCACTGGGTACAGAGCTTGGAATTCCGGATGATATTGTTTGGAGACAGCCATTTCCTGGGCCAGGTCTTGGAATTCGTGTCTTAGGTGCAATTTCTGAAGATAAACTTGAAATTGTCCGTGAATCTGATTGGATCCTCCGTGAAGAAATTAAGAAGGCGGGACTTGATCGTGAAATATGGCAATACTTTACTGTGCTTCCGGACATTCGCAGTGTTGGAGTAATGGGCGATGCGAGGACATATGATTATACCATTGGTATTCGCGCCGTAACTTCCATCGATGGGATGACCTCTGATTGGGCACGTATCCCATGGGATATACTCGAAAAAATTTCAACTCGGATTGTTAATGAAGTAGCCCACGTTAACCGAGTGGTCTATGACATTACCAGCAAGCCGCCTGCAACGATTGAATGGGAATAAATTTAAAATAACACTTCTAAAAGCGAACGTTTTTAAATATAATTTTAAAAACGTTCGCTTTTTATTTACAAGCTGGGAAATCCCTGATAAGATAAAGGAGAAGTAAATAATTTGTCGATTTAACTCGTATAATATTGGGGATATGGCCCAAAAGTTTCTACCGAGCCACCGTAAATGGCTTGACTACGAGGCAGTGATAATCGGAGGGGTATTCCTCTTTTTTACACTTGCCCCAAGTCAAGCGTTCCGGTAGAATTCGGAACGTTTTTTTCGTTTTAAAAAGATATATATTCCTAGGGGGAAGAACTAATGCAAAAATATTTTATGTTTAAGGAATTAGGGACGAATTATCGCCGTGAGATTATTGGCGGCATGACCACCTTCTTGGCAATGGCCTATATATTAGTGGTAAACCCGCTAACATTAACACTATCAAGTGTACCGGATTTACCAGATTCACTTCGTATGGATTATGGAGCAGTGTTTGTAGCCACAGCATTAGCTGCAGCGATCGGTTCTATTGTGATGGGGTTACTTGGTAAATATCCACTTGCATTAGCGCCTGGTATGGGATTAAACGCATTCTTTGCTTACTCTGTTGTGTTAGGAAGCGGCGTTCCATGGCAGCATGCTTTAGGAGCAGTCTTCATTTCCGGTGTATTTTTCTTTTTGCTGACATTAACGGGTTTACGTGAGAAATTAATCAATGCTATTCCTATAGAGTTAAAGCATGCAGTCGGAGCGGGTATTGGTTTATACATTACATTTATTGGATTACAGAGTGCTGGTATTGTAGTAAACAATGATGCAACATTGGTTGGTTTAGGTGATTTGACGGCTGGACCAACATTACTGGCTATTTTCGGAATAATTATTACGGTTATTATGATGACCAGAGGAATTAATGGAGCAGTATTCTTCGGAATGATTATTACAGTTATCGTAGGAATGATCTTTAATCTAATTGAAACTCCAGATAAAATCGTCGACTCTGTTCCAAGTTTAGCTCCTACATTTGGAGCGGCATTTTCTTCCTTAGGCGATAGTTCATTCTACACAATGGGCATGCTTGGAATTATCTTGACTCTATTGTTTGTTGATTTCTTTGATAATGCTGGGACACTTGTGGCAGTGGCGAATCAAGCGGGAATGATCAAAGACAATAAATTACCACGTGCTGGCAGGGCGTTAATTGCTGACTCAGTAGCAACAACTGTTGGTGCCGTACTTGGTACTTCTACGACAACATCTTATATTGAGTCATCTGCTGGGGTAGCGGCAGGTGCGAGAACAGGGTTTGCTTCACTTGTTACAGCAGCATTGTTTATATTATCACTGTTCTTCTTCCCGTTACTATCAGTTGTTACCGCCGCCGTTACAGCACCAGCATTAATCATTGTTGGCGCATTGATGGTTGGTTCATTAGGGAAAATTGAATGGACAAAATTTGAAGTGGCAGTTCCAGCCTTCCTTACGATGATTGCTATGCCTTTGACTTATAGCATTGCAACAGGGATTGCGATTGGGTTTATCTTTTACCCAATTACTATGATCGTTAAGGGGCGTATGAAGGAAATTCATCCAATCATGTACTTATTCTTTGTTATTTTCGTTTTATACTTCTTATTTCTATAAGGAAGTCAAGGGAGCCTGTGAGCAATCACAGGCTCTTTTTTTATATTGGATTGTTAATACATAACAAGAGGATTTCGTATAAGGGATAGCTGTCGAATAATGTCGTTGACTTCTTGTTTTGTCTCTTATAACATGAGAATACTAAGGTAATTTAGACATTAGACATAATGGGGAGGAAGGCAATGGCAAAGCTATTAATTGATAAAGTATTAAATAACAATGTTTTGATTGCACAGCATCCTTCCTATGAGGAAGTTGTCTTAATCGGTAAAGGAATAGGCTTTAATCGGAAACAGGGAGATTTTATCGAGACAGATTCGGTAGAAAAACTATTTGTGCTTAAAAATGAAAAGGAACAACAAAATTATATTAAATTGCTTCCTTTTATTGATGATGATCTACAAGAAGTGATTATATCTGCTATTGGAATAATAAAACAAAGAACCCATACACAATTAGATGAGCATATCCATGTTGCATTGACGGATCATTTAGTGTTTGCAATCAATAGAGTATCTCAAGGCATGGAAATGAATAATCCCTTCCTGGTAGAAACAAAAACGCTCTATCGGCATGAATATGAAATTGCTTCTGAAGTTGTTGAATTTATTAATGAAAAAACGGGCATCTCTCTGCCGGTAGGAGAGATAGGTTTTATTGCTATCCATATTCACAGTGCCATGACAAATAGAAACTTATCTGAAGTGAATCAGCATTCACAGCTCGTCAGCAAACTGGTAAAAATGGTGGAAGAGCAGTTTGAGATTGATATCGATAAAGAGAGTATTGATTATATGAGACTTGTGCGACACCTTCGTTTTACCATTGAAAGGGTGGTTAAAGGGGAAAAGGTAGATGAGCCGGAAAAAATATCTTTTCTATTGAAACAAGAATATCCTGTGTGCTATAATCTCTCATGGAAGCTCATTAAAGTGATGCAACAAACATTGAAAATGAAAGTATTTGATGCAGAAGCTGTTTACTTAACTATGCACTTGCAGAGAATACAGAAAAAATTTAAATAGTTATTATTTTTTACGTGTTACTGATTCGATCAGGCATGAGTGAAAAGTATTAATTGAAACCAAGGCTTTTGGGTAATCTATACCCGTAGTCTCATTTCAATTGAACTTTTACTCATGCCTTTTTTTGTGTTTTTGAGGTAAATGAAAACGCTTAATGAGCTATATGAAAAATTGGAGGTATATATATTATGTTTAAAAAAGCTTTTGGCGTCTTGCAAAAAGTTGGTAAAGCATTAATGCTCCCAGTTGCGTTGTTGCCGGCTGCTGGTATATTACTTGCTTTAGGAGCTGCGCTCTTAAATCCAGCACTTTTAGAAATAGCACCATTCTTGGATAATAGCACGGTGGCCTTGATTGCTTCTGTTATGCAAAATGCCGGGAATATTATCTTTGGAAACTTACCGCTCTTGTTTGCGGTTGGTGTTGCTGTAGGGTTAGCTGGTGGAGAAGGAACTGCTGGTCTGGCCGCTATTATCGGATACCTAGTTATGAATGTAACAATGGGTACCGTACTTGGTATTACAGCTGAGGATGTTAATGGTTTAAGTTATGCGAGTGTACTTGGAATTCCTACTCTTCAAACAGGAGTATTTGGTGGTATTATCGTCGGTATACTAGCAGCATCTATGTACAATAAGTTTTTTGAAATTGAATTACCATCTTATTTAGGATTCTTTGCAGGTAAACGTTTTGTACCTATCATTACCGCTGCATCTGCTCTTGTTTTAGGAATATTGATGATTTTCATTTGGCCGCCAATTCAAAATGGTCTAAATGCATTCTCGCAAAACATGGTTCATGCAAACCTAACAATTTCTGCATTTATTTTCGGTGTCATTGAAAGATCGTTAATTCCATTTGGTTTACACCATATTTTCTATTCGCCATTCTGGTATGAATTCGGAGAATATACAACAAAAGCAGGAGAAGTGGTTCGTGGAGATCAACGTATCTTTATGGCGCAAATTACAGATAATGTTAAGAATTTAACAGCTGGAACATTTATGACAGGTAAATTCCCATTCATGATGTTTGGACTACCAGCTGCAGCACTGGCAATTTATCATGAAGCTAAACCTGAAAAGAAAGTTTTTGTCGGAGGATTAATGGCATCGGCTGCCCTAACATCTTTCTTAACGGGTATTACAGAACCTATTGAATTCTCATTTTTATTCGTAGCACCAATTTTATTTGCTATACACGCGATTTTCGCGGGATTCTCGTTTATGATTATGCATATGTTAGATGTAAAAATCGGAATGACTTTCTCAGGTGGTTTAATTGACTATATTCTTTTTGGGTTAATTAACCCGCAAACAAATGCGTGGATTGTTATACCGGTAGGTCTTGTCTTTGCGGTTGTATATTACTTTGGTTTCCGTTTTGCAATTCGTACGTTTAATTTGAAAACTCCAGGACGTGAGCTAGAGGAAGAAGAAAATCAAGCACCAACTGGTAAAGCTAACTCTGGTGACTTGGCTTCTAACATTTTAGAGGCGATGGGTGGTAAAGGGAATATTGCTCATTTAGATGCATGTATTACCCGTCTTCGTGTATCGGTAAATGATATTAAAGATGTTGATAAAGACCAACTAAAAAGACTTGGTGCAGCAGGTGTCCTAGAAGTAGGAAACAATATTCAAGCGATCTTTGGACCGCGCTCTGAAACCATTAAGGGTCAAATGAAGGATATAATGAATGGTAAAAAGCCAAGCACAATCGTAAAAGCTCCTGAAAAAGGTGTGGAACAGCAAATCGAGGAAATTAATCCAGAAGCACTTCAAACTGCACGTGGTAATGAAGACGAAGGGTTTATGGCGCCGTTAAAAGGTGAATTAAAGCCAATTACAGAAGTGCCTGACCAAGTATTTGCAGGGAAAATGATGGGTGACGGCTTTGCGATTGTCCCTGCAGAGGGTACAATTGTATCACCGGTAAACGGTAAAATCGTTAACTTATTCCCAACAAAACACGCAATTGGAATTCTATCTGATACTGGACGTGAAATTCTTATCCATGTTGGAATCGATACGGTCAATTTAAAGGGTCAAGGGTTTGAGACATTAGTTTCTGAAAATGATATTGTTGATCAAGGTCAGCCGTTACTAAAGGTCGATTTAGATTACATTAAAGAACATGCTACATCTACCATTACGCCGGTTGTTTTCACTAACTTAGCTGAAGGTGAAAAGGTAGTAATTGAAAAGCCTGGTCAAGTTAACTTAAAACAAACAGGAATTATTAAGATTACGAAATAAAGTGAAGCCGGCTCAAAGTATATGAGCCGGCTTTCTTCTATATATATTGCAGTTAAATGCCAAAGTGAAAATTAATATCAATATACTGTTGACGTTAGCTGGTAATGGTGTTATTATATTTTAGCAGTCGTTAATGGCGAGTTAATAACACATCGGTGTTAAAAACCTTTTTAAAAAAGGGTTGACGCTTAGTTAACGAAATGATATAGTAATAGAGTTGCTTCTGAGTGGGTTTGCTTTTGAAGCGAAAAAGATTATTTGCTC
>NZ_BCVA01000014.1 GCF_001591505.1 Neobacillus niacini NBRC 15566
ATTTTGCTGTCGTTTTTTTCGTTACTAATGGTCATCTAGACCATATTTACTCTCTTTCTCTTGCCCGCTGCGCATCACGAATATTCTTTTGAACCGTAATCGCTGCAAATAAACTTAGAACAAATGACATCCCATAGAATCCTTTTTCGCTCAAATCAATACTGCCAGCATTATATAAACCGATACCCATTAATGAAATAGCTACAATAAGTGCAAACCAACTAATACCATAATAAATATTTGTAACTGGTATTCCTTCTTCTTTATCTCTTACAGCTTTTTGTAAAGAAACAGACGCATATAGGCCGAATACTAGTACAGCAAAGTAATAGCCTTTTTCGTTCAATTGCATCGCTGCGTTAAACAAGCCAACGAAATAAGCCGTAACACCTACTAACAGAGCTGCCCAAGAAGCACCAATAAATGCCGGTGTCGGTTCTCCCTCTTTCCTAATTGCTTTCAACTTTGGATCCTTTTGTTTTCCTTTATCTAATAAAACCTCATTCTCATTAGACATAGAATGTTTTCCCCTCCTTCTATTTCTCTAATAAAAAGGAACACCGCAGATACACTGTAGTGCCCCCCACCTCATTCTATTATATAGAAAATTCTTACAAATAAAAGATGATTTTCCTAAAATTTCTCATTCAAACCTACTTCCATTTTCCAGAACTGTTCACGATAACTTTAGCATGAATTTTTATATCCATATCTTGGTACGACTGATACTTGTCCAATGCTTTCCATTCTTTATAATCCATTTTATTTCGTACGTATCGTCTAATACCAAGAGGATCTACTTGGAGTTTTTGCAACTTTACGATAAGTTTTTTACCTTCCCGATTTATTTTCTTGGTAATAATCGTTTCAATTTTTTTCTGTACTTTTGTATCAGAAATTTCTTCTCTCCCAGTATATTCAATTACATCCCCAATCAATTCTATATATATTGAGGCTTTCTTTGGGTTCGTTGATGTTGATGGGATTTCAATCTTGTGGTCCTTAAGTTCATAGTTAAGCATGATAGTGGCTTTTTCATCTTCTCCTACGTCAATTTGGTCAATGAAACTCCCTTCCTTCATCTCTTCTCGAAAAAGGAAAAGATAACGGGCCTCTGCAGGTTTCAGAATACCGACAACTTTGTCAGCATGAAATAACCCAATGCCATTATAAGTAATATTGTTTTTTTCAACTTTAAATACCGGCAGAATGGGATCAATGCCGTCATCATAGTAGTCTCTAAGAAATTGATAAATATTATAATTTGTTCTTAAATTTTCACGGTTTAACTTCGTTAAAAACTGCTCTAAGTATGTAGCATTTTGACCTTCGTTTTTAATCTGCAGCATTAATATATCACTTGCTTCATCTTCCGCTAAAGCCAATTTTGCTCTTGTACCAACACTTGGATCACGAGCTAAGGAAAGCAGGGTGGGCAGTAACCCCTGTTTCGCCAATTCATGACCAAATAAGGAAACACGCATTTGTCCGCTTTCAAGTTTTAAGTTTGTTTCCAATCTTACTTTTTCCCTTGCCTCTTTACTTGATTTCCCTTCAACACTGATTGTTTTTCGATCATATTTTCCGTCTTTTGTAATGATTGGAAAGGTAACGGTTAACCGTAAGGGATTCTTTTCGTTATCACTAACATCATAACTTACAGCATTAATTAGCGCTAAATCGTCTATGATCTTTTGCTCGGCACATCCAGTTAGTATGAGAATTAGTATAATGCTAAATAATTTATTCATTGGCTGACTCTCTGTTCATTATTTTCGTACTTACAACGGTAATTAATAAAAAGATTGGCAATAAAAAGGCTACAGCTGTACAAGCATAGCTAATATACTTTAACCATTCATCTAAGTCTTTAAGAACTTTTGGTATAAATGATACGACAAAGCTTATCAGTATTATTACGGTTACAAGATAACTTGATTTTGCTCTTTTAAATTGATATTGTAATAGTTCTTTTGTTCCCCATAAGTACATAACGGTAGTCAACATTACCTTTATACCGAAAACAGAAAAGGTAAAGCTTTCGACACGTTCTAAAACAGGAAAAGATATGTACCCCAATAGTGTTACGACCGGGTACATTTCGCTTACCAGTTGTTTAAAACTGAAAAAACCAAAACAGACAAAGGTCACACCCAAATATATAACGGTAGTAAGTGAATTTCCAGCTATAAGGGATTTTAATTGTTTCCTTTCTATCCGGTGGATATATAAGATCGACAGCTCATAACCTAAAAAGGCTGTAAAAACCGACACTCCCCCATTCAACATGTCTGTATCTCCTTTAAAAATAAACGGTGTCAAGCGAATAAAGCTGAATTCCGGAAGGTGGAAAGCTAATAAAAAAACAGTCCAGACTGTAAAATAAAATAAAACAACAGTTGCTTTCGCAATTTGATAAAGATCCTTCTTTAATAACATATAAGATAATATATAAGCCATTGAGAGAAAGTACACTAGTGACACATTATTGTAAAACAATACTTTAAGGATCATGGAAAACTTAACAGTCACCATTGCCCCTAAAAGCGTCCAAACAGACGCGATAACGAAATTAAAAGGAAGTGTCATCCACTTTGGCAGTATAGCTATGATTTCAAACATGGACTTACCTTTACTCAATTTGAATACGAGCCAAATAAGCACTAGATTGATATTGACAACGAAATAAATAATGAAATGACCAATCCAGCCGTTGGTCCCAAATGCTTCTGCGACAAGCCGGGGTAAATAAAACAGCGTAACTCCAGACTGAGTTAAATAAATCAATATCGAAGCTTGAAAGGGTGATAACTTTTCTTTCATTGTCATGATCGTTACTCCCTTCCAGCTTTTTTCTTAAAAGGTCCCCGTATCAATGTGTATTTAAAGAACTTGGGATACATCGGAGAAATTGGCATTAAATAAGGAGAATTTAAATTCGTCAAGGTGCTTAAATGAATAATTAAAATGGCCATTCCAAAAACAATCCCAATATTCCCCCAAAATCCTGATAGGATAATAAAGCCAAAACGTATAATTCTTATCGACCCGCTTAATAAATAACTAGGTACCACAAATGACGCGATAGCAGAAGCTGCTACGACAATAATAAGGATATTACTAGTAATGCCTGCCTGGACAGCCGCCTGTCCGATAACAATACCGCCAACAATACCAATTGTCTGTCCAACTTTTGTGGGAAGCCTGGCTCCTGCCTCTCTCAACAGCTCTAACAAAAATTCTAAGAATAGCGCTTCTAAGACAGGTGGAAACGGCACTTTACTTCGGGACTCCTGCAATGTCGGAAGTAAAGCCTGCGGAATCATTTCATAATGATAGGTTGTAACGGATACATATAAGGCAGTAAATAACAATGTAACTAAAATGGCAATATACCGTATGATTTTTATAAAGGTACCAACAAACCATCTTTGACTGAAATCATCCATGGATTCCATAAAATCAAAAAAACTGACAGGTGTACAAAAAGCGTACGGACTGTTGTCCATTATGCCTGCTACTTTTCCTTCAAAAAGTTTATATACCACCACGTCCGGCCTTTCTGTGGTATAAAATTGTGGAAAAGGAGAATTTGGATACTCATCGATAAATTGAACAAGCATATTGGTATCGGTAATTCCATCCTTTTGAATCGATAGAATTCTTTTTTTAATTTCTTCTAAGTCTTTATCTGATGCAACACCTTCAATATAAAGTAGATAAACAGACCTTTTTGATTTATTTCCGACATGCAATTTTATCGTCTTGAGCTGTGAGCTCAAGACTCTTTTCCGAATAAGAGATAAATTTACATCAACAGATTCCACAAAAGAGTCATGCGCACCAAGTATGACCGTTTCTGTTTCAGATGGAGAAATCGAACGACCTTTTCCCTCTTTAAATGGAAGCTCATATGCTTTTTGCTCAGTGAATAAAATGGCACTTCCAGATAATATAGCTTCTTCAAGTTCGCTAAAATCTGACAATAGTCTGAACTCTGAATGAGTTAAAAAGGGCTGTAATTCTTCTATCGTGATACATCTAAGTTTTGATAAGAATTGTTCATAATGGTCCTTATTAATTAAATAACTAAAGTAGTAAATTTTTATTGTTAAATTTGGAAACTCTGTGACACTTAAATCAGAACTATTCGTAAAATTGTTTTTAAATTGCTGTAATAATCCCTCTTTAGCTAACTTTGGTTCTACTTTTTCACTCGCATTCGATATTTCTATGCTTCTCTGCAGTTTGAAGTCCTTCAAAAAGCGATTGCGATTTTTACGCATTCGCACCCGCCCCATCTTTTTCTTTTATTTTTTGCTAACAATGGTAATTTATACATTTATTTAAAGGCTGAATAATAATTTGTATTAGAAAGGTAGATTGCAAATAAGGGAGGTTACCGGTGAAAAACCTAAATCCATTTTCTCCTTGGGAAGAGCATTATTTTTGGGTCAATATACTCTTGGATCATGCCATTTTTGTTCGTGATTACTTATCACCAGTCGAGGTAAACCTTATAGAAGAAGCCGTTGGGTTTATTAGCAGATTCACAGAGGTAAGAAACAGATTAGAACAAATTCCAAATACGAGTCAGATAAATTCACAAGCATTGGTTGAATTTTCAAAGCTATCCGCACAAGTTTCTTATGATTATTACACCTTCGAAGGAAAAATTCTTAACTTACAATTAAACAATAAAATATTGATTAACATTACCCCAACCTATTTTAATGGGACATTAAATGAAAACGGTGAATATTTACGAATCCTGCAATATTACATGAATGGAACAGATTACCCTCCTCTTCCATTAGTTGATTTATTAGATCTTTGGTTAGAGGATCAGATTGGTCACGCTGCATTACTAAATCGGGCACTCGATGGGATAGAACTTATTCTCCATGAGAGAGTGAACACGCTGAATAAGCTATTTTCAGCACATGTATTAAAAAATGACGCGATAAAAGGTTATTTACGGTTTATGCCTCCCCATTTCCCGGTACAAATCGCCTTTGCACGTGAAGTAAGTGGAACTGTTCTTGCCTTTAACCAATTGGTTGAACATGTTATTAAGTTATATAAAGGAAAAGAAGTTTTGAATGCCACAACGCTGCGTTTTTTAGAACACCATTTTCCTGAGTCCTGTTATTTTTTAACAAAGCTAAGTGCATTTGTTCCTGACATGGATCGTCCCCCGTGCTCATTGACAGCTTATTTTAAAAACTACCATGGCGGGTATTAATATGGTTAATCCATTCTCTGTTTGCTCATACTAATTTTGGATTCATGATTATTAGAAATGGAGTGAACATAAGAATGGAATTCGAAGCAAGAAATTCTACAGAAGCAGCCTTACATGAGTATAAATCTGGGTTAGGTGTATTTACCCAAAAAATGCCAGAGTTTGCTAGACACTTCAATGCCTTTACAGAAGAATGCTTTAAAGAGGGTGCTTTATCTCAACGGGAAAAGCAATTAATTGCATTAGGCATTAGTCTCTATACACAGGATGAATATTGTATTATTTATCATACAAAAGGTTGTCTTGATCAAGGATGTTCCGAACAGGAAATCCTCGAAGCTGTTGGTGTTACGGCAGCATTTGGCGGCGGAGCAGCTATGAGTCAGGCAGTAACGCTAGTTCAGGAATGCATTACGGATTTAAATCAACTAAAACAATAAATTATATTTAAAAAACCACTACAGAACACTCGTTCGTTCTGTAGTGGTTTTTTCAGTGAATTTGGTTTTTAACTTGTTTCATTAAGTACTGAACAAAATCATCGTCTTTTACTATCCACACCTCATAATTTCTTTTTAAGTAACTCTCCCCTTCTTCAAAATTGGCATAGGTTTGTTCCAATCGTTTCTGGCCTTTTTGAATCGCCCATTCATCGTCACTTACTTGATAAAGCAGAAAATAATCTTCTCTTCTACTTTTATACAATGTACCAAAAGAAGAACGTTTCAAATTATATCGATTTCGTCTCGCGTCTTCTGGAATAGATTCTAAATGAAAGGTCTCTGTTACAAAGTTTTTATAAGCTTCTTCAGTTAAAGAACAACCGGATGCCTTTGCATGCCCGCCTCCACCATATTTTCCGGCAACCTCAGAAACATCGATATGATCGTGAATGGTTCGGAAACCCATCCGCTTCCCACCAATATTTAAAATTGCAATATAATCTAGATGTGGATATTCTTTCCCTAATTCATTTCCCAGTTCTGAGTGATAGGATTCCGCATAGACCACACCTGCAAAAAGGCCATCAAGTTCTGTCTGAACAAGCTCCCGCCTTTTCCTGCGAATATAGCGATCAATTTTATCTTCTTCCATATCTAATATTTTCTTTTCAAACTCATCAAAATAAAAGTGGTCACTAGTTTTAAGCCGCTGGATCATTTTTTCTTCAAATTCGTCAATGGAAACTAGAAAAAATAGTGCATTCAGACGCTGGGCGTCTTGATTCTCATTTTTCTCCCACTCCCACGTATCGTATTGTCTAACCAACTCGACAAATTCTCTTATCGCATTTGACTCTTCAATGAACTGATGGGAAATAAGATAATCATATAATAATGAGGTCGCAGAGGTTAATTTACCATCTTGGTCTTCAACCATCACATGTCCCCATGGATAATCATTGTAATGCAGTGCGGTTTTGTGATGATCGATGAGCTGTACTTTCCCCCCTTCTTGATAAAACTCATTAATTCTCTGTTCATTTTTTTCATTTACAGACAAATCGGTAATAAATAAGGTAGTCCTTTTATCTTCGTTTTCGAAAAACCATTCAACTTCTCGATTTAAACCAGAAATGGAATTGTAGCGAACCTTTACATCTTCTCCAAAGGCAAGCTTTCCTAGTATTCCACACCCGACACCATCTAAATCATTATGTGATAACAGTTTATACATGCCCTTCACCTCATAAAATAGTATGGTTTCAAAAGGTGAAAAATATTGAATCACACCAAACAAAAAACCCGCCCCATCAAAAGTGCGAGTTTTGGTTGTTATTTTTCTAAAAACGAAAGAATTTGGTCTTTCTGTTTTTTAAAAACATTTCTTCCTAAATCACTTAAAACATCCATATAATCTACTTCATCAAAGGGAATCTCCTTACCCAAATCTTCATTGATTCGAAGGTATTGGTCCTTTAGAAGAATCTGACAATGATAGGTTACGGATTCTGATGAAAGGTGGAGGGCCAAATCCAGAAGCTTAGGTGTTACCTTCATCGTAGGTAAGTGGAACGGGAGCCACTGATTGATTCCCCAATACTTATCATTATTGTTCGTAAAATCAATATTTTGTAATCCAGTACCGATGGATAAGATGTTGATTTCCTTCATATTCTTTTGGAAGAAATCAATGGCTTCTGTCAGGCAGACCAATGAAGGATTATTCGCCCATAGCCCGCCATCTATGGATAAGTACTGATCCCCTATTTTGTTAGGAGGGAAATAGACAGGTGCCGAGCACGAGGAAAGGACCGCATCCCACACTTTTATCGATAGATCATCACAGTCAGGATGTCCGTAGTTTGAACGGTGAGTAAATGGTTTTCCATGCGTAATGTCCACAGCAGGAATAAGCAGCGGCTTGGTTATCTCCTGCAGTGTCACTTCACCAAACGCTTGTTTTAACAGATGTCTTAGCGCTCGGTCACTATAAACACTCTTAAATAGTCCAACCTTTGCCTGCCTGGTAAAAATCTTTCCACCGAAGTACTTATAGCTCTCATAGATCTCTTTCATGTTTTTGTGGAGTGAAACAGAGGCAGCAATGATAGCTCCAGTACTAGTACCAGCGACTACATCAAACAACTCATCTACAGGATGACCTACTTCTTCTTCTAATGCTTGTAAAATGGCGATGGCAAAAATACCACGAATTCCACCACCATCTATACAAAGTAATTTCATTATTTTTCACCTAAATTACCCTTCTTTTCCCTAAGTGTACCCTTTCTTTGTTTTCCTTATCACGGCGGCTAATTTATTTCATCGTTGTTGTGATTGGCCAAAATTTTCGTCATACATTGGTTAACATCAGACCTCTATCAATTAACACAGGGAATTCTTCACTTAAAAGCTTTATATCTTCAAGTTGTGTTTTTAGTAATAACTGTTGGTCAGGCATAAGGTTATGTCTCACTAACAGTTCCATTACTTCAATTCGTAATAACCAATCATCCTTATAATCCCTTGTTAATTCACCAAGCACCTCAAGTAGGGCTGTTTCTATGTCATTATGTGGATTTTCACGAATGGTTCTAACCTTCCCATACAACTGTTCTAATGGAGATAAATCTCTTTTAACAAGTGGTTTCGTTTCAACTTCTTCTAAGTTTGCATAAAATTGTTCAGAATCTGCTGCACCTGCGAATACGGAGGTAATTCGTTCTCCCACTGCAAGATCATAATTGCCCCAATCACGATCAAATAACGTTTGGCCTGCGTATGAGACACTACAATCATTAAATGATATGAGCAGAAGTTTGCCCTCTTTTCGATAGAAATGTTGTGGAGTTCCTGACACCTTCACGCCACTCTCAAAATTGATGGTAGATTCTTTCCCTATCTCAATGCCAATTCTATTAAGCTCCTCGTCACTTAGCTCCTCGAATGGATTGATGCTATTTGTTATTTTACCAATGGGAGCTCCAAAGCCGTCTTGATGTGTAGTTTTTCCATGACCTGACAATTCATTATTTTGATAAGCCAAGGCTGATGGACCTTCAGTTTGGACGTAAATGGCTTCACCTTTTTCATCTTTAATGATGTTACGTAAGGTGCCGGTTAACTGCAGTCCTGAGCTATATTGAAACGTAGCCGTATGATTCGATCGAAGTGCTTTATCTAAGCCCTTTGTTCCACCAATCCTAAAAGCCATGGTTTTCGAAAATTCCATTACTGCATTTATTAACTGGTCAAAGCTGTTACAAACAAAAAGCTGGGGCTGTGGTTTGGTAATATCAAAGCCAGTTTTAATAACAGTCTCCAAGTCAAAAGGGATCTTCTTAACCGAATCGGTTAGGCTGCTTCTACCTTCGGATACAGAAGATAACAATCCAGCTCCATAGATTTGTGGCTGATCGACACTGCCAATAAGGCCGTATTCTACGGTCCACCAATATAAACGCGAAATTTGCTCCGCTTCTGATAACTCGGTTACAGCCGCTTGTTTTTCTTCAAAAACAGCTTTAGCTGCGTCGATTTCTTCTTTTGTTGCTTTTCCGCTCTCTAATAGATTCGAATAGGTTCGCACTGCTTCAAATAATTCATGCTCTTCACTTGTTGCTAATGCTTTTGAACCAATTTGTCCGAAAAGCTTTACATATTCCGAGAATTTCTCCTCGCAAAGGATTGGTGCATGACCTGCGGCTTCATGAATGATATCAGGTGCTGGTGTATATTGAATGTTTTCTAGTTTACGAATGTCAGATGCTATCGGCAGGATACCGTGTGCTTGAAAGTCGAAGAAAATAACACCGGGGATAAAACCATCAATATTAGCTGCTCCCCAGCCGGACGGCTCTAACGCTTTGTTCATATCTGTAACATTAGGTATTTTCTCTACAGATATCCCAGAGGACTTTAACCCGCCTACATACGCTTGATGGGCAGTGTCTTTTAGATAGTTATGGTTCTGTCTCATCACATAACGCCACACCGCGTGATCAATCGGTGTGTATTTCTCATATTGCTGGTCTACCACATATTTTTGCAAGTGTCTCGGAATTTTCTTTGCTTTCCCCATAGATATCTCTCCCTTGAAAAGAAAATTAACTTTTCACTTTTAAATAGACTTCATCATATTTTGTGGCTAATTCAAAATCCAAAGCCGTTAAACCTTTAGCATTCCATGATGATATTCGTAATGTAACAACCTTATAATCTATTGAGATAAATGGATGATGGTTAGCCTGCTCAGATAGGTTAGCAACTGATTGAACGAAATCAATTCCCTTTAAATAGTCACGAAAACGAAACTTTCGCTCGATCCATTTTTCATCTGTTAATCTCCAGTCTGGAACGGAGGATAACTTTTCTTGAACCTCCGAAGGGGTTAGTTTTTCCACTATCTTCACTCCTTTATACTAATAAAGCGCTTTCATTCAATTTGGAGCCATCATTAAATATTATTCAATTACAATAAAAAAAACACTGTCAGTTTTTATTGTTTGCTTGAAGGGCAAATCAACTAACTGAGTCAATTTAAGATCAGAACTTTTACTGATAATCTCTCCTTGAAAAAACAAAAAGTAAAAGTTAGTTCATTTTTACTATTTTTAATATTTATAATATTTGAAATATTGACACTATTTATTCACCGTGTTAAGGTTGTTTTAGTGAAAGCGCTTTTACTACATATTGTTTAACTAAGGAGGAACCATTTAGTGAGGAAAAGAGTTTTAGCTATAACACTACTTATATTGATCTCCCTTGTAACTGTAACAGCCGCAGTTGCAGGCTCTACCCCAGGAGGAAAACCGCCGGCAAAGGAAAGACATACTATTACAGAAATTGTTCCTAAAGATGCCGTTTGGGAAAAGGTCTCCACTTCAGCCGGGTTTCTAGAGGGTCTTAATTTTGATCGCGATGGAAATATGTGGATGACTGCAATTTTTTCTGGAGAAATCATGAAGTTTGACAAAAATGGTAAGTCAAAGGTTGTTGCAACTTATGGAAACCCTAACGGGGCAAAGTTTCATAAGGATGGACGCCTGTTTATCGCTGATCTAAACGGGGAGCTCTATTACATTGATCCTGTTAGCGGAAAAAGGACAACAATAACGGAAAAATTCAATACTGAGCATTTAAGAGGACTTAATGATCTTGTATTCGATGATAAAGGAGGAGTATACTTTACAGAACCACATGGGTCTAGCGCACTGAATCCAAATGGTCGAGTCTTTTATCTTCCTCCGGGTGAAGGTGCAAAAGTTCAACTCTTCCAGGAGAATATAGCATATCCAAACGGGATTGCCATTTCACCAGATGGCCAGCGTGTATATATCTCTGAATATGGAAAAAATCGAATCATCGGTGCCCCTGCAGTGAATGCAAAAGATATATATGATACACCGTATGTTTTTGCTCGATTTGAGGGTGGAGTCGGACCCGATGGATTAGCTGTTGATACCGAAGGAAATGTATATGTAGCACATTACAAAGCTGGTGAAGTGGTCGTTGTGGACCCTAATGGTTTTCAATTCGGTACCATCCGTCTTCCAGAAGATGCTGGTACTTACAGTACCAATCTTGCTTTCCATGATGGACATCTATATGTCACAGAATCAAACAAAAACGAAGTTTGGCGAATTAAGGTTAATAAAAGTGGCCTAACACCATACGGATTACAATGACTCTTATCGCTGATAACTGCTTATTAATAAGTTAACTTTTTGGAAGTTAGGAAATTCAAAAATTACATTAATTTTAACACTCACCTGAACAACAAAAAAATCGCTATTGCAACTTAATTAAAACCCAAGTGAGACTATGCACTTGGGTTTTTCTTCTCTCGTCAGGATAATATCATTTTAAAGTACATTTATTCACAATTTTTATTTTATTGCAGGGTTAAAGGAAAGGTGAATTTGGACGATTTCTGAACGTGTGCCAATTCGAATCGGTAAGCCCCAGACACCATAGCCGGAGGAAACAATCGATTGGAGCTGCCCTTTTTTCAGATAGCCAAAATCATTTTCAAAAATCTTATCGGTTATAAGATTACCTGGTGCAACTTGTCCCCGATGTGTATGACCTGATAAAATAAGGTCCACACCGTTCGTTTCGGCGATATCTAAATCGTAGGGCTGGTGCTCCAGGAGAAAAACTGGTTTCTTTAGGTCGACTTGTTTCATTAATGTAGAAAGCTCCGCTCTAACTACATCCTGATAACCTCGATCTTTCCTCCCTACAAGGGAAATCCCCTCAGGAAGGTCCAATACCTCATCATCTAAAACCTTCATACCGCTGTTATTAAAGATCTTAACAAGATCGACGTCATCACGATCATGATTACCGAGGGAAGCATACACAGGTGCTTTGATTTGTTTTAAGATCTCTGGAATACCTTTTTCAAGAAATGGCGTAATATCATCATCAATAATATCTCCAGGAAATAACACAAGATCAGGATTTTGAGAATTTATATATTCCACCAATTTCTTTGCCTGTCCGCTTCCAGATAAATCCCCGAAATGCATATCCGAAGCCATAATAATTTTTAGATTTTGTTTCCCTTCTACCTGTTTCGGGATATTAATTTGATAGGTTGTCACTTTAGGACTGTAGGCATTAAACACTCCGAAAAAGAATGAACCAACCATCACAACTAATACGCTGTATCCTGTCCATTTAACAAACTTCTCTTTCTGTACCTTTGTAAATCTTCTTAAAAAAATGGATAAGTTGGCTAGGGGTAGCAGCAATATCAGAAAATAAAATAACGACAGCCACGCGGCTCCAAGCCATGTAAAAAATAAACTCTCATCCAGCCAGCGTGAGAACACGAAAGAGTAAGCAAAAAGAACGAGTACAACCCAGAAGATTATTTTTATACTCTTTCGGTCACCACTTATTTGCTTCAACCAAACCCAAATATTATAGCCTATGTAAAAAATCAATACATTATATAGTAAGATTATTCCTATCCCAACAGCCCACACAGAAGTAAATCTCCTTTTCACCAGAAGTCTTACTATAATTAGACAATATTTGAGCTCATTTAACAAATAATTAAGACTCGTTATTTACCATTAATTCGCAAGGTTGATATTACCAACACTTCCTCCTCTTATTTTTTGATACAATTTCATAGTCAGAGAATAATAGGGAGGTATACAATCTATGAAAAAAAGCAAAATCCTCCTTGCCCTGGTAATCCTCATTACCTTTACAGGGGGAATATTTACAGGAGTGTTTTATACCAAAACTAAAACAGAAGAAGCGTCAAAACCGCATAAAATAGAAAAAGCTTCAGAATCGGTAAAACTTCCCGAAGAAAAAGCAATTTCAGAGGAAAGTATTGAGGAATCGAAAGTGTTATTGGGCTATGTACAAGATTTTCGCGACCCGAATGTGGTTGATTACTCTAAGTTAACACATGCTATCTTCTCGTTTGCGCATCCGACTGCGGATGGCGAGATCTTGCTAAATGGTGATACAGCCATCAATAATTTACGAGCAATGGTCAAGGAAGCTGACAAATACAATACAAAAGTAATTCTAGCGGTTGGCGGCTGGTTTCATATCAATGGCGGGGAATCCTACGAGCCATTTAAAGCAGCCATCAGCAATCCAGATTCTAGAACAAGACTTGTGAATGAACTTACTAATATTGCAGACCGTGAACAACTAGACGGTATTGATATCGATTTCGAGCACCCTCGTTCAAAAGCAGACGCGGCAAACTTGGCAGCATTTGCTAAAGAGCTAAGCGATCAGCTTCATCCAAAAGGTAAAGAACTATCGATTGCGGTTTATGCCAAAATTCATGCGGTGACAGGCACCGAGATGGGCTTTGTTGTTTATGAACCTTCTACTTTCCAGTATGTCGACCATGTAAATATTATGGCCTATGACGGCCAGTGGGACGGCGGTTACAACGCAGCGAATTTATCACCTTATCCGTTTACGGAGAAAATAGTAAGCTATTGGGCAAATTTGTTTGACCAAAACAATTTGCCAAAAGAAAAGCTTGTTTTAGGAGTACCATTTTATGCTCAGCCTGAAAACCCTGATATTAAACAGGTTTCTTATGCCGCTATCGTTAACAGTGATCCTGCAAATGCTGTGAATGATACGGTGAGTATGAATGGAACGATTTATCATTATAATGGTGTCGAAACCATAAAAAAGAAGACCAATCTAGCACTTGATCACGGCTTTGGAGGTATGATGCTATGGGAAGCTGGTCATGACAGTAAAGGTGACCATAGCTTAACAACAGCAATATACGATGAATTAGTTAAATCGAATAATAACCTCGCAAAGAAATAACAAAAGGCTGCACATTCTTAACAAAGAGCGTGCAGCCTTTTTCTTATGCTTGTAAATTCATTAATCTTTCATTCACTTCTTCTTCAGTTAAACCATGCTGTGCCACATAGCGGTTTCGTGGGTGCGTCCTGCACTCATGAGAACAGCTGCGCAGGTGACGGTGTTCATTTTCCTCAGAGCAGAGAATTTTCTTATTACACTCCGGATTAGCACAGTTTACGTAACGCTCACAAGGGTCACCAGTGAAATAATCCTTACCTACAACCACATGTTCTTTTTGATTGACTGGAACGGCAATGCGCTCGTCAAATACATAAAGCTGTCCATCCCATAGGTCACCTTGAACCTCTGGATCTTTTCCGTACGTCACAATACCGCCTTCTAATTGTGAAACATCTTCAAACCCTTCTTTTACAAGCCAGCCTGAGAATTTTTCACAGCGGATACCGCCTGTGCAATAAGTAAGAATCTTTTTCCCTTCGAATTGCTCCTTATTATCTCGAATCCAATCAGGCAGATCACGGAAATTTAATATGTCAGGGCGAACAGCGCCTCGGAAATGACCTAAATCATATTCATAATCATTACGTGCGTCAATCACAACAGTATCTTCTCTTTGCATCGCTTCAAAAAATTCTTTCGGTTTTAGATGTTTTCCTGTTGTAACAAGTGGGTCCACATCATCCTCTAGACGAAGTGTAACAAGCTCTGGTCGATAACGAACTCTCATTTTTTTGAACGCATGCTCTGTTGCTTCATCGATTTTGAATACTGTACCTGCAAAAAGCGGGTGTTCATTCATATATTTTATATAAGCGTCAGTTTGCTCAACTGTACCTGACACAGTACCGTTAATTCCTTCTGAGGCAATAATGATTCGACCCTTAAGGCCTAACTCATTACAAAACTGAAGATGTTCTTGCTGAACCTCTTCTGGATTTTCTATATGGACATATTTATAATACAATAACACTAGAAATTCTTGATTCATATTTACCACCTTATTTACTTTTATACATTCCTTATATTAATAACCGAATTATTATATCAATAATCGTGCATAAATTTCAATTGATAAGAATTATTCTAACTTGCATGAAAAATAACACTAACGCTGGGTTAGTGTTATTTTTTGCTATCATCCAAATTGCCATACGCTATGACTTAGGTTTCCATATCTAAAGCTACGATGTAATAATTTTGCTTTTTGGTTGTCATCTGCTGCTCCCATAGCATAAAAAATTGGAACAAAATGTTCATTTCCATATGGAGGTACAGCATACTGTGCATTTGGAGCGATTGAATCGTATTTAAACAATGAATCTGTATCCCATGTATGAAGATGATGAGCTAACCAATCATCAAACTCCAATGCCCATTGATCAGTTTTTCCATTGTCTGCAAAATTTACTGCCCTCAAATTGTGAACCGTTCCCCCGCTGCCTATAATTAGAACATCGTTAGCACGTAATTCAGCCAGTGACTTTCCGACTTTATATTGTTCTTCTGGAGTTAAATTAGGATTTACCGACATGGCAATGACAGGGACATCTGCTTCTGGGTAAAGTAAACGTAGCACCACCCAAGCACCGTGATCCAATCCGCGTTTCGTTTCTACATCGAAAGGAATACCATTTTCTTTGAATAAATCCTTTATTTGATTTGAGATTTGGTGTAGACCTTTAGCTGGATATTTAATGGTATATAACGATGGGTCGAAGCCACCGAAATCATAAATAGTGTCATATTGGTCTACTTCGCTCACTTTTTGCGATCTAGATTCCCAATGGGCGGAAAATAAAACAATTGCCTTAGGGCGTGGTAAAGAATGTCCCATTTGATTTAAAAATTGAGTATACTCATTGTTTTCAATCGCTAGTAATGGTGCACCATGAGCAATAAACAGTGATGGCATCATAGTACTTTTCCCTCCTATATTAAAGAGATTGTGTTTGGTTATTTTGTCCTTTAAAAAACACTTTATCTAAAGCAAACATCTTACTATCATTTATGGCAATGAATAATGCGATTGCTAGTAATGCTAAATCCAATTCCCAGCCTGCACCTTGTCCATTTCCTAAGAAGCCGCCAGCCAATTTCACTTTAACAGTCGCTCCAAGCATTAATAATACAAACAGTGCTGATACAATTCTGCTTCCTAAACCAATGATTAATGCAAGCCCTCCAACCATTTCTAACACTGCAACACCATAGGCTAGTACTCCTGGTAAGCCAATCGAATCAAACCAGCCAACGATATTTTCAATCCCGCCTTGGAATTTCACTAATCCATGAATAAAAAACGTAACCCCTAACACTATACGTAAAATAAATGTACTTACTTCTATCTTTTTCATCTCTTCTGTCTCTCCCTTAATGTATTATTTTTTAAATCTTCTAATAACCAGTTTGTAAAATCCTGAAGATTACTTTTAGACACACTATGTCCTTCTACATATGTCTTAAAAGTAACGTTTGCACCTAATTGACGAAAATACTCGTTGTTGGCAAGTCCCCACTCATATGGAAGCACTTGATCCATTTCTCCATGTGAAATAAATACCGATAACTCATTTACAGCTTTGATCTCATATTCTTCTTTTACGAAGGCTGGAATGTAACCACTTAAAGCAACAACGCCTTTTATTTTATCTCCTAATGTCAAGCCTAGCGTCATCGCTAAAATCGCACCTTGGCTAAAACCTAACAAGTATAATTGAGATGTATCTAGTGGATACTGTTCGCAAGTATAGTCAACAAAGTTAGTTAGCTTGGTTACTCCCTCATCGAAAACTTCTCGGTGGGGCTTACCGTACCCTTCAATGGTAAAGAAAGCAAAACCTGGCGGCTGCGAGAGGTGACCGCGAATACTGAAGATGTAAAATCGTTCTTCTAAGCCGTTTACCAAAGACAGCATATTTTGTTCATTACTGCCTATTCCATGCATAATAAACAGCGCAGGATACTTTTTATCAGGATCGATCTCGCTTGGACGGCGAAGCTCATAAATCATAGGTGCATTCATATCTATATCCCTCCTATCAGTATTTTAATAGTTAATAAAAGTTCATATTTGGAAACATAAGCCTAAAAAATAAAATGTTTTTAAATATGAACATTTGTTGCTTATAGGATAACAGCGAATCTTGTGGATTGTCAATGGGATTTTTGCTAATATATAAATATGTTCTATATTAGGAAACCATAAAAGGGTGATCAAACTGGATATCGGCGCAAAAATTCGTGCTATTAGAAATCGAAAAAAAATCACAATCGCTCAAATGTGTGAAGGTACTGGCCTTTCAAAAGGATTTATCAGTAACGTAGAAAACAATAACACTTCACCATCAATCAATACGCTGCAAACTATTGCCACTTATTTAGAGGTTCCATTACCTTACTTATTATTAGAAAAAAAACAACATTTACGCGTCGTTAGAAAAAATGCTAGAACAACGACTACGTTTAATCAGTTGAAAATTGAGCACATCTCATCAATGGGAGGTTTGAGTTTAAGAAGTGTAGAGTTTCCTCCAGGCGCTTCGATAGGTGACGCCCATGCACATGAAGGGGAAGAATGCCATTTAGTCCTTGAGGGGAAAGTTTTAGCAGAGCAAGGAGAAGATTCTGTAATCTTAGAAGAAGGTGACTCCTTTAGTTGGAATGCCAGTGTTCCACATACAGTTAAAAATATTGGAGATTGTAAGGCGGTTGTATTAATTGCAGTTTATACTCTAAACGAACTAAAGGATTAATTTTTTTCTCACCATTTAAAAAGGCGTCCATAGATTTGGACACCTTTTTAGATGGTTTTTGTCACATCAGATTCTAGTTCTTTAATGACCTTTCTATTATTTCTTTGTTGTGCTCTCCATGTTTCGGTGGGGGAGATGAGTATTTAAGCTTCGGCTCGGGGCTGTAATGGGTAGAAACATATCGAAGCCCCCATTTTTCTTCAATTAGATGTCGTTCTTGATAATAGGGATGAAATGGAACTTCCCCTGTTTCCAACACAGGTGCCATACAACAATCAACTTTTTCAGCAAATTGAGTCCATTCCGACAGAGTGTGTTTACGAAACATTTTCTTAACCTCTTGGAAAATTAAATTATCATCACTTGGCTTAGTCAGGTGCGCTGGAAGCCATTCTATTTTATTTACAGCAGAGCAAAAGTTTTCCCAAAACTTAGGCTCTAAAGCCCCTAAACTGATATATCTTCCATCTTTCGTTTCATACAAATAATAGCAAATTAATTCTTTATTTAATTTAGAAATACCATTTTGCTCCCCAGTAGCGGATTCAAGAATGATATGGTTGGTCATAAGACTGAGCATTACATCAGCAAGTGAAAGGTCGATGTACGAACCTTCTCCAGTTCTTTCTCTATGAAATAATGCTGCAGAGATCGATTCACTTGCTGCAATACCTCCAATTAAATCAGCAAAAGTATGACTAGGATGAACAGGAACACCGTCGTTATCTTTTAATTGGGACAGCGCTCCACTTAGTGCCATGTAATTGATATCGTGACTGCCTAAATGACTTATAACGCCCTTTTGTCCATAACCAGACAAGGAACAATAGATAATATCAGGTTTTACCTTAACAATATCTTCATAGGCAAAACCCAATCGTTTTGTTACACCTGGGCGGAAGCTTTCCAGAACCACATCAGATTCCTTTATTAATTCTATAGCAATGCGCTGATCATTTGGGTCTTTTAAATTTAAGCTAATACTTCTTTTATCTCGATTCTGTGCACGAAATATATACTTGTCTCCCTGATCTTTTTCAGGCGGATACCTAGATGGATCCCCGCTCGGCGATTCAACTTTTATTACTTCTGCACCCTTATCGGCCAAACGAAGTGTAGCATATGGACCTGGTAAATATTGGGAGAAATCAATAACCCGAACACCTTTCAACATAAATTAGCCTCCTAATAATGAATGTCTTTAATAGCCTAATGCTCAAGTGCATTACTTTTTAATCTAATCCTATTTATAATAAAAACGACTGCCTTTGGTACAATTGTAAGAAAGACTAGCATCCTAAAAACTTGAAAGGCAGCAACGAGTGGAACATTGGCACCAATAATTACCGCCGTTAAACTCATTTCTGCAACTCCTCCGGGTGCCATACATAAAATGGCCGTTGCAAAATCAATACCCGACCACAAATATAAGAGAAAAGCAGCAAAAAAACTCATTGCAGTTAAAGATATGCCAGCTAAAAGACCAAGCATTAAATATTTCCGATATTCAAGCAATTCTTTTTTCTTAAAATTATTTCCAATATTAATCCCGATAAATAACTGTGCAATATGCAGCAATATTGGAGGAACATCTCCTAATGAAACACCCGATAATGAAAAAATTGCCACTACAATCAATGGTCCTGTCAAAAAGTATAGAGGAATACTCAAAAACCTCCCTATAACAACACCCAAACAGCCCAGTCCAAATAATATGAGCAATCCTATTAAATTCACGTTAACTGCTTCCGTTTGCTTTGCAATGATGGTATCTGCCGGTTTGGAAGAAAAAATTAAAAAACTTGGAATAATCATAACGACAAAGACTAGTCTTATGAATTGTTGAATGGCAATAATTTCTGGTTTTCCACCTAATTCTTTTCCGATTTCAATCATTTGAGCAGTGCCGCCGGGAATACTGCCGAAAATGGCTGTCATCCAATCCAATTTAAAGATATTTTTATATAAAACACCGTTCATAACACTAAGAAAAAAAAGGACGAATGTCATTACGATGACAAATTCTAACTGATCTAAAATGATTGCCCCCATTTCAGGAACAAAGTAAAGACCCATGGAGATTCCTAAAATAAAGAACCCGACTAAGGTACAAGAAGGTGGTGAATATGCGTCTTTAATAGTCATTGTAAGAAAAACTGTTAAAAACATAGGTCCAAGTATCCAAGGGAGTGGTAAATCTAATAAAGAAAACAAATTCCCGCCAAGTAAACCTGCAAGCAATGTAAGAAAAAAGCTTAAGTACTTGTCTTTATTAAAACCCGTGGTTATCTTCATACATCCCATCTCCGATTACGAATCAACATTCGTTGACTATTTCCCAAGACATTTCAGTTAACTTTTATAGTGTTCGTAGCCACTCCTCAAGGTGTGGCCGATGATTAGGATGAGCAATAGAAATCAATCTCCTAGCTCTTTCGATTAATGGCTGGTATCGAAGACTTACAGCGCCAAACTCCGTAACAACAACATCAATTTCTGTTCTAGGAGTAGAAACCGGAACGCTGGAACTCAATACTGGAATGATTTTTGAATTCCCTCTCCTATCCGTTGACGGTAAAGCGATTATTGCCTTCCCTCCTCTTGATTTTCTAGCCATCCGTATAAAATCGAGTTGCCCTCCTACTCCTGATATTTGCCGGCCATCAATGCTTTCGGAATTAACCTGACCAGATAAATCAATCTCAATCGCAGAATTTATGGATATAAAGGAATCAAGCTGAGCTGCTAATGAGATATTATGAGTATAGGTGACAGGGCGAAGCTCAATAGATGGATTTTTGTGGCAAAAATCATACAGTTCTCGACTACCTAATATGTTCGTACCAATTATCTTCTGTTTATCCACTTTTTTATATCTGCCGGTAATAACTCCTAGTTTGAAGAGCTCTATCATCTTGTCTGAAATTAACCCAGAATGAATCCCAAGATCTTTTTTGTTTGCTAACTTTCCTAATATTGCGTCCGGTATTCTGCCGATACCAATTTGAAGGGTAGCTCTATCTGGTATCAAATGTGAAACTTCATCAGCAATCTTTTCTTCAATCTCACTAGGAACAGGAGAGTAATATTCTAGCAGAGGACTATCACCATCGATAAAATAATCGATGTCAGAAATATGAATGCCTGTTTGGCCATATGTCACAGGCATATTCTGATTAACCTGTGCAACGACAATTTTTGCCTCCTCAATGGCTGTTAGAAGAGTTTCGGCCGTAATTCCTAAGTTACAAAAGCCATTATTGTCAGGAGGGCTAACTTGAATAATTGTGATATCTGGTGAAAATGTTGTACCGAGGATAGTAGGAATCTCTGATGTATTTACAGGTATATACTGTATCTTACCTTCGGATATTTTTTTATGGATTTCAGGAGTACCGAACAACGTGTAAATTTCCCATTGCTCACATCCTATGTCATAAGAGAAGAGACTTTTATTTAGGTTGGGGACAGGGTTAACTAGGATTCTATGGCGAGGTACTTTATCAAAATGATCAAGTAAGCCTTGAATAATAGCAGTTGGTTCTGCAGCACCTTGTTCAAAAAAAAGAAGCATATTGGATTCAATTAGATTTAAAAATTGATTAATATTAATCTTTTTTAACTGGAATTCATTATAAAAACTCACAGCAAGTCACTTCTTTCTACAATCTTTTTATGTAATCTAGTCCTATGTAAAAAGAGAAAAGCACAACCAACAAAAGCGAACTGTTTTTGTTGGTCTGTGCATCCTTATGTTATTTCATTTCCGGAGGAATGAGATGATCCGGTACTTCTAGACCCAGTTCATGCTGGTAAAATAACACAGCCCCTTCATGTAATGGGACCGACCCTTCTCCTGCGTCTAGTGTAATTTCAGCCCAGTCGAAATCTCCTACAGTTGGATAGACTTGTGCCAGTGCTTTTTGGTTATCAAAAGCAACTTTCATCATGGCATAAACTACCTCCACCGGTACATCTTTCCTAACTCCTTCTCCAGGTTCAGTTGTCATTACTTGAGCTGCTGGAGCACCGTCATAGACATTAGCAGGAAGTGTCATAAATCCTAAATGCGGCGTTACTTTCTGCATTTTTTTGATTTGCTCATCTGTAATATTGATAACTCGGACTGGTAATGTGGAGTGAACATCTAATATCGCAGCATCTGGCTGTCCGCCACTTTTTACAAAACCGATACTATTTCTATCTTTCACAGCCGAAACTTGATCATCAAGTGACCCTTCATACCATTTAACTTTTATACCTAATGCATCCATCCATTGTTTAGCTCTCTGGGCAAACGAGCTTCCTCTTTGCCCTGGTCCAAACGTTTTACCTTCTAAATCCTCTAATGTTTCCACACCGCTTTCTTGGGTGACAAAAAAGGGAATCGGACTTACTGACCAAGAATACAACATCCGTAGATCTTCAAACGATTGTCCTTTAAACTCCTCAATCCCATGGTAGGCAGAATTTGCCGTATCATTATTGGCCAGAGCAAAATCTGCTTGCCCCTGGCTTAATATCTTCATACTGTCTACTCCGCCCTCTGTTTCCATAATCGTAACATTCAAGTTAGTCTGTTCCTTTAAAAGGGATCCAAGTTTTGCATAGAATGCAAAAGCACTGGAGCTTGAGGAAGTTGCAGCATAATTAATACTTCCACTGACTTTTGATAAATCAAATTTTTCGGGATCAAACTTTTCATTCTTATTTGCATCTGTTTTTGCTGCATTATTACCACAAGCTGCTAAAAACACAACCATAAACATTATCACAACAATTAACATTGGTCTTTTATTTTTAATTTTCAGCAAATTAATTAGCCCCCTTAAGGTAAACCGAATGTTATGAAAACAATGCTTTTACTGAAGGAGAGTCTATGAGGTTGTATTCTTCATGCATCAAAGAACTTTTGGACACTATTTTAATCTATTAATTTATGAAGGGTCAGGTAAATTAAAAAGTTTTTTAGCATTATGATAGCGGATACGATCTCTTGTTTCTTTCGACAACCCTTTCAATGCCGCAACAGGTGAATCAAACTCCCAGTGCGGATAATCTGAAGCAAACAATAGTTTATCTGAGCCTACCATGTCTATTAATTGTTCTAAATGCTTGTGGTCGGCAGGCTCCGGCTCTATCATTGGCTGGGTGCCGAACCAAATATGATCCCTAACATATTCACTAGGAGGTCTTTTCACCCAAGGAACCTCTCTTCTCACTGCACGCCACTGTGTATCCATCATATACGTCAATCCAGGTACCCATGCAAAACCTGCTTCAATAAACGCCATCTTAATTTCGGGAAACTTCTCGAACAATCCAGAAAAGATCATATTTGCCATCTGTGCTTGATAGGGGATTGAATTGGTTGATTGAAATTCAACAAAATAAGGTGGAATACCAATTGGTCCTGTTGGGAAAAGACCCGTTCCTCCAGCGCCGGTAGTATGAAAACAAACGACTAAGTTATTTCTAACCGCTGCTTCCCAAATTGGATGATATCGAGGATCTCCCCAGCCGCTGTAAGGAGAGTGCATTCCAAGACCTAACTGGACCATCTTTGGGTGGCTTCCGACACGGTCAATTTCTCTTACTGCAGCTTCTGGATCTTGAGCCGCAATTAACACAGTTCCAAAAACTCGTGAATCTTTACTCAGCCAATGCTCGATAAGCCAATCATTATAGGCGGATGCTAAAGCTGTTGCCATCTCCCGCTGAGGTGCACCAGATATGAAAAAAGTTCCATCCGTAAATAAAATAGCATGAGAGTAATTATATTCATCCATCACCTGTTTTCTAAAAAAATCTATAGAAGAACATGCAGGTCCTCCTTCAGGCACTTTACTGTCAGCTCTTAGACCTCCATTAACAGGAAGAGTAATATCAACAGTTGGCAAATGCCCTTTGAATTTACTGGCAATCATATAATCTCTCCAATAATCATCAAGGTAAGGCAATAAATCTCTTTTTTGCACTGGGTTAGGATGGATGTCACAATCTATTACAGGGACTTCACCATTAACCATATTATTTTACCTCCTAATTCCAATTTACTAATCTTACTTGTATAGGACCACATCGTCGCCTTCTACTTTAACTGCATAAGTTTTAACCTTTATCTTTTCAGGTTCTCGTATGGAACAGCCGTTGGTAACATCGAACTCCCAATGATGCCATGGGCAATAAATAATATCTCCTTTTCTCTCATAGCAATATTCACCGACATTTGACGGCAGGGCAGCACCCTGGATCGTTCCTTTACCCAATGGTCCTCCCTGATGCGGACAAGCATTACGCATTGCATAAAAACCGTCCTTCGTACGCACTAACACTACAGACAACCTTCCTATTTGGTAAATTTCTCTATCACCAATTGAGAGAGTATCTTGTTTACATAAAACATGCTTTTCCATGATATTACCTCCTTTAATCCGTTGGAAATAAATTTTTTTAAGAATGCTTTATCTTTTTAAAGCGTTTACAAATTGTATATTATGAAAGATGAGCTCACTTTTATTTTTATTGTAAATAATTTTCGTTTAAAAGTATATATATATATTTAAAATTTTATGAAAATTTTGACTACTAATTATTCTTAAATTAATATATTCATTGATGACCTATGAAAAAATTAGTTAATTAAAGTTTGTAACAACCATTGTCCCTGGATTTGTGAAAGTGCTCATTCCTTCAAATGCCGATTGTACTTCTGAAAGAGAAATTTCACGATTCACCATTTTTCCTGGTGTTAGTTTACCCTGTTCAACTAATGGAAGTAATAAATCATATCTATGTGCTGGCATACCTAACGCAGTAAAAAATTGAATCTCATTATATATCATTTTACTAATAGGAATGGTAACATCTGTTTCCTTATTAGAACCAATTTGCAAGTGACGTCCTAATGGTTTCAAACTATTAATAGAGTTCACACAGGTTTCCTGAATACCAATCCCATCTACTGAAACATCGGCGCCTCCTCTTGTCAGCTCCTTTATTGCCTCAACAGGATTAGTTCTTTTACTATTAATTGTATAGATCGCACCCATTACTTTAGCATATTCAAGATTTGCATCGTTTATATCGACTCCAATTACATTTGCACCAATTGCAGTTGCTACATTTATTGCGGATAAGCCAATACCACCACATCCATATACAGCAACCCATTCTCCGGGAAGCACTTTTACTTTATCAACAACCCCATGATATGAAGTCATGAATCTACATCCTAATGCAGCCGCATCTCGGAAATTAATTTCTTCTGGAAGATGTCTGACATTTCGATCACCCATCGGAACAGAAACATACTCCCCATAACCGCCAGAATATGCTACCCCTGGAATTAACCTTAAATCACAAAGATGAGTATGACCTTTTAAACACATAGTGCATGTTCCCTCGCTTCCCGAGAATGGAACAACCACCCTGTCACCCTTTTTAAAATTCTTAACATTCTTTCCCACTTCTTCAACTATTCCACTGAATTCATGCCCCATAATTGGTTGTTGGATTGGGACATGTCCTGACCAAAAATGCCAGTCAGACCTGCAAACCCCATTAGATTTAACATGAATTAATACACTATCATCATTAATGATTGGATCAGGAACTTCTTTAACAACAACTTTTTTCACTTCTTCTAATACAAGAGCTTTCAAAAAAATTCCTCCCATAGATTTATTGATTTCAATTTTTCAGCATTTATGGGTAATTGATAACTTTTGAAAATAAAAGTTCATCCTTGTTACCCATTACCAATTTTTAGAAGGATCAATGAAATCCCCTTTAAGTATCCATTCTCCTTTTTCAACCATAACCGGCTGAAGTTCTATTACACCATAATGATTATCAGGTGAAAATGTAACTGGCGGAAGAATTCCTGTTTCGTAATTTTTCATTGATTCAAGTGACTTGATAAAGTTCTCTCTTGTAAGCGGCCCTTTTACCTGCTTCAAAGCTTCGGTGAAAACCTTTGCTTGAGCCCACGTAAATAAAGACTGGTAATCAGGACGTGCATCAGGTTCAGACTTTTTCAAAGCATTCCTATACTCTTCTACCTCTGGTATGTCAGCTGTGGGTGGAACAGTAAAAGACATTGCTCTAAGACCTTCAACTGCATTACTGCCAAGCTCCAATGTATCATTTGAAACGTTGGGTGCATAAGTGTACAATGGCATCTTCACATTCTGACGATCTAAAGCCTTTGCGAGTGCCACCAATTCATCCACTGATTGAATAATAACTATAGCATCGGGTTTACTATTTTGAATTTGGAGGGCAATGGGAGCATAGTCTGTCGTCCCAAACTTCACCGGCATAAATTCAACTTTGATATTGGGGTCAAATGACTTAACTCCAGGCTCCACATTCTTCGCTTGATTTTCAAAATACGCTGGATCACTATGGACCACTAAAATACTCTTTGCCCCTTCTTTAGCTGCCCAGCGTCCTAAAGCTCGAGACTGGTTTTCATATAGTACCTGAACACCAAATAGATATGGTTTTACAGGATTCCACCATTCAGGAGCATTTCCAAGTCCAGGCATAAAAGGTGTATTTTCTTTATCAAAATATGGAAATGTCGCAGCATTTTGAGCGGTTCCATTCGATCCTACGATAGCAAATACTTTGTCACGTTCAACAAGCTTTCGTGCAATTGAAACAGATTTTTGTGGATCGTAAGCATTGTCCTCGACAATCCACTCTATTTTTCTATTATTTATTCCACCTTGTTCATTAATCATTTCAAAATACGCGTTCATCCCTATACGCTGTGTAATACCGTGTGAAGCAATGGGTCCCGTCAAAGGAAGCCATGCACCGATTTTAATTGAAGTATCCGTAACCCCTGGAACCTGCTCTGTAGTTACAGTATTCTGATCACTACACGCTGTAATAAAAAGGACTGTCATCAGTAATCCTACCAGTAACTTTCTCATACAAGGTTCAACCCCTCTTATTCAAAATTCATAACTACCCCTTTTAATTTTGTATATGCTTCAATTCCTGGATACCCCAATTCATAACCAAGACCACTTTGTTTAAATCCAGTAGTAGGAACAGCTGTATCTTTTTTTAAGTAACAATTTACCCATACGGTTCCTGCATTTAGTGTACTAATGATTTTATGGGCTTTTGTCATGTCCTTCGTCCAGACACCAGCAGCCAATCCATATTGTGTTAAATTAGCTCTTTCAATCACTTCATCAATATCTGTAAATGGCATTATACATAATACAGGTCCGAATATTTCTTCCTTTACTGCCCTGCAGTTTTCATCAAGATTTATCAGGATAGTGGGTTCCAAAAAGTTTCCCTTTGCAAATTCTCCTTTCGTTAATACAGTTCCACCTATCAGGACTTTGGCACCATCATTCTTAGCAACTTTAATATAATTGTTAACTCTTTCTAAATGTTTTTTTGAAACTAATGGGCCCATTTCAGTGGTTGGATCGAAGGGGTCACCAACTTTCATATTTCGGGCCAATTCAACTAACTTCTTAGTTACCTCATTAAATACTTCCTTTTGAACATATACTCTAGAACCTGCCGAGCACACTTCGCCTTGATTTGTGAAGATGGCCATAAACGCACCCTGAACAGCTTTATCAATATCAGCATCAGCAAAAATAATGTTTGGAGACTTTCCACCTAATTCCAATGTTAATTTTTTGATCGTATCAGAGGAACTGCGAATGATACTTTTTCCAACTACTGTCGAACCTGTAAAGCTAATTTTATTTATATCAGGATGATTGGAAATTGCGGCTCCTGTAGTTTCACCTGGACCAGTCACAATATTTACAACACCATCCGGAAATCCTGCTTCTTGTATTAGCTCTCCTAACAGGAGCGTCGTAAGGGAGGTTTCCTCAGAAGGCTTTAATACTACCGTATTTCCTGCTGCTAGTGCAGGTGCTAATTTCCTGCAAGCCCCTTGTAATGGAAAATTCCATGAAGTAATAAGGCCGCACACACCTAACGGCTCTCTCTTGGTAAATACATGATAATTTCCCCCAGTAATAAGCTGCAAAGTTTCCCCTGTTAGTTTTGTACACCAGCCTGCATAATAACGTAAATGGCTAACAGCGCCTGGAATCCAGGCATCCCTTGATTGGCTAATCGTACATCCAAAATCTAGTGTTTCTAAGTATGCAATTTCTTCTGCTCTCTCTTCTATTAAATCAGCAAGCTTATTTAAAAGTTTCGAACGTTCTTCTGGCGTTACTTTTGACCAAGAATTTTCAAATGCTGTTTTTGCAGCATGAACAGCCAGATCCACGTCCTCCTTACTCCCTTCATAAATCTTTGCAATAACTTCACTAGTTGCTGGATTAATAGAATCATAAACTTTACCGGATACTGAAGAAACCCATTGTCCGTTAATCAAGATTCTCTTTGTTTTTGCGAGAAATTCTCTAGTTCTAATAGGTAATTCTAACACTTCTGACATTTTCTCATCCTTCCTTTTACGTTTCTAACACCACGTAGTGTTTATTATTAATTAAAAGAAATGATTAATATATTGTGAGAAATCCAGCATTTTTTGGATTATGCACTAAAGCCTCCATCTACTCCAATTATCTGACCACTGACGTAGCTAGAAGCACCGGAGACAAGAAAAGCAGTTACCTCTGCGACTTCATCGGTTGTACCTCTACGTCCCAATGGTGTTTGTGATATGACATTTGCTGCTGCAGGAGATAAAGTGTTTTTATTTTTATGAGGTTTGTGAATGCTATATGAATCAATGACTCCAGGTGCAACCCCATTAACACGAATTCCTTCTTTTCCATACTCCCGAGCTGCATTTCTTATTAATGCTTCAACCGCCATCTTCGGAACAGATGACATCGCGTCATTTTCAAGTGTTCGAAGAATTGCCGTCGTAAGAAGGTGAACAATCGAACCACCTCCTTGTTTCTTAAGAAACGGAATCCCACGTTTTAGAATATTAAATGAACCGATTACGTCTGTATCAACTACATATTGAAAAGCGTCGTCCTCGATTTCTGTTAGCGGCATGATCTTAAAGGCAGTACCAGTAGCTGAAACAATAGCGTCAATCCCGCCCCACTTTTCTTGGATGTTTGAAAAGAAATTGCTTACTGATTCTCCATCACAAATATCAACAACTCCAATATCCGCAATACCGCCGCCATCTCGTATGGCTTGTGCTGTAGCTTCAGCTTTTTCCCTGTTTGTGTTATATCCAACTGTCACTATCGCTTCCTGACCTATCCGTTTTGCAATAGACTCGCCAATACCACCACTTCCACCAATAACAGCAATTCGCTTAAGCTTATTAGGTCTGTTCTTAAGTTCCATAACCTACCACCTCATTTTTAAAATATTAAATTTATTATTCTGTCCCAAAATAACCCGCCTGTAGGGCTTCTTTAGCAGCAGCATCCGTTACAGAACCGTGATACCGGATCATCCCTCCTTCCAACACAATCATACTTTGGGCATGTTGGAGGGCATAGGTAGTCATCTGCTCAATTACAATGACAGTCATTGCTCTTTGATTCAAACTAGAAATTACTTCGTAAATTCGTTCTATCATTTTCGGGGCCAAACCCAATGAGGGTTCATCTAAAATGATTGTAGTTGGTCTGGCCATTAAAGCTCGTGCAACTGCAACCATTTGCTGCTCACCACCACTTAAGAGACCTGCCTGCTTATTCAGATGCCTTTTTAGCTCAGGAAGAAATTCCAAAGTATCCTCATAACTCTTCATCATCTCGACCTTTGATTGACCAGAACCATATGCCCCCAGTAAGAGATTTTCCTTCACATTCATGGTTGTAAACAGCCGCCGCCCTTCTGGAACTAGGACAACCCCTAGATTAATGAACCCGTTTCCCGAATGTGAGCGGGATCGATCGGCAGCCTTAACTTTAACTGTTCCGTTTGTTGGGCGTAGCATTCCACCTAAGATTAAAGCTAGTGTCGATTTACCAGCACCATTTGGTCCCAAAATAGCAGTAAAACTGCCCTTTTCGATTTCTAAGGAAACATGATTAAGGGCAAGGACGCCGTTATACCTATGTGTGATATTCTCAAGTCCAAGGTCTTGAATCCCAGTAGTTATAGTCAATTACTTAACACTTCCTTCCCATCCTTTAATGCAGAACCAAGATATGCTTCAAGTACTTTTGGATTACTTTTGATATCTTCAGGCGTGCCTGTAGCAAGAACCCTACCGAAGTCTAGTACAACCATATTATCTGCAATATTAAGCACCTCTTGAACCACGTGATCGATAATCAAAATGGAAACACCTGCATTTTTCATGGCCTTTAAAATCGATCGAACCTCACTTCTTTCCTCCGCATCTAGTCCGGAGAATGGTTCATCCATTACTATCACCTGTGCACCTGTAGCTAATGCTCTCGCAATGTCTGTTACCTTTTGGACTCCAAATGGTACTTCACCAGGATATAACCGGGCATATGGGCGCAGCCAAAGATTATCTATCAATTTCTCAGCAATATCTACTGCACTAGTACCTGTCTTAGAATTATTATGAAACTTCTTACTTTGTTGAGCAGCTAAGAAGATGTTTTCTTCAATCGTTAATTCATCAAAAAGTTCGGCATGTTGAAAGGTGCGGCCAAATCCCTGTTTGACCCGTCCATAAGGTGCAAGTCTTGTTAAGTCTGTTTTACCAAGTTTTAATGCTTCAACGTTTGTGGGTTTAACATAACCGCTCAGGACGTTCAACAAGGTTGTTTTTCCAGCTCCGTTTGGTCCGATTAACCCCAATACACTTCCAGGCGGGACCTCTAGAGACACATTATCTAGTGCTCGAACTCCCCCAAAGGAAACGCTTAACCCAGAGATTATTAGATTAGAAGTTGCTGGTTTTAAAAGGTTTTCCACCAGGCAGGAAAGGTTCTCATAATCGCTATCTGTTAAATTGTCTACGGTTGCAGCAACAAAGGATGTACTATTACTACTACTTTTATTTGTCCATTGTTTAAGTCGTTGTGCTATACCTGGAACAATTCCTTTCGGGAGAAATAACAATACCAGAATCGTAGCAATACCAAAAACATAAGCTGATATTCCTTGAACCTCTCTTGCCATTTCAGGAACCAATACAAGAAACATTGCCCCAAGAAGGGCACCCCCGATACTTCCGACCCCGCCTACTACTGTACATAATAATAGGTTAGTAGCAATCGCTATCGAAAAGGCCTCTGGACTTATATACATCATAGAAAATGCTAAAGCTACACCTGCCGTTGAAGTGATTGCCCCGCTTATTCCAAAAGCCAAAGCATTTTCCAACGAAGGTTTTAATCCAATGGACATAGAAGCCATTCGTTGGCTCTTTATTGCTAACCATCGACGGCCTAGATTACCTTTAGTAATGAGGGTGACCACCAAAAAGGTTAAAGTCACCAAAACTATGGTAATCAAAATGTGTCCATTGGTATCAAGCGGAGTGTTTGAAAAAAATAACTGAGCTGGTCCAACCGTTATCCCCTGGTCGCCTCCTGTTACTGACTGCCACCGTCCGATTATTTCATTCGATACCAGCCCGAGCGCTAAAGTAAGAATCGCCATATACAATGCCGCAAAGCGTCCGGCACTAAGCCCTATAATAACTCCTAAAACCAGCGAAATAATAATACCAAGCAAAATGATAATTTCAACCGAAATTCCGCGCACACTTAAATTGGCGGCTAAATAAGCACCGATTGCAAGAAATGCAGTATGTCCGATTGACCAAATACCAGCGTAGTTAGCCAGCATGCTAATGGATATTGTCCCTATTGCATAGATAAGGGTAAGGTCAATGATATAACTCATATATGATCCAACGAGCCCAGGTCCAAGAAGAACCATCAAAATGATTCCGGCTCCGAGAATAGCACCGATTTGAATCAGTTTTAGTTTCTTTACAAGCTGCCGTGATAAATGGTTTTCAAAATTCATACCCTTGCTCCCCCTCTTGCACCCAATATTCCACTTGGTCTTAAAAACAGGATTACAACGATAACAGCAAAAACCATTGTGTCGCGAAAACTAGCAGAAACATAGCTTCCGGCTACGTTATCTAAAATGCCGATCATCATCCCGCCAGCGGCGGCACCAATCATGTTGGTTAAGCCCCCTAGAAAGACGCCTGCAAAGGCACGAAAAAGGACCATAGCCATCAGAGCTACGCTAACTGATGATTCAGCTGCCATGATGAATGCAGTAACCCCAGCCAGACCACATCCGAGAAACCAAGCAAGACTTGCAACACGTGTGCTTTTAATTCCAATCATTCTAGCAGCGAAGTGATCCTCAGCAGATGCTCTCATAGCCAAACCAATTCGGGTCCAGTTGAAAAGTGCCGTAATAAGCAGCATAGCAACGACTGCAAGTCCAGTGGCCAGGAGTTTTTGATAAGTAATAGCTACGCCAAATACTGTTATATTACCATCAATTATTGGAGGGAAAGGGCGTGGGTTATATCCCCAAATGGTGCCAATTAATGCTTGAAGTACTAACCCAAACCCCATTGTAATAATAAGTGCCGAAAACATATTACCTGGTCCTAGTGGCCGGATCATAAAACGTTCAACTCCAACCCCAATTATTCCAGCGACCAGAAACGTAATGGGTAAGGCTGCTACTACTGGAACCCCCAAGGAAATTACAGATATTGCGACATATACCCCAATCGTTGCAATATCTCCAATGGCAAAGTTCACAACATCCGTTGCCCGAAAAATAATGACAATCGATAATCCAAGTAATGCATATAATGATCCGCTGACTAAACCAGAAAAAATGACAGAGAGTAAATCATGCATATTGTTCACTCACCTCTTCTCTACTAATAATTTAATCCCAATACGAAGTTGGTTCTATGAAATCACCTACCGCTTTCCATTTACCGTTTTCTACTATTACTCTTTGAACGGCTGTTCCTCCCATATGGTTTTCCGCAGAAAATGTCACTGGAGGTAAAATATCAGTCTTATAATCCTTTAGGTTCTCTAACGCTTTGATAAAGCTCTCACGTGTTAAGTCTCCTTCTACTTGATTAAGGACCTCAGCAAATATCTTTGACTCTGCCCAGGTATATAAAGATTGAAAGTCAGGTATTGATTTAGGGTCATGTTTTTTTAATGCTTCCCTATATTCTTCTACTGCTGGGGAATCATGTGTTGGCGGAACAGTCCAAGATACACCACGAAGACCATCCACTGCATTTCCGCCCAGCTTTAATGTGTCTTGAATTACATTTGCAGCAAAGGTGTACAACGGAATCTTTACATTTTGCCTCTCCAACGCCTTAGCAAAAGCAACTACTTCATCAATAGGTTGAACTAAAACAATAGCATCCGGTTTGCTGTTTACAGCATTTAGGGCAATTGGCGTATAATCAGTTGTACCAAGTTTCACAGGCATCAAATTTACTTCTACATTGGGGTCAACAGTTTTAGCACCGGGCGGCACCATCTCCGCTTCTGCTACATAAACAGCTGGATCATTGTGAACAACAAGAATATTTTTAGCTCCTTCCTTAGCTGCCCAACGGCCTAGCGCAAAAGTTTGATCTTCATAAGGAACCATAACACCATAAAGGTTTGATCGTGCCGGTTCCCACCAGCTTAACAAACCTCCAAATACGTTTAACACAGGCACATTTTGCTCATCAAGTACATAGGAAAATGTAGCTTCCGTATTCGCTGTCCCAAAGGAGTTAACAATTGCAAAGACATTATCGCGTCCAATAAGTTTTTTTGCAGCTGCAACCGTTTGCTGTGGATCCCGTCCTCCGTCCTCAATTTTGAACTCAATTTTTCTGTTTTTTACTCCTCCCTTGCTATTAAGCATTTCAAAGTATGCCTCAATTCCTGCACGTTGCGTATTGCCATAAACTGCTGCTGGCCCAGTCAATGGGAGCCATGCACCTATTTTAACTGTATCTTTAGTAACACCAGGAGCGTTCTCTTTGTTAGAAACTTCCTTTCCATTGCACGCAGTAATAAACATAAAGACCATAAGTATTCCAAGAAAGATTTTTTTCATAACTGTATCACTCCCTTTTTTAATTTGCTTTCATTAATTACTAAAACATTATCATTGAATAATATAAAAAAATGAGCTCACTTTTATTTTTTGTTGATAATATTTTCGGAATTTTTAGATAATATAAAACAGGGATTTTTATTTTAAAAAAATTGTTTCTAATTCTTTATCTAGTTGATACTAGACCACCATCAACAGGAATAATTTGCCCTGTTATGAAACGTGATCCCTCACTGGCTAAAAAAACTAATACTGGTCCTAAATCCTTATCGGGATCGCCTAGTTTTCCCCCAATTGGTATTGCTTTTGAGTATGATTCATCGTGTGACTTCAATTCTTCTTTACTCATAAGGGAACGGCGTTCATCATACATTGGTGTCCATATTGCAGGTGCGAGTGAATTTACTGTGATATTATATTTCCCCCATTCATGTGCAATCGATCTCGTCCAGGAAGCGACTGCACCTTTAGAAGCAGAATAATGGGCACCTGCTGGATATGGATTCATACCCGCCACGGAAGCAAAGTTTAAGATTTTACCTCCTTGTTTTTTTAGATAGTTAAATGCAACTTGATTTGTAAGAAAAGTACCATAAACGTTTACCTTAAAAATTAAATCCATATCATGTTCGGATATTTCTGCAGCGGGAATGATACGATTAACACCCGCAGCATTTACTAATAAATCAAGACCATCCATCTCCCCAACAGCCATCTCGAATGCTTTTTCAACATCATTACGATTTGAGACGTCACAATGATAATAATTCACCTTTCCTGGACCCTTAAGTGAGGCTTCTTCCGCAACCATATTTCCTTGTTCGTCTAATACGTCAAAAGAAGACACATGTGCTCCTTCCTTTGTATAGGAACGTACCACACTAGCGCCAATTCCACGTGCCCCTCCTGTAACGATAATTTTCTTTCCGATTAATTGCATTCTCTTACCTTCTTCCGTAAGTTAAATAGTTTTATTAATGGAAGGTGGAACGGGGGGCCAATATCGATTAAATTGTTCGATAAGTCGATTACCATTATATTCTCCTGCAGCAAGCAGCTGTAGATTCCTTATTCTCCATTCTCTATCTTCCTCTTTGACATAGAAAATTTCATAACGCCCCCAACGATGCATGTCTGGGCGTTGAGGATGGTCTGTGAATCGCTGCCAAGAGTACATATACATATAAGCAGTAGCAGTATCTTTTGTCTCTAAAAAGATTTGTTCGTTTGAAATATGATGGCTGGCACTGACAACATAATCAATAAGTCTTTCCTTCAAGTAATGATATGTTTCTCTTTTATTGAACAATGGTGCCTTATAATTTGTTGATGAGTCATCAATAAAGTAGCTATTTTTACAATCGTCTGTAAAGCAGGCAATCATGCCGTCTGGGTCACATAAATCTGCACAATGAGCATATTGATGCATAATCTCTTTAATGGATTCAAGATCTTCTAAACGCTGGATTCTTTCCTCCAATGTCAAAGGATGATAGCCTTTCATGGTCCGTATTTTTCCTTCAAAGGTTTCCTTCATAAATTTAGCCACCTCTTAAATATTGATAAATGTAGAAACCAAGCAGAATCGATGACACCAGGATCAATCCCACTTGTCTGATGCCATCTATTCATAAAAAAACTTCCCAAGTTTATTGGTTCAAATCAATAATTACCGTCTTTACTTGGGTGACCTCTTTAACGGCTTCCATCCCATTCTCTCTCCCCCATCCGCTAGCTTTATATCCACCATACGGGGCTGCCCAGCGGACATAGCGGAATGAATTCAGCCATACTGTACCCGAACGTAATTCCTTTGCCATTCTGTGGCCACGAGACAAGTCACTCGTCCAAACGCCCGCAGAAAGACCGTAGGAAACATTATTCGCGATGTTGATTGCCTCCTGTTCCGTCGAAAAAGGAATAACACTTACGACTGGACCAAAAATCTCTTCTTGAGCAATTCGCATGTCCGGTTTTACATCTGCAAATACCGTTGGGTTAACATAATACCCTTTATTCATATCTGGTCTATTTCCACCAGCTACCAATGTTGCTCCTTCTTCTTTTCCTATGTCTATATATTTCAACGTTTTTTCTAATTGCTGTTTATTAGCATGCGGTCCAATGTCCACCCTTTCCAATGGATCCCCAACTGTTATTTTTTCTACTCTCTCTTTAAATCTGTTTAAGAATCTTTCATAAATATCTTGATGAACGAGTACTCTTGATCCTAACGTACATGCTTGACCTGTATAGTCAAATCCATGTTTAACAGCAGATTCAAATGCTGCTTCAAAATTGGCGTCAGGGAAAATAATTTGCGGCGATTTACCGCCAAGTTCAAATGATATTTTTTTTAGATTACTTGTAGCTGCCCGCATGATTTTACGTGCTGTTGACCCATCGCCTGTAAAGGTTATTTTATCTACATCTGGATGTGATGTTAGACGCTCCCCAGCTGTTTCTCCATATCCAGGAACTACATTGACTACTCCTGGCGGAAAACCTGCTTTTTCGATTAGTTTTGCAATCTCTAAGGCATTAACAGGAGTTGTTTCAGCAGGTTTGAGAACAACGGTATTTCCAGCACACAATGCAATTGATAGTTTCATCGTAACGGACGTTACGGGCGCGTTCCAAGGAGTAATTGCTCCTATTACACCAAGTGGTTCCCGTAGCGTAAAGATTTGTTTATCATCTTCAAATGGAATGGTTTCACCCTGAATTTTATCTGTTAAACCTGAATAATAATACCACCACTGATGAAGTGCGGTTGCGTCAATCTTTGTGCGGTATAAAGGTTTCCCATTTTCTTTACTTTCGAGTTCGCCAAAAAACTCTGCGTTTTCCTTCATTAATTGACCCATATTCCGCATAATCTCTGCTCGCTCATAAGTACTCATTTTCCTCCAAGGTCCATGATCAAATGCTTCGCGGGCTGCCCGTACGGCACGATCAATATCTTCTTCATTCCCCTCGGGAACTTGAGCCCATATTTCTTCAGTAGCTGGGTTAATCACATCTATCATTCTACCAGACGCACTTTCTACCCATTCTCCACCAATAAACAATTTATCGTAAACTCGCATTTATTTTTCCCACCTTTTTTCAACATGAATACTAGACTATTTTTCAGTTTTATTGAGCTGTATATCCGCCATCAACAGGAAGATTGACACCACTAATAAATGACGATTCATCACTAGCCAAAAATAACGCTGTATTTGCAATGTCTGTTGGTTGAGCTGCCCTATGAAGAGGAATACTTTTAAGAAAATTTTGTTTATTTTGCTCAAAATCATCCTCCTCTGTACGTGCCAAAAATTGTTTTAACATAGGAGTTTCCGTTAAACCTGGACAAATAGCATTTACGCGGATTTTATCATTTCCTAAACGAACGGCAAGGGATCGAACTAGGTTAACTACAGCACCTTTAGCAGCAGAATAAACAGGACTAAATGGCGAAGCAACGAAGCCTGAAACGGAGGCGGTAAAAATAATTGAGCCACCCATATCTTTCATATAAGGCAGTGCATACTTTGTTGTGAAAAATCCACTTTTCAAATTCAACATCATTGCCAAATCAAATTCTTCTTCCTCTACTGTTTCAATACCAGATGGCCCTGGTATCCCCACATGATTCCAAAGGACATCAATTCGGCCATATTGATTCCTAATTTGCTCAATCGCATTTTTTATTGCAGATAAATCTGTCAAATCAATATGAAGAAAGTTAGCTTCCCCTCCACTTTCTCTAATTTCATTTACAACATTCTCACCATTATCTCTATTGATATCTAAAATATTTACAATTGCACCTTCTTTGGCAAATAATAGGGCTCCAGCTTTTCCCATTCCAGAAGCACCAGCACTAATGACCGCAACCTTATTTTCCAACCTCATTTAACAATCATCTCCTATAAATTAATTACTTTTTGAAAGTTCTTCTAATAGTTCTTTTCCACCATCAACCTGCTTTTCAAATAGCTCCAAAGCCGGCTTAGTAGCTTTTTTCCATTCTTCAATTTCTTTATCAGTAGGGTAGTAGAATTTTACTCCCATTTCCTTTTCTAATTTCTGATAAGCTTCTATCTCACCTTTTGTTACTACTTCTTTAACATGGGCTTCCAAGTCTATACCTGTTTCCACAAGAATATCTTGAAGATCCTTTGGCAATGACTCAAATTTTTTGAGTGAGATAATCACTGGTGTTAGTGGGTTGAACACCGGTGCTACCGTAAATGTTTTTACTGGTAACTTGGCATCAGAAGCATATAATGCTGAGGTTAATAGACCATCTACAACATTTTGTTGTAATGCAGGAATGATTTCAGCACCAGAAATGGTCATCGAACTTGCACCCAGTGATTTAACAGTTTCTGGTGTTATAATTCCACCTGGTGTTCTAATCTTTAATCCTTTAACACTTTCCGGATTTGTTATTTCCTTATTGATATCATTGGTAAATAGGGCACCAAATGTTCCGGTGTATGCGTAGGCCAATACTTTTAATCCTCTTTCCTCCATCTTTTTCGCAATTAGCTTACCACCGTTTTCACTATGATTAAATTTTTCCCTATTTTCTAAATAAACAGCTGGATCCTTGGGATCATACTTGAATATGAAAGGGAGTTCATATACATTCCAAATTGGGTCAAAACTAGCGAGAGTTGGTGAACTTGAATGACTCATGTCAATGACACCTTGCAGGATAGATGGGGCTTCTTGGTCGACTGGCATTAATTGCGCACTAGGGTAAATTTCAATGGTTAATCTTCCATCACTACGTTTTTTTACTTCCTCCGCGAACCATTGCATATGGGTATGGTGAAAGGCTTCAGTTGGATAGCCATGCGCAAGCTTTAAAACATATTTTTCGTTATTCGATCCTGAAGAACTAGATCCATTAGTAACATTCTTTGATTCGCTAGTAGATTGGGTTGAATTTCCACATGCAACACCAAATATCATAACCATCAATAGACATAATACCAAACTAAATTTTTTCATAAATGCCCCCTAACCATTAATGGTTTTCTGCAAGACTTTAGTAAAAATTTAATGATCCAATCCTTAAAATATTGGTTTACTCAATTTTATTTTGCTATATATCCACCATCTACCGCTAGATTTACTCCACTAATAAAAGCAGATTCGTCTGATGCAAGAAATAAAGCTGTGTTTGCAATGTCAATAGGCTGTGCTGCCCTTCCAAGAGGAATATTATTCAGCATCAGACGCTTGTTCTGTTCAAAATCATCTTCCGGAGTCCGTGTTAAAAAATCCTTCAGCATCGGTGTCTCTGTCAAACCTGGACAAATGGCATTAACACGGATTTGATCTTTTCCCAAACGAACGGAGAGAGAACGGACTAAATTAACAATTGCTCCTTTTGCGGCAGAATAGACTGGACTAAAAGGGGAGGCAACTAATCCGCCAATGGAAGCTGTAAATATAATAGAACCTCCAGATTCTTTCATTAGAGGAAGAGCATATTGTGTCGTAAAGAAGCTGCTTTTTACATTTAATGTCATGGCGATGTCAAAATCTTTTTCTTCCACTTCTTCAATTCCCGGTGGTCCAGGGATTCCAACATGATTCCAAAGTACATCAATCCGCTCATGTTCTGTTTTTATTTCCTCAATTGCAGCACTAATCGCTGATAAGCTTGTCATATCCGTGTGAAGAAAATTGGCTTTACCTCCTTTCTCTCTGATTTCTTTTACAACCTGTATTCCACCTTCTTGATTAATATCTAAAATATTTACGATAGCTCCCTCTTTGGCAAACAATAGGGCTCCTGCTTTCCCCATCCCAGAAGCACCTGCACTGATTACAGCTACTTTATTTTTTAATCTCAATACTTTCATTCCTTCCATAAAAAAATGCAAGACAAAACATACACGAGTTCAATAAGATCTTCTATTGAACTCGTGAGGGTCGCAGATATTACCTATGACGATGTTATTTAATACTAGAAAGCTCTTCTAACAACTCTTTTCCACCTTCAACTTTAGACTCAAATAATTCTCTAGCTGGTTTTGTAGCTTCTTCCCATTCAGCCATTTCTTTTTCTGTAGGATAATAGATTTCGATACCATCGGCTTCCATATTTTTATATACAGTTAAGGCCTTTTCTCCTACTACTTTCTTCGAGTATTCTTCTAGATCCTTACCTGTCTGAACGAGAATTTCTTGTAGATTTGCTGGTAACAAATTAAACTTTTTAGCTGACATGATAACCGGAGTAACACTATTAAAGACTGGCACTACTGAAAAAGACTTAACAGGCAGCTTCGCATCGTGTGCATAAATTGGAGTAGTTAAGAGACCATCCACAACCTTTTGTTGTAAAGCAGTAATTACTTCAGCACCTGCAATTGTCATACTGCTTGCTCCAATTGCTTTAACTGTTTCTGGTCCGATCATCCCACCAGGGGTTCTTAGCTTTAAACCTTTTGCGCTATCTGGTCCAGTTACTACATTTTCGGTGTCCGTCGTAAATACCGAGCCAAACATATCAACAAAACTAAATGCCAGAACTTTCAGTCCTTTATCTTCCATCAACTTAGCAATCTTTTTACCACCATTTTCACTGTTATTAAATTTGATTCGGTTCTCTAAAAAAACAGTAGGATCTTTAGGATCATATTTAAAAATAAATGGTAATTCATACACATTCCACACTGGATCAAAACCCGCTAGAACGGGGGAACTAGAATGACTCATGTCAATTTGGCCTTGTAACATTGCAGGAGCTTCTTGGTCAGGAGGCATTAACTGGCCGCTTGGAAAAATTTCAATCGTTAATTGGCCATTACTGCGTTTCTTTACCTCTTCTGCAAACCATTCCATATGTGTATGGTGATAGGCAGTAGTAGGAAATCCGTGTGCCAATTTTAAAACATATTTTTCAGTGGATTCTGATGAGTTTGATCCTGTATTGTCTGCTGGTTTTTCCTGGGTAGTATTTGTTGATTTTCCACATGCTGCTAAAACCATCATAGCAATCAATAGAATGGCTATTAAATTATACTTTTTCAAAAAAATTACCCCCCACATTAAATTTACTAGTCTAATAAAAAGGTGCTTAACCACGGTACATATAGTAGAATCAGGGCAGCAAAAACTAATGCATATAAATACGGGACGGATCCCTTTACAACTACCGTAATGTTTTCTTTAAAATACCCGCTTAAGGCAAAAAGGCTGCCACCTACAGGAGGAGTAATTTGTGAAATCATCATTAATGCACAGGTAACAATACCAAAATGGATAGGGCTAAAACCTAAGCTAATTACTACTGGATAAAGAATTGGCATTGTAATGAAGAGAATCGGAAATGGTTCTAAAAAAGTACCGAGAACAAAGAATAGTAATAAAATGATTAACATGATGATCCACGGAGAGAATGATAAATTTACGATATATTCCGTGAGGTTCTGTGTAAATTGAGTATACGTAAGGGCAGTCGCAAATAGCTGAGCTCCACCTAAAATTATGTAGATGACAGCAGTTGTAACCATGGAACTCTTTACGCTTTGAATTAGATTTTCTTTCGTGAATTCTTTTCGATTAAAAAGGTAGCTAATGATCAAAACGTATAAGACCGCAATCGCAGCTGATTCTGTTGGTGTCATGACACCAGTATATATTCCCCCTAATACAATCACCGGCATTAATAATGATGGAATTGCTTGAAGGAAGGAAACTTTTATTTCAGCAAAAGAACTTCTTTCTTTCTTAGCAGCATGCTCACGTCTGCTAACGAACACAGCAGTAATGACTAATACGATTGCAATTAATATCCCGGGAACAATGCCAGCCAGAAAGAGATCTGCTACATTGGCTTGAACCATTGAGGCATATACAATAAAAATTACACTAGGGGGAATCATGACACCTAAAGTCCCTGCCGCAGCGACAATCCCCATACTATTTTCTTTTGAATAACCTAGTGCAGTCATTTGAGGAATAATTAGAGTACCAACTGCAATAACTGTTGCAATGGACGATCCAGAAAGTGCACCAAATAATGCACAAGCAATAACGGCAGCGGCTGGTAACCCCCCGCGGAAGTGACCTACTAAATCAGTAATTACTTTTAATATTTTGCTAGCCGGACCCATAAAAGTCATTAAATTTCCTGCAAGTAAAAAATAGGGTACTGCTAATAATAGCCAGCTATCCGTTGAAACATAGAATTGAGTAGGAATACTCTCTATCGGTAACCCCATCAAGACGATTGCCCAAAAGGCACCTCCAGCTCCCAATGCCAGCCAAACAGGAGTACCGATAACTAGTAGAACAACAAAAATAATAAGTCCTGCGATTAGCATTTTATCTCAACCTCCTGTGGCGCTTTTTGTTCAGTAATTGGCGGTGTTATTTTCGGAACTCTAATTCTACTAAATTCGATTATGATTTGTTGGATGGAGTATAGACTTGCAAAAAACATCCCAATCGGAACGGATATTGTAGGAATGACCATTAGCATAGTCCCAGAAGAAGTTAGAAGTTTCATTTGAAACAAAGACATTACCCATTGGGTACTGGCCCAAAATAAAATGGCAAATGAAAGGAAGAGGATGATACTGATGATTAATTCATTAAGGTGTCGTAACTTCCCTTTTAGGATCGTACTCATTAAATCCATTTTAATATGTTCACCTTTTTTCACGAGCGGTCCGAGATACAAAAATGTACCGTAAATAATAGTGTAGCGACAAATCTCTTCAACCAATGCATACGATGTATCAAAAAAGAATCTCATCGCAACATTGAAAATAGCAAATGCCACACTTACGATTAAGCAAAAAAATGCAGTGAATTCAAGAGTTTTATCCAACCATTTGGTATATGATTCGATCTTTTGGATGTTTGTCATATTATTCCCCCTGTTTTTATAAGCGCTTACAAGAAATGTTATTTAAAAAAGTGAACTCACTTTTACTTTAATTGTAAATAAAAACATTCTACTTGTAAATAACATGGTCTAAATATTCAGAAAATTATTTCTAACAAAATTCTCAATTATTCCTTTGATTTCGACAGGGTCCTTGGGTTATTTATAACATTATGACCGAAATATTGAATAAAAAATACCGTCAACAACATGAATACCCCAATGATACTCAAATACCATACAGGTACTATTAGCAGAATAGCCGCTATTCCTAGGATAATTCTTTCATAAATAGTTGAATTCCTCATAAAATAGCCGGATGACATGGCACAAAAACTAATGACACCTAGGATCGCAGTAACAATATCAATTATTACTTCACTCCCTGTTCCTTCCACTAATAAAAGACTGCTATTATAGGCAAAAATAAATGGCACGATAAAAGCAGCAAATGACATACGCATAGCAGTTAAAGCGGTCTTGACCCAATTTGCTTCAGCCATAGCAGCAGCAATAAATGCAGCAGAGCAAACTGGTGGTGTAATCGCTGATACTACAGCAAAATACAGAATGAAGAAATGTGCAGCAATCGGCGGGATACCAAGTGCAATTAGTGGCGGGGCTGCCATTGAAGCTCCCAATACATAGGACGCTGTTGTGGGTGCTCCCATTCCAAGAATTAATGCCAGTATCGCAGCAGCCAGCAATGAAAGAAGGATAGAATTGGAACCAAGACTAACGATTAAGTTTCCGATTTTCACAGCTAATCCTGTTTTTCCGAGCAAAGAAACAATAATTTGTGAACAAGCAATCAGCGGTACGATTATGGTCATTGTTTGTGCACCTATTACCAAAACTTTAACCGAAGTTGATAGCCTTGTCTTAATACCACTCCATTTAAAATCCTGAAGTAAAAAACTGGCCACACAAATGAGTACAGCATAAAAACAAGCAAGTTGTATAGTAAATCCATTTCCTATAAAAATCAAAAGAACAATAATTGGTAACACCAGGGTACCAATATTTTTATAATTTAATAGTTCTTTCCAGCTTGGGATAACAATTTTTTCTACCTCTTTGCTTTCATTATCTAGTATTTCAATCGACCCATAATTTCTTTTCTTAGCATCAAAATGAACTGTCATGAAAATACCTAAAGTGAATAACAACGCTGGAATTATAGCTGCCACAATAATGTTTAAATAGGAGATCCCAAGAAATTGTGCCATTATAAATGCCGAAGCTCCCATTATTGGCGGCATAATTTGTCCTAGAGTAGAAGAAGATGTTTCAACAGCCGCAGCATAATAACCAGGGTAATTCAATCTTCTCATTAATGGTATGGTAAAACTTCCTGTAACCACAACATTAGCTGCCGTATTACCAGAGATGGTACCAAACATAGCACTAGATACTACCGCAACTTTAGCAGGCCCTCCAGTTGATTTTCCTGTCAGTTTTAAAGCAAGCCCCATAAAACTGTTACTTGCACCTGTAGCTTCTAACGCAGCGCCAAATATCAAAAAGATGGCAATTGTTGTAGCAACGATCAATACCGTTTGACCATAAATCCCTGTTCCAGTCATATATAGACCAGAAACGATGAATTCCCATCCCATACCGCCATGACCCCATTCCCCAGGGATCCATTGTCCATATGCTGTATATAAAATCATTATTAACGTCATAATGGGCACTGACCAGCCAACCGTTCGACGTGAGGCGTCTAGAATAACAATGATAAGAAGTGTACCCAATAAAATATCCAAGGAAGTATATCCAAATGGATCCATAATAAAACGATCAACATTTAGAACAACATATGCGCCTGTAACAAGCGCAACTGCCATAAATAAATAATCTACTATCCTCTTTATGTTACTTTTACTCGAGGTTGGATATAGGAGATACGTCATGAATAAACCAAAACCAACATGGACACTTGCTTGTATTAATGAAGTTAACGGTTGAACTCCTGCTGTTAACAGGTGAAATAAAGAAAACAAAATAGCGGTAATAAATATTACGACCTTCGTTTTTTGTCCACCCTTAACTCCCTCTAAATAACGGTCAATATACATAGAATCACCCCAGTAACTTGATTGAACAGAGTCCTAGTAAAGGAAGCTTGAAAGAATGACCGAATAAGTAATCGCTTACATTTTAACTAGGGAATCTGTTTATATTACTTTGTCAGCCTGTAATTTTTCAAGTTCCTCTATACTAACACCGCATAAGTTTGAATATATTTCGAAATTATGCTCTCCTAACTTCGGACCTGTATGTTTTACTTTACCAGGTGTTCTGGAGAATTTTGGGACAATTCCTTGCATTTTTAACTCGTTAAAATCTTCATCCTTTACAGAAATGATATCTTCTCGAGCCAAGATTTGTTCATTTTCAAATAGATCCTTTGTATTCATGACAACAGAATAAAAAGGCGCTTCTTTTTCTTGTAAAACTTTCTCAATCTCAGCTAACGTTCTTTCTCCCATCCATTTATTAATAATCGTGTTTAAAGCATCCGCATTTGCCACCCGGAGCTGATTACTATTGAATCTTGAATCGTTTGCTAATTCATCACCGCCAATTGCTTTTAGAAACCTTCTTGCAGTATTATCAGTTGCTGCAGAGATTGTCAGCCATTTTCCATCCCTTGTCATATAGGTGTTAATGGGCTGTCCTCCCGGGTGTTGATTTCCTTGACGTTCTTGGACTTGTTGCAGTTGATCATACATAACAATTGGAAATTCAACAATTCGAAAAAGAGTTTCATAGAGGGCTAAATCAATCATCTGTCCCCCTTTTTTATTATGCTCCCGCTCGTAAAGAGCAAGTGACACACCATAAGCGCCCATTAACGCTGTTATGGAATCTGCCATTGAAAAACCTGCATGGACCGGCGGGCCATCAGGGAATCCAGTAAGATATTGGATTCCGCTAAAGGCCTCAGCAGCCCGGCCAAATGAAGGTAAATCTGACATCGGACCGTTTTGACCATAACCACTTATTCTTAGAAAAATCAAATTTGGATTGATAGATTTTAAATATTCCCAAGAAAATCCGAAACGCTCCATCACTCCTGGTCGAAAATTTTCTATGAGAACATCACTTTGCTTTACTAAATCAGTAAAAAGCTTTTTACCCCGATCATCTTTTAAATTTAAGGTAACAGATTTTTTATTTCTTCCGATTACCTTCCACCATAAACTTTCTCCATCTTTTATAGGAGCTAATTTACGTGCCGGATCACCGCCATCGGGATTTTCAATTTTAATCACTTCTGCTCCAAAATCGCCAAGCAAAGCTGCACATTGTGGACCAGCTATAACTGTGCCTAAATCAATAATACGGGTATTTGATAAAATTTCACTATTTAACATTATAAGTTCCCCTTTAATTATTGATCAACACAGGTTCAGGAAGCCCAAACAGCTTTTTAGCATTATAGTATTGGATTTTTTCTCTTGTTTGTTTATTTAATCCTTTCAATGCAGCTACAGGCGAATCAAATTCCCAATGTGGGTAGTCTGAAGCGAACAGTAGTTTATCAGAGCCAACCATCTCTATCAATTGTTCGAGATGCTTGCGGTCTCCTGGCTCTGGCTCAATCATTGGCTGTGTACCAAACCAAAAATGCTCTTTAATATATTCACTAGGAGGTCTTTTCACCCAAGGAACCTCTCTTCTAACTGCACGCCATTGAGTATCCATCATATATGTCAGTCCAGGTACCCATGCAAAGCCTGCTTCGATAAATGCTATTTTTAATCCTGGAAACTTTTCAAACATTCCGGAAAAAACCATATTTGCCAATTGTGACTGAAAAACTAACGAATGTGTGGATTGAGTTTCTACAAAATATCGTGGAGGACCTATTGGACCTGATTTAAATAGTCCCGTTGGACCAACAGTTAAGTGAAAGGTTACAACTAAATCATTCCGAACAGCTGCCTCCCAAATAGGATAATACCGCGGATCACCCCATCCGCCAAAAGGAGAATGGATACCTAGTCCAACCTGTACCATTTGGGGATGGCCGCCTACACGATCAATTTCTCTTGCAGCAGCTTCAGGATCTTGTGCAGCAACCAATACAGAACCAAAGAGTCGTGAATCTTTAGCCAGCCAATGCTCTATCAGCCATTCATTGTAGGCTGGTGCCATTGCTGTTGCCATTTCACGCTGAGGTGCACCTGAGATGAAAAAGGTTCCATCTGTAAAAAGGATCGCATGTGAGTAATTATATTCATCCATGACCTGCTTTTTAAAAAAGTCAACAGATGAACATGCTGGTCCTCCCTCTGGTACCTTGCTATCAGCCCTAAGTCCACCGTTTACAGGAATCGTAAAATCCACTGTTGGCAAATGACCGCGGAATTTACTTGCAATCATATAGTCTCTCCAGTAATCATCTAAGTAAGGTAATAAATCCCTTTTGCGAACTGGATTAGGATGAATATCACAGTCAATAATAGGAACAGCACCTTGAAATTTATTCTCCTCAGCTGACATAAAAATGTACCTCCTTATATATAGGTAATTATTCATAGCATAAATCATATTTTGGAATGGACGTGTGGATTGTTTATACAAGCGCTTACAAACTGTTTTTTTGTGAAGATGAGCTCACTTTTAATTAAATTATAAAACACTTGATAATAATTGAAAAGTGTTTTATCTAAATTTTATGATATTTTTATTTATTCTGATAATTCTTTACGTCCTTCTTCTACTTATCTCTTACTTGTGTTAGAATCAGCTCATCACTTTATAGCTATAATCCTAGCTTTTTAGATAGTATTACCTTCATAATCTCAGTGGTTCCAGCTGCAATTGTATCCATTCGTACGTTTCGAAATCTACGTGCAAGTGGGTACTCTTCCATATAGCCAATACCACCATGTAGCTGCATACAGTGATATGCAACACGATTGGCCATTTCTGTGATCCACCACTTCGCCATAGCTACTCTTTTTTCATTTGTATTTCCCTTTAGATGACTGTCAACTATCTCATCAACAAATACTCTGCCAAGTTCAATTTCCGTCGCCATTTCAACCAATTTAAATTGATTATGCTGAAATTTGCTAATGGATTGGCCAAATGCAGTTCGATTTTTTGTATATTCCATGGTCATATCCAACATTGCTTCCGCTTCTGCTTGTGACCGAATGATCTGTACCAACCGTTCCTGTTGTAGATTACTCATTAAATAAGTAAAACCTTTATTCTCTTCTCCTAATAAGTTGCTCATAGGTACACGACAATCATGGAAATAATATTCACAGACCTCTGAAGCTTTTCTTCCCAGTTTTTTCATACTTTTCCCTTTTGTAAAACCTTTCGTACCTTCTTCGACAAGGAGTAGGCTAATTCCTTTATGCGGCGGGGAAACATTGGTGAGCGTTTTACATGCGAGGAGCGTTAATTTACTGTTTATCCCATTTGATATATACACTTTTTGACCATTGATGATATAATCTTGACCTTCTTTTCTTGCAACTGTTGTTATGGACGCAACATCTGATCCAGTATTTGGTTCCGTCATGGCAATTGATAGTGTTACTTCACCAGTTACACATTTTGGCAGCCATTTTTGTTTTTGTTCTTCACACCCATATTTTGCGATGTAGGGAGAAACGACATCACTATGTAAAGGCACGGCGATATCTACACCTGCTTTACCTAGTTCTTCTATCATGATAACGGAATATTCAAATCCGACTCCCAATCCGCCGTATTTCTCATCAACCCATGGACAGAGAAAGCCATAGTCCCCAAACTTTCTCCAAATTTCATTGGGGACTAAAGCTCCTTCTTCCCATTCATTCATGAAGGGAACAATTTCTTCCATTAAAAATCTACGAAAAGTTTTTCTAAAAATATGATGTTCGTCTGTATAAATAGCATCCAGAACAAACTCCTCCGTATCTGCTTTTAATGAGTACTTATTTTATTCGACTCAATCGCATTAATCCAAATATTCGAGACTACATCACTTAGTTCTTCTAAATCATATTCTTTTTCTCCACCAAGAACGCACCAATTGTAAGCGGTCTGTTGAATCATACTTGCAATTGCACTTGAGATATAATCCAAATCGACATCTGGGGATATCTCCTGTTTTTCAAAGGTTCTACGTACATTTTTAAGGAAGCGTTTACGCAATTCCTGCTGTTTCTCCTTATAAAACGGATCAAAGCCGGAAACCTGGACAAATACGTTATATAACTTAGCATGTTTTTTAATCGATTTAAAAAATGCCCTAGTAGATACTTTGATTTTTTGCCCGCTTTGATTTTTTGCTTGATTCATACTTTCTTCATAAATATCATCAATCATATCCTCAATGATATCTACTAGTATCTCGTCTTTATTGGCATAGTATCGATAAAAATTCCCCTCTGAAACATCCGCCTCTGTGGTTATATCTACAATTCTTGTATTTATATATCCTTTTTCACCATAGACTACAGCAGCAGCCTTTTTTAATTTATCTTTCATCAATTTTCCTTTTTGAGTTTTCGGTTCTTGAATTGTTCTCTCGTTATTTGTCATCGTTATCATTCCTTCAAGAAGTTGAGTTTTTGGTTTTTATTTAATTCCCTCTTTCTTCACAAAACTTATTCTATCCCAAGCATTTTCATTGGACAATTCCTTTAATTTATATTTTTGAATTTTTTCAGTTGGTGTTTTAGGGAATTCATCAATAAATTCAATAAATCTTGGATGCATAAAATCTGACATGTACTTTTCACACCAATTAAATATTTCCTTTTCCTCTGCCGTCTCTCCAGGTTTTATTCTTATAAAAACTTTTAATTCATCCTCACTTAATTCATTAGGAATCCCTATGGCAGCTGATTCTAATACTTTAGGATGATTATTAATAATTTTTTCGACCATGTAAGAAGAAATATTTTCTCCTTTTCTCCTGATAACATCTTTGGTTCGATCCAAGAAATAGTAAAATCCATCCACGTCTCTATATGCTCGATCACCAGTATGAAACCATCCATCTTTTAAAGATTCTTTTGTCTTCTCTTCCATTTTATAATAACCTTCCATAAAAACATGGGGTTTTAAGGGCCTGATACATAGTTCCCCTGGCTCAGTAGTGGCTATTGGAAAATTCGCTTCATCTCTTATACTGATTTCATAATGTGGTAAAGGCTTGCCGCAGGATCCAATCCTAAATTCATTAGGGGTATTTGAAATACAAGCAGTTGTCGTTTCTGTAGTACCGTAGCCCTCTAATAACTGTAATCCAAACCGTTCTTCAAAAGGAATCCATAAATCTTTTGGAACTGGCGCACCAACGCCTAGTCTAACTGAATTGTTATAAACGCTTCCATCTGAAGAATTTTTATAAAGGATTGTAATCATGGCTCCAATAAATTTAAAAATTGTGACATTGTAACGTTCCATTTCACTCCAAAATTTAGAAGCACTAAATTTTTTCCCGATTGCCATTGGAATTTTGGACATAAGAGCAGGCATTGTCGTACCCATTTGAGCATTTACATGGAAAAAGGGTAAGCAGGTGTAAATAACGTCATCAGGTCTAAATTGAAAAACCCGATTTGCTGAAGCTAACCCCGCCTCAACATATGAATTTTGACTTAACATTACACCCTTCGGAACCCCTGTAGTGCCGGAAGTATAAAGGATACACATAAGGTCTTCGAGGAATACGTTATTCTTTTCAACATATAAAGAACTCGCTTCGTCCATTAATTTATCGAAACAGTAGAAATCTTTTTGGGAGATTACTGTACTATTATTGAATATACCAATTGAACTTTTCACATTTGGAAGTGTGGATTTAATTTCGAAATATTGTTGTAAAAATGGTTCCTCGATAACAGACAAAACTGCGTCTGAATGATTGATGATATAGCTTAGCATTTCGCCCTTAGTTGATGTATTAATGGGAACCATGGCTGCTCCAATCTTGGCTAAGCCAAACCAGCAAACTAGATATTCTGGTGAATTGGACAGTATTAAGGCAACTTTATCTCCTTTTTTTACACCCATTGAAGAAAAGACATTTGCTGCTTTATTAATTTTTTTTGATAATTCTCCTAATGTAAATATTTGTTCTTGGTAATATAACCACTTTAAGTCAGGTGATTCCTGAACAACCTCCTCCAGGCGTTCCCCAAGATTACTCATTCATTATACCCCCTTGTTTCGCTTGCAGACAATTGCAATCGTTACGGAACCGTGACTTCCAGTCTTAAGATAAGGTTAGCCCAAGATTTCCCATGTGTATCTAGATTCAACGACCGGGAAACACCACCTGATAGTGCATTTTTCATGACAAAATTTATGGCCTTTAATCCATCAAATTCATATCTTATTATTTCACCCTGTACTAATTCTCCAAATAACTCACGAACACGTTCTACGGTAACTTGTTCTTTAATTAATTCATAGTTCTGTTCATCATAGGGTACGACACCAACATTAGAGGTATCACCTTTGTCGCCAGAGCGGGAATGAGCTATTTCACGTAAAGGAACTTTTTTCATTTTACTACCTCCTCGATCATACTAACCTTTAGTTTAACGTCGGAGGCATCCAGAAAGGCACTGTACATCGCGAGTACTTGTTTAACCATTCTACGGTTCCCGCCGCCTCCTGCTGCGCCCAAGAGATAAAGTAATTCAACCTCATGTGCCCAAGCTTCTGCGATTTCTTTGCTTTCTGTTCTCATCGCTGACCTGAGCCGAACTTCATATGGAGGGTCACTTAGGGGGGGAGCAGAGGAACCATGTATTGAATTTACCCCAATAATATCGTAACGAATTTCTAATGAATGTTCTTTGTACAGTCGATCGAATCTCTTTTTTAATGTATCCTGACTTAATAAGGCACGTTCATAAGCACCAGGACCAGCATATGACATCTCACCTTCCCCTATATAACCTTCCAATACCCCAACAAGAACTTTTAATGTCTCCGGACGCGGTTTCCCTTTTCCGTTTTCTACTAAAACATCATTTTTCCCGACTTGTTTAACCGTTACATGTTTTAAGTCGGCTACCCCATCAGGAGTAATGTAATTTTCGGGATCGTGCACCTCGTAAACTAACTGGGATTTACAAGTATCAATAGTCATAAGGCCACCGGCATCATTTAAAATGGAGATAACTCCATTACCACTTTCTTCAACAACAGCATAAGGTAACCCAAGACGGTCTAATCCAGGTACGATACGGTACGGTGGATCCGCATAGTTTCCACCTGTTACGTGCGTACCACATTCTAATAAATGCCCTATGATTATGCCTTTACCTTTTCTATCCCAATCATCTTCAGCCCATCCAAATTCATAAATCATCGGACCAAGAAAAAGGGATGGGTCTGCCAAACGACCTCCAATAATAAAATTTGCACCATTTTCAAGGGCTTCTACAATTGCGTCGGCACCAACATAGGCATTGGCTGAAACGATGGTACCAGGAAGCTCGCTTAATGGTTTTCCTGTTTCAAATATGATTGGATCTTTCTCTTTAATTTGGTCTAAGACATCGTCACCCGTAATCGCCGCTAAACGAATGTTGGATAAGTTTAGTTCCTCAGCAATCTCTTGAACACGTTTTATAGCAGCCTCAGGATTGGCAGCTCCCATATTTCCAACAATTTTTAACCCTTTCTCCACATAGGGGAGGAAGGTGCGAGCTAATTGTTCAAGACGAATATCATAACCTGTTTCAGGATCAGCTAGCTTTCTCATTTGTGCCATTGATAATGTCCGCTCAGCGAGCGAATCAAAACATAAATAGTCTAGATCTGCTTTTTTGGCTAATTCAATTGCAGGGTCTAAATTGTCTTCAGCATAACCCGAGCCACAACCAATTCGAATTGATTTTTTCACCATTCTCTTAACCAGCCACCCTTCTAATTGTTTACTAGTTTTGTTAAAACTTAGATAATATTATTTTTATACAATTTCTGAATTTTTTCCTGGTCATAATGTAAAAGAGCTTTTAATATTTCATCCGTATTTTCACCGAGTTTAGGCGGTCGTCTATAAATCTCATTTTCTCCAGATACCCCGGACATCTTAATTGGGTTACCAACTGCCTTAATTGTTTTTCCATCTCCAATTGGAAACTCAACTAGCATATTTCTAGCTATTATATGTGGATCTTCTACTAAATCTTCCGGATCAAGAATAGGTGCTGCGGCTATCCCTGCATCAAGGAACATTTTTGCCACTTCATGTTTAGAATATTTACTAGCCCATCGTTCCAACACCGGTCTAAAGAAGCTTTCAACTTGGCTTCCTCGTTTCTCAGGTGTATCAAAATCTGGATTAGATAGTAAATCTTCTCTTTCAATTACTTTACAGAACATTTGCCAATGTTTTTCTACATAAACGCTAACTGTAAAATATCCATCTTCAGCGCGGAAGTCGCCAACAATAAAGGATAAAAAGGATGTTTCTGGGGAAGGTTTCACACCAGTTAGTGAATAGTTCATCATGGGACGCTCATTTAGTAAAAATAGGCTATCCATCATGGATATATCCACATAACGCCCTTCACCAGAACGCTGAGCATCGAAGATTGCGATTAGCAGTCCTATTGTTCCATTAAGTGATGTGAAAATATCTCCTAAGGATAGACCGTGAAAACCTAGAGGTTCTTCCGATTTTGATCTATTAATTAGGTTATTGGTAATGCCGCCTAATGCCTCACCTAGATTTCCATATGCAGCCCATCCTGCATATGGACTAGGCAAAATATCCTTATGTCCATATCCACTTAATGAAACATAGACTAACTTTTGATTCTGACTTTTTAAGTCATTGTATCCCAAACCTAGTTTATCCATAACACCGGCCCTAAAGTTTTCCACTACGACATCAGCTTTTCTCGCAAGTTGTTTAAATATTTCTTTTCCTTCATTAGTGGTAATGTCTAGAGTGATGCTCTTTTTATTTCTATTAACTCGATACATGGTCGATGAAGTAATCGTCCCATCTTCATCTTTTAAAAACGGACCCGTCCCTCTTCCTGATTCTCCTACCTTTGGGCGCTCTACTTTAATAACTTCCGCACCCATATCAGCTAATAGCTGCGTTGCCATAGGGGCAGCAACCATATGCTCAGCAGCTAAAATTCGTAACCCCTCTAACGGAAGTCGATTATTATTTTTCATTAGCTTTGAGCCTCTCTTTCAACATGATTTAAAGTCGCTCAATGATGGTAGCAGTTGCCATTCCACCACCACAGCACATTACTTGTAATCCGAATTGTTTATCCATATCTTCTAATTCATGAAGTAAGGTTGTCATAATTCTCGCGCCACTTGCTCCTGTAGGATGTCCTAATGCAATAGAGCCGCCACGTGGATTAACCTTTTCCAAATCCGGTTTAAATTCTTTCATCCAAGCTAGGACAACCGATGCAAAAGCTTCATTACATTCAAAAACATCAATATCCCCAACAGTTAGACCTGTTTTATCGAGAATCCTTCGTGTTATTGGTATAGGTCCATCCAACATCATAGTAGGATCAGATCCTATTACTTCCCGTGCAAGGATTCGAGCCCTTGGCTTTAAGCCTAAATCCTGTGCTTTCTCGCGGGACATAATTAATACCCCTGCAGCTCCGTCACTGATTTGACTCGAATTTCCTGCCGTTACTTTTCCGTTTTCAGTAAATGCAGACCTCAGGGAGGATAATTTTTCTAAAGTAGTGCTTGGGCGAATCCCCTCATCATCGCTGATGATTTCTTTTTTCCCGTCTATCCTGAATTCATAGGGCAATATTTCTCGTCTAAAATCTCCCTTTTCGCGGGCGATACTGGCTAACTGATGGCTTCGTAATGAGAGCTCATCCATCTGCACCCGTGATATCCCCCATTTATCAGCTATTCTTTCTGCTGAGATCCCTTGGGAAATCATTTCATATAATTCTGTTAATTCCGTTGGAGGTTCAACACGGTCAGCTCCGATCGGAATCCGGGTCATATTCTCAATCCCAGCAGCGATAACCACATCATAATCGCCAGCAATCACACCTTGGGCTGCTTGATTGATTGCCTGCTGGGAAGAACCGCATTTACGATTAATTGTCATTGCGGCTGCTTCTATAGGAAGACCGGCCATTAAAGTGGATATACGAGCGATATTATTTCCTTGCTCTGCGGTTTGTGTAACGCAGCCGACAATAACATCCCTTATCTCCTTCGGATCAAATTTCACCTTTTCCACTAAACCTTTAAGTAATGAACTAAGCATATATTCAGGACGTGTATTCGTATAGATACCGTTTCTTTTTCCTGTAGGAAGGCGTAACGCCTCTACAATAACTGCTTCTCTAACCATAAACTTCTCCCTTCAAACTTTCTTAAAATACATTGGTCTATGCGAGATCGCTTGAAATATTACTTAATATTCATAAAACCCTTTGCCCTTCTTTTTCCCTAAATATCCCAAGGCCACCATTTGCTTTAAATACGTTGGGGATTTAAACCGTTCCCCATAATTTTCTTCCATAGATGTCAATGCTTTTAGTCCAGTATCAAGACCAGCGAGGTCAGCTAACTGAAATGGACCCATAGGGTGCTTAAAAGCTAAACGCATGGCCTTATCAATATCTTCAATGGTAGCTACGCCCTCTTCATAAAGACGAAAAGCTTCAGCTCGTTGTGCTAATAAAAGCCTGGTTGTAATAAACCCGGGAGTATCTTTATTACAAACAACAGTTTCTTTTCCGATTGTGTGACAAAACGTTTGAACAGTTTGTAATGTTTCTTCTGAAGTCTCTAAACCTTTTATAATTTCTACTAGTTTCATAACGGGTACAGGATTAAAGAAATGGGTTCCGATTATTTTTTCCTTACGTAATACTTTAGAACCGATTAACGTTACACTTAATTGGGAGGTATTTGTGGCTAGGATTGTTTCTGGAGGACAAATCTCATCTAGTTGCTGAAACAGTTCCTGTTTCAAAGAAAGTACTTCTGGTATCGCTTCAATGACTAAGTCCGATTCTTTTACACTTTCATATAAATTTGTCTTTACCTGTATTTTCTGTATACACTTTTTCTTTTCTGTCTCTGTAATTTTTTCAGATTTAATCATAAGATTTAAACTTCTATCTATATTTTGCAGCCCTTTTTCTAGCATATCGTGATTAATATCTCGTAAAACGACATTATAGCCAGATAATGCTGCTATCTGGGCAATTCCATGACCCATAATACCAGCACCTATTACTGAAATATTTTGCATTTTACTCCTCCTTACGAACTGTTCTCTAATAGCAATTATTTAATTGTGGTTAAATATTTTGTTTTTAAAGCGTGTTTTTGTATTTTTCCGGTTGTATTACGTGGCAGCTCTTGCACTAGAATAATTTGTTTAGGCAATTTAAATTTTGCTAGTCTTTCAGCTAACCAAAGTTGTAGTGACTCAATTGAAAAATTTTCTTCTGAAACAACAAATGCAATAGGGACTTCTCCCCATTTACTATCTGCAACACTTGTCACGGCTACCTCTCTAACACCTTCATATTGCTCTATGACTTTTTCAATTTCACGAGGATAAACATTCAGTCCGCCAGAAATCATCATATCTTTTTTACGGTCCACAATATAAACATATCCATCACTATCTATCATTCCAATATCACCGGTATACAACCAACCATCTTTTATGGTTTCTTTCGTAGATTCAGGGTTTTTCCAATAACCTTCCATTATATTTTTGCCATGAGCAATAATTTCTCCAGTTTCACCAGCATTTACTTCAATTCCAGCGTCATCTACAATTTTCAGACTAATACCTAACATTTGCTTCCCAACTGAGTTTAATATTTTTTCATACTTTTGATCATGTAAAGCTAATAGATGATCTTCAGGTTTAAGACCTGTGAGCATAGGGCTTGCTTCAGTTAATCCATATCCATTCCAAAACTTACATTGAAAGGCATCCATCGCTTTCTGTAAGAGGGGAATAGGCATTGGAGCTGCTCCATACGTAATCATTTCAAGATGACTAAAAAGATTAGAATCAAAATTTTCCGACTCTAACAGACTAGAAATCATCGTTGGCACTAATAGAGCCTGAGTGATTTGATATTTTCCTATCATTTGGAAAACTGTATCAGGGTCGAATTTTTTTAAAATAACATGGGTAGCTCCAGCAAATGCCAGGCTAAATACTCTTGAACCTGCTGACAGATGACACATCGGAGCCACGTTTAAAAAACGATCATGTTGGCGAATGTTTCCTTCTACAACAGATGTCCAGGAATTTGCCATTATATTCCGATTCGATATCATCACACCCTTTGGTGTTCCTGTTGTACCTGAAGTATAGATTTGTAAGACGATATCACGTTCATATATTGTGTTATTATCATATTTATCTGGGGCCTCTTGTACTAGGTTTTCATAGGACAAACCAACTAGGACATTTTCCTCAGATTGAAGTTCAACACCATACCTGATACCAGTCACTTTTAAAATCTCCTCTAACCATCCTGCATGGTCAGAATCAACAAAAATGGCACTCGCTTCTGCATCTTTAATAATCGAACAAATTTCAACTACTGTTAATCGATAATTAATTGGTACAGCGACCGAACCCGTTAGAGCGGAAGCAAAAAATAGTTCAGGAATATAGCCATTATTCTGAGATAAAATGACAAACCGATCGCCTTTTCGTAATCCTAATTTATCTGTTAATACATTCGATACACGTTGAACCCGAGAAAAGAACTCGCGATAAGTAAGATGACGCTCATTAGAAATGATCGCAAGTTTCCTAGGATTGACCTTATTATGATGGTTTAAAATATCTTTTACTAACAAAATATCACCCTCTATTCCGGAAACACCTATTTACCATTAAAGGTAGGTTTTCTTTTTTCTAAGAAAGCGCTTACTCCCTCATTCTTATCAATTGTCGAACATAATTTTGAGAAGAGTTCACCTTCTTTATTTAATCCTTCTATTAACCCAATATTTATTCCTTGATTAATACTGATTTTGCTATATTGAACGGCTAAGGGAGCTTTTTTTGTTATGATTTTAGCAATTTTTTCAGCCTCATTTAACAAGTTCTCCTGATTGACCACCATTTGAATAATACCCAGCTTTTCTGCTTCATCTGATGTAATCAGCTTCCCAGTATAAATCATTAGTTTTGCGAGTCCTGGGGAAACAAGCTTTGGCAGTCTCTGTGTTCCACCTCCGCCTGGGATCACCCCTAACCCCACTTCAGGTAAACCAAACTTTGCATTCTGTGTCGCAATACAAATATCACAACACATTGCAATTTCAAAACCTCCACCTAATGCTGAAGCATTTATTGCAGCAATAATTGGTATCGGATAGTTCTCAATATAAGAAAATAATTTTCTGCTTTTATTTACCCGATTTCTTCCACTTTCTTCATTTAATTTTGCTAATTCCTTTATGTCTGCTCCTGCGACAAAAGTCTTTTCACCTGTGCCGGTCAAGATGATGACGTGATTGTTATCCTTTAATGATTCTAAGACAACTTGTAGTTCATGCTTCACTTCATCACTTAATGCATTAACTGGTGGATTGTCTATCTGAATAATGGCATATTTTTCCTTTTGATGTACTTTGTGAAATTTAAAGCTCATATGGTAACCTCTTTCCCGATTTATTTTATATAAAATAAAAGTGAGATTACTTTCAGTTTTATTTTATAACAGCGTAAATATATTGTAAACTAAAAAGTCGATATTTTTAGAATTGTCCAAAAATTTTTGTAAGAACTTTACTATAACTAGTAAAAAGATGACAAAGTTAACTATTCTTACTTTGTCACCTCTTTAATTTCCTTATAACAGAATCAACTCTAAACAAGCTCAAACTTAGGTAATACCATCCCTTCTTGCTTTTGAAATATTACCTTAACATCCATATCACATCGTACTTCCTCAACATCACAATTAATAATATTAGACATCAACCTTACACCCTCATCTAATTCTATTAATGCGACAATATATGGTACATCCTCTATAAGGGAAGGGTGTGCGGCCCGGCGTGCAATGGTATACGAGTACACTTTGCCTTTTCCACTTGCTTCAACCCAATTTAGCTGGTCTGACATACAATGAGGGCAAACCTCTCTTGGGTAAAAAATATGATTCTTACAATCATTACATTTTTGAATTAACAGTTTCCCTTCACTGCAGCCATCCCAAAAGGTTTTAGAATCACCATCAGGTGTTGGAATTGGTTTTTTGTATTCAGTCATAACTTTAATCCCTCCCTAAAATACACGTAGAAGAAGTGGAAAGCGAGCCGCCTATACCATTAACCAACGCTATTTTTGCACCTTCTACTTGCCTTTCGGCACATTCCCCGCGCAATTGGCGGACAGCTTCAATTAATAAAAATATGCCATACATCCCAGGGTGTGCATAGGAAAGACCCCCGCCGTTTGTGTTTAATGGAAAAACTCCGCCAGGGGCAGTTCTTTGATTGGCAACGAAGTCCCCTCCTTCTCCAGGCTTGCAAAAACCAAGGGCTTCAAGGGTGAGCAAAACAGTAATAGTAAAAGAATCATAGATTTCAACCACATCAATATCATCATGTGTAACTCCTGCCATCTCAAATGCCGCTTTTCCAGATTTCTGCGCCGATGTGACCGTTGCTAAATCAGGCATTGCATGAATTGACCAATGGGAATGTGATTCTCCCTGGCCCAATATCCAGATAGGTTTCTTTCGACAATCCTTTGCTCGTTCGGCTGAAACTAATACAATCGCTCCTGCGCCATCGGTTACAAGACAGCAATCCAACAAATGCAGTGGATCACTAATCATTTTAGAATTTAACACATCATCTATCGATAAAGGTTCTCGCTTTGTAGCTTCTGGATTGAGCTGTGCCCATTTTCTTGTGGCTACAGCAATCTCAGCAAGGTGCTCTTGTTTTGTGCCGTACTGATGCATATGTCTATGAGCTGCCATTGCATAGGCACCTACTGGGTTTGGCAATCCAAAAGGTGTTTCATATTGCCCTGTAAGAGTAGTTGGTTTAACAGGCAGCCTCACGCTATCTGAGGCTTGCGTACTTCCATATAATATCAAAGCCACTTCGCACAATCCCGATTGGATTGCAGCTGCTGCATGGCCAACATGTGCTTCAAATGATGAACCACCTATTTGTGTGGAATCCGAATATCTTGGCTGTATCCCTAAATATTCACCGATAACAGCAGAAGGAAATTGCCCAACTCCAGGCAATCCCCATAATCCTGCTGTAAATAATCCATCCACTTCTTCTTTTTTAATTCCTGCGTCATCTAATGCCCTTTTAGCTGCCATAGCCTGTATTTGAAAAACGGATTTGTTTCCTATAACTTTGCCGTTTTCTAACTCGACATCTCCGACCCCCACAATAGCGGCTGCCCTTTTTATTGACATTTATAAATCGTCCTTCCCCAAATATATTCCGAAATTTCATTTAAAAGGTTTTTTGAACTTTTCTTTCTCTTACTACTATTCTACTGTTTTGCCGCCGTCAACAAAATAAGTCTGACCAGTAATATAATCAGAAACCTTGGCAGCCAAATACACTGCCATGGACGAAATATCCTTTGCTTCTCCTAAACGTCTTTGCGGTATCATTTTAAGCATTCGGTCTAAGGCTTTCGGATCCGATAGATCTTTTTTATTTATGTCCGTTGCAATTAACCCTGGTGCGATAGAGTTAACCTGAATATTGTAACGAGCCCATTCATTTGCGAGTGACCTGGTGAGGTGCATAACAGCCGCCTTGCTCGCTGCATAGGGTGCAATATTTCGATAAGCTCTTGAACCTCCGATTGAAGAGATATTGATGATTTTTCCAGTCTTTTGAGGAATCATAATTTCAGCAGCTTGTTGACTGCAAAAAAACAGCCCCTTTAAGTTGATATTGAATATATAATCCCATTCTTCTTCTGTCACATTAATGGCTTGATTAGTAGAATTAGCCCCGGCATTATTTACTAGAATATCAAGTTTTCCAAATTCTTGAAAAGTAGTTTTAAACATTGCTTTAATTTCATTTAGGTTGGAGACATCCGCAGAAATTGGTAGTGCCCTTCGGTTCATTAGGCTGACTTCATGTGCAATTTCTTCACATTTTCCGATGTCCCTGCCAACAATAACAACATCCGCACCTTGTGCTGCGTAATCTTTTACTATTTGTGCACCAATCCCTCTACTTCCTCCTGTGACTAATGCAACCTTACCTGTTAAGTCTAGTAATTTTTCCAAAATAGGTTAGCCTCCTGTCCTATTGATATTTTTTAATTTCTAATTTAGCAATAGTAGTTTTATGGACTTCATCTGGACCGTCAGAAATTCGAGTAGTTCTGGCCTTTGCCCACAATTTTGCCATCGGGAATGTATCACTAACTCCGCCGCCGCCATGTACTTGGATTGCTCGATCGATTACCTTAAGTGCCATTGAGGGTGCTGCTACCTTTATCATCGCTATTTCACCCCGAGCTTTTTTGTTTCCAACGGTATCCATCATGTAGGCTGCTCTTTGAGTGAGTAAGCGTGCCTGGTCAATCTCAACTCTTGATTCAGCTATCCAATTACGTATAACACCTTGCTCAATTAATGGTTTTCCAAAAGTAACCCGTTGTTGCGCTCTTTTAATCATGTATTCCAAAGAGCGTTCTGCAGAGCCAATCAGGCGCATACAATGATGAATTCTCCCCGGTCCAAGTCTTCCTTGAGCAATAGCGAATCCTTTTCCTTCAGCCCATAAAATATTCGAAGACGGTACCCGTACATTGTCAAAAATCACTTCACTATGCCCATGTGGCGCGTCATCATAACCAAAAACGGATAAATGCTGGATGATTTTTACTCCTGGCGTATCTTTTGGTACAAGTATCATAGATTGCTGATCATACTTAGGTGCTGTTGGGTCCGTTTTGCCCATGACGATTAATATTTTACAATTTTCATAGGCAATACCAGAAGACCACCATTTTCGTCCATTAATGACATAACTGTCACCGTCTTTTCTTATACTTGTTTGAATGTTCGTCGCATCAGAGGAGGCAACCTCGGGTTCTGTCATACAGAATGTTGACCGAATCGTTCCAGCTAGTAATGGTTTGAGCCATTTCTCTTTTTGTTCCTCTGTTCCAAACTTCTCTAGTATTTCCATATTTCCAGTATCAGGAGCCGCGCAATTAAACACCTCAGGTGCCATTAACGAACGTCCCATGATTTCCATTAATGACGAAAACTCTAAATTTGTTAATCCTACTCCGTGTTCATAATCAGGCATGAACAAATTCCACAGTCCAGCATTTTTAGCTTTTGCTTTCAATTCCTCCAAAATCGGCGGAACCTGCCAACGATTTTCATTTTGATTTAATTGTTCTTCAAATAAGTTTTCATTGGGATAAATATACTCTTCCATAAATGCCGTAATTTCATTTTCCAACCTTACGAGTTTTTCTGACTTTTCAAATATCATTATTCTTACCCTCCATATACTTTATAAATTTTTATTCTGGGTTAGTTTTTCTGCATAAATGATGAGATTTTTAACACTATCCTGGAATTTAGCAAAACGGTAATCTTGTGTGGCACCGGTTTTGTATCGATAGTAGATTTGTTGTTGAGTGACAGCTATTTTGAAGTAAGCTAAGGCAAGATAGTAATTAAAAGAGGATATATCACGATTCGTTTTATTAGCATAGCTTTCTAGAAATTCCTTTCTACTAATAAAACCAGCTTGGGCAGTAGTTGTTTCTAAGCTATTTTTTAGTAAATCAGAATCCGTTACTTCAACCCAATAACTTAATGAAGCGGCGAGGTCGAATAAAGGGTCCCCAATGGTAGCCATCTCCCAATCTAAAATAGCCGTAATAGATTTGGAGTCGTCGGAAAGTAAAACATTATTTAACTTAAAGTCGTGGTGGATAAGGGTTGGTTCTTGAGGTTTTGGGATGTTATTAGCCAGCCATTTAATTAAATGATCAATAACCTTTATGTCATCTGTTTTATATCTGTCATATCTGTTTATCCAATTTTGAAGTCTTCTTTCAATGAAACCCTGTGGATAACCAAAATTCTCTAAACCAGCTTTTTTGTAATCCACATTATGAAGTTCTACGATAGCGTCGATCATTAGTTGTGAAATAAGTTGTTTATCTTGGATGGTCATATTTTTTTTACGTATCAAATCGTCATTAAGGGTCAGCCCTTTCTTACGTTCCATGATATAAAAAGGACTACCTATAATTGTTTTATCGTCACTGTAAATATAAGGCTTTGGCGCTAATGGAAAACAAGTATAAAGATTATTTAATAATTCGTACTCTCTTTTCATGTCGTGTGCCTTTGGCGGTAATGGCCCAAATGGCGGTCTTCTTAATACTGCTTCCCATTCACCCATTCGGATTTCATAGGTTAAATTCGATTTCCCTGAAGGAAATTGTCTTACCTCTATATTATCATCAGGAATATCCGACAATTGATTTAATACAAACTGTTTAAGGGATTTCTGGTCTATTCCTTCTCCCTGTCTAATGGGAATGGTTTCATTCATTTAGATTCCTCCTAAAAGTAAAAGTGAGCACACTTTCATTTTAATTTTAAAAGAATATTTAGAAAATTTCAACTTATATATTGTGTATTTAAATATTTTTTTGATTTTACTTACCGATGAAATTTGGTGCCCGTTTTTCTCTAAATGCTAGTAACCCTTCTTTATGATCCGTTGTCTGCTGCAAAACTGCCTGCGCAAAATTTTCATATTGGATCGTCCCATTTAAATCAAGGTATTGACTGTTTTCTATAATCGTTTTAACAAATGTCATAGCCTGTAAGGGTCCAGCTGCTAATTTTTTTGCATAGTCTAATCCTTCAGATAATGCTTGATCTTCCTCAACTAATCTATTTACAATTCCATACTGGTAAGCCTCCGCTGCAGTCACAATAGCACCAGAAAATATTAATTCTTTTGCTTTCCATGGACCAACTATTTTTGGCAGAAAATGAAGAAGTCCACAGTCTGGTACTAACCCTACATTAATAAAACTTAATCCAAACTTTGCATTTTTCTGGGCTAAAATAATGTCACTGGCCAATGCTAAACTCAACCCAGCTCCCATTGCATAGCCGTTTATAACGGAAATAAAAATCTTTTTCATCTCTGTGATACGTGTTATAACCTTAGTGGCCTGACTCATGATTTCAATCGTTTCAAGGGTAGTCCTATCCCCCATACTTTTTACATTTCCACCGGCACTAAATGCTTTACCTTTACCTGTTAATACGACAATCTTCACTTCTAAGTCGTTTTCAACTTGATTTAGTACATGGTTTAAATCATTGATTAGTTCGGAATCTAGGGCGTTTAGGGTTTCGGCTGAATTTAATGTTATGACCGCTATATTTTCAATAACGTCATACTTAACTTTTTGATTGAATGTCATCTTCATGCATTCCTTTCAAAACCTTAATAAATTATGATGAAAAAATGCAGGGTAAAGTCCTGCACTTTCTTAAGATCTGATTCATTTAGCTAAAATTAGGTTTTCTCTTTTCAACGACTGCATTAACCCCTTCTTTAAAATCCTCTAGTTCTGTCACAATTCCCATTGCTGAAGATATCATATCTAAAGAAGTACGCAAATTGATATCTAAACCCTGATAAACTGCTCTCTTTGTAAAACGAATCGTTTCTTGCGGACCATTTACTAATTTTTCAACATAATTTTCAACAAATTCATTTAACAGATGATCTTCAACTACATGTGTAACCAGACCAAGTTCCTTCGCCTCTTTTGCTGTAAACACCCTGCCCGTCCATAACAAATCTAACGCTTGATCAACACCAACCATCCGTGGTAGAAAATACGCTGCTCCATCACCTGGTACGATACCAGCTTTAATATAACTTTCAGAGATTTTCGTCGTTTCAGCAGCGATTCGGATATCACAAGCCAAACTCATATCAAATCCCGCACCGAATGCGACACCATGTAGTACAGCAATTACAGGTTTATCAATCTCTTGTAATAGAAGAGGAATTCGTTGTACTTTTTTCCATAGTTGGTTTTTTCTAGCCAATGCTGTTGATGTAAGATCTTCCTGTCCTTCACTTTTAAGGAAGCCCTCACCTTTAGCCATTGATTTAATGTCTCCACCTGCACAAAATCCACGCCCATTTCCGGAAAGCACAGCAACACGAATATCATCAGAATCACGAATTGTCTCTAGTGCATGAATCCACAAAGAAATCATTTCAGAACTGAAAGCATTTAGTGAATCTGGACGGTTTAAAATGATTCTTGCGATATTGTTTTCAACATTAAAAATTAAGTCCTGCATTTATTGTTCCACCTTTTTAAGGGTATTTTTTACATTCGTCATTAATGACCATAATTCATTTTTATCTAGTTTCATTAACTCAGCTGTAACAATTTGCTGCCAATCTCTTTCTGTCCCATTTTCATCTCTCCAAGACCAAAGCCTGCGGGTATTGTGATGTAATGTATGTTCATACGTAAATCCAATTGCAGCAAGTACTTGGTGTGCAATTTTACAAGATGTCCCTGCAGCTTCATTCACACGAATTTTGGCTAGTGCAATCTCTTTTGAAAATGGATTTGTTTCAAATGACTTTATCGCACAATTAGCCGCCATACTTGCTGCTGCTGTTTCACCTGTCAGAAGTGCTAGTTGCTGTTGAATGGCTTGAAAACGGTGGAGAGGTTTTCCGAATTGCGCTCTTTCGGATGTATGGTTAATCACAATATCTAATATACTTTCTAACGCCCCCGCCATCATGACAGATCTTGTAAGACCTCCGGCAAAAAATAAATAATTTAATTGTTCATCTTTATCAATATGGATTACAGTTGAATCCTCCACATAGACATTGTCAACACTTACCTCATCCCGTGCCTCACCAGCAAGATTCATGTTGTTCTTTATTTGGGCATAATCTAAATTGACTGTGGTGAGTACATCGCCTTCAGTTGTTTTTCCGAATACAAGCATTTTATTTGCATATCGTGCCCAAGGAACATTTTTGGCCCTCCCTGAAATACTCCAGCCATCATCGGTTTTATTTAGCACAAAGGATTGTGAATCATCAGGGTATGAAATCGTTACAATTTCCTCTGAAACGGAAATTCCAAGTCTAGATAAAATCCAGTTGGCCATATATGTTTCTGCAATGGGGATAGGTGCAGCATATTTTCCTGCTAAGCGGAGGATACATAATGCATCCGAATGATCTCCACCGTTTCCACCCAACTCTTCCGGGATTGCAACCGTTATCATTCCATTGTTTACAAGCTGATTCCAAAGGTTCCCTGCCCACTGACCTTCTTCTGCACTATTGATTACTTCTTTTGTAGAATACTTTTGCATAATTTTTTCAGTGGTTTCAATGATCATTTCTTGGATTTCACTCATTTTTGAATTACCCCCTTTGCAACAATGCCACGTAAAATTTCCGTTGTACCCCCTCTTAAGGTAAACCCAGGTGAATGTAAAATTGATTGAGCCATAAATCGTTCAATCAAAGAATCTGATTGTAGTGAAGGAGTTACATTTACAACTAATCTAGCAATCTCTGCCATCTCCTGTTCTAATTTTGTTCCCATATCTTTTACAAGAGAGGCAATAGTATTTGAAGGGACACCTTCTTCTAACAGTTGTGCTATTCCGAGAGACATATTTCGTAAGGTCCATAATCTAGAAACGACTGTACTTACCTGATTTAATCCATTTTTATCCCCTTGTTCTACTAAAATATTGGTAAGTTCATTTAGAAGTGGAAAGGTACTAAGAAAGCGCTCGGGACCACTTCGTTCATATGCTAATTCAGCCATTCCTTGATTCCATCCATTCCCAATTTCACCCACAACCATTTCATCCGGAATAAATACATCATCAAAAAATACCTCGTTAAAATGGTGTTCTCCAGTCATTAGTTGAATGGGTCTAATTGTCACCCCAGAAGAGGATAAATCGACTACCAATTGACTCATAAACGCATGACGGTTGTTGGGGTCCTGAGTAGAAGTTCGGCAAAGAGTAATCATATAATGAGAGAAATGTGCTCCACTTGTCCAAATCTTACTGCCATTTAAAATCCATCCTTTATCCACCTTTACGGCTCTAGATTTGATAGCAGCAAGATCTGATCCGGCATTTGGTTCACTTAAGCCAATTGAGAAATAGCATTCACCTTTGGCGATTTTAGGTAAAAAAAACATTTTTTGCTCTTCTGTACCAAATTTAAGAAAAAGTGGGCCTGATTGCCTGTCTGCAATCCAATGTCCTGCAACAGGTGCACCTGCGGCTAAAAATTCTTCCGTTACAATATATCTTTCAATGGAGGAACGTTCTTGACCACCGTATTTAGCCGGCCACGTCATTCCTATCCATCCTCTTTCTCCCATTTTTTTTGATAAATCAGGTGAATATCCGCTAAGCCAGCTATCACATTTAGGTTCGAAAGTACCTTTTTCTCTTTCCTCTGATATAAATTGTCTAATTTCATCTCTTAACTCTTCAGACTCTTTGGGAAGTTCAATGATAGGAATACGAATAGCTTTCATTGATATATCACCTCAATAGTTATTTAAAATTAAATATCTAATTTTAATGTATGTAAGTTATCTCCTAAAATAAAAATGAGACCACTTTCATTTTTATTTTAAGTGATTATTTTGAATTTTGCAACTAATTTTCTTATAAAGCTGTATAATACCATGTTCCACCTTCAATAAATTTTTTCGCTCGATGTTTAGATATAAGGTACTCCAAATGTGCGAGCGTCTCACCCACTGCAAAACGTGTTTCATGGATATTCAAGTTCTTAAACAGCTTTGAGTTAACCTCATAAATGGTAGCAGGTTGAATAATCGACTCATATGTCTGCTCTAATCGTTCGTGGTGATGTGCCAATAATTTTTCAATTCGTTGATTAGCATTTCTAAATGGTTTTCCATGAGAAGGAATGACATAGTCAACATCCAATGATTTTATTTTTTCCAAGGAATTCATAAAAGATTGTAACGGATTTTGATTACCACGAAACCAGTACGAAATATTGGGAGATATTTTCGGTAAAATATGATCGGTTGAAAATAATATACTATTCTCTTTATTAAACAAAGTTATTAAACCATCTGAATGCCCCGGAGTATGAATAACCTCATATTCATACTTTCCTATCACCATTTTTACACCTTCCTCAAGATAGTGCTGAATCGTTGGATAAGGCTTGACATGTTGATTAAAGCTGCGTTCATCGGAAGTTATCACCTGTGATAAATTATTAGGAAGCCCACAGGTATCATAATGCTTATTTACATTCCTTATTGTATTTGGTTCCCAATAGGTCAATCCTGCTTCTGCGTCTATTTCCGTCATCCACACATCTGCGTTTGTAAGCTGCTGCAGGGTTCCTGCATAGCCGAAATGGTCAGGATGGTAATGTGTTACAATAATATCCATGACATCATGTGTTTCAATAATGGGTCTCCAAATATCCCTAGATACTTCATTATTTAATCCAGCATCTATAATGGTCCATCCTCTCAGTCCTTCTGCTAAAAAGCAATTTACATGATTTAATCGAAATGGCAAAGGGATAGTTATTTGTTTTACACCTATATCGCTTAGCAAAATATTAATCTCCTTTCTTTTTTTACAAAGGAACAAGCAACAAATACATATTTTTTGCTGCTTATCCCTTAGAGTTTCTTATTCACTAATTCTTTCAATAATCGTTCCGTTCGCCATACCGCCGCCTTCACAAATTGCCTGTAATCCATAACGGCCGCCAGTTCTTTCTAGTTCATGCATCAACGAAATCATCAATTTTGCTCCTGTTGCTCCTAGAGGGTGTCCAAGAGCAATCGCTCCTCCATTAGGATTCAATTTCATCGGATCCGCTTTTATTTCTTCTAACCAGCACATTGGCACCGGTGCGAATGCCTCATTAACTTCATAGGTGTCCATATCTTCAATTGTCAGACCTGCTTTAGCTAAAACCTGTCTTGTTGCTTCAATTGGACCTGTCAGCATTAATGTTGGATCAGAGCCCACTACTGAACGGGCGACAATCCGGAATCGTGGTTTAAGCCCCAGTTCCTCCGCTTTCTCACGTGACATCAATAATACAGCCGCAGCACCATCACTCATTTGGCTGGCGTTTCCTGCATGGATTTTTCCATCTTCCTTAAAGACTGTTTTAAGTGTGGACAACTTTTCTACAGTGGAGCCCTTTCGAGGTCCTTCATCCTGCTTCACGACCACCGTACTGCCATCCTCTAAAGTAACCTCTAAAGGCATGATCTCTCTGTCAAATCTACCTTCTTCTTGCGCTTTTAATGCACGATTATGGCTTTCTACTGAAAATTCATCTAATTGAGTGCGTGTAAACCCCCACTTATCAGCAATTCTTTCTGCAGATAAGCCTTGATGAATAATTTCATACCGTGAAGTAAGCTCCTCACTTAATTGTGAATTTTGACGAGTCGAACCAAGTGGGACACGTGTCATGCTTTCAACTCCCCCGGCAATCACAATATCCATATCACCACTAAGAATGGCTTGGGCAGCAAAATGAATGGCTTGCTGACCGGAACCGCATTGTCGATCTAAGGTGGTTCCTGGCACATGGATTGGGAAATCTGCCATTAAAACGGCATTACGTGCTATATTTATACCTTGTTCTTCCACCTGTGATACACAACCCATGATTACGTCCTCTACCATCCCAGGTGAAATGCCGGCACGATTTACTAATTCTCTTAATACCTTTGCAGCCAAATCGTCTGGACGGACTGAGCTCAATATTCCTTTTCTTTTTCCAACAGGTGTACGAACACCTTCTACAATCACAACTTCACGCATAATCTCTTCCCCCATTTGTAATTAATATTTTTATTGTAAAAATTTCGCGGCTTACCTAGGTGCCATACGAATGGCTCCATCTAAGCGGATGGTTTCTCCATTAAGCATGGAATTCTCGATAATTGACTGTGTTAATTGCGCATATTCAGAAGGACGTCCGAGTCTGGATGGAAATGGAACCTGGGATTCCAATGCAGCTTTTGCCTGCTCCGTTAGTGAAGCAAAAAGAGGTGTTTCAATTAATCCAGGTGCGATGGTCATCACTCTGATTCCGGATTTCGCTAAGTCGCGTGCGATTGGAAGCGTCATTCCTACAACACCGCCTTTGGAAGCACTGTAAGCAGCCTGACCAATTTGACCATCAAATGCGGCAACAGACGCTGTATTAATAATTACTCCTCTTTCACCTTCTTCATTTGGCTGGTTATTTGCCATTTGGGCAGCAGCAAGACGAATCACGTTAAACGTACCAATTAAATTGATTTCAATCACTCTTTTAAAATTATTAAAACTGTGTGCTTGGTTTCTGCCTACAGTTTTTTCAGCAATAGCAATACCTGCACAATTCACCACCGTATTAATACTCCCAAATGTAGCAATCACAGATTCGATGGCGTTTTGTACATCATCCTCATTCGTTACATTCGTTTTGTAAAAAACAGCGTTCTCCCCTAATTCTTCTGCTAACTTCATCCCTCTTTCTTCAGAGAGGTCGAGAATAGCTGCCTTACCACCGTTTTTAATAATATTCCGGACTGTTGCTTCTCCAAGTCCCGAAGCACCACCCGTTATCAAAGCTATAGAATCTTGTATTTTCACCTTATTTCCCCCTTTCTAGTGATACCGTTTTCATCCCTTGTAAAAATAATAGCAATTTTCTAATAATTTTACAATTGATTTATTTTTTGAACACAAAGTCAAAAAATCTTTGAACGCTGTTGATTTATTAGATATGCTGTCCTATAGTTAAACAAAGGCAAAAAATTAACCAATAATTGATGATAGATTACGAAGTTTAAAGTGTTAGGAGGTAAAGTATATGTCCTCTTTTAGAACGCAGAAAATGGCGAAAAAAAAGCAGGAAATCCTTCGTTCTGCTGCAGCTGTTCTTGTGGAAAAAGGATACCAAGGAACGACGATGGAAGAAATTGCTGCCAAACTCTTGATGACAAAAGGATCGATGTATTACTATTTTAAAAATAAAGACGACCTTCTCTATCAATGTCATTTAATGATTATGGAGATTTGTCTAGATGGAATTGAGAAAGTAATTGAAAGTGATTGCAACCCAATCGAAAAGCTAAGAAGTGCGATTAAGGAACATATTCTACTTGCTGCAAGTGAAAAATCAATGTTCATGGCTCTAACAAAGCCAAATCATAATTTTTCAGAAGAGCAGCTAAAAGAAGTTCTCGACCTTAGAAAAAGTTACTCTCACTATTTTGATAGAATCATTCATGAAGGTATAAATAAACAGGTGTTTGGTGAAGTGGACGTAAAAATGGTACGTTTAATCATTTTAGGTGCTCTTAACTGGATCCAAGAATGGTATAACCAAAACGGTCCCCAAAGTGCAGAAGAAATCTCTGAAGCTTATGCTGACTACTTATTAAAAATGTTAATAAAAGCGGACGGTTAATTTTTTAGTAAAGTGGCTGGAGTGACTAAAAATGCCATTTTGATTTTCGGTGCACTCCAGAAAGAAAACCTCCTTGTGAAAATGGGAGGCTTTCCTTGTTATCCTATTTTTTCTTCATTTTCTGAACTTAAAAGTACTCTCTTATTCGAAGTCATTGGGGTAAGATTGGATCGCCTTACTAAATAGTTTAAGTGATCCAGTGGCATTGACCCATGTCCTTTTCCATCTTCTAGTGTAAATTGAACGGTAATACCATTATTAGTGGTAACCGTCATTGAATCTGCAGAATTAAAATTCCCCTTAATGCTTTGAGAAATTTGATATTTCATTCCTATTTCAATAGACATTCCCTATCTCCTTTACTGGTATTTAATTATAGTATTCTCCGATAATTTTTATTCATACAAAATTATTCCATTTAGCCTAAAACAAAACTGGTGATTAAAATATGTTGTGATAAAATATCATTATCTATGAGGAGGTGTCCTATGGAAGGGTTTAGTCATTTATTAAAAATGCAGCGTGATTTCTTTCAAACCGGAAAAACAAAAGATGTATCCTATCGAATAGAAGCATTAACAACCTTAGGGGACATGATTCGCTCACACGAGACAGAGATTATGACAGCACTTAAAAAGGATTTGAATAGAAGTGACTTCGACTCTTATATTAGCGAAATGGGAATATTGCTTGAGGAGATCCGCTTTACGCTTAAACATATAAGAGATTGGACACAGCCAAGAAAAGTAAAGACAGCAATGACTCAAATAGGATCTAAGGGCTATATTTATTCTGAACCATATGGAATTGCTTTGATTATTTCTCCCTGGAATTATCCTTTGCAATTAGCCATAGCTCCTCTCATTGGTGCGATTGCTGCGGGAAATTGTGCTGTCCTTAAACCCTCTGAACTAACACCTGAAACATCAAACCTAATGGCCCAGCTGATCAATAAGACATTTCCTGAAGAGTACGTTTCAGTTGTTCAAGGTGATGCCGAAACCACTCAGCTGTTATTAAAAGAAAAATTTGACTATATCTTTTTTACCGGAAGTGTTTCCGTTGGGAAGGTCATTATGGAAGCAGCCGCAAAGCACTTAACCCCTGTTACTCTTGAACTAGGAGGAAAAAGTCCTTGTATCGTTCATCATGACGCAAATATTAAATTAGCAGCGAAACGGATTGCCTGGGGCAAGTTTATTAATGCTGGTCAGACATGTGTGGCACCTGACTATTTATATGTCCACAAAGACATAAAGGAAGAATTTATAAAGACATTCAAAGAAAGTATCAATGAATTATATGAGGATATCGTTAAAAAAGGGGAATTTACAAGAATCGTAAGTGAACGTCATTTTAATCGTGTGACCGGCCTGTTTTCGGGCGGGAAAATCCTTCATGGCGGCAATTATTCAAAGGATACTCTTACAATTGAGCCGACCGTGCTTGACGGTGTCACGTGGGACGACCCAGTAATGCAGGAGGAAATTTTTGGACCCGTTCTCCCTGTTCTTGAATATGATCATGAAACAAACGTGATTCAAAAAATTAACGAACACCCTAAACCATTAGCTCTTTATATTTTCTCAGAAAGCAAAAAGTTCCAAGATAGTATTTTGGATTCTATCTCTTTCGGAGGCGGCTGTATAAACGATACCGTCATGCACCTCAGTTCACCATACCTTCCATTTGGCGGTGTTGGTGAAAGTGGAATTGGTGCTTACCATGGCCGAGGCAGTTTCGATGTCTTCTCCCACCAAAAGAGTATTTTAAAGCAGACGACCACCTTTGATTTACCTTTTCGGTATCCAAACCGAAAAGACGCACTAAAGCAAATTAAACGCTTTATTAAATGAATAGCGTGTAAAAGCCTTGCAGATAGTGACTGCAAGGCTTTTAATATCATTATTTAATGGGTACTCTATCAAGTTGGTAAACCAATTCTCCACCAATATAAGTTTCTAAGACATTTATTTCATCAATCTTTTCCGGATCCACTTCAAGAATATCTTGGTCCAGAACGATAAAGTCTGCTTGATAACCAGGGGCTATTTGTCCAATATTGGGAATTCCAGATATCTCTTGCGCTGCTTTTGTGTATAATGTAATTGCAGTTTTAATATCTACTTTTTGGTCTTGACCTGTATCAGTTCCATCATAAGCTTTACGAGTTACAGCAGATTTTATACCAACGAATGGATTTACAGGATCAGCCCATGCGGTTGCTGGTGCATCAGATGAAAAGGCTACCTTCACTCCAGCTTCTAACATGGATCGGACAGGATACGTTAATTTAGTCCGCCCTCTTCCTAAGTTTTTTAAATAACTTTCAATTTCGGCAAAAAGAAAAATGGGCTGGGTAACAAAGGCAATTCCTGTTTCGGCAGCTCTTTTAAGTGCCCGTGGTGTCGGCATTGCAGCATGTTCAATTCGGATAGATGGTGTATCCTTTAACCAGCCTTCTGTGCCATAGAAAGTATCAATAATTAAATCAATCGCCTGCTCACCCATCGCATGGACAACCAATTGCACATTATGTTCTACTGCAGCTTCTTTTGCGGCTAATAATTCTTCCTTAGTTGTCATTTGAATACCGAAATTAACTTGATCCCCTAAAAACGGAGGGTTCACCCATGCGGTTTGGCCCGAAACACTTCCATCTGCAAATAATTTAATGCCTCCGATGTATATTTGACGCTGTTTATTCGTTTTTTCACTTGTTAAAAAGCTTTTCCCTTTTAAATCTTCCCATTTATAGTTAATAACCGTACGTTGTTTTAATCCTTTTTCTGCTGCTAGATTATACATCTCATAGTAATCCGTGGGCTCTGCCTTACCAATAAGCTCTGAGATCGCAGTGATTCCTTTTGATAGTAAAAGTGGACTTAGCTCAGCTAACAATTCTGCATCTTCTTTAAGTGTTTTTGACGGGATAATAGTAGCGAGGAGGTCTTTCGCATTTTCACGCAATACCCCCGTTGGTTCACCATTTTCATCACGGTCAATCTTTCCGCCTTGCGGGTCTGGGGTATCCTTCGTTATCCTTGCTAATTCTAACACCTTGCTGTTAACAGCAACGATATGACCACAGGTACGAGTAATAATCACCGGTACATCCGCTGCAGCTTCATCTAAATCCCAACGTGTTGGTGAACGCCCCTCCAACAATTTACCTTCATCATAGCCCCATCCTTCGATCCATAAATCAGGGCTTTGTGCAGCCCTTAGATTTCTTATCTTTTCCTTTAACTCTATAATTGAATGAACATTTGGAGCCATACAGGCAATTTGCTTGGCGGCACTTGCCAAATACAACGGATGTAAGTGGGCATCAATGAGTCCGGGAAGTGCACGTCTTCCGTTAAGGTCAATACTTTCTCCATCAATATTCACCAGTTCCGACTGATCACCTGTCCAAACAATCTTGCCTTCTCGTATCACCATGGCACTTACGATTGGTTGATCTGGATTCGAAGTAAAGATTTTCCCATTAATAAAAGTTTTCATTAGATTATATTTCTCCTCTCGTTGTGCGTTACAATCCTTTGTATAATTAGTCATGGTTTACAGGATTTATATCCATTCCATACTTATCATTTTTTGATACCAAGTTATTAATAACTGCGCCGACAATAAATCCAATAATGGCTGGCAGCAGCCAGGCAAATCCAACTCCACTTAATGGAATCCTTGAAATCCACTCATTTGCAAATGAAACATTCATACCAAAGGCTCCTAACGTTTCAAATAGACTAATTAATAACGTTAAGATAATAGAACCTTTGTACGCACCTGCATTCGGAATATATTTACGAAAGATCCCTAAAAAGACTAATAAAATAGAAATAGGATATAACCCTAAAAATAATGGAAGGGAGAAATTAATAATATTCTCAACACCTAGTAATCCGACAGAGACGCCTGAAATACATATTAAAATCACCCAAGTTTTGTAACTTATTTTATTTTTCGTTAATTGGCTGAGGAAATCAGCTATGGCGGCTGTAATACCAATGGCTGTTGTCAAACAGGCTAATGAAACGGCAACAGCTAAAGAAACCGTACCGTAATTACCCAGTAATTGATTGATAAGACTAGTTAGTAAAGCCGTACTCTCAATGTCTTTTGGAAACAAACCGCTGCCTTCTGCTCCTAAGTACAGTAAACCACCATATACGATTAACAGACCGATTCCAGCAATAACTGTTCCGTTAATAACAATTTTTCGCATATCAGTAGATTTGGTGTACCCTTTATCAACTATGGCTGCCATAAAAACGGAAGCACATAATAGTCCAGTAAAAACATCGCCAGTTTGATAAGCTCCTATAAAAGCATGACTAAAAGAGTTTTCAAGATTGGTTTGAATCGGTTCCCCTACTGGGTCAAAGGTGCCCTTCAATACAATAAAAAGGAGAATAGCGAATAATGCCGGAGTTAAGAACCTCCCTACTTTATCTAATAGATTTGATTTATCCATTGCAAAATAATAATTAAGTCCAAAGAAAATAATCATCGTACCTGACACCGGGAAATCAGGAAATAGTGTATGTACACCTATTTCATGTGTGGTAGCGGCCGTTCGCGGTACCGTAACCAGCATCGCAATAAAAACCATACAAATAAGGTTAAATGCCTTGTGAAACCATGGACTGATTGGGTTTGTTAAACGTTCGAATTTTCCCCCTGCATTTAATACTGCAATTAGAGCTAATAATGGAAGGACAATACCAGTAAGAACAAAACCAACTAAAGCAATCGACCATTCGGAACCTGAAGCAAATCCAATTGATGGTGGGAATATTAGATTCCCAGCCCCAAAAAATACAGCAAAAAAGGCAAAACCAAAAATAATACTATCTCTTATGATGTTGTTTGTTTTCATCTTTTTCCTCCCCTTTAGTAACATAGTATTTAGTAGAACTAATTTTTAAAATCCTCTCCTCACTAATGAGTTTATCGAATATATTCATTATTCCTATAATATAAACTATGCAAGTTTCATACCAGTTTAACTTATAGTGAAATCAACTGTTTTCTTAAGGGATTTTGTTAATTTAACACCTCGAAAGTAAAAAAAAAATTTTACCTTTTGTAAAATTTTTTTTACTTTGTTTATTTAACTTAATTGGTACTTGTCTATTTTATATTTTAATAATTGTTTAGATATCCCCAGCCTTTTCGCAGCCTCTGTGATTTTTCCATTCATATTGGTTAATTCTTTACTAATCATTTCCTTCTCGTATTGTTCAACTGCTTCTTTTAGTGACTGTGAACCATGTTCGTTACTTTTTACCGGAAGGGATTGGTTAAATTCTCTCATTCTCTTCGGAATATCCTCCATTGTAATGCGCTGTAAGGATGTATGGTTAAAAGCTGTTTCAACTGCATTCTTAAGCTCTCGTATATTTCCTGGCCAACTGTAACGCTTAAAACATTCCAAAACATCATCCTCGACACCTTCAACTACAATATTCATATTGTTATTGTAAAAATCAATATAGTAAGTTAGTAAACTTTCAATATCTTCTTTTCTTTCAATTAACGGTGGTAGATCGATTTGGACAACACCAAGGCGGTAATAGAGATCTTCTCTTAAACGTTTCTCCGAAACTAATGTATCTGGATCTTCATTTGTTGCTGATATCACCCTAATATTTAAAGGGATGTTTCGATTGCCGCCTATTCTTCTTATCGTTTTTTCTTCTATTGCTTTTAAAAGTTTTACTTGAAGATAAATATCCAAAGAATTTACTTCATCTAAAAACAAAGTGCCTCCCTCAGCTTGTTCAAATAAACCCGGCATATCAGTGGAACCCGTAAAACTACCTTTCACCGTACCAAATAACGTGCTTTCTAATAAATTTGGCGGAATGGCACCACAGTTTACGGATAAAAAAGGTCCTCCATAACGATCACTTAAATTGTGTATAGACTGCGCAATCATTTCTTTTCCTGTCCCTGTTTTTCCGTAAATTAAGACCGTGGAGTTTGTTCTAGAAATTTTTTGTATTCTATTTTTTATGATTTCCATTTTAGGGTTAATGCTAATGATATCGTCGATGGTATAGTAGGTATTATTTCTCCGGTATACCTTATGATGTGCCAATTTATCCAGTGATTGAATGTTTTCCTTTGTGTAAAAGTGTTTGGAGAATTCTATCGCTCCTACTATTCGATCATTCTCGATAATCGGATAAGTGGAATTAACAGTCAGTAAGACGTTGCCATGGTTCGTAATGAGCTCTTGTTTCTCATTGGTTACGGCAACTCCTTTTTTTATCACCCTCATGATCGTACTATTTTCATTGGTTAAGTTTTTATAAAATGTCGTAATATGCTTTCCCATAAAATCTTCAGGTCTAAGACCAATTTGTTTAAGGACATTAAGATCGACAACATCGTAAAAAATGATGACACCATGTTCGTCACAAACTAAAATATTGTCAAAATCCGTTAATTGCTTAAAATTTTCTATATTTATATTCAAAAGTGAAGCCTCCTTTTATGACATAATATTCAACGTAAATAATTATTTTAATTAGTTAAAACTTTCACTCTATTTAATTATATTAGTATAAAGTAAAATGAACAAAAAGAAAATGGAATTAAAAAGCGGCAGATTCCATTTTAGAAATCTACCACTTGTATTGTTACCTTTCTACCGTAATCCCTTTACTATTTTTAATACTGCGTTTTACTGATTTTTCTGGATCGTATCTTTTTTCTAGTTTACTAAAGATAAATGTAAATAATCCTACTAGAACTAAATAAAATAGTCCTGTCACAATATACGTTTCTAGCGGGCGGAAGTTAGAACCCGCGATGGACATGGTTGCTCCCCACAAATCAGTCATTCCAATATATGCTACAAGTGCTGATTCTTTTAGCAATAGTATAAATTGATTTCCAAGTGCAGGAATGGCTCTTTTGAATGCCTGTGGGAGGATAATTCTTCTCAATGCCAGTTTGTAGTTCATACCTAGTGAACGTGCTGCTTCCATTTGCCCTTTATCAATCGATTGTATAGACCCACGGAAAATTTCAGAGATATACGCTCCATTGTGCACTGCTAAAGCAATGACTCCTGCCCAAAATTGGGGAAGTGTTACAATCGAGGAGATCCCAAAATAAAGTATGCAAATTTGTACAATCATAGGTGTTCCTCGCACAAGAATGAGATATCCTTGTGCGATATAGTTTAAGAGTTTAATATGGGAAATACTAAAAAATGCAAATACAAGACCAATGATACTTCCTAATAAAAGTGAACTAATCGTCACCTTTATTGTAATTAATAATGCTTCAAATAATGCATTATAGTTTGATTGAAAGATTTCTAGCATCTGAACCACATCCAGTCGAAAAATTTAAGCAGGTCATTTTTAATTTTCAGTTTCCATTAGATCATAACCAAACCATTTTTTACTGATTTCTGCGTAGGTTCCGTCGGCAATAATTTCTTCTAATGCCTTGTTTATTTTTACTGTTAATTCTTTGTCTTTTTTGTTTATCGCAATGGCTTGATTATCGACTTGCAGCAGTTTATCTATCGGTTTAATTTTTAAGTTTCCTTGCGTAACCGCTACTTTTCCAAAAATATCGTCAACGATTACGGCGTCAACCCGACCAGTAGCTAAATCCATTAATGCAGTCATATCTCCTTGGGAATAAGCCATGACATTAGCTTCTTCTGTTAATTCTTTTGCTAGCTTTTCATAAATCGTTGCAGGAGTTACCCCAATTTTTTTACCCTTTAAATCCTCTTTCGACTTAATTTCAGTATTATCAGTGTTAACAAAGATACGTGAACCTGATTTGTAGTATGGATTTGTAAAATCAACAGCCTTTTGACGTTCTTCCGTTACCGTCATACTTCCAAGTATTGCGTCAAACTTTTCATCTCTTAACCCTTGAATGATTGTCTCGAATGGAAATGTAATAGCATTTGGTTTCATGTCCATTTTTTCTGCTAAGGCTTCACCAATTTCCACGTCAAAACCTGTAAGTTTATCATCTTCTTTATAATTGAAAGGCTTAAATAAGCCACTCATCGCATAAACAAACTCTTCTTGTTTTGGTTCGCTGGTTGCTTCTTCTTTTTTAGAACTGCAACCGGCAAGAGCGATGATAACTAATAAAACGGCTGCTAAATAACGGTTCATCGTTTTCTGTTTCATGTAAATACCCCCAAGTTTATTTTTATAAGATTCTACTTAAAAACTGTTTTGTTCGATCATTCTGTGGATTATCAAAGAAATTCTTAGGATGCTCTTGCTCTAATATCTGCCCGTCATGCATGAAGGCAACTCGGTCTGCCACTTCCCGTGCAAAACCCATCTCATGTGTAACAACAACCATTGTCATACCATCATTGGCCAGCTGCTTCATTACCTGAAGGACTTCACCCACTAATTCAGGGTCGAGTGCTGATGTAGGTTCGTCAAATAACATAATCTTAGGCTCCATGGCGAGAGCCCGAGCAATCGCTACCCTTTGCTTTTGTCCTCCAGACAAACTATCAGGATAGTTATCCGCCTTATCTCTTAATCCTACTTTTTCGAGTAATATATTGGCATACTCCTTTGCTTCATCACTTTTCATCTTTTTTACATAGACGGGTGCTTCTATGATATTTTCTAGAACCGTATTATGAGGGAACAAATTGAAGTGTTGAAATACCATTCCAACCTCTTCACGTATTTTATTTAAGTCTGTTTTAGCTGGGTTAATTTGTTCCCCATTAATTTGAACTTCCCCTTGGTCTAATATTTCTAAAAAATTAATGCACCGAAGCAAAGTACTTTTCCCTGAGCCGCTTGCCCCAATTAAAACCACCACTTCTTTCTCACTAACCGTTAAATCTACTCCTTTTAAAACGGTTAACCCTCCAAAGGATTTAACCACTTTTTTTAGTTCTATCATCTTCCTACTCCCCTCTATTTCTTCAATTATAGTAGTGCAATTCTTATGCCAATTTTCAAAATCTTCAGAACCCTATTGATTATCAACGTATGATTTGCCTCATTTAAAAAACTAGTAAAAATTATTTTACTTCCGGTAAAATAATTTTTACTAGTTCAAAAAAAATACCCCTTCCTTCAATAAGGAAAGAGTACTTTTTATAGTGTACCTATTAAACCCATCCTCTGAATTGAGAGGCTTCTGCAACTTTTTTAATTCCAATCATATAAGCCGCTAAACGCATATCAACTTGATGGTTCTGGGCCAATTGATAAATGGTGTCAAAAGAACTAACCATTACCTTCTCAAGCTTTTCCATTACTTCTTCTTCAGTCCAATAGTAACCTTGATTGTTTTGCACCCACTCAAAGTAAGAAACGGTTACACCGCCTGCACTCGCAAGAATATCAGGGACAAGAAGGATTTCACGTTCTGTTAAGATTTTTGTAGCTTCAAGAGTCGTTGGTCCGTTTGCCGCTTCTACGACTATACTTGCTTTAATATTAGCAGCATTCTCTTCGGTAATTTGGTTCGAGATCGCTGCAGGTACTAAGATATCACAGTCTAATTCAAGTAATTCTTTATTGCTGATTGTATCATTAAAAAGCTGTGAAAATGTACCGAAGCTATCTCTTCTATCAAGTAAATAATTGATATCCAGTCCATCAGGATCATAAACTCCGCCATATACATCGGAAACAGCAACTACTTTCGCACCCGCGTCATGCATAAATTTAGCTAGGTAGCTGCCTGCGTTTCCAAAACCTTGGATCACCACACGAGCACCTAATAGCTCTTTTCCTATTTTTTTAACAGCTTCATTAATACAAATGGTAACACCACGTGCCGTTGCTGTTTCACGTCCATGTGATCCGCCTAATACAAGAGGTTTTCCAGTGATGAATCCTGGCGAGTCAAACTCACGCAAACGGCTGTACTCATCCATCATCCAAGCCATAATCTGTGAGTTGGTATAAACATCCGGAGCAGGGATATCTTTTGTTGGCCCAACAATCTGACTAATAGCACGAACATAGCCGCGGCTTAATCTCTCTAGTTCTCTGAAAGACATTTTTCTTGGGTCACAGATAATACCGCCTTTTCCACCGCCATAAGGAAGGTTCGTAATTCCACACTTTAAACTCATCCATATCGATAAGGCTTTTACCTCGGCTTCATCTACATCTGGATGGAAGCGAACACCGCCCTTTGTTGGACCAACTGCATCGTTATGCTGTGAACGGTACCCGGTAAAAACTTTTACCGTACCATCATCCATGCGTACTGGAATCCGCACCGTTAATAAACGAATAGGTTCTTTTAAGAGCTCGTACATTTGGGTATTATAGCCTAACTTAGTTAGCGCTTCCTGTATAACGGTTTGTGTTGCATAGTATAAGTTTAAAGATTCTTTTTCCTTTTGCGATTCTTTTGACATTTCATTTATCACTGTCTTAACAGACATGGCTAGACACCTCTTAGTTTAGTGGAATATGAAATTACTATTTAAGCAAAAACTTTCGTAATCTTCTCAAATGCCCAATCGATTTCTTCCTTAGTGATTACCAGCGGTGGAGCAAAACGAATAACGGTATCATGTGTTTCTTTACATAATAACCCCTCTTCCTTTAATTGCTCACAGTAAGGTCTTGCTTCTTCCGTAAGTTCCACACCAATAAATAAACCTCTGCCTCTTATATCTTTAATTACAGGATTATTGATTGTTTTTAATTGTTCTAAGAAATACTGTCCTAATTCAAGTGATCGTTCTGCTAATTTTTCTTCCTCAATTACTTGTAGGGCTGCAATTGACACCGCACAAGCAAGGGGATTTCCTCCGAAAGTGGAACCATGTGAACCTGGGTTAAATACACCTAATACATCTGAGTTTGCAACCACACATGAAATAGGGAATACTCCGCCGCCTAATGCTTTTCCTAAAATTAACATGTCTGGGTTCACTTCTTCCCATTCCGTAGCGAACATTTTTCCTGTACGTGCTAAACCAACTTGAATTTCATCGGCAATAAATAATACATTGTTTTCTTTACAAAGATCAGCTGCTGCTTTTAAGAATCCTTCAGGCGGCAGAATAATTCCTGCTTCACCTTGAATTGGTTCAATTAAGAATGCTGCTGTATTAGAAGTGATAGCTGCTTTTAATGCTTCAATATCTCCATATGGGATAAGCTTAATGCCCGGAAGCATTGGACCAAATCCTCGCTTATATTCAGGGTCAGAGGATAAAGATACAGCACCCATTGTCCTGCCATGAAAGTTACCTGTACAAGCAATAATTTCAGCTTGATTCTCTGCGATTCCTTTTACATCATAGCCCCAGCGGCGTGCTGCTTTAATAGCTGTTTCTACCGCTTCAGCACCTGTATTCATAGGAAGTGCCATTTCTTTATTGGTTAATTTACAAATTTTCTCATACCACGGACCAAGCTGGTCATTATGAAAGGCACGTGAAGTTAACGTTACTTTGTCTGCTTGATCTTTTAAAGCTTGAATGATTTTAGGATGACGATGTCCTTGATTTACCGCCGAATAAGCACTCAGCATATCCATGTAGCGGTTTCCTTCTGGATTTTCCACCCATACTCCCTCTGCTTTCGAAACCACGATTGGCAGTGGATGGTAATTGTTGGCACCAAACTTTTGTGTTTTTTCGATAATTTCAGTTGTTTTATTTGTAGTAGTATTCATTTTATTTCCTCCTTATAGCGTTTCGGAAGTTGTTTTAGCTTGCATGTGAAGCAGTAAATACTCGGGACCGCCTGCTTTTGAATCTGTTCCTGACATGTTGAATCCTCCAAATGGCTGATAACCAACTATTGCACCTGTACACACGCGGTTAAAATATAGATTTCCTACGTGGAATTCTTCACGTGCACGTTCAATATGCTCGCGGTTGTTTGAAATTAAAGCTCCTGTTAGACCGTAATCTGTGTTGTTAGCGATTTTCATCATATGGTCAAAATCACGAGCTTTGGAGAAAGCCAGAACTGGTCCAAAAATCTCCTCTTGCATAAGTCGCGCATTTTCATTTATATCAGCAAAGATTGTTGGCTGGATAAAGTAACCCTGTGAGTCATCGCCTTCTCCGCCAGTCATTAATCTTCCCTCTTGTTTACCCACTTCGATATAACTCATGATTTTCTTAAAAGATTTTTCATCAATCACTGGACCCATGTAATTAGATAAATCTTCTGGGTTACCAAGTGTCAGTGTTTTGGTTAAAGCCACAGCTTTTTCAAGCACTTCATCATAAACATCCTGATGAACAACTGTACGAGAGCCAGCAGAACATTTTTGACCAGAGAAACCAAAAGCTGAATAAACGATACTTGCTGCAGCCAAATCTAAGTCAGCATCATTATCGACAACAACTGTATCCTTTCCGCCCATTTCAGCGATAACGCGTTTGATCCAAATTTGTCCTGGGTGAACTTTTGCCGCTCGTTCATTGATTCTGCACCCTACTTCACGAGAGCCAGTGAAGGATACGAAACGAGTTTTTGGATGATCAACAAGATAATCTCCAATCTGCGCCCCGCTGCCTGGTACAAAGTTTAATACACCATTTGGCAGACCAGCCTCATGCATTAGCTCTACAAACTTTGCAGCCACAATTGGTGTTGAGTTTGCAGGCTTTAAAAGCACCGTATTACCAGAGACAATTGCTGCAACCGTTGTTCCAGCCATAATCGCCAATGGGAAGTTAAATGGAGAAATAATAATCCCTACTCCAAGTGGAATGTAGTGATATTGATTGTATTCACCATCGCGGCTTTGAACGGGAAAACCTTCTTTAATACGCAGCATTTGACGACCATAATATTCAATAAAATCAATTGCTTCAGCCGTATCCGCGTCTGCTTCCTTCCATGGCTTTCCAGCTTCTTTTACAAGGTAAGCAGAAAATTCATGTTTACGGCGGCGCAACATCGCTGCTGCACGGAATAGGATATTAGCACGGTGTTCAGGCTTCCACTTCTTCCAAGATTCAAATGCAGTTAATGCCGTTTGCATGGCCTTTTCAGCAAGTTCTTGGTCTGCCATGAACACACTTCCGATGACTTCTTCTTTATTTGCTGGATTAATAGATTGAATCTTTTTATCGGTAGTAATGGATTCCCCGCCAATCACAACGGGATATTCCTTTCCTAGCTGGGATTGAACATATGAAAGAGCTTGTTGAAATGCTTGTTTATTTGCTTCTTCTGTAAAATTAGTAAATGGTTCATGCGTATACGGTTTCATTCTTTTATCCCCCTTGTGGTTTGTACACAATATAATAATGCAAGTATCGTGCCAAACATAAAATGCTATATTACTAAGGGATTTATATTATTAACTGCAAAATATTTTTGCGCCAAAATATTTATTTTCTTGAAGCGCAAAATTATTTTGCGCTGTTTTGTATTTTCTGTTTTAATAGAAACATAAACAATAAGGGGACTGCTCTCATGGAAAATACAAAAATGACCATCGAATATTTACAGTTTCTTAACTCGATGTATAAAAGGATTCTAGACGAAGTCGATGTTGGGGTCCACGCAGTAGATGCCTCGGGAAATACGGTTATCTATAATCATAAAATGGCCCAAATTGAATCAATGGATATCCAAGATGTAATGAATAAAAATCTCCTAGATGTCTTTATGTTTAAAGAAGATCAATCTAGTACACTTGTAAAAGCGCTCCAAGATAAAAAAGAGACAAAGAACGTTAAACAAACCTATTTTAATAACAAAGGCCGAGAAATTACCACCAACAACAATACCATTCCAATTTACGAAAACGAAGAACTGTTGGGTGCAGTTGAAATCGCCAATGATGTCACAAAGCTTGAACGTTTAATAAAAGGAAATATCACACGTAAAGGTTCCACTAGATACACTTTTGATAGTATTACTGGAAACAGTACAGCGATAAAGGAAGTGATTGAGGGCGCAAAGCGTGCAGCACGGACCTCTTCTTACGTCTTAATCGTAGGAGAAACGGGAACTGGAAAAGAGCTGTTTGCCCAAAGCATTCATAATGCCAGCAATCGATTTTCAGGTCCTTTCATTTCTCAAAACTGTGCGGCATTGCCTGATAACTTAATAGAAAGTTTGCTATTTGGAACAAAGCGCGGTGCATTTACCGGGGCCATCGACCAGCCAGGATTATTTGAACAGGCTAATGGCGGAACGTTGTTACTGGATGAGATTAATTCTCTTAACCTAAATCTTCAGGCTAAACTACTTCGTGTACTTCAAGAAAAAACGATCCGACGGGTTGGGGATACAAAGGATACTCCCGTTGATGTCCGGGTAATCGCAAATATTAACGAAGATCCAATTGATGCGGTAACCAACAATCATATGCGTAAAGACTTGTATTATCGTCTTGGAGTCGTTACTGTCTTCATTCCCCCTTTAAGAGAACGTAAAGAGGATATCCCGCTGCTTGCCCAGCTCTTTATTAAGAAGTACAACGATCACTTTCAAATGAATGTAAAAGGTTTATCAGAGGAGGTGATAGCTTCATTTTCTGAGTATGATTGGCATGGAAATGTTCGTGAACTAGAACACCTGATTGAAGCGGCTATGAACATTATGATGGATGATGAAGAAATCATTGGGTACTCGCATCTACCCTATCAATACCGGAGTAAATTGCATGTAAAAGAAAGAAACACTCCTTCCGTCACCGTAGATATGTTTTTAAAAGAAGGGACAGATAGGATAGCGTCACTGAAGGATCAAATGGAATACTTTGAAAAGTCTTATATAGAACATGTCTGGAAAAATAATGATTACAACATTTCTAGAACTGCTGACGTACTAGGATTAAGCCGCCAAAGCCTTCAGTATCGAATGAAAAAACTAAACATTAAGAATGAGCAATAAGAACTGGTAAAATTGTCAGAAACTTTTCATAAAATTTGCAGGAAATTGTCGAGAAATAGAGGAATATATAAGTAGTACATAAAAAGGAGGAAAATAAATGAAAAAGATTTTAACAATACTTTTTACTAGTTTGATTGTTTTCTTGATGTTTGTTGGTCCGGGAAATGTAGCTTTTGCACACGAGGGTGAGGAAGATTGTTTATGTAATTCCTTTACAGTTCTAGATGGTGCCGAAAAGAACAAAATTGTTGCAGAATTTTTAGCAAGTGACGAGTTTAAGACATTAAAATCAAATAACTTAGACAGCGGCTATAAATGGAATGGAATAAGTAAAGCAGAAGTTACCAAATTTATTAAGGACATACATTCTAATCCCAAAGATCCAGATAGTCCAGTGGTTATTAATGCTGGTACTATAGGTGTTGCAGTTCCCTTTTTTACCAGTGATGGAAAGTTAGAAGTTTTCTTTTTTCTTAATGGGATACCTAGTGGAAGCCAGGTAATTGAATAATTGCTTAAAAAAAGCTGGCATCTGCCAGCTTTTTTAACTCTACTCTTCTTCCTCATCCATAATCTCATCAAAAGCAGCAGAAACTTTATCAAATTCCTCATCACTCTCGATCGCTGTTAAATCTCCATCCTCGTCCACTTTTAAGAAGAAAATATCAATGTCCTCTTCTGTTTCTTCTTGAATATCTTCAACGAATCCTACTGCCACATAATTAGTACCTTCTATATTGATTGAAGCAAGTACTTCCACTTCCTGTTCTTGCTCTGTTTCATCACTGATTGTAAAAACCTCGCCTACTTCAATATTAGCCATGTTGTATTCTCCCTCTTATTTAGAATAAATATTTCATTCCATCAGTATCTCTAAAACATCTGGAAATAATCCTTAAAAATAACTTATTTTTGCTCGATGACTTTAATAAATTCTCGCATATAATCCGGTAAATCTGGCGGGCGTCTGCTTGAAACTAAGTTTCCATCAACCACAACCGGTTCATCATACCAAGTTGCACCAGCATTCTCCATATCATCCTTAATACCAGGAGTACTTGTTACCTTTTTACCCTGCAAAATTTTTGCAGAAATTAAAACCCAGCCAGCATGGCAGATTTGTCCAATCGGCTTTTGGTTTTCTTCGAAATGTTGAAGCAGTGAAAGTACTTCAGGAAAGCGGCGAATCTTATCTGGCGCCCAGCCTCCTGGCACCAAGATGGCATCATAATCCTCCCCTTTAATATCACTAAAAGCGTAATCCGATTTAGCCGGCACACCATATTTTCCTATGTACTCATCCTCCGCCTTCTCACCTGCTAAGTGAACAACGGCTCCTTCTTCTCTTAATCTAAGAATAGGATACCATAATTCAAGATCTTCAAAATCATGATGGACAAGACTTATTACCTTCTTACCTGTTAAACGCATGATGGTTCCCTCCTCCTTCTTGTTTATTATGACATAGAAAAAGCAAACCAACAAAAAAGACACCACTTTTAAAGGGTTCCATTTTATAAAATGAGATTCTCTTGGATTTTTATGATAAAACTTACTCCTGTTTTAATATGATGTCTTGTCCTTATTGAGTAGCATGTAAAGTAAAATAATAAGCGGAAGTTTTCCGGTTAAATGCAGGATGCACCTCGTTTCGGGGGATTTAAGTGGAGATATTCCGTCTACGCAAAGCAATATCACCCATTTTCGATTTTTACGAGCCAATTGGCGGAATCTCTCCGTGTATTTAAGCCTATTTTAATAATAATTACGAAATAAGCGGAATTTTTCCGTCTATTTATCGGCTCAGGTATTTATATACCCTGGTCCCCCAACAGAGAAACTTTATAAATAAAAAAAGACGTATGCCAATTCATACGTCGTCAATTCTTAATAAGTAAGCACCCGAAAACCAAAACCCTTACAACCATCCAAAAAATCTAACAGTTTGAGTAATAATAAGTGGAACAAGAATCGCAATTACCGTTGGAATTAAAAAGGCCAGGAAGGTCCATTTCTTACTTTTTGTTTCTTTATAAATATTTAGAAGCGTTGTTCCGCACGGATAATGAAGCAGTGAAAATAACATCATGTTTAGGGCTGTGAGCCACGTCCAGCCATGATCGAGAAAGATTTGCTTTAAATCGACCAAGCTATCCACCTCTGTTAACGATCCTGTTGAGAGATACCCCATTAACAGAATGGGAAGAACAATTTCATTCGCTGGCAAGCCTAAAATAAACGCCATCATAATATAACCATCGAGACCTAGTAGTTTTCCAAATGGATCTAAGAACTCAACTGCATACATCAGAATACTGGTATCACCAATAAAAATGTTAGCAAACACCCATGTTAAAATCGCCGCCGGTGCTGCAACTTTCACCGCACGCATTAACACCGACCAGGATCTTGTTAAGGATGAGCGAACAACAGTGTCAAAAATTTTAGGTTTCCTGTATGGCGGAAGTTCTAACGTGTAGTGTGTTGGAATTCCTTTTAATGCAGTCTTTGATAAGACCCAGGAGACAAAGAAGGTAACAATAATACCAAACATGACGATCCCGACAATCACTCCGGTTGTGACGAGTGATTTAAGTCCGCCTGTAAAATTTGCAGCCATAAATAATGAGGCTAATACAATTAACGTTCCCCAACGCCCATTACATGGCACAAAATTATTGGTCAATATCGCAAGCATTCGTTCTCTAGGTGACTCGATAATCCTTGTCGAAATCACCGCAGCGGCATTGCAGCCAAAACCCATAGCCATCGTTAAGGATTGCTTACCGTGAGCACCTACTCTTTTAAACAGGCGGTCCATATTAAAAGCAACACGCGGGAGGTATCCATAGTTCTCTAAGAGTGCAAAGGTTGGAAAAAAAATTGCCATTGGAGGAAGCATGACGCTAATAACCCACGTTGTACCGCGGTATAAACCGAGAACAAGAACCCCATGTACCCAGTCAGGTGCTTTAATAAAAGTAAAAAATGCAGTTAAGTATTTCTCCATCGAACCAAAGAACTCTGCTAACATCGATGACGGAATATTTGCTCCAGCAATCGTCAAATAAAACAATACTCCCAACATCGAAAGCATAATCGGAAATCCAAAAATCGGCGAAGTAAATATCGCATCCAGCTTTTCGGTCCTTGTGTCTCTTTTCGACTTTGTATATTTAATACCTTCTGAACAAAGGCGATGACTTCGTTCATAGAGCTGTTGAACAATATCATCCCTCAGCTTGGCTGTTGAAAGCTGCTGTGCTTCTGTATAAAGCTGTTGAATACTCATTCTGCTCTCTCCTTTTGTCCATAGCGCTGGTTAATCTCATTCAGTAGTTTTTCGTCACCATCCAACAGCCTTAACGAAACCCAGCGGGCGGACATCTGATTACCAATAAGTTCAGAAACTTTTGGTTCAATTTTCTTTATTTTGTCTTCAATTTCATCGGCGTAGGTTGTTTGAACCGGTTGACATTCGATTGCCCCGGTCACGATACGATCGATGGTATCAAGCAGCATAGGGAACCCTTTTTTGTTTCGCGCCGATATTTTAATGACCGGAACGCCTAATCGATTTGTTAAAATCCGCTCATTAATGGAAATCCCTTGTTGTTCTGCCACATCGATTAAGTTAATACAGATGATTACATTTTTTGTCATTTCCAATACCTGTAAGGCCAAATTAAAATTTCGCTCTAATGAAGTTGCATCCAGTACAACTACAGTAACATCAGGTTTCTCGAAAACAATATAGTTTCGTGCTACCTCTTCATCACTTGAATTGGAAAAAAGCGAATAGGTACCTGGAAGATCAATCAAATTAAACATTTTATCTTTATATTGAACATTCCCTTGTGCGAGCGAAACAGTCTTCCCAGCCCAGTTCCCTGTATGTTGTCTTAAGCCCGTTAAGGCATTAAATAAAGTACTTTTTCCGGTATTCGGATTTCCCGCCAAGGCCACACGATAACTATTCCCCATCTGTCATCAACACCCCTTCTATACGAGAACTTTCCTCTTTTCTTAAAGCAATGGTCGTTTGACTAACTCGATAAGCAATTGGATCTCCTAAAGGGCTTTTTCTAATGACCTCGACAATCGCCCCAGTTACAAAGCCTAAATCTAATAATCTCCTTCTCATTACACCGTCCAGATTTAAAGAAGTGATTTGAATCAAATTTCCCTTTTCACCATCCACAAGTTTTACTGTTTTTGGTTCGCTCATATCTCTTTCCCCTTTATTAAAGTTTTTCCTTCGTGCAACTTTTTCTTAATTATATGCTAAAACATACAACTTGTGTCAATTTTCGAAAAAAAAAAATTAGCTGCCTACTTTAGGCAGCTAAAAATATAAATTTTAGGTCAATACTTCCCTTAGGAGTATTCCCAGTGTAATTCCTAAAAACATCGATGTCAGCGTCCCCAAAAGAAAATACTCTGCCCAGTTCCGGTCATCCATTTGTTTGAAACGGGCAATCGACTTTGCCGCAACGATAAATCCAATCGCTGGATAAGCACTGTAGAAGGTTAACAATATAACTAGTAATCTCTCAATATACCCAATTAATTTTCCCCGGGAGAGATCGTGTTTGCTAAAAATGGTATAGTTATATTCCTCTGTCAAAGCTCTATTGCCCTTATGGTTCATGGCATATTGAGCCTCTTGCCGTTCATTTTTAAATGTATATTTTCCTTCAAATGTTAAAAGCTGATTTGGCAGTGAGCCTAATAAAATTTTTATCATGTGCCCACTAACACTAGTGGCAAGAATCAGAACAATAAGAATGAATAATACCGAGTTTATGGTTCCTAATTCTTTCCCGTTTAGGAAAAATTCATGGATCCCTGCAAGTTTAACTCCTAAAAAGAATTGTCCAGCAAGTAGGATTATTCCAAGGTGTAACAGCTGATCAATCGTGAAGAAACTAGCTCTTTTTACGTTCTCTTCACTGCTTATTTTTAAGGTATCGAGAAGTCTGATTTTAAGGATATCGATAATAAAATGGCTGCTCACAATAAAAAGCAACGGAAAAATAAGACTCGTTACAATACTCACTTCTTCAGATAAAAAAAGGTAAAAAACAGTAAGCACAAGTATATTAACAAGAAAATGGTGGCCGATATGCTTCGTAATATTTTTCATCTTATCTACGACCATTTTATCGGTCTGCAAATAAAAGTCAGCTATGAGATGGGCCAGAACGAGGGATAATAATAGCATGGAAACTCCTCTCTATCGATCATTTCTTAATATAATTTAATTTCAACTGATGTCGAATTGATACCATTAATGATTCACTTTTTACCTTCCCTTGATTATCGTTATACGATTTTTCCTGCAGTGAATCTAGAATGGTGACTAACTCGGTAAAAACCTTTATGATTTCTTCAGATTTTCCTTTTTTATAATGACTGGAAATGGTCGGTGCTGTTTTTTCAAGCAGCTTTGCTACCATTTTTTGCTGCTGCAAAATAAGGTAATAGCTAAAAACCTGTTCCTGAATCGGAGTTTGCTCTTCTAACATGGTCATTTGTAAACGTAATAATGAATTGATTAAAACCTCAAACTCATTCCGAAACTGGTTATATGGAAATTGTGAAATATCTTGATAAAATTGATCAAGTTCAAATTTAAATAGTGGTCTAACTGGCTCCTGTTTTAATAAATCGTTCGCATATCTTGCTTGCTTGATTAACGGGTGGATCCACTTCTCAATATCGACTTCTTCTAACTTTTTATCACTATCGCCAAAGGACAAACCAAAATAAGGGGTATGGTCACGATACTTCCAAACCCTGCAGATAAAAAAAGCGATAATATATGCTGTCGAATAGCCATAGCCGGCAAAAATAATCTCATCGCCCGCACGGTGTTTTACCTTGCAATGACCGAACTCCTTCGTCCAAACATTAATCGAGTTTACCATCTCATCTAGATAGTTCGTCAATTCTTCTCCCATTTCAACGGATGAAGAGTTACTTACATCTAGTATAAAAATGGAAATAGGATGATTCATTAGCTTACTCCTTCATTCCAAAAATTAGATTATATAGTCTAATTTTAGTTGATTTAGAGTAAATAGTCAAACTTTCATCCGAATAGATAAAAATGCACCTATATGACCGTAAAACTCCGCCACTCTTGTGGGAGTATGTCTTGATAGTGTCTATGTAAAAACCGGTCGTCTACCAGCACAATCGTCCCACGGTCTTCTTCAGAGCGGATTAACCGTCCACCCGCCTGTAATACCTTGTTCATTCCAGGAAATACATAGGCATAATCATAACCGCTTTTTTCCTTTTGATTAAAATGGTCCTTGATAAGATTACGTTCATAGCACAACTGTGGAAGACCTACACCGATCACCACCACGCCATTTAACCGGTCACCTTTTAAATCGACACCTTCTGAAAAAACTCCGCCAAGTACGGCAAATCCAACCAGTGTCTTTGTTTGATTTGGTTTGAACTCTGCTAAGAATGCTTCTCTTTCCTGCTCAGACATTCCCGAACCCTGAAGTAAGGTATTGATTCCCGGAAATTCTGTTACAAACTGTTCATATACCGCAAGCAAATATTGATAGGACGGAAAAAAGACTAAATAATTACCCGGTCGATTTTGAACTAAGGAATGAATCATAGATGCAATTGGCTCTTTTGTTCTCTCTCGGTCACGATATCTAGTCGAAAGCGGCTTAATAAAAATATCTGTCTGTTCTTCTTTAAAAGGTGAAGGAATCGACAGTGAATAATCGTCCACTTGCCCGCCAAGTATATCCTGATAATAAGATAACGGAGATAGCGTGGCAGAAAAAAAGACTTTTGAACGATAGTTTTTTCCCATTTTCTGCAATAATTTGGATGGATCGATACAGAACAATTTTAGTTTTACATCGTTTTTATTTTTCTCTCCATAAATCACATAATGATCATCAAGTAGTTCAACTATTTTCAAAAAAGCATTGACTTGAAAGTACATTTCCAATAGGTTTGGAGCATTCTCTTTTTGTAGATACAGCTCAGCACCTTCATGAAATTGGGTTAACAACTCCACCAGTTCTTCATCCAACTGTTCCAAAGTAAATTCACTCTGCTCGCCATGATTCTTTTTTAAAGAGATAAACCAAGCATTTATTTGAGAAGCAGAATCAGATATAACTTTATTGACAGGTTTAAATTCCTTCTTTAATTGAAGAAACGTATCCTTGTTTATGGAAGCAGAGAACATTTCTCTTCCGCGATCAACCAGATTATGAGCTTCATCAACTAATAAGAGTGTTGACTTCTTCTGATCCTCAAACAAACGTTTTAACGAAACGCGAGGATCAAAAATATAATTATAATCACAAATGACAGCGTCAACTGCATAAGCAAGATCAATCGAGAATTCAAAAGGACAAAGGGTATGTTTACGAGCGTATTTCTCGATTACTTCACGATTCATAAGGTTTTCATTTGAAACCATATCTAATACAGCTTTATTGATTCGATCATAATAACCATCAGCAAACTCACAATAATCTTTCTGACATTTGGTCTCATCCTTAAAACAAACCTTGTCCTTCGCCGTAATCGTAACGGATTTCATACATAGCCCGCAAGATCGCATTCGTTCTACAGCCTCTTCTGCGGTTGTCCGCGTAATAGTCTTAGCGGTGAGATAAAAAATACGATTTAAAAGCCCCTCTCCCATAGCTTTTACAGCAGGAAAAAAGGTTGAAATCGTTTTGCCAATCCCAGTTGGTGCTTTTACAAACAAACTTTTTTCTTCTAATATTGTCTTATAAACACCACCCGCGAGTTTCCGTTGTCCAGCTCGGTATGATTCAAATGGGAAAACGAGTTGTTTACTACTTTCATTCCGCGCTTTTCGGTGATCATGAAGTAATTTTGCATAAGGATAATAATTCTCGACTACCTCATGAACAAACACATCTAATTCCTCAATTGTAAAACTCTTTTTTAAATATCTTTTCTCATCACTTTCAACCTGCACATAGGTGAGCTGAACGAAGATTTCCTGTAACTGATGATCCTTGGCATATATATAAGCGTACATTTTTACTTGTGCCCAATGAACGGGGAGACCCTCTTGCCCAAGGTGTTCCAACGGCTGAGAGGTAGATTTAATCTCATCAATTATTACCGCTCCATCACGCAATAATAAACCATCAAATCTTCCATCAATTGTAAATACAAGATCTTTTAAGGGTAGTTCAGCCCGAAGATAAACTTCCTTTTGATCAGTTTCTTGATATGTACGTTGGATTTTTTGGTGAATTCTTGTTCCATCTAGCATCGTGGACTGTGATCTGAACCTGGAATCAATACTGCCACTGCTATAAACATGTTCCACGAGCGTTCTAACCGCAATTTGAATGGTATTAATCAAGAATCTCACCTTCTCCGAATAAGAATGTATGTTCCTATGTTATTATATCAGAAATCAATCAATAATTGAAAAAAAATAGAGAACAAGTATCTGCCTTGTTCTCTATTACTTATTATGAACGAATTTGACCTGTCCCCTGCACGATTGCTTTTGTAGTAGTAATAGCTCTTAACCCCATTGGCCCGCGTGCATGCAATTTTTGTGTACTAATGCCAATTTCAGCTCCATAGCCAAATTGTTCCCCATCAGTAAAACGGGTGGAAGCGTTATGATAAACCACGGCTGCGTCGATCGCCTGGAAGAATAATCGTACATTTTCATCGTTCTCACTTATGATCGCTTCCGAATGCTTTGTACCGTACCCGTCAATATGTTGGATGGCTTCCTTCACACCTTTAACTACTTTTACGGCTAGTATGGGTGCTAAGAATTCATTCTGCCAGTCCTCTTCAACAGCTATGTTTATAAATGGATATTGTGCAACAAGCTCTTCATCGCCTCTAAGCTCCACGCCTTTTTCTTTTAAGGAATGAACCATCTCGGATATATATGGCCAATTCTCATGTAGGACAAGGGTTTCAGCTGCATTACATACAGATGGACGATGCAATTTTGCATTAATCGTAATATCAATTGCCATTTGTTTTTGTGCAGTTTCATCGATAAATATGTGACAATTTCCAACACCTGTTTCAAGAACAGGTACGGTTGCATTTTGAATAACAGATTGAATCAAACCTGCGCCGCCTCGAGGAATCAGCACATCAAGATATTGGTTTAGTTTAAACATTTGCGAAGCCGTTTCCCTGCTCGTATCCTCAAGGAGCTGTACCGCATCTGCCGGTATTTTACTTTCAGCAAGAGCAGCACGCATTACTTTTACCAGAGCCTTATTGGAATTCAGGGCAGAAGTGCTTCCTCGTAACAGGACAGCATTTCCGGCTTTAAGACATAGACTGCCTGCGTCAACTGTTACATTCGGACGAGCTTCATACACCATTCCGATGACACCGAGCGGAACACGAACGGTATGAATCTGTAAACCATTGGGCCGCTCCCAAGCTTCTATGGTTTCTCCAATTGGATCTTGGAGTTTAATTAACTGGCGAATCCCTTCTACTATTTGTTCAATTCTTTCTTCGGTAAGCAATAACCGATCCAACAAAGACGGAGAAAATCCATTTTCCTCTCCAGCTTGAATATCTTTTGCATTTTCAGTAAGGATCAATTCCTTTTCCGTCAATAATCGGTCAGCCATTTTCGCTAAGGCTTCATTTTTCTCATCCGTAGAGAGAATAGCAAGAGCCTTTGAAGCTGATCTTAGTTTTTTTGCTTTTTCTAATAATTCACTCATGATAAAATTCACTCCTCTGGCAGAGTGACCCAGTTATTGCGATGAATCACTTCTGCTCGTTTATTAATTGAAAAATCTTTCGTTTTCTCGCCAGGTAACCCTTTAATCATTTGTAAATTTTTTGCAGAATAATAGATTTGTCCTTTACCAATCAATTCACCTCTTTGATTGTGCACCTCGACAACATCCATTGCATTAAAATCACCAATTACCTTCGTAACCCCGACAGGCAGCAAACTTTTCCCATTTGTAATAATCGCCTCTTCTGCCCCGTCATCAATCTCCACAATGCCTGCTGTATGTGAATGAAAAGCAATCCATTGCTTTTTCTTTTGCATTTGTGTCTGAAAAGAGCCTCCAATATAAGTTCCGTCGCCTTTACCCTCTAAAATAGTTAAGAGCTTTTCCTTCCCCTGACCTTTCCCAACAAAGACACTAACACCGAAGGAAAGAGCTTTCTTGGCTGCCAAGAGCTTTGATTTCATTCCGCCTGTTCCAACGGAAGAACCACTGCCTCCTGCTTCTTCAAGCAGTTCATCGTTAACCCTTGCAATGAAGTCATATTTCTTCGCATCCTTAACCACTTTTGGATTTCCATTATATAGGCCGTTTACATCCGTTAAAATGATTAAGGCATTCGCATGTAAAAATCCACTGACGAGAGCAGACAGCATATCATTATCACCAAAGGTTAATTCCTCAATTGAGACAGAGTCGTTTTCATTAATAATGGGTATAACCCCCCTTTGAAGCAGCTCCGAAATTGTATTGTAAAGGTTGTGAAACCGCTCAAGGCTATAAAAATCTTCTCTAGTTAATAAAATTTGGGCTGGGACAATACCAAATTCCCTAAATTGCAAATGGTAATGCTGCATTAATAATCCCTGACCAACTGCAGCAGCAGCCTGCTTTCCAGCTGTACTTTTAGGCCGTGTCGGATAACCAAGTGCTCCAAAGCCCGCTGCTACAGCACCCGATGAGATTAGTATGACATCGTGCCCTTGTTCTTTTATGCAGGCAAGTGCTTCGACATGGTCCCGAATTTTCTCTTCAGATATCGTACCTGAAGCTGTAGTTAACGAACTGCTTCCTATTTTTACAACCACAAGTTGTTTCTTCATCTTACTCTTACCCCTCTTAAAAAAATAAAAAAAACGATTCTTCTGTCCCTAAAACAAGGACGGAAGAATCGTTTCCGCGGTACCACCTTCATTGATGCCTTAAAAAGCATCCACTTTGATTCCGTAACGAGGGAAAACGGCTTATGTTTGCATAAGCGGTGCGAAAAGGGCAGGTTCAATCTCTTTCCCGTGAGAAACCTTACAGCCTGTGGGTTTCACTCTCTAGCACGTTCCCAAGTTTACTAATCCCATACCATTAACAATTTGTAATTTTACTTATTATCTATAGAAATGAAAGAATTGTCAAGGATGTTTTTTGAAAATTAAATTATTACTCTCGTTCTTTTAGTTATTTGTTACTACCTGTCCGATTAAATAATCGCATACCTTTTCTGAAGTTAATTTTGCAGCAATAAAGGGAGGCTGTAACCCTTTTCCTCTTCCTAACTGAAAACCGAGCCAAAGAATTTGCTCATCTATAACGACAAACGGGAAGGAACAAGAAGCCTCCTGCCACGAGTCGGGCTGTATTTCTGGAATTGGTTTCTCAGAAACAACGGTAAGTCTGGCAGACGGGTTCCGACGAACTAAAACATTTGTCCATGACTCTGGTAAAACAATTGTTACGGGTAAGGAAATGACGATTGAAGACCTTGCATTTTCGATGTCCTTAAGCACCTTATCTAACTTTAGTGCATGGATCCACTTTAAATTAGAATGCTGATTTTTAATCCACGTGCCAATATCCTTTGTTCTTACACTTTGCTGCTGTTTTTCTTGGTGTTCAACAAGCTGTCTAATCGTTTTTCGATTGTAGACATGTTTACGGATAAAAGCGATATTACAGACATGAATAAATTTCCCCTTAGTTCTTGTAATGGCTACATTAATTAGTCGTTCACTATCTTTTCCCGTTAATAGCATTCCCGCCCGTTCCTGGGAGTTGGAATCAACCGTATCAAAAATCATAACATCTCTTTCACTGCCCTGAAAGCGGTGAACGGTAGCAGAAACGATATCAGCCGTTTGCCGTTCTTTTTCATATAAATCCTGCAGCAAAAGGTCCATTAAATTTGCTTGTGCCCGGTAGGGAGTTACATACCCAATGGAACGTGCTCCACCCAGATAGGATTCGTGAATCAATTGAAAAGAAATCAGAGCCTGCCATAGATTTGACCTTGAATTAGAACTTTTTTCAGTTATACAAAAAGCTCCCATATAACTTGTATCTAAAAGAATGGCAGCCCGTCCTGGAAAAGGTGCATAATCTACAATCTGCTTCCTGCTGCTTCCTACACTTGGATGATCACCTACAAGTGAATGATAAATGTATTGATTGGTAAAAGCAGAGATATCGGGGTGCATCCTTCGCTGTTCTTTCAATAAGAATAAATGCGGATGGAGCTTACCCTCCTCAACCCAATCGACAACACCTGCTCGATGAAACACATCCTCTTTCAGCCATTTTGTTACGAGCGAGTCTCTAGAGGAAGCGATTGGAGGTAATTGTTTAAAATCTCCGCAAATGATGACTCTTTTACCAAGCGATGCCGCGAATGCTGCCTGTGGAACATACGCCATACTTGCTTCATCCACGATTACAACATCAAACTCCTTCCCATATATAGCAGGGTCATTTGCTGCTTTGGCAAGCGTGGATCCAACCACAAGGGCATTTTTTACAAACTCTATCTCTTTTTGACGTATTTTTTCAAGCACTCTTGTAATCTTTTTCTCAAGCTCCAGCAGCTGATTCGTATCCCTTTTACTAAAGGAGCGGGAGATATCTTGTTTTAAGTTTTTTCTTTCTTCTATTAGTACATTTTTATCTTCAACAAGACTATGTTCCTGTTTCTTTAGGAGTTGACTGGTGGTAAGTGCTTCATCACTTTCCTCTCCCACTCCAGTATTAGAACCGTAGCGAAGGACATCCCCTTCTTTAAAGCGGTCTTTCTTTTTTATAAAAGCCGATATCTCACTTATTAATACATCTACTGCCTGATTACTATGTGAAAGAATGAGGACTGTTTTTTCTTGAAAATACTTATTTGCTGCAACCCGTGCAAGTGTATAAGTTTTTCCAGTGCCCGGCGGTCCCCATATAAAGGTAACAGGGTTGTATTTTGAGCGTAGAACTAATTCATGGACATTGCTTTTAATCTTTTCTATTGGGTGTTTTGCAGGCATTGAAGGGTTCATTAATCGATTGACTCTTAATCGTTTCTGCTTGCTTTTGCCAACTTCATCTAACCGTTCGATGAGCTGTTCCAGAAGCTCCCATGGATCGTGATAGATATAGGCTTCAGGAATTAAATCCCCTAACGATTGTTCTAATTGAACAATAATCCCCTTCCCCTCAGATGATAGGGTACGTCCTCCTTGTTTTATCCCCCCCCATACAATCGTGATAGAAGATCCAACTGGTATTTTTAACGAAAAAGCAGTGTCAAAATAATAAGTATATATACCATCGTTTGACAGCAGCCTGCCATTGGTCACTCTATATTTGTTACTGCCGTATTTTTTTAAAAAAAGTATTTCATTTTGAAGTGCCTGTTGCCACTCTTTCATATAATCCGTCTTCATCATCGTTTTCATCCTTTAAATAAAAAGCTATTTTCCCTAAAATGGTCAATTTACTATAGCATGTTTTATCCATAAAAATAAATCTAACTCGCATAAAAAGTCCTAAGTGTTTTTGGCACTTAGGACTTTTTATGCTTATATAATTTTCTTTAAGCTCTCACTCACTGTCTTAATAATGAACTGGATATCTTCTTGGGTGATATTTAATGGCGGGGATAGGGTTAGTACATTATTGTACCCAGCTACAGTAGCTCCGTTTTTACCAATTAATAAACCTTCCTGTTTACAGTTTGCAATCACTTGATTAACCAGTGTTACCTCCAAAGGTTCCTTTGTCTTCTTATCCCTCACTAATTCAATACCCACCAATAAACCTTTTCCACGTACATCACCAACAAACGGATGGTCCTGAAGGAGATCACTTAATTTATTGACCACTTTTTTACCAAGGTCACGCGAGCGGTCAAAGAGATTTTCTTTTTCCATAATTTCTAGGTTTTTTAACGCCAAGGCACAAGCAGCTGGATTACCGCCAAAGGTGTTCACATGACGGAAGTAATCATATTCTTCCGTTCCTTTAAACGCTTCGTATATTTCTTTCCGAACAGCCGTTGCGGATAGAGGCAGGTATGCACTGGTTATCCCTTTCGCCATTGTGATAATGTCAGGCTTAACATCATAATTCATAAAGCCAAAAGCTTTTCCAGTTCGACCAAATCCGCAGATGACTTCATCTACAATTAACAGAGCACCATGTTTTTCACAAACCTCTTTAGCTGCCTTCATATAACCTTCAGGAGGAACTAAAATTCCCCCGCCCGTAATGATAGGTTCCATAATCATCGCCGCTATCGTTTCGCTAAGCTCCCACGTCATGGTCCGGTCGATTTCTTTTACAGATGAAAGTTCTTTTGGATCACTTACATTAATATCATCCCTATAGGAATCTGGCGGAGAAACATGAATGAAGCCTGGAGCGAGCGGCTCATATTTATATTTTCTTTGTGCTTGACCAGTTGCTGCTAATGCTCCCAATGAATTTCCATGATAACCGCGGTAACGGGAAAGTATTTTATATCGACTATGTTCCCCTCTTTGCTGGTGATATTGGCGGACAATCTTGAAGGCTGTTTCATTTGCCTCTGAACCGCTGTTCGAGAAGAAAATTACATATTCATCACCGAGCATTTCATTTAACTTTTCAGCTAGCTTGATTGCGGGAATATGGCTTTGAGTTAATGGAAAATAAGCCATTTCCTTTAGCTGTTCATAAGCTGCCTCTGCAAGCTCTGTTCTGCCATAGCCTACATTCACACACCATAATCCCGCCATTGCGTCCAGATAGCGCTTCCCATCGGCGTCGGTTATCCAAGAACCTTCTGCCTTTGCAGCCACAATGGTGGCATGGGGATTATAGGGCTTCATCGAATGCCATAAATATTTATCATCTTGTGCAAGTAATTCCTCATGTTGACGACCAGTTTGAACCATGTCGGTCCCTCCTTTTCTAAGCTTCAAAACGGGATGTAATCATTTTTTTACGAGTATAGAAGTTTAAGCCGTCTTTGCCATTAACATGGAGATCACCATAAAAGGAGTCCTTCCAGCCTGAAAATGGGAAGAACGCCATAGTTGCTGGAACACCCACATTTATTCCGAGCATACCAGCGTCTGCTTCTTCACGGAATTGTCGGATTGCTTTTGCATTATTTGTATAAATCGTGGCTCCATTTCCATATCTTGATTTTCGAATATACTCCAAACCCTCATCTAAATTGCTGGCCCGCAGCAGACTTAACACTGGGGCAAATATTTCTTCCTTGGCAATGGTCATTTCAGGGGTAACATGATCAAAAATGGTAGCTCCTAAGAAATTCCCTTTTGGATGGTCACTCATCTCTTTGCGTCCATCGCGAATTAAGTCAGCACCTTCTGCTATCCCTTTTTCAATGTAACCCAGAACTTTGTCACGATGTTCTTTTCTAATGACAGGAGTTAATAACACCTCGTCATCCATTCCATTACCAATGATCAACTCATCTGCTTTTTTCGCTAAAGCCTTAACGAATGGTTCATTGTCACCAACAACAACAACCGCACTGCATGCCATACAGCGCTGCCCTGCGCTTCCAAACGTTGAAGATATAATGTGTTGGACTGCCTTATCCAAATCGGCGTCAGGCATGACAATATGATGATTCTTCGCTCCAGATAGCGCTTGAACCCTTTTTCCTTTCGCTGCGGCTCGTTCGTAAACATACTTTGCAACAGGCTGAGAACCAACAAATGAAATGGCAGAGATATCTTCATGATCTAGTAATCCATTTACGACATCGTGTGCACCATGGACGACATTTAAGACTCCAGGAGGAGCCCCCGCTTCAGAGAACAACTCTGCTAATCTATTAGCCAAAATCGGTGTCCGTTCCGATGGTTTTAACACAAAGGTATTTCCGCAGGCAATGGCTAATGGAAACATCCAAAGCGGTACCATCATTGGAAAGTTAAAAGGAGTGATGCCTCCAATAACCCCTAATGGATAGCGGAACATTTCCGAATCAATCTCTTCCGCAATTCCAGATAATGTTTCACCCATCATTAAGGTAGGTGCTCCTGAAGCAAATTCTACACACTCAATACCACGTTGAACTTCTCCATATGCCTCTTTGTATGCTTTACCATTTTCCTGAACAATCAATCTTGCCAACTCTTTATGGTTATCAGTTAATAGACTATGATATTTAAAGAGGATTCTTGCTCTTTTTGGGACCGGAACCTTTTTCCATTTATTAAACGCTTCTTTTGCAGCTGCTACAGCTTCATTTACATCCTCCTTCGTTGATACGTGAACTTTCGTGAGTAATTCATTTGTTGCAGGATTTGGGACATCTAGTGTCTGAGTACTGTTTGAACTTACCCAAACCCCATTAATAAAATTTTGTAGAAACGTAGTATCCTTTTTTGTCACGCTCATTGATTCCCCTCCCTAATGAAAGTGCTTAAATCAACAAATTCCAAAAGAGGATGGGTCATTAGCACCGATCCCCTTTATTTCTACTAACCTTACTTTATGCCTAAATTCTGTTTAATAAGTAAACTAGAAAAATACTTTCTTGCATTGGCTGTGCCAATAATTAATGTTTCTCTTTCTTTACTCGCTGGATGATAAAACTCAACGGAAGCACCATCTAAATGTTCATGGACAGCGTGAATTCGAAAACCTTTCTGAATGAAAAAATCAAGCTTATCACGTTCATTAAGATATTGTTGATAATCCGACATCGTATCCTCCTACCATTTAGATATTCTCATTAGTCAAATTTTAGACTTGCAGGTGTTTCCTCTATAACAGGCTCGAATGCCTCTACAATAACCCAATCACGACCGACAGAGATTCCTAAATATTTCGCATCACTTGGATCTTCGATTTCTGCTTGTAGATACTTCTTAAACCACCAGAATTTAGCCAGGAAATAATAGATAGCTGCTCCAAGTGAAAATCCTACCAAAAATCCATATGCTGGGACTAAGTAGGAAATATATCCCCCAATAATCCAAGCAATAAAGCCTGCAAGATTTACACCGCCCGAATATCTAAACTGGCCGTAGTCTTCATATAATTCCGGCACATTTACCCGTCTTTTACGAATTAAATAATAGTCCGCAAAGAGAATACCGACGATCGCTGACAACACTCCTCCAACAATAAGAAGTATAGGAATGATAACCCCGAATAACTCCCAAGGTTGAACAACCGTCCCTACAATCCCTGCTGTAATAACACCGGCCCAAAATGGAAACTTCGGTCCGCCTACATTAGAGAAAATTGTTGCTGCTGGAACAACATTCGCAGCAGTATTCGTTGACCACTGTGCTAATACGATCATCAACAGTAAAACGGCAAGAACTATCCCGCTGGCTGACTCTTGAAGTGCAACCACTGGGTCAGCATTTAATACCGCAATGTAAGAGACGGCACCAATGATAATCATAAAAGTTTGCGTTAATGGCATGGCAATAAGGTTTCCAACTAGAGAACTTTTGTTTCTCTTAAACCAGTTTTTTTCGTTTACTGGGGCTTTCATGAAGCGCGAGATCGAAGGAATATCTGCACTTAATGTTGCCCAGAAGCCCATGTTACTAAATATTACAACCATAAATGCAGTAACCGCAGCACCTCCGGTAACAGGGGATTCAACCCAGCTCCAAACATCTCTTCCCGCAGCTTGTGCTTGGTCAGATAATGAAGAGTACATCCATATCGAGATTAATATAATGATCGGGGCTGCTAAGTCAGCAAATCGTTCAATCGATTTAATCCCTAAAGCCGTATTGACCAATTGGAAAATGGCAAAAATGATAAAGCAGACAAACCAATTGTCGAAACCAGATAAAATATTTAAAATGCCGTTCATAGCTGTCGCACCGAAATAGGTATTGATTCCGAACCAAGCTGAAGCGGTAACACCCCTTGTTATTGAAGGAATATGAGTCCCAATCGTCCCAAACGGGGCTCTCATGTAAACTGGAAAAGATAAGCCGTGCTCTATGCCGATATCAGCAATTAATGATATAAAAAAGCCGATTGCGAGTGAGCCAATTATTGTTGCAAGAATAACAAGCGGTAAAGACAGGCTTTGTACACCTGCACCGCCAATCGCAAAGGTAGCTAGAACGACAACCATCCCGACCCACATAAAGGAATATCCTAGTTTTGTAACTTTTCTGTCTTTTTGCTGTATTGGTAATAGATCAGAAGACTTTAAGTGGCTTTTTTTCATATGAACTCTCCTTTTCGGTTTAAGGTACAAGAATTTAAACATTCAAATTCAATCACCGACAACAACTGAGGTTTTTAAGTGCAATTGCTTGCTTTTTATGGCAAGCAATTGCAGGAGTAGTTCAACAATGTGGAGAACAAAGATTCTCAATAATACTGCGTTAAATGGATAAGATTTCGATTTGGTTTACTGGTGCATTCACATTGTACTTGGCTCTCTTCAAGTATTGACCTGAACCTGGTTTGCCGACGAATCGCTTATCTCTCACGACGAATTCACCTCGTGATAATACGGAAACAGGCTCTCCAGTGACTCTCATTCCTTCGAAAGCATTATAATCGACTGCCATATGGTGAGTTTCAGCAGAAATCACTCTTTCCACTTGTGGGTCAAAGATGACAATATCAGCGTCTGCCCCCACTGCAATCGTTCCTTTTTTTGGGAATAAGCCAAATAATTTGGCCGCTCGAGTAGACGTTAAATCAACAAACTGATTAAGACTAATTCGCCCCTTTTTCACCCCCTCAGAGAATAAAATCGATAGTCGATCTTCAATAATCGGACCACCGTTTGGAATTTTAGTAAAGTCATCTCTTCCTAAATCCTTCTGGCCTTTAAAATCAAACGAGCACTGGTCAGATCCAAGTGTTTGCAGTTGACCGCTTTTTAAAGCATTCCACAAGACCTCTTGGTTCCATCTTTCTCGTAATGGAGGTGACCAAACATACTTTGCCCCCTCAAAATTTGGTCTTTCTAAGTAACTTTGATCTAAAACTAAATATTGCGGACAGGTTTCACCCCAAACATTAAAGCCCTTGCTGCGTGCTTCGGCGATTTGTTCCACTGCTTCCGCGCAAGAAACGTGCACCACATATAATTGCGAGTTTGCCAGTCCGGTCAATGTCGCTGCTCTTCCCGTAGCCTCCCCCTCTAGTTCAGGCGGTCTAGTCAGGGCGTGATAGATTGGATCTTTGTTTCCTTCTGTAATCGCCTTTTTCGTTAAATAATCAATGACATCTCCATTTTCAGCATGGACCATAACAAGAGCTCCATGTTCTTTCGCTGAAACTAGGGTTCTGAATAGTGTTTCATCATCGGCCTGGAACACGTTTTTGTAGGCCATAAACACTTTAAAAGACGTAATACCTTCTTCATTGATTACATAAGGAAGTTCATTTAAGACATTCTCATTAATTTCCGCAATCATTAAATGGAAACCATAATCGATAACAGCTTTCTCTTTCGATTTAGTATGCCAGGTTTGGATTGCATCCTTTAAGGGTTCACCTTTGTTTGTTAAGCAAAAATCGATTACCGTTGTTGTACCGCCAAAAGCGGCAGCTATGGTTCCAGTCTTAAAATCATCCTTTGTCACGGTTCCTCCAAAAGGCATATCTAAATGGGTGTGAGGATCAATCCCTCCAGGAATAACAAGACAGCCATTGGCGTCGATTATTTCTGCTCCCTGCGCTGAAAGTTGGCTGCCAATTTGAGAAATCTTTCCGTTTTCAATTAGTATTTCTGCTGTATAGGTATCTGAGGCAGTTACAATCGTTCCATTTTTTATCAATTTCTTCATACCATTTCTCCCTTCTTATTTATGACTATCAATCTTACATTCTGCAGCAAGACTCAAGGCAGACTGTCTTTCATTCCAGGTCATCGGCGGCAATTCATATGGTACTTCCACCATATCGATTGCTCCATCAACAGGGCATACTATAGAGCAAAGATTACAGCCAACACAATCCTCTTCTCTCACTTTCAAATAAGGCTTACCGTTTTTGTCTGTTAACCTATCAATACACTGATGGGAGGTATCCTCACAAGCGATATGGCACTTGTTACAATTGATACAAACATCGGTATTGATTTTTGCGACAATATTATAATTTAGATCTAAATTACCCCAATCCGAATATTTCTGGACAGATTTACCAATGATTTCACTAACGGATTTAATCCCCTTGCCATCTAAATAATGACTGAGGCCTTCAATCATATCTTCAACAATACGGAATCCATGATGCATGGCAGCGGTACAAATTTGCACACCAGTTGCACCCATTAACATAAATTCAACGGCGTCCTGCCAGTTCGAAATACCACCAATTCCCGAAATCGGAATATTAATATTTGCATGTCGAGCGCACTCTGCCACCATATTTAGGGCAATTGGCTTTACTGCAGGGCCACAATAGCCGCCATGCGCACCCTTGCCAGCTACATGAGGTATCGTATTCCATGTATCAAGGTCAACTCCCATTAAGCTATTAATGGTGTTAATCATACTGATAGCATCCGCTCCGCCATTACATGCAGCTTCAGCAGTAGCTGTAATATCGGTAATGTTTGGGGTTAGTTTTACAATGACAGGAGTTTTTGCTACTTCCTTTACCCAATGTGTCTGACGTTCTACTAAGGCGGGAACCTGCCCAGACGCTGACCCCATTCCACGTTCAGCCATTCCATGCGGACAGCCAAAGTTTAATTCCAGACCATCCACCCCAACATCCTCAACACGTTTAACCAGTTCATGCCACTTCTCTTGTTTTGGCTCCATCATTAAGGATGCAATAATTGCATGGTTTGGAAATCTCTTTTTCGTTTCATAGATTTCCTTTAAATTAACATCCAATGGCCGGTCGGTTATCAATTCGATATTATTGAACCCAGCAACACGTTGTCCGTTAAAACTTATCGCCGCAAACCTGGAAGAAACATTTAAGATGGGGTCACCTAATGTCTTCCAAACGGCACCACCCCACCCTGCTTCAAAGGCTCGCTGTACCTGATACCCTGAATTAGTTGGAGGTGCAGAAGCTAACCAAAATGGGTTAGGAGATTTTATTCCTGCAAGATTAATACTTAAATCAGCCAAATGAATTCACCCCTTTTAAATAGAAATATACTTCAGCGAAGGAAAGCGCTTACACAATTATTTCCTTGGGTATCAAAAAATCATTGTGCTCTACTAGCTGCTGTAAATTGTTTGTGAATGCTATAGGCTGCCAGCTTTCCTTGTTGTGCAGCGGTAACCACCATTGCGTCGCCATTTCCTTTTCCAAAAACAACATCACCACATGCATATATTTGGGGATTGGAAGTTTGATAGGTTTCTTTATTTACTAGTACGACACCACGATCATGTTGTAGTTCTAGAGCATGTATTAACTCCAAATGTCTTGTTTGGCCGATCGCTTTGATAACCGCATCCACAGGAATAACATATTCAGATCCTTCCACTGGATAAGGTCTTCTGCGCCCGTCTTTATCAGGCTCACCAAGTTCCATTTTGATACATTCAATCCCGATTACCTTGCCATGTTCATTCCCAATAATTTTTTCAGGTGCTGTTAACCAGCGAAACTCAACACCGTCTTGCTTGGCAAATTCATATTCAAAATCATAGGCCGTCATTTCTTCTTCTGTTCGACGGTAAAGGATTTTTACATTTTTTGCACCTAAACGCACTGAACAAGTGGCACCATCAATGGCTGTATTACCTGCTCCAATGACAACCGCACGCTTGCCAACAAAATCCTTAGATACTCTTCCACTTTTTGTTTCCTTTACAAACTCAATGGCATCGTATACTCCCTCTAGGTCTTCCCCTTCAATACCTAAATCAGGAACATGTGCCATACCAACCGCTAAAATAATGCAATCAAAATCTTTAACTAAATCCTTTACGGACACATCTTTCCCAACTCTTGTATTTGTTTTGATTGTCACATTAAGTTTTTCAACCTGGTCCACTTCCCAGTACGAGATGGCTTGTGGAAGGCGGAAGGAGACAATTCCGTAGGTATTTAAACCTCCCGCTTTTTCAGCAGCTTCAAAAATTGTTACTTCATATCCCAACCGCGCTAGTTCTCTCGCTGCGGATAACCCAGCTGGTCCTCCGCCCACCACGGCAACTGATTTACCATTTGGTTTTCCTGGCTCAAACAGGTTTATTTCATTTTTAATGGCCCAATCTGTGGCATATCGCTGTAAGTTTCCAATCATTATGGGTTTTGTGGAATGATTTAAGACACATGCACCTTCACACAGCTCCTCAGTTGGACACACTCTGGCGCAGCTTGCACCAACTGGATTAGAAGACATGATTGTTTTTGCAGATCCAAGCAAATTTCCTGAAGCAATTTTTTTTATAAAAGTTGGAATATCGATGCCTGTTGGGCATGCCTTAATACAAGGAGCGTCATAGCAATAAAGGCAGCGATTCGATTCTTCCAATGCTTCTTGATTTGTCAGTGCGCGTTCCACTTCTTGAAAATTTCGTTCCAGATTGGCAGTGGAGATTCGCTGTGTTTTTTCCAATAAAAAGCCCTCCTTTTTAAAAGTGATTTTACTGAAAACCTTGCATCTATTTACAATTTTACAGTCCACAAAAATATGTTTCGTTATGAAAACTGTAAAATGATGCTCGTATTCTACTAACAGATAGGCCAACTAGACTCGGAGAGAAAAACATGAAAGGTGATTCTTATTTTAGATGATAGCTTGAAGGGTATTTTTGCGATGAATAGTGCAGCTGATAAATGGGAGTTATTCTTGTACCAATATTACTCTTTTACCAATTTATCACATCTGAACAGAAAATTTTGTAAAATCACATCGAACGCGTTATAGTTTAGTATTCATTTACATTTTGCGGAAAAACCAATATTTTTACATACAAAATAGAGTTAATCTAAATATCATTGTCAGTTAATCTAATTAATAAGTTCTCGACATTCTTGAATTAATTGCCGAATGACAACGACCAACAAAAAAAGTGCACCTAATTGGTACACTCTGATACATAGATTGATTAGCTTCTTATACTCATTCAGTAACTTGGCTTAAAACTTTTTTATACTGACAACCCAACTATAGCTTCAATTTCATGTGAAAGATAGATATGTTTTCCCTTTTTATTGGACTGTGCGACAACGGCCATTGCGGCTGCCACTTTTCTTGCATGTATCCCTCGGTATGGACGCATGGGACCTATCAGGATCTTGTTTAATGCACCACTAGCTTTTTCAGCAAGTTTCTCACCCAACCGAAACTCTTCCCGCTTTCCTAACAATAAAGAAGGTCTAAAAATATGGAGTGAAGGTATGTCTAAATTAGACAGAGTTTCCTCCACCTCTCCCTTTACTCGACTATAAAAGAATAATGACTTGGTATCAGCCCCCATAGAACTGACAATGAGATACTTTTCTGCACCGTTTTCCTTTGCTAGTTTTGCAGCCTCAATCGGATATTCGTAATCTACTTTACGAAATGCTTCTTTTGTTTTTGCTACTTTTATCGTTGTGCCTAAGCAACAAAAGACATCTGTAACTTGGAATAACTCATGGTACTTATGTAGTTCATCGAAATCAACGATATGTACTTCACATTTTTCAGATTCAATTTCAATCGATCTGCGAACCAACAAATGGACTTTTTGATAGTACCCATTTTCACTAAGTTTTTTGACTAATTCTTTTCCAATTAGACCTGTAGCCCCGAGCACAAGTGCCGTTTTTTTATTTACACCCATGATTTTATAAGCCCCTCTCAACAATAAGCAATCTAATAAGGAAATTATACCATGCACAAAAGGTTCCAATAAAAAATGGAGAAGCATTTTGCTGTGCCGTTTTGTGTTCCAATTTTATTGATCTTTATTGACTGGTCGATAAAAAGCTAGTGATGGTTCAATAGGATCTGCACTTATCGGTTGGGGAATCAAGCTAAGCACCCGAGCTGAT
>NZ_BCVA01000015.1 GCF_001591505.1 Neobacillus niacini NBRC 15566
GGACAAAACCCAGAGCGAGTTGTTAAGATTTGTCCCCAAGCAGTGGGATTGGGGACAAATCCAAGAGCAAGTTATTAACATTTGTCTCTAAGCATGTGGATAGAGGACAAACCCAAGAGCAAGTTTACAAGAATTGTCCCCAAAGCAGGGTTTGAGAACTAATAAAAAAAGTCCTTAAGACGTTCTCTTAAGGACAAAACTCAATACTCAACCTATAAATCTATCTCTCATTCGTAAAAGGCCCATTGCCCCAGGCCTGTCATTTTAAAATTCTTCTGCAATACCCTGCTTATTCTTTTCCGAGAATCCACAATCCCACACCATTCATGAATAATTTTAGCGGTGACTTTCCGCTCAGGAAAAAGTATCCTAAATTCTTCTACATTACGAAGAACAGCGGTTGCTACTAATTCTTCGAATCCACATTTACCACAGATTAATTTCTTCCCCACTATTCTCACAGAAAAAGTGTTACATTTGCAACAAGTCATCCCTTTTTTCAGATTTTCATAGGTGTAGGTGGGTAGATGGATAATAGGTGGTACCGTTTGGTGCAATGAAATGAGTTTGTCCGCCAGATTCGTATGCGTCTGATTGAGCCGTGACGGTTTTTGATCTAATTTTTTCATAAAGGGATCGAGCTGGGTTGGAAGGATAAAAGGCAAATCAGGAGGAGTTTGATATAACGTAAAATGGGGGTTGATAAAAATGACATATGCTTCAATTGTTAATTTACTTCCTAGTGATTGAAGAACCTGATTCAGAAATAATTTACTACGTTTAAGTTGATCAAGTGGATTTTGGATATCCTTTCCGGAGGGTGTTTTAAAATATTCAGAGTCATAAACGTACTCTCCTTCAAAATTTTTCACCTCAAAAAGGGAATAGGTTTCTTGAAAAATAAGTGATGAATCAAGTTGAAAACTGGACTTATTACTCTCAAGCTGTAAATCATTCAAAATATGACAGCTGCGTTGAAGTTTCTCTGTCAATAAATCAAACTGGACTTCCCCTTCAAATCCTTTTTCTTGGTTTAAATAATACCTATGTTCATCGTCGGTTAATTTCATCCGTTTATTTAGGATTCTTAGAGTCTTTAATAAAACTGATTCGCTTCGGGCTTTATATGGCATATTCCACATCCTTTCTACTTTCAATCATATAGAAAAATCAGAACCAAGAGTATGAATACTTTGTTAAAAATAAGAGTTACATTCCGCTGTTCAAACTTCCGTCAAACCATTTTGAACGTATTGTGAAATGATTCACATATCTATGTTATCCAAGGTAAAAACGAGTATAGTGTAAGTATAGAGAACAAGTTAAATTTGAAAGGCGGAATGACTTATGTTTAACAATTTTTTAAGAGAAAATAAGATCTCAGCTGCTATTTTAACCGTTATTCGTTTATATCTTGGTTATTCTTGGTTCACAGCAGGTTTTCATAAAATCACAGGCGGATTTGACGCTTCTGGATTCTTAAAAGGATCGATTGCAAAACCAGTAACAGGTCCGGATGGCAACATGGTATATGCTTGGTATGTAGATTTCTTAAAACACTTTGCCCTGCCAAACATTGATGTATTCAACTTCATTGTGCCTTGGGGAGAAACATTAATTGGATTAGGATTACTACTAGGATGTTTAACAACAGCCGCAATGTTCTTTGGTCTAGTGATGAACTTCAGCTTTTTCTTAGCAGGAACAGTATCTCATAACCCAACTGACATCTTTTTAGGCTTCATCATCTTAACTGCAGGTTACAACGCAGGCAGATATGGTTTAGACCGCTGGGTGGTTCCATTTATTCGTAAAACAACAAAGACTAATACTTCAAAACATAAAGCAGCAGCCTAACTAGTAGGCGCAAAAAGACGATTCGCTCCCCCCGAATCGTCTTTTTGAATTTAAAAAAAGGAGTTGAGAAGTGAAATGTTGAATTAATCATTCTGGTAATCGTAAAAATAAGGAGCAATCATATGAAAATTTCTAGTGAATTTCAGGAGAAAATCACCAATGCTTTTGGCCATGCTGGGAAGGCGTGGATAGATTCTTTAGAGCAAAGAGTCGAGACATATTTACAAAAATGGGAGCTTACGAGTGAAGGTCCAGTAGATAATCTTTCTTATAATTTCGTTTTAAAAGTCAGAGATTCAAATGGAACCCCTTTGATTTTAAAACTAGGGGTACCAAACTTTGATACGAGAAATGAGATGGTGACCCTCAAAGCCTATAATGGAGAAGGGTGTGCTCAGCTTTTAAAGTCAGATCCCGAAAATGGCGTCATGCTGCTGGAACGAATTGTCCCAGGCACAATGCTTTCAGCGGAACGTGATGAGATGGTGGTTATAGAAAACTTTATAAAGGTTTGTAAGGCTATTCGCAGACCGGTACCTGGTGGAACCTCGACGCCATCGCTCACACACTGGTTTGATGGGCTAACTCGCTATCGTAATGCCGGAGAGGGGCCTATTTCATTGGAACATGTTCAGTTAGCAGAAGAATTTTTTCAAGAGGTAATGGAAACATCGAAAGGACCTGAACTGTTGCACGGTGATTTACATCATGAGAATATACTCTATTCCGAGGAAAAGGGCTGGATGGCGATTGACCCAAAAGGTGTTGCAGGAGACCCCTATTTTGATGTCGTTTCGTTTTTAATTAATCAATTAGAATCAAAGGCTGATCCAAAAAGTACGCTAAAGCTTCGTGTCGATACAATCAGTGAACAAATGGGGCTTGATCGACAACGATTGTTGAAGGCTGCAATTGCATTAGGAACACTATATGCTTGCTGGGGTGTAGAGGATCTAGCTGATTGGGAAACAACGTACGAATGTGTCAAATGGTTTATTGAATTTCTAGGGTAGGGCGATTCAAATTGAATCGTCTTTTTTTGTCTAATAAAACTGAATGAACAGAAACCATTTTAAATAGAATGAAAGGAGGATATTTTAACACAGCCTAAAAGTCCAAGTGAATGGTGGGAATGGAATGAAGGAAATAACCATTGACCCTTATATCCACGTTCGAATGGTAAAAAGTTTTGAATACGACCCGAGGGGAAAGAAAATTAGCTTTATTTCTGATTTTACAGGGGTACCCCAGGTATGGGAGCTTGACCGGGAGGACAGGTGGCCGGCGCAAACCTCTTTTACCATGAAAGGAATCACCTTTATTAAATATATTGCTGGAACGTCCGACTTAGTTTATGGAATGGATAGCGACGGTGATGAAAAGGAGCAGCTGTACTTATTGAAGGAGAATGGTGAAAAAATCGCTTTAACCAACTCGCCGAAACATCTTCACTTATTTGGCGACAGCTCACCGGATGGAAAGTGGATTTCTTGGTCTAGTAACAGACGGAATGAAGCTTATTTAGATATTTATATTCAAAACTTGGAGACGTTGGAAATTCGCCGGGTATTTACCCAAGATGGAACCTATATGGTTGAGAAGTGGTTTCCTGATGGAAAGTCGCTTTTAGTAAAAAAAGCAAACTCTCCCCTTGATCATGATTTAGGGGTATTTTCACTTTCTACAGGAAAAATGGATTGGATTACTGCGCATAAGGATGAAGCCAGTTATAAGAATTTTCATTTTAATAGGGAAGGAGATCATCTTTACCTGTTAACCAATCAGGATAGTGAGTTCTTTGGACTCGCGGTAATTGAGATCTCTACAAAACAATTGACTTGGCTGGAAAGGCAGGAATGGGATATTGAAGACCTAGCCATGAATAAGGCTAAGAATAAAATCGCTTTTTCCGTGAATGAAGGGGGAGTTTCTAAGGGCTATCTTGTGGACTTGGACCGAAGTAAATTGTATACATGGGATACCCCAATGGGAGCGATATATAATCTCAGATTTTCACCGAATCAGCAAAAGCTGGGCTTTGTGTTAAATGGCCCCACCCATCCACCGGATATATGGGAGGTGGATATTAATACCCTTCAGGCAAAGCGGCTTACCTACATCTCGCGCACGCCGCTTCTAGAGGAAAAGCTAGTAGAGCCTGAGTTAATTTCGTTTCCGTCTTTCGATCAGCTTTCTATACCAGCTTTTTACTACAAGCCCAATCGTAAAGGTGGAAAAACCCCTGTGGTTGTCTATATTCACGGTGGACCTGAAAGCCAAAGCCGTGCGGTGTACAGCCCTTTTTTGCAATATTTCTTAAACCAGGGTTATGCGGTGGTGGCCCCTAATATACGAGGAAGTACTGGTTATGGAAAGACCTACACACATCTCGATGATGGGCGAAAGCGAATGGACGCGGTTAAGGATGTTATTTTTTTAATGGAATGGCTGAAAAAAACAGGTGATATTCAGGAAGATAAGGCAGCGATTGTTGGTGGAAGCTATGGTGGATTTATCGTTCTGGCTGCCATCAGCCACTTTCCGGAGCGCTGGGCGGCAGCCATCGATATTGTAGGAATGTCAAGTATCCGAACATTCCTGCAAACGACCAGCCCGTGGCGAAAAAAACTGCGTGAGGCGGAATACGGTACGATTGAAAAGGATGGCGAGTTTTTTGATCAAATTGACCCGTTGAATCATGCTGATAAGATTAAAGCTCCGCTCATGATTATTCATGGCGTAAATGATCCTCGCGTATCAATTCAAGAGTCAGATCAGATTGTCACGAAACTCAAGAAACGAAATCATCCAGTCCGGTATATTCGTATTGAAGAGGAAGGACATACGATGATGAAATTAAAAAATAAAATAAATTCCTATACAGAAATGGCGGAGTTTCTTGAAAACTATTTAGGAAAGTCAAAATAGCAATATTTTCATAGGCTAATAGTCCGATTTTAGATGAAATCTCTAAACAGAACAAATGTTTTGTTGTATGATAAGATTTATTATACTAATAGAGGTGGAACTAACATTGAATGGTACCGCACATACAGCCATTGGAGCCGCAACAGGATTTGTCGCTGCCAACACCTTTCATTCCAATCCAACAGAAACCATCATTCTCGTTGGACTAGGAGCGGTTTCAGGTTTGATGCCTGATTTGGATATTGATGGAAAGCTTCGCGGTAAAATTACTTTATCCCATAAGGTAATTCGCTTGGCGGCAGTATTAATTGGAGTTTTAATGGTGTTTTATAGTTTTTATGAAGGAAGGGCACAAGAGCAGTGGTTCGGCATAGCGAGCGGATTGGCCATCATAGGTGTTTCTTCGCTCATTAAACAAAAGCATATGCTCACGATTACAGGAATTGGTGTCCTTGCGGGGGGAATCTCGCTTTCGGAAGTATGGCTGATTTTGCTTGGGGTTTACATTGTCATTGCATCTATCTCCTCGCATCGCAGTTATACACATTCTATCTTAGGCGTCATTTTCTTTGGGGTCATTTCTTCAAAACTTGAAGGATCACTGGGAATCGAAGGGGTTTTTTATGCCTGTCTTGGGGGATATATCAGTCATTTAATTGCTGATTTAAAAATATTACCGTTTAATAGGCGTGGTATTAAGTTGTTTTTACCATTATCAAAGATAGAATTATAGCTGGTCACATCTAGGTTGATGTGACCTGTTTTTTTATATAAATTCCACAGTTTGCAAGACTTGCCGGCGAGCCTCGTTTCCAGCAGCCGGATAAAGCCGCGGAACACGCTTCCCGATTAAACAGACAACCTCATAGTTAATCGTCCCCATGAGCAGGGCAATCTCATCAACGGATTGAAACGCTTTGTCATTTCCTCCAAAAATAACAACTTCATCACCCTGCTGGCAGGAAGGTACGGTGGTAACATCAATCATCGTTTGGTCCATACAGACACGGCCTGCTACTAAAACCTTTTGTCCATTTAGAAGAAATTGCCCGCAGTTGGAAAGATGTCTGGAGAGACCGTCGGCATATCCGATTGGAAGAGTGGCAATCATACGTTCACTTGAAGGAGTATAGGTGCAGCCATAGCTAATTGGCTGCGATTTAGCTACCTTTTTGAGTCCAGCAATTTTTGTTTTAAGCGTCATCGCTTGCTGAAGTGAAATCGTATGTTCCTTTAACGACATGTCGGGATACAGACCATATAACCCAATTCCGACACGGACCATATCTAGGTGCATTTCTGGAAAATTCATTGTCCCCGCCGTATTACAACAATGCTTTAGCGGGATAGAAATTCCTATGTCTTCTAAATAGCTGGTAGCAGAAAGAAACCGTTCGAATTGTTCCAATGTATAAGATGGATCCTCACTATCTGCATTAGCAAAGTGCGTGAAAATACCTTTCAGAACAATAAAGGGTGATTCCAATGCTTTCAATGCTAAATCCAGTGCTTCTTCACGGGTTTGAACACCGATTCGGGTCATACCGGTATCGATTTTCAAATGGATGGCTGCTGTTTTTTGAAGCTCTTCGGTCTGAAAAATAATTTCGTCCAGTACATCCTCACTAAAAACCGTTAAATCAACTCCAGCCATAATGGCCTGCCGAATGGAGCGGGGCGGGGTATATCCTAATATTAAAATAGGCTCTGTTATCCCTGCCTCACGCAGTTCGATTGCTTCATCCAAAATAGCCACTGCCAGATAATCAGCGCCCGCTTCTACAGCGGCATTGGCTATCTGGACAGCACCGTGGCCATAACCATCCGCTTTCACCACGGCCATTAAGTTCACGGAGGATCCAATATAATTTTTAAATTGGTTTGTATTATGTTTAATGGCTTCTGACGAAACTTCAGCCCACGTATCTCGATAGCTTTTTTGAATCACAAGTCTTCCCCCCAGAATTTCCTATGAAAATACCCTCAAGATAAACTTGAGGGTACCAAGATGGTTAGTTCAATACAACTTCCTTTTCCAATGCAATTTCCACTGGTACATATACATATTTAAGGTCTCTTGCTACCGCTTCATAGGTGATTTCACCGTTCGCCACGTTTACTCCAAGCTTTAATGCCGGATTTTCAGAAATGGCCTTCACCACACCTTTATTGGCAATTTGCAATGCATATGGAACCGTCGCATTTGTAAGAGCCATTGTAGATGTTCTTGGAACCGCTCCAGGCATGTTCGCAACAGAGTAGTGAACAACACCATGTTTCTCAAATGTTGGGTTATCATGAGTGGTTACATGGTCAATCGTTTCAACGCTTCCGCCTTGGTCAATCGCAACGTCCACGATTACAGAACCAGGTTTCATCGTTTTAACCATTTCTTCTGTAACTAGTTTAGGCGCTTTTGCCCCTGGAATTAGTACCGCACCAATCACTAAGTCGGCTTCTTTCACTGCTTCAGCAATGTTAAATGGATTTGAGATTAATGTTTTAATTTGGTTTCCGAAAACGTCATCCAAGTAACGAAGACGGTCTGCACTTAAGTCGATAATCGTAACATCTGCACCTAAACCAATCGCCATTTTTGCAGCGTTTGTTCCGACAATACCGCCGCCAATGATCGTAACCTTACCACGGCTGACCCCTGGAACACCTGCAAGCAGAATCCCTTTACCGCCATTGAATTTCTGTAAGAATTGCGCCCCGATTTGTGCGGACATACGGCCAGCTACTTCACTCATTGGTGTTAGAAGTGGAAGCGTGCGGTTAACAGAAACTGTCTCGTAGGCAATAGCAATGACACCGCTATCTTTAAGTGCCTGAGCTAATGCAGGCTCTGCTGCTAAATGCAGGTACGTAAATAATACTAACCCTGGGCGGAAGTATTTGTACTCACTTTCAAGCGGTTCTTTTACTTTCATAATCATTTCAGACTGATTCCAAACATCAGCTGCTGGCTCAATGATTTCTGCGCCTGCTTGAGTATAGTCTACATCTACGAAACCGCTTCCAATTCCAGCCCCTTTTTCAACTAAGACTTTATGTCCAGCTTGTACGAATGAAACAACACCTGCTGGAGTTAATGCCACACGGTTTTCATTGTTTTTGATTTCCTTCACTACACCAATAATCATTCTCGTTATCCCCCTTGGAAGTCTTTAGTGATTTTTTCTGACTTTAGAATAATCCCTTCGAAACAATTTTTCTTTGTTTAGAAAGCAGAAATACGAGAACTCAATTTGTGAAATTACACAAAACGTTCACAAATTCCTTGATATAAAAGGAAAAATCACATGGGATAAAAAGTAAAAAAAATAAAATTTGTTTTGTTTAAATATTCAAACGGAAAGCGAGCCCCTCCTAGGTGTCTGGTGCCTGTCACCGTCCGTGGACAGTGTCCACCTGAGGTGGACACCTTTTGGGTGTTACCATTTATTTAAACTTTTCTAGTTTAAGGTCTAGGTAAAGGGTTATTTTTTGGTTTGGATCTTTGAGATTGATTTCACCGATTTCTGATATACGTTTGAGACGGTAATTTAGTGTGTTGGTGTGTACATTTAATTGATTTGCGGCTTCATGGACATTGCTGTCATGGTTTAGAAAGACTTCTAATGTTTCGACGAGATCGGTGTTATTTTTTTTATCATATTCCTGAAGCTTTTTCAGAGAATAGTTTTCATTTTGATCTGTACCGGATTTTTCAATCAATACATCGATATATTTATAGATTCCGAGACTTTGATAGCCATGGATTTCTTTTGCTTCACGAGGGAATTTTCTTTTTACTGATAATACGGTTCGCGCTTCTTTGTACGATTTTTCTACTTTACCTAAATCACTATAAACACTACTATAGCCCTGAACAATGGAGTCAATTCCAAATCTTTCCTTCATTTTGGCAACAAATAGCTCACAAAATGCATTTAGTTTATTCACTGGCTTCTGAATACCATCAAGGGAAATAAACAAGACTAATTGTTGATGGTCAATGGTGTGCAGCAGGATTTTTGGCATTTGAATTGTTTTTAACAGGTAAGCGATATGCTTTTCATCATCTCTGCCTAATTCTTTAGAAAATTGAAAAACGGCAACTGCAAAGGATGAAGGAGGCGAAATTTGCAGCGCATGAAACTTATTTATAATTTCTTCATTGGTAGAAAGGTGACTTGTTAATAGCTGCCAAAAAAACTCTTGAAATTGCTCTTCTTTTTTATTTTTGCGGTTTTGCAGTTGAATCAGTTTGTTTTTTGTTGCGTCTGCGGCTTGCTTCAAACAGTTCATTTCTTCTTCGCCTAGTGTTTTTTCAATCTCTAACGCCCAAATGAAACCGAGCACTTCATCGTTTTTCCAAATGGATACAGCAACCCTATTTCCCAGTCCAATCTCATCTACCGTCTTAACTCGGATAGGATCACGACTGTTTAATAGTGAAGGAATGACCCCTTCCTTCCATAAGGAATTAATGACCTTTTCCGGAACACGACGGCCGATGATTGTGGCAATTCGTGCCGGGTCGGTTCGATCATCATGGGTACTGTAGGCAAGAAGACGGTGGTTCGCGTCTTCTATCGTTATCGGACAATGTAACACTTCACTTACCATATCTGCAAATTCTTCTAGACTATCAAAGCTGGCGCGAAACGGATCATTTTTCATAAATTACCACCTTTATCAATGAGATTGTGCAATCTGTAACGTATTTGTTATTTAAAACAATATTTTTTTAATAGATTTGTATTTATTCTACAATATAAAATGTTCACAGATATGTTATATTAATTTCACAAAGTTTTAACTTTTCTTCATCTAACACACATTGTAAACGCTATCATTCCGAAAAAGAATAGGAGGATATTATTTAAATATAAACAGTAGGTTTTATTTAGAATAATATTGTAACTTTTTTAGTGAAAAAGGGAAATAGGAGATTTAAACTATTAGAGGGGGTAGACTATGCAAAAAAATCCAAATCAATTACAACGAGGTTTAGAAGAAAGACACATTACGCTCATGTCACTAGGAGCAGCCATTGGGGTAGGTCTGTTTCTAGGTTCAGCCACTGCGATTAAGCTTGCTGGACCAGGTATTATTCTCGGTTATGCATTTGCCGGTATGATTATGTTCTTTATTATGAGAGCACTTGGGGAAATGGCAATTCAAAAACCTGTTGCTGGATCCTTCAGTCAATATGCTCGTGACTATTTAGGTGCTTTGCCTGGTTTCTTAACAGGATGGAATTATTGGTTTTTATGGGTTGTAACGTGTATGGCTGAAATTACGGCTGCAGGAATCTACATGGAGTATTGGTTCCCTGATGTACCACGCTGGATTTGGGCATTGGCAGCACTCATTATTATGGCTTCCGTCAATTTTCTAAATGTAAAAGCCTATGGTGAACTTGAATTTTGGTTTGCATTAATTAAGATTATTACCATCTTATTCATGATTGTAAGTGGTCTGGGAATGATTGTTTTAGGGATTGGTAATGGCGGTATTGCTACTGGCATCAGCAATCTTTGGGAGAATGGAGGAATTCTTCCGAATGGGATTACTGGGGTATTAATGTCCCTGCAAATGGTTATGTTTGCTTTCTTAGGTATTGAGATGATTGGTATTACTGCCGGGGAAGTAAAGAATCCGGAAAAAACATTATCTAGAGCGATTGATACTGTCTTCTGGCGAATTCTTATTTTCTATGTAGGTGCCTTGTTTGTCATTATGTCGATTTATCCTTGGACCGAAATCGGTGCACAAGGCAGTCCGTTCGTTTTGACCTTTGATAAGCTTGGAATCCCTGCTGCAGCTGGTATCATTAACTTTGTTGTCTTAACGGCTGCGTTATCTTCGTGTAACGGTGGTATTTTCAGTACAGCACGTATGTTATTCAACTTAGCTGAAAATGATGAAGCACCAAAGAGTCTTGGTAAATTAAACAAGAATGGTGTTCCGAGTGCTGCGGTTTTAGTAACAGGGGGTGCACTATTAGTAGGTGTTGTTCTTAACTATTTAGTCCCGGCAAAAGTATTTACATGGGTAACAGCGATTTCAACGTTTGGTGCAATTTGGACGTGGTCGATGATTTTATTATCACAAATCAAGTACCGTAAGAGCCTAACGCCAAATCAATTGAACGGATTAAAATATAAAATGCCATTATTCCCATTCACATCCTACTTTTCATTAGCATTCTTATTACTAGTTGTAGGATTAATGGCATTCTTCCCAGATACAAGAATTGCTTTAATCGTTGGACCGCTTTGGCTCGGAATTTTAACTGCCTTCTATTATGGTAAGGGATATCATAAACGAGATAAACAAAATCAGGACCAATTTCAAAAAGTGATATAAGTGGTGCCTGTCAACCAAATATAATTCTCTATAAAAAAGCGTAAGTGGGCACTTGATCCATTTACGTTTTTTTATTGTTTTGAAGAAATTAACTCATACTGTTGTTAGATAAAAAAATGTAACCGTTTTAAAAAGAGCGTAAATTATCGGATATTTTTTAAATTTTTTCGGATAGTGAAAAAAATGAAAACCTTTACAATAAGACATGTAAGCGATTGATATTAATAAGGGGGAAACACCATGAAGAAGCTAGGCGTTTTAGTCTTAGGCTTATTATTACTATTTTTAACCGCATGCGGCGGTGGAGAAGAGAAAACTTCTGGGGACAGTAAAGTCACAGAACTTACCGTGTGGAATGACTGGACTGAAAATCGTCCGGAATATAAGGTTTATAAAGATATCATTGCTAAATTCAATGAAGAAAACAAAGGCAGTATCCACGTTAAAATTGAAAGTATTCCACATGATCAATATGAAACAAAGCTAAGAACACAAGCAGCAGGAAAGCAATTACCGGATATGTTCCGCGTATGGCCTGGTGCACGTATTCAGCCTCTAGTTGAAGGAAAAGTGTTACTTCCTTTAAATGATATCCTTGATACGTGGGAAGGAAAAATCCCAGAAGGTATCTTAAAAGATTATGCAGTTGACGGGAAACAGTATGCGATTCCAGCAAATATTAGTGAAACTAGCTTGATTTACTATCATAAAGATGTATTGGCAAAAGCAGGATTTGAAGAATTTCCAAAAACGTATGATGAGTTAAAAGATTTAATCAAGGCATTAAATGATCAAAAAGTAACGCCAATTGCATTAGGTAATAAAGCGATTTGGCCGCTGCAATCTGTATACATTTCAACCATTGCAGACCGTTTCACAGGCAGTGAATTCTTACCAAGCACGTTAAGTGGTAAAGATTCTTTTACAGATGAGAACTTTGTAAAAGCATTAGCAGTTGTGGAAGAATTAGCGAAGCTTAAAGCATTTAATGAAGATTTCAATACCATTGACGAAGCTCAATCTAGAACATTATTCAATAGTGGGGAAGCAGCTATGCACTTCGCAGGTTCTTGGGCTATTGGACCAATCCTTGAAGGTGTAGAAAATATCGATAATATCGGAGTTGCTCCGTTCCCAAGCTTTGGCGGCGAAGGTGATACAGCAAAAATATCTGGTGCAGCGGGCGGCGGTATCGCTCTTAATGCTGAATTATCTGGTAAGAAGAAAGAAGCAGCATTTAAATTCTTACAGTTCTTCTACGGCGATGAGTTATACCAAGGACTAGCTAAATCTAATATCGTTGTTCCAGTACAAGTAGAAATGGACGATAGCATTCCTGAAATTTACAAAACAGCTAACGGATTTGCACAAGGCGGTTTAGCACCAGTTTATGATGCTACCTTAACACCTGAGTTAACAGACATGATTAACAATGGATTACAATCGATCACAATCGGTGAAAAGACACCTAAAGAATTAGCTGAAGAAATGCAGAAGGAAAACGAACAAGGAAAGAAATAATCTTTTAAAATACAGGTTGCCTTCTCTAAGGCAACCTGCATTTCATAGGGGAGATAAATATGCAACTAACTGGAAAAAGTAAAGCGGCTCTTATTATCGGTTTACTGCCGGCATTTTTGATTTATACCGTCTTTGCTATCTATCCGATTATCCAATCGTTTTATTATTCCTTTATGGAATGGGACGGTTTTTCGGAAATGGAATTTATCGGTCTGCAAAACTTTGAGAATCTTTTTCAAGATCCGTTATTTTGGAATTCAGTTGGCAATAACATTTTTGTTGTCATCGCCTCCGTATTTGGACAGATTCCGATTGCTTTATTTATAGCTCTGTTATTAAATCGAAAAATTAAGGGCTTAAAGATTTTTAGAACCATTGGCTTTCTGCCTGTTGTCTTATCAACGGTTGTTATCTCGCTAACATGGAGCCTGATTTACAATACAAAGGATGGCATGATTAACGAAATTTTAAGAGCTGTTGGGTTAGACTTTTTGGCACAAAACTGGCTTGGTGATACAAAATGGTCCATGGTGGCTGTTTGTATTACGGTCATTTGGCAATTCGTTGGACTTTATTTAATTATTTTCCTGGCAGCTTTGCAAAACATACCGGAAGAAGTAATGGAAGCGGCAAAGATGGATGGTGCTTCTGAATGGGTGACTACATGGAAAATAACCATTCCAATGATTTGGGATACCGTTATTGTTGCGATTATTTTGTGTATTTCCGGTAGTTTAAGAACCTTTGATTTAATTTATGTTATGACACATGGCGGACCATCACATTCTACCGACGTGATGGCGTTGTATATGTTCAATGAGACATTTTCAAATCTGCAATATGGTTACGGCAGTGCGGTATCCGTATTTATTTTCTTCTTCAGTCTTATCTTGATTGGAATTGTAAAAAAAGTTCTTGGCCAAAAATTTATTTGATGGGGAGGGGCACAGAATGGAAACAACGATTAAAAAAACAACACAATCTGCATTGCCGCTGCCACAAAGCACAAGGAAATTGAGTGTAAAAAATACCCTCATTTATGCAGTCTTGATTATTTTTTCGGTGATTAATGTTTATCCTATTATTTGGATGATTATTAACTCTTTTAAGTCAGAAAAAGAATTTGCGGTGAATCAATTTGGTTTACCTAGGACTTTGGTAATTGATAACTATATTGAAGCGTGGGGCACTGCTAATTTAGGCGTCCTCTTCAAAAATAGTATTTTTATATGTTTACTTGCAACTATTCTTACTGTGTTAATCGGCGCGTTAGCATCTTATTTTCTAGCAAGAATTGAATTTAAGTTTAAGAACGCCTTGTACACATTCTTTATTTTCGGGATGTTAATTCCGATTCACGCAACGCTTGTTCCAATGTTTATTTTATTGAAAAATTTAGGGTTATTAAATAATCCGATTACCTTATTATTTCCGTACATTGCCTTCCATTTACCGATTACGATCTTTATCTTAACCAGTTTTATGAAGGCATTTCCGAAGGATATTGAAGAATCAGCGATTATCGATGGCTGCGGAATTTTCCGGATTTTCTGGTCGATTATTTTGCCGATGTCCCGTCCCGCACTTGCCACCGTTATCATTTTGAACTTTATTTATAACTGGAACGAGTTCTCGTTTGCACTCGTACTGCTAAATGATCCAGCCCTTCAAACATTGCCTTTAGGTCTAGCAAGTTTTGCTGGACAGTTTACCGTGAATTATGGAGCACAGATGGCAGGATTAACGATGTCCATGATACCAATTATCATTTTCTATTTATTCTTAGAAAAAGAAATTGTAAATGGTATGACAGCCGGAGCTGTAAAAGGATAAACTAACGGTAATAAATAAAAAGGCTGATGTGCAATGATCCGAAATTGGGGATTGAAAAATAAGTTTGTCACCGTATTCTTACTCTTGATTACCTTACCAACCTTTATTATTGGCTGCATTATCTACTATCAAACGACAACCGTTTTTAAGCAGCAGGCTGAAAAAAATGCGGTTGACAAACTAGAAAAAAATGAAGATAACTTAACTTCCCTCATTCGTGGGATTGAGAATATGTCTTCTTACATGATCTATGAAAAAAACTTCCGAACGTTTTTTACCGCTACGGAGGAAGACCTTACTCAAGCAGAGTATAAAGAGGCAGTTGCAGGGATTAATGGTTATTTTACCTTTCAGCTTATGAGTCATAGTTATATCGATTCGATTCTATTGGTCGCAAATGATGGACATGTTTTAGAAATTGGCAGCCATTTAATCGGAAATGAAGTCAGTATGAATCAAGGAGCCAGGGAGCTTGAAGGCCGTCCATATTGGAGCAATACCTATCAAGTGATTGAAAATGGATCTGCAAAAAAAAATGTTGTTAGTTTAACAAGGGTTATTAATGATATTAACCATATCAACACACCTATCGGAATGGTGAGAATACGATTAGACGAATCTAAGCTATATAAGACAATTGAAAGTAATTCCATTAACCAAACTGGTGATTATTTTGTATTGAACAAAAAAGGAGAAGTCGTCCTGCATCAGAATCCTTCATTAGCGGGGAAACCCTTTCCTGATTCAAAAATAACCGGCTGGATTTTAAACGGTAAAAATAAAACGTTGAAAACCAAGGCTGATCAAAGTGACTATTTACTAGTGAAAAAAGCAATTACAGGAACGGATTGGGTTTCGATTGCGATGGTAAATGAGGGAGAAGTGGTTAAAAGTTTATATAATGTCCGCGGCTTGTTTGTTTTTATGATTCTCCTTTTATTAGCACTTGGAGCATTAGCTTTTGTCGGATTTTATCAATCCTTTATCCGAAGGATTGTGGAATTGACGAAGCAAACAAAGCAGCTGGGAGAAGGCGACTTCAGTGCAAAGGTCCAAATCTCTTCACAAGATGAGATTGGGAAATTAGGACTCCGATTTAACCAAATGGTCACAACCATACAAAATTATATTAATCGAGAATATAAGTTAAAGATTAAGCAGCGTGAATCGGAATTGAAGGCTCTTCAAAGCCAGATTGATCCACACTTTTTATACAATACACTGGACATGATTCGTTGGACGGCCCGATTAGAAAAAGCGATGGAAACAGGTCAGTTAATTGAGCGGTTATCTAAAATATTCCGGATGAATTTAAACATGGGGAAAATGTGGGTAAAGGTAGAGGAAGAAATTCATTATATTCAAAACTACCTGGAGTTACAAAAGAGCCGAATTGGAAATCGTTTAAATTACAGTATTTTTTATGACGATCAAATAAAAGATATCTATATCATTAAGCAAATTTTACAGCCATTAGTAGAAAATAGTATCCTTCATGGTTTTAAAAATTTGCCTAGACAGGGCGTTATCCAGATTCGCATGTTTAAGGTTGATGAGGAAATTTGGATAGATGTAATCGACAATGGCTGGGGATTTAAGAGTGAGAAACAGGATGAAGATGATAAACGGAAAGGCGGCTATGCCATTCCTAATCTCATCGACCGCTTAGAGATGGCCTTTGGCGAAGAGGCAAAATTCGAGTTGTTGGATTCTCTTGCGGGAACATGGATTCGCTTGAAGCTTCCTATATCAGAGAATGATAATCGCAATCTAATTCCAAATGAGACAGGTGAGTAGTATGCCCTTTAAAATGCTAATTGTTGATGATGAACCCATTATTTGTCGTGGTTTGCAACAGACAATTCCGTGGGATGAATATATGGTGGAAGTTGTTGACCTTGCGTATGAAGGGGCGGAGGCTATTCAAAAGATTCAGGAACATGGTGATATCGATTTAGTCCTAACCGATGTCAGAATGCCGAATGTTGATGGCTTGAGACTGGCGGCATTCCTTGCAGAGAACTATCCAGATATTCGAATGATTATCATAAGTGGGTACGACGATTTTAAATACGCACAGCAGGCGATTCAATTAGGTGTAAAGGATTACTTATTGAAGCCGGTAGAGGTAGATGAGCTTTTACAGGTCATCACAAAAATCACCAGTACTTTACAAGAAGAAAGAAAAGCTGCACAGCAAATCTATCAGATGAATTTACAAAATGCTATTTTTCATCAAGTTCTAGATTTACCAGATACTGCTCCAAACCATTCGGGTTTATTTGCTGATGTGCGTATTTATCCCTTTGTTACCATGTTAAAAGAGTATAAAAATAAAACAAAAGGTCTTTCTGAAGAAGAACTGCAAAACGTGGCTGTGGACTGGGAAAACCAAGTAGAAAAATGGTTAAACAGTCAGGGGTTTTCATGTGTATCGGTGTTTCCAAGTAAAAATGTCTTACTCACTTGTGTAACCAATCATTTGTCTGATTTTACTCCTCGGAATTTGGATTTCCAAGAGTTAAATGGTGTTGTTAATGATACTGACATCACAATAGGTCAGCTGAATGAGGTTTACTTAAGATTATATGAAGATACCCGGTATATTCCTTTTAGTGAAGACGGGGTTGTTGTCAGCCCTGTAAGTGAATCATTGGCGAATAAGTCAAAGGCTAACGACTGGTTAATGGATAGGGCAGAACAATATATCAAAACCTTTTATGCGTCACCAATCAAGGCACATGAAGTAGCGGACGTCATTAATATTTCCCCTAATTATTTCAGTTCTTTATTTAAACAAAAAACGGGCAAAAGTTTTAATGAATATATTAATACCTTGCGTGTGGATGCAGCCAAACAGCTGCTTGAAGAAACCCCTTTTAATGTAAATGAAATAGCTGAAAAGGTCGGATATCGAGAATATAAGTACTTTGTGGATGTGTTTAAAAAATTTACAGGCTATACGCCAACAAAGTATAGAAACGTAAGGGCAAACAATATCAATTAATCATAAGAGTGACTTATGAAATTGGAGGTAAGTAGTATGCAAAAGAAAATTAATGTACCGAATGACTTTTTCCTAGGAGCAGCAGTGTCTGCATGGCAAACGGAAGGATGGTCAGGAAAAAAAGAGACACAGGATTCCTTTCTAGACATGTGGTATAAAGAAAATAAACATGTTTGGCATAATGGATATGGTCCTGCTGTAGCAACGGATTTTAAGAATCGATATAAAGAAGATATTGGTTATATGAAACAAATAGGTTTACAAAACTTTAGAACATCTATTAACTGGTCTCGTTTTTTACTAGATTATGAAAATGCCGTAGTAGATGAAGAATATGCTAGTTATATAGATGATATGATTAATGAGTTAATCAAGAATAACGTGGAGCCGATGATTTGTCTTGAACACTACGAGCTTCCTGCTGAATTATTTAAGAAATACGGCGGCTGGGGATCAAAACATGTTGTGGATCTATTCGTTAAATATGCAGAAAAGGTGTTTGAGCGTTATGGTGATCGCGTTAAGCACTGGTTTACTTTCAATGAGCCAATTGTTATTCAAACACGTGTCTATTTAGACGCGGTTCGTTATCCATTTGAACAAAATACGCAGAAATGGATGCAATGGAATTTTAACAAAAGCTTAGCAACGGCTAAAGTCATTCGTTTATTTAAACAATTGGCCTTAAAAGAAAAACATGGCGCAAAGATTGGTAACATCATTAATCCAGAGGTAGCCTATGCGCGTTCTTCTGCTGAACATGACCAAAAAGCTGCACGCATTTTTGATTTATTTTACAACAGAATTTTCTTGGATCCTTCGATTAAAGGGGAATTCCCTGAAGAATTGTTTGAATTAATGAACAAGCATGATATTGCTTTCGTGGCAACAGAAGATGAGTTGCAAATCATTAAAGAGAACACCGTTGATTATGTGGGATTAAATATCTATTTCCCATACCGTGTAAAAGCACGTTCAACCGCGTGGAATGAAGAGACGCCTTTCCATCCTGCCTACTATTATGAAAGCTTTGATTTGCCAGGCAGAAAAATGAATCCTCACCGCGGCTGGGAAATCTATCCTCAGGTGATGTATGATATCGCTATGCGAATGAAAGAGGAATATGGAAACATCGAATGGTTTATTGCTGAAAATGGCATGGGTGTGGAAAATGAATACCGCTTTAAAAATGAAGAAGGCGTGATTCAGGACGATTACCGCATTGAATTTATTAGTGAACATCTAAAGTGGTTATTAAAGGGTGTTGAAGAAGGCTCCAACTGTACAGGCTATATGCTTTGGGCTTTCAGCGACAACGTATCACCTATGAATGCTTTTAAGAATCGTTACGGCTTGGTTGAAATTAACCTCGAAGAAAATCGAAACCGTACGCTTAAAAAATCTGCTTATTGGCTAAAAGACGTCATCGAAACCAAACAATTTGAAGGACAGGATGACAATATCTATAAATAAAAAGCTACCTAGGGGCGTTTCTTAAAATGAGTAAATATTTAGCTTTTGATATCGGCGGAACATTTATTAAATACGGATTAGTGACCGAGAAGGCTGAAATCCTAGAGAACCATAAAGTGAAAACACCTAAAACATTAGATGAATTGCTTTCGGTTATTGAAGAACTGTCTGGGAAGTATTCGGATGTTAAAGGGATTGCGATTAGTGCACCTGGTGCTGTTTCGGATGAAGGCGTGATTTATGGTTCTAGTGCCATTCCTTATTTACACGGACCAAATATTAAAAATTTGGTGAGTGAGATAACTTCACTGCCGGTTTACTTAGAAAATGACGCCAATTGTGCGGGCTATGCTGAGCTGTGGAACGGCGCAGCAAAGGGGAAAAAGGATGTACTTGTTATGGTGATTGGAACCGGAATTGGCGGATCGGTGTTTAAGAACGGCCAATTGCATAAAGGGGCTCATCTCCATGGTGGCGAATTTGGTTATATGCTGCTAACTGGTGATATTCAAGATAGCAATGATGTTTGGAGCAGAGTGGCTTCAACAGCTGCGCTGGTGAGAAATGTCGCAAAAAGAAAGCAAATCGGTGTAGAGTCTATTTCAGGTGAAGAAATTTTTCAGCTTGCTGAATCAGGAGATGAGGATTGTATCGAAGCTATCCATCATTTCTATCATTTATTGGCCGTAGGAATTTATAATTTACAGTACATTTATGATCCCGAAGTAATCGTCATTGGCGGTGGAATCAGTGCTAGAGACGAACTGATTGATGGAATCAATGAGAAGCTGGATAGCATTTTAGCAAGAGTAGACTTAGCGAAGATTAAACCGGAAATCGTGGCATGTATGCATCGCCAAAATGCTAACTTACTAGGTGCAGTATACGGTGCCATGCACATTCATTAGGAATTCGATTTTTAGATAAAACCGCTTGGATACAAATTATCCAAGCGGTTTTTGCTTATCCATTCTAAAAATGATGAGTTATGGAAAGGTATTTTCTGATATAGTATAATATTAAGAATATACTATTAAGCATAGCAGGGAGAGGGAATTTTGGAAGGTTTTTTTGGACTTGCTTTAAATATCATTCTGACTATTTATTTAGTTATTGATTCTAAAAAGCATGGTAAGAACCCCATTCTATGGGGAATTCTAGGTTTTGTTTTTGGTGCCATTGCTTTAGGAATTTACTTAATTAAAACAGATCGAAAGGTAGTCGGCTGGATTGTTACCATTCTAAGTATTTTAGGTTATTTGGCTTTCCTCCTATTAGTTGGCTTGGCTATCTTATTTACGGTTGCAGGATTTTCATAAGAATAAGGAAGGGATTCTCTTCCTCAGATTGTCGAGAAAGGTTTCTTTCTCGGCAATTTTTATTTTTCTGCCTGCCGAGGGCCTGTTGATTTCCGCTCCAGGTGCTTCGCTTTCCGCGGGCTCCCCAGCCCCGTACTCCCGCAGGAGTCTTCGCACCTTCCGCTCCAATCAACAGGGGGAGAAATTACTTGGAGATTGCCACACTTATATTATTTGGAGCGATTTACCTCCATCAATAACCTTAAAAATATGATAGAATTTTTACATAATTTCATAGACTAGTTCAATAAAAATACACTGACATCAAAATGACTATTATTAATTTATCTGGTAAACTAATTTTGTTACCTTCACTTTAATAGAAAAAGGGGGGCTTATAATGTACAAAATAATCATTGTTGATGATGAGAAGAACATCCGTGACCGATTGGCCCATTTTTTTCCTTGGTCTGAAGCAGGATTCGAAGTAGTTGGAATAGCGGAAAATGGCGTGGAAGCATTGGAACTCATTAAACAGGAGCGTCCACATGCCGTATTGACAGACGTTCTTATGCCTGAGATGACAGGATTAGAGCTTGCGAAAGAAATTCAAAAATCATACGCAGAAATAAAAGTGGTCATTCTAAGTGCTTATGACGATTTTAAATATGCCCAAGAGGCGATTCGTTTTGGTGTGAAGGGGTATTTGTTAAAACCATTGATGAAAAATGACTTTTTCAATGTTTTTACGAAACTAGCTGAAGAATTAAGAGAAGATGAAGAAGCAAAAGCAGTGGATCGAGTTGAGGAATTAATGCTCTTGGATTTAATTAAAGGGGAAAATCTATCGCAGTATGCGGACCAGTGGAATCAGCATACCCAAAGTTTTAGAGTCGCTATTTTTTCCTTTGATCGAATGTTTAAAGAGGTATCGACTTTTTCAATCAGGCAGAAGATTACAGAGCTTGCTGCGAATTTTTGGAATCGCTATCAAGTTTCCATTTTGTTTTACGGGAATAGTCTGATTGTGTTAAGTACCGATTCCAAGATTGTTTCGAAACAGAATCTCTTACCGAAAATTAATTTGTTCATTGATTCACTAAGAGATAACCTTGGTGACTTATTTAAGGAACAAGAAAATTTTGTGGTAGGTGTTGGCGATTCAGTATGCACGTATCAAGAAATTTGCCGTTCCTATAATGAGGCGGTTTACGCGTATAGCTATAAATACTTTAAAGAATATGAAATCGTAATCTTCTATGAAGATTTGAATGTCGAAGGTGATAGAGGGAATCATACAGAACAACAAAATTTCATGTTAGACCATGTGAACAAAATTGAAAATCGCCTCATGGAGTCAATGAAATCAGATGGAAAAATGTCTATTGGTGACTTAGTCAATCATTTCTTTGACCCATACAAACAGATTGGTGGACTGCCGATTGCCGAAATACGCAGTTCTTGTTCTGAACTTATTATTATCCTTATGTTCCGATTTAAAGAGAAGGGACTATCTCTTGCGTCTATTGATCAGCAGCATGTACTAGGCAGAATTTACGAGATTGATTCTTTAAAGGAATTAAAGCGATGGCTGACGCAAATGTTGGAAACGATTTCTTTTGATTTGATGCATCAGGATAAAAAGGATGTAAACAGTTACGTCCTTATGGCTAAGGAATATGTAAAGGAAAATTATCAGGAACGGATTACGCTTGAGGATATTTCACATCGATTATTCTTGCATCAAGCTTATTTCAGTGCGATTTTTAAAAAGGAAACAGGACAAAATTTTATCGATTATGTCAATCAAGTTCGTGTCGAAAAAGCGGTGCTGCTTCTTAAAAATACAGATTATAAAATCAAAGTAATCTCCGATATGGTCGGTTTCCAAAGCCATTCGTATTTTAACAAAGTATTTAAAAATGAAACAGGTGTTACCCCTGTTGTGTTTAGAAGACAGTAAACGAGGTCAGCCTTCAGGAGGTAAACCATGAAAAAAGCTAAAAAGCTTCATTTCCATACCTTTTTATTAAAATTTTCGTTGATCACTGTATTTGTATTTCTTTTGCTGTTAAGCAGTTTATATTTTATAAAAATAAAAAACTTTATTGAAGAAAAGAAAGAATCGTCAATCCAGTTAAGAATGGAACAGATTTCCCATGAGCTGCAGACAGAGTTTAATAATATCTATGATACGACAAATAACTTAAAGACCAATGAGATTGTTATCCGCTACATCGATGAGTTGAGCGGTTCAAAGATAAGCCCATCAGAAAAGTATTACCAGTATGCGGGTTTTGAGGATTATTTGAATACAATCAAACAGAACAATAAACTTATTGAAAATATCCTCATCATTACACCGACAACTCAATACAGTTCAGACCAAAAATATGTAGATTTCAAATTTAATGGTATGAAGGTTAAAACGGAAGTCGAAAATAATTTTTATTTTATTAACATGGGCGAGGCAAACAGAAAAATTGAACTCCCTTCATTTACTGGGGAAAACGGGTTGAAAGCATCGGAATGGAATGACTTAAATAATCATCTGTTTTTTGGAACAAATATCAATTCTCCAGACGGGGTTCATAAAGGAGTCATTTTAATCTTTATTAATCCAAAAAATCTTGATGAATCTCTCTTTTATGCCGATCAAATTCGTTTATTTGATCAAAATGGCAGGCTTTTTTTTAAAGGCGACCAAGTAGAAGGGGAGAATCCGGAAAAGCTAGATAGTCAAAGTAAAAAGGAGTTATTGATATCCAGAGGAGATAAGGGAGTCTATTATTCAAGCATCCCCTATTATAATTTTCAGCTTATTTATGAGGATTCATTAGGCTTTTATAAAAAACAAATTGGGCTAATGTGGAAAATGATTTTAGTAACGTTCGTTTGTTCCGCTTTAGTTGCGATTATTTTTTCCAGAATGATAGGCCGAAAGGTTATTCAGCCGCTTCATCAATTAATCGCATCGATTAAGGAGTACGAAGAAAGCAGGAATTACAGCAGTCTTGTACAGCAAAATAAAACGTTTGGCATAAAACTAAGCTTACAGGAGCGCTTCTTTTTTTATTTTGTGATAACCGTTTTGCTTCCACTATTTATTTTTATCGGAATTCTCTATGGACAAACTTCTAAACTTGTTTCGGGAGATATGCAGGAAAGCTATCATTCCGTCCATGAAAAGATGGCTCGGTTGATGAATAACGAAATTAACCAACGAGAGCTGACGATGGCACGAATTGCGCATAATAACAATGTCCAGCTTCACATTATGGATCATGATGCTGAAAAGATAGGCCAAGAATTAGTAGACAGGAAGCAATTCCTTGAATTAAGACGGCAAAATATCAAAATTTATGATGAGTCAGGAAAAATTTTGTATACAAACATGCACAGTCAGGAGAAGGAACTAGCTATTGAGTTCATGAGAAATTTAGAAGTCTCAGGTCGGAAGATAAGTTATACACTAGAAAGGGACCGCTTTGATAATGTTACCATTGTGATTGGGATGCCGGTTTTTTCCCCGGTGGAATATTCAAAAATTATTGGCTATATAACCGTTGATATTGAAAACAATCAATTGGAAAAGTATTATTCTGATTGGCAAAAAACGGGTCTTGAAATGCTGATCGCAGATAAACGAAACATGATTCTTTCCCATCCGAATCCGCTAAATATTGGCAAAGTTTTTGATAGTAAAGAGAAAATGCTGAAAGCTGATGGGTCTAAGGTTCATGCTTACAGCACAAAAATTACTGGTCTGGACTGGGTATTTATTTCAAAATACAATTATTCTGATATACAAAAGCAGGTCAATCAATTGTTTATCAGTGACCTCTATCTATTTTTTTTCATCATCCTTTTGCTGCTTGTCTTTGCCTATTGGATTTCAAAACGGATGCACAGGCCGATTGGACAGTTGAACGAGTTGGTTCAAACCTTTGATTTAAAGGGCTCCCATCATGATGTAATGGAACGATTATCTGGAATTGAAGAGGTTGACGCCCTTACAAAAAACTTCAATCATATGATGGAGAGAATAGAAGGATTGATTCATGAGACAATCGTAACGAATCAAGAACGAATTCAATTAAAATATGAAAAACGCGAGCTGCAGCTAAATGCGCTGCAGTCGCAAATTAATCCACACTTTTTATATAATACGCTCGATAATTTAATCTATCTCGTCGAAGCCAATGAGACCGATAGAGCGACCGAGATGATAGAGTCTTTAAGCCAGTTTTTTCGATTTGTTACCAATCGGGAACAATTTATGATTACACTACGAGATGAGCTTAAATTTGCGAAAACCTATATTAAGATTATGTCCTACCGGTTTGATAATTTTAAATGCATTTGGGATGTTGATGAAAATGTATTAAATTATAAAACGGTTAAGCTGATTATGCAGCCGGTCATAGAAAATGCCATTCACCACGGAGCAAGGAAAACCAAGGACATGGTAACCATCCATATTTCATGTGAGCTTAAAGGAAGCGAAATTCATATCGTTGTAGAGGATAATGCAGTAGGGATAGGAGAAGAAGAACTGTTAATCATAAAAAGTCACCTAGCTTCATCTTCACTGGATAAAGCCGGTATTTATAATGTAAATGGGAGAATACGGCTTCATTTCGGTGAAAAATATGGACTTAGTATAGAGAGTGTACGAGGTGAGGGCACAAAAGTTACGATTGTGCTTCCCGCTGCTATTTAAGACTAATGTAGAGGTTTTCTGTAAGGGGATCTTTTCCTTTGGAACAGCCTCTTTTTTTTGTTTTTTAAGAAATGAAAAAAGCTTTAAATAGTTTTAATTTACATTTAAAAATTTTAAGGAACTTAAAATAGTGCTATTTAACCTTAAGAAAGTATAACTTCACCAAAAGAAATTATACTATTCTAAAAATAGAAATCGGTTTCATTTTACAAAATAAAGAGGAGGATAGATTCAACTAATCGGTTTAATCATCACTGTCAATGCAAATATGGAAAGAAAAAGTGACACTACTTGGTTAAGGGGGAGCAATAATGAAAAGAAAATTGAAAGCACTTTCTTTGGCAGCTGTTTCAGGTGCACTCATTTTTACATCTGCATGTTCAAATAAGGAAGCAAGTAAAGAAGCAGAAAAAGTTGAAGTAGGAAGCTTGCCTAAAGCTGGTGATTTTTCTAAAGAGGTTGAACTTAATCTTTCAGGGTCTTTTACAAGAGGCAAAGCGGAAGATGGGAACTATGTTCAAAAGAGATTAGAAGAGCAATTTAATGTCAAAATTATTAATACAAAAACAGATACTTGGAATACTGACCAAGTAAACTTAATGGTTGCATCCGGGGATCTTCCTGATACATTTGGTTTTACAGCAGGCGGCAAGTCAGCACAAGAGTTATTTGATTCTGGATTAACTAGAACGATTCCGAAAGAGATGCTTGAAAAATATGCACCTCGATATATGAAAATGTTATCTGAAAATCCACCGGGTCCAATCATGAACTTAAAGCAAGGAACTGATAATGAGTACTTACAACTAGTTGGTCAATACGACCATGTTGATGGGGTGGCTTGGGGGCCAACATTCAGATTGGATTGGCTGGAAAAATTGGGTATTAAGCCTCCTGGAGAAATAAAGCAAGTTGGTCCTAGCGGAGGTCGTGAAAAAATTTATTTCACAGATGCTGCATATACACTTGAAGAAGTGGAAGAAATTTTGAAAGCCTTTACTTTTGATGATCCGGATGGAAATGGTAAAGACGATACGTATGGTTTATCGCCTTATAACAATCAAATTCACTGGTCAGCTTCGTTAATGGGGGCATTTGGATTGGCTCCTGGTTATAATTTTATCGAAGATGGAAAATTGGTTCAAACTGAGGTTTCACAAAAATATAAAGAATTCCTAAAATTAATGGCAAAATGGTACAAAATGGGATTAATAGATCCAGAATTTACAACTCTTGACAATAATAAGAGTTGGGAAAAATATAAGCAAGGAAAGATCGGCTACTATATAGCCCAGCCTTCTTATATTGCCATGGATGATTGGGCAAAAGGCCGTGCTCCGCAGAACATCGTTGAAAGTCCAGATTCTACTGCAAAATTACTTGCGACTGCACCAGAGATTGGCAAGGGCGGCCAACAAGGTGTAGGAGCCTATCTTCCTGTTGTAAATTTAGCTGATGCATTCTATGTTTCAAAGCATGTAACGGATGAAGAATTAGCGAGAATCCTTCAAATCTTTGATTATATTAATTTTGACAATGAAGCAAGATGGACATTGTATGGAGAAGTAGGCGTGCATTCTGATTGGGAAGGTACACCAGAAAAATCCGCACTTAAAGTACGTCCAGAATTTGCAAAGGAAGAAGGGAATTCAGGATTTTGGGCCTATAACTTCCGTACCTATGATAAAGAGCGGGTACAGTGGTTCCAATCTGAATATACCAATAAAATAAAAAGTGAATTCTATGCTCGTGAAGATGTGAAAGAAAAGATGCTGATCCGTCCATATAAATGGGATATCTTAAATGAAACAAAGTTAAAGGAACTTTCAAAACGATATAGTGGTCAGCTGACAACCATTGTCGACGAATTTAGAATGAAAGCGATTGTCGGCGAAGTTGACATCGATAAAGAATGGGATAAATACGTTGAAAATTGGATGAAAAACGGCGGGAAAGAAACCCTGGATGAGTTAGAAAAGGCTCCTAAGGTTTCCGACTTATTAAGTAATAAATAAGGTAACCCAAATAAAAGGCGCATGAATTTTTCATGCGTTTTTTCTTTTTTACTATTCTTAAAATAGTGTTATTTTTACCTAAAGATAATAAAACTATTACATTAAAAATTGTATTATTCTAAATACAGGAAACGTTTTCAATGTAAGTAATGAGAGGAGGACATCATATGCAAACAGTAGTACAAAAGGCGGAAACAAAAACAAAACCTAAGCGAAAAGCAAATACGAAGTGGATTGAAATGAAAAAGATGAAAACGCTTTATATTATGCTAGCAATCCCAATGGTAATGCTATTTATCTTCCATTACATTCCAATGTATGGGATATTAATTGCTTTTAAGAATTTTTCACCTGGCTTGGGTATATGGGATAGTCCATGGAACAATTTTGACCACTTTAAAAGGCTGTTTGATGATTTCTTATTTTTAAGGGCATTACAAAATACAGTTGTCATCAGTTTATTAAAATTAATTATTGTTTTTCCAGCACCAATCATCTTTGCAATCTTGTTAAATGAAGTTAAAAATGAAAAGTTCAAAAAGGTGAGTCAATCGATCTCCTACTTACCACATTTCATGTCCTGGGTTATTTTATCGGCAATGGTCATTGAAGTGTTTTCACCGCAAAGAGGAATTATCAATTTCTTTATTACTCTTGTTGGCGGGGATCCAATCAACTTTATGTCGGACAAAGCATCCTTCATTCCAATTTTGATCTTAACAGATATGTGGAAAGAAGTTGGTTGGGGAGCAATCATTTACTTAGCATCAATTGCCTCCATTGATCCACAGTTGTATGAGGCAGCTGAAATGGATGGAGCAGGAAGATTCCATAAAATGATTCATGTTACTCTTCCATCGATTATGCCAATGGTTATCATCTTGTTTATTCTTAGACTTGGAAGTGTGTTGAACGCAGGTTTTGACCAAATACTTAACTTGTACAACCCATTAGTCTATGAAGTGGCAGATATTATTGATACGTATGTATATCGAAGTGGTTTGGAGCAATTCCAATTTGACTATGCAACAGCAGTGGGATTATTTAAAAACGTTGTCGGAATTATCCTGATTCTTTCTGCAAACGCTATTATTCGCAGAAAAAGTGAACACGGAATTTGGTAGGAAGGAGGACTTACTATGGGGGCTACACGAAAAAAGATATCACTATTCGATATTCTCAATGTGACGGGATTCGTTTTGTTTTCAATACTCGTGCTATATCCTTTTTGGCAGACAATTGTTCTATCATTCTCAGACGCAAACGCATCTTCAAGTCTAGGAGTTCATTTATGGCCTGATCGATGGATTACAGATGCGTATGAATTTGTGTTTTCATATGGGAACATTATGAAAGCGTATATAAATACGATAGTTCGTACCGTTGCTGGTACCATCTTGATTGTTACATTTACGATTCTGGCTGCATATCCGCTTTCAAAAAAAGAATTGCCTTACCGTAATTTCTTTACAATCTTTTTCTTGATTGCAATGTTTTTTTCAGGGGGAATCATTCCCGATTATTTATTAGTAAAGAATTTAGGTTTATTAGACAGTAGCCTGTCGCTGATTTTACCATCAGCGGTGAATGTATTCTTTATTATTATCATGCGAAACTATTTTATGACCATTGATAAAGGGATTGAGGAATCAGCGATTATTGATGGAGCAAATTACTTCCAAATTCTAACGAAAATTATTATTCCCATTTCAAAGCCGGTTATTGCCACAGTAGCACTTTGGGCAGCGGTGTATCATTGGAATGAGTGGTTCCACGCGCTAGTTTATATCCAGGATGACGCGAAAACTGTGTTACAAATCGTAGTTCGGGACATGCTGACGGCGATGGATCTATCAAATAATTCAAGTACCGCAGTGGGCGGCGGTGGTATGAGCGGTTCAGAGCTGTTGTTGAGTAATGTTCGGGCAGCAACTGTAATCATCTCTATCGGTCCAATCGTACTGGTTTATCCGTTCGTACAGAAATACTTTATTAAAGGAATTATGATTGGTTCATTAAAAGGATAAAGGAGAAGTACTCATGAAAAAATTGGCGAAGAAACTTTCATTTGCAGCAATTTCCGGCGCATTGCTTCTAACAGCGGCATGCGCTAATCAAGAAGCAAGTAAAGAAGAGAAAAAAGTAGATGTAGCAAGCTTACCGGAAGCAGGGGATTTCTCAAAGCAGCTTGATCTGAATCTATCAGGATCGATCACAAGAGGTAAAGCCGAAGATGGAAACTATGTTCAAAAGAGATTAGAAGAGCAATTTAATATCAAAATTTCAAACACAAAAGTAGATACTTGGAATGCTGACCAAGTTAACCTAATGGTTGCCTCTGGAGATCTTCCTGATACGTTTGCGTTCACTACAGGCGGGAAGACAGCTCAAGAGTTATATGATTCTGGTTTAACGAGAACGATTTCGAAAGAGATGCTTGAAAAGTATGCACCTCGTTATATGAAGATGTTATCTGAAAACGCTTCAGGTACAAAGAGGAACTTATTGAAGGGTACAGAAAATGAATATGTAGCATTAATTGGTCAATATGCCCATGTTGATGGGTTGGTTTGGGCCCCAACATTCCGTCTTGACTGGCTGGAGAAATTAGGAATTGAGCCGCCAGGTGAAATCAAGCAAGTTGGACCAAGCGGCGGACGTGAAAAAATCTATTATACAGATGGTGCTTACACGCTTGAAGAATTGGAAGAAGTTTTAAAAGCGTTTACGTTCGACGATCCTGACGGTAATGGAAAAGATGACACGTACGGAATTTCACCATGGAATAACAATATCAACTGGGCTCATACGCTAATGGGGTCATTTGGAATTGCTCTTCAACCAAATTACAACTTACTAGAAGATGGAAAATTGGTTACAACCGAGATTTCAAAAAACTATAAAGAGTTCCTAAAGCTGATGGCAAAGTGGTATAAAATGGGCCTAATTGACCCTGAATTTACTACACTTGACGATAAGAAGAGCTGGGAAAAATATAAGCAAGGAAAAATCGGCTACTATGTAGCGCAGCCTTCTTACATGGCTATGGATGACTGGGCTAAAGGCCGGGCACCACAGAACATTGTCGAAAATCCAAACTCTACTGCAAAAGTACTTGGAACATTACCTGAAATTGGCAAGAATGGACAACAAGGTGAAGGTGCCTATATTCCTGTAGGAAATTTAGCTGACGCCTTCTATGTTTCAAAGGATGTAACGGATGAAGAATTAGCAAGAATTTTGCAAGTCTTTGATTATATTAACTTTGATAATGAGGCTAGATGGACATTGTATGGAGAAGTTGGAGTGCACTCTGATTGGGAAGGCGAACCAGAAAAGTCAGCTCTGAAGGTACGTCCTGAATTTGCAGCTGAAGAAGGTAATTCAGGCTTCTGGGCATATAACTTCCGTACGTATGATAAGGAAAGAGTATCATGGTTCCAATCAGAATATACAAGTAAGTTAAAAAATGAATTGTATGCTCGAGAAGATGTGAAAGAAAAAATGTTGATTCGTCCATATAAGTACGATTTATTAAACGAAACAAACATTAAGGAAGTTGAAAAGCGTTACAAAGGACAACTTGATACAGTTGTTTCAGAGTTTAGAATGAAAGCAATTGTCGGCGAAGTCGATATCGACAAAGAGTGGGATAACTACGTTGAAAATTGGAAGAATAATGGCGGAAATGAAGTGCTTGCTGAGCTAGAAAAAGCACCAAAAGTATCCGATTTAATGAAACAATAACTAAAATCGTAAGCGCCCTTTGCGCTGAAGCTGGTTAACTAAAAACTAAATGTGGGTGCTTTAGTACCCACATTTATCTTTAAACACTATCGTTAGGAGCGAATGAGATGACAACGATTCAAGCGGAAGCAATTTTTTATCCAAATCTTGCAGGTTCAAGAGCATACCGGATTCCATCCATGATTACAACAACGAAGGGAACAGTTATCGCTGGCATTGATGCGAGAATTGTCGATCAAACAGACAATCCTAACCAAATTGATGCTTCAATCCGACGCAGTGAAGACCATGGGGTAACATGGGGTCCTGTACAAAAATTAGTTGCATTTGCAGGTGAAGGTTTAGACGGAGCTGCTGCCATTGATACATCGCTTTTACAAGATGAAGAAACAGGAACCATTTTTATGATTTATTGCCACTCACCAGGTGGAGTTGGTCTATGGAATAGTGAACCAGGAATTGGTTTCGATGCAGATGGACGCAGAAAATTATTTGATAACGAAGGAAATGTTTACTATTTATCACAATCAGGAAACGTTTATGATACTGAAAACAATGTAACGAGTTATACCGTTGACGAAAATGGTTATGTTTTCAATGATGAGCAAGCCGAGGGGAATATTTATTTTAAAAAGGGAATTGACCCTAATGAAAGTTTACTAGAAGCAAGAACATGCTTTTTACAAATCATTCAAAGTGATGACGACGGACTTACTTGGTCGAAACCAAGAGAATTGAACACCAGTGTTAAGGAAGAATGGATGAAGTTTATTGGCTCTGGTCCTGGCTGCGGTATTCAACTAAAGCATGGGGAAAAGAAGGGCCGGTTAGTGTTCCCAATCTATTTTTCAAATGAAGCAGGAGCTCTGTCTTGTGCTTGTATGTATAGTGATGACCATGGTGTGACGTGGCAGCGCGGTGAATCTCCAAACGACGGACGAGAGCTTGACGGTGAGGTTCTATCAGCCAAAACCATCTCTGAAGGTAAACAATATTTAACAGAGTCACAAGTCATTGAATTGCCAACGGGTGAATTGAATTATTATTTGCGAAACCATTATGGACTCCAAAGAACAGCCGTTACAACTAGTACGGATGGAGGCGAAACATGGGGCGAGGTTACGTTTGATATGGAATTGATCGATCCAATCTGCCAATCTAGTGTTGTTACTTATCCAGATTTAGGAGATGGAAAGGTACGAGTATTATTCTCCAACCCAGCGGATGAAAAAACGAGAGTAAAAGGAACCGTTCGCTTAAGTGAAGATGGGGGTAAAACATGGCCGTACAGCAAGGTGGTTGAAGACGGCTACTATGGGTATTCTTGCTTAACAGTCCTAAAAAATGGTGAAATTGGTGTCCTATATGAACGGGTTTATGATTACTCCGATTGGAATAACATGGACATAGCGTTTGTTAAGTTTTCGTTAGATTGGTTGAAGTCTTAACTAGTTTTATAGCTGGATATAATTGGAGGAATAAACTTGAAGCAGATTCCATTATCTGAAAAGTTGTTTCATGGAGCCGTTTCATTGGAAAAAACGAAAGAGTATGTGAAGCCTTGGAGAATCCCTTTCGACAAGAAGGAGTTTTATCCACCTAAGGGTATAAGTGGGCAAGCGGTGCTTCCGGCAGGAGTTCGGATTAAAATCCACAGCAATACTCAATCGATTAAGATTGGGATTGTAGAAGCAGTGGAATTGATGGAAATGGATTGTCTCATCAATGGTTCTCTCGTAAAAACGGCTTATATTCCAGCAGGGAAAACAATGGTTTCCTATGATTCCCTCGGTGGGCAATCAAAGTTGATTGAAATCTACTTATCTCAAAAAGTACCTGTTCCTATTTCAGGAATTTGGATTGATGAAGGGGCAGAGTGGGAACTAGTAGAGGATTCCCGTTTGCACTGGATTACGTATGGGAGTTCTATCACTCATTGCTATTATTCAGATAGCCCATCGCAAACATGGCCGGCTCTCGCTGCTAAGAAGATGGATTTCAATCTTACTTGCCTTGGATACAGCGGAAATTGCCACTTAGAGCCCATGATAGCAAGGATGATTCGTGATCTGCCTGCTGATTTTATTTCCATATGTGCAGGAATCAATATCGTGGGGGGAAATACATTATCGGACAGAACTTTTTCCCCCGCCTTGATTGGGTTTATTGAAACAATTCGTGATGTGCACAAGGATGTGCCGCTGGTGATCATTTCTCCTATTTTTCACAGGGAGAGAGAAAAGGTTGAAAATCAAGTTGGATTGTCACTGGAAAAAGTAAGGGCTGAAATTGTTCAGGTCGTGGATCTTCTAAAGCGGCATGGCGATCAAAACATCTCTTATATAGACGGTCTTGACTTGTTTGGCGAAGAATATGAAAAATATATGCCTGATGGACTGCATCCAAACGGAGCAGGCGACAAAATCTTGGCAGTGCGTTTCCAGCAGTTAATCGAATCGCACGTGCCAATGAAAGTAATACCTAGTTAATTTTAATCTAAAAAGAGGTGGGAATATGTTTCACGCTGGCTACATGGAGAAGTTAAACACAATCATGGAATGGATCATGAGATTTTTTGTCCTTCAATTAATTTGGATATTATTCTGTCTTGTGGGTCTGGTGATTGGAGGCATATTCCCGGCCACTTTTACGATGTTTGCAATTTGCCGAAAATGGCTTAATAAACAAACGGATTTCCCCATTTTTCGAACGTTCTGGGATATGTACCGAAAAGGCTTTCGCAAAACCAATCTTCTAGGTTGGGTTACCACGTTAACGGGCTTGAGTCTCTATTATTATTTCCAGCTGTTCAAAGGAGCAGAGGGGATGATCGATCTTGTATTACTCATTGTCGTGTGGATTGCAGGAATCCTTTATTTGATGACGGTCCTGCTAATGATTCCAGTCTATGTCCATTTTGACATTAAACTGATTAACGTTGTTAAATATGCACTGATTATTGCTATTTCAAATCCATTCCATTGTCTAAGTATGGCGGCGCTTATTATTGGCTTCAGCATGGTAATGATTCTAATTCCAGGACTAATTCCGTTTTTTAGTTTCAGTGTGCTGGCGTTTGGACTAATGTGGATGGCAAAATCGGCTTTTACGAGAATGGAACAAAAAGTTTCAAAATTAGAGAAGATAAATAATAGCTTAGTATAAAAACTTGATTTAAAAAAAGGTGGATATCATGACACAGTTAAGAATTGGTGTAATTGGTACAGGATTAAGGAGTACGATTGCGAAATATTGGCATAACCCCGATGGAAATTCAGTTGTAGTCGGCGCGGCTGATGTGTCTTCGAAGGCGCTGGAACGATTTAAAAACGAGATTGATAAAGATGTATATGTAACGACCGATTATAAGGAACTGCTAAAAAGAGAAGACGTCGATGCCGTTGCGATTTTATCCCCAGATTATTTACACGAAGAGCATGCAGTAGCCGCATTGCAGGCAGGAAAACATGTATATTGTGAAAAGCCTTTGGCGATCACCCAAGAGGGCTGTGACAGGGTTCTTGATGAAGCCCAAAAATCAGGAAAACATTTAATGATCGGTTTTAATATGCGCTACATGAGCATGTACCAAACGATGAAAGAAATTATTGATACGGGTGTCATTGGCGATATTAAAGCCGTATGGGTCAGACATTTTGTCGGACTTGGCGGCTATTATTATTACCATGACTGGCATAGTACTGCAGCAAATACAACATCATTATTGTTACAAAAGGCCTCTCATGATATCGATGTGATTCATTGGCTGACAGGCAGTTATGCAACCAAAGTATCGGCTTTTGGAAGTCTAAATTATTATGGCGGGGACAAACCGAATGACCTGCATTGCCCGGACTGCGAACTCAAAGATACTTGTCCAGACGCTAGTTTACAAACCTTAACACAGTGTGCCTTCAGAGAAGAAATCAATGTAGAAGATAATAATATGCTGATTATGGAGTTAGAGGGCGGAATTAAAGCTTCTTATATGCAATGCCATTTTACACCTGACTATTCGCGAAATTATACCTTTATTGGAACAAAAGGCCGTCTCGAAAATGATGATGTGAATGACAAAGTCTATGTGAAAACAAGAAAATCAGGTTCGTGGCATGAGATGAGTGATATCACCTATGAAATGAAGAAAATGCCTGGGACTCATAGCGGTGCAGATCCACGCATCTGCCAGGACTTTGTGAATTTAGTTTTATATAATAAGCAGCCGTTAACAACACCTTTTGCCGGACGGATGAGTGTTGCTGTTGGCTGTGCAGCAACAGAATCGATTCGCTCAGGCGGAAAAGTTGTTCAGATTGAGCAAGGGAGACATAAACCAAATCAATCAGGTTTAGAATTTGTAGAATTATAGAAGAACAACTGCCAGTTTTACTATAAAAGTCTAAAGGGGAAACCAACATGAAAGCTTGGGATTTAGATCAATTTAAAGGTGTATTTGTTGCCATGTATTCAGCCTATGATGAGGCTGGTGAGGTTTGTGAGGAAAGAGTAAAAAAGCTGGCTCGTTCCTATGTAAATAGCGGAATGACAGGTTTATATGTCGGGGGCAGCTCTGGCGAGGGAATCCTGCAAACAGCGGAAGAAAGAAAGAAAGTAGTAGAAGCTGTTACAGAAGAGGTTGGCCGAGAGCTAACGATTATTGTACATGTTGGGGCGAACTCTACAAAAGAAAGCAAAGAGCTTGCGATTCATGCAGAGAAATGCGGTGCCCATGCGATTTCAGCCGTTCCAGCAATCTATTACCGTTTGTCTGAGCAATCCGTTGAAAAGCATTGGCAGGAAATGATCGACAGCACTTCATTGCCATTTATTATTTACAATATTCCACAGACAACAGGATTCAATTTAACTCAGCCACTATTCCAGAGAATGGCTGCTCAAGAAAAAGTAATCGGAATTAAAATGTCTGGAGAAAGTGTATTTGACTTGCAACAATTCAAAGCGAATGCAGGAAAAGAGTTTCTCGTTTATAACGGACCAGATGAGCAATTCTTAGGCGGACGCATTATGGGCGCTGATGGCGGTATTGGCGGAACATACGGTGTTATGCCGGAACTATTCTGTTCACTCGATAAATTGTATCGCGCTGAGAATCTCGAAAAGGCTCAAAAATTACAATTTGAAATTAATAGCGTGATTAAAAAGCTATTAAGCTATCCATCTTTATATGGTGCTTGTAAGTATATTTTATCACTTAGAAATATTGAAACAGGTTCTCCAAGACTACCATTATTACCTGTAACTCAGCAAGACCATGCCTCTCTTGCTGAATTAAATGATACGATCCAAGCTTTAATCAACACCTATACAAATGAAGTAGAAAAAGTATATTAATAGGTTATTACTTGTCCTTCATAGCTTTATGAAGGACAAACTGCATTAAAGAATGGCTGTTGATTTGCGATTGCTGTAACCAGCGAAGGAAAAATAAGCGGAGACTTTTCGGTTAAATGCAGAATGAAGCCTGTTTCGGGGTAAATAAGGGGAAATTTTCCGGTTATGGAAAGCAATATGATCCGATTTCACGTATTTCTGGTCAATAGGCGGAATCCCTCCGTCTATTCAGGCTATTTTTAATAGTAATGACTAATTAAGCGGAATTTTTCCGCCTATTTAGATTCTTAAATAACTCAACAATAACCTTTTTCACGGCATAAAAATAAAAAGTTATAAGGAGATCATGACATGAACACTCATCCTTTTTTCACGACAATACACAAAGATTTAATTGTATCCTGCCAGGCGCTTGAACATGAGCCGCTGCATGGATCTGAAATCATGGCGAAAATGGCTCAGGCAGCTAAGGAAGGCGGAGCAAAGGTAATTCGAAGCAATTCTGCAGTTGATGTCGCTGCGATTAAACGCCAAACAGGACTGCCGGTCATTGGACTAGTCAAGCGTGATTATCCAGATAGTGAGATTTTTATCACCGCAACCCTTAAAGAAGTAAAAGAACTACTGACGGTAGAGGCTGATGTCATTGCACTTGATGCTACTTATCGCAAGCGGCCAAACGGAGAAAACTTAAAGGATTTAGTCGACTATATTCATGAAAATAGTAATGCGTTAATAATGGCGGATATCGCAACGATTAGGGATGCCGAATATGCGCTAGAATGCGGTGCTGATATGGTCTCTACGACTCTATCAGGCTATACCGATGACAGTCCAAAACAAGATGATCCAGATTTTGAACTAGTCGAACAGCTTTCCCAACGATTACCGATCCCTGTCATTGCCGAAGGCCGCATTCAAACACCAGAACAAGCACGCAAAATGCTGGAATTGGGCGCTTGGTCGATTGTGGTAGGGGGCGCGATTTCAAGGCCGCAATTGATCACGAAAACATTTGCGGAGGGAATTCGCAAAAATGAAGCACTATCTGGCATTTGACATCGGGGGTACACAAATTAAATATGGGATTGTGACAGAAAGAGGAGAAATCCTTTCTCATTGGATTATGGACACCGAAGCGCATCTCGGCGGCCGGGCGATCATTGATAAAGTAATTGCAGCAGGTAAAAGCATTGTAGCGGACAATGCTGTCAGCGGAATCGCCATTAGCACAGCCGGACAAGTTAATTTCCATACGGGAACCATTGTAGCTGCAGGTGATACAATCCCTCATTATACGGGTGTCGAAATTAAAAAACTTGTCAGTGAGGCTCTCGGTCTGCCAGTTGAAGTTAGAAACGATGTCGACTGTGCAGCCCTTGGTGAAATGTGGCTTGGTGATCACGGCTCAAGCAATTTTATTGCTTTGACCGTAGGTACAGGCATTGGCGGAGCGATTGTGATTGATGGAAAAATGTATTCGGGGCATTCCTTCAGTGCAGGGGAATGGGGCTATATGCTCGTTGACGGAGAACCCTTTGAAAAAAATGCTTCAGTTTCTGGATTAATTCAGTTTGCCAATCACTATAAAGAAAAACGTCAATGGACTGGAAAAGAGATTTTTGATCTTTATGATCAAGGTGACGAGCAGATTCAAGAGGCTGTCAGGAAGTTTTATCGTTATTTAGCAATTGGAATCTCCAATCTTATTTATATTTTCAACCCGGAAAAGGTCATCATCGGCGGAGGTGTCACGGCCCGGGGAGAGAAATTTTTACAAGAGGTACAAACAGAACTCAACACCTATTTGCTTCCTTCTTTTCAAAGAAATACAGAGGTTGTTCTTGCTAAACTCTCTAATCATGCCGGAATGATTGGGGCGGTTTATCACTTTATGGACGATTTATATGAATCAATTAACTGAAGGCAGTAAGGAAATTGAACTTGTTGGGTTGACTCATCAAGTTCCGATGGTATAATTTAGATAATTTAGATTAATTAAGGAGGCAATGGCTGATGGAACTAGAATTTGTAACAAGATGTTTAAGTTCTTTAACAAAGGTTTTTGCTGATCAAGAATTGAAAGATCAGGCCTTTAACAAAGGTTCAACGCTTTTAAATGAATCGTACTCTTTTCAGATTGCCTATAAATCTAGCACACTCGTAAAGAATATTAAGGTGAAAGTAAATTCAGCTTTTCATGATAAAATCACAGTCCGTTCCGTAGGACTGGTTCCATCCGAATTACCATGCTATCACGATCATGATGATCTCATACTGAGATCAACACCGGGATTATACCCTGATCCGCTTTATCCGATTCATGACAAGGAGGGTCTAATCGCTTTTCCAGAGCAGTGGCGTTCTGTTTGGATTACTGTTGATCTTCAGGGAGACAGTGATCCAGGCAAATACGCGATTGAAGTTAATTTTGAAAAAGAAAATGGGGAATGCCTAGGCAAGCAAGCGTTCGAATTAGAGGTTATGGCCGCCGAACTGCCCAAACAAAAATTAATACATACAGAGTGGTTCCACACCGATTGCCTAGCTACTCATTACCAAGTAGATGTCTTTAGTGAGGAACATTGGAGAAGAATTGAGCAATTTGTTCAAACGGCTTCAAAGCATGGTATGAACATGATCTTAACCCCATTATTTACCCCGCCTTTAGATACCGAAGTAGGGGGAGAGCGTCCGACCGTTCAACTGGTTGATGTAGACAAGTCTGGTGAAACGTTTCAATTCCACTTTGAAAAGCTAAAAAGATGGATTGAATTATGCAGTAAACAAGGGATAGAGTATTTTGAACTTTCCCATCTCTTCACCCAGTGGGGAGCAAAGCATGCGCCAAAAATAGTGGGTATTGAAAATGGAGAGGTTAAAAAGTTCTTTGGCTGGGAAACGGATGCTGCAGGCGTTGAATACCGAGGTTTTCTTCAACAATTTCTTCCTAGTCTGCTAGAATTTATTAACCAGAATGATTTAGAAGATCAATGTTTTTTCCATGTGTCGGATGAGCCGCATTTACCACAGGTTGAATCGTATGAAAAAGCCAGCACCATCCTGCAAGAATACGTAAAGGATTTTCCAGTGATTGACGCACTTTCTGATTATACCTTTTATGAAAAAGGACTCGTCCAAACTCCGATTGTTTCCAATGATCATATCCAGCCCTTTTTGGATAATGGAGTAGAAAATCTTTGGACCTATTATTGCTGTGCTCAATATCAAAAGGTTGCAAACCGATTTTTCTCGATGCCATCGTTCCGTAATCGAGTTCTAGGTATCCAACTATATAAATATAACATCGCTGGTTTTCTTCATTGGGGATATAACTTTTGGTATTCACAACATTCGAAAAAAGCCATTGATCCATTTAAAAATACAGACGCCAATTATTCATTCCCTTCCGGAGATGCTTTCCTCGTTTATCCCGGTGAGGACGGTCCTATCGAATCGATAAGGCTTGAGGTTTTAAATGAAGCCCTCCAAGATTTGAGAGCACTTCAATTGCTGGAAAGCTTCGTTGGCAGAGAACAAGTTTTAACCTTTTTGGAAGAAGGGCTGAATTATGAAATCACCTTTGACCAATATCCCCAAGACCAAGAGTGGTACCTGTTAAAAAGGGAGCAGATGAATAACAAGATTAAAGAAATAACCCTTACTACTGACTTAAGCTCAAGGAAGAAGGTGTAGGATGTCAGCATTATCATTTAATCATCAATCGTTTTTATTAGACGGTAAAGAAATCCGGCTATTAAGCGGAGCGATGCATTATTTCCGTACGGTGCCAGAATACTGGGAAGACCGTTTATTAAAAATAAAAGAATGTGGGTTTAATACGGTAGAAACCTATGTAGCATGGAATTTACATGAGCCTGAGGAAGGGCAGTTTGTTTTTGAGGGAATCGCTGATATTGAAACTTTCATCAAAACGGCAGAAAAAGTTGGTCTACATGTCATTGTCCGACCAGGTCCTTATATATGTGCTGAGTGGGAGTTCGGGGGCTTTCCTTATTGGCTCTTGACCGTACCAAATATCAAATTACGCTGCTACAATGAACCGTATTTAGAAAAAGTGGACGCGTTTTTCAATGTCTTATTTGAACGATTGCAGCCATTGCTTCGTTCTAATGGCGGTCCGATTATTGCAGTCCAAGTCGAAAATGAATATGGAAGTTTTGGAAATGACAAAAAATATCTGAATTATATGCGCGATAGCATTAAAAAACGGATCAATGATGAATTGCTATTTACTTCCGATGGTCCAGCACCAAGCATGCTTCATGGCGGGATGATTGATGGTGTTCTCGAAACCGTAAATTTTGGATCCCGCACAGAAAGCGCTTTTGAACAATTAAAGAAGTTTCAGCAAAATGCTCCGCTCATGTGTATGGAGTTTTGGCATGGCTGGTTCGATCATTGGGGCGAGGAGCACCACACTCGACCATCTGAAAGTGTTATTGAAACATTGGAAAGTATTCTGCAGGAAAAGGGTTCTGTCAACTTTTATATGGCCCATGGCGGAACGAATTTTGGTTTCTATAATGGAGCGAATCATAATGAGGAAGTTTATCAGCCAACGATTACTAGCTATGATTATGATGGCTTATTGACAGAATCAGGTGATATAACGGAAAAATTCATTGCGGTGAGAAAGACGTTTGAAAAATACGTTGATTTGCCTGAAATGGAACTGCCTCCTGTCACAAACAAAAAACGATACGGTGAGGTTTATTTCACAGAGCGTGCTGCCTTACTAGATTCATTGAATCAACTCTCTAGTCCAGTTGCGAGCCAAACACCATTAACGATGGAGGAGTATGGGCAGGCTTATGGGTTTATCGTTTATGAAACAGTGATAAAAGGAGCTTACGGAAAGCAGACGATAACCGTTCAAGATGTTCATGACCGCGGTCAGATTTATTTGAATGGTGAATATGCAGGGTTAGTTGAGCGTATCGGCGGCCGCTCCCGTATCGAGGTGGATATTTCAGAGCAAGAAACAAAACTTCAAATTATCGTGGAAAATATGGGACGGATTAATTACGGACCATTCCTCGAGGATCATAAAGGAATTACAGAAGGAGTCCGATTAGGCAACCAATTTTTATTTGATTGGACTGTGTATCCTTTACCGTTAAAGGATGTGAGTTCCTTAACGTTTACGAGTGATGAGGCAAAAGAAAATCATCCTTATCTTCACAGGGGGACTTTGAATATTGATGAAGCGGCAGATACGTTTGTCGATATGTCAGGATGGACAAAAGGGGTTGTCTTTGTGAATGGACATAATCTTGGCCGATACTGGGAAATCGGTCCGCAGCAAACCCTCTATGTACCAGCTCCGTTTTTGCATAAAGGGGAAAACGAAATTGTCGTACTGGAATTACATGAGCATAAGGAAAGTATAAGGTTTGTGGACCAGCCTGTATTAGGATAACTTGCGGGAGCAATCTACGACCAAAAAGGAGTAATCATCATGATCGTGAATCATATTAGCAATTTTAATTATTACAAAGGGCTCAATGAAAAATTCGATAAAGCCTTTGAATATATCCAAAACACGGATTTTGAAAAGTTGGAGCCAGGCTTCTATGAAATAGAAGGAGAAGAACTTTTTCTTAATCTAGTTGAATATGAAACAAAAGGTATAGAAGACCGTGTGTGGGAATCACACAAAAAATATATCGATATCCAAGTCATCGTCGAAGGTAATGAATGGATCGGGTATGAGTTATTTGATCGAATGAAAATCAAAGATGACTACAATGAGCAGGATGATATTTATTTTTTAGAAGGAAGCCTGCAATCAAAGGTAAAGCTTGAAAAAGGTGACTTCATTATTTGCTACCCGCAAGATGCTCATATGGCTGGAATTATGGTCAATGGTCACGAAAAGGTCAAAAAAGCTGTTTTTAAAGTCAAACTATAGTAAAACTGTACAACAGCAGCCCTGATGTCTACGTCAGGGTTTTCCGTTTTTTGGAATCGTCGTTTAAAAACAAACCTTGCTATTCAAACCTTCTTGTTCGTAATGCCCCAAATCATAAATTACAACTCCATGCCGTATTTAATAGAAAGGAAATCGCGATATGTCAGTATTTAGCAAGGATAAAAAAGAATACGCTATTTCTTATCGTTTAATGTTTTTTATTATCATAATTATCTTAATTGCTCTTGCTGTAACATGCTCTTATTCTATTTATATTTACCAAAAATCAACACAGGAAACCGCTATAAAACATGCCCATGAAGGATTAGAACCGTTGATACAACAGATAGAAGGTGTTTTTAATAGTATGGAAGTATCTGTGAACTCATTATGGACACATCAGGATCTTCAGTATTTATTACAAATCCCATTAGAGGAGTGGAATGAAAATCCACGTCACATTCTCAACATTAATCAGCATATGTCCTTTTTGTTTTCCTGGCAGCAGGGAATTAAAGGAATCTACATTATTACTGATGACGGTGGAATTATTTATGATAGTTCCAGAACGGTATTGAACCGAAACTACAATATTCAAAATGAGCCCTTTATCCAAAAGAGCAGACTCATGACGAAACCTTTTATTGATGGTCCTCATGATTCTAATTATAATTTGGATCGTGAACAAGTGTTTTCTTTAACAAGACCCTTATATGAAGTGCCAAGTATTAAATGGCGGGGTGTTATTCGGATTGATGTTAGTGCGGAAAAAATGTTTCGGATTCTGAGAAATGTTGATCAGAGAAATGATACCAATCTACTTGTGGTAGATGATAATAAAAGGATCGTTTATAGTCGCTCCTCAACTCTTATTGGCACAGATATATCAAATACTGATTACCGATTGATGTCACCTTCGAGAGAAAACAGTACTGATCTTATTCAAAAAGTAAAAATAGACGGCCATTCTTATTATGCTTTCAGCGAGTATTCACCTGTTTTAAACTGGACATTTTATCGATTAGAACCGATCGAGGTGACACAAACCGTTGTCTCTAAAATGATTCTCCTTGTAATTGGAATAGGCTTATTCTCATCACTTGTTATTTTTTTAATTGGCTGGAGGCTGCTTCTTCAAGCTTTTAACCCTTTAAAACAACTCGTCCATGCATTTCAACGATTAGGAGGCGGTGACTTTTCGTCACAAGTAGAACCCACTAGAATCAAAGAAATGAAGCCTGTAGTAGACCAATATAATAACCTTGTCAATCGACTTAGCCATGTCACCGAGAATTTATACATTGAGAAGCTAGAGCGTCAGCAGACTGAAATTCAAAACCAAAAGATCAAACTGCAGAAACGCGAGATTGAAATCAGACAAAAGGAAGCCGAGAAACGGCAATTAGAGGCACAAATAAATCCTCATTTTCTGTACAATACACTATCTTGTATCCAAAGTATGGCTGAACTTGATGACAATCACCGAATAGAAAGTGCTGTCAACTTATTAAGCAGACATTTACGTTATACGGTGTCAAATGAAAAACATTTTGTCACCATAGAAGAAGAACTTACCTACGTAAAGGTGTTTACGGAAATTCAAAAATTTAGGTATAACGATAAAATCAATTTCATTTTTGATGTACCACGACCATTGTTCCCTCTAAAAATTAATCGGCTGCTTATTCAGCCTATTGTTGAAAATGCCTACATCCATGGATTAGAAGGAAAACTAGGAAAAGGGAATATTTTTTTAAAGGTTTCTTATACTGAGCCATTTTTATCCATTGAAGTACGAGATGATGGAGTGGGAATGTCCCAAGATAAATTACAGGAATTGAATGATTTTATTCAAAGTCATAAAAAAGAAGATTCATTGATTCCTAAGGTAGACTCAGGTTTAAAAAATGTCATTAGACGCATTTATTTAACGTATGGCAGGTCGTCTATGGTTCACATTGATAGTGATAAAAACAAAACTGCTATTCAAATACGTATAAAATTATAAAGGAGTTCCCAATGATTAAAGTCATGATTATTGAGGATGAAAAGTTTTTCCGAGAGTCATTCGAACGTAAACTCAATAAATTTCAAGATATAAAAGTGGTTAGTTCCTTTGAAAATACTAGAGAGGCCAAAGTAAAGCTGACCCAGTTGGTTCCCGATGTCATTTTCTCAGACATTCGAATGCCTGGCGAAAATGGGATTGAGTTTTTAGCGTATATCAACCACGAAATTAAGCAGCCAGTAAAATATGTATTGGTAAGCGGCTATGCGGATTTTGCCTATGCAAAACGTGCTATGCAGCTAGGTGCCTTTGACTTTCTTGAAAAGCCTATTGTGATGGAGGAACTGGAAGCTCTTATTCATCGTATTCGAAAAGAGGTCAATCCCCATTACCTCTATCAAGCTGGACAAAATAACTCTATTGATGACTCGCAAATGATGAACAAGGCGAAGGATTGGATATTAACCCACCTTGAAGTGGCTACGCTTGATAACCTGGCTCAGTATTTACAAATGAATTCATCTGCGCTTAGCAGGAAGTTTAAAAAGGAAACAGGGATGTCATTTATTCAGTTTGTCACACAAGAAAGAATGAAATATTCAAAACAGCTTTTAAATAATCCTTTAATTAAAATTCAAGAGATTGCAAAAATCCTAGGTTATGAGGACCAGCGTTATTTTACCGAAGTGTTTAAAAAACATTTTCAACTTTCACCACAAAGATATAGGCAAATAAAAGATGAACAGGAGAAATAGGGCAAAAAATTCCCACGTATTTGCAAAAAAATGAAACATTCTTACTTTTCAAAAAATACATTAAAATTTTATTTGTAAGCGTTAACATCTAAAAAGGGGTGGGAAGATGAAGAGGCGAAGTAAAATTTTCGGTGTTATCATGATTTTATTTATGCTAGTACTAGCAGGCTGTCAAAATGAGAGTTCTTCGACAGAAGCCGGAAGTGGGAAAAGTGAAGAGAAGGAAGTAACCATTAAATTATTTTCTGCACATGGACAATTTAGAAATGGTCAATACGGATATGAACGAATCCAGGAATTTATGAAGAAGCATCCAAATATTAAGGTAGAAGTCACATATGCACACGGTAAAAATTGGGACGATACATTTTTAGCATTGGCATCCTCTAACGAACTGCCTGATATTATTCAGCCTACAGGAAATTTTCTGATCGGTGACTTAGTTCAAAATGGCTGGGTGCAGCCGTTAGATGCACATTTTGATATTAAAGATCGTTTTCCAAATGAAGTTTTTGTTGAAGGGGTTAACATGCTTGATGGTAAGATTTACTCCTATCCAAGAATTAGTCCAAAGAGTGGATCATTCATGCTTTACCATACAGACTTAATGGAAGAAGCAGGTTTAGACCCGGCAAGTCCACCGAAGAATTGGGACGAGCTATTGGAAATGGGCAAGCAAGTAACAGAAAAGGTTGATGGTGTTTATGGCTTTGCAATCCCATTGAAGGATAGTGCAGCCGCACATACTCTCCTTCTTGCACGTACTCTTCAGCCAACATTGGATGGAGAAGGATTTGATTTTCAAAAAGGAAGATATGACTTAGACTCTGAAAATGTCGTTAAAGCGATAGAATTTTTGTTAAAGATGAAAGATGCAGGAATCGTGCACCCCAACTCACCTACGTTAGGATTACTAGATTATCAGGGATTGTTTGCGAACAAGCAGGCTGCCTTTGGATTTAATGCACAATGGATTGTTCGTGTAAATCAGCATGAACTGGGTGGAGTAGAAGACTATAACGTGGCAGAAATTCCAGTCTTAAAAGAAGGAGATCGTTTGTATCAGGGAGTTGTCCCTGGAACCTATGACGCCTATTTAACAAAATCAACCAAACATCCAAAAGAAGCTGCAGAGTTGTTAAAGTGGCTAACTTCCAAGGAAGACTATTATGTTGGTCAAATGAAGAAGGATTTATTGCTTCCGCCACATCCAGATTTAATTCAAGATGAAAGCAATTATTCAAGTGAGCAATTAAAGAAAATGGCTCAAATCTTGGAAGACACTGTCGTGTATCGTCCGGTTTATGAAAGTAATCCAGGTGCATTTGAAGCTAAAAAAATCGAAAAAACCATGGCTCCTCCAAGGCTGCAATTAAATGATATTATCATCGGTGCGTATATTGGAGAAATGAAAGACTGGAAAAAAGAATTAACAAAATTAAATGACGCATTAAATACACGTCTGGATGAGGCAATCAAAAAGGCCGCAGCAGAAGGACAAGATGTATCAAGAGATGATTTAACATTCCCTAATTTCGATGGTAAATCGAATTATAATCAATAGTTACTAAAATCTGTGCTCCTCCAAATAATTTTTTGGAGGGGCATTTAGGGGGAGGCACTATGATTTCAAAATCTACTATTTCGGAACAAAAGCTTGTATCAAATGAACTAGAACGAAAAACGAGGAAAAAAAGTGGATTGAAACGGAAGCATTATATGTGGTGTTACTTGTTTTTAGCACCTCAGATTATTTTGTACCTTACTTTTACTCTATGGCCAATTATTGGAAGCTATTATTTTGCATTTTTTAATTGGAACGGAATAGGATGGCCAACAGAAATTGTCGGCTGGGAAAACTTTGTCGAGGTTTTAAAAGATTCCTATTTTTGGAATGCATTTAAGAATAGTTTTGTTTATACCTTTTTCCTAGTCATTATTGTTGTCCCAACTAGTTTAATTGTTGCCCTCATTTTAAATAGTCCCAAGCTTTATGGTGCTGCATTTTTTAGAACCTTATTTTTTCTTCCGGTTGTTTTAACGATGTCGATTGTCGGTATTATTATGCAGAATATGTTTGCTTTTGAGGGTGGATTTATGAATGAAATTCTTCTTTCAATGAATATCATCGACGATCCTATTAATTGGCTGGGAGGACCTAACCTGGCGATGACCTCCGTCGTGATCGTCGGTGTTTGGAAGGGATTTGGAATTAAGGTAATTTATTGGTTAGCGGGATTACAAACCCTGCCAAAGGATATCTATGAGGCAGCTAAAATTGATGGGGCCAATCTTATTCAACAATTTGTGTATATCACCGTTCCTCTTCTTATTCCATTTCTTATTGTCATCACTTTTTTCCAAACCGTTTGGGCCTTTAATGTGTTCGATTTAGTCAAAACCTTTACAAATGGCGGGCCTTTATTTGGCACAGATATGGTACCCTTATATATTTATCGTTATGCTTTTGAAATGGATGGAGGGCTGCCAAGAATGGGGTTTGCTTCAGCTGCGGGGATTGTTTATGGGATGGCAACGATGGTTATTACCCTAATACTTGGTGCTCTAGTGCGTAAATATGGGAAAAATCGCTACTGAGCGTAATGGAGGTAAATGTTATGAAACGAAGAAAACTCATTCGGTTTTTGTTTCATTTTGTTTTTCTAGTGTTAACTCTTGCATGGGTTTATCCATTAATTTGGACAGTTAGTTCTTCATTAAAAACAAATCGAGAAATGTTTAGCGGCAGTGTAAAGTTATTCCCTGATAAGTTTGAGTGGAGTTTTCTCCTGCCATCCAATTGGGGCCAACTTGAGGAAATATTGCAATTTGATAATTATAGCCGAGCTTGGTATATAGCGAATTTCAGTCAATATTTTATTAATACACTTTTATTTACTTTCGCGGTTGTCATCATTGTTATTACCCTTTGTGCTTTAACAGGATATGTATTAGGCCGATACGATTTTCCAGGTAAATTTTTAATTATGGGTGCGATTATCGCCACCATGTTTATTCCAGCAGGATATACGATTATCCCCTTATGGCAATTAATAAATGCTTTAGGACTTGGTAAATCAATGGCTGGTCTTGTATTAGCTGAAGCAGGGGGTACTCATGTACTTTATATACTGCTATTTACAGCATTTTTCTCTAGAATACCAAAGGAGTTGGAAGAAGCTAGTCAGATTGATGGAGCTGGCTTTGTAAGAACATTTTTTACGATTATGCTTCCATTAGCTAAACCAGTTATTGCAACTACATTTATTTTACAGTTTATCAATAGTTGGAATAGTTTCTTTGTCCCGCTTGTCTTCACTATCCATCGCCCTGATTTAAGAACGCTGGGGGTAGGTATGTATTCTTTTGTTGAAGACAACAGCAGTGATTTAGCTGCAATGGCCGCCGGAGCAACGATATCATTTATTCCGATTGTTGTTATTTTCCTCATTTTCCAAAAGTATTTTGTCGATGGAATTGCAGGTTCAGTTAAAGGTTAAGGTGGAGGAGAAAAATGAAGCCAAATGTTTTATTGATCATGGTCGATCAAATGAGATTTGATTGTTTAAGTTCTGCCGGTCATCCAATTGTTGAAACGCCAAATCTTGACCAGCTGGCAGCGGAGGGTGTCACATTTGGGAATGCTTACTCTGCAACGCCGACATGTGTCCCAGCCCGTGCAGCAGTATTAACAGGTATGTCGCAAGTGTCAACTGGACGGGTGGGGTATCAGGACCGAGTGCCTTGGGATTACCCGCATATGTTGCCGGAAGAAATGAGCCGTGCCGGTTACCATACTCAATGCGTAGGGAAAATGCATGTGTATCCATCCAGAAATTTATGTGGTTTTCACAATGTCATTTTACATGACGGCTATTTGCATCATAATCGTTTTAAAAACACGCCATACCAAGAGTCGTTTGAACAAACAGATGACTATTTACCTTGGCTTAGAGAGCGGCTTGGCGGTCATCGCGATTTAACGGATATTGGTTTGGATTGTAATGCTTCTGCGATGAGCCGTCCTTGGCATTTGCCGGAAGAGTTTCATCCAACGAACTGGGTTGTTACCCAATCGATTGACTTCTTGAGACGCAGGGACCCAAGAAAACCATTTTTCTTAAAAATGTCATTTGTCCGCCCGCATCCACCGTTCGATCCGCCCCCAGCCTATTTTGATTACTATATGAGTAAAGAAATAGATGAACCAGTGATTGGAACATGGGCAGCTGAAGATGAGGCGGGATTAGGACTGCTACCCACTACAAGAAGAGGTGTGGTTCCGAAACAGCGCCTTAAACGTGCTCGGGCCGCTTACTATGCATTAATTGCCCATCTGGATGATCAAATTGGCCGTTTTATTCAGGCAATGATTGAATATCAGGTTTATCAGAATACAGTCATTTTATTTGTCTCTGACCATGGGGAACTGTTGGGGGATCATCATTTTCTGGCGAAATCTCTGGCTTATGAAGGCAGTGCGAAAATACCTTTTATCCTTTCTGACCCTGGAAATCAGCTTGGGATCCAAAAGGGCACAACCTGTGACAACATCATTGAACTGCGCGATATTATGCCGACTTTATTAGAGGCAGCCGAGGCTCCGGTACCTGAAACGGTAGAGGGGAAAAGTGTTATTCCGCTTGCAAGAGGTATGGAAACAGAATGGAGACCTTACCTTCATGGGGAGCATGCATTTGGTGATTTATCCCATCATTATATCGTAAACGGTAAGGAGAAATATATTTGGTATTCACAAACAGGTGTAGAACAGTATTTTGATCTAGCAAATGACCCGAAAGAGATTCATAACTTAAGTCAAGACCATAGGTATTCAGAGAAGGCAGCATACTTAAGAGATATTCTCATGCAAGAACTAAAAGGAAGAGAAGAAGGATACAGCGATGGAACACAGCTGATTATTGGCTGTCAGCCGGAGGCAGTGTTGAATAATGATAATAAATAATAGAACTCGCCCGAGTTCTATTATCTATTATTAAGTTTTCCATTTATAAAGGATACCGTATTATCGGGAACAATATAAAATAATAAGACATTTTTAGTGAGTAATAGAAATATTTTAATAAAGTCCGAAATTCCAATAAATCTAACGGAATATGATGCTATTCTTTGGAGGAGTAGGTGTAAGGGTTTTCAAAAGGTGTGAGCCTGAGAAAATACCATAATTCAAAAAACAGAAACTTTTTGGAGGTATTCTGAATGACTAAGAAAAATGATTGGGAAAACATTACGGTACTACAAAAAGGAAGATTGCCAGAACGGGCTTACTTTCTATCGTTTTCCGACGAAAGTTCTGCTCTGACATATGATAGAGGAAATTCCCAAGGATTTAAACTATTAAATGGAAAATGGAAGTTTCATTATGCAGAAAATCCAGCCCTCGCTCCCGAGAATTTTTATCAAGATTATTTTGATGTGAGTGACTGGGATGAGCTTGTCGTTCCTTCCCATTGGCAGTTGAATGGATATGGAAAGCCGCATTATACCAATGTTGTGTACCCATTCTCGGTAAATCCGCCGTATGTACCGACAGAGAACCCAACGGGCTCCTATCGCAGGAATTTTTATATCCCTGCTCTATGGCTGCAGGAAAAAATCATCTTACATTTTGAGGGTGTAGACAGTGCGTTCCATGTGTGGGTCAATGGCCAAGAGGTCGGCTATAGCCAAGGCAGCCGGATTCCAGCTGAATTTGATATCACCCCTTATATCCATGAGGGAGAAAATACGTTAGCCGTTAGAGTCTATCAATGGTCGGATGGCACCTACCTAGAAGATCAGGATATGTGGTGGTTAAGCGGAATCTTTAGAGATGTGTATTTAGTAGCAAAGCCAAGGGTTCATATTCAAGACTTTTTCGTTACCACCAACCTTGATGAGCAGTATCAACATGCGACTCTTTCCATTAATACGGTCATTGAAAATGGCACCAGCCAAGTAGTTGAAAATTACCAGCTTGAATATCGGCTTCTTAATCAAGACGGGGCTTTTGTGACAGGAAATTCACAGGAGGTACATCTCCCGAGCAATCAATTAATCAGTGTTAACATCGACATTCCCGTAGAGAACCCTGAAAAGTGGTCTGCCGAACATCCGTATTTGTACCATTTATTGATTGCATTAAAGGATGCTGCCGGAAATCGTATTGAGGTAATTCCTAATAAAACAGGATTCCGTTCAATCGAATTGAAGGATGGTGTTTTACTAATAAATGGTGAAGCCATTAAATTCAAGGGTGTCAATCGTCATGACTCTCATCCAGATCTAGGACGGGCCGTGCCACTCGAAGCAATGGAGAAGGATGTCATTCTGATGAAACAGCATAATATCAATGCGGTCAGGACAGCCCATTATCCAAATGATCCGAGATTCTATGACCTTTGTGATGTATATGGTCTTTATGTCATCGATGAAGCGGACTTAGAAACCCATGGCTTTGAACATTCCGGAAATGCTTTACTTGGTAATAATCCTGATTGGGTAAAGGCGAATAGTGATCGAGGCAAGTTAAGTGATGACCCAGAGTGGGAAGAGGCGTATATTGATCGAGCCAAACGGATGGTCGCACGCGATAAGAACCACCCTTCGGTTATCATGTGGTCATTAGGAAATGAATCAGGATTTGGATGTAACCATGAAGCAATGGGCAAATGGATCAAAGAAAATGACCCGACACGCCTTGTTCACTATGAAGGTGAAGTTAGAAGCATAATGATGCAAGACGACGATAATCCAAAAAGAGATCCTGCCGTTTCCGATGTGCATACCACAATGTACACATCGATTGAAATAATGGAACAATTAGGGCAAAGAACGGATTTAAACAAGCCTCATATTTTATGTGAATATATTCATGCGATGGGGAACGGTCCTGGCGGCATTAAAGAGTATTGGGACCTATTTTACCAATACAAACGTTTACAAGGTGGTTTTGTCTGGGAATGGTGTGACCATGGAATCCGCCAATTTACCGAAGAAGGCGAGGAATACTACGCTTACGGCGGCGATTTCGGTGATAAGCCAAATGATTATAATTTTGTCGTTGACGGACTTGTAATGCCTGATCGAACACCATCTCCAGGGTTAATTGAATTTAAAAAAGTCATTGAACCTGTTCATGTAGAAGCTGTTGATTTGAAAACTGGAAATGTGCAGATCAGGAACCGTTATGATTTTATTTCCTTAGCTCATTTGAACTTGTCGTGGTCGATTGAGGCAGATGGCAAGATAATTGATCAAGGCGTGAGGCCAGCTCCTGATGTGGCACCAGGCGAAACGATGACACTGACAATTCCTTATAAGCTTCCAGAGCTGATCCAGCCGGATACGGATTATTGGTTAAACCTCCAATTTACGTTGGGTGCTGATACACTATGGGCAAAAACAGGGCATGAGATTGCTTGGGCGCAGTTTGAACTGCCTGTCACAAGCAGTGTTGAAAGGGAAGTGGCTGACTCTCTTCATCAGAACCTAGATTGTCAGGAATGGAATAACAAGCTGCTGGTTCAAGGGGAAGAGTTTCAGGTGGAGTTCGATCTTGTTTATGGAAAACTGAATTCTTGGTCTTATCGAGGAGTTAATCTATTGGAAGAAGGACCAAAGCTTCAATTATGGCGTGCTTTAATTGATAATGATCACCGTTCAGCTGCTGACTGGAAGCGATATGGCTTACATTGGCTTCAACACCGTGTCAATAGCGTCGAGTGGCAGCAAACAGCGGGCGATAAGGTTGTCATCACTTCCAGCGTTCGGATTGCCCCGCCAATTTTAGCTTGGGGAATTAACGTCACCTATACGTATACGATTCATAGCAATGGTGAGCTATCAATCGATGTAAAAGGCAGCCCTGAAGGAAAAGGACCGGAAACCTACCCGCGTCTTGGCTTGCAAATGAAGCTGCCGGTTGCTTTAGATGCTGTGTCCTGGTATGGACGAGGACCGGGCGAAGCCTATAGCGACAGCAGAGAGGCTAATCGCGTAGGCGTTTATGCTAAAAAAGTGGAAGAGCTATACACTCCATATATTTTTCCACAGGAAAATGGCAATCGCCATGAGGTACGCTGGGTATCGTTAACGAATGCGGGCGGCATAGGCTTTGTGGCAGCAGGTGAGCCAATGCTTGATTTCAGTGCCCACTACTATACAACGGAAAACATGGATCAAGCACAACATACGTATGATTTAATCAAGCAGGATTTTATTACATTGAACCTTGATCATCAGCAGCATGGTCTTGGATCTGCCAGCTGCGGACCAGATGTGACGGAACCATACCGCTTAAAACATCAAGAGTTCCAATTTGCTGTTCAATTTATGCCATTTTCCATTGACGAGAATTCGCAAGTGGAAATTAGCAAGTCGTTACGCGCAAAGTATAGGAAGAAGGAAAGCTGTATTCCTGTAGTATAGAGGAACAAACTGTAAGTGAAAGAATGTTTTTATAGTAAATAAAGCGTAAGTTGCTGCAACTTACGCTTTTTTACTAAGTTATTTATTCATTTTATTAAGGAAAACAGCATAAATGGAATTCTCCAACATTTAAAAGAGGTGGATAAATTGGAAAAAGTTAAACTTGCGCTGCCTACCGAGGATCAAGTTGCTTGGCAGAATTTAGACCTAGGAGTTTTTTGTCACTTTGGAATCAATACCTTTTGCGATCAAGAATGGGGGGAAGGCAAAGATTCCCCGCAATTGTTTAATCCAAAGGAATTAGATGCAGGACAATGGGTCAAGCTTGCCAAGGATGCAGGATTTAACTACTTTATATTAACAGCAAAACACCATGATGGTTTTTGCCTTTGGCCAACTGCGACTACGGATTATTCAGTAAAATCTAGTCCTTGGAAGGACGGAAAAGGTGATATCGTACGTGAATGTGCAGAGGCCTGTCAAAAGGAAGGTATGCACTTTGGCGTCTACCTTTCACCATGGGACCGGCATGAACCTTGTTATTCGGATATTGAGGCCTATGATGATTTTTATTGTCAGCAGCTGACAGAGTTGATGACACAGTATGGTCCATTAATAGAAGTTTGGTTTGATGGAGCAGGATCAGAAGGAAGAAAATATAACTGGGAAAGAATTATTGGGATTGTAAAGCAATATCAACCGAATGCGATGATCTTTAATATGGGGCAGCCAACCATTAGATGGGTGGGTAACGAAGAGGGGGTGGCACCATATCCTTCGTGGAATACAGAAAGTGCAGCAAGAATCAGTATGTTTTCTAATGAGAAAGTAGCATGGCTGCCAGGGACACCAGAATGGCTCCCGGCAGAATGCGATGTTCCGATTCGAAAAAGCCATTGGTTTTGGCACCCTAACGATGAAGATAGTTTACTATCATTGGATGAGTTAATGCAAATCTACTATCAGTCAGTAGGACATGGGACCAATTTATTGTTAAATGTTTCCCCTGATGACCGGGGATTGATTCCTGAAGCCGATGCGAAAAGACTATTAGAATTTGGCAGTGAAATAAAAAGAAGATTTTCCAATCCACTAGGAAGGATATCAGGGAGTGGAAATGAACTAGTCTTAGAGTTAGAGAAAGAAACGTCCATCGATCATATCCTATTAATGGAAGATATTGCATGGGGGGAACGTGTCAGGAAATTTGAAATAGAAGCTTATTTTGATGAAAAGTGGGTCACAATTGCAGCGGGTTCTGCCATTGGTCATCGGTTTATTAAACAAATAACTCCTGTAACGGCTCAAAAATTAAAACTTAACATACTAGAATCGGTAGAAAATCCTATATTAGGAGAGTTCTCCTGTTACGATTCAGAAGAGTAAAAGATCAGTAAAGCTTAAATTGCCTCAAGCATAGTTAGAGAATATTAGCAGCATGTTTGTAAGAGATACAGGCCACATTTTGTCATGATTTTTAAGAGGGGGCGGACCTTTGAAAAAGGTAAGAGTAGGATTTGTCGGGGCAGGCGGAATTGCCAATGTTCACCTGCAGCATATCAGTAAAAATGAAATGGCACAGGTAACCGCATTTTGTGATATTCATGAGAAAACAGCTTTGCTAAAAGCGCAGGAATATGGCGGGGCTGCTTACACGAAGGTGGATGAAATGCTTGAAAAAGAGCCGGTAGACGCGTTATTTATTTCGGTACCGCCCTTTGCTCACGGGGACATTGAAGAAAAGGCAGCACGAAAAGGAATTCACTTAATGGTCGAAAAACCATTGGGTCTCGACTATCAAAAGACAGCTAAAAAAGCAGAAATTATTAAACAATCAGGAATCATATGTGGGGTCGGCTATTGCTTACGCTACTTAGACACAGTAGCAAGGGCTAAGGAATATTTGCTTGATAAAAAACCAGCTATGGTCCGAGGTCATTATTTATCATCGTTTGTTACTACGCCTTGGTACCGCGAATGGGAGAAATCTGGCGGTCAGCTAGTTGAGCAATCAACCCATATCGTTGACCTCGCCAGATACCTAGGCGGGGAGATAAAGCAGGTCTATGCCAATATGAGTCTGCAGGTTCATTCTGATGTTCCTAACATTACGATACCAGATGTAACCTCTATGAATTTCGTCTATGATTCAGGAGCGGTTGGCCATATCGACAGCACCTTTGCTCAATTTGACCACCGGACCGGAATGGAAGTTATGGGAGAAGATTTTCGGGTTGTCATCGATGGAGGAAATCTGACTATTATCGAAAAAGATTCAACAATTAGCTTCAAGTCCGAGGTCGACTTTTACGAGGAACAAGACCGGATGTTTATTGAAGCTATTGTAAAAGGTGATCAGAATTTACTTTTATCCTCGTTTGAGGATGGCTTAAAGACGCTTGCAGTCACATTAGCCGCCAATCAATCGCATGAAAAAGGACTTCCGGTGAAAGTTTCTTCTATTACAAGTCCTAAGATAACCTGGGAGGTTAAATGAGATGAAATTGGGTATTAGTTCATACAGTTTACAAGGGGCTATCAATTCGAAGGAAATGACGATTTTAGATGTTGTTCAATGGGTCGCAGATCAAGGCGGGGAGCATGTGGAAATTGTTCCGATTGGGTTTAGTTTGGCGGATAATTTGCCATTAGCCGACGCAGTCCGCCAAAAAGCAGAAGCAGCAGGTATCGAAATCTCGAATTACGCTATCGGTGCTAATTTCTTGACTGACGATTTTGAAAAAGAAATCGAGCGGGTAAAACAGGAAGTCGATATCGCTCATCGCCTCGGTGTAAAGCTGATGAGGCATGATGTTGCTTGGAAGTCTCCAAACGAAATCTCGATTCGTGATTTTGAAAAGGATCTGCCAAAAATGACCGAAGCCTGCAGAATCATTGCTGATTATGCTGCACAATTTGATATTGTAACAAGCGTTGAGAATCACGGGTACTATGTTCAGGCAAGTGACCGGGTGCAGCGCCTGATACATGCGGTCGATAAGGAAAACTTTAAGACTACGTTAGATACTGGGAATTTCCTATGTGTTGACGAAGACCCAGTAGCGGCTGTTAAGAAAAATATATCGTACGCATCAATGGTTCATGTTAAAGATTTTTACCAAAGATCTTCTTCACTTGGTCTGGGAGAGGGCTGGTTCCCATCAAGCTCAGGCAAGTACTTAAGGGGTGCGATTACAGGGCATGGTGATATCAATTTGCCAGAAGTCTTAAAGATTATTAAACAATCAGGCTATGATGGCTATATTTCTATCGAATTTGAAGGAATGGAAGAATGTAAAAAAGCCGCAAAAATTAGTTTGGAAAATGTAAGAGGGATTTGGGAAGCTGTTTAGTCAGAATCATGTATCACCTTAAATAAGTCTTTGATCGAGGAGGATGAAAATATGGGTAAATTAAAAGTGGGTGTAATCGGGGCCGGTTCAATTTCAGATATGCATTTTCAGTCTTATGCTAATAATGAAAAGACGGAAATTTATACTATTTGTGATCTTAATAAGCAGCGCGCAGAGGAAAAGAAGAATAAATACAATGCCGAAGTGGTTTATAACAACTATGAAGACTTAGTAAAGGACCCTCAAATTGATGCCCTGAGCATTTGTACATGGAATAATTCACATGCAGAAATTGCGATTGCTGCCTTGAATGCAGGCAAGCATGTTTTAGTTGAAAAACCACTATGTAAAACAGTGGAAGAAGCACTAAGGGTACAAGAAGCAGTTAAGATGAGCGGCAAAATCCTGCAGGTAGGTTTTGTCCGCAGATTTGGAACGAATACAAATGTTTTGAAATCTTTTATTGATTCTGGTGATCTTGGCGACATCTATTATGCAAAAGCCTCAATTTTAAGACGGTTAGGAAACCCTGGCGGCTGGTTTGCTGACAAGGAAAGATCAGGCGGCGGGCCTCTTATCGATATAGGAGTTCATATCATAGATTTATGCTGGTATTTAATGGGGAAACCAAAAGTGAAATCTATAAGTGGCAATACTTATTCAAAGCTTGGAAATCGAGCGAACATTAAAAACCTTTCTTTTTATCAAGCAGCAGATTATGACCCTAGTATCAATAAAGTGGAAGACCTAGCGAATGCCCTAATTCGTTTTGAAAATGGCGCTTCCTTAATGATCGATGTCAGCTTTACCCTTCACCTTAAGAAGGATGAAACGTCGATTAAGATCTTTGGTGATAAAGGCGGGGCGGAGATTGAACCAGAACTCGTTATTGTAACAGAAAAGAATAATACGATCTTAAATGCACAGCCGCAAATTGATTCCTTGACCTTTGATTTTAATCAAGCCTTCCAAAATGAAATTAATCATTTCATTGCATGCTGCCAAGGGGAAGAGCAACCCATTAGTCCAGTCGAAGATGGTGTGGAATTGATGAAAATATTATGCGGTATCTATGAGTCTAGTGAAACAGGTAAGGAAATCACATTTGATCGATCAAATGTGACCATATAGAGGTTTCGTCGAAAAGGAATTAATTTTGGGATGAGGTGAATGGTTCATGAAGTTAGCAAACAAAATTGGAATTATTGTTGATAGTCTTCGGGTGCCAGTACGTGAAGGTCTAAAACTGGCAAAGGAGATGGGCGCGGATGGCGTTCAAATTTATGCTGTTGATGGGGAGATGGCCCCGGAAAATTTAACTGCTGCTGCGCGACGTGATTTAAAAGACTATATCTCTTCATTAGGGTTAGAAATATCGGCACTTTGCGGCGACCTCGGGGGACACGGATTTCAAGATAGCGAAATGAATCCGCAAAAAATTGAGAAATCAAAGAGAATCCTAGATTTGGCTGTTGAATTAGGAACCAATATTGTTACTACCCATATTGGAATTATCCCGGAGGATCCTGCCTCTCATGTATATGAATCGATGCAAAAGGCCTGTGAGGAATTAGGCGTATATGCCAAAAGCTTATATGCTTATTTTGCGATTGAAACAGGTCCGGAAACGTCCTTACGACTGAAGACATTTTTGGATACTCTTAGCACCAATGGTGTTTCCGTCAACTTTGATCCAGCGAATATGGTCATGGTAACCGGGGATGATCCTGTTGAGGGGGTTAAGCTTTTGAAGGATTATATCGTTCATACTCATGTAAAGGACGGGGTTAGGAATAAACCTGTAGACCCGCGTGATGTTTATGGCGCACTCGGTTATGGCGGCGGAGTGGACCATGAGCAAATTTCCAAGATGGTAACCGAAGGAGAATATTTCCGCGAGCTTCCGTTAGGCGAGGGAAAGGTTAACTTCCCAAGCTATTTCGCTGCCCTTCAGGAGATTGGTTATCAAGGCTACTTAACGATTGAGAGAGAAGTAGGGACGAATCCCGTTCATGATATTCGTGAGGCGATTACCTTTATCCGGAGATTTAAATAATAGACATTAAAAAAGGAAGGGAATTCCCTTCCTCAGGCTGTCGGAAAAGTCCTCGACAGACACTTTTGCGCTGCTGTTTTCTTATATAGATGCGTACGATTTGTCCTCAGACTCTGGATTGAGGACGAATCATTCTAGTGGAGCGTACGATTTGTCTTCAAGACCCTAGAATTGAGGACAAATCCCGTTGTCGGAGCGAACGATTTGTCCTCAAGACCTTGGATTGAGGACAAATCCCGCAGTAGGAGCGAACGATTTGTCCCCAAGACCCTAGATTGAGGACAAATCCCGCAGTCGAAGCGAACGATTTGTCCCCAAGACCCTAGATTGAGGACAAATCCCGCAGTCGGAGCGAACGATTTGTCCCCAAGACCCTAGCTTGAGGACAAATCCCGCTGGCGGAGCAAACGATTTGTCCCCAAGACCCTAGCTTGAGGACAAATCCCGCAGTAGAAGCGAACGATTTGTCCTCAAGACCCTAGCCTGAGGACAAATCCGCAGTAGGAGCGAACGATTTGTCCTTAAACAGCACGTACAATATTTAATAAAAATCGATAGTTCAGACTCAGGAAAAATAAAAAGACGCCGAGACAAATCCACTTTCTCGACAATTTGAGGAAGGGTATCCCCTTCCTTTTTCCAATCCATCACCTAGCAGCAACGATCGATTTTCTTTTATACAGCCAAGACCCAAGTAAAAAGGTAATAACTCCCCAGATAACTAATACTCCAATCCCAAACCATAGTGTCCCCGAAAGCACACCTGTCTCATAGACCATACTATCACGCAAGCCTTCTGCAAAATAGGTGAGCGGCAGGATATTGGATACTGGCTGCAGCCAATCCGGCATTGTTTCAATCGGAAAGAACACACCGCTTAAAAACATCATGAGGAAGCTGACAATGTTTGCTACTCCCATATAAGCATTTTGTGTACTGCTAAAAGAAGAAATAAAGTAACCTAATGCATTAAAGGAAAGTGCTCCTATTAAAAAGATGATCGTCAGGCTGAAAAAATTGATGTAGAGGTTTGCCCCAAAAATAAAAACCCCAATGAGTGACAATAACAGAATCTGAATAATACTGAATAACAGCCGCATCACCATATCACTTAGACCGAAAATCCCCATTTTTGCGGGTGTCATCCGCAGCCTTTTGATCAATCCTTTGCGGCGCATTTCCACTAAATCAACCATACCAAACATACCGCCCTGGGCAATCGACAGGGCAATCATCCCGGTTAACAGAAAATCTGTATAGTCCAATTCATTTGTACTAGCCGTAACCGATTCAAATTGAATGTCATAGGTCGGGGTTGCACCAACCGCCGACAGGTTTGCCTGCTGAACAATTTTATCAAGAATCGCTGATAGGGCTTGGGTTGTTACCCCTTGTTCATCTTCTTTGTTTACGACCAGTACGAAGGAGGTGTCTTCTGCGGATTCAGGCAAGACGATGGCCGCATCCACTTCTTGGTCTTTCACCCATTGCTCGGCAGTGCTGCGACTAACCGGTTCGCCCGATTTAACATCCAGAATAGGAAGTTGATTAATCTGGGTTAACAGCATTTCTGAAGCAGGATTTGGATTATCTGCTACAATGGCTATTTCAGACTGAAATTCATCATCAGAGCTGCCGCTAAAAATAACCATGAAGATGACCATTAGAATGACGGGGAAAAAGATCCCCCAAAACCATGCTTGTTTTTCGCGAAGGGTTAATTTTAATTGCGCAGCGAACATTTTTTTAAATTGATTGAAATTGTTCAAGCCTAATCCCTCCATTCCTTCCCTGTAAAAGCAATAAAGACATCTTCGAGACTCATTTCACGGATGGAAACCTGTTCGACTTGGTATTCCTTTTCCTTTGTGAATTTGAACAAATCCAACAGCGTATCCTCAGGTTTGATCGCCCATAACTTTAATGCTGCTCCATCTTGCTCGGTACGGGAGACTGAGGTAAGCTGGTTCGCAAAGGTGTCTGCTTCTTTAGCTGCTTTCTCCCCATCCAGAAAGGCTAATCGTATTTCTCGCTCTTTTGTAAGTTTTTCAATAAGGGCGGAAGGTGTATCGATAGTCACGATATTACCTTGGTCCACAATACATACACGATCGCTCAGTTTTTCTGCTTCTTCCATATAATGTGTGGTTAAAATAGTCGTTTTACCTAACTTTTTTAGTTCGAGGATGATATCCCATATGTGACGGCGTGCCTGCGGGTCAAGACCAGTAGTCGGTTCATCAAGGAAAATAATGTCAGGGTCACTAATCATCGCCAGTCCAATCGCAAGCCGTTGGCGCTGACCGCCTGAAAGTTTTTTTACTTGATTTTTACGATGTTCGGTTAAGTTGATAAGTTGAAGAATATCTTCCGTTGGCCTTGCCTTTTCGTAGAAAGTAGCAAAAAGATCTAAATTTTCTTCTGGTGTTAATAAATCAAACATTGCACTAGATTGCGGTTGAACGCCAATTTTCATCTTTATCGCAACTGCATGTTGTCCCCAGTTCATGTCCCCAAAGCGGATTTCACCATGGTCAGGTATTACCAAGCCTTCAATCATTTCCAGTGTAGTCGTTTTTCCTGCTCCATTTGGCCCAATGATGGTGAATACTTCTCCCGCCTCTACAGAAAAGCTAATGTCCTGAACAGCCTTGATTGATCCGAATGATTTTTGTAAGTTTTTCACTTCTAGAACGTTCATTTCGTCTCCTGCCTTTCCTTGCACCTACGGACTATTGCCCTGTTTTTCTATATGTTCTATTTAAGGAAATCATTCGAACTTTATGCTAAATTGCTGTGGTTCAGTGCTGTTCAACATTCTGCCATATCATTTCAAACAAACTGTGAACTTAACACTATACCCATGTTACTAATTGCCAAAATCCAATATAGTGTAAGTATAAAGAACAAGTAAATTTTGAAAGGCGGAATGACTTATGTTTAACACCTTTTTAAGAGAAAATAAAATCTCAGCAGCGATCTTAACTATTCTTCGTTTATACCTTGGCTATGCTTGGTTCACAGCAGGTTATCATAAAATTACAGGCGGATTTGACGCTTCAGGATTTCTGAAAAATGCAGTAGCGAATCCAGTAAAGGGTCCAGATGGCAACATGGTGTACAGCTGGTATGTAAGCTTCTTAGAAAACTTTGCGTTACCAAACATTGATGTGTTTAACTTCATCGTTCCTTGGGGCGAACTATTAATCGGTTTAGGGCTTATGCTTGGATGTTTAACAACTGCAGCTATGTTTTTCGGTCTAGTAATGAACTTCTCTTTCTTCTTAGCCGGAACTGTATCTCATAATCCAACAGACATTTTCTTAGGCTTCATCATCTTGACAGCAGGCTTCAACGCAGGTAAATATGGTTTAGACTACTGGGTAGTACCATTTATCAACAAAACTGTTAGAAAAAATAAAGCAAAAGTAGCAGCCTAACTCTAGGCAGCAAAAAGACGATTCGAATCACCCTCGAATCGTCTTTTTTTACTGAATAGCTTATTTTTTATCTACTTTTATTTCATAAATAGCTGGGTTTTTTCCTTCCGGCCATTCAATCTTTAAATCTAGCACAGGTGGGATATGATCCGTTGAGAAAAATTGGTAACCGGAATCAATGGTACCAAGCTTTCTCCAACCTGTTACAGTTCGTACAGAAACTTCACTGCCTGATAAGTCGTTTGGATTTTCTAAAATAGTAATCCCCGTTACAGTCTTTTCTGCCTCCCCAATATGATAAAGAATTTCACCAGCTTCTGTTCCTGCGGGTTTGAACTTCGTATTGAGATTGCCATCGATTAGATAATCCTTGGTATTTCCGTTTGTATTTGCTGCAGTGGTTAAAATTGTTGGATTATTGACCTCAGGGTAATACTTGCCATCATTGATGACCAATTCCTGCATCCGCACCCACTTATCTGAACCAACCTTTGTTCTTGTCATCTTAAATCTTAAGTACTTGATTTTTTGGTCTAAATCTCTGACTTCTTTTGCTCGGTATGGGGATTCGTGCTGGTCAAATATCGCTTCGGCCAAGTCTGCATTTGATGCTTCACCCTCATTTGGCCCATCTTGACTGCCAAAGGTCATGACGGTCGTCCAATCATTACCATCTAATGACGCTTCTAGAATAGCGTGCCTTGGGAAATCATGCTCACCCTCATTAATTACTGCTTTTAGGCTATTAAGTGTAATTTCTTGACCCATATCGTAGGTAATATACTTGCCGGCTGTTTGACTATTCTTAAACCAACCAGGCGTATTGAAATCGCCATCAAAGAGGTCAAGCGGGTTTTCTACACTCGTATAATTTGTATCTTTGACGGATTTAGGTTCAACCTCAAAGGAAGTTACAGTTAGACGATCTAAAGTAAACTCTACGGGCTTTGCTTGTTTATTAAGCAGCCTGATATATCTGGCATCAGCGAGAGAAGCGTCGCTTTTTACCTTCTCCCACTTTAAGCCATTTAAGGATGTTTCTAGTGTTAATCTTTTTACAGTAGGAGCTTCAATATCAATAATATCTTTCACTCTGCTTAATTTTACGCCTAGGTATTCACCTTTGTTTAGCGTAATTGAACCAGCCGCATTAATGGAAGTGGTTGTCTTGTTTTCTGTTAGTTCAACGTTTTTGTACGCTTCTACATTCGTAAAGATACTTGCTGTTGTTTCTGCCTCCTGAAGTTCCAGCAGTTGTGCAACCTTTGGTGAAATTTTAGACTCTAAGTTATCGGTAAATGGCTGCAATCTCTTTTTAGCTGGTTTTGCTTTCATCGTGCCGCTTAATAATGGACGATCATAGTCCAAGCTTTGCTGGCGTAGAGCCGTTGCTTTTGCAAAGTGATTCCAGGTGTCTGATTTATTTCCTTTTTCAATGGCAAGGTCTGTTTTAATAAACTCGATGTCAGCTAATACCATGTCTCTTAACGCATTGACAAATGGCGCTAACTCTTCCTTTAACTTTTCATTCTTTGTTTTTGCTAAAAATTCGTTAGCGGCGTCAGCAATTATCTGGAGCTGTGCAATTGCTTCTGGTGCAACGTCCTTTAATGATTCCGCGTTATTCACTTTAGATGTAATAGAATCTAACAAACTCCTAATATCTTCACTCTCTGACAGTTTAAGCCCATTAGGATCGGCATCGGACATATGTTTTGCTAAGATATGAAACTCTTCTGCTGCATCTGGTTCGATATAGTGAAAGCTATCCTCCCAGCTTTTTTGTGCGTCAAACTTTTCTGTATTCCACGCATAATCAGCAACAGCGAAGATGGCGATTTTTGAAGCTTCTGCTTCCTGCATTGGGTTAGTCACAGCACCAGCGAGATTTTTAATCCCAGTCTGAAGCATTTCCCCTTTTCCTAAAAACACCCGTGACATATCGACATCATTAACAGGCCAGTTGAGCCAGAATAATGGATCTCGTCTTGTGACACCATTATTACTTCTGTTCTTAAATGTATCAATGGTCGACTGGACAATCGGGGCACAGGTCGTCGAACCAGTCCAGAAAATTTGTATATTTTCATCAAATCCCTTTTCATAGGCATTCAGCTCCGCAGCATTCCACGCCCAGCTGGAATTATAGCTTGCCGGACAATATAGAATATCATAAACATCGCCTTTTGCCTTTGCCCATTGGGAGACAGCATTCATCAATTGGACCACATAATCAAGTGGCAGATTTCCAACGTCATCACCTAAAACACCAAATTGACGTACTCCCACATCATATAATTGATCAAATTTTGTAAGCATTTTTTCTGTATTTTCCGGAAGTAGGTTCATAGCGGCTTGTTGCCCTTGTGTTCGAGCGATATGTGCCACCTCTCCTAATGGGGAGATTGTCCAAACAAAACGAGTTTTTGTCTCATTCCCTACTTGAGCCATTTCGCCAATTTCAGCTAACATTTCTGCTGGATAAGGCTCTCCCCATTTTTCTCTATGATACGGGTCGTCCTTTGGTGCAAAAACATAGGAAGTTGCCTTAAATTGACCGCCAAACTTCATGAGTGACATACGGTCCTCATTGCTCCACGGAATTCCGTAGTAGCCTTCAATAAAACCTCTGATTTCTGTATTGGCATAGTCATTAATAGTTAATTGCCGGACAACCTTGTCAGGGGATTGTGCCAGGATCGCGTTTAATGTCACCACACCATAGAAGCTTGCGTCTGTGTCTTTACCTAGAATTGTGATCGCATTCTCTTGAATGTCTAATTGGTAGGCATCAATTTTTGAAAAATCGCTGCCCTCGCTATTTGTATTTGCTGCTGCATAGGAATCTACTGGACCATTTGAGCCTTTTGTTCCTACTAAAATATTTATTTTATCATCTGCTGGTTCGGTCCCACTTTCGGGGGCAGCATAGCCATTTTGCTTAAAAATCGTTTCTACTTTTTTTCTTGTAACGGAATCTATGGTGTTGTCGTAAATGACTTGAATGGTTTTGTCTAATGTAAGAGAGCCTTCATGGTAGGTTATATCTTGGGGTAAAGGGTATATTTCATATTCCACAGGTGAATCCTCCTGTGCTGCTGCAGTAAAGGTGCTCATGCTCATTACGGTTGAAAACAACATGGTAAAAATGATGGATAAATGGAGCCAAAACTTGGTTTTCAAAAACGTTCCCCTCTTTCTTTTGAAATTTTAAGCCTATGTTTTTCTGCCATCCTCCTTTTATTTTTTATATTTTGGTTGTTTGCTAGAAAATAAAAAGGCACAGAAAACTCACGAGAGATCCTCTCGTTCTGTTTTCCATGCCTAGTATAATCCAGTCACATGAAACCAAATATATACCACAATTCTAAAACGCTTACATCATAAAGGTCAATACATTTCCTATATTTGGTAATAAAGTACCACAAAGAAAAATCCAAGTAGGTGAAAAGGATTAACTGATATTCTAGCAACTATCATCACCCCAATTTGCTTCTTTAATTTAGACAGCAAATCTATTAATACTCCACTATTATAAAAATGGACCGAATTTTATAATAATTGGAAGTGCTTCCATAATTGAGGGGCAATAAATGTTAGAGGAGGAGCAATATGAGAAGAAAAGGAAATAAGTTGTACAGCCGCATTTTATCTGCATCGGCGGCAATTATGTTACTTGGTTCAATGGGTGCGCCTGGGGCAGAAGCCGGTGTTAACGGGGATGGAACAGTCGTGGTCAATGAGAACTATGCGGACAAGCTTAGTCTAAAGCCGCTGGCACCCGCTTTCAACGTGGATTCAATCATGAAATGGTCTCCTGAAAATGATCCTGATGCAGAATTGAACCGCGCCAGCGTCCCTTTAAACAAGGACCGATTCAAAGGAGGTCAGATTAATCCATTAGCCAATCCAAAGGCTGGTATCACCTCTGCAGCAATCACAACGTGGAATCATGATGAAGCGAGTTCGGTAGGCAGTAATGACTTCAATGTATACGCTTTCGATAACTGGCAGCTGCTAGATTCTTATATTTACTGGGCAGGAACAAATGAAGGGATTTTCGCCATCCCTACACCAGATATTGTGGATGCGGCTCACCGAAATGGAGTGCCTGTTTATGCAACACTTGGATTTCCATGGGGCAGATCAGCGGAAGGACTTGCTGAAATAGAAAAGTTTACAAAGCAGGCTTCTGACGGAAGTTTTCCGGTTGCAGACAAGATGATTGAAGTAGCCGAGTATTTTGGATTTGATGGATATTTCTTTAACCAAGAAACGTATGGTGTAAATCAGGAAACAGCTATACGCATGAACGAAATGATGCGCTATATCAAACGGAAATCAGAACTTCAGGTCAGCTGGTACGATGCCCAAGACAATACCGGAAATGTCAACTATCAGGATTCCATCAACAGCCAAAATGACATGTATGTGAAGCCTGCAGAGGACGGGGAATACGCCGTTGATGAGTTCTTTTTAAACTATAACTGGAATACCAGTAAGATTCAAACAACCGTTGAAACAATGAATAGTCATAATCGCAACCCTTTTGACGCGTATGCAGGTTTCGAAATTCAGCAGAATTCTTATAATACAAAGATTAACACGGAAGCACTGTTGGATGATCATAAACAGCCAAAGGTTTCCATCGCTCTTTATACACCAAACTCAACAATGGGGCTGGCGGAAAATCCAGCTGACTTCCACGAAAAAGAAAAAAACCTCTGGACAGGACCGCAGGGTGACCCGACCCTTGCAGATGATTCTTCCGATTGGAAAGGAATGGCTCGGTTTGTGACCGATTCGTCCGTAATTCAGGAAATGCCTTTCACCACAAACTTTAATAGCGGCCATGGAAAACAATACTTTGTGAATGGAAAAATCGCTAGTAATCTTGAGTGGAACAATCGCTCTATCCAGGATATTATGCCAACCTGGCGTTGGTGGATTCGCAGTAAAGGCAGCACAATGAATGTATCCTATGATTTTGAAAAAGCATACAACGGTGGTAATTCGCTGAAATTTAGCGGTACGCTCGAGGCCAACTCCGAAAATGATACGATGCTTTACAGCACCAAACTGCCGCTTACCGACAGTACAAAGGTCCGAGTTGTCTACGAAAATCAGTCAGGTGCAGATGTTTTGCTTGGTGTAGCATACAGTGAAGATTATTCGCAGGATAATATGAAATATTATTCACTACCAGCTACAGAAAAGGGCTGGCAGACTGCCATCGTTGATTTGGGAGAAGAGGCAGGAAAGACAGCGTATGCGGTAAGTCTAAAAATTAGTAATGCTGAAAAACTTGAAAACTATGCTTTTCATTTAGGTCAGCTATCCATTTATGATTCAGCTGAAGCAGTTTTATCCAAACCAGCAGATGTGAAAATTTTAGAAGAAATGACGATGTCAGCATTTGAGGCGGAAGCACGTCTAAGCTGGACTGAGCAGAAGAACGTATTGCATTACGAGATCTACCAAGAGAATGCCGATGGGGTGGAAACACTCTTAGGCGTTACACCAAATAACTATTTCTACACACCAAATATTACCCGGACAAATGAAAACGCTTCGAGTGATAATCGCACATCCATAAAAGTTGTGCCGTTAAATCAAGATTATGTACGAGGTGAAGCTGCTGTTGTTGACTTTGATTGGAAAATGGGTACGGATGCTACGGAGATTGAACAAAACCCAACCTCTGAGAATGTTGTTCTTGGCGCGCAAGTAACAGCTGTGTCCGCAGAAAATGATGCTGAGCCTGCTGCGAAAGCATTAGATGGAACAGCAATCGGTAATAGTAAGTGGTGTGCAACAAATGCAAAGACTGGTTATATGACGATTGATATTGGTGAGGAGAAAACAATTAAACGCTGGCGCGTCGAACATGCTGAGTCTGGCGGGGAAGCAAGTAATATGAACACCGTTGATTTCGAACTGCTTTATAAAAATGACAACGGGGATTGGGTCAGTGCAAAAAGGATTACAGATAATACGAAGGCTGTGACCGATATTGTTTTAGACCAGCCTATCACGGCTAGGGAGTTTAAACTACAGGTCTACAATAGTGGTACTTCTCCTTGGGGCGCGATTCGAATCTATGAATGGCAGATGTTTGAAAGTGATGCGCTTCCAAGAACGGAAAATATTATGATGCATTTTGCAAATGCTGAAAATAATACTGGTGCAAATGACCAAGTAACCATTGACAGAGTTCAGCAGGGACAAACCGTTAGATTATATAGCTCCTTGGAAGCAAAGAATGTTCTAGCAGAAAAGACTGCTGATAAAGACGGAACGATTTCCTTCGATCAGTTGGATTTTGGACTTGAAGGCGGCAGAGTCTATTATACGGTTCAAAACGAAGGTGAGAGAGAAAGTCTAAGATTCAGCACAGCTTACTTGAATGAAAAGGTAACGGAAGTGATTCTTCAAATCAATAACCTTCCTGCTGTTGCTGATTTGACGTTAGAGAATAAGGATGTTGTCAATGACTGTAAAGTTGCCTACAACAAGCTTCACCCAACATTAAGAGAACAGGTTGCTAACTATGATACCTTGGTTAAAGCGATGAATCGTATACAGGAATTGAAAAAGGATTTTAATAATGGAAACAAAAAAGAAGAATAACGGGAAGCTCTGAAACTCATATTCTTCTTACACCAAAAGGGTCTCGTTTTTCACTGTAACAATGCAGTGGAAAACGGGACCTTTTTAATAGATCATTCATTTTATGGATTAATTTTATATCGACTGTAATAACTTTATGACTTGCCGACATTCTATTGCTGTTTACGTCCGGTTTTCTTATTGTAAGTACTAGAAGTATTTTATTTATTAATAATGACAGCGTTTTCGCATTATGAAAATCGTTAAAGGAGTGGAAGTCTCGTGAACAAGACAGCCCATATTATATCTCATTCCCATTGGGACAGGGAATGGTACTTACCTTTTGAGAAACACCGCTATTATTTCATACAGCTTATGAATAATCTTATTGAACAGTTCAAAAAAGAAGGAAGCGGCTTTCAATCGTTTCATCTAGATGGCCAAACGGTTCTGTTAGAGGATTATTTCGCGGTTCACCCGGAGAATCGGGAAATTGTAAAGCAATTAATAGAAGAGAAAAAGCTTCATATCGGTCCTTGGTATGTACTGCAGGATGCGTTTTTAACAAGCTCCGAAGCAAATGTCAGAAACCTGCTGATTGGTATGAATGATACGAAGGCCTATGGACATTTTTCAAAAATAGGTTATTTTCCAGATACTTTCGGTATTTATGGGCAGGCACCGCAGCTTTTAAAGCAAGCGGGGATTGACACAGCTGCCTTTGGAAGAGGTGTGAAGCCGACCGGCTTTAATAACACGGTATCAGACGTTCCTGACTATGAATCACCTTATTCCGAAATGATTTGGAAATCACCTGATGGATCAAGTGTTTTAGGCATTCTTTTTGCCAATTGGTATTCCAATGGAAATGAAATCCCGGTGGAGGAAGAGGAAGCGAAAGCGTTCTGGGATAAGAAGCTCCAAGATGCTGAAAAGTATGCTTCAACGAATCAGTTATTGTTTATGAATGGCTGTGATCACCAGCCGCTGCAAAAGAGTATTCCACAGGCGATTGAAACGGCATCTGCCCTATATCCAGATTATCAGTTTAAGCATTCTAGTTTTGATGAATATACTGAAGCGTTAAAACAAGTATTGCCTGAGCAGCTGCAAGTAATCGAAGGGGAATTGCGCAATCAGCGGACAGATGGCTGGTCCACCCTTGTAAATACTGCATCAAGCCGTATTTATTTGAAGCAAATGAATCACCACTGTCAAACACTTTTGGAAAAGAACGCAGAGCCGCTGGCGGCCATGGTCGCTTTAGCAGGTGGTGCATACCCGAGGGAATACATCCGCTTTATGTGGAAATCACTGATGAAGAACCACCCCCATGACAGTATTTGCGGCTGCAGTGTCGATGAAGTCCACCGTGAAATGGTGACTCGTTTTGAAACTGTAGCGCAAATGGGAGAGGTATTTGTTGAGGAAAATGCAGCTACGCTTGCACAAACAGTGGATACTTCACAGACACCTGAAGGCGGTATTCCGCTAGTAGTCCTGAATACGACCGGATGGGAGAAAAATGAAGTTGTTTCACAAGTAGTCGATTTGGAAAAAGTGTATTTTTCACAAATGCACTTTGAAGATATTCCCGTTTATTTGCAGGATAAACCAATGGCGGGATACAAACTGGTTGATGGTGAAGGCAGAGCGGTTGACTATCAGCTTGAAAGTCCTGCCGTCGAATTTGGCTATGACTTACCAGATGATAAATTTCGTCAGCCGTTTTTTGCCAAACGTGCAAAGGTTTCTTTTTTCGCAGAAGGAATTCCTTCATTTGGTTTTAAAACATTCTACCTTGTGCCAGGTGCCAAAGAAAAAGAGCAGGAGTTTGTGTCTTCTCAAGAAACCCAGTTGGTAATGGAAAATGAATATGTTCATCTACAGTTTCATGAAGATGGCAGCTATGACTTAATGCATAAAGATACCGGTGAGTCCTTCCATCGTCTTGGAATTTACGAAGACACTGGTGATATTGGTAACGAATATATGTACAAGGAAGCTAAGGGGCTTGAGGCTATCACAACAAAGGGTGTACCAGCGGAATTTAGATTCCTAGAAAGAAGTACACTCAGAACAGTTTTAGAGTTTAAGCACAAATTATTGATACCGGTTTCTGCAGATGATCGCTTAGCAATGGAACGAAATAGGCTTATTTGGCATAAGGAAAGAGAAGCCGGAAGATCGGACGAAATAACAACAATCACCTTGCAAACGGTTGTCACACTGGAAAAGGGAATGAAGGGTCCAGCATTTAAGTTGACGATGGACAACCAAGCAACCGATCACCGTCTGCGTGTCTTGTTCCCAACCGGTTTACAGACCGATACACACAAAGCTGACAGTATTTTTGAAATTGTAACCCGCCCGAATACGCCAGAGAAGGAATGGGAAAATCCGAGCTTTTGTCATCACCAGCAGCGTTTTGCCAGCCTAGCGGATGAAGAAATAGGATTAACCGTAGCGACAGATGGTCTGCAAGAATATGAAATTCTCCCGGAGAATGGCACCATTGCAGTAACCGTGCTCCGTTCGACAGCAGAACTCGGGGACTGGGGTTATTTCCCTACACCTGAAGCACAATGCTTAGGAATGCAAACAGCAGAATGGCAAGTGCTGCCGCATGAAAAAGATGTTATAGAGTCGCAGGCATATGTCGATGCGTATCAATACAAAGTGCCGCTCGTAGCTGTTCAGACAAGCGTCCATAAAGGTGATTTACCTTTAACATATCAGTTTGTTCAAACAGAGTCCAATGGACTGGTATGGACATCAATGAGAATAGCGGAAGAGCATGATGATGTAATAATTCGCTGGTTTAATCCAGCCGAAGAAGAGGCGAATCTTAAGGCTGATATCAAGGATTATGAATCCTTTAAGAGTAACATCCTTGAAGAAAAAACAGACGATACCCAAGATTCATATGAAGTAGGAAAATATGAAATCATCACACTGGGTTTTCAGAAAAAGAGATAGGAGCGGAAAAAAATGACGACAGTAATTCCTGAATCCATGCAAAAACTGATTCAACATGTAAAAGAATTTTTTCCAGAGGATGAAAAATTACAGCACATGTTCGAGCAATGTTTTGTAAATACGTATACCACTACGTTGAAGAAACAAGAAGATGGGAAGACATTCGTGATTACCGGGGATATCCCGGCGATGTGGCTGCGAGATTCAGCCGCACAGGTAAGACCTTATTTACTGGCTGCTGAAGAGGATGAAGAAATGGCTTCGCTGCTTGAAGGGGTAATTCGCCAACAGTTTGATTTTATCTTACATGACCCGTATGCCAATGCGTTTAATCAAACAGCAAATGGGAAGGGCCACCAAACGGACCTGACCAATATGACACCGCATATTTGGGAGCGGAAGTATGAAATTGATTCCTTGTGCTATCCCATACAGCTTGCCTACCTATTTTGGAAGTCAACAGGACGCACGACTCTTATAAATGACACGTTCAAACAGGTAATGGAAACGATCATTCATGTATGGCGGACAGAGCAGGATCATGAAAATCTTTCACCTTACCGCTTTGAGCGTACGGATTGCCGCCAGTCTGATACGTTAATCCGCGAGGGCAAAGGAGGGCGAGTTGTTCCAACAGGGATGACGTGGAGTGCTTTCCGTCCAAGTGATGACGCCTGTACTTATGGCTACCTTGTCCCCGCTAATATGTTTGCCGTAGTGGTCTTAGGGTATGCAGCGGAAATGTGTGATGTTCTTAAGGAGGCAGCATTGAAAGAAGAATGCCTAAAGCTTCGTGAAGAAATTCAAAAGGGTATTGAACAGTACGCTAAGCTGGACCACCCGATTCATGGAGACATGTATGTATATGAAACGGATGGAGAAGGAAGAGTGAATGTAATGGATGACGCCAATGTTCCGAGCCTGCTTGCAGCCCCTTACTTAGGCTATCTTCCATATGATGATCCGGAGTATTTAAACACACGGTCCTTCCTTCTAAGCAGGGATAATCCCTACTATTACGAAGGAAAATATGCAAATGGAATTGGCAGTCCGCACACTCCTGACCATTATATTTGGCATATCGCGCTGGCGATTCAAGGAATGACCACAACGAGTGAAGAAGAAAAACAAGAAATTTTAGCTTATTTTAAACAAACAGACGGCGGTACCAATTTTATGCACGAAGGCTTTAATGCCGATTGCCCTGAAGAATTTACCAGAGACTGGTTTGCCTGGGCAAACACGATGTTTAGTGAATTTGTTTTAAGTTTAACTGGGAAAGCAGTGAAAGGCAGTCCGCTTTATGACCAACTAATGAAAAGCCATAGTAATCTATAAAAATAGTCAAGTTCATACTTTGAAAGGGTGATGGATCATGAAAAAAGTTCCATGGATGATAGTTGTTTGTGAATGGATCTGGAGGGCAATCTTGGCAAATCTATACTGGGTTGCCTTTACCATCCTTGGGTTAGGGGTCTTTGGCTTTTTTCCAGCATCCATTGCCCTGTTTACCATTGTCAGAAAGTGGCTAAGGAAAGATAGTGATATACCTGTCTGGGCGACGTTTAAGCAAGTTTATTTTAAAGAATGGAAAAGAAGCAATAAAATAGGCCTTGTTTTTTACAGCATTGGCCTTTTTCTCTTTATTGATATTCGCATTACAGAGCAAGTCATGACAGGGATTTTTGCTAGTTTTCTATTAATCATTTTATATATCTTAGTATTTGTCTTTCTATTGGCTGTTGGTAATTTCCTTTCGCTTTATGTCCATTATCAACTCTCAACGAAAGAATATATAAAACAATCCTTTCTATTTACCTTAACGGGGTTACCATCCACGATATGGATCGGAGCAGGGTTATTTGTTATTGGCATGCTTTTACTTAGGATGCCAGGCTTACTTCCGTTTATTTCTGGAGTTGCTCCTGCATATTGGATGATGAGAGTCAACTTGATTCGCTTTAACACGCTTGAAAAAAGAATGTCTCTTTCTTAGGGACGCACCGTACTTGTTATAAAAATGAAACGAAATGAGGGAGAGAGATGAAACTTCACTTAACCGGTGACGTAACCTCCATTGCCGAAGGGCTTAATCTTGTAATAGAGAATATAACGGTTCAACTTTCAGAGGATGGCTATCCAGTACATGTGAAACAGCGAAAGGGTCCATTGCATGTTATGAATCACAATGGCCAGGCGGAAATTAGCTATGAAAAGCCTATTCACTTTTTTCGCGGCTTAGGATTATTCCTTGAACATTTTAGTAAAGAGGAAGAGTTTGACTTATCAGAGAATCCACAGTTTACAATGAGCGGTGTTATGTTGGATGCGTCTAGAAATGCAGTACCAACACTTTCTGATGTAGAAAAACTGCTGCAAAGAATGGCTTTAATGGGACTAGATACCTTAATGCTATATACAGAGGATACGTACGAGGTAAAGGAACATCCTTATTTTGGATACATGCGGGGAAGATATACGGCTGAGGAGTTAAAGGCATGTGATGACTATGCGATGAAATTAGGGATTGAAATGATCCCTTGTATTCAATCACTGGGCCATTTACGGGAAGCGCTTAAATGGAATTATGCTTCTAATTTTAAAGACACAGATGACATTTTATTGGTTGATGAGCCAAAGACATATGAATTCTTGGAAAACTGTATAAGGGCAGCCTCTCTGCCTTTCCGTACCAAGCGTATTCATATCGGAATGGATGAAACGTTCCAGCTTGGCTTAGGGAAATATTTGGAGAAACATGGTTATGAGAATCATATTGATATCATGAATAGGCATTTGAAAAAGGTGGTTTCCATAACGGATAAGTATGGTCTAAAACCAATGATCTGGAGCGATATGTACTTTCCATTATTTCAGGAAAACAGTAAATATCGAGATGAGTTCGGCAAGATTCCGGAAGACATACTAACTTCCATCCCTGATGTAGAGCTTGTTTATTGGAATTATTACCGGAGAGAACAGGAAGTTTATGAGAAGGATTTTCAACATCATAAGCTGCTAGGTCAGACTCCGATTTTTGCCGGCGGTGCGTGGACATGGAATGGGATTGTCCCAAACTACGGCAAAGCTATTGCAACGACAGAGGCTGCTATGGCAGCGTGTAAAAAAGAAGGCATAAAAGAAGTGTTTGTTACATTGTGGGGCGACAATGGAGCCGAAACACCATTCTCAACATCCTTACCAATCCTGCAATTATTTGCGGAGCACACCTACCATAAGGAAGTCACACTAGAACAAACAGCGAAGCGCTATTCCTTCTGTGGTGAAGGAAACTTTGAGGATTTCATGGTCTTGAAGAAGTTGGATGAAACCCCTGGCGTCATGAAGGACAATATGAATACATCAATGACCTCTAAAGTATTGCTGTACCAGGATATACTAATTGGATTATACGATGAAAATAGTAAAGGATTATCCTTAGGTGAGCATTATGAAAAACTAGTTTCTGAGATTGAAAAAGCAAAATACAACAACCCAAAATGGGAAAGCCTATTTGACTTTTATGAACAATTGGCAAGGGTTCTAAGTGTGAAGGCGGAAATCGGCATTAAGATAAAAGAAGTTTACGATAGTAAAGATTATGAGCGGATGAAATCATTCTTAAAAGAGCTGGATTGGATTCAAACCAATGTGGACCAATTACGACAAAAGCACCGAAAGGTTTGGTTCGAATCGTACAAGCCGTTTGGCTGGGAAGTCATTGATATTCGATACGGCGGCGTCATTGTCCGAATTGACTCCGTAAAATATCGGATTCAAGAATGGCTCGCGGGCAGAATTACTGTTATTGAGGAATTAGAAGAAGAACGATTACGCCATGATGGGCCATGGGAAATTGTTGACGGCTTAGTTGGCGGCAATGTTTATCATCGTATCGTCACTGCAGGAAACTTTTCATTATAAAGGATAGAAATATCTAAATGGGGTGATTGGAATGTTTTTAACGGAAAGAAAGTTTGAAGCGCGTATTCAGGAATTAGAAGGTTACCGTTATCGTGATTGCATTACGATTAATCAATTTACTACACAGGAAGACGACGGCAAGGTTGGAGCCTACCCGCCTGAATCTTACGATGAAAAAAAAATCATGAAATTAGGCGATTATTGGAAAGGCCGTGATCGATATATTTGGCTGCATGCGGACATTGATTGTCACCTGTCAAACAACAGCAGGCAGGTTGTCGGTTTGTTCTCCTTCGGGAAGACGGGAGGGGGGCATAATTCAGGTTTTGAATCCTTACTATTTGTAAATGGAAAACCCTATCAAGGTGTCGATTCAAATCATGAAGAGGTTCTCTTTGATGAACAAACCGCGAGTGGGCCGATGCGTTTAGATTTTAGACTCTGGTCGGGACTAGAAGGCGGCGGAGTTCCAGTTGAAAATGAATTTAAGCTGGAGACGGCGAAAATCGGCTGGCTTGATAGGCGGGTTGATAACTTATATTACACCCTTTTGGCGGCCTATGAAGTATTGATGGAAACAGGTGAGGCGGAGTCAGCCTATACGATTTTGAAGCAAATCATTTCTGATGCCTTACAGCTTATTAGTTGGACGGAACCTGGAAGTCATGAATTTTATGAATCCTGTTATGCAGCGGAGGCGAATCTAACCAAGGCACTTCAATCAATCACCAAAACATCAGATATAACAGTGCACACTGTTGGCCATACACATATAGATGTTGCCTGGCTTTGGAGATTAAGAAATACAAGAGAGAAGTCAGCACGTTCCTTCTCGACTGTCTTGCATTTAATGAAGCAATTTCCGGAATATTTATTTTTACAAACACAGCCGCAGCTTTATGATTATATCAAAACGGATTATCCTGACATCTATGAACAGATGAAAGCTAGAATTGCGGAGGGTAAGTGGGAAGCAGGGGGTGCGATGTGGCTGGAAGCGGACTGTAATATTCCTAGTGGTGAGTCACTTGTCCGCCAGATTCTGCATGGAAAAGCCTTCTTTAAAGAGGAATTTGGGGTTGATTGTGAATATTTATGGCTGCCGGATGTGTTTGGGTACAGCTGGGCATTGCCGCAAATCTTAAAAAAATCAGGCATTAAAACGATGATGACAACGAAAATCAGCTGGAATCAATACAACCGCATGCCACATGATACCTTCTATTGGAAGGGAATTGATGGTTCAGAGATTTTAACACACTTTATCACAACACCGGAACCATGGAACGGTCCGGACTCTTGGTTCTACACGTATAATGGCTTTATTACAGCCAAAACGGTTAAAGGAGCATGGACGGGTTATCGTGATAAGGATCTGTCAAAAGATCTGCTGCTTTCATACGGGTATGGCGACGGCGGCGGCGGAGTCAATCGTCACATGCTTGAAATGCGAAGCAGACTAGACATGCTGCCTGGTATGCCGAATGTAAAGACGTCAACGGCTGGAGAGTTCTTTGAAAAGCTTCACCGAAATGTAGCACAGTCTAACGGCTATATCCATAAATGGGATGGTGAATTGTATCTGGAATACCACCGGGGTACGTATACAAGCCAGGCATTTATGAAAAAAACAAATCGTAAATTGGAACTTTTATATAGAAGAGCTGAATTCCTATCTTCCTGGATATCTGAAAATGGCGAGTGGATTGGGGATAAGGAGCTTAAAGACGGCTGGAAAATAATCTTACGAAATCAATTCCATGATATTATTCCAGGTTCGTCTATCCATGAGGTTTATGAGGACGCGAAGGAAGAATATAAGGAAGCACTGGAACTAGGCGAAAGTGCAGCTTCAAGTGTGATCATGAACGGAATTGAACAGGCTGACCGTTCTGTGGTTCTATTTAACGCTTCACATCATAAGGGAATGAGAAATGTGTTGGTCCCTCAATTTTCTGATTTTCAAGCGGGGGTATGGAAGGATCAAAACGGAACCGTATTATCACATCAAAAGCTTGCTGCTGGCTGGCTTATTGAAGTGGATACACTTCCATCCTTTGGAGCTAAAACTTTATCTTTTGAACCGCAGGAAGCTAATCACGAAGAGAAAACATGCTTTATCTATCATGACCGCAAATTAGAAACACCGTTTTATCTGGTTGAATGGAATGAGTTTGGACAGATGACAACGATCTATGATAAAGAGGCAGAACGGCATGTTCTAGCCGCAAACGAAAGAGGAAATGTTCTGCAAATCTTTGAAGATAAACCACTCGCACATGATGCGTGGGATATAGATATCTTCTATCAGGAAAAAATGGAAGAAATTCGCGAGCTGGTCTCATTTGAAGTAGTTGAAAATGGCGAACTTGCCTTTACGATTCATGTAAAGTGGAAGTATCATCATTCTGACATTTCACAGACGATTGTTTTTTATCAAAATGATCGCCGTATTGATTTTGATACAAGTGTGGATTGGCACGAAAAGAGGAAGTTGCTAAAGGCTGCTTTCCCTGTAGATGTTCGAACAACGGAAGCAACCTATGATATCCAATTCGGGAATGTAAAGCGTCCTACTCATTGGAATACAAGCTGGGACATGGCAAAATTTGAATCAGTTGGACACCAATGGGCTGACTTATCAGAACCGGATTATGGTGTAAGTTTATTGAATGATTCCAAATATGGGTATGACATCAAAGAAAATACAATTCGTTTAACGTTATTAAAGTCAGCGATTCATCCTGACACTGAAGCGGATCAAGGAGCCCATTCGTTTGTTTATTCGCTGTATCCGCATATCGGGGACTGGCGGAAAGGTAAGACAGTTGAAAAGGCTTGGGATCTCAATGATCCGATTGTTGCTGTAGAAGGGAAATGGACAAAAGAAGCGTCATTCCTTGATACAAATTCTGACCATGTCTGGTTTGATGCTGTGAAGCCTGCTTATGATGGCAACGGGATCATTGTCCGCTTACATGAGTATGAGGGACGAAGAGGGAAGGTTACACTTGAAGCTGGAAAAAACATCACTTCATGGGTAGAAACCAATCTAATGGAAGAAGCAACGGCAGAAGTATGCCAATTGCCAATTGAGTTCGACATTAAACCATACGAAATTAAGACCATAAGAATCTTATAATATCAAAAAATAGGACCAGCTGCAGTCACCAGCTGGTCCTATTTTTTGATCTCCAAGATCTAAATTTCAGTTATCTAAGATTTTTGCACTTAATCCCAAATTAGTCAACTATAAATAGGGCTCTTTTCGCTATAGAATAAAGGTATGGAAGTGCTTACAACAACTGAGAGGAGGATAAATATGAAAAAAATACTGAGTGATATTTATAAAAACCGAATCTGGCTGTTAATGGTTTTGCCTGGAACGATTTGGCTTCTATTATTTTCTTATTTACCAATGTTTGGACAAGTTTTGGCTTTTAAGAAATTCAGAATTCACCCAGATGGTTTCTTTGCCAGTGTTATTAACAGTGAATGGGTTGGCTGGGAAAACTTCGAATATTTGTTTAGTACAAGTGATGCATGGATTATAACCAGAAATACCCTGGTGTACAATATCATCTTTATTGTAGTGGGGTTAATTGCGGCTGTGGCAACGGCGATCATGCTTAGCGAGCTAGTGAATAAGAAGTTATCAAAAGTCTATCAAACTTCCATCCTTTTTCCGCACTTTATCTCATGGGTTATCGGGAGCTACTTTGTCTTCACCTTCTTAAGTACAGATCACGGTCTATTAAATCATGTTCTTAGCTGGTTCCATATCGATCCGATTTCATGGTATAGCGAGTCGAAGTATTGGCCGTTTATTCTAGTGTTTATGGCCCTGTGGAAAGGTGTCGGGTACGGAAGTATTGTGTATTTAGCATCCATCGTCGGGATTGATCGAGCGTATTATGAAGCAGCCATGATTGATGGTGCCTCGAAGTGGAAGCAGATTAAGCACGTTACCCTGCCAATGCTTAAACCATTAATGATTATCCTTACAATTATGAATATCGGAAGAATATTCAACTCTGATTTTGGACTATTTTATCAAGTTCCAAGAGATTCAGGGGCACTGTATTCCGTTACAAATGTTATCGATACATTTGTATACCGCGGTCTGATGAATTTGGGCGACATTGGTATGAGTACGGCAGCCGGTCTATATCAGTCAGCCGTTGGATTTACCCTTGTCATGATCACGAACTATATTGTAAGAAAAGTGGATGATGAAAGTGCATTATTTTAAATTATTTAATAGGTTTTGAGAAATGGCTGGCTTTGCACCTAGAAGCTTGTGCTTTTCTAAGAAGGGAGGGAAGGTCGCTTAGCGGCTAAACTATGCCAAAGAAACTGCAAACTCAATCATCTATCGCTTTGTCACAATCAACGAATGATATGAAAGGGGCTGGGGTTAAGATTTTAAGGAAGAAGTATAGAGACCCTCAACACCTGCACCCAGTCGTAAATACCATTATTAGTGTTTTGCTAGGAATTTTAGCGATTATGTGCATTTTTCCCTTTTTCTATGTGATCATTATTTCGTTTACTAGTGAAGAGAGTATCGTGAGGAATGGTTTTCAATTGTTCCCGAAAGATTGGAGCATTGATGCGTACCATTATCTATGGGGAATGAAGGCGCAATTCTTCCGCTCTTACGGTGTGACAATTTTTATTACGATTGTTGGCACAATAATTAGTGTATTTATGATAACGTTTTATGCTTATGCCATTTCAAGACCACAATTTAAGTATCGTAGATTTTTCACGTTTCTAGCATTTTTTACAATGCTTTTCAGTGGCGGTCTAGTACCTACTTACATTGTTGTCACCCAGTTTTTAGGTTTGAAGAATACCATTTGGGCGTTGATTCTGCCCCTTGCAATGAATGCGTTTTATATTATCATTATGAGAACCTTCTTCTTAAAATCAGTTTCTGAGTCAATATTAGAATCAGCAAGGATTGATGGAGCAAGTGAATGGAGGATCTTCTTCCAAATTATCTTCCCGCTTTCCTTACCGGGAATTGCGACGATTGCCTTGTTTAGTACATTAGGTTATTGGAATGATTGGTTTACAGCGTTACTGTATATCGATGAACCCAATTTAGTACCTTTGCAATCGCTGCTCATGAAAATCGAAGCAAATCTTGAATTCATGAGGCAAAATATGGATGTAGCCATCATGCAGTCAAGCTTGTTTGATACCATTCCACAAGAGTCAGCAAAAATGGCCATGGTTGTTATCGCCACTTTACCAATTGCAGTTTCGTACCCGTTCTTCCAAAAGTACTTTATTAGCGGACTGACTATTGGCGGCGTTAAAGAATAAAATATAGAATGAGGAGAATTTGAAATGAAAAAAAGATTAATGCTTCTTCTTGTATTGGTTCTTACCATTGGAACGATTCTTTCAGCGTGCAGCGGGAAAGAAAATGCATCCTCAGAAAAAGAGGGAAAAGATGGTCAGCCATATGAAATTAAATGGTACACAATTGGAACTCCACAAAAGGATACTGCTAAGGTATTCGAAGAGGTAAACAAATATCTAAAGGAAGAAATTAATGCCACAGTAAAAATGACCCAAATTGATTGGGGAGATTGGGCACAAAAATCACAGGTAATGATTAATTCAGGGGAACCATTTGATATTATTTTTACAAATGGTACTGACTATGTACAAAATTCCCAAAAAGGGGCTTTCCTTGCGATTGATGAGCTGTTAAACAAGGAAGGTAAAGATCTAAAAGAAGCGATTGACCCAGCTTTATTAGAGGGTATTAAGATTGACGGAAAAGTTTATGGTGTTCCTACTAATAAAGAGGCCGCAAGACAAACGGTTTATACATTTAATAAAGGTCTTGTTGACAAATACAACTTTGATATTTCAAAGGTACAACGCTTAGAAGACCTTGAGCCAATGCTAAAGGTTATTAAAGAAAATGAACCTTCAATTACACCAATGGCAACATTTAAAGCGTATCTTCCATATGACTATGTCTTTAATAATGAAATGCCATTTGCATTCCCAATTGATGGTGACAGAGAGCATGTTATTAACCAATTTGAATCTGATTTAGCGATGCAAACCTATAAAACCATGCATAATTATTATAAGGCAGGATACCTTAAAGAGGATGCTGCAACAAGTAAGGACAGCTGGCCAATGGATGTAGAAAACTGGTTTGTCCGCATGGGAGATTCCCAGCCATATGCTGATTCATTATGGTCTCGTGCAGCTAAATATGATGTAGTTTCTGTACCAGCTGAAGAACCAACTACTTTTAATGATTCTGTATCAGGTTCTATCCAGGCGATCTCAGCAACATCAAAAAATCCTGAAAAAGCTATGGAATTCTTAAACCTGCTTAACACAGATCCTTATCTTCGCAACCTTGTTGATAAAGGAATTGAAGGAGTTCATTACGAAAAGAATGAGGATGGAACGATTAAAGATCTTCCAGCACGTATTGAGCGATACAACTTGCCAACGTATTCTTTAGGTAACCACTTCATCCTTAATCTATATGAAAACGATCCAAAAGATAAATGGGAAAAATTTAAGGAGTTTAATGAATCTGCAAAGCCAGCACCAACACTCGGTTTCCACTTCAATAGTGACCCAGTGAGATCGGAACTTGCATCGATTACGAATATCTCTAAAGAGTTCTATCCAGCCTTGGCAACAGGATCTGTTGATCCAGAAGAATATCTTCCAAAATACAACAAAAAGTTAGAAGAGGCTGGAATCGAAAAGGTATTAAAGGAAATACAAAAGCAATTTGATGAATGGAAGAGCAAACAAAAATAATAAAAAATCAAGCTGAGCGGCGACTCTCAGCTTGATTTTATTGCAATTGGGGAATTCAAATGGATATCAGAAGAAAAGGCCGATTCACTCAAAACATCTTTAATAAACTTTTTTTAACCTCGTCTTTAACAATCATTGCGACTGTTATTATCTTAATCGTGACGATTACCAACTATTACTCTGATATTATTATTCAAAAAGAAATCAATATCAACACAAGGACAATGGAAAGGGTAGAGGATTACCTTTCTGCAAAGGATGCTGATATTGAACGAGCTAAAAGGGATTTATATGTGAATGGGGACATGATTGATGATATCTCCTTTGCCCTTAACAATGGATATGAGGAATATTTAAAATATCGTTTGGACAAATTCTCTGAAAGTCAGTCATTTGTACCAAGTAATATCGATACTTATTTAAATGCTTATTTCGGACAAGACGCTGATATTAATGCAGTTGGTATCCGCTCGTTTGAAAACCCTTCAATTGAGTATTTGCACATCTATCATAATTTAAAATGGAATAAAAGCATAGTTAACCCCTCATCAAGCTTAGAATCTTCACTTCTTGCAAGAGGTATTCCTAACCTTAGTGGAGATGGGCTGCCTAAAGGCCGTAAGTTAACGAATACGATTACCAAAAAGATGATTATTAATAATCCATTTTTGTTGAAGAAAATTGGTGAAATTACCATTTTTTATTCTACTGACACTTTAGACAAAATTGTTAAAAAGCATGATGAATCCCCTGCCTCTTTCTTTTTGATTGATGGGGAAGGGAGTATCGTTTATTCGTGCAATAACGGTGATGTTCCCTTAGAACTAATCAATCAGATAAAACCGGAAACAAATGAGATAAAAATGGATTGGCAGGATAGAGGTTTTTATATAAATACCATCGCGAACAAAGGAGATTATACCTATGTAAGTGTAATCCCTGATAAAGGGTGGCAAAAGCTAACGATTATCAGGGGCACCATGTGGATTGCGATCATCTTTTTCATCATTATCTCAATTTTAATCACTTATTCCTTTACCCGAAATTATTCGCGGCGAATTCATAACATTGTTTCGATTATTCGCCAGGTTGAGAAGGGAAACTTGGATGCTCGGATTCCAAAATCGAAGCATGAAGATGAACTATCGAAAATCGCTGTTAATATTAATTCGATGTTAGATGAATTGAATAATTATATTGAACAATTTTATCTCTTAACTCTAAAGCAGCAGGAAGCGGAATTAAAAGCACTTCAGGCACAAATTGACCCGCATTTTCTATTTAATACGCTAGAAGCGATCCGGATGGTAGCTGTCGTAGAGGGTTCAAAAACTTCTAGTAAAATGATATTCCATTTATCCAAACTGTTCCGCTATTCGTTAGAATCGATCAATACAGTTCCTTTATATACTGAGATTGAGTATGTGAATCAATATTTAAAATTAATGCAATTTAAATACCCTAACAAATTACAGGTTTCCTTTGATATTCCTAGTGATGTTGAACGAACACCTGTGCAAAAATTAATTTTGCAGCCAATCATTGAAAATTATTTCGTGCATGGTTTTAAAAAGGATCGGACAGATAATCAGTTATTTGTACGTGCCAGGAATCTTGGTGATTTGGTAGAAATCAGTATTGAAGATAATGGCAAAGGGATGACAGAACAAGAGCATTCTAGAATTGTCCATCATATCAATTCTGAAGAGGGGGATGAAATGAAATCCATTGGATTAAGAAATATTCATCAACGATTAAAATTAAAATACGGAAATCAGTTTGGAATTTCCTTAAATAGCATCCAAAGTAAAGGGACGATTGTTACCCTGTCAATTCCAGTAAGGGGGACCAGCCATGTATAAGGTACTTCTAGTTGACGATGAACCTTTAATTACAACCGGGCTTAAGGCGTTGTTGGATTGGGAAGATTATGGCTTTGAGGTTGTGTCTACAGCTGAGAGTGGCGAAGAAGCTTTATCCTATCTGAAAGAAAATCAAATTGATATTCTCGTTACGGATATCATGATGGCAGAAATGACTGGTTTAGAATTAATAAAAGAAGTGAAAATCCTTCAGCCGAAAGTAAAATGTATTGTTTTAACAGGATACCAAGAGTTTGAGTTTATTAAGCAAGGATTATTGTTAGGGATAGAAAACTATTTAGTGAAGCCTGTTGATGAAGAAGAATTATTAAAGACCATCCAAATTATAGGCGATAAATTGAAGGACGTGACTGAAGGCAATCAGGAACAGGAACCGTCAACACTAAAGGATAATACGTTATGGCGTTTTTTAAATGGTGAAATTGATAAGAATGATTGTCTTGAAAGATTGTGCTTTTACAATATTCAATTTAATCAGCCGTATTATAGTGTATCAATCTTAAGTTTTGAGAATTATCATAAGTCTGAGATTTCCAAGGATATAAGGAATTATATTGAAGAACAATTTTCAGCACTATGTCTATATAGCCCGAATCAGGAATTACTGATTATTTTTGGAGGTACAAGCGAAGAAGAATTAATCCAATTCAACCAAAGTCTTGTACATGATTTTAATAGTGAAAAAAGTATGGCAGGTATATTCTATTTATCGATGGGAAAGCCGGTTAAAACAGTAGAGGAATTAGAAGAAAGTTTTGCGATTGCAAGGGAATTTAATTTACTTCAATTATATTCAAATCCTAATGTACTTATTTCTGAACGATTAACGGTAGATAAACAAGAGGAAATGAAGAAGCAGCAGGAATTCAAAGATAATATTGTAAAGTTGATACTGAAAGCGGATGAGGAAGCACTAAAAATAGTAGATTCATACTTTCAGGATATTACTAGTAAATCATCCTTTATTTCACCCCAAGCAGTGAAAAAATACACCTATGATTTAATTTCTTATATTCATTATTCACTGCAGTCTGACGATCTTACCTATTACACAGTTGCCGTTGAAAAGGTTGTTTATAGTAAAGACATTCATCAGATGATGACCATATTAAAGGAATATTGCCGAGAATTAATTCTTTCCATCCTTAATCAAGTCAATCTGAGGAGTCCTATTGTACAAAATGTCCTTGATTTCATACATGTGCACTATGATCAAGGAGTCTCATTAAAGACATTGGGTCAGCAATTTCATGTCAATGCCATTTATCTAGGGCAATTATTTCAAAAAGAAGTCGGTGTTGTGTTCTCTGAGTATTTAAACCGATATCGCTTGGAAAAGGCAAAGGAACTTCTCAAAACAACCCATTATCGAGCAGGTGAAATTGGCAAAAAGGTTGGGTATTCCGATACCACTTATTTTTATAAACAGTTTAGAAAAACGGTAGGCACAACGCCAAGTGAATGGCGAAAACTATAAAACTTCTATGTAATGAAAAAGTAAAAAGAGACGGTGATAAGCAATGGAAAAACCTATTCATGAAAAAACCCTAACCTATCATTTTCCAAAGAATTTTTGGTGGGGAAGTGCTGCTTCAGGTCCGCAAACAGAAGGTGCGGCCTTGATTGACGGTAGAAAAGCTAGTATATGGGATTATTGGTATAGCAAGGAGCCGGAATGTTTTCATAATGAGGTAGGACCGGGGAACACATCCGATTTCTATCATCGCTACAAAGAGGATATTCAACTGATGAAGGAAACGGGTCATAATTCCTTCCGCACCTCAATTCAATGGTCAAGGTTGATTCCAGATGGTGTGGGCAAAATTAATCAGCAGGCAGTGGATTTTTACAATCAGGTTATCAATGAGTTGATTGCCAATGATATCGAGCCGTTCATGAACTTATACCACTTTGATATGCCCATGTGCATGCAGGAAAAAGGCGGATGGGAGTCCCGGGAAGTTGTCGATGCCTATGTAAACTTTGCCGAAATCTGCTTTTCCTTGTTTGGGGACCGGGTAAAGCATTGGTTTACCTTTAATGAACCCATTGTCCCTGTTGAGGCCAGCTATTTATATCATTTGCATTTTCCGAAAGTAGTAGATTTTAAGCGAGGGGCACAGGTGGCTCACAATACGATTGTTGCTCATGCCAAAGCGGTTGCGTCATTTAGAAAGATGAATCTTGATGGCCAAATTGGGATTATTCTAAATTTAACGCCCTCCTATCCAAGAAGTGAGGAAGCAGAGGATGTGAAAGCTGCTCATATTGCCGATTTGTTCTTTAATCGCAGCTTCCTTAATCCGGTAACAAAAGGAGAATACCCGAAGGAGTTAATTGATATTTTAAGAGATAGAGAGCTATTGCCGGTGGTAGAACAGGGAGATTTGGAAGTCATTCGTAATCATCCCATAGATATTCTTGGTGTGAACTATTACCAGCCCCGCCGTGTGAAAGCGAAGGAGCAGCCGGAAGCAAAAGACGAACCGTTTATGCCAGAACATCTCTTTGATCCGTATTTGATGCCGGGGCGGAAAATTAATCCGCATCGCGGCTGGGAGATTTGTGAAGAAGTTATATACGACATCATGATCGATATTCGCGATCATTATGATAATATCCCTTTCTTCATTTCAGAAAATGGAATGGGTGTCGAAGGGGAAGAGAAATTTCGAAATGATCAGGGTTACATCGAAGATGATTATCGCATCGAGTTTATCCAGGAACATTTGAAATGGGTTCATAAAGCGGTTGACGAAGGAGCCAATTGCCTAGGATATCATCTTTGGACATTTATGGATAACTGGTCATGGACAAACGCCTATAAGAATCGTTACGGATTAGTAGAAATAGACTTAAAGAATAATTTAAAGCGGACGATTAAGAAATCAGGCAGATGGTATAAACGATTGTCTGAAAATAATGGCTTCTAATTAAATAATCGAGCAGGGCGTAATCCTAGTAAATCTATTGATTCAGCAAAAAGGAAGTGGCAGGAATGGAGAAGTATCTTTTAGGGATTGATTTAGGGGGAACAAATTTAAGGGTCGCAGTCGTAACATCTGAAGGCCAGCTGGTGGAAGAAATAAATGTAAAAACAGAAAGTGAAAAAGGTCCTTATTATGTCATTGATCAAATGATTCAGCTTTGTGAGAAAATCATGCAGGAACAAAACATTGCTGCCATTGGAATCGGATCCCCTGGTCCTTTAGATGTGAAAAAAGGCTTAATCCTAAGTCCAAACAATTTGCCTGGGTGGGACAATATCCCATTAGTAGACATGTTAGAGAAGGCTTTACAGAAAAAAGTTGTCCTGGATAATGATGCAAATGCAGCCGCACTTGCCGAGGCCATCATTGGCGCTGGTAAAGGGAAAGAGTCTGTTTTCTATATTACCGTTAGTACGGGAGTGGGCGGCGGCTTTGTCTTCCGGAAGCAATTGTTGCAAGGTGCGAATTTTTGTGCCGGTGAAATAGGCAATCTCATTGTGGAATCAGACGGACCTTCGCACCATGCTTTGAATGTTGGCGCTTTAGAAACATTGGCTAGCGGGACAGCGGTGAAAAAACGTGGAATAGAAGAGCTTGGATTGACAGGGCATGCAGGGGAAGTATTCGCACTGGCTATGAACGGAGACAAGGAAGCGCAGAAGATTGTTGATCAAATGATTACCTCCCTGGCAAAAGGGATTGCAAACATTGTTCATACGGTTGATCCGCATATTATTGTACTTGGAGGCGGAGTGATGCAGTCAAGGGACTACATTATGCCGTTGCTTGTTGAAAGAGTGAATGACTTCTTATATCCACAGCTGCGGAATAAGGTAGAAATGGTGAATGCTTCCTTAGGTACAAAAGCAGGTGTGATAGGGGCGGCTTTACTGACACAACAAGCAGCGTTTTAGAACAATACATTGCAATCAACCTGGAGCCAAGTGGCCTCAACAAACGCTCTCGTTCAAGAAGTTGAACGAAGGAAGTCCTTGGAAAAGGTAATTTACATTAAAATTGCTGGTGCACCGCTCTAAAAGGAAATATATTTTAAACATGGCGTCAAGCGATTAATCTTCGAAATCTTAGTAGAAGGGATTGACGTATCTGAATAATCCTTCAAGGAAACCAATTATCTCCATTGCTGTTGTAACAGCTGTTTGTCTGTTGGGAAACGAAATGCTGTTTATTGTAATGCCATTATATTGGAAGTTTTTTGGACTGACATCGCTCTGGCAGGTTGGAATGTTATTATCGGCTAATCGAATCATCAGGATCCCGCTTAATCCGCTTGTAGGTTGGTGTTACGAACGGTTTGGGAACCGTTTGTGTATCATGGTAGCTGTTGTACTAGCAGCTGCCTCTACGTTTTCCTACGGTATAGTAAAGGGTTTTTGGCTGCTCTTATTTGCCCGATGTATGTGGGGGATTGCGTGGTCCCTTTTCCGGATTGGCGGCTATTTAACAATCCTTTCTTCAAGCAATTCAAAAACGAGAGGTCAGTATGTCGGCTTATATAACGGGCTATGGGGCCTTGGAACATTAATTGGAATGCTGGTTGGCGGCGTACTTGCAGACCTTATTGGGATCCAAACAGCAACGAATCTTTTCGGGGTCCTCGCTGCCTGTAGTATTCTGATTGTTTTCCGATTTATCGAAAACACGAAGGAGCGCGGACCCATCCGACTAATGAAGAAAACGAAGGATTTCTCGATTTGGCAAAATAAACGAATTGTATCCGCACTTGTAACGGGGTTATTGGTTGCTTTTGTCGTTTATGGAGTTTTTGCCTCATCATTAAGTAAGTTAATAGAATTGCAACTAAATAAAAATGTATTAATTCTAGGCATATCCATCGGGGCAGGCTCCTTAACTGGTTTCATTCAAGCCCTCAGGACAGGCTGGGATCCTTTCCTTGCCCCCTATCTCGGCAGAAAGGCTGATCAAAAATGGGGAAGACTTCCGATTTTAATTATCGCCATATTTGCTGCTGCTTTTTGTTTGGGCCTGCTTCCCGTGAAATTGCCAATGGTTCTTTTTATCGCTCTGTTATTGTTATTTCAACTGGTAACCACCATCTTAATCACGATGAGTGATTCAATTGCTGCCGATTTGGCAGAAGGGCACTATCAAGTGACGGTCATTTCCTTTTATACATTTTTTTCTGATATTGGGGCGGCATTAGGGCCATTGGTAGGGTTTGCAATGATTGATGTCTTTGGAATTCAATCGCTCTATTGGTTAACCAGTATCATCATCATTCCTCTTGCCGTGCATTGGTTCATCATAATTAAGAGGGAAGGCAGTATGGCAGTTCTAATGAAAAAGCAGTAAAAAAAGGAAAGGGAGAAAAATATGACTGGAAGTAATATCCTTAAACTAATGATTTACAATATAAAAAACGCAGCAGATATACTGCCTCATCCTCATTCATGGGAAGAACGTAAAGAGATGATAAAAGAGCTTATTCAGCTTGAATCCCCAATTTAATAGGGATGCAGGAATGCTTGGTTAATCAGGTGTATGACGCGGCAGACATGTTACCGGAATATGACTGGGTCGGTCTTGGCAGAGAGGGAGGGAGTAAGGGCGAATACACTGCCATCTTTTTCAAAAAGGATCGCTTTAAAGTGATGGAGTACGATCACTTCTGGCTTTCGGAAACGCCTAACGTCATCGGCTCCACTTCTTGGGGGAATCCTGTCACTCGGATGGTGACCTGGGCACGCTTTGTTGATGTGAAGACAAATCTCCAGTTCTATCATATGAATACACATTTTGACCATGAATCGTCAAATGCAAGGGTGAAAAGTGCACAATTAATAATTAAAAAAATAGACGAATTTGATCCAAATCTCCCCATTATTGTAACAGGTGATTTTAACGAGAATATCAATACGAAGCCGTATGAAGTCTTTTTAACAGTAGGGGCATTTTTAGATACTTGGAATATGACAAATTTGCGGTATAACGAAGAGTTAGGAACGTTTAATGATTTTCGGGATCCTCACGGCGGGAAAGAGCGTATTGATTGGATCCTTGTTCAAGGTAACATGATCGTTGAGTCTGTAGGGATTGTGGCCAATCATTCCAATGGCCGGTTTCCAAGTGACCACTACCCTGTCGTCGCAAAATTGTACATGAAATAGAATACTAATAGAAGTGAATGACTTCAGAAATGGTGAATGCCCCTTAGGTACTGGGGTAGCATTATTGACACAACAAGCAGCGTTTTAGCAAGAGGGGGGCGGACATGAAGGCTTATATGGTATTTGATATCGGAGGAACGTATATTAAATATGCGGTAATGAATGAGCAAGGAATGAAGCTTGAAGGCGGGAAGGTTCCTACTCCTCAGGAAGGATTAGAAACTTTTCTACAAAAGACTTCCGAAATTGTTACCCAGTATCGACAATCTTATGTTTTTCAAGGGATTGCCCTAAGCTCTCCGGGTGCAGTGGATGTGAAAAGCGGATATATTGGGGGAGCAAGTGCTATTCCTTATATCCACGGTGTACCGATGACAGACTTGATAAAAGAACGGACAGGTCTGGACGTTTCGATAGAAAATGATGCGAACTGCGCCGCATTGGCAGAAGGCTGGCTCGGAGCTGCCAAAGAAACAGATTACTATATTTGCATTGTTATTGGCACGGGAATTGGCGGCAGTATTGTGATGAATCAAACCATTATACGCGGCGCTTCCCTTCACGGGGGAGAATTTGGCTATATGATTATGGGCGACCCGCTGAACAATCCAATGCGGTCAACCTGGAGTCAAGTGGCTTCAACCAATGCTCTCGTTCAAGAAGTTGAACGGAGGAAGTCTCTTGATAAAGGAAGTTTGGATGGGGAGAAGGTATTCCGGATGGCTGCAGAAGGTGACTCCATTGCCAATGAATGCATAACGATATTCTACAAAAAGCTGGCAGCTGGAATCTATAATATAAAATACGCTCTTGACCCGGAGAAAATTCTGATTGGTGGGGGAATTAGCAAACGGCCGGAAGTGATTGAGTGCATCAATCAGGAATTAAAACGATTGAAGGACGACATCTCAACACTAACTATTTCTGTCGAAGCCTGCCAATTTGACAACGATGCCAACTTAATAGGTGCGCTGTTTCACTATTTAAATCGAAAATAATATTATTTGGAGGTAGGGAATTTGGAACCATTATTTTTACAGCCAGTCTTTAAAGATAGAATTTGGGGAGGTACGGCCTTACAAGAGGTATTTGAGTATGACATTCCTACACCACATACTGGAGAATGCTGGGCTATTTCGGCACATCCTAATGGACCTTCTATGATTGTAAATGGACCTTACAAGGGGATGACCTTGGATAAATTATGGAAGGAACGCCCTGAATTATTTGGAAATCCCGAAGGAGAGGTCTTTCCCCTTTTAACAAAGATTTTGGATGCTAATATGGATTTATCTGTACAGGTACATCCAAATGATGAATATGCTATGGTAAATGAAAATGGCGAATTAGGAAAGACAGAATGCTGGTATATCCTTGATTGTAAGCAGGGCGCTGACATGATTTTTGGCCATTATGCCCTTTCCAAAGAAGAGCTGGTCCAGCAATTAAAGGAAGGAAAATGGAGTGAACTACTTCGTAGAGTGAAAATTAAACCAGGTGACTTTTTTTATGTACCGAGTGGAACCATTCATGCCTTATGTGAAGGAACGCTTGTATTAGAAACTCAGCAAAGCTCAGATACAACCTATCGTGTGTATGATTACGACCGTAAGGATTCTGCTGGGAATCTACGTGAACTTCATTTAGAGAAGGCCATTGATGTCACAACTATTCCTCACCAAGATACAGGGGTTGCTCCTCGTTTTCAGGAACAGGAGAATGTCACAATAACTACTTTTGTAGATTCTGAGTTTTTCTCCGTATATAAATGGGAGATTCATGGAAGAGCTTTATTCTCCTTTAATCAACAATATTTGCTATTGTCTGTGGTAAAAGGTGAAGGGTCTTTTGTACATAATGGGGAGCAATATGTCTTGAAGAAAGGAACACATCTTATCGTCCCTGTTGGATTTGGTGAGTTTGAAATTAACGGAAATTGTGAATTGATTGTATCACATTCGTAAACATGGTAAATACAGAAGTAAAGATCCCAACCCTATTAAACACGTTATTAAATGACGGTTTATATATATATTTCCGGTGCTAACTGTCTTTTTTGCTGGACCAATGATGGCCTATCCCATCAGGTGGATTGGGAACAAGATGTTTGGAGCATTGGAAAATCATAAACAACATACTCCTAAAAAAACAACATATTCAGGTCCGAAAAAATTAACATAAATACAGAAGTTAATTGAAGGATGGACTATGTTGAAGTAAGAGACGGTTTTGTTGGCGCCGGTGGAATTGCTGTTTGGGATCATTTGCCGCATCACGGCAGAGTTCGTCCTGAAACAACACGTCATTTGGATTCAAAAAGCTAATGAAGGTGCCAGTACTCGCTGCATTATTTGCGGCGGAGTACTGGCACCTTTTCAAGGTTACGTACTTGTTTTATTTTTAACGATAATTCCACTAGGTCGATAGATTGTCATTCATGGCCCAAGCAAGAATCTTTTTAGTCCTTTTATCGCCCAAATTTAATACATTGCCACTGAACTTAAATGGAATATTAGTTTCCATGGATTCAAAGATTATAGAACCATATTCATGTGAACGTGTGTGGATTAGATTTGCATTTCTTGTTAGGGATTCTCGCATATTCTTCCAGCCGCGGATTTGATTTTCACATCGTCTTGGGTATTCGTTGAGGCAGTCTCATAGAACATTTTTAACAAAAATAGCACTTCCCGTACCAATAAACGTGATTTTCGGCAAATGTCATCCCCCTAAAAAAATGTTTTAAAAAATTTTTTACAAAAATAGTAAAACCCACGATCAGAAAGTTGTCTACTCGCGCTGGTATCGGAGTGAATTTTCTTGGAATCCAAGTAATGGCTCTGTGGTTAAGGTCCGCTAAATCATATGAGTAAAGGTACCTCTGGGTAAATAGCCAATGTTTATGCAGGTAATGAACATTGGACCACAGGCGAACTATAAAATTCAGCATCGTTGTTAAAAGAGCAAAATGAGTATTATTTTTGATGAAGACGGGCAAGTGCCAGAACCATATTGTGATTCATTCGTATACGCCAGTGGCAGTAGAGGATCATATTCAAGGGAAGGTAGTCTATTCACGTTAATTCATAAATGCTTATGGCAGATTTTCATAATTAAATAGTTTTGACCGTATATAAGCAGTTTGTACTGAAATAGAAGGAGTAGAATGATGGTGGAGAAATATTTGATTCTCTTAGATCAATAGCTCCGTCCTTTTTATGAATTTTTACTAGTTAGTGGATTGACACATTTAAATGTCAGACGTATAATCAAATTAATCAAAATATTCAGCTAAATTTTTGTGATTTTAAACTTGTACCAACAACCTGTTGACTCCTTCTGGTGGAATCTTCTACCAAACCAAATGCTCTTACTATCATTGGGATGTAGATATTACAGTCACATAGAAGGAAATTGCTTACATAAAAGAAGGGATTTATTAATGGTTAGACTCAAAGATATTGCAGACTATGTTGGTGTATCCATTTCAACTGTTTCAAGGGTCATCCAAAGCGACCGGACTCGAAATGTAAATCCGGAAACCAAAAAGAAAGTTTGGGATGCTGTAAAAGAATTAGGATATACGCCAAACCAAAATGCTAGAGATTTAGTTACGAACAATCAGAAAAAAAATAGAAAGCGAACCATGAAAATAGGCTGGGTTGCGGATTATAAAATTATAGAAATGTACCCTTACTATTCAAGTATGCTTCATGGTGTTAGTGATTACGTAGACCATGCCGGATATACCTTAATAAACATTAATAAAGAGGAACTTCAATACGATCCGCTGCTTCATAAAACGATCCATGAATCCGGGATAGAAGGTCTTATATTATTCGACAAAATCGATGAAGATATTTTAGATTATGCCTTAGAACACATACCTATTGTAGGTATCGATTTTAGTTATGCAACTACGAAATTGAAAATATCTTTAATTGATTTCGATGGTGAGGCAGCAGGAATAACGGCAGTCGAGCATTTAATTCAACAGGGCCATAAAAAGATAGGGTTCCTTGGCGGAGGTGTTGGCGAACAATTTGAGAATTTACAAGAAGAAAGCCGATATAAAGGCTATCTTAAAGCGATGCAAAATGCTGGCTTAATCATTCAGCCAAAGTGGACGGGTAACACTAAATGGTCAATGGACAGCAGCTATGAAATTATGGCAAAACTGTTAGAAGAGTGTTCCGATGATTTGCCCACAGCGATGTTTTGTGCAAGTGACATGATGGCAATTGCCGCAATGAGGGCCGTTAATAAATATAATTTAAAAATTCCAGAAGATATTGCCTTTATCGGTCTTGATAATATTGAAATGTCTAAGTACTCATCCCCACCTCTTTCGACGATTGATATTCCAAAGTATGAAATGGGGGAGCTGGCAGCAAAAACAGTGATCGATAGGATTGAAGGGAAAACAAGGTTATCCCTTAAAATTCATATTCCTTTTGAGTTGGTCATTCGTGAGTCGTCAAAAATCAGTATAGGCAAGTAATTTTTTTTGACCATTCGGAAAACGTTCTCACATAATTTTGGAGAATTTACGGAAAACCATCGTGAATTCCTATTAAATTAAGTAATTAGGACAAGAAAAAAGCTATTTAAAACAAAAATTTAGGAAAATAGATGGATAATGGTTGGATAATGGTTGGAAAATGGTTGAAGTAAACAGAAAGGGGGGTGGTTAAGAACATATTGTTTCACATGATTGATTAGATATTCTGAATTGATAAGGAGTGAAAAACATGGAAACAGTTAGACTTGGCATAATTGGTGCCGGACTTCGAGGCGGAATTGCAAAGTACTGGCATAAGCCTGACGGAAAATCAGTGGTTGTAGGTGTTGCTGATGTTTCGAAAGATAGACTGGAAAAATTTCAAAAAGAAGTGAACGAACATGCCTTTGTTACGACAGATTATCATGAATTATTAGCTCGTAAGGATATTGACGCAGTATCGATTTTATCACCAGATTATTTACATGAAGAACATGCTATCGCTGCTCTAAGAGCTGGAAAACACGTTTATTGTGAAAAGCCGCTTGCCATTACGGTCGAAGGCTGTGACCGGATCATTGAGGAATCGAAGAAAGCTGGGAAACACTTGATGGTTGGTTTCAATATGCGTTATATGAGTATGTACCAAACAATGAAAGAGATAATCGACTCTGGTGTCATAGGAGATCTTAAAGCCGTTTGGGTTCGGCACTTTGTAGGATACGGCGGTTACTTCTACTATCACGACTGGCATGGAACAGCTAAAAATACCACATCCCTACTGTTACAAAAGGGTTCGCATGATCTTGATGTCATCCACTGGCTTACTGGTAAATACACCAAAAAGGTTTCTGCCTTTGGCAGCCTTGATTACTTCGGCGGTGATAAGCCTAACACCCTAACTTGCCCTGAATGTGAGATTAGAGATACGTGTCCTGAGGCAACTCTGAATTATTTTACTCAATGTGCTTTCAGGGAAGAAATTGATGTTGAGGATAACAATATGCTGATTATGGAGCTTGAAGGTGGAATTAAGGCCTCTTACCTGCAATGTCACTTCACACCGGATTATTCAAGAAATTATACCTTTATAGGGACAAAAGGGCGCTTAGAAAACGATGATGTAAACGATAAAATTATTGTCAAAACACGGAAATCTAATAGTTGGCATGAATTTAGCGACATCACCTATGACATGAAGAAGGAAGAAGGAAGTCACGGCGGTGCAGACCCGAAAATATGCCAAGACTTTATCGAGTTAGTTCTGCACAACAAGCAGCCATTGACCACCCCGTTTGCTGGTAGAATGAGTGTCGCTGTTGGCTGTGCGGCAACAGAATCGATTCGTTCCGGTGGTAAGGTTGTCGAGATTAGCCAAGAACCAACGGTACATATATGTTAGTAACTCCCACTAAAGGAGGAGAAGGTTTGGAAAAAATCGTTGAAAACAAACACAGTATTCAATTTGAAATCCTACCGGCAGTAGAAGAAGTCTCTCCGTCAAAGTGGACAATGTTAAAGAAATCTTTTCGCAAAAATTGGGATCTTTATTTATTGATTTCCCCAGTCATTATTTATTTCATTGTCTTTCATTATCTGCCAATGTATGGAATTCAGATTGCCTTTAAGGATTTTATTGCCACAAAGGGAATTTGGGGAAGTGAATGGGTTGGAATGAAGCACTTCCAACGCTTTTTTGATAGTTATTATTTTTGGCGGCTTATTAAAAATACATTGGGAATTGGAATTTATACACTAGCTGTGTCGTTCCCTATTCCAATTATTATTGCCCTTATGCTGAATGAAGTGCGTAATGACAAATTTAAAAAGTTTGTACAAACCGTTATCTATGCTCCACACTTCTTATCAACCGTGGTCATCGTGGGAATGTTGGTCCTTTTCTTAAAGCCGGACGGCTTAATCAATCAGGCCATTACGTTAGTTGGCGGAAATCCGGTCGATTTTATGACGGAACCCGCATGGTTTAAAACGATGTACGTTTTATCGGATGTTTGGCAAACAATGGGCTGGAGCTCGATTATTTACTTGGCGGCCCTTACGGCTGTTGACCATTCCCAGCATGAGGCCGCAATGATTGACGGTGCTTCAAGGCTGCAGCGAATTTGGCATATTAATATTCCGGCGATTATGCCGACAATTGTCATCCTCTTCATTTTAAATGCAGGCTCTGTTATGTCGGTTGGATTTGAAAAAGTATTCTTAATGCAAAACACGCTGAATATGTCCGCTTCCGATGTTATCTCTACCTTTGTTTATCGCAGCGGTATCTTGGATGCACAATATAGTTTCTCGGCAGCCGTTGGATTATTTAACTCAGTTATTAACTTCATTATGCTTGTGATGGTGAACTCCATTGCAAAGAAAATCAATCATACTAGCTTATGGTAGGGGGTGAAAGCGATTGCAGAATTCTACATCAGATAAAATGTTTTCCTATGTGAATATCGTGCTTCTTTCGATTATCGCATTGCTCGTTTTGTATCCCTTATATTTTGTTGTGAGTGCTTCTTTCAGTAATCCTATCTATATTTTAAAGGGAGAAATGTGGCTTTGGCCAAAGGGTTTCAATGTGGAATCTTATACGAAGGTCTTTGAAAATAAAGATATTGTCAACGGATTTTTAAATACCTTAAAATATACAACTATTGGAACTCTGATTAACCTGATCATGACGATTATGGCGGCCTATCCGTTATCTAGGAAAGATTTTTATGGAAGAAACGTCATAATGGCTATTTTTGTCTTCACGATGTTCTTTGGCGGTGGATTAATCCCCACTTACTTGCTTATTCGTGACCTTGGAATGATAGATTCCTTCTGGGTAATGGTGATTCCCAATGCAGTTGCGGTTTGGAACATCATCATAATGCGTACCTTTTTTCAAGAGACTATCCCGCTTGAGTTACAAGAATCCGCGCAAATTGATGGCTGCGGAAATATTCGGATTCTACTTAAAATTGTATTACCGCTTTCGATGCCAGTTATTGCCGTTATGATTTTATTTTATGCAGTCGGACATTGGAATTCCTATTTTCAGGCATTAATCTACCTATCAGATAAAGAAAAGTTTCCACTTCAGTTAATATTAAGAGAAATTTTAATTAAAGGGGAAATGGATGAAATGATTAAAGCCACTTCAGAAACCTTTTTGAAGCAGAAATTAAGTGTTGAAGGGTTGAAATATGCTGTCTTAATTGTAGCCAACCTACCAATGATGATGCTTTATCCATTCTTGCAGCGATATTTTGTAAAAGGTTTTATGGTAGGGTCTATTAAAGGTTAATAAGGGGGATGTCAAATGAAGAAGAAAAAGGTTGTAACAAGTTTACTTACAGGTGCATTAGCTGTTTCTGTTTTATTGAGCGGGTGCAGTGACAATGAGAAGACGGCTGTTAAGGAAAATAAAAAAGATAGTGGGAATATAAATAAGACGGGAATGCCAATCGCAAATAAGAAAATTGAAATGGAAGGCTTTGCAGCAAAATTTTATTCTTCGCAAGATTGGAATAAGCTTATGCTTTGGAATGAGTATGAAAAAATGAGCAATATTCATATCAAGTGGACCACAGTTTCTACAGAAGCATTAGCTGAAAAACGAAATCTTATGTTAGCAAGCGGGGAATATCCTGAATTATTATTTGCTGCAGCCCTGCCGAAAACAGACCTGATTAAATACGGTCAGCAAGGTGTTTTCCTGCCGCTGAATGATTTAATTGATAAATATGCTCCGAATTTGAAAAAGATTATGGAGGAAAACCCGCTTGTTAAGCAAGGAATTACCATGGCGGATGGCAACATTTATGGATTCCCAACCTACTATGATCCTAATTTTAAAGGGTTGTCTATTGGAACTCCGTGGATTCAATCGGAATGGTTAAAGAAATTAAGTTTGGAAGAACCAAAAACATGGGATGAACTTTACACAGTGTTGAAAAAGTTTAAAGAGGGCGACCCAAATGGTAACGGCAAAGCCGATGAAGTCCCAATTGGCTCAGCATATGGGATTAACCCAATTCTTAATTGGCTTAAAGGATCTGTTGGTTTAAATAATCATGGCACATCGAATGGTCATATTGATTTAAATCCAAAAACTGAGAAATTAAGATTCCAGCCCACCTCAAAAGAATATAAGGAACTTTTAACCTTTGTAAATAAATTGTATACAGAGGGGTTGATAGATAAGGAAGTCTTCACTACAGACTCCGAAAGATTCAATGCTGTCGCACAGGAAGGGGTCATTGGGGTTCTGCCGGATATTGATCCGAAAACATGGCTGAATTTAGATGGCTATATCGGCACTCCTGTCTTAGAAGGTCCTAATGGGGATCGAATCAATACAGCCATTGGTTCACCATTAGGGAATGTAGGAATGTTTGTCATTACGGATAAGAACAAAAATCCAGAAGCGAGTGTTCGCTGGATTGACCATTTTTACGGTGATGAAGGGATTAAAATGTTCTTTATGGGCTTTGAAGGGGTAACGTATGAGGAAAAGGATGGCGAATTCAAATATACGGATGAAATCACGAAAAACCCTGAAGGACTAAATCTTGACCAAGCAATCAGTAAATATTTGACATGGCCTGGAGGATATTATCCAGGGGTAGTGAAAGAGAAGTATTTCCAAGGTGCCGAGGGGTCCGATGCCACATTAGCGAATGCTGAGAAGGCAGAGCCGCTTACTCTTAAACAAAGTGATATTTGGCCAAACTTTAACTTCACTGTCGATGAGTCAAGTGAGCTGGCTACCCTTTCAACCGATATCAACACGTATGTGACGGAAATGACTGCAGGCTTCATTACAGGCAAGAAGCCCATGAGCGAATGGGACGACTACGTGAAGACATTGGAAAAAATGAACCTAGAACGCTATATGGAAATCTATGAAGCTGCTTATAAGCGATATAAAAAATAGTAGACTAGTGAAGCAAGGGAATGGTCTCTTGCTTCAATTTTATTCTTGTTCGCCAAGTGTCCAGCGAGAAAAAAGGTAACTAGGGGTGATTTGATGTATAAGAAGAAACCGATCAATTCCTTTTTTGTCATAAGTGATATTCAATTAACAGTTAAAAATGAAGTTTCTCATCAAAAATTTGCACGTGCTTTACAAGACCTCAACGAAATAGATGCGAATGCCTCATCATTAATTATTAATGGAGACTTAATTAACGATGGAAGGAAAGAAAGTTACGACAAATTCCAAGAAATTTTAAACAATAATCCCCATCCAGAGGATGTTTTTTTCACGATTGGTAACCATGAATTCTTTAAAAATGACGGGAATGAACCTTCCATCCGCCGTTTTTTGGAGTTCAGTGGTCTTGAAAAAGTTTATTATCAGAAAGAAATAAATGATTGTACGTTTTTATTTCTAGGAACAGAAAGCTGGGGACCTGTTGGAAGTCCTACGAAAGATTCTGCGGTCTTAAGTATGGAACAAATAAATTGGTTAGAAGGCAAGATTGAAAACATAAAACAACATCATCAACCTGTTTTTGTTTTCTTACATCAACCGATTCCCTTTACATTATATGGAACAAATCTAGAATACTATCAAAATAGTATTATCGCCTACCAAGGGTTGGTGAATCGTTTGACTCAGATGAAAGATGTATTCTTCTTTTCCGGGCATTCTCATTTTGATCTTCGCTTTCCGAACACGTTTGTCGAAACTCCCTTTAAAATGATTAATACGGGTGCTGTGTATAATACATATGGGCCCGACGGAAAAGGTGGAGAAACGGTCATTGATGAAGAAGGAAGTCAGGGATTATATGTAGAAGTATTCGCAGACCGCGTATCGATCAGGGGACGTGATTTCACAAATAAAAGGTGGATTCAGGAGTACCAATTGAATATTACAATGAATGGAGCTTAGCAAACAAAAGGGCGATGATAAAAGGGGAGCGGAACGGATCATTGCCTTGCTCCAATTATAGAAATGGGGAAAAACAGTGAGAAGTATCAGCTTAATAAACGGTTTTTATCAACTTGCTGAAAAGGTCATGAGATTGATGCAGTTTCAACTGCTTTGGATACTATTTTCACTTTGCGGCGGATTAATACTTGGTTTTATGCCCGCCACGGTTGGTCTATTCACTGTAATTCGAAGATGGATGCTCGGAAATGAAGATAATAAGTCCTATACAAGTGTTTATTGGACTACTTTTCGAAAGGAGTTTTGGAAAGCAAACGGATTAGGTCTGATTCTATCTATTATGGGCTTTTTATTATATATGAATTTTTCCCTTATCCGTTTTTCTCATGGAGTAATCTATTGGTGTCTCCTTATTCTTGTGATAATGGCTAGTATATTGTTTATCGTCCTGATGCTTTATATTATTCCGGTATATGTTCATATTGAAAATCGATTCAGCAGATACTTTAGTATTTCATTATTAATGGGTGTTTCATTTCCTTTTCATACCCTTCTTATGGTCATTGGATTTTATCTTTTATTGCTATTATTTAAAACTGTCCCAGGGTTGATTCCCTTCTTAAGTATAGGTCCGATTTCATGTCTTTCCATGTGGATTTCAATGAAGGTATTTACACTTAAGGATGAGAGGAAAGCTATTCGGCAAAAACACATTTAATTTGAAGTTTTCTGGATATTTCAGCATTTGCATCTATTACATATAGGAGATTTATGCTAAAAATTTTACAGGGCACGCTTATTTCGGAAGAATGCGGAGTGCTATTTTAAAGGGGAAATGCCAAAGAGTGATGACCCTTGTCCGTACGGAAACAGAAAAAATACAAACAATATTGTGCAGATTTACTTTTGTATCGATTGAATAAAAAGGAACTAGGGTCTTTAGTATACTCATGACGCTTTAAATATTTATTATTGAAGGATTAGTCCTTTAATAGATGTACTAGGTATATACAAGTTTCAGTCCAAGAAGACTTGGTGCCATCTTCGACAATATAGATTCCTCCGACCTGGTATCTCCTATCCTAATCTCTCAAATCTGCTTTGTCTTGCCAGTATTCCGCAGTAGTGCAACATTTTTTCAAATTCCATTATTTCTGTATTGAAGCAATTTCCAATGAACTAATTATAGAAAGGGTGGAAAAACCTTATTACATTTTTCTAGTCCATTGACGGAGCATACGGTTCGGAATATTGTAGGGAAAAGTGGATTGATAGAGTATTCGAAAAAATGACAGCGCTACCCATATCTTAATTGGGTTGAAAAGGTAGAAGGAAGCTCGCTCAAAAAAGCTTCAATATAAAAACTAGAATAGGAGAGATGGAAAATGATTGATTGGAAGAAAAGCCAATTGTTGATGGCTGCCTTTTTCGGCTTGTGTTTCATCCTGTTATGGCCGAATGCAAGCTTTGCGAAACAACCAGAATCATCTTACTGGTATCCTGAACAACTATTAAACTGGACTCCAGAGAAGGATCCAAGCGCTGTGTATAACCGCAGCCAGATTCCACTAGCCAACCGGGAAGTGTTATACCAAATCAATGAACATGCACAATCTGATGCAAAGTTAGTGGCTTTGTCTGCCTTAAACCCTACGACGAGCGGGGTGCCTTCTCAAGGCGGGAAGGATTTTTATGCAAATACCTTTAGTTATTGGCAGTACGTTGATCTCATGGTGTATTGGGCTGGCTCTGCCGGTGAAGGTATTATTGTGCCGCCAAGTGCAGATGTGATTGACGCTGCCCATAAAAACGGCGTACCGATTTTAGGAAACGTTTTCTTCCCTCCTGCTGTTTATGGCGGAAAGGCTGAATGGGTCAGCCAAATGCTTGCTCAGCAGGCAGATGGATCCTTCCCTGCAGCGGACAAACTGTTAGAAGTTGCAAACTACTATGGGTTTGACGGCTGGTTCATTAACCAAGAAACCGAAGGCGGAAACGCTCAGACTGCTGAAAAAATGCAGGAATTCCTAGTGTATCTTCAAAAACATAAACAGAAAGATATGCACATTATGTGGTACGATTCGATGACGAAGGACGGACAGATTGATTGGCAAAATGCTTTAACGGATAAAAATAGCAGCTTTTTACAGGATGGCAACAAACGTGTTTCTGACAGCATGTTTTTAAACTTTTGGTGGCGTGATCAACAATCATCCGCTGCAAAAGCGAAAGAACTCGGCAGAAGCCCATATGACTTGTTTACAGGGATTGATGTGGAAGCGAAAGGAACAAGCACAAATATTCCATGGCAGGGAATCCTCCCTGAGGGCAAGGCACCAGTAACATCTTTAGGCATTTATCGTCCGGACTGGGCGTTTAAAACATCTGAAACAATGGAACAGTTTTATCAAAAGGAAAATGAATTCTGGGTTGGCAAATCCGCAAATCCTGCGTCAACAAATGATAACGGTGCGTGGAAAGGAATGGCACATTATTTCACAGCCAAAACCGCCATTGAGAAATTGCCATTCGTCACTCATTTTAATACAGGCAGCGGGAAGTTTTTCGCTGTTGATGGGAAACAGGTAAGCGAACAGTCATGGAATAACCGCAGTCTTCAGGATATTCTGCCGACCTGGCGCTGGCTGAAAGAGGGCGGACAAGCTGTTGGCGTTGATTTTGATTGGGAAACTTCTTATTACGGCGGAAGCTCATTAAAGCTTTCAGGTGCTATTGATGCAAACAATCCAACACATATTAAACTTTATAAAACCAATCTGCCGATTCAAAAGGAAACGGAAATCGCCTTGACATACAAGACAGATTTGAAAAAGCCAAACATGAAGCTTGGGATCAGTTTTACCGACACACCTAATCAATTTATCTATTTCGATGTGAAAAAACAAAGTCATAATCAATGGATAACCGAGACGGTTAAACTGAAAAAATTTAGCGGTAAAAACATTGCAGCCATCTCGCTATTAATTGAAAGTGACAACGAGGTGAAAGACTTTACAACAAATATTGGAGAAATTAAGGTTTATAACAAGCAAGAGAAGCCTCATGCTATTCATTCTCCAAAGCAGGGAAGGGTAAGTAAGATTGAGTTTACCAAAGGAATTTATGCAGATGCCGCGCTTATTTGGGAACCGTCTGATTCCGATGTGAGTCACTATGAAATTTACCGGACGCTGCCAAACAATGAGAAGGAATTTGTCGGTGCTACGCCGAATCATGTGTATTACCTTTCCAATTTAAAGCGGGATGGGAAAGAAACTATCACCAATTTAGAAATTGTTGCGGTGAACAAAGAATTCAAACGAAGCAAGCCTGCGGCTGTTAAGTTTGAATGGCCGCCATATCCAAAGCCAGAAGCAGATTTCCGGACTGATCAAACGGTAGCGGCACCGGGAGAGAAGATTCAATTTTTCAACACATCTTCGGAGGTAACGGACGCAGTGGAATGGCATTTTGAAGGTGGAACACCATCTGTGAGCATGGAGGAAAACCCGGTTGTCATCTATGAGAAAGAAGGCGTTTATCCTGTTACCCTAATTGCGAAAAACAGTGAAGGTGAAAGTGTCCTGACAAAGGAAGCGATGATTACCATTTCCGAAGCAGCAAAGGATATTAAAAATATTGCGTTGAATAAGATGGCCATTGCGAGTGGACAATGTGCTCCGAGTGAAGCGGCACAATATGCTTTTGACGGGAACGTAAAAAGTAAATGGTGCGCATTAGGGGATGCGCCTCATTGGTTAAAGGTGGATCTTGGCAGTCAATATGCTATTTCAAAATTTGTTGTTCATCACGCACAAGCTGGCGGGGAGCCGGGTGCCTTTAATACCCAGGCATTTAGAATTGAAGTAAGTACGGATGGTGAAAACTGGACAGAGGCAGTGAGGGTAACAGATAATACAGCAGCTGTCTCAGAACACAGCATTACCTTGACGAATGCACGCTATGTCCGATTATGGACTGACAAGCCAACACAAGGCAGCGACCAAGCTGCTAGAATTTATGATTTCGAGGTTCATGGATTTCAAAAATAGTTGTTAATAGCTGTAAAGGGTTGGTCCTTCGCTGCTTTTATCCAGCGGGGGACTATCCCTTTTTTAATGTTGACCCTTACGTAGAAAAAGCAATTAATAGCCAAGTTTAATATTGTTGAAATTTCGGAAGCTGAAATATTAAAATATCGAAATAAATTTGGAGTTTTCATTATATGATTAAAGGTATGAAATTTTATCTTAAAGAGGAGGAAGCAATGTCTGTTTTTAAAAAGTTAAAGTCCTTCTATCTTCCTTATAAAAAGGATTTCATCTGGTCAACGCTCTTTTTAATGATTATGGCAGGGATTACGGTTGTTTATCCGATTATTTTGCAGTTGACCATTGATGAAGTAGTTTTAGGCGGACAATATAGCTGGGTGCCTTGGATTTCCTTAGGATTTATCGCGGTGATGGCAGTCAAAGGATTGTCGGCCTTCATTCAGCATTATTTAGCGGATATGTTTGGCATAAAATCCGTGTACAGTTTGCGAAACGCTCTGTATGAGAAATTGCAGCGACTGTCATTCAGTTACTATGATAATGCAAAGACAGGAGATTTAATGTCACGCTTAACAGCGGATGTTGAAGGATTTCGTTTTTTTGTATCATTCGGATTTGCGGAGGTTCTGCGTTTTGTCATTGTAGTCGGAGCCAGTTTATGTGTAATGTTGTATTATTCTGTGTCCCTCACGTTGGTTACCATTATGGCTTTACCGTTTATTAGCATTGCAGTGTACAAATTCGACAAGGCTGTACATCCTGCTTTTCGTGGAATTCGCGAATCATTTGGGCGCTTAAATACAAAGGTACAAGAAAATATCAGCGGCATACATACCGTTAAAGCTTTATCCAAAGAACAGGTGGAGATTGAACGGTTTAATCAGTCCAATCAAGACTACAGAAGCAAACAGCTTTATACGGCTTCCATTTGGGCGAAGTACTTCCCGCTGATGGAGTTGATTGGAAATATTTCAGTTGTACTATTACTAGGTTTCGGTGGCTATCAAGTCATCAATGGCAGCTTAAAACCAGGTGAACTAGTCGCATTTTACAGCCTGATTTGGTATATTTTATGGCCGATTATGCATCTCGGTTTCACTATTAATATGTTTTCTCAGGCAAAGGCTTCCGGTGAGAGGCTCTTAGAAATTTTAGAAGCCGAGGAAACCATTTTTGATGAAGAAGATGTAAGGAGCTCCGAAAAAATTGATGGTGATGTTGCATTTCAAAATGTAACCTTTCAGTATCAAAATGAGGATACACATGCTCTCTGTCAGATCAGTTTCAATGCACCTTCTGGTTCAACCATAGGTTTAATTGGGGCCACAGGTGCTGGAAAAACCAGTATCATCCAGCTTCTGTCACGCTTTTACGAACCGACAAGCGGGGATATTCTAATCGATGGCCGTCCAATTAAGGAATATGGGTTAAAAACCTTAAGATCTCAGATTGGAGTAGTATTGCAGGAGACCTTTCTCTTTTCATCAACGGTTAAAGCTAATATTGCATATGGGAATCCGGAGGCATCAATAGAAGAAATTATTGACGCTGCTAAACGTGCCGACGCTCATGGATTTATTATGGAGCTCCCAGATGGATATAACACGATGCTAGGGGAGAGAGGAATGGGTCTTTCTGGAGGGCAAAAGCAGCGGATTGCCATTGCCCGGGCCATCTGTACGAATCCAAGCATTCTCATCTTAGATGATGCAACAAGCGCTGTAGACATGCAAACAGAATTTCACATTCAACAAGCACTTCAAGAAGTCATGAAGGGGAGAACAACCTTTATTATTGCCCACCGTATTTCTTCGCTGCAGCATGCAGATGAAATCTTGGTCTTGGACAACGGAAGCATTGTTGAACGAGGAACACATGAGCAGCTTCTAGCCAGTAATGGAGCATATCGAAGAATTTATGATATTCAGTATCAAGACCAAAAGACTATTATGCAAAAGGCAGCAAGGTAGGTGAAAATATGAGAGAGATTCAGAGGAATAAACAGATATTGGAGCGGTTTCACTACTCGCAGGATCAGGTGATTGATAAATCATTTAACTGGAAACAAATGTGGCGGTTATTACAATATATAAAACCATATGCAAAGAATTTACTGCCGCTCTCGTTCATGACCGTAATCATTTCAGCAGCGATCCGCCTGCTTATTCCTATTTTGATTGGGGTGTATACTCTTGACCGCGCCCTTATTGAAAAAGATACAACTCTATTAATTCAGCTTGTATCTATCATTACCGGGTTATATGTATTGTCCTATATCGTCAATGCATTAAGGATCCGCTGGATGAACCAGCTGGGGCAAAATGTCATTTATGATTTGCGTAAACACTTATTTACACATGTACAGTCCCTATCCCACCGATTCTTTGACCAGCGCTCAGCCGGGTCTATTCTTGTGAGGATTATGAATGACATTAACTCCCTGCAGGAGTTGTTTACAAACGGGGTTATTAATCTATTAACAGATATTCTCTTATTGGTTGCAACTATTTTTATTTTGTTTTCAATCAATGCGAAACTTACGATTGCTATCATGGTCATCCTGCCGATCATGTTTTTCATCTCTACAAACCTGCGTAAAAAAATCCGCTTGTCTTGGCAACAGGTGCGTTTAATCCAGTCAAAGATAAACTCACATTTAAATGAAAGTATTCAAGGCATTCGCGTTACGCAGACATTTACTCAAGAATCAGAAAACAACCAATTCTTTAAGGAAATGAATAAAGATAACTTCGTAACTTGGCAGCAAGCGGTCCGGAAAAATGCCATGTTTGGCCCATTTGTTGAAATAACAAATGCTATCGGTACAGCTATACTCATCTGGTATGGGGCGGTTCTTATCATGAACGGGGAATGTACCATTGGCGAATTTGTCTCCTTTGCCTTTTATTTAGGAATGTTCTGGGAGCCAATATCCAGAATGGGTCAGTTGTATAACCAGCTTTTGATTGGAATGGCGTCATCTGAGCGGATATTTGAGTTTTTAGATGAACGACCGATTGTGGCAGAGGCTGCTAAGCCGTTGGTACTTCCCTCCATCGAGGGAAATATTGATTTTGAGGATGTAGAATTCTCCTATAACGCAGAACGAAAAGCGTTAAACGGCATTTCTTTTTCTATCAAAGCGGGTCAGACAGTAGCTCTTGTTGGACACACGGGCTCTGGAAAGACGACCATTGCGAATTTAGTCAGCCGATTTTATGATGCGACTGCAGGTGTGGTCAAAATTGATAACCATCCGATTCAAGAACTGTCTATTGCAAATCTTCGTTCACAAATTAGCGTGGTCCTGCAGGATACATTTATCTTTTCAGGGACTATTATGGAAAACATTCGGTTTGGGAACCCGCGGGCGAGTGATGAAGAAGTAATTGCCGCAGCAAAAGCAGTAGGGGCGGATACATTCATAACTAAGCTTTCCAATGGCTATCAAACAGAGGTTGAAGAGCGGGGGAATATTCTGTCTGTTGGTGAACGCCAGCTGCTCTCCTTCGCGAGGGCACTCCTAGCGTATCCGAAAATCCTTATCCTTGATGAAGCAACTGCCAGTATTGATACAGAGACGGAAGTAAAGATACAAAATGCCCTAAGGACTTTATTAAAAGGAAGAACAGCGATTATGATTGCGCATAGGCTCTCAACTATTAGAGAAGCTGATAAGATCATTGTCCTAGACCACGGGAAAATCCTGGAGCAGGGAAATCATGAGCAATTAATGGAGAAGCAAGGGGTTTACTATGAATTGGTAAGGGCGCAATATAAGATCTAAATCCGTTTCTTTCTGCTCGTTTTTTCGTCATCAAGTAATTGACATGATTGGTGGATGTTCACACAAAACTCCAGTATTTAGAGGAGTAGAAATGAAGTCAAAGCAAAAAGACGATTCGGTCTTCCTCGAATCGTCTTTTTGTTCTTTCAACTAAAATCTTGAGCATATCTGTGAACTTGGTACTAATCTTAGGTGCCGCAAGAGTGTTAGTCCATAGTCT
>NZ_BCVA01000016.1 GCF_001591505.1 Neobacillus niacini NBRC 15566
GACCTTATGAAGGACGAATCCCATTGAGAACTCTCCTGAGTCGTCCTTCATCAACCTTATGAAGGACTAATCTCATTGGGATCTCTCCTGATTTGTCTTTCATCGACTTTATGAAGGACGAATCTCACTCGGGGCTTGCATGATTTGTCCTTCATCAATCTTATGAAGGACTAATCTCATTGAAAAATCTCCGGATTTGTCTTTCATCGACCTTATTAAGGACAAATCTCATTGGGTTCTCTCCTGATTTGTCTTTCATCAACCTTATGAAGGACAAATCTCATTCGCAACTCTCCTGATTTGTCTTTCACCAACCTTATGAAGGACAAATCTCATTGGGATCTCTCCTGATTTGCCTTTCATCGACGATTTGAAGGACAAATCTCACTCGGAACTTGCTTGATTTGTCCTTCATTGAACTTCATATCTTTGTAAATAACCAATAGTGGAATTTACACAGCCCCCACTCAGAATAACCAAGCTTAGTAGTAGTCAGAAAAATATGGTGTTTGCCGCCCAATTATATTCTCTAATTCCTCAACAACCTGTTCATCTCCCTTAATACGAGAAATAGCTGCTAAGTAAGCAGGTCTCTTATAACCTAGTAACATTGTTGTAAGTGTCTGTATATCAAATGAAAGAGCAGGTGTAGCATTACTTTCAATAAGATTACCGTGACCATCACCGGAAACACATAGTGTGAAGGTCCCTTTATTCCATTCCAGCATGGGATCCTCAAGCTTAAAGGTTATTTTCTTTTCTGATCCTGTCGCTATAAATGGATACTGCTCTACAAACTGTTTGACATCTACAATTCGTGCCATAAAATAAGGAGAAATAGTTTCTTTGATATCCCCGTCTTCTAGCCAAAAGGCTAATGGCTCATTCATAAAAATATTTCCGACCACCTTTGATACCATGGAAAAATGAGCACCAATGAAATTCCAGAGTCCGATACGCGCCTCTTGATCCATATAGACCATTTCTTTAATATGGAGGATATCTTCAGAAATCCAGTACAAAAGGTACCCATGTGGATTGTGTGTGTGATCATAGTAAACAGCAGCTGTTAACTCATCTACATCCCATCTCCAATATTCATCCCATGCTAAATCATTTCGTATCATGGCTGCATGCATGGTATCAGAAAAAAGTTTATATACGGTTCTTACATCTGAATGCTCAATATCCAACCTTTCCACATAACCTGGAACTTTCTTTATCTTTGGTAATTGGACATCTCTCACTTCAAAGGTCATTTTATCCGAAATGATTTCCCAGCCTCTGCGGCGGTAGTATGGAATAGAATAGGGAAATAAATAGGAAATAGATTGTTTTCTTTGCTGCATATCCGATAGAGCTTGCCGCATTAACTTATACATTAGTCCCATATTCGCGTATTCTGGATAGGTACCGACTCCGGTCAATCCACCCATTTCAAATGTCCGCCCAAAAATATTTACTTGAAAAGGATATACAGCCAACTGTGAGACAAGTTTCTCACCATCAAACCATCCAATCACATCCGCCTGATCGAGTACCGGCTTCTTTGCTAAAGCGATTTCGCGTTCTTCCCAGCCTACCATTTGTAAATCTTTCTTGGTCACTTGGAACACATACCGTAATAACTCATTAAACTGTTGGAAGTGCCTTGTTTCCACTGTCCCCATTTTGAGCCTGTCTAGTCGACTCATACTTCTACCTCCAAAAATCAACTTAATACATCTAAATTATAGTGTTTGCTTAACGGTGGATTAGAATTCCCCAAAAAAGAAGCTGCCCATCTTTGAGGCAACTTTGTTTAAAAAATTTATATTGAATAGTCTTCTGGTATTTTTACTTTTTCATTTTCGAAGAATAGGTTAAATATTTGTTCACGAATTTTGATAAAATCATAACTATTTCGATCGCGTGGTCTTGGTAAATAAACCGGTATTGTCTTTTGAATGCGTCCTGGTTTTTTTGACATGACAATGACTCTGTCACCTAATAATACAGCTTCGTCTATATCATGGGTAACGAGGATCATTGTAATATTCGATTGTTCTCTAATTCTCAGAATTTCATGTTGCATTTGAATCCTTGTAAGTGCATCGAGAGCACCAAACGGTTCATCCAGCAAAATAATATCTGGTTTTTTTACTAAAGTACGTGCTATTGCAACACGCTGTGACATACCTCCTGATAGTTCTCCGGGCTTCGCTTTTTCAAAACCTTTTAATCCGACTAATTCAATATGCTCTTGGACTATTCTATTACGCTCCTTTGCAGTAAGGTGCTCCAGACCGAAACTGATATTTTGTTTAACATTCATCCACGGAAACAGACGATGATCCTGAAATACCATCCCTCTATCCCGGCCAATGCCTGAAATTAATTGATCATCAATTGTAATGGAGCCGTCGAATGACCCATCAAGACCGGCAATTATGCGCAGTAGAGTACTTTTTCCACAACCGCTTGAACCGACAATGGTCAAAAACTCTCCTTCCTGAATTTCTAAATCAACGTTATTTAATACCTCTAGTTTCATGTGTCTTTGAATGTACGATTTTGATAAATTAGATATTTTGATTTTTGGTTTATATGTTCCATATTGAACTCTAGCTTGGGTAAGCATTTACGTAACCTCCTAAGATTTAATCCCCGGCTGCCAGGAAAGGACACGCTTTTGAATCAACTTTATTAATGCATCCATTGATACTCCAATCAGTCCAATCATCACCATTCCAATAACCATGACATCCGGCTGTGAAAGTTCTCGTCCTTGGGTTATCCTAAATCCCAATCCCGATTCAGAAGCAATTAACTCAGCTGCTACAACAGCCATCCATGCAGTACCAAGTCCTAATCTGAGACCAACAAATATGGAAGGCAGCGCAGCAGGTAAAATCACCTGGAATAACCCTTTCCTCTTACTTACCCCCATCAGCTTAGAAACTTCTAAATAACCTTTAGGCACCCCTTCAATGCCTTGAATCGTATTTAGAAGAATTGGGAAAAATGCTCCCTTAAAAATAATGATTACTTTAGAAGTCTCACCAATTCCAAACCAAAGGATAATGATTGGGATCCAAGCTAATGGCGGTATTACCCTTACGGCATTAAATACACCGGCAAAAAATTGGTCAATACGAGCGAACAATCCCATAATAATTCCGAATATTAGTCCGGTGACCACTGCCAAGGAATAACCTTGCAGCATCCTGCTAACACTGGTCCAAGTATCATCCAAAAGAGTCCCATCTCCTAAAAATTGAATAAATGTATCGATAACCACTAAAGGTGATGGAATTAAATAGGCCGCAATGACTTCTTTTTCAGTTAAATAGATCCACATTAAAACAATCAATATAGGGAGAACAATTGGTAAAATATATCTTACAAATGTCTTGTTCATATTAACACCTCTTATCTCATGGCCATTGACCGCTATTATTCTCGTATTATCCACTCGTCTAAATCAAAGTCTTTTTTAATCAATTTTTGTTCTACCAAAAATTCTTTCGTTCCCTCTAATAATTTGATCCCTTCATCAGGAAAACTCTCTTCCCTAATGTTATCTAATGGAATGCTTTCCTTCACAACATCTAAATCCTGCTGCGATACAACAGCAGCATATTGGAAATACTCTTCCGCATGTTCCTTTAAATCTTTTACTGCATTTGTACGTGTAGCATCCCAGACGGATAAGAATTTTGGATTTTCATCCAGATATTTTTCAGTCGCTACAATGACAGAAGTGCCTGTTAATTCTGGAGTTGTTTTGCTTGCCTGTAATACAAGTGGGAAACCGAGTTTCACATGTTTTGGACCCATATAAGTCGGGAATGCATAGGCTTGTATGTCACCACGTTCTAGTGAGGCCAGTGCTTCTGGCGGGAATAAAGAAACAAATTTGACCTCATCTAGTAAACCCTCCTCTTTTAATAATCCTTGAATATAGCGAAACATATAAGAACCATTAGATGTAGCAACTGTTTTTCCTTTTAAATCTTCCAGTTTAGAAATTCCATTTTTCTTATTGGTTACAAGCCAGATGTCCTGATATATATTTGCCAAGCCAATTAATCTTGTTTTTTGCCCTGCACCCCTAGCCAATAACGCTGGTGTGTCACCGAAAATGCCTAAATCTATTTCTCCAGAGGCCATGGCTTCATTTAAATTAGGTCCATTGGGAAAAGAGTAATATTCAATTTCGGTAATACCGATTTTTTTCAACTCATCTTCTAGAAATCCCTTTTCAATGGCCCAGCCTTCAGCACCTGATATTGCTGGTTTCCCTTCACTCGACGATCCCGTGGAATTAATATAACCAAGCCGAAGCGTCTTTCCACCATTTACTTCTTTATTTGACTCTGTGCTATTCACTTTTTTAGTTTCCGCGCTAGTAGCAGCACCATTTGAGTTGCATGCCGTTAAAAGCAGGGTAAATAGTAAGACGACAAAAAATAAGTATTTTTTCTCAATAATATTCTTCAATTCTCTCCACACTCCAATTATTTTAAATAAAATTTATATGCCAAGTCCTGTTTGGCTGTGGATTTTTGACCCTTCTCCCAGCCAATACTAGAACGATAACTTCCTATTAAATCTGTTTCGTTTAAATCTTGCTCCGTTATACCCATAACCTCATCGGCGTTTGGTGCCACATACAAAGCTTTAACAGGACAATAAAGTTCACACATATAGCAAGTCTGACAGTCATCCTGTCGTGCAATTTTAGGTGCTTTTCCATCTCTTCTTTCAAAAACGTTCGTCGGACATACTTTTACACATAAATTACATTCCACACACTGGTCTTCTAGTAAAATTTCAATCAAGTTTTTTCCTCCTTACGTGTTTTGCAATATGGTAGTTGGTTTCACTTTTATCTCATCTAATCCACTAGTAATTAGACGATAATGTTGATTTTCATCCAGAACAGGGTAGTCTAGTCTTTTGTGCATCCCACGTGTTTCTTTTCGTTCTAGTGCCGTTGTGTACATCCATCTTGATGTTGCTAACATAGCGGCTGATTCTCGAACCCGTAAAAGATTCCCCTGATTTTCCTGTAGACTCGTCTTAGTCTCATTCCATAAAGTGTTAAGCCTTAATAAGGCAGGTGTTAAAATTTCTTCTGTTCTGAACAGGTTTTTGTCAAAAGGTGTAACTTCTGCTTGGACCCTCTTGGTCACTTCGGTGGCATCGAGGAAATCTTTACCACTAGAGTGTTCATTAATTCCGATTACCTGTTTTCTTGTTAACGCTCTGTCTCGTTTATCTCGGTTGAAACTGGAAGCATACTTTGCAGCAGCTTCCCCTGACCAGTAACCGGAAGAGATCGCCCAAGCAGCGTTATAGCTTCCTCCTCCTGTAAAGCCGCCGCATATCAATTCCCGGGTTGCTGCGTCACCTGCTGCAAACAGACCTGGTACTGATGTGGCACATGTCTCATCCACAATACGAATGCCGCCCGTTCCGCGTACCGTCCCTTCTAGCCGTAACGTCACTTCAAATCGGTCCTCAAACGGATTAATCCCCATTCGATCAAATTGTACAAAGAAGTTTGGTTGCGCAATTCTCATCCATTTTTGCAGGTCGAGATCATCCTTCGCCTTAACTAATTGGGCAAACACTTTTTGACCTTCCTGCAATTTTTTTGCAATAACTGAACGCCCTCTTTGGGAGCCTGCACCTTCGATAATGGATCCATCCTCATAGGTGAATGAAGCCCAATTATAGAATGCTGTTTTTGTAATTGAAGAGAATTTGGGCGTAATCGCATATGCATTTGAAAACTCCATTCCCGAAAAATCAGCTCCAGCTTCAGCTGCCAGCAAGTAACCATCTCCTGTTAAGACGTTGCATCCTAATGCCTTGCTAAGGAATGCGCATCCGCCAGAAGCAATAACAATTGAACTTGCCTGGACAGACCATGTTTGATTGGTTTGTTCGTTAATGCCAGCAGCACCTGCCACGCCATGACTATCGTACAACAGCTCTAAAGCAGGACTATGGTCTAGTATCGTAATCTTTGCTTTATTCAATTTCCTTCGCATTAATCTCATGTATTCGGGTCCTTGAAGACTTCTTTTATGTGCTACCCCCTTTTCATCTATTGGAAAAGGATAGCCCCAATTTTCTAATTGATTCATATTTGCATAGGTACGATCAAGCACTCGTTTCATCCATTTTCGTTCTGAAAGATACCCGCCTAAGGCTTCACGGCTTTTCATTGCCTCTTCTCTTTTCTCTTTATCAGGCTGAATGTACCAAACACCAGTGCCTGAAGGAGCAGTGGCTCCACTTGTGCCACAATAACCTTTATCAACTAAAATAACGGAAGCACCATTTTGAGTTGCTGTTATGGCAGTCCATGCACCAGCTGGTCCCCCGCCAATGACAAGAACATCAGCTTTAAGACTCACATCATACAATTGAGTTGCCAATTTATAAGATTGAGTTAACTCAATCGCCATTTACATCATCCCCTTACTATTTTTGTAAATTTTAATCGTATAAAGATGTTCTATCGGTCCACCACCGATCGCACCACCTCCTTTCGTCAATAAAAAAGGAGACCCCCCTTAAATAAGGAAGTCTCCAGCTGTCTGGTCAACTTAATGTATTAATTTTTATTAATCCAATGTAAGGATTCTAATTCGCTATGAGGATGTTGATCTCCAATAAATTTCTTAAATTCGTTTTCTAGATCTGTTAGGGATAGCTCAAATAGATGTTGTTCCTCTTTTTTATAAATACCAAAGGCAATGAGTTTGTTAATTAATTCCAAACGCCGTTTTTCCACCGCTTGTCGAAGAATTTTTCCCATTTTCAACTCTCCTTTATGATTAGCATAAAAAGGAATAAAAAAAGCTCCTCTATTTTGCCCATTCAGCAAAATTTAGAGGAGCCATTGGTTGACCAATAGGCTTACTATTATACTATTCCTTTTCTCACATTACCCACTTGTTTACTTGGGATTAAAACTATAGTCTAAAATATACTTTGTAACCTAGTTATTGTCAATGACTTTTTTAAATTTTTTGACTTCACCCTAAAACCAACTTGACACATCGGAATTATAGGTATATCTTAAAGATACTTAATAGTAATTTGCCGATTTGACAGCAAAAGGCACCTCTCTTTAATCAGGAGGTGTTTTTTTAATATTTACTTATACTAATGATAAAGGAAGGAGTTTTACACATGATTGAACAATACCCCGTGTTACCAGGAGCTGAATCATTTTTCTTTAAAGGAAATGAAATTGGGATCTTAATATCGCATGGTTTTGTTGGAACTCCACAAAGCGTCAAGTACTTGGGAGAATATCTTGCAAATAAAGGATTCACCGTCTACGGAATTAGATTAAAAGGTCACGGAACACATTTTGAGGATATGGAAAAGTGCAATTATCATGATTGGATTAAAAGTATAGAAGATGGTTTCACTTTTTTACAACAACATTGCTCCAACATCTTTGTCATAGGACAGTCGATGGGTGGTACTTTAACACTCAATCTCTCTCAAAAGTATAGCAATATTAAAGGAATCATGTTAATCAATGCCGCAATCAACTCCATTCCTCCAATGGAAAGGTATAAAAACAAACACATCCCCCGTTTTGTTGATGAAGGTGAACCAGATATAAAAGCAAAAAATGTTCAAGAAATTACTTATACAAAAGCACCTATACGATCGATTAATCAGTTATTTGCATTAATGGCTGAAACAAAGGATAAACTTCCAAGTGTTAATTGCCCTGTTCTGGCATTTCGTTCGGAAGAAGACCACGTTGTTCCGCCTGAAAACACGAATTATATTTTGTCATCGATTCAATCAGAAATTAAAGAAGTGGTTCCGTTATATCATTCTTATCATGTTGCCAGCTTGGACAATGATAAAGATCTAATTGCTGAACAATGCAGCTTATTTATTCATAAACTTTCAAGTAATGTTTATAGAACAACAATAAAAACAACCTCGCCTTGAATATAGGCGAGGTTTAATTCCCTATTTCCTTATTAAGTTTGGCGGTATTTCCCCTTTTAACCCTGACACTAAATTTTCTGCTGCTGTTAAGGCCATTTTGAATCGCGTTTCATTGGTGGCCGAGCCAATATGGGGCAGCGTAACAACATTCTTCATCGAAAGCAGCGGGTTATCCTTGTTCACTGGCTCTTGAACAAAAACATCTAGTCCTGCACCGTGTATTTGCCCCTTGTGTAACGCTTGAATCAACGCTTCTTCGTCGACTGTCTTCCCTCTTGAAGCATTTATGAAGATCGCCGACTCTTTCATAAGCTCGAATTCTCTTTTACCAATCAAATTTACGGTCTCTGGAGTTAACGGTGTCATTAAGCATACAAAATCAGACTTCCTTAACAATTCCTCCATTGAATAGTATGCAGCTCCATATTTTTCTTCCGCCCCTTGGTTCCGAGAACGATTATGATATAAAATCTCCATATCAAATCCAAAATGTGCTCTTTTGGCCACAGCGGACCCAATGCCGCCCATCCCAATGATTCCCAATACTTTATGATGCACATCAACTCCAAACCATTTTTCTCCAAGACCTGATTCCCACTGCCCCGATTTAACCCATTGATCTAATTCAGGAATTCTTCTAGCTGTCGATAGGATTAATCCCATTATTGTATCTGCTACCGTATCATTTAAAACATCTGGGGTATTGGTTGCCATAATCCCCCGCTCTTTTAAAGCCTCCATATCCAGATTGTCGTATCCTACAGATATATTGGAGACTATTTTTAATTGTGGTGCTTGCTCCAATAGCTCATTGTCTACTTTTAGCCCCGAACCCAATAAACCTTGGGCATCCTTTAATGCCTCAAGAAAAACAGGATAGGTTTCAGAATCAAGTTTTTCAAAATAAATAACCTCACAACTGTCTGCAATATCATCCAAAATTCTCTTATCCAACTTTTTATAAACAATTACTTTTGGCTTCATAGTAAAATCTCCATTTCGTAAAACGATCTTGTATTCGATTATATAGTAATAAAACCTTTGGATAAACAAAAACTGAAATGAATTCACCATTTTAGAATCTGATTTAAAGCAAAGACTTGTATAGTTATGCAGAAAATTTGAATGTTACATAATACCGTGTTACAATATTATTATGTAACATGGATAAAGGAGATCTTTTATGGAGTATGTTGAAGCTCTAAGGGACATCAAGCAAATCAATTTAATTAAAAAGTATTTAAAAAAGCATTCCGAGCGAGATTATTTACTTTTTGTTTTTGGTATTAACACGGGGTTGAAAATTACCGAAATGCTCGATATCAAGGTTGGCGATGTATTAGAAAAAGTAGACAGTGTTAAGAATTTTTATTCCTACCCACATCATGACACGATGAAGGAAATCTACTTGAATGCTAAAGTAAAGCAAGCTATTCTCCACTACGTCCAAAAGCAACAATTAACGTTTGAAAATTATTTGTTCAAGTCAGCCAAAACCGACAAACCGATTACTCGCCAGCAAGCCTATCGAATCATTCATCAAGCTGCAGAAGCGATTGGGATACAAGGTAAAATTGGAACCAATTCCATGCGTAAGACCTTTGGATTTCACGCCTATAAACGTGGAATCGCCATTTCCATTCTGCAAAAGCATTTCAACCACTCAACCCCTTCAGAGACGCTAAAGTACCTTGGAATTTCCAAAGATGAAAAAATTAAGACGGAAATTGATGTCAACTTATAGGAGAAGCACTCTATCCGTGTACAAATTATTTGAGGAGGAAGTAAACATGAATATTCGCGAAATTGAACTCCCAGGTATCGGGAAGAAATTTGAGGCCATCACCAATAGTAAGGATAAGCTTGTGATTATCATTCACGATGATGGCAGAAGAGACATTTATCATTTCGATCAGGAGGATTATGAGGAAGCAATTGCTAGCGCTACCTTCAATGATCAGGAAGCAAGACAGATTGCAGCAATCATTGGCGGAATGACTTACGCGCCAAAAGCATTAGAAACGATAGAAATGGCATTTGATGATTTAGTGATTGAGTGGTTTAATGTAGAAACGAATGCTGCAGCGGTAAATCAAACCATCGGACAACTTAATATCCGTCAATCTTATGAAGTAAATATTATTGCGATTATTAAACGTCAAAATCATAAAAAAATTCATACTCCAGGTCCTGAAACCCTACTAGAAGAAGGCGATACCGTTATTGTGTCTGGTGAACGCAATCAAGTAAAAAAGATAGTTAAAGAAGTACTCTCAAGAAGGGACGGGTGATACTTGTGACGAATCATTTAGTTTTTGAAGTCGGAACCGCATTAGTATTAGTTGCTCTTACAGCAGTATTAGCAGGAAAGTTGAAATTTTCAATCATCCCGTTTCTAATCCTCTTAGGGATGGCAGTTGGTCCGCATGCTCCTCAAATCGGTATTATTGATCTTACCTTCATTGAAAGCTCAGAAATTATTGAGTTTTTCGGCCGGATTGGCGTTTTATTTTTACTATTTTATTTAGGTCTTGAATTCTCAGTTGGAAAATTAGTTCGTTCAGGACGTTCGATTGTAGTTGGCGGTTCTATTTACGTCGCACTTAATTTCACTTTAGGTTTAGCTTATGGCTTCGCTACAGGTTTTCCTATTATGGAAACCTTAATCATTGCAGGTCTTCTAAGTGTTTCCTCTAGTGCCATTGTGGCAAAAGTTCTTGTCGATTTAAAAAGAACGGCCAATTCTGAAACAGAATTAATCCTAGGAATTATTCTTTTTGATGATATTTTCCTAGCTTTATTTCTCTCCATCATGTCTGGTCTTTTGCTTGGCGGATCGACCACGATTGGAGGAACAATCCTTTCCGTCCTCATTTCACTGGGTTATATGATACTATTCTTTGTTATTGCTCGAAAAGGGGCACCTATTCTCAATAAACTATTAAACATTAAATCTAACGAAATATTTATCCTCGTCATTTTTGCTTCACTCTTTTTTATCGCAGGATTTTCAGAAAAACTACATGTTGCCGAGGCCATTGGTGCACTATTATTAGGTTTAGTTTTCTCTGAAACAGAACACCGCGAGCGCATAGAACATTTAGTCATTCCTTTTAGAGATTTCTTTGGAGCCATCTTTTTCTTTAGCTTCGGATTAAGCATTGACCCCTTTAGTTTAGGAGGAGCGGTTTGGCTTGCTGTCGGTGCAGTACTACTAACGATTATTAGTAACTTTGTAGCTGGAATGATTTCCGGGAGAAAAGCGGGATTGTCTTATAAAGCTTCCTCCAATATTGGATTAACAATCGTTTCTAGAGGTGAATTTTCAATCATTGTTGCTAACTTAGGACTTGCCGGAGGATTACTGCCAATTCTCAAACCATTTACAGCTGTATATGTATTGATATTGGCTATAATTGGGCCACTGTTAACAAAAGAATCCAAAAATATCTATCTATTCTTAAATAAAATTTTCAAATGGGAAAAGGGTAAATTAGCAAAAAAGAAAATACCAATCCCTGCACATCAAACTGAAAAAGAAGATAGTCCTGGTCTGTGAAATGTGAAAAAGCTAACAAAATGGACTAAAGTACCATTTTGTTAGCTTTTTCGACTGAATTTTTCAAGTAAAATACGTTAAGGAGGATCTCCATTGACCATTGAGTTGGGTATCATCCTATTAACCTATCTATTATTATTAGTCTTGTCCTATCAGATCATTTTTCTTATAAATAAAAAAGAAGACCATAAAGGATTCCTAATTATTAACACTTCCTACAAACATGCCTATACAATCCTGTTTTTTGGGATTCTTATCATTTACACATTAATAAAACATCCAAATGTTCATTTGGAGTCACAAACGATTAGTTATCTAATTCTTGGTAGTAAGTATATTTCAGTGATTACATTAGCAGTAAGTATATTTCTCTTAAGTAAAAAGTAACCTAAAACGAAAATATTTAAAGTCCTTTAATCCAACGGGCTGCCATCTCAATCCAATTGGTAACTTCTGTCTGGATGTGCATGTCGTTATCTACTCTTTTCGTCTCCTCCGTTCCAAGGGATAATCCATGAACTCCATTCGGATATATGTGCATTTCCAAAGGAACTTTATCTTTTAAAAGTGCTTCTGCAAACATAAAGCTATTTTCAACAGGAACGGCTATATCCGTAAAAGTGTGCCATAAGAAAGTTGGAGGAGTATTAGCCGTAACCTGTTTCTCCAAAGATACCAAGTTTAGATTTTCATCATCTTGACACTTGTCCCCTAATAATGCTTCAAAACTGCCGCGATGTGCATGTTGCCCTGATGTTATGACTGGATAACAAAGGACTAAACCGTTTGGAGTAATTTGGTCTTTCGAATATTCCAGCATTTCGGCCAGGAACTCCTTATCCCAGAATACGCCAAGACTTGCTGCCAAATGACCTCCAGCGGAAAAGCCAAGAACAATTATTTTATTAGTATCTACATTCCACTCGTCTGCATGGTCACGTACCTTACCTACTGCTTTTGCCAATTGACAAAGTGCTGATGGAAATACCGCTGGCTGCACACTGTATTTTAGGACACATGAATGAAATCCCATACCGTTCAACCTGATAGCAACCGGTTCTGCCTCTCTTTCAGATGTAAATTGATATCCTCCTCCCGGGCATATGACAATCATGGGTCTTTTTCGGTTTAAATCTATTTCTGGGGAATTATCTAATATGTAAGTATACAATGTTGCGGTATCCTGTTCATGTTTTATCTCTAATTTTTCATGTAGCATATGATCCCACCTTTTTCTATATTTTTACATTATTAATTCTATCTGAACTTACCGTATATTTGTATTATTTTCTAAATAATTAATAAAAATCGAACCAACACAAAAAGCACCATTAGCGGTGCTTTTTTGCGTTAGTTTTTATCTAAAACTTTTTCTATAATTTCGTTCTTAAGCTCCAAAGCTCAGGAAAAAAATGCTGGTCTAGGACTCTTTTTAAATAGGTTACTCCTGATGATCCCCCTGTTCCCTGCTTATGTCCAATAATTCGTTCTACTGTACTCATATGATTGAACCGCCATAACTGCTGTTGATTTCCAATATCGACTAATTTCTCAGCCAGCTCGTATAAATCCCAATATTGGTCGACATTACGGTAAACTTTCAGCCATGCTTCTTCAACACTTTCATTCAGTTCATAGTTTTTAGATAAATCGCGATTTAGGACCTCGTCATCAACAGGTATTCCGCGGGCAACAAGTGCATGGATCGCTGCATCATAAATACTAGGTTTGTGAAGAGCCTCCTGCATTTTTTCATATAGTTCTGTTTGATGCTGATAGACTGCTAGGGTATGAGCATTTTTGCTGCCTAATGCAAATTCAATCATCCGATTCTGGTATGATTGGAACCCTGAGGATTGACCGAGTTTATCCCTAAACTCTAGATACTCTGAAGGAGTCAAAGTTGAAAGAACACTCCATGACTGAATCAACTGCTGCTGGATTCTCGAAACACGAGAAAGAATTTTAAAAGATGGTTCTAAATCATTCTGGCGAATATACGTAATCGCTTCTGATAATTCATGAATAATTAATTTCATCCATAGTTCACTAGTTTGATGGATTATGATAAATAACATTTCATCATGGTGGTCAGATAAGCGGTGCTGACTATCTAAAATCTTATCAAGACGCAGATAATCACCATATGACATTGCTTTTTGGAAATCTGTTTGAATTGATTTTTCTAATCCTTGGCTAGTATTTTTTTCTGGTGTATTCATGTAAAACTCTCCCCCACTATGTTCAATCCCCTTCCATATTCATTTCCTTTATTTAGATGAGTAATTTTGTTCCACATATTGCCTACTATTCGTAATTTTATGCTACGACCTCTCGTTCATTTGCGAATTTTTCATATTGTCTTTCTTCCATAATATTCTTAAGAATTTGAACTACTTCCCATACCTCACTATAAGAAGTGTATAGTGCTACTGGAGCGAGACGAATAATATTAGGTGCCCGGAAATCAGGAATAATACCATTTTCTTTTAATGATTTGCAAATCCGTGCTGCTTCTTTATGCTCTAGGCTCACATGACCGCCTCGGCGAACATCGTCTACTGGGTTCCCTATGGTGAATCCCATTTCGGATAATTCTTGGTCCAACAAATCCATTAAGAACCGATTTATTTTCAATGACTTTTCCCGAATATTTTCAATTCCTGCTTCTGCAAAAATCTCTAAAGCACCAAGTAAAGGAGCAAGACTTAAAACATGAGGTGTGCCAATTTGATAGGCACCGGCTGATTCAGCATGTGTTAAAATATGTTCCATATCAAATTGTTTCTCTTTTTTAGAACCAAACCAGCCCGCAAGACCAGGAGCTTTTCCAAAGTGCTTCTTATTTACATACAAACCTCCCACACTTCCTGGTCCGCCATTTAAATGTTTATAATTGCACCAATAGGAAAAGTCAACACCCCATTCACTAAACAAATGTGGTATGGCACCGATGGAATGGCAGCCGTCAAAACCGATTAATATTCCTCTTTTATTCGCTTCAGCCGTTAGACGCTTCATGTCCAAGATTTGGCCGCTTCTATAAAGTACCGTAGGCAAAATGATAAGCGCAATTTCATCGGTCATGGCGTCAATAATATCCTCTTCATCTAAGAAACGTCCATCCCGGCTTTTTACACGAATAAGGTGTGTATCCGGTTCAAATCCATGAATGCGAAGCTGACTTTGAAGAGCATAAATATCAGATGGAAAGGTTAATTCATCCGCTAGAATTTTTGATTTCTCTCCTACCGGATGATAAAAAGTAGCTACAAGCTGATGCAAATTTACCGTAGTTGAACCCGTGACAATTACCTCATCAGAGGAAGCTCCGACTAACGGAGCCATCATCTCTCCTAACTTTTCTGATAAAAAAAACCACGGGTGTTTTCCTTTTGTCCAGCCATCAATTCCATGTTCTTTCCAATCATTTAAGGATTCTAAAAGAGTTCGTTCTGCTCGTTTTGAAAGGAGTCCTAATGAATTTCCGTCCATATAAATGGAATTTGGTTTTATGTAAAATTCTTCTCTAAATTTGTTCAAGCTATCAGCTTGGTCTAATTGTTTGGCATACTCTAAGGTTAATTCCATATGTATCCTCTCCTCTACATTTATTTCTATTTATATTCAAATCTTTTATAAAAAGGTGCCTAACTTTGTTGTTAGGCACTAGAATGGTTAAGTGTGTACGATAGCGATGTCAATTATTCTTTAATACTAGCTCTAAAATAATCGTAATCTGTTTTAATATAATGAAAGGCTGCTGCGTTGCCGCCCTGATCTGGATGCGTGACTTTTAATAATTTTTTATACCCTGAAGAAACGTCTTTATGACTGGACGTTTTTGAGAGTCCTAATTTCCGACGGACATCATTCATTTTAGTAAGTATTGTTTCTGGAACCTTATCAGGTTCTTTTTTGTTTCCTTTAGAAAGTTCTTCCTTTAATTTTAACAATTGATTTCGTAATTCAATATTCTCTTTTAGCAGCTTCTTCATTTCCTTTTGTAGGTCACTATTTTCATGCTCTAGTTCGATGATTTCATTATTTAAATTTTCTCTTTGTTGAATTAAAGTATCGATAGATGACTTATGTAGTTGTTCCATTCCTTTTATAAGTTCATCCTGTGTATTAAGTTTTACTTTTAATTGAACTAAAATCTTTTCCTGATCTGTATCGTTAGTTAAATACACCTTTGAGAGAGTTTCATTTGGAAAATATTCACTTCTCCCATTCCCCACGTTTTGAATCTTTCCCTCCCTAAGCCATCGTCGTACAATTTGGATTCCAATACGTTCGGAAACACCTGCATCCTTTAACATGTTCAAGGCTTTGTCTGTATCATCAATTATGTATCTAGAATTTTGAGGAACTGTGCCCACGTATTTTATTTTTCTTTCACGCAGCCATCGTCTAACTGTTTGAATACTGAGTTCTTCATTTACTCCAGCGTCAGTTAACAATTCATAAGCTTGATCTGTGTTCACTATTTTCCACCTTCCCTCCATAAAAATCTATCAGATGTTGAAACATACTTTATCAGACGAACTCGGTACGTAATATAAATAATAATAAATAAGTTTAGAATTTATGTGAATGGATAAAAAAGACTATCCTTTTCACTTTAGTAAATTAGCACTAATCAGATTGTTTTACTAAACTTGAGCAAATGAAAACAGCCGCTTTTTTTAGGACTGAAGCGGCTGTTTATTTGGTTGAAAAGTGAAAACTTTATTCAAGGACCAAAAAGTATTGAATTTGATTTGGTGAAATAGCTGTAATAGCATGAATACGATAGCCGATACTTAATAATTGTGATAATGTTTCAGCACAGTTTTCGCGGGGAGGTTCAATTGGTGCGTGGTAGCTTTTATATAAATGTATAAGTTGATTATTCGTTGAACAATGAAGTAAGACCACGTGTCTCCCAGTCCAAGCCTGCCCAATCATTGGTTGTACTTGTCTCATCCATTTCATGGTTTGACACCCTTACAGTTTGATACAATAGTCTATGCTTCATTCATCAGTTCGTTCTATTTGAGGTAATAGTTTTTTAAATCCGCAGAAACTTGTTCATCAGGACCATAAACCTTCTCGATAGCCTCCACTGTTCGTGAATTTACCATTTCCAATTTATGTTCAATGCGCTTATCTATATATTCAAACGCAGATAAAGACTTAAGCATATCAAAAAATATATTTATCCCTTTTGTTTCGATTAGGTACGTGCTTAGTAGTGCTCCATCACGGTACATGGAACCTTCAGGATCAGTGTAATCAATTTGCCCAAGCTCTTCGATTGTTTTTAAAGTATTCGAGATTTCCATTGCTTTTTGCGCGTTTTCAATCGGTTTTTGAGGATCAAATGAGACCATTCCGTTACCGTCTCGGTTTATGGCAGCCTGTAAATAAGTAGCAAATCCTTCTTGTATATAGATGGATGCATTATCGTTGGTTATATCTCCTACCATCTTATGTGTTAATTCATGGGCCAGATATTTAAAAATTTGCGACATGACGCCTGAGTTAATTTTTAGTGATTCTCCAATCTCATTCCATCCGCTCAACATGACCCATGGGACTGTGGCCGACACTTCATTAATATTGGAATATACTTTTATGGAGATCGGTTCTGGTTTCCAATTAAACATTTTTGAATAGAAGGCTACTATATCTGTGGCATCCTTTAATGTTTTTTGAGCTGTATCTTCTTGTCCTTTTTTATAATAAACTGTGATTGATCCAGATTCGGAAGTTAGAGTTTCAAATGGCACATCATTTAGAATCCACTTTTCATTAACCTTAATTGCTTGGTAGATGACTAAGTTGTTTGTGCTTTCGAAATTAGGATGACTCATCTTGACTCTAAAATAAACCTTCCCTTTCGTATCATTTTCTTTCATAAAACTAATGTCCACAGATAGTGTATAGCCTTGTTCTTTTTTAAATTTCGCTTCTTCTATCCATCTTTTTTGTTCTTTAAAGAAGAGGTGATTCTCACTGTTTTGATAACTCATAAAAACAGCTTCATCATTGTTTTCAACCGCTTGTTCTATTTGCAGCATATCCCACTCCGGTGTACCCTTCTTAACTTCAGGTTCTTCCACTTGCTTATTTTTATTTGGTTCAGAAGGTGGAGTTTGTTCTTTTTTAGGTTCTCCTTTCGTTTGCTCACTGTTACTGTTACAACCTGTCAGGAGAACGCATACTAGTAAAATACCCCACATACCTATACCCTTCATCCTATTTCCCCCTTAAATAATAAAAACCTTCTAGCATAAGTGGACGGTCCACTATGCCAGAAGGTTGCACATTATTTTCAAATAAAAGTTGCAATTCACGCAGTAACTTTAACTCTTTTAGAACTTGACCAGATTAATACTGGTATGAGGAAGAGTGACAGAATTCCTCCTGCAATGGATAGTGTTGCGTAACTAGTATTCGCAGCCACAACTCCAGAAAGTACACCTCCAGTTGCTCCGGATAAGGCAACCATAACATCTACGGTTCCTTGCGTTTTTGCACGATTGGCCGTATTCGTTGAATCAACAAGAATCGCAGTTCCGCTTATTAATCCGAAGTTCCAGCCTATACCAAGCAATATGAGTGCCAAGGTAAGTAATGTCATTGATTCACCGGGAGCGATGGCAGCGAGCAGTCCTGCTGCAAGTAAGGTGATACCTGCTGCGATTGCCATATACAGACGTCCAATTCGATCAACGAGGACTCCTGTCAGCAAAGATGGTAGATACATAGCACCAACATGGAATCCAATGATCATTCCAACCTCACGTAAACCATGACCATGCTCTCCCATATGTACAGGTGTCATCGTCATGATGGCAACCATCACCAATTGGGTTAATACCATTAATATTGCTGCGGCAACAATTCCTCTTTTGTTAAACGTTAGTGAGTGTGTATGACTATCTATAAGGATGTTCTTGTTGTTTCTCTTCTCATCGGCAATAGCTTTAGCAACGATGAGCGGGTCAGGACGACGTAGCACTAGAAGCACCAAACCAGCGAGAATATAGGTGGCTGCTGCTAGGATAAACGGTCCTGATAGTGCCGGGATACCAATTCTTGTTGCAAATTCGCCCATAAAATCCACTAAGTTCGGACCTGCGACCGCACCAAAGGTAGTTGAAACCATGGCAATACTAATCGCTGTAGCACGCTGCTTTGGACTTGCCAAGTCAGTTCCTGCATAGCGGGCTTGTAAGTTTGTAGCGCCCCCTGAGCCGTAGATTAGAAGGGAGACAAAAAGAAGTAAAATATTACTTGTGATGGCTGAAACCACTACTCCTATTGCACCTATCCCTCCGGCAAGAAAACCAGCTGCCAGCCCCAACCGGCGGCCATAACGCTGGGATAACCGCCCAACAAGAAGAGCCGCTCCTGCAGATCCAAGTGTGAATAACGCAGTTGGAACTCCTGTAAAGCTATCTGTTCCCAGCATATCTTGTGCCAGAAGTGCACCAACTGTAATACCAGCTGCCAGTCCTGCACCGCCGAAAATTTGTGATAATACTACAATAATCAAAGTTCGACGATATAGTGCACGCTGCTTTTCTGGGGAGTTAATGTAAAGCAGTAAATTACTTTTTGACTGATGTTTGTTATGTGACACCACTACACCTCCCTGCTATTAATCAAGGCCTGATTACTAAATCATACCATCTTGGGTTAGTAACGAAAACATATTTATATCTGCTGTCATACTGGATTTCAAGCACCCATAATAAAGTCCGTTTTTTCTTTTCCTGCTCTGTTTTGGGCTTCATGCCCCCTCCATGAGGATTGGTTTTTCTTATCCAACTCTACTTTGGGCTTCATAAACCCTTCTGAGGACCATTTTTACTTTTCCAACTCTATTTTGGGCTTCATGAAACCCTAATGAGGACTGGTTTTTCATATCCAACGCGCTTTTGGGAAGCATGAAACCCTTCATAACCAATTTTTGAAGCGCAAAAAAAACGAGAAACCTCCAATCTAATTGGTTTCTCGTTTTTTAACAATATTATGGATTTGTTCTTGTTACAGGTGATGGACCTCTTAACTTTCCTAACAGATAACCAACGATTAAGCCAACAACTGCAGGGGTTAGCCACCCAATTCCTTCGATGTAAAAAGGAAGAATTTCAAATCCCCCGCCCCATATGTTATTTAGGAATGTTCTATTAATCGTGTCCAATATACTGAATATAGTTACAAAGCCTATAACAGTGATATAAATATATGGATTTCTTTTTATCATATCATCAAATAGCCCTAAGAAGATCAGTACGATGGCAATCGGGTAGATCATCCCGAGAATAGGTACTGAAATCTGCAGGATTTGCGTTAATCCTAAATTCGCAATAGCGGTACTAAGAACAGCTAAGATCACGACCCATACTTTATAAGCAACTTTTGGAATGGCAGTAGAGAAGAATTGACTGCATGATGTAATCAAACCAATGGAAACACAAAAACATGCTAATGTAAAAACGATACCTAAAATGAGTGTTCCGCTTTGTCCAAACAGGTATGTCATAATGTTAGACAAAATAATGGCCCCATTTTCTGCTTGTCCTAAAGAAGAGCTCGAAGCCCCTAAATATCCTAAAATTAGATAAATTACTGCTAATAACAACCCAGCACCCAAACCCGCGTACATCATATAGCGTGATTTCTTTTTGGGATCTTGCACTCCTTGTGCTGTCAACGTGTTAGCAATGACAATTCCGAATGCCAGGGCTGCCAATGCATCCATTGTTAAATACCCTTCTAAAATCCCTTGAAAAAGAGGATTCTCACGGTAATTCCCCATCGGTGATTCAAATGACCCAATCGGATCCATTAAGCTCTTTATAAAAATAACTGCAATTAGAGCTAAAAGTATTGGGGTCAATAACTTCCCAAAAAGACTAATCAGTTTTGAAGGATACATACTTAACCATGCCGCTAGGCCAAAAAAGACGACAGTATAGATGAGTAAAGAAACTGGGCTTCCAACAAAATTTTCTGGCAAGAAAGGCGCTGCGCCCATTTCAAATGCAAGGCTTCCTGCACGTGGTATCGCCAGTCCAGGACCAATGGCAATGTAGATTAAAAATGGAAAAACGAGCGCAAAAATAGGATGAACTCTAAGATTCAGTTCATTTAAACTACCTGCCTTAGCCACCGCAATGACCCCTAATATCGGCAGTCCAACTGCAGACACGATAAAACCAGCAAGAGCAGCCCATAAATGATCACCAGCTGATTGACCAAGAAAGGGTGGAAAAATTAAATTACCTGCTCCAAAAAACATAGAAAATAACATAAAACTAATAAAGACCACTTGTTTTGCAGAAAAATTCATGATGTTGTATCTCCTTATGATGTAAAAATATTATTGTATTATATCACTTAATCATTCTGAATTCATTAGGAGTTCTTCCATATTTCTCTTTAAAAATCCGATAAAAATAACTAATATTATCATAGCCGACTTGCTCAACAATTAAAGCGATCGGCAAATCACTTCCTTGTAATAATTCTTTTGCTTTTTCTAGTCTTCTTTCCTGAAGAAGCTCCTTAAAGGTCCGAGAAGTTGCCTTTTTAATCGTTTTACTAAGACCATAATATGATTGGTTTAATTGATCTGCTAATTCATATAAAGAGGCTTCCTTGTAGTGTTCCTCAATATATTTAAGTGATTCCACCACCAAATAATGAGTGATGGACGCTTCTTCTTTTCTCTCTACCCTATCAGAATTCTTTATTAACTCAATCATAAAGAGACCCATATAAAGCTTGATGGCAGACTCTGAAAAAGTGGTCGGATACATAATTTCATGGATTATTTTTTTAATTAATTCTTGTATGGCCTCCACTTCAGAAACTTTAAAATAAAGAAATTGCCCATCCTGAGTATTATTGTAAAGGCTGCTCAACAAAAAATCGCTGACAAAATTTTCAGAACTTAAATAGGAAAAAATGAAGTCAAAGAAAGCAGGACGAATAATGAAGTTGATGATAATGTCTTCTTTCGCACAAGCTTTAATTTCATGTTCAATATGTTGGTTTAAGAGCAACAGTTCACCTTCCTTTAAGGTAATCTGTCTCCCCCCAACAATCTGCTGCAATTCCCCATTAAAAACATAATTGACCTCAATGTAATCATGTTTATGTAAAGGAAAATCCACAAATCTTGTATGTTTTCGAACCATGATCATCTTATCTTTACTTAAGAATTTCTCACTTTCAATAATAAAATTTGTCTTACTTGTATATAAATCTTTGCTCACATTACTTTGTTGTTCAATAATCTCTTTCTCTTCATCTGTCAGTTGTAAAAGTTCGTTAAGAAGTTCCTGGTTCACTCTATTCACCTATTTCCTATTGGACCTAAAAGTGCTTTTTATAAGTTATAATGATACCATTTCCCTGCACCGATTAGAACAAAAAAAGTATGCTTCTTTGTAAGAAACATACCATAATTCATTATATTCCTATAGTTTAAGAATTCCCTTTCGTGGTACCACATTAAAAGCATGTGCTAGTTCCAATAGCTGCTGGTCTGTTAACGTTTGTTTTTTACCACCTTGGGCACAAACTATAGTATATACTTCTGCTGCTTTTTCCGCTGTCTCAATCAAGCCAAAAGTTTCATCCAATGTGCTGCCTGCACCGAATATTCCATGATGCGGCCAGAGTACAAGGCGGACTTCTTCCATTTTCTCTGCAGTTGCTTCACCTATGGCATTTGTTCCGGGAACAATCCACGGAATAATCCCTACTCCTTCAGGGAAAACAACAAGACATTCTGTACACATCTCCCATAAGGTTTTTGTAAATTCTATTTCGTTTAAACTATGTGTAAAGGACATCGCAATTAGGTTTGTTGCGTGGCAATGCATAATTACTCGATGGTTTTTATCAACGGCTAAGCGCTTCATATGGTTCATAAGATGTGTTGGTAATTCACTTGTTGCAATCCCGCCATCTTCAAATCCCCAAAGAATTTCATAGCTTTTACCCTCTGCAGAAATACGGATAATACCAAGGTTATTGGCTGGATCTTTTTTTACATTTTTAAAATATTTTCCGGAACCTGTAACGATGAAGTAACGTCCAGCTAGGGGTGAGGCGTCAAAGTTCATTGCTACTGTTCTTTTAACATCGTCTACATTCAAAAAGGGAAGAACTTCGTACTCATGTATTAAATAACTGATATTACCGCCATTTCGTTCATCCCAGCCTAAACGATATAAATTCGAGGTTGTTTCTAACATTTCATGTAAAAATGCTGCGGAGTATATTCCATCTTTGATCATGGTCATGCTCATTTTCCACTCTCTCCTTATATAAAACCTTTTGATTTTTTATTTTAGTTATATTTATTCTCTACACCGTAATCATACTTCTAAAACAAACATAAATCAACATAAAAACAATAATTTACTTCTGTTTATATTTGTTTATTACCATTTATGTCACAATTGTACCCGTTTACTTTTGGATAATTTATAGTATGGGAAACGACAATGTTTTTGTTAAACAAAAAAACAGACCTAATTCGGTCTGCATTCACATGTTATTCTAAAAATGCTTCTTGTTTAGAAACCCGTATCATTTCACTAGGGAAAAATTTATTAAAATACTTTTCTACCTTGACATGTATATCTTTTCTATACCACTTTGATAAATCATGTTCCTCAAATAACAGAGGCATACCTAACCTTTCAGAACGTTTTCCATTTGCACCATCCCCAATGGTTAACGTATCAATCCAAATGTGATCGACGACTCCGTCCAATACTTTTGGAAAATCAGGTGTAAATGGCAATACTGGTGATAGCGAAGCTTGTGTGGTTATTCCCGCGGCATGAATTTCTTTTAAAGCCCTTAACCTTAATTGAATTCCAGGTGCAGAAGGAGCAAAAATTTGCTTGATATCTTCCCTGTCTGTCTCAACTGTCATCGACACAAGAACTTTGCATTTATCTTTCAATACCGTCAACAAATCAATATCTTTTGTGATGAACGGGGAACGTGTTTGAATCCAAAGAAAATCCGGTGGATATTCAATCATTACCTGTAATATCCCGCGGACAATGTTGGCTTTCCGCTCTATCGGTTGGTAGGGATCGGTTGCAGATGACATAAAAATATTAATCGGTTTGTCTTTTTTTCGAAGCTTTAATATTTCATTTCGGTAATTTTCAGCTGCGTTTATTTTTATTTCTACCCATTCTCCCCAAGGGATTTCTCTGAATCTTTGAATCGGCATTTCTCTTACATAGCAATACCGACAAGAAAAGGCACAACCACTGTAAGGATTCAATGAATGGGTAAATCCAACATCTAAATATCCCTTTGCTTCAGTTAGAATCTTCTTAGAGACACTTTCTTTTACTTCAATGCTCATCAATGCTCCCCCTTTCTCAAATGAATTTGCCTTATCTAGCAATTTAACATGATTGAAAACTAGGTGCAATGAAAAGGAAAAACAGACCAAAATTTGGTCTGTTTCTATTTATTTTGCAATTGTCACGTCTATGTTTCTTTCCTTTAACTGTTTTTTCGTTTTTTCTTGAATATTTGAATCGGTAATAATGCAGTCAATCTTTGTTATAGGAGCAATTTGTGAAAAAGCTCGTGTTCCAAATTTACTTGAGTCCACCATTAGAATTGTTTCATCGGCAATGTCAATCATTTGCTTCTTCAACAGTGCTTGTAATTCATTAAAATCACTTAGTCCTTTTTCAAGGTGCACTCCTTTGCAGGATATAAAAGCTTTATTGACATGGTACATTTCAAGGGACCTTTCGGCAAGTGGGCCGACATATGATAAGGATTGTGCCAATAACGTCCCGCCTGTGGAGATGACTTTGATTTGTTCCTTTTTGCTAAGCTCAATCGCTACTTTAATTGAGTTTGTTAGTACCGTTAATGGCATGTCCTCTAATTCCTTTGCCACATACCATGCGGTTGTACTGGCATCCAAAACAATTTGGTCTCCAGGCTCAATAGAACGGACGGCCTCAACCGCAATGGCATTCTTTTCAGTAGCGTTGGTAATTTCCCTTTCTATATAAGAGGTTTCACTTTGGTCCTTTTCAATACTTACTGCCCCGCCATGACTTCTCATTAATAGATTCTCTTTTTCAAGTTTTTCAAGATCCCTGCGAATCGTTTCTTCTGTAACAGAAAAAATTTTGCTTAGTTCCGTAACCCTTACACTTAGTCGTTCATTCACTAAATCAACAATTTTTCTCTGCCTTTCCGCTACCAGCATGCCCTGCACCCTTCCATACTTCTGCTTTTATTTATATTGTTTTATCCTTTGTTTATGTTTGTTTTCTATATTCAATATAACATAATTTTTGAAAAACAAAAATAAGTTAAATAAATAAAAAGCATATTTTGGTTACATTTCGCAAAATATAAATTTGTTGGAAGTTAAATGAAAGGAGTTTACTTATGCAAAATAATCAACCACCGATTCCAAACCCTCCTAGGGCTATTACGACAAAGGATGTGCTTTATCTAAAGGATGCCTTATCATGGGAGCTTTTAGCATTTAAGAAATTTCATTTTATGGCGAATCAGATCCAAAACCCTCAATTAAAGGATGCACTAAATAAGGCGGGACAAATGCATCAAAATCATTATCAACGACTACTTACTCACCTTCAGGTGGATAACAATACTGCATTAGCCAATCTTCCTAATACACAGCAGATGCAGCAGCAGTAACGATTATTAAGGAACGGAGGAAGAATAATGTCAAATCAGCAAAGTCAAAACAGCAACCAAATTGCGAACCCTCAGACTGGAGAATTGCCTAAAGTTAAAACTCCAGATATGAATGATCGAGATTTTGTTAATGACGCACTTAGTACATGTAAGTATTTAACGGACAGCCTCAACATTGCCGTAAGAGAAGCGAGCCACGAACAGCTTCATACGGATGTATTACAAATTCTGACTGAAACACATCAAAGCTGCAGGGAACTCTATAACCTTATGTTCCAGCATGGATGGTACAAACTAGAGGCAGAAGAACAGCAAAAATTAGACCAAGCTTATCAACAATTCAATAACTATTCTTCGCAATTTCCATATTAAAGTCAGCCTTTGGGGGTCATGCGATTTTGAAAAAGGACGAAAGAGTTAAAGTAACAAGGCTTATGAAACCAAATAAATCAAATCGCTCTGCAGATAGCCTTAATAGAACAACTGGAACTGATAATATAAAAGACTATGATAGAGCATGGGAAGATGACCGTCTCTAGAAATTAAAAAACAGACTTTTGTAGAACTGTCACACTTGTCAGCTTCATGCGACATGAGTGGGTCCAGTGCAATAGAGTCTGTTTTTTCACATTATTACTTTATCGCTTTGATAGTACCTCTGCTTCATAGGATCTAATTTCCTCTAGCCACGCTTCCCTCACTGGAACACCCATTTTTTCGCAATAGTAATCCCAAACTGCCCCAAATGGATATGTTTTGAATTCTTCCATTAATGCTAGTCTTTCTGTAAAGTTACCTTCTTCTTGAAGCTGCTTTAAATATTCATTTGGTACTAACATTGCATTAAGGAGCGCTTTAATCATGTTGCGTGTACCAATAGTCCAAGCAGCAACACGGTTAATACTTGCGTCAAAGAAATCTAGTCCAATGATCACGCGGTCTAGGGCATCGTTACGCACAATCTCTAATGCGATTTCTCTTAATTCATCATCGAAAATCACAACATGGTCACTGTCCCAGCGAACGGGTCTTGAGACGTGCAACGCAAGTTTTTCGCTAAATAAAAGCATAGAGGAGATTTTGTTTGATACCGTTTCTGTTGGATGGTAGTGACCAGTATCTAGTAAGCACAATTTATTGTTTTTCATGGCATAGTTTAGATAAAATTCATGAGAGCCAACAACGTAAGATTCCGAACCAATTCCAAATACTTTACTTTCAACAGCGTCAAGATTATATCTTTCATCCGTTTCCACTGCAAAGATTTTATCCAATGACTCTTTTAATCTTTTTCTCGGAGTTAGACGGTCACTTGGAATATCTTTGTAGCCATCTGGAATCCAAATGTTTGTTAATGCAGGTGTACCGAGTTCCCTTCCGAAATATTCACCAATTTTACGGCTGCCAATACAGTGATTAATCCAGAACTCACGAATTTCTTCGCTTGGATGAGATAGAGTTAAACCATCATCCGCTTTTGGATGTGAGAATAATGTTGGATTATAATCCAAGCCTAGTCCATTGTCCTTTGCCCACTTTATCCAGTTTTCAAAATGCTTTGGTTCCAGCTGATCACGTTCCACCACCTCACCGTTTGTTTCTGCATAAATAGCATGAAGGTTGACTCGGTGTTTACCAGGGATTAATGATAATGCCTTCTCTAAATCACTTCTTAATTCTTCTGCATTGGTCGCTTTACCAGGATAATTCCCAGTAACATCAATACCACCTGATAATTCGTTTTGGTTTACTTCGAAGCCGGCAACATCATCGCCTTGCCAGCAATGTATAGAAATGGGAACGCTTTTTAGCTTTTCCACTACTTCTTCAACGTCTACTCCCCATTTAGCATATGTTTGTTTCGCAAGTTCAAAATTTTCTTTAATAGTCATATTTATTCTTCCTTCCTTTAATTAGCTGATTACTTGTTGAGCTGGCAGATATTTTTTGACTTCAAATGACTCCTTAATAATCGAACGCGCTTCTTTAATATCATTGATTTCTCCAAGTGCCATTAATTGGGCCGCGATGTTACCAATTGCGGTTGCTTCAACAGGTCCAGCATAGACTTCTTTATGGGTGACATCAGCAATCAGCTGGTTAAGCATTTCATTTTGACAGCCGCCGCCAATAACATTAATCTTGGTAAACTTCTTTTCAAAAATCTCTTCAATCTCTGCAACAGCTTCTTGGTAGCTTGCTGCTAAACTATCAAACACACATTTCGCCACTTCACCAGGTGTACTTGGTACAGGCTGCTGCGTTTCAATACAATAGTTCATGATGGCCTCAATCATGCTATCCGGCTTTAGAAAACGGTCATCGTTTACATTTACCGTCGCCTTATAATCCCCTGCCACCCTTGCTAAATCCACAAACTGTGCAAAGGAGTATTCGTCATTGTAGTTTCGCTTCACTTCTTGGATCATCCAAAGACCCATGATATTTTTCAAGAAGCGGTATTGGTAATCGATTCCGCCTTCATTGGTAAAATTATAATCCAATGCCTTCGTTACACAGATAGGAAAATAGTTTTCCACCCCAATTAGTGACCAAGTTCCAGAACTGATATAAATAGATTCAGCTTCTTCTGGTACGGCAATCACCGCTGAACCTGTATCATGTGTGGCTGGAAGGATAACTTGAAGGTCAAAACCAAGTTCTGATACGAGATTTTCTGTAAGTGTACCAAGAATTGTTTTGGGAGCTTTAATTTCATGAAACATTTCTTTATTTATCCCAAGCACATCTAATATCTGATGATCCCAGTGTTTCGTGAATGCATTTACAAGCTGTGTAGAGGTTGCATTGGTGTATTCATTGGCTTTCTTGCCTGTAAGTAAGTAATTAAAATAATCGGGTATCATTAAGAATGATTTTGCTTTTTCTAGGATTTCGGGATTGTTTTTTTTGATAGAGAATAATTGATAGATTGTATTAAACTTCTGAAACTGTATGCCTGTTTCAAGGTAAAGCCGCTCTTTAGAAAAGAGCTTGAAGACCGCTTCCATCATCCCATCCGTCCGAGGGTCACGATACGAAACCGCATTGGTTAATGGTTGATCTTTTTCATCTAATAACAAAAAGTCAACCGCCCATGTATCAATTCCAATGCTGTCTGGCTTTATGCCCAGCTCCTTGCATTTTTTTAGTCCATTTTTGATTTCTTGAAAAAGTTTATCTACTACCCAGCAAAAGGAATCCCTTTTTTTCACAATCTTGTTTTCAAAGCGATGAATTTCATCTAGTTTTAATCGTCCATCCTCAAGATACCCCAATATTAGTCTTCCACTTGATGCTCCGATGTCGACGGCTATACTGTATTTTTGCATTAACATCACCTTTCTGTTGGAAACGCTTACTAATAACTCTATCTTACTAAAAAATCTCATTTTTCCTATAACGTGATTCGACTAATTTATTGTCCTTATTTGCACCCAAGCATGGTCCATAACGACAAAAGAAGATTCTTTCAGGTTGAAAGAATCTCCTTTTAATTCTACTGGGAAACTATTGAGAAAAACTTATTGATATTCTTCAAGTTTTTTGCTGTACTTGGGACACATAACACCTTGTTTTCATCCAATTTGAGTGGAGCCAAAAGAGGAATTTCAGATGTAGGGATACCGTAAACTTTGTCATCAGAGTTTAACAGTTTATCCGTTCCCTTAATATCATTTAATGCTAGTAATGATGATGGTTGTGATGAAATTTTGTCAAATAGTTCTTTCTCAACGATCATTAAATCAATTCCGCCAAGCGTAATCTCTGCAGTCATTTTTTGTATTGCTGCTTGCGAAGCCTGATCCATACTACCTTTATTATAATTTAAATATTGAACAAAAACTTCTTCATCCGCTTTGTCTTGGACCAGCTTTTTGGTTAATTGATCTTGTAATTGAACGACACCATCTGAGTTTACCCCTTGTCCAATAATGGTCATATTTAGGACCACTTCTTTTTTCTCGCCAATACTGCTAATAAAAGAGACTAATAGGACGATGACCGCAAGTGTCCCAATAATATGAAACTTGTAATAATCCCATATATATGCAATTCTTTCTTTAGGACTCATCGGTGTAAGGATTGCTTTGATGTTTTGTTTCAATAGTAGTTTCTCCCTTCCATGACTGGGCTTTCAAATATAGCTTTAATTTAATTTTAGTATATAGAATCTAATAATACTACAATAGAGAAAAAATAAAGCGCCATAATTCAGTAAAGACTCTTGTAGAACGTTCCATATGTAATTTAATAAACAATGACATCAATACAGGCTGTTTTTCATACTATATCTCTGGGGTGAGAAAATGCCAAGAATTAATTACCGGAGTTCAGACGTTGACTTAATGGCAAGGATGATGCGGGCAGAAGCCGAGGGTGAAGGAAAACAGGGAATGTTAATGGTTGGAAATGTTATTGTTAATCGTGTGAAAGCAGATTGTTCTGACTTTAAAGATCTAAGAAACGTTAACGATGTCATTTTTCATGTTCAAGGAGGAAATTTTTCTTTTGAAGCAGTGCAAAAAGGGAATGTATTTTATCAACGAGCGAGATCTGCTGAAAAAAGATTAGCAAAACAGAATTTAGAATATTGGAGAGAACACCCATCAAAATATGCCCTTTGGTATTTTAATCCGTATGCTCCATGTCCTCCAACATGGTACGGTCAACCACATTCTGGTCAATTTAAGCAGCATTGTTATTATGAACCAAAAGCCGGCACATGCGATAGTGTATATCAGGGAGCTTAAGCTTACTCATTGAGTAAGCTTTTTCCATTATAACGGCATTGGCTGCCCTTCATAGGTGATAAAAACATTCTTACCGTCAATCTCTCGTTTTCCTTCCATAATATCAAAGATACCTTTGGCAGTAACAATTGGGTTCCCTGGTGCTCTTTCCCCGCCCATATCTGTCTTAATCCATCCAGGATGTATCGAGTAAACGTTAATATTATTATGCTTTACATGCTGATTTAATTGCTGTGAGAACATGTTCAATGCTGTTTTTGAAGAAGCATATGCATAATCACCACCATAAGCGTTGGACATACTCCCTGCTTCTGAGGAAATGTTAATGATGGATGAACGATCTCCCATCATTAAGAGAGGCAGAAAATGTTTTACCACTCTCATCGGACCAAAGAAATTAACATCGAATGTAATCTTCACTTGGTCAAGATCTAAGTCCTCAATTTGTTTATCACGTTCTAACAATACCCCTGCATTATTAATAATTGCATCAATCGTTCCGAAGGTTTCTTTCACTGTACTAGCTGCGGATGACACTGACTCTTCATCTGTTACATCTAAAGGCAGCAGTGAAATTGATTTATACATTTCAGTTTGTGTTAAACTTTCTGTACTTTTCCGGAGATCTCTCACACCAGCAATAATTTGATGACCTCTTTCTGCCCCAACCTGTGCTAAAGCCAATCCAAGACCTCTATTGGCACCCGTTATCAAAATTCGCATTCTATTATCCCACCTATTATTTAATATAAAAGGAGAGGAGTAGCTTTTTAGGCATCTCCTCCAGAACCTATTTATCTATCGTTTTCCAACAATTCCATGATAATTTTAAGGTCTTTGAATGTGTCCATGTACGCATATCTTCCACCGGTGTATTCACCTTTTTGAAGTAACGGCATTTGTTTATTTTCCATTATGGCAATTTTTTCTTTCATTCCTTCTATAAAGAAAGCAATATGGTGCGGGCCTTCACCGTGCTCATCCAGATGCTTCCGCCAAGTACTTGGATGATGATCCGGTTCGATTAATTCTAATTGAAGAGAGCCCATGTCAAAGAATGCTAGTTTCGCACGAGCCTCAGTCGGGTTCCCCTCAAACTCTGTTTCCGCAAGTTCTAATGTATCTGTTAAACTCCATTCAGGTTTTTCGATACCAAAAAAATCAGCATAGTTCTGGCTCGTATTCTCAATATCATGAACGAGAATACCTATTTGAGCAATCACGTTAGTTCCAAGAGCATTTTTTCCTGTCATTTGATTAAAACCTCCTATTATTTTCGTTTAGGATAAGTAAGGGATTTACGATTAGTGACAAAACGGCTAATCCTTACTCGTATTAGGATTCAAAGGTAATATCTTCTATTATCCCTTTCCTGCCCGAGATCTCTATTTATCCATGTTTAATATTGTACAACCTTCCAAAAAGATTCTTTTGCCTGATGATTTTCGTCAAATAAAAACGGCCAATTTTTTCTGCCTTTAACAGGAAAATCGCTTAACCAGGTATAATCATCGGCTGCTCCCCAAAAGGTTACCGAAGTAATATGATTTCGATATTCTCTCAGCAATTGAAATATTTGCTGGTATCTTTCAGCCTGCAAATCTAGCATTTTATGGGTTGGTTCCGTGAGATCAGTTCGCTTATCTTCAAAGTTGAAAACGGATACATCCAATTCTGTCAGGTGAAGCTTCAAGCCCAGAGAGGCGTATCGTTCAATCGCTATACGGATATCTTCTAGTCTTGGATTTACAAGATTCCAATGCGCTTGGAGACCAACTCCATGAATGGGAACACCTTTATCTACCAATGATTTCACAAGCTTATAGATTTTTTCGCGTTTTTCTGGATTGGATTCATTATAGTCATTGTAAAAAAGCAGGGCGTCCGGGTCTGCCTCATGTGCAAATTCAAATGCTTTTTCGATATAATCTTCTCCGATTATTTCTAACCATTTTGTAGAACGTAATAATTCTGGACCCTCATCCGTTACCGCTTCATTTACCACATCCCAGCAGAAAATTGTCCCTTTATATCTGTTCATTACCGCAGTAATATGTTCCTTCATTCGTTGTAAAAGTGTTTCTCTATCAGCGCCTTCAAATACCCATTCAGGCGTCTGATTATGCCAGACTAATGTATGCCCGCGCATCTTCATTCCATTTTCCTTCGCAAAGGCAGCCAATTGATCAGCTTTTTCAAACGTAAACTGTCCCTCAACAGGTTGAATTTCAATGAATTTCATATCATTTTCGGCTGTAATACTATTAAAATGTTTTCTTAGTAAATCTTTTTGTGACTCTATCGTTCTTACATTCACTGCGGCACCAATATGAAAAGATGCTTCATACACCTTTGATAAAGAAGGAACTTCTACTGTCGTTTTCACCATTATGTATCTCTCCTTAATTCGATAATTTTATTAAAAAAATCAGATGAGAGAACTCACCTGATTCTTTTTTCAACCTTTTACTCCGCCTAATGTTAATCCTTTTACGAAATATTTTTGCAGGAATGGATAAACCATGATGATTGGTAAACTCGCAATAATGGTCATGGTTGCTCTAATGGAAGTAGGTGTTACTGAGTTTGCAGAAGAATTACTACTCGCAAAAGCATCTGCGGCAGTTTTACCTGACATTGACGCGTTTGAGTTCTGTAGAATTTTCATAAGTTCATATTGCAAAGTACTTAATTCTGGAACAGAAGAATTATACAAGAAAACATCAAACCATGAATTCCATTGATAAACGGCAACAAATAATGAAACAGTAGCTAAGACCGGCATTGATAATGGGAGTACAATTTTAATGAAAATAGTAAAATCTCCTGCCCCATCAATTTTTGCTGATTCGAATAAACTCTCAGGAATTCCCTCAATAAATGACCGAATAACAATAAGATTAAATACTCCAATGATACCAGGTAAAATATATACCCAAAAGCTATCTAATAAATTTAGTTCCTTGATTAGCAAATAGTTTGGAATTAGTCCTCCATTGAAATACATCGTTAGAACAAAGGCGATGGTCACAAATTTTTTAAACACGAAATCCTTGCGGCTAATGGTATAAGCAACCATTGCAGTACCAAGGACGGAAGTCAATGTTCCGATGAGCGTTCGTAAAACTGAAATCACGAATGATTGTATGATGCTAGCCTCACCAAATACATGTTGATAATTTGCCCAAGTAAATTCTCTAGGCCAGAGAAAAATTCCGCCTTTTATGGAATCATTTGCATCATTTAAAGAAACCGCCATTTGGTTTAGAAACGGATACAACATTACAACACAAAGGAAAACCATAAACGTGTAATTAAAAACATCAAAAATATAATCACCTGGTCCTGAATGATACCTGGTTGCTTTAAAAAGTCGTTTTTTCCCCATAAAAATCCCTCCTAGAAAAGCCTTGGCTGATCAAAGCGTTTGGCAATATGGTTTGCTGTAAATAAGAAAATGAAACTAACGACCGTCTTAAATATTCCTGCAGCAGTGGCAAGCGAGAAGTTACCTAATGAAATCCCGTATTTTAATACATAAATATCCAAGTTTTCCGAATAGGCGAGATTTAATGGATTTCCTAATAGATATTGAGCCTCAAAGCCTGATTCTAAGATATATCCTAAATTCATGATCATCAAAATAATGATAGTTGGTTTTAAAGAAGGCAATGTGATATATCGGATACGCTGTAACCTAGTAGCACCGTCAATATCAGCTGCCTCATATTGCTCAGGGTCAATCATTGTAATAGCAGCTAAATAAATGATGGTATTCCATCCCACATTTTTCCAAATATCGGATACCCCATTGATTCCCCAAAACCACGTTTCCTTACCAAGCCATAGAATGGGTTCATCGACGATCCCTAATTTTAATAAGACGATATTGACGATACCGTTATCAAGGGAAAGAGAGTAAGAGATGATACTAGCTGCAACTACCCACGAAATAAAATGGGGCATATAACTAATCGTTTGGACCAATTTTTTAAACTTAGCATGTCTAATTTCATTTAATAGGAGGGCAAGACCAATTGCAGTGACAAAACCTAAAACTAGGTTAATGGTGCTCATACCAAGTGTGTTACGCAGCACGCGGTAAAAATTAGGGTCAGTAAATAAAAATTTAAAATGTTCAAGCCCAATCCATTCCTGGTCAAGCAGACTTTTAGCAGGTTTAAAATCCTGGAAAGCAATTGACCAACCCCACAATGGAATGTATTTGAAAATGAATAACCATATCAAAAATGGAAAACTCATTGCAATCAATGCTTTTTGTGTCATCATTTTCTTAATAAATATTTCCTTAGATTTTTTTGGCTGAACCAATATGGAGGTATCGATTCCCTCCTCTGTTACTCTTGACTCCATTTGCATATTTACCCCCTCCTCTTTAGTAAGCAAACATTATAAAATCATCATCATAAGCCACACCTCAGAATAATCATTCACACACCTGACGCCAAGGTGCGGCTTATGATCTTGAGGATTAATGTTATATAAAGGAGAAAGCCGAAAAGCCAATTTGGCAATATCGGCCTTCTCCTCTTTTTCTATTACTTAGCTAGGTCAATTAGCTTTTTGATTTCCTTGGTCATCGTCTCCTCGTAAACCTTTACATCCAGAGCATTATATTCTTTCTTATACTCTGTCCAAATGGATTCGAATTCTGAAGGTTTCGCTAAAACTAATTTAGGATAATATTTCTTTTGCAAATCTGTTTGTCTTTGAGAGAATATTTGTTCCTTTGATCCCTCTTCAAGTTGTACACTCCAAGCTGGATACCAAGGACGATCCTCCGGCTTGGCAAAAAGGTCAGAGAACACTTGAACTCCATATGCTTCTAGCAATTTTTTATCTCCGTCTGTGTAGGACATTTGAGCAACTTCTGCTTGCCTTCTTGGCTCCCAAGCATTACCATCGGCGTAAAGTCCATTTCCACGAGGCCAGCCCCATTCATAAATCTTAGAACCAAAATCTTCTCTAAATTTCTCATCAGATGTTTTAGCAATTTGTTCTTCTGTACGATGGAAACGACCTTCATCATTTACTTCATAAGTTTCGCCTTTAATTCCCCACAGAATTAGTTTTTGGTTTTCTTCTTTGACCATATTGTCCAAATACTTAATGATACGAACAGGATCCTTTGCACTAACAGTAATACCAACACCACGGTTAGATACAAATGATGGTGGATCTAAATATTGATCTTTTGTATTTTCATCAAATGTAATTGGTAAAGCCATATAACGCTTATCATCAACACCGGCATTTTTAAGATTATCTTCTGCTTGTCCAATTTGCCATCCGTAGTCAAAGAACCCTAGTACACGTCCAGATGTTAACTTTGCAAGGTATTCATCATAGTTACCAACAAACGCTTCCTTGTCAAACAATCCTTTGCTATTTAACTCATTTAATTCTTTTAAATAACGTTTTGTGTCATCATTGTTTCCGTAAACCTTAGCTTCATGTGTTTTCATATCAACCTGTACGCCGCCATCATTTGGGTAACCCGCTAGATGGTTAGGAGTATTTGATAGAGCAAAGAATCTCCAGTCATAAGTTAAAGCTGTAAACCCAATTGTTGATTTTCCTTCTACCTCTGGATGCTTCTTTTGGTAATCTTCAATTAACTTAAAATATTCATCAAGAGTTTTAATTTTAGGATAGCCAGCTTCTTTTAATACTGCACGTTGAACCCAAAATGCACCTTGGTCAATATTAGGGTTAGCAATAAATCCTTGGCTAGCTTCCATAGGAATAAAGAAAATTTTTCCATCTTTATCTTTCATTCTATTTAAATATGGACCATATAGTTTTTTAATATTTGGGGCATGTTTGTCGATTAAATCATTAAGCTCAATAAAAGCACCTGCATCTAATACTTTGGGTAAAGCAGCATCTGGAACTAATAGATCTGGATACTTACCGCTTGCAATCATTGTACCAATTTTAGTGTTAATATCACCGACAGCATATTCTACCTTAAAGTTTACCCCAGTTTGTTTTTCGAGCTCTTTCCCAATCACTGTTTCGTTCGTATTCATATCTTTACCAGGGCTTGCTGCATTGTAATAACTGAATGTTACTGGTTCCTTTGAGTCACCTGATTTACTTGCTTTACCACTTGAACTTTCGTCTTTTGTGCATCCTGCTACAGACACTAGCAGCACAAACATTAGAAGCACCATAAAAATCTTACTCTTAAACATTTGCTTACCCCCCATTTCTTTTATGAAAGCACTTTCATTATAGAATGGAATAGCTTTTTCTCACTACCTAAAAACTATAGATGTTATTTAATAAAGTATAGGTTTTTTTCTAAATTGCCGTGTATTTGGCTATCTATCTGAAGTGGCAATTGAATGGTGATGATTGTTCCATAGTCTAGATGACTATCAATATTAAAATAGAACTGATCCGGATAGTATAGATTCAAGCGATAATAAACATTTTTAATTCCAACATTCTCCCCTATATCTTCCTCATTTTTTAATGATGCTAATAATTGCTTTCTCTTCCCTCCCGTCATTCCAACCCCATTATCTTTAATAACACAGGTTAGGAGATTATCTTTTAAAGAAATTGATAGATTAATTTTGCCATTTTCCTTCAATGGTTCAATTCCATGAATGCTTGCGTTTTCTATAAATGGTAAAATGGCCATATTGGGAATTTTATATTCTTCTGTAGATTCATCCACATGAATTTCATAATCCAATTTATCTCCGAATCTATATCTTTGAATTTCTAAAAAACTAATAATTAAATTTATTTCATCCCTAATTGGTACAAAGTCCCTCCCCCACGTCAGGGAGTTTCTAAAAATTTTAGCCATATTATGAATGATTTTCGCGGTTTCTTTTTCCTCCTTCATTAAGCTTCTCATTCGAATGGTTTCTAAAGCGTTAAATAAAAAATGAGGATTGATTTGGCTTTGCAGTGCACTTAACTGTGCCCGGTTTCGTTTAATTTCTAAATCCTTGTTTTGAATATTAACTAATAACACATCGTTGATTAAATCCTTGATTTTTTTAGTCATTCGATTAAATTCACTTGTTAATTGACCAATTTCATCTTCAAATTCCTGGTCATCAATTAGCTCAAAGTTTTGGTTTTCCATCCTCTTTACATGGCGTAAAATCCGATGTAATCGAATCAAAAATGATCTAGAAATAATCACAATAATAATAGTTGGTGCTAAGAAGTTTATGCATGCCAGCAAGAAAATAAAGAGTTTAGATTTATTAACCGTTGTAAGCATTGTTTCTTCCGATATGGTACCTACAATTGTCCAGTCGTTTAAATAAGAACCGCTATTTAGTTTCGTACGGATGGTAACCTGATTCTTCTCTTTATTTATTTGATTAAAATTAACAGACTTATCCGAATGTGTTAAGAAACGATTGGTTGTGTATTCAATCTCTCCTCTTTCATTTAGTAAGTATACATCCCCTTTAAAAGTTACGTTGTTAAAGATGCCTCTTATCGCTGAGGAATTTAGTTCAACCTTCACAAATTTTTGTTTATCTTTATAAAAGTAATCCAAATTACGGATAATACTAAAGGTTTCTAAATTTTTATTTGAAGGTGTATCAATCAGTATTTGCGAGCCATTACTTTTAGTAAGCTCATCCTTGAAGTGTATTGATTGTTCAAGGCTGTCAATTGGATAAACCCCGCCAGAATAGATCACTGTTTGGTTATCCGTATAAAAGCGAATGCTGTTAATAGATGGATTTAATGGGTTAGTCTGATTGAGATTCCTTAAAAAACTATAATGTCTTTCGATATATTCTATATCTGACATATAATCCGTTTCTAAAAATAGATTTAAATTTAAGTTAGTATAATAGGAAGAAGATATTCCTACAGCCTCGTCAATAATCCTTTTAAATTCATTATTAATCTGCTGCAATGCCAATGTGCTATCATCCATTTGCTGTTTTTTAACATTTTCAATTGTAACAATATAAAAGATTACATTTGTTAATACGATTGGAATGAATACAGCAAAAAAGTACATGATCAACATTTTGTTTTTTAAACGAATATTATGAAAACTTCGGGTTGACCTACTCATTTTTTTATCACTTTTCTATGGTTTATTAATTTATTCCGATACTCAGATGGTGTGATTTTCTCTAACTTTCCGAAAATAGTGACAAAATAATCCGTATTATTGAATCCAACGCTTTCTGCTATTTCATAAATTCTTTTTTCGGATTGGCGCAGCTGCTTTTTTGCCTCGTTAATTCTTACTTGCAGGAGATAATCCTTAAAGTAGATTCCATATGTTTTCTTAAACAATTGCCCCAAATATACTGGATTCATAAAAAACTTAGAAGCAATGGTTTTTAAGCTAATATTCTCATGGTAATGTAAGTCAATATATTGTTTTATTTTGTGAACTTCACCATTTGCAGTCTGCTTCCTCAAATTAGAAATTTCATCTTTACACTCAACTACAAAACCAATAATCAATTCCTTTATTTGAGTTATGGTCAATGGGTAATTTTGCAGGTAAAAAATAACCCGATACGATTGTAAACTTGAAGGATCTCCTCCCATCTTCGTAATAATTTTATGAACATTTTGTATAAAACTAGTAAGTGTAGCAAGAACTGCAGTTTGAGATAGTTTCTTTGAGACAAGAGACTGAAAAAGTACGTCTATTGAATGCAGAATCATAGATGTAGATTCTTCTTCAATTTGTTCAATTAATGGATGATATACTGTTTCGTCCAGCTCCGCAAAGGTAATTGGTTTATCTACAATCTTTTCAAAGAAAAGGAGTCCATCTTCGTTATTTGCATATTTATGCTGCTGTACCTTTTCCACCGTTTCGTAGGAATCTTTTAACAAAGAAAGGCTTGATACTCCTTCACCAACATAAAATGTAAAATTCTTGGGGATCCTGTTCGTCAGTTCTTTCCTTACCCAAGTAATCAATTTCTTTAGGCTCATTTGAAACCTTGATAAGTGATTGGAGGTAATTAACACACCCAATACACCATTTGATATCTCTTGAATACAGATTCTTTCTTTGCGTTCACAAACATTTCGAATTACATCGGCTAATGTAGATTTTACTTGTCTTATCTTGCTAGACTCATACACTCCATTTACTTCAACCATTAGGTAAAAAAACTCGCTTGGGTTTCCAAGGGAAAGGAGTTTTAAAAGGTCTTTGGAATCATACTCCTCTACCTCTCCAGACAAAAGATGATGAAACACTATTTTTACTTGATCTTCCAGCCTTTGTTCCTGAAGCTTTTTTTCCTCGTTTAACGTTTTTGATAGTACTCTAAGTGTTTGTTCAATTTCATCTTGTTCAATTGGCTTTAATACAAAATCGTGAACTCCGTACCTTAATGCTTGTTGTGCATATTTAAAATCACTATATCCACTGATAACAATATATTTAGTTTGAATTCCCTCTATTTCTATGGCTTGTTTAATGAGTCCAATTCCATCAAGTACAGGCATACGGATATCTGTAATCACAAGGTCCGGGTTTAAATCATGGATCATCTTAAGGGCATCTTCGCCGTTTGCGGCTTCTCCGACTACCTTAAAGCCACAATCTTCCCAATTTATTAAATTTCTTAATCCTTTGCGGAAATACATTTCATCATCTACTAATAAAACTTTGTTCATTTCCGTCACTCTCCTATTTTTTACACGCTTAATATGTATTTAGGAATTTATCAAAGAATAATTAATACTATTCCATTTATAGAGAAGGCCCGCAAAATAAAACCTTGCGGACCTTTCTTTTTATTAATCTATTCATTTGGCATCCAAATTTTATAGTTGCCACTCAAAGCTAAAATACTAAAGAAGTATAAGCAGTTATCATAGTATCTTCTAACCCCAGTTCTAACCGGAGTATTCCACAACAATTCCACCCATTTTTTACCCTCAATATCATCAGCCGCTAGAGAAGCCATGGCGTTGGTTGCAAGCAAACCAACAGGATGAAGAGATTTTTCTTCGAATGGTTCACCGGCAATCGTGTATCTACGATAGTCAGCAGGGGCTTTGTCCGCAAAGAAGGCTTGAATTTTATTTGCTTCTTGCCGCTCCCACTCATCTCCTCTAAACCACTCAAAATCCAGCCCGATGTTTGCTGCAACACGATAGGAGTCGCTGAAGAAATGCCCATAACCATTTACATTGTGTGGCGTTCCATCATAATACGCATACTCCGGCGCCAAGCCTGTTATTGGATGACAAGCAATTTTTAAATACTCCCTGCTGGCAACAGCTGCTTCCTTCCAAAATGGCTGATCTTCCTCGTAAGACCAAAGTGCAAATAGTTCATAAAAGTGAGGTAAATGATAAGATGGATCGGAATACTCACAGTTAGGTATGAATTTAATGAGTTTATTCTCAGGATTCCACATTGGATATCCTTCACCATTTTCACCTTTATGTATACAAGTCCTAAGTAAGTCTCTTGCTTGAATGCTGTAATCAAAAGGCGCAGCACCATCTCCCCAGCGGTGTGAGGCAAAAAACAATGCCATTGCAAAAAATTCTTCCCCATCAGGTGCAGGACCATAAGCTCTCTTTGAACCGTCTGGGTTACAGGACCAGGCAAAATAGCCGGCGTTTTCTCCGCTTGTCATATACATGTTCATCATCGTCCACTTCCACAAGCGGTCGAAAACATCTTTATTGTCCATTTGTACAGCCATCATCATTCCATATGACATGCCCTCAGTCCGTACATCCAGGTTTCCTGTATCCAACATGTACCCTAAATCTTCGCCAACAGGATAGTAGATTCTTGTATCTTCATTTCCATTAAATAACTCTTCCCAATTTTGTTGAATTCTAGTTGAGATTTCTTCATCTGTTTTTCCAATTTCTTTAAATAGGTTGCGATATTGCCCTGTATAAAATGAACCTTCCTGCATTTCCACTAATCTTGACATATATTCCCCTCCAATTAATATGAATTAATTAAGCTATCATCTGAAGTTATTTAATTGTGTGTATCATCAAATATTTAAAATGTGCTGGTAGTCATAAACTGCCAGCACATTTTAATTTGTATACTTTTCGCCCCATGTTAACGCTTTCAGTTAAATAAATAATAGGTAATGATTTTAGTAATCTTGTAAAATAAATACGTTAATTTTATTTTTATTATAGCTAGAGAAACTTAGTTTGTCTATCGCATAAACTAAGTTTATTACAAAATCATTCGGAATTTTAAATAAAACAGATCCCAAAATGGAGACCACTTTGGGACCTGCTTATTATTTCATTAATACTTCTGCAAATTCAATTAATATTTGTGCCTGATTATCTGTGAAGTCAGTATTCGTTTTAGCTTTAACCTCATTGATAAAGGCTTTTAGTTGTCCGTCTCTAGCACTATTATTACCTCGTTCATCAGCTTCTTTGGCTGCTTCTAGTTTAGCAATGTAAGAGTTTCCTTTATTACTTATTTCTAAAGAATTTGCTTGAGAATTTTCAATGCCATATCCAGTTAGGAACATTTTTGTAAGTTCTCCAAGACTGTCAAAGTTAACAATAACATTGACCGTAACAGATTTCACAGAATGGTTGCCAGCAACATCTTCCCCTTCTGCCGTATACGTATGGCCTCCTAGACCAAGCTCGTATGCCGGTACAGAAACATCTTCACATGTTGATGAAGCGACTCCTGATAGAGCATCTGTTGCTTTACAAGTAATGCTAATTTGTTGGTCTACTGTGAATTGTGTACCGTCCTCGACCGAGAAGATGATTTCCGGAGCAGTTTTATCAATGTTAATAGCAACTGATTTTTTTTGTTCAATATTACCTGCCTGGTCCTCACTCCAATATTCAAGAACATGTTTGCCATCTTCTGTTATCGTTACCGTATTGCCTTCCTGTTCTACGGATCCATTTAATGAATAATAGGTTGCTTTCATACCAGACTGATAGTCATATCCATTCAAGTTCACTGTAACCGAGTTATGATACCATCCTTTCTGTACTTCCCCGATAACTTCACTTTCTGTTTCTGGTGCATTTACATCTGGTATTTCTACTACATCGATGCTCGGTGCAGGAGGTTTCTCCATCCCTGTTCCAAGGAAGAAACTGGTATGCGGCGGCTGGTTATAGCCGACGTTTTGCCACGCAATCGATAAACGATATTGAGAATCATGCATTAAGGTGTATATTCTATTGTCGGTTTCCTCCGTAGTCATGTATACCCTTAAAGCACTGCTATCATCGGTTCTCCAAATGATTTCTTCTCTCCAGTCACCAAACAAATCTGCCTGCAGCACAGGATTTCCTTTTGTGCCGTTATTAGATTGTGTTCCATCAGCGGTAAGGATATTTACCAACTTACTATTTTCATAGTCCCACTTATCAATCGTTCCAACGCCTGTTAATGCTGCGTCATCCCATTTATGATCGACTAACTCGCGAGACAAGTCACCGTCCCACCAAATCGCAAAATTACTCGAAGGAATGTTCTCGGAGATTTTTTCACCTTTTGCCGTATGAATTCCGCCGACTTTACTGTTCCAAGCACCTGAGATTGCCCACGCTTCTGCACCCTCGTACCTAGGGTCAATGTCCGCTGACACTCCTCGACCAGTATCTTGGCCTGTTTTCACACCCCAGAGGATTTCACCCGTTTCCGCGTCGCGCATGTCATATCCGTATGGACCTTCTTTATGCTCTTGAACAGCAAATACTTCAAGTCCTGGTCTTGTAGGATCAAGATCACTTACATGCTGAGCATCCCCATGTCCTAAACCTGTTGTATACAGCCCTTTTCCATTATCATCAATTACTGCTTGGCCATACACAATTTCGTCTTTACCGTCTGTGTCGACATCCGCCACGCTTAAATTATGATACCCTTGACCAGCATAATCTCTTTGACCTTCATCGTTAGAGTCAAAGATCCACTGTTTTGTCAATTTGCCATTTTTAAAGGTGTATGCAGCAAGAACTGATCGCGTATAGTATCCACGTGCCATAATAATGCTTGGTGTCTCACCATTTAGATAAGCAACAGCTGCCAGGAATCGGTCAACTCGGTTACCGTATGTGTCACCCCAGGCACCTACGTCTCCTCGGGCTGGTTCATAATCCGTTGTATCCAGTGCTTTTCCAGTAACTCCGTCAAATACAGTCAAGTACTCTGCACCCTGGAGAACGTAACCTGTACTGTTACGGTGGTCCGTTTCTGCTCTGCCGATAACTGTACCTTGCCCGTCTTTCGTTCCATCTGCCGTTTTGAAAACAATCTCAGCTTTACCATCTCCATCAAAATCATAAACAAGGAATGGTGAGTAGTGTGCACCTGCACGAATATTTTTTCCTAAATCAATTCGCCACTTTAAGGTACCATCCATTTCATAGGCATCTACATATACATTGCCTGTATAGCCTGCTTGAGAGTTATCCTTGGAATTGGTTGGATCCCACTTTATCACCAATTCATACTCTCCATCTCCATCTAGGTCACCAACACTTGAATCATTCGCACGGTAGGAATATGGATCACCAAGTGGTGTCACGCCTTCTGCTGGTTTGTTAAGCGGAATATCAAAGTAATTTTGATTCAATACCTTCGTAGTATCCTTTGTTTTTCTTTCTTTGCCGTCAAGGATCGCACGAACCTCATAAATGGATTCAGCTTTCCCATCCTTATCAACGTAGTTGGTGCTGGCTGCAATTGGTTTAGCATTAATCTTTTCACCATCACGGTAAATGTTAAAGCTAATGCTTTCAGGATCTGTTCCAAGCATTCTCCAGCTGACAAAAACACCTTCTTCTGATTTCATGGCAACTGGTGCCCGGTCAAGCTCTTCCATTTGTCTTTTAAGTTTGGTTACTGCTGGTGTTTTCAAAATTTCAGACTGTTTTGAAATACCGCCAGCATTAACAGCTGCAACCTTATAAAAATAAGGAATCGTTGTTAACACACTTTCATCTTTGTAGGATGTTGTTTTGGTTTTACCAATGAGTTCATACGTTCCTTTTTCCTTATTAGAACGATATACATTGTACGTTATCGCTCCTACTACCTTATCCCAGCTTATTGTAAGGTCATTCTTGTTTACTTCGCCTACCTTTAAGTGGTCTGGTGCTGCTGGAACTGGGTGTGTTGGATCCACCATTACTACCTTTAAAGACAGTGAAGGATCGGTTTCCACATTAGCATTGTCAACGGTTGTTGCCACATACTCATATTCCATGCCTACATCTACACTTTTATCCGTGTAGGATGTTGTTGTGCTGCTGCCGGCTAGGGTAAACTCACTTGTGCCTGCCACTTTACGGTAAACATTATATTTAACCGCATCCTCAACTGCTTTCCAAGATAGAGTCACAAGCGGATTTTCCGCATCCAACGATTTCTCATCCAATTTAAGTTCGGACGGGGCTATCAAAATGGGGGTTATTTCAACACCGTTTACAATGGCTGTTGAACCAGCAAAATTAAAATTCATTTGACCATCTTTAACGGATACCTGTGATACAACTTTAGTTGTATAGTTATTTTTAGGTGCAGAAATTGTACCATAATCCTGACCTTCCACCGCTAGAGTTGTTCTGGCACTTCCTGTGAAATCACCAACATAGACTTTTAATGCATAAAGCCCGTTTGGTAAATCGACATTAAATTTCCAGCCAACATTAAAATAGCCCAGCCAGTCGCGAAGAAGATCTCCACCGGTACCGCGGTCACGGCCAATCATCCCTTTTGAATCAACGATTCCATAACCTCTTTCAGCGGTGTATATGGTGGATAAATTGACACCTGTATAACCTTCGGCAATTGGATTACCTGCTAAACCAAAGTCAAATTTTAACGTAGCTTTCTTCGTTGTGAATTGTTTTGCATCCGATAATTCTGATTCTCCTTTACCATTTATAGCAGAAACCACTACATCATATGTTTTTCCTTCTTCCATTCCTGTGATATTCAGTTGAGAAATAGTAGAAGTTCCGATCAATTTATATTCGCTGTCAGTTGATAATTTACGGTAAACCCTATAGATGTCTGCACCTTCAACAACTTTCCACGTGACAAGCGCACCTGCGTTACTAATGCTGCTTACCGCCACGTCAGCTGGTTTCGCTGGAAAGATAGCTGGAGGTTCGATACCCGTAACATACTGAGAAAGCGAAATATTCAGATTTTTAATTTCATCTGAAACCAGACGAGCGAGCTGGATTGCTCCGTATTCTTGGAAGTGTGTATTATCCTGTGAACCATTTGGAAATGCAGCATAAACACCCGGGTCTGTATGTAAAAATACAGATAGACTTCCCTCAGGCCCAATGGTATCGTAGTAGGCAACACTTCGTGCACTTAAGTCAACCACATTTACATTCATTTCTGCCGCTACGTCTTTCATACCCTGCACATACTCAGGGAAGCTGACATTAAACTTTCCTGTTGCTGCATTAAAATCACGTCTGCCAACCGGGGTCACTAGAATGGGAACCGCTCCCCGCTGACGAGCACCATTAATATACGTTTTTAAATAATTTTTATAATCTGGGACAGATGCATATCGTTCAGGAATACTGATGGTTGCATCGTTATGACCAAATTGGATTAAGAAAAAGTCGTTTGGTTTTATTTCTCTTAACACGTTATCTAAGCGGCCTTCATTGATAAAAGACTTTGTACTTCTTCCGCCAATAGCGTGGTTCTTAAAGGTTACATCCGAGCTAAAAAAGCGAGGAATCATTTGACCCCAGCCAGCTTCTGGTCGCCAATATTCATCATAAGTCTGAACCGTTGAGTCTCCAGCAATATAAACGATGGGAAGTTCTCCTGCTGTTCTTTCCGGAAGTTTCTCAATGGTTAATCCGTTTACTTTTGGGTTTGCACCAGTAAATTCAACATTTAATTGTCCGTCTATTAGGGCAATTTCAAACTTACGTTCAATAAATTCACCATTTTTCACATCAGTATTTTGAACCTTTTGGATATTTTCAGCCTTAATGCCTACATTTGTCGTATCGTTATTGTCGCCAGCAATGACAGTGACCAAATAATCACCATTTGGCAGGTCAACGTTAAAGGAAGTCTCTGTTGTTGTAATAAAATCTGATTTCAAGGAGTCTGATGTTGATCGATCTTGTGAGGTTACCTTGGAGATATCAGCAAAACCGTAGCCTGTTTCTGCTGAATAAGCTGTTTCTGAAGAAACTTTTGTATAGCCATCTTTGACGGAACTTGTTGGTGTTCCAAAGTCAAACTTTTTTGAAAGTGCTGGTTCTTCCGCCGATACTTGTATTGGCCCAGCGGGAACCAAGGCTAGTAGTAATAATAAACTAAGAAAAACGGCAACATACTTTCTTGAATTTCTCCGCTTCATTTTCAAAAACTTTCCTCCCTATACCCTGTATTTTTATCTACTAACCTAGCTTTGATTTCTCTGAAACCATCCCCTTTTGCGTTATATTGACAGCGTTTTCATACTTATATTAGCGCCATAGCTTGATTTTCAGTTATAAGAAAAACAGTTAATAATGTTTAAAATTCAGTGCTTCAACAAAATTGAATATAAATTCCTATTACACACTAGGAACTAATTCCTATATGAGATATGGAAAATAAAAAAGAAATGAAGTGAGCAAATCCACTTCATTTCTTTTTGTTGGCTTAAATCTCTTATCTTGTAAACGCAGCTGGAACCCCGCCATCAACCGTTAACATACATCCTGTTGTTCGATCAGATTTTGATGAAGCAAAGAATGCGATGGATTCAGCAATGTCTGCTGGATAGATATTTACTAGTAATGTCGTTCGTTTACGATAGTGTTCTTCTAATTGATCTGGGTGGATTCCGTACGCTGCCGCACGTTCCTCACGCCAGCTTGATCCCCAAATGGCTGAACCTTGAAGGACTGCATCTGGCAGAACAGAGTTAACACGTATTCCAAACTCGCCGCCTTCTGCTGCGATACATCTTGCTAAGTGTGTTTCAAGTGCTTTAACAGAGCTGTATGCTGCAGCATTTTTACCAGCGTACACAGAGTTTTTAGATCCGATAAATACCATGTTACCGCCGATTCCTTGACCCTTCATTTGCTTGAATGCTTCACGTGCCACTAAGAAATAGCCAGTTCCTAAAACATTCATATTTAAGTTCCACTCTTTAAGAGTAGTTTCGTCAAATGGACTAGATGTAGCAAGACCTGCATTGTTAACGATAATGTCTGCGCCGCCAAAAGTAAGAGCTGTTTGATCAAATGCAGCTTGTACTTGCTCTTCACTTGTAACGTCCATCTTAACCGCAAGGGCACGATTAGCACCGTATTGCTCGTTAATTTCGGCTGCTACTTTTTCTGCACCTTCAAGATTTAAATCTGCCAGCACAACATGAGCTCCTTCAGATACTAAACGACGGGCAGTTGCACTGCCGATACCGCCTGCACCACCAGTGATGAAGGCTACTTTACGAGAAAATTCAGCTTCAGCAGGAGCAAGGGTCAATTTGTATAATTCTAATGGCCAGTATTCCACATTATAAGATTCGTTTTCACTTAAAGAAACAAAGTTTCCTAGAGTGGTAGAACCCTTCATCACCGCAATCGCACGGTGGTACAGTGCACCGCTTACTCTTGAGTTATTTACATCCTTACCGGAATTTACCATACCTACTCCAGGAATTAAAATAACACGTGGAGCTGGTTCAAACATTTTGTCGCCTTCATTTTTGTTGCGTTCGAAGTAAGCTTTGTAGCCTTCTTTGAAACTTGCAACTCCTTCCTTAATGCTTGCGATTAAGCTTTCAACATCTTTTGTTTGCGGATCCCAATTGATGTAGAGTGGAACCATTTTTGTGTGAACTAAATGGTCTGGACATGCTGCTCCGATTTGTGAAAGTTCAGGAGCCTGATAGCTGTTAACAAATTGAAGCACATCTTCCCCGCGATCATACGTTAAGAGCATTTTCTTTTCTTCACTTACTTCACCACGGATGATTGGCATAACCTTTGCTAGGATACTAGTTGCTTCTTCATCGGAAAGAGATTGATATTTTTGACCGCCAAAAGCAGTTTCTTCATTTGATTTTGCATTGATAAAGCTTTCCGCTTCATTGATAATTTCGATTGTTTTTGCATAAGACTCTTCTGAAGTTTCTCCCCAAGTAACCAGTCCGTGTTTTTCCATTAATACTAATTCAGCATTTGGATTGTTTCTTACGCCTTCTGCGATCATTTTTGAAAGTGCGAAGCCAGGGCGTACATAGGGTACCCAAACAAAACGATTTCCAAAAATCTCTTCTGCAATCTGCTTGCCGTTGTCTGCACAGCAAAGGCTGATAATGGCGTCTGGGTGTGTATGGTCAACATGCTTGAATGGTAAGAAAGCGTGTAATAACGTTTCGATTGAAGCTCTTGGATGCTTGCTGTCAATCATACAATGTGAAAGATATGCCACCATATCTTCATCTGTCATTTCATCACGTTCGAATAATGGACGAATATCCTCTAAATTAAGACCCGTAAAGTTTTGAGCCTTCATCGTTGCTAAATCAGAGCCGCTTCCCTTAACCCACATAACCTCAATATCACGTCCACGGAAATCTTTTTCCGTTGTCTTCATGGAAGTATTGCCGCCACCCCAGTTACATACGGCACGATCGGTTCCAATCAAATTGGAACGATACACTAATTCTTCTACCCCTTTTGCTACTTGTGAAGCTTTTTCACTTTCCCATAAATTCTTAACCATTGATTAGTTCCCCCGTTTGTTTGTAATTATGTTTGTTATCTTGTGTTTTATTATATTATATGTTTGTTTGTTTTTGAATAGTAAACTTATAAATCTTTTATTTTTTTGATTTTTATATGAAAAGCTTTGTTAAATTTTGATTGTTGATTTCTAGTACAACTGTATAAAAGGTCAACGAAGGACAAATCTGGAGAGTTCTGAGCGGGATTTTTCCGTCATAGGTTGATGAGAGACAAATCTGAAGAGTTCCCAATGAGTTTTGTCCTTCATAAGGTTGGTGAGAGACAAATCTGGAAAGTTCCCAATGTGATTTGTCCTTCATAAGGTTGATGAGAGACAAATCTGAAGAGTTCCCAATGAGATTTGTCCTTCATAAGGTTGATGAAAGACAAATCTGGAGAGTTCCCAATGTGATTTGTCCTTCATAAGGTTGATGAGAGACAAATCTGGAGAGCTCCTATTGAGATTTGTCCTTCATAAGGTTGATGAGAGACAAATCTGGAGAGTTCCCATTGAGATTTGTCCTTCATTAGGTTGATGAGAGACAAATCTGAAGAGTTCCCAATAAGATTTGTCCTTCATCAGGTTTTTGTGAAAAAAATCAACACCTGCCTATATAAAAAGTCGACAAGCAAATAGACTTGTCGACTTTCGTTCTTTTATTATAATTCCAATCTTATTGGCTGCCCGCTCATTGCTGATTGATTGGCTGCAAGAGTAACTTGGTACGTTTTTAGAGAATCTTTGTAGTCTGATAATATTTTTTCTATGTTACCGGTTTTAACTGCTTCAAGAAATATCTTATTTTCTTCAATATATGGATTTCCTTGGTCTTTATGTTCTAGTATTTGTTTACCTTTGATTTCTCTTAAGAGCTCATTTCGCAGCTCGATGATTCCTTCTTCTGTAAATAAATCCAAACCTACCTTATTTGAATGATTCAGGATACAGGTATTTGATATCGTTGCAACCATGCCATTCTGCAGCTTCATTGTGACACTGCCCACATCTGACACAGTGGTTCCGTCAACCTTTTCCTGCATGATTGCACTGCCATAGGCAGCATAAACTTCCGTAATTTCACCGCACAGGAAACGTAAAAGATCTACAATATGTGTAGTCTGCTCAACAAATTGTCCCCCAGATTTATTTACATCTCTCCACCAAGGAACCATGGGCATATCTCCCATCCAATAGCCAAGGGCAATCCCAACTTTACGGTTATCAAGTAAGGATAAGGCTTTCTTTGTGGTTTCTTTATAACGCCAGTGGTAGCCAACCGATGTAATGAGACCTGTTTCATCTATTTTCTTTGCAATTTCAAACGGTTGTTCATCTATACCTAGTGGCTTTTCTACAAAAAAGGGAATGTTCCTATCTATCAAAGCATACTCTATCTCGCTATGCGCCATTGGTGGTACACAAATATAAACAGCGTCGAGTTTTTGTTTATCTAGCATCTCGTCAACATTTGTAAAACCCTTTGCATTTGACCAGTTTCTTGCTTCTTTTTCAGCCTTTTCCATACTTGTACCACAAAATGCTGTTACCTCTATTCCATCTATGCCTGCTAATATAGCTGCATGTGTTTTGGCAAACCATCCAGTTCCAATAAATCCTACTTTCAAGGAAATCGCTCCTTTGTAATTCGGTTATAAATCATTAATCACGATATAAGAAGCCTTTACTGGCCCATGAACGCCAACCACCAAATTTAATTCGATATCTGCTGAATTACTAGGTCCAGTTATAAAATTGATACAAGAAGCCACATGTCCTGTTTTTTCATGAACTTCTCTCATTTTTTGTGCAGCTTGTGTCATTCTTGGTACTAGCGTACTTTTTGGAATCAGCGCGATATAAGTCGCAGGTAAAAAGCTTACTGTTCTGCCTTTATCCTGATCACTGAATAATACTACTGTTCCTGACTCGGCCAATGTGATTTCACTAATCGTAATTCCAACATTCGCTTTTTCTGCTTTTGTAATATTCTCTGGACCCTTTATATAATCCCATTCATACACATCGAAATCCTGGCTTGGCCATTGTGTTTTCAGTAAAGGATCAAGCCCCCATTGTAAAAACCGTTCATCCTTCCACGTGACGATTGGTCCCCCGCCATAACTAGTAACAACCTCATGAAGAGTGGATGATAAGTCTTTAAGGTCCGTGGTATACATGCTAGTATGGATTTTTTTACACTGCTCTGCTAACACTTCTACTAACTCATCTTGCGTTGCTCCTTTTAATACCTCATCCTGCGGTCTAAATCTCCATGCTGGCCGCTCGATTTTGGTAGAAATACGGGGACGGCCAAGCTGGCTGGCAATTTGATTTAAGAATGAATCACGATTTTGTATTGTACCAGTCATGTTATTTGCCCTCTTTCTCGCGGTTTTTAAACCAATCTCTGAATCTCTCTTTATTTGGTGCTGGAAACTCACGGATTTCCGTCCAAGCTTTTAATGGTCCAGGGCCTTTAGAAATCTTGTCTCCAGACGTAAATGGATTCAATGCGGTTGGAGCAATCTTGGACCCAATCTTGTATAATGTTGGTGACGCTGCCCCCAATCCAAACGCTTTCATTGCTAGTTTTTCTGATATCGGTGCCTTTCCTTCCTTCTCAACGATCACTTCTCGATGTTTATGAAGGAGGTTATGCAGTGGGATTTTTACCGGACAAACTTCCGTACATGCCCCGCAAAGGGTGGAAGCATACGGCAGCTCTTTAAATTCATTGTAACCGCCGAGAAGCGGTGAAAGCACGGCCCCTATAGGTCCTGAATAAATAGAACCGTATGAATGGCCGCCAACATGACGATAGACAGGACACACATTTACGCACGCCGCACAGCGAATACATTGCAAGACTGATTGGAATTCTCCCCCTAAAATCTTGGAGCGGCCATTATCAACAATCACAAGGTGGAATTCCTCTGGTCCATCCACATCTAATTCTTCTCTTGGTCCTGTAAGGACGGTGATATAACTGGTTAACTTTTGACCCACAGCACTTCTTGTTAAGAGTGAAACCAATACTTCCATTTCTTCAAAAGTAGGGACTATCCGTTCCATCCCCATTACGGTAATCTGTGTTTTTGGCAATGCTGTAACTAAATCAGCGTTTCCTTCGTTCGTCACTAAACTAAAGGAACCCGTTTCTGCCACCGCAAAGTTACATCCGGTAATACCAATATCGGCGGATAAATATTCTTCTCGAAGCATTTCCCGGGCATGCCAGGCTAATTCTTCTGGCTTTGACGTTTTTTTATAACCAAGTTTTTCTGTAAACACGTCTCGAATTTGTTCCTTGTTTTTATGTAACGCCGGTACCACAATATGTGATGGAGGATCATGATCATCAACTTGAAGAATGTATTCACCAAGGTCCGTTTCAATCACCTCACAGCCTTCTTGTTCCAAAGCTGTATTTAAGCTGATTTCCTCCGTTACCATGGATTTTGATTTTACAATTTTCTTGGCATCTTTCTGCCTCACAACGCTACGAATATACTCGTTTGCTTCTTCTTTTGTTTGGGCAAAAAATACATGCCCGCCTCTTTTGGCGACATTTACACTAAGCTGCTCAAGATAATAATCCAAGTTTTCAAGCACATGCTGGCGGATTTCTTCTCCATGTGATCGCCAGTCTTCCCAGTTTCCAAGTTCCTCGGTCACAAGTCGCCTTTTTATGCCCATTCCATCCTGTGCACCGGAAACTGCCCCGCGCATAAAATCGTCATGAATCCCTTTATCGACACGGTCTTTAAATTGTTCATTGCTTATTTTCATGGCCATTTGGTATCCCCCATCCTTCATATAAAACGCCTTCAGTTTCCTGTAGGTCTCATGAAAACTTTATGAGACCACTTTTTCAATTTCCAGTTTCATTTGGGTCTCATGAAACCTCTATGAGACCACATTTTTCGTTTTCCATTTACATTCGGGCTTCATGAACACTCTATGCGACCACTATGTTCTTGTTCTAACTTCACTTGGGTCTCATAAACGCTTTATGAGACCTCTTTTCTCTTTTTCCACCTTCATTTTGGCGTCATAATCGCTCCATGAAGACTCGTTAATTATCATCGACTATTCAATACCTCAGCAATATGCATAACCTTTATCGGCTTACCTTTTCGGTCAATCCGACCGCCAATATTCATCAGACAGCCGGCATCAGCGCCAATCAGGTAATCTGCACCTGTGTCTTCGACATGACAAACTTTTTCATCAACCATTTGTTCTGATATCTGTGCCATTTTAACCGAGAAGGTGCCGCCAAACCCGCAGCACTGTTCTTTTCCAGGCAGTTCGGTAAAGTTAAGTCCTTTTACATTTTTCAATAAAATCATAGGAGCTTCTTTTACTCCTAACAGTCTTGTCATATGACAGGAGGTATGAAAAGTTGCATTTCCTTCCAATTTAGCGCCAACATCTTCAACCTTTAATACATCAACAATAAATTGCGTGAGTTCGTAGGTTTTCTCTGCTAATTTCTTTGCTTTCGGTTCCCAAACAGGATCTCCTTTGAAAACATGAGGATATTCATGAAACATAAATGCACAAGAACCGGATGGTGAAACGACATATTCCGCCTCTAAAAAGGTATCAATCATCCTTTTCATCGCTTCTTTAGACTCTTTTGTATAGCCACTATTATATGCTGGCTGACCGCAGCAAACCTGGGATTCTGGGAATTCAATTTCACAACCAAGTTTCTCTAGGAGCTCGACCGTTGCTTTTCCAACATTGCTTTGAAACATATCGACAAGGCATGTTGCAAATAAACTTACTTTCATCTTGTTTCATCCCCTTGCTAAATCGGTAAATATTTTTATTTATTTTTGTTTTATTATAATATATGTTTGTTTATTTTTGAATCTAGTTAAACAAATTTTCCTAAAAATAAAAAAGAGCAAGCTCTAAAGCTTACTCTTTCAGGAATGATAGGTTATTTAATTATTTTTACTTCTTGTCCTTCAATTACTACTTTTTCATCCTCTGCTAAGTTGGTAAAGATGACGGGTGTAATAATGGAAGGTACTTTTTCTTTAATTAATTCAAAGTCAGCTTCAAGCAGCTTTTGACCTTTTTGGACACGCTGCCCGTCACTTACAAACGAAGTAAAGCCTTCTCCATTTAGAGATACGGTTTCAAGACCAACATGAATCAAAATTTCTCTGCCATCTGAAGACTTTATGCTTACTGCATGTTTGGTCGGGAATACACTGATTACTTCCCCATCTACTGGAGCTACAACCGTCCCGTTTGTTGGATTTACAGCAAAACCGTCACCGATCATTTTTTGAGAAAATACTGGATCTGGTACTACATCTAGAGGGACAATTTCGCCTTCTAATGGCTGTAAAATCGAAGTATCAACTTCTGCCTTTTTACTTTTGAATAGGTTTTTAAACATATTGAATACCGCCTTTTTAAATACTTTTGCATAACTCTTTTAATTCACAAGTTTTTACTTTTATTATTTTCCCCTAATTTTATTCCTTTATCAAAACATACGCTTAGGACAGATTTTTTAAAATTTTCTTTACTTTTGATTATACCCTTTAAAAAAAATAATAAACCGCACTAGTGAATGTGCGGAAATGGTATGGTTATGAAGCTATTTTACTAAAGCTGTTGCATAGGTTTTTTAATGTGTACAATCTAGCGGTTATGATAAATAATTCATTGTAGTTATTTTCGACATATTCGTCTATAATTGTAATTCCTTTTTGAAATTGGTCCACTAAGTAAAGCGTGTATTTTTCATCCCAATCAAACTGGTTTATTCTTATGAGTTCATCTGCTACTATTTGAAACTTATACTCCTCAATCAGATATTTAATTTGCAATAATTTATTGTTTTCAATTCTAAAATTGTTTATTTTTCTTTGATTTTGAACAAATTTAATAAAACCATTAATATTTTCCGCCAGGACGATCGCTTTTTGCATTTCGGACTGCATTTCATCCCCTCCTATAGGTCTAAGTTTCATCCTATAGAAAGTGTATGTTGTGGGAGAATATGATGACACCCATAGATTATGTCTTTCGAATCACTCCGATTCACAGGCGGTTGTTAATTAAATTTTTTAATAATTTTATTATGTGTCACTTCAATTTTTCCAGGCAAGACAAAAAGATATTCAATGAGGCTTTCAAGCAAATCCATTAATAAAGCAGTTGTCTCATAATCCATTTCCGTTTCTAGTTCCAGCATCCGATGTAAGGAACCATCAGTTGCGAGCAGGTGGCTAAGAGATTGAATCGGCTTTGCCAATTCAACATGATTTGGCAGGATTTCAAGCTGCTGGGATAAAGGTTGTCCTTTACTTTTTTCTTTAAGAAAATGTTTTAGGATACTCTCAATGACACGTTTTGCCATAACTGCAGTAGCTGAATTTTCTCTAGATTCGAATACATTTATCGCAGATCGGTAAGCTCTTATAAGGTCTTTTGGAATAGTAGGAAGACTTTCTATATGATTAATGAGATTTTTTGAAGCTTGGATGTCATAGATATATGTGTCTGCATGCTCATTTTGCTCATCCTGACCATCCTTGGTCATCATAATAAATACGGTTGATTTTTTACAAGTCGGGCAGCTGGACTCCGTTAGTATTCCATTCTTGCTGCTTTGAAAGTTTGCATTAATCATAAATTCGGTAACATTTCGGCATTGAGGGCATTCACTTTGTATGCTCTTTGGTATTTTTAAATTTCCATATCGGATGTAAGAATTGACGGAACCAGGATTTATCCTTCTCATACCTTAGCCTCCCTGATTTTCCACTTTATGTTTCTTATTTAGATAAATGATAGGATCTCCATACATTGTTAGTTTTCCCGTAAAAAGAAAAATCATGTTCTATACGGACAAGCATAAGATGAAATAACTATCTTTTTGCTGAAAGGACTGTTCAGCATGATTAATAATTCGAAGTTGACTGCTTCACTGTATGCATTAATGGCAATTAGTTTTTGGGGCGTTTCATTTGTGTCCACAAAAGCTGTACTAGGAAAGCTGGATCCTTATTCATTATTAGTGATTCGATTTGGGATTGGAGCTTTATTTTTGCTGTTGCTCCTTCTTCTGCAACGAAATCGACTAAAAGTCTCGATTAAATATCTTCCACATTTAATCGTACTTGGTATACTAGGAGTTTTTATTCATCAAATACTCCAGGCAACAGCATTGCTGACTATAAATGCTTCTGCAGCTGGTTGGCTCATATCGTTTTCACCCGTTTTTACCGTCATTCTCTCGATTCTTTTTTTACATGAAAAGTTAAGTTTAACAAAAGTTGTTGGGATGGTAATGGCGATAACGGGTGTTCTGATTATATCATCGTCAAGAAGTGGACAATCCTTTCAGCTTGCTATGAATATAGGCTTCCTTCTCATGATTCTGAGCACGTTAAATTGGGCTATTTATTCTGTGCTTTTAAAAAGTTTAAAAATTCCTTATCCCCCCCTCGTGGTTACGTTTTATATGTGCTTACTAGGCTTGATTCTTACCACACCCTTCCTTATTCGGAATAGAGGCTGGGAAGACCTTTCATTGTTAAACCATTCAGAGTGGGCACATTTGTTATTTCTCGGTGTCTTTGTATCGGGAATTGCTTATTGGTATTGGGGAAAAGCACTTGAGGTCCTAGAGGCATCCAAGGTTTCCATGTTTCTCTATTTGGAGCCCATTGCAACATTAATTGCGGCAGTTCTGCTTTTACAAGAGAAAGTTTTACTCATAAGTATTACAGGCGGAATCATAATTATTATAGGAGTGATTATCGTTAACGGTCAGCTGGTGCCTATGTTGTTACGCTTATTAAAGAAATAACGGCAATAGGAGGAGACTTTATGACATTGACAGCTAAGATTAAGAATGCCTTAGACTCTTTAAATAGCCCATCGAAAGCCGATCTAAAGGAGGCATTGTTACAAATTGATATGAAACTTGATGATCTTGCACAATTGCCAGTACCTTCTGACGGAAAGCCTTACAACCGAAAGCTTCTATATAAAAATGATGAAGTCGAGCTGCTTGTGATGAATTGGTCTCAGTTAGAGTGTGCTCCTCATGATCATGGCAATTCCCACGGCTGGATTCAAGTGATTTCTGGCACGTCTCTTAATTCTGTTTATGAAGTTAAAGGTGATAGCTTACCGAAAGAATTGTTTCATCAGTACCACCATAAAGGACAATATTTTTATGCCCCAAAAAAGGCCGTCCATAAAATGAAAGCCTCTAATAATATGGACATGGTAACACTCCATCTCTATTCCCCTCCCATTACCGGTATGATGGTTTATGACATCGAGAAATGTGCAGCCTGTGTGGTATCAGATGATTGCGGGGCATGGTGGCCAGATGAACAATATCAAAAACTAAAAGAGATTAAATTAAATTCGAATACAAGTAAAGGATGAAGCTCTTTGTGTATGGATCTTGGAAACCTAACATCTAAACTAAATGAGTTAACCTTTTCCTTATTGCTAGCAGGTTACAAAACTTGTCCTCAAAATTGGGTTAAAAAAGGAAAAAAGCCCTTTTATCATTCCTTATGGTTTATTACGAAAGGATCTGGCGAAATCATTATAAATGAAAAGAAAAATGAACTTTCTCCCGGGAAACTTATCGTTTTTACACCTGGGATGATATGCGACAAAAAATCTTCTTCTTCAAATCCACTAGAGTTTTATTTTATTCGGTTTACTCATGCAGGTGCTATTGAGAAAAAGGAGCAATGGCATTTCAAACAGCCTCAGGATATACCATTTCCATTACATGGAGTGTATTCCATTAAAAACAGCTCTGGAGTTGCCCTTTTATTCGATGAAATCAATTCTTTATCTAAACGCAGAAGTTCAACGATTGCTTTTAGACAAAAAATTCTCTTTCAAGAACTATTACTAACCTTGATACAGGACTTCCATACTCAAACGTTTTCTAAAGACACAAGACAGGTGATTGAGGAAACGATTGACTACATTGGTCATCATTATCATCAGGCTATAACCTTAACAGATTTGGCTAAGATGGCAGACTTAAGTAATAGTCACTTTTCCAGACTTTTCAAAAAGAATACTGGCTACAGTCCAATTGAATATTTGACCCATTTACGGATTGATCGGGCAAAGGAGCTTCTTGCTCATTCTGATATAAGGGTCAAAGAGGTAAGTCAGAATGTCGGTTACGAGGATGAACTCTATTTCAGTCGTATTTTCAAAAAAATAGTTGGAGTTTCCCCTACTCAATTCAGTGATGAACAAAAGACATTAGACCAATAGAAAAAGGATGGTTTTGATTCAAGACCATCCAATACCATTTCATCTTAATTTTTAACTTTTACCTGCTTCCCTTTATTCCGATTTTGGCATAATTGATAGTAGACCGATTGGTTGTTTAGCAGCTGTTGATGATTTCCCATTTCTACAATTCTACCCTTATCTAAGACAATAATTTTATCTGCATGCAGTATGGTGGATAGCCGATGTGCAATGATAATGGTAGTTCGATTCTTGGATATTTCTCTTAAAGCTTCTTGAACCGCTTGTTCTGTTTCTGTATCAATATTGGCTGTCGCTTCATCAAGTATGAGTACATCATTATCCGCAATCATGGCCCTTAGAAAGGAGAGCAGCTGTTTTTGTCCCGCCGACAGTACGGTACCTTCCTCTCCCAGCATGGTGTCATATCCTTCCGGCAGCTTGCTAAAAAAAGGATCAATATTTACAGCCTTTGCCGCTTTTATGATTTCTTCCTTACTAACATGGTTATGATTTAAACGAATGTTATCAAAGACAGTCCCTGAAAAGACAAACGCATCTTGTTGTATAATTCCGATATGCCTTCTAAGGTCGTTTAATTGAACATCTTTTATGTTGATACCATCAAGACTGATGGTTCCCTTTTGATGATCATAAAATCGGTTCAACAGTTGTATGATTGAACTTTTGCCGGCACCGGTTGCACCGACCACACCTACTGTTTCCCCATGATTGATTCTAAAATGGACATCCTTTAATACCCATTCTTCATTCTTGTAAGCAAACCATACATGTTGAAAAACAAGGTTACCCTTCACTTTTTCCGGCAGTTCCTTAGGGTGCACAGGATTTATGATTGTTGGCTTCGTTTCTAACGATTCAAAGATCCGTTCAGCTGATGCTAGTGCTGCTTGTATTTGGTTGAATCTGTCTGCTAATCCTCTGAGCGGTTCAAAAAACTGCCTGACATAATGTGTAAACGCATACACAGTGCCAAAAGTAATCGTTCCATCTACTACACTTCTCCCCCCATACCAAACTAATAGCGCAAGCGAAATATTTCCAAATAAGCCGATAGAAGGATTAAAGATCGAATTGATTACCGTTTGACGCATCCCAGCACGATAATGCTCCTCATTTAATTCATTAAAGCGTTCCAGTTGTTTTCCTTCACGGGCAAATAGTTGAATGACACTCATACCGGAGAGATTTTCAGCTAGATAGGAAAGTAATGATGAAAGAATGCTCCTCAGCTTCCTCTGTGTATCACGTAATACCCTTTTAAAATAAAAAGTGACGGTGGCTATGACAGGTATGACTAAAAAACAGATCAGGGTCAGTTTTACACTCATATATAACATAAGGGCAATAATTCCAATCAGCATTAATACTTCTTTTACTAAATTAACAATTACTTGAGAGTAGAGCTGGTTCAGAGATTCAACATCATGGGTAATCCTTGTCACTAACCTTCCAATCGGATTTTGCCTAAAGAAATCCATCTGCATGATAGAAAAGTGCTTAAAAAGGGCTTGCCTGAAATCATAAATTACATACTGCCCTGTAAATTGCAGGGTATTATTTTGGAAATAAGTACAAATAGAAGAGACCATGATTAATAAGAAATAGATGATGCCTAAGTACATCATCCCTTGATAATCATTCATCCTAATGTAAGTGTCGATGGCCACTTTAATGATAAATGGCTGCGCTAAACTGGCAATGACAATAAATCCTGTCAGCAGCAATGAAAAGAATAGGAGCTTTCGATAGGGTTTCGCGAACATCATCATTCCTTTTAATAATTGGCGGTCCCCCATTTGAGAATGGCTTCCTTTTTCTAATCGTCGAATCATGATCTCCTCCTTTTTTTGATGAGGATCTTTCTTCCATTAAGTGATGGACTCAAAAACTCTGTTGTTTGCTGCGTAAACATTTTTTTGTACATTCCATTCTGTTTTAAAAGAGAGTGATGTGTTCCCCTTTCGACAATCTCCCCTTTATCTAACACAATAATTTGATCTGCTTCTTGTATCGTAGAAATTCGGTGGCTGATAATGATGGAAGTTCGACTTTTCATTTGTGTTCTTAGTGTGTTTAAAATATTGGTTTCTGTTTTAGAATCTACTGCTGAGAGGCTGTCATCAAATATGATGATAGGAGAAGGTTTTATCAATGCTCTTGCGATACTCACACGTTGTCGTTGTCCACCTGATAAAGATAATCCTCTTTCGCCTAATTCTGTCTCAAATTTCTCTGGAAGTTCCATAATATCTTGATAAACATGTGCTTGCCTTGCTGCATGAAATACCTGTTCATTTTCATAAGGATTTGGGTCAAAGGCAATGTTTTCTTTTATAGATGAGGAAAATAAGAAATTGTCTTGTGGGACGTATGCAACCGATGATCGTAGGGTTTTTAATGGAACATCTCGGATATCATGGTCATCGATAAATATTGAATTTTTAGGAGGATTGTATAAACGTAAGAGTAAATTGACTAAGGTTGATTTACCGCTTCCTACTTTCCCGACAATGGCTAAACTAGTTCCTTTTGGAATCGAAACGGTAATATTTTTTAATGCGCTTTCTTTACTCCTTTGATACTTGAACGATAAATTTCGAATCATAATAGTACCTTGAATCGAAGTAATAGAAGTCACCCCTTCTTCATCCTGAATGGTAGGTTCCGTTGATAAAACATGACGAATACGATTATCTGCGGCTTTTCCCTGCTGCAGAAGATTGATGACCTTCCCTATGTTTTCAATCGGAGCAATCAACAAAGATAAATAGGTATTAAAAGCAACAAAATCACCAAGAGAAATGGTACTTTTCATTACTAAAATAGAGCCAAATACAATGGAAATTAAATAACTTAGACCCACAATGCCCTGACTTAATGAGGTGAAAAGTGAATTTGCACGGATTAACTGTTTATTGACCTCGACATTTGCCTGATTATCGTTTGTGAACTTCTTACGTTCTTCTTGCTCTTGTATATAAGTTTTAATAACACTTATACCAGAACAAAATTCTTGAACTCGGCTTGTCAATGTCCCGATCGCTTCTTGTACTTGTAATGCCTTTGAATCTTTGACCGGAACCGATAGGCAATATACGTTAAACCTGGTAAAGGCAAAAGGACCAGTAACGTTAAATAAAGATTTATCGTACTAGCCATCATAAAAACTGATATCGAAATAAGTACGGCTGCTTCGACCATCTGGAAATATCCCTGCATCACAATCTGCCTCATGATATTAACATCATTTACGGCATGAGCCATCAGATTCCCAATTCGCTGATTTTGATAGTATTCAGCCTGCAGCCTCTCCCAATGCGAAAACAATGAACTACGTAAATCCCGCTCTAGGATTCTTGACATCTTGAATATATATATGCGGCCGCTCGAGCGAAATAGGAAAGCACCGAGTCCGACAATCACAAACCATAGAGATAACTCCCATAAATCAGAAACGGGAATGGATTCATTTTGGAGACCATCTGTGAACTTTTTTAATAAAACGGGAACAAATAATTGCAAAACGAGGGAAAAGATTAAAAGGATAGTACCTAGCAAATAACTCCATTTATGTAGAAGAAAATGATCCTTAAAGATAGGTTTATTTCTCATCATACCCCCTCCTTCATAAAGGAATATGCTTAGAATAACGTACCCTTCAACCAATCACAATGGATTTCCCCATCATCTTTCATGGATTATTGTGCTAAATTCTCAGATTGTAAAGTAACTGAAATAACGACAAATACTTTTGATTCTTTGTTTTTCGATAGGGCATTTGCTCATAAATACTCAATTATAGGGCGGATTCATCACATTTCATAAGAAAGTGACGATGAAAACTCTTCATACCCAAAAAGGGACAAAGGATTTTATGTGGAATTTATACATTAACAAGGTAAGTAACCTTGTAACATATCGGAAAGGTTGTGAGTTTATGAGACTTCTGGATGTACAGCCTAAGAAAAACTTTAGCTACATCTTCGTTCAATTTCCAGGAATGAAAATGAATGTCCCTACGCTCTCCAACAATGAGGGAAAGGTGGTGAACGAAGACGTTGCTTTATGTATCCAATTAAATAGCAAAGAGAAGGTTAATAGTTTATACCTTGTACCCACACAGAGTATAAAACCATTTGACTTCTCTGATGAAGAAATTGGAGCAAAAGCGTTTTTTCGAGTCATCAAAAAAAAAGAAATCTCCCCAAACTCAAACACAAAAGAATCCGATGATATTGTCACGTTTATTACTGATGAAGTGACTGTTGTGCAAAAGAAAACAGCAGCAGGATATGAATTCGTCTTAGTTTTAAATAAACGTGAAATTGGCATGGTCGCTTCCATTGAAGAAGAAGTTTTACAAACAGAAACAGTACCATTGACATTTATTGAGGAGCCGAAAGAAAGTGTCATTGCTCAAGCCGTTAAAAAGAAGAATATCATTGTCTTCGGAATGAGGGCCAAAAAGAGGATAATCTATGGAGGCCATGTCTTTCTCAATACTGAAGTTATAGATCCTATTCGAATGCTTTTTGAGGGCGTTAAAAGAAAAGTTATGGTATTCTCTCCTGCCGCATTAGATTTTATCGGTCCAGGTGATCGGAACCAACCCATTTTTATTATGAGGGGAGGGTAAAGCCGTTTTTCCACAAAGGAAAAGACAATTTCATACTAGAAAAATAATCGAAATGAAGGATTAAAAGGATAATCCTTTACGATTGAATAGATATAAAATAAAAGTGAAAGGAAAAAGTTCTTAAAAAAATGCAGCAAATTCAAATGGATTTAAAAGACTTAACCATGGGGTTAAGTCTTTTTGTTTTGAATATATCCAAGTTGTTTATTAAAGAGAAATTCAATGTTGGAACATATTGTTCATTAAAATTTAGAGTTTTCTATATTAATATAGTACTTATAGACATCTATTTTGGGGAGGATTTTATGCTTAAGAAAATAATTACAACTTTTGTTTCCTTCTCAATTGGGCTGACTGGTATTTTTTCAACCTCTGTTTTAACTCCAAACAAAGCAGAAGCTTCTTCGTATAATGATTTGGCAGAGCTCCCTTTTATGGGTTGGAGCAGCTGGAGTTCGATTCGTAAAAAGCCCACTGAGGAAAAGATTAAAGCGGCTGCTGATGTCATGGCGGCAAAATTTAAGTCACACGGATATGAATATGTAAATCTTGATGATTATTATATGTTGGATTGGCGGGAAACCGTTGATGAATATGGCAGGTGGGCCGTTGACCCAAAGAAGTTCCCTAACGGAATGAAAGCACTTGGTGACTATATTCATAATAAGGGATTGAAGTTCGGCCACTATGTAACTTTGGGCATTCCAAAAGCAGCGGTGGACCAAAACACACCTATTGAAGGCACACCATATCATGCGAAAGATATCGTTGACTTTAGCAAAGGGCAAAAGAAAAACTTTAATTATGAAGAAATGTATGCCATCGATTTAGCGAAACCTGGTGGACAGGAGTTTATTGATTCATGGGCAAGGCTGTTTGCATCCTATGGGGTCGATTATCTAAAAATTGATGGTGTTAGAAATCAAGATATAGCTGATGTCGAGGCATGGGCAAAGGCGCTCGAGAAAACAGGCAGACCCATACATGTGGAGTTGTCTAATAACCTCGATATAAAACATATCTCTACCTGGAAACAATTATCCAATGGCTGGCGCACCGACCATGATGTCGAGGCTTACGGGACCCCCTACCTTGCTTCTTGGAAAAAAATAACGAGAAGATTCGATGATGTCGCAGAGTGGCAGCCGCATGCTGGTCCTGGCGGCTGGAATGATTTAGATTCACTGAATGTGGCAAATGGCCGCAAGGATGGTTTAACAAACGATGAGAAAACTTCCTATGTTTCTCTGTGGGCGATTGCTGCTTCTCAGTTTGTTATTGGAAATGACCTGACAAAGCTGGATGATTTCGGGGTCAGTTTATTAACCAATGATGAGATTCTAGGTGTCAATCAAAGTGGTGTGGCTGGGAAGCGTCTATACAAAAAGAACGACACTCAGGTGTTTTACCAGAGCCTACCCGACGGGTCCTTTAATATAGCCCTATTTAATACGGGCTCGTCTACACATGAAGTTAGTGTTAAATGGGCAGATATGGGGATTGAGGGGTCTGCATTCTTGCGTGATTTGTGGCGTCATCAAGATTTAGGAAGTAAGACAAAGGGCTTCTCTGCCAAGCTATCCACCCATGCTTCAAGGGTAATTAATGTAGTGCCAGCTTCAGCACTTACTGTCTCTCCTGAAAGTGGCGCAACTGGATTGAACCCTTCTAAGGTCACATTAAACTGGGAAACAGTATCTGAGGCCGACAGTTATCACATTCAGGTAGCGACAGATCCAAGTTTAAAAAATATTGTTTTTGATCAGACCGTCTCTATACCAACTGCAGATATAAAGAACCTTGATACCGATACGCGTTATTACTGGAAACTATCCTCAATATCAGGAGAAACTGAAAAACAGATTGGAATCTATTCGTTTTATACAGAATTAACGAAAGCTCCGAACCAGCCAGACTGGGTGCTGGCGGACAGGAAAAGTAATGATTCTGTGTCACTCACCTGGAATCCGACATTTGGGGCAGATTCCTATACGGTCTTTCGGAAAGAAATGAATATCCTTGGTATAAGCAGTGACTACCAACCGATTGCTACAGACCTATCAGATCCAAACTATATCGATAATAGTGCTAAGCTAAAAAGCGGCGTCACCTATTCTTATAAAGTAACAGCAACCAACAGTATGGGTGAAAGTAAAAAATCGATAGAAGGACATTCAGACGACCAATCCTCTGTTCAAATGACTGCTCTTCTGATTGTTTCTTTCACCTTAGCTGCAGTGGCCATAATATTTATTATTGCTCGAATCAAATCCAAATCTACTAAACAAGCAGAATTATCTAAGAGGCGTGTTTCATAAAACAAAAAAAACGAGGGCACCCTTTTAAAACTGAAGGGTGCCCTTGTATTTTTTAAAATTTCAAATTATGATAGTGCTCTGCAACGAACGTCAAATCTTCTAAAAAATATGACCATAAGTTCGGGCGGCGCCTTACAGCCAGCGGATGGTAAGCAACAGTGGTTTGACAGCCTTGTACATTGTGCCAAGTTCCTCGTAATGTTTTTACATCCGCTTCTGAATTTCGAAAAAAGGACTGTACTGCCACATTTCCTAAGCATACGATAAGTTTTGGCTTTTTTTCTATAATCTGTTGTTCTAAATGTATCATACAGGTTTCGCGAACCTGTTCCTTTTCATAAGCACGCACTGGTCTTCTTTTAAGGATATAAGTCACGTACATGTCGTCTTTGTTTAAGCCCACTTCACTTGCTGCTTGTTGTAATGTTTGTCTTGTCCCGCAAACTACTGGGTCCCCTGCACGGTCTTCCCTTGCACCAGGATTATCAAGAATAACCATAATCGGAGCTTCAGGATTTCCCTCACCCCAGACCATACGTGACCCGTGGTGATAAAGACCGCATTCACGGCAATTTTCAAGGTCAACGGGGGTTGGTTCCTCTGGCCATAATTCAGGACAAAATGTAGACATACCTTTTATCTCCTGAACTCGTATTTCATTCAATGAATGTTTTTTATTCTTTCCAATAATCAATTACATATTCAACTTGTTTATTAGCTACTATATTTACCGCGTAATACACGATATCTTTATACTTCATTTCTCGTATAGGATTTTTTCTAACATTGTGCAGAACTCTCATAACTGAAATATCGGGGAGGGTAAATGCCACTAAGATAATCGCCTTTTTTCCATTAATCCCCCAAGTACCTCTTGAACCTAAAACTAGAGGCAAGGGTTTATTACATTTGTGAAGATAATTGTAAACCCACTCTTGTTCGCTTAGATTTTTTTTATCCATCCAGCCCTCACCTTTTATGTAAAAAAACAGCCAAAATAAATTGGCTGCTTCCTTAACGATCAAGTCCCTTTTTAGTCTTACCAACATTATCATTCGGTGAGTCACCGGTACCATTTTTGCTTTTGCTATTAGGTGTTCCGTAAATTTGATTATCCGATGTTACTTTTGCACCTGTTTGAACATCATCTTTCGTCTTCATTCTGTCATCTCCTTTCGTTAATCAGTTATATTATCTATAGCGTGTAACAGAAATATACAGAAGAGCTAAATCTATCATTTTAGATTGATTTTATGGTTTAATTAGAAGGAACTAACATAGAGGAGCTTTTAGATGAATCAAGAATTTCTTTATATTATTATTATCATTGCATTTGGGTATTTATTAAAACGTCTAAATATTTTACAAGAAAAAGATGGAGAAGTGATATCAAAACTTATTTTTAAAATTACCCTTCCCGCCTTGGTTCTTGTAACATTCGATTCCGTAAAGATAGAAACTTCATTAATCGTATTACCGGTGATTGTACTGGTTTATGGAATTATAACTGCATTACTAGGATTATTAGTTTTTAAAAATGAAGATAGAGAATTAAAGGGTTCTCTTCTTATGCTTTCCTCCGGGTTTAATGTAGGCTTATTTGCATTCCCGTTAGTTTATGCAATCTGGGGAATAGATGGCTTAACTTATTTTAGTATGTTTGATGTTGGGGCGTCATTTGTTGTTTTTGGAATTTGCTTTATTTTTGCAAGCTATTTTTCAGAAGAAGGTCTCAAGCTTAATCCTGTGGAAATTCTGAAGAAATTGGGCAAATCTATTCCATTAATGACCTATCTAATTGCTAGTATTTTAAATCTAATCCATATCCAATTACCAGCGATAATCATCAATGTTGCCAGCAAAATCTCTGGAGCCAATATGCCGTTGTCATTATTGTTATTAGGTCTCTTTTTAAATTTTAAATTCGATAAACAATTTATTAAACCTATGATAAAATTCTTAGCTTTCCGATATGGTTTAGGTCTTATCATTGGTTCAGCGTTATACTTTATCCTACCCTTCAATACCATGTTTCGATATACCCTTCTAATTGGACTGTTACTGCCGGTTGCAGCTTCTGCTCTAACTTTTGCAGTTGAATTTAAATATAGCACCAACAGCACTCGTTTCATTGCCACAATGTCAAATATAACGATTTTAGTAAGTATCGTTATTTTATATATCTTTGCTAACTTTATTTAGTAAAGACTCGAAACCCACTAGGTATGTACTTAGTGGGTTGAAATTTGTTCAGATAAAATTGAATTTCAAAATTTGGGTAAATTAATAGTGGAGGTTATGAAAATGATTGTTTACCATGGATCCATTAGTAATTTTCAACATTTTAATAAAGAAACCGTCGTTCAAAATTTAAATAACGATATCGATACGATGGGATTTTGGTTTACTTCTGATATGAATGCAGCAAAACCTTTCGCAATTGGTTTTGAGACAGTGATTGAAGAATCTAAGAGTGAGTTCTGGGAGAATGGAGAATCAAAGGTCATCCAATACGACAGGCCGGTTAGCGGCTTTATCTATAAAGTGTATATAGATGAACCTAGTTTAAAAATTTATGAATCTACGACAGAGGAATCTTTTGATTTGTTTATGAGGGATCGTGACATATATTGTGATTACTTAGGCGCTAAAAAAAGAAACCCTACATGGAAAGATAATGCCATCCTTTTAAATAAAGAAGAAGCTAATACAGAATTTCGAAAAAGCCTTATAAAACAGGGCCACGAAGGCTTAGTAATACGAAAGACACGGATACATAATATGATTACTGATTTGTATTGCATTTTTTCGGAGGACTCTTTGCTGATTACAGAAGTCTTGCCTTTAAATTAAGTGTGGACGGACCCTGCGAAGAGTCCATCCAATATCAGCTCAGTCCCTAAAGATTCGCTGCGTTAAATGTGTCTCCATCCTCTATCGTACCGTTTTTGAATCCTTTATTAAACCATCGCTCCCTTTGCTTAGAGGTTCCATGTGTAAAGCTATCGGGTACTACATAACCTTGTGCTTTTTTCTGAATAGTGTCATCGCCGACCGCATGTGCTGCATTAAGCGCCTCTTCAAGGTCACCTGATTCCAGATAGCCCTTCCCTTCAGCATAGTGGGCCCAAACACCAGCCAAGTAGTCCGCCTGCAATTCAAATCGAACCGAATACTCATTGGTCCTTTTTTCGGCTGGTAATACGTTTTCACCACTATGTAAAAGCGTCTGGACGTGGTGTCCTACCTCATGGGCAATGACGTATGCCATCGCAAAATCACCAGGTGCTTGGAATCTTTGCTTTAGTTCCTGATAAAAACTTAAATCAATATAAAGTTTGTGGTCACCCGGACAATAGAAAGGACCCACAGCCGAATTAGCCGCTCCACAGGCTGACTGAACGCTATCTGTAAACAAAACCAGCTTTGGATTTTCGTATACCATGCCTCTTTTCTCAAATTCAGCGGACCAAACATCTTCTGTATCAGCAAGGACTACAGAAACAAAATCTGCCAACTCCTCCTCTTGTGCAGAACCATTCATAGGAGGGATTGAGTATGAACTATTCGAAGTTTGCGTATTGTTCAATAAATCCCCCGGATTCCCCCCGAGCAGAACAAAGAGAAGCATGACTACAATACTGCCGAGCCCTCCTCCGATCACCGTTTTTCCACCCATGCCCATACCTCTGCGATCTTCTACGTTTGAACTTTGCCGTCTTCCTTTCCAAATCATTATTTTATCCCCCTACAGTATTAATGATGAATAGTGTTTCCCCTTTTCTGATGTTTATTAAACAATCATCATGGTTTATTGACGCAAAAAAGTGTTCAGGAATTCGTTATCCTGAACACTTTAGCGGTGATTATGTTTTTTATTTTTTTAGCTTTGTTTAAGACTGATATTGATGATTTTTCTTATAAATATTTTTATGAAGGACGAATCTGGATCCGGAACCTTCTTGTTTTGTCCTTCATCAACCTTATGAAGGACGGATCTTATTCGGAATCTTCTTGATTTGTCCTTCATCAACCTTATGAAGGACGAATCTCACCCGGAACTTTCTTGATTTGTCCTTCATCACCCTTATGAAAGACGAATCTCATCCGGAACCTTCTTGATTTGTCCTTCATCAACCTTATGAAGGACGAATCTCAGCCAGAACCTTCTTGATTTGTCCTTCATCACCCTTATGAAGGACAAGTCTCTTCCGAAACCTTCTTGATTTGTCCTTCATCACCCTTATGAAGGACTAATCTCATCCGAAACTTTCTTGATTTGTCCTTCATCAACTTTTTATCCTCTTGTCCTTAAAAACCGACAATAAAATTTTTAGAAAGCTTATTCCTTCAGTCGAGGTTTTGCAGGATCACAATTTGGCGGTTCGACGTTTGCCGATTCTGCTAATTTCATTAGATAATAACATTCTTCCCGGTACATATGATCAGCCATTAACGGGGCAAATGTTCCCAATGCTTGGTTACTTAGTTCTAACTCTTCTATCTCCGTTAAAAAATTTTGAAATAATTTAATTTCTAATTGAGCGTCATTGGTCATTTTTGTTAAAGCCGGAAATTCTGTTAAATTGGTTCTTAAGTATCCTGCCAGCTCAACTGCTTTTAGATAAAAACCTTCAAAATCCTTCTTAAATAACTTACTTTTCTCTCTTAGTTTCTTTTCAACACCATCTAAATTTGTATAAATAGCATCTGAATGACCTGCAGCGTCTAATAACCAAAGAAGGTGATGATGAAGTTCGTGGTAAACGGGAGGGACTTTACCCTCTTTTAAATGATTTAAAATCCTTACATATTCTTCTAACTCATTTACCATATGATTAATAAAAGTTGGTGATAGATGAATTTTGATTTTACCGACAAGGTGTTTTCTTAATAATTCTAATTTGAATTCCCGTAATTTTAGTACCTCTGGTTCCACTTGAGCTGTTAGTTGTGTTAGTGGTGCGGATTTTGCGCGTTCTAGAAGTGTATCGAATATATTTATAAAATTTGCTGCCTGCTCAATCTCAATTTTTTGAATCGGGGCAAGAGCTTCAAAAATAAATCTAGAATGGTCACCTAGTATCTGGAGCCAAAAACGGTGTTCAAATCTGGCTGACCTTTCAAAAACTTCATTCATGTCCATTCCTCCTAGGATAAAAATACCCATACTAAATTGATATTTATTCTCCTACGGCACGTCTTATGAACATTAGGTCTGCGGATAAATCATTTGCTTAACCGGATTTACTGGCTCATAACCGCATTTACTGGCGGATATCTATGCATACTAGCACGCAAAAGCAACGATTCAACAAACTTTTCACAACGCTGTACATCCTGACTTTGCGGCCGAAGCTCAACTTTCAAGGTCGCAGCTAAGTTTGTATGAACATACAACATGTCACGAAATTGATCAACACCACCACAAAACATCGGATAAATGCTGTCCCCTGTTCCAAATACAGCAGTCGTGATGTCCTTTCTGCTAATCGATTCAAACGCTTGATAGAGTTCCAACATTTCCTTTGGAATGTCACCATTTCCCCATGTATACGTTCCGATCGCTACTGCATCATAGTGACTTAAGTCAGATAAAGAAAACTCTTCTATACTATAAATAGCTATCACGACTGACCTTGTTAAAAAGATTCTATAAATCACTTCAGCCAATTCTTTCGTGTTTCCAGATACTGACGTATAAACAATCGCAACGGACAATTTACAGTTCGTCGAATCCATTGGATTGTGAGACCTTTGAATAGGTTCTGGACTTTTGTTCAAAGAAATCCGACTTTGTCTCATTCATCATTTCATCTCCAAAAATTTGAATCCACGGCATCGGATTGCTTCTTTCTTCATAAAGATTTTTCAAGCCAAGCTGTCTCAATCGTTTATTGGCTAGGTATTCTATATACCCTTCAAATTCCTCTAAATCGATTCCTTTGATATCAGCTAAAATATAGTGAGCCCACTCTTTTTCAAGCGTAACCGCTTCATTAATCGTTTGGTAGATATAGTTAATATTTTCATCTGTATGAAGCTCAGGATTTTCTGTTAACAGGATTCGAAGAAATTGAGCAATAAAGTAGGCATGCTGCATTTCATCCCGTTGAATATAACTAATCATCGTACTTGTTTTCAGCATTTTTTGCTGACGTGCTAGATGATAGAAGAAAGCAAAACCGGCGTAAAAATATATGCCTTCTAGGTTAATGGAATTTACGCATAACTTAAATAAAGATTGTGGTGTTGGATACTGTCTAAATTCCTCATAGGCATCTAAAATAAGTTGATTTCGTTTCTTTACAATTTGATCACTTTTAGCTTGGTTAAATCGTTCATTTTGTTCGCCAATGGGAACTAGCGAGCTTAAAATATAAGAATAGGATTCATTATGAACGGCTTCTTGTTGTGAAATTACAGCAAATATTGCTTTAAAACTGGAGTCACTCACATAATCCATGACTTGACACATGGTTGGGGTCTGCAAGCTATCAAGTGAAGCAAGCTGTGTATTGATACGCAGAAACACATCTTTTTCTTGATCACTTAGGAGATCCCATTGTTTTATATCATCCTGCATATTAATTTCCTGCGCTTTCCAAAAATTTGCTAATAGAGTCTGATATAAGTCGTACATTTTTGGATAGGCAATATCATTCCAGTTAAGAATCCCGGATGACTTACCATTAATAATTCCAGTGGATTTGTTTGGAAAGTCAGGATTTAGTAATTGTATTTTGGTTAATGGTGTATGAATCATCAAATAAACCTCCTCCATTCTTCTCTTTTAACTTTGACATGCTTCACATTCTTCTATCTCAGTTTGTGACGTGCTTCTTATGTAATAGGTGGTTTTTAAGCCCTGTCTCCATGCTTCCCTATGAAGATTTAGTAACTCTACCGCTTTAATATCATGACGAACATAAAGATTGAAACTAATTGATTGGTCGATATGGCGCTGCCTGGCGGCGTTTTGCCTAATACTCCATATCTGATCCAAGACATGCCTAGTTCGTCGATAAAAGTTGTAACTGTTATGATTCAAATCAGGCGCCGTTACTTTAAATTTGAAGTTTTTCTTCTCCTCTGCGTATTCAACCGCATACAAAGGATCAATGCCATCGGTGGAACCGCCAATCTTTGCCGTAGATGAGTTTGGAGCAATCGCCATCATCCAGCCATTTCGAACTCCATTCCCCGAAATCTCCTCCATCAATTGCTTCCAACGTTCAGATTTATACCCTTTACGGTCAAAATACTGACCAGATTGCCATTCCGAACCTTCAAATTTTGGATAGCACCCTTTTTCCTTCGCCAATTCCATCGAAGCACGAATCGTAAGATAGGCAATATCCTCATATAGTCGATCTGCGTATTCAACCGCTTGTTCAGACTCCCAAAAGATGCCTTCTAACGCAAGAAGGTGATGCCAGCCAAATGTACCTAAACCTACAGGGCGATATTGCTTATTTGTTACCTCGGCTTGTCCAACTGAAATGGTATTGAGATCAATGACATTGTCCAGCATTCTCATTTGAATCGGAATTAATCTTTCCAGTACATTCCCTTTTACTGCTTTTGGGAGATTAATAGACGATAGATTGCAGACAACAAAATCCCCAGGTTTTCGAACAATGACAATATTTCCATCTTCATCCTTATATTCTCTCACAATCGTTGTTGCCGACATATTTTGCGTAATCTCTGTACACAAATTGCTGCAATAAATAGACGCAAGTCCCTTTCCTCTTACATGTTTGTTTGGATTTTGACGATTTACCTCATCCCGATAAAACATATATGGAGTACCGGTTTCTAATTGAGAAATCATAATCCTTGCCATAATATCCATTGCTCGGTATGTTTTTCTTGGAAGAAGAGGATGATTTACAGCTTCCTCATAACTTTCTGTAAAGAGCTTTTCATCACTCTCATCATAAAAATCCTCTAAGCCTAGTGGGTTTCCATCTTGATCCTTCCACCCCATAATTTGTTTAACTTGATGAGGACAAAAGGTATGCCATTCTCCAACACTTCGACCGTTCTCATCTACCTCTTCTAGTTTCTTCATAAACAAGTCAGGTATCGAAACTCCCGTAAAAATATCATGAGCCTTTCGTCTCTCGTCTCCGTTATTGGTTTTTAAGTCTAAAAAGCCATTCATAATATCTTTATGAAAAACATCTAAATAAACGGCGATGGCTCCCTGCCTTTGCCCTAGTTGATCGACACTCACAGCCGTATCATTAATAAGGCGAATCCATGGTACCACCCCAGAGGAATTACCTTTAAACTTTTTAATATCTGAACCTAATGCACGTACCTTTCCTAGATAAACACCCAGACCGCCACCGTCCTTACTTAATCTAGCAATATCCCAATTATTCAAATAAATACCATCTAAAGAATCGTCTACGGTATCAATAAAACAAGAAGAAAGCTGGCCAAAACTTTTTCCGGCATTTGATAGAGTTGGAGTAGCAACAGTCATATATAAGTTACTCAGTGCCCAGTATGCTTCTTTTACAAGATTTAACCTGGTTCTTTTTTGTTCCTTTCTCATTAATGTCATGGCGATGATCATAAACCGTTCTTGAGGCAGCTCGTATAGATTTCCCTCGTAATCTCTTGCCAAGTAACGATCTGCCAGTAAAAACAACCCTATGTAATTAAACAAATGGTCCCGCTCAGCTGTTATTTCTCCGCTTAATAATTCAATCTCTTCTTTTGTATAATCTTGTATTAACTCCTCTGAATAAATTCCTATTCTAGTTAATTCAGCAACCAGAGTGTAAAAATCTCCGTATTTTTTCTCAGCCTTGTACCCTCTGCTACTTGAAGCATTTTGATAAAGTTCCTGTAAATACAGATTTGCTGCTAGAAAGGTCCAGTTTGGGTCGGTCATTGAAATTTGATTTAAGGCATAGAAAAGAGATTGTTCATAGATTGATGAGTCTTCAAGACCAGCAATCTTTTTAACTAATTCAGTGGAGTCCAAATTATATTTTTCAGTTGCACTGTTCACAGCTGCTAAAACTGAAGCCTTTTCTGTATAAGTACTGTTTATTGCCATGCGAAGGTTCCTCATTTCTTTAGGTAATAACTTCGTGAGTGAAACGACAAAAAACCCATCTATGAAGATGGGTTTGATAACGTGGAATAATCTAGTATACAGGCTCATTCACTGTAATAGCAGGATACCCTCGTTATATCTTCCCAGCTCCCGAAGAAGATAATACGTAATAGAAATGGCAGGTCTCCTGACTTGTGCTTCACCCTACTCAAATCCCTTCCCGTCCGTAGACAGTGGATATGATTATTTCGTCAGCACTTACAGTTGCGGGTACAGTTCTGGATTCTCACCAGATTCCCTATTAAGTCTATATAGACACCATTTATATTGGTCATTATCTATATTTAGTGTTTCCAAGTAAAACAAACACTAAATATTGTATAGCTCCCACTATAATATACTATTTTCACTTTGACAATAACAAAATTAATTCTCTGAAAACGATGTACGAAAGTTTTTTTATATGGTATATTAATTTGCAATTACATATCGTGTAAGATTTGGTGCCAAGCTTATGCTTGGCTTAAAAGGGAAGAACGGTGTAATTCCGTCGCTGTCCCGCAACTGTAATTCGGAGTGAATCACGCAAACCACTGTCTTTTGACGGGAAGGTGTGAGGAGCATTGATGATAAGCCAGGAGACCTGCCAATCTCTAGTACACACCAGATACCTACGTGGAAATAGGTGGTGACATTCATTTGTACGACAAACGAGTTAAGATCAGTATTGTTTTTTACATACTTTTAACTTGATTGTATAGCCATTTCCAGTTGTCGGAGATGGCTTTTTTGTATTTGGAAATATGAAAAGATAAAGGAGGAATCGTAAATGAAATTAGCTAGTACAGCTATTGGTTACCCCTACATTGGCGGCAATCGAGAATGGAAACGATGTGTGGAATCTTTTTGGAAGGGCGAGAAATCGGAGGAAGCGTTTATCTTTGAGATGAAGACCATTCGCTTGAATCATTTGAAGCATCAGCAATCATTAGGATTAGATATCCTTACCGTTGGAGACTTTACTTTTTATGACCGTATGCTGGACCTTGCCACTATGTTCGGTTTAATTCCAGCACGTTATAAGTGGACTGGCGAAAAGGTAAATCTTAGGACATATTACTCGATGGCACGTGGAGTTGACGATGTTGTCGCTTCAGAGATGACAAAGTGGTTTAATACAAACTACCACTACATTGTACCTGAATATGAAGACCAGCCACTAAGATTAACTCAAAACTACCTTTTAGATTACTTTTTAGAAGCAAAATTCGAACTAGGATTAATTACAAAGCCGACCATTATCGGCCCCTATACCTTTGTCCAACTTTCTAAAGGGTATGATTCAATTTCAAAAGCCTCATTTATTTTAAGACTCTTACCTCTTTATGTTCAGGTACTCCAACAACTTGTAGATGCTGGAGCTCAGTGGATTCAAGTGGAAGAACCTGCATTAGTCCTTTCACTAGCACCTGAAGATATCAAACTAGTTCAACAAATATATAAACAATTAGCTGAAGAAGTACCTGCAGCGAAACTGATGTTACAAACCTATTTTGAAGGACTATCAGCGTATGAAGAGCTCATACAATTACCTGTCGCTGGAGTTGGGCTTGATTTTATTCATGGTGCTGATCAGAATATGGCTTCACTCCGTAAATACGGGTTCCCACAAGATAAAGTATTAGGAATTGGTATCATAAATGGTCGGGATATTTGGCGTGCAAGTTTAGCTGAAAAAGCAATGATGACAAAAGCTATTTTATCCTTAAGCGGTGTACAAGAAGCGTGGGTTCAATCTTCTTGCAGTTTACAGCATGTACCTGTCACAACCAAATCTGAAAAGACTCTGGATAAGACATTACTAAACGCATTATCCTTTGCCGATGAGAAAGTCATCGAGTTAACGCATATAACATCCTTCGTTTCAGATGAGAATTGGTCTGGAAGTAAAAGTGTGTCACAAAGTATCGTGGCCATTCAAGCCTTAGAGCAGCATGAGGCAAGGAAAAATCCACGTGTGAAGGAGCTTTTATCACAAGTTAGACAAGAGCATTTCACACGTCCAATGCCCTTTAAAGAACGCCAACCATTACAGCAAGAGGCTTTGCAATTACCGGAATTTCCAACAACAACAATCGGAAGCTTCCCTCAATCGGAACAAGTAAAAAGAACTCGTACAGCATGGCGCAGAAGTGAAATAACAGATACTGAATATGCTGAGTTTTTGAAAAGTGAAACCGCACGCTGGATTCAAATCCAGGAAGAAATTGGCCTTGATGTCTTAGTACACGGTGAATTTGAACGAACCGATATGGTGGAGTACTTTGGTGAAAAGCTAAAAGGATTTGCTTTTACAGAAAAAGCCTGGGTGGTTTCCTATGGGTCACGTTGTGTGAAACCGCCGATTATATATGGGGATGTCGAGTGGACATCGCCAATGACTGTGGAGGAAGTAGCGGAGGCACAGGAGCTAACGTCTAAGTATGTGAAAGGAATGTTAACAGGCCCTGTCACCATCTTAAATTGGTCTTTCGTTCGTGATGATCTTTCGCGTGAACAGGTAGCCAATCAAATTGCCTTAGCGTTAAAGGAAGAAATTCAAGCATTAGAAAGTGCTGGCATTGCCATTATACAGGTAGATGAACCTGCTTTACGTGAAGGCTTGCCGCTTAGAAAAGAGGATTGGAACGAATATTTGTCATGGGCAGTAAATGCATTTAAACTCGCGACTTCTAGTGTCAGAAATGAAACACAAATTCATACGCATATGTGTTATTGCGAGTTTAATAACTTTATAGAGCCGATTCGTGCCCTTGATGCGGATGTCATTTCAATTGAAACCTCTAGAAGTCATGGAGAATTGATTCAATCACTAAAACAAAATCCTTATGAACTTGGTATTGGATTAGGTGTCTATGATATACACAGCCCGCGGATCCCAAGTGTAGAAGAAATCGACACCATCTTAAAAGACAGTTTAGAGATTATTTCAAAAGAACAATTTTGGGTGAACCCAGACTGTGGTTTAAAAACTCGAAATGAAAACGAAACCATTGCCTCATTAAAAAATATGGTGACAGCTGCTCGAAAACTTCGTCAACAGCAACAGCAAACCGTTTCCTAAAGGCTTCTTAGAAAAAAACAGGCTCCTAGAGTATTCCTAAGAGCCTGTTTTTTCTTGATTATTTATATTTTTTGTCAAAGTCAAACTCAACTTCCTCAAGTTTAACCATTTTTGTTTTCTTAATAAGTTTATATCCAACATATAAACTTAGGAAAAATGGAATACCTAAGTAAGCTGCTACCACTCCGCCCCAATCAATTTGGTCAGCAAGAAAGGCTTGGAAATTTTGAGCTAAGATGACGATAATTCCACAAGCAATCGCAAAGATCGGCCCAATCGGAAACCATTTCGCCTTATAAGGCAACTTATCTAAAGAATGCCCTTGAGCCATAAGAGCTTTACGGAACCGGTAATGACTGATGGAAATACCCAGCCAAAAGATAAATCCTGTTATACTGATTGCATTCATTAACCAAATATAAACGGTACCATCTCCAAAAAATGAAGCTAAAAAGGCAAGCGCACCTATTGCACATGTTAAAATCATACCAGCAACCGGAACACCACGGTCGTTTAGTTTCCCAAAAATCTGCGGTGCTTGTCCCGCTTTCGCCATCGAATACAACATCCGTGTCGAAGCATACAAGCTAGAATTACCAGCAGATAATACGGCCGTTAAGATTACTGCATTCATAAGTGATGCAGCAAAAGCAATCCCTGCCTTTTCAAATATGAGGGTAAATGGACTGACCATCACACTATCATTTTGTAAATTCGGATTGGTATAAGGAATAAGAAGACCGATTACAGCAATCGCCAAAATATAAAAAATCAAGATTCTCCAGAAAACATTTTTAATCGCCTTGGGTACATTTTTCGCTGGATCCTCACTTTCTCCTGCGGTAACCCCTACGATTTCTGTACCTTGGAATGAAAAACCTGCTGCAATAAAAACAACAAATACACTTAAAATACCGCCTGAAAAAGGAGCTTTATCCACTGTGAAATTTTTAAACCCTACTGCTTCTCCTCCCATAATGCCGAAAATCATCAGTAAGCCAACAATAATAAAGATAACAATCGCTGATACTTTAATTAAGGATAGCCAGTATTCACCTTCCCCATAACCCTTAACAGATAAATAATTTAATAGAAATATAAGTGCTAAAAATGATCCACTCCATACCAAAGAAGGGCTATCCGGAAACCAGAATTTCATAATCATCGTTGAGGCGGCTAACTCAGCTGCAATGGTCATCGCCCAACTAAACCAGTACGTCCATCCAATTGCAAAACCAAATGCCGGATCGACAAATTTTGTGCCATATGTGCTAAAGGAACCGCTTACAGGCATAAAAGCAGCCATTTCTCCTAAACTAGTCATGATAAAAAAGACCATTGCGCCAACTATTGCATATGCAAGCAATGCTCCACCGGGTCCGGCTGAACTGATCGCTGCCCCGCTGCTCAAGAACAGTCCAGTACCAATCGCACCTCCGATTGAAATCATCGTTAAATGCCGGGATTTTAACTCTCGTTTTAATGTTTGTTCATGCTGTTTATTCACTGAATGCTGGAATTTTTCCATTTCACGTTCTGGTAACATGTACCTCAGTCCTTTCATTTTTTAATAGAAAGCGATTACAGACAGATCATTGCATTACCTTGTCGTATGTACGGACCCCTTAATAATAGAACACCCAGAAATGGACAAAAAAGTGTCTACAAGTCACGGGAAATAAACTTGTAGACACTAAATAATCGGGTCACAAGTTCCACCTTCCTTCTCAATAACGCTTACGAGGTTAGCTGTCGGATTCGGGCCTCCTGAGTAGCCCTACCTTAAAAAGGATTCACCCCTTGGATTGTTTACATCCATATGGTTCCCCCGTGCCTAATAGGTTTCAGCGATTTAGAAATTTGAAACTATTTTCAATATTATAATAGTTACTATTTTAAGAAAAGTAAAATAATTTTTTACAAAAATATAAAAAATATCTTAAATTCCTTTAAAACACTGTCTATGCTTCTTTATAAAGGAAATTTTCTTCCAAAATCTTATTCAACTACATCAAAATCATTATAGTAGATCACTTCACTGAGGAATTTACATCCTTCTATACTCTTGTAAGTGGCAGTTGCTTCCTCTTTATTATCAAATTCAAACATACGAATACTTGATTCTGAATACACCGTAATGACCCACATACTAATGCCCTCCTATTCAATGATTTTTTTAGACCGAGCCTTCCTAATATTTCAGTAAAATCAAATCAGGTTTTCTATGCCCTGGTTCTCACCATTAGCAACATAGAGATGTTTTATATCTTGTATTTTTATAATGCAATAAGTGTGCCAAATGTTTTTCCTAGTAGGAATCTACATTTTAGTATTCTTAACAAGCTATTACTGCAAAATTTTTTTGCTATGCCAGATTTTTTTGCGTAATGATGTTTATATTGTGCCTACAAAGGTGACCTTTGTATTGACTGGAGGTAGTTTTCATGGGAATGGTTACGGAAGCAAAATTCCATTTATATAAAGAAAAAATTGTTTCTCTAGATTTGCCCTTATCGGATCACGATCTTTTAAATTCCACATTCTTATTGAAAAAAGATGAAAAGAAAAAACTTGAAGTTTATTACACCCCATTTGACTACATAAATGAGAAAGCTCGTGTTGTTATTGCAGGGATTACACCTGGACTACACCAGATGAAAAAAGCGTATACAACTGTGATTGAGAATAGACATTTACATGATGAGGAGCTCCTTCATCAGGTTAAAAAAAGTGCTAGTTTCGAGGGACCGATGAGAAAAAACCTTATAACGATGTTGGATGAACTTGACTTGCCAAGATACCTGGGCATTTCTTCAACAAGCGATTTATTTGGAACAGCTAGTCATCTTGTCTACACTACCTCCATCCTTCCACATGCAGTCTTTTTCAATCATAAAAATTTTAACGGTTCAAGACCAGATATATTAAAAACGGAAATGCTATTGGAATTTGTAAAAAATAATTTTATTAAGGATATCTCTAGAATCAAACATCCATTGATGATCCCTTTAGGGGTAAATGTAAGCAAAGTGCTTGACCACTGTTATAAAAATAAACATACTTTGAAGGGATTCCCTCACCCCTCAGGGAGTAATGGTCATCGGCATAAACAATTTCAGGAAAATCTACAGGAAATGAAGAGACAAGTGGAGAATTATTTTCATATAAATGGTTAGGAGTTTTTTTAAATGGAAAAAATCGCGATTATTTCAGATATTCATGGAAATATCCCTGCACTAGAATCGGTACTGACTGACATCTATTCTAGACAAATTCAGAGAATTATTTGCTTAGGTGACTTAGTGGGTAAAGGGCCACAATCAAGCGTGGCCATACAAATGATTCAAAAGCATTGTGAAACGGTGGTGAGAGGCAATTGGGATGATTTCTTTCCTAAACCTCAAGAGTCCGACACCATCAAGTGGCACCAAAACCAATTAACGAAAGTACAAATGAATGATTTAAAAGAACTGCCGTTTTCAATAGAATTTATAATGAGCGGTAAGCTAGTCAGAATGTTTCATGCTTCACCGCGGAGTGTGTACGAAAGAATTCAACCGTGGGATGCACTTGAACGTCGCTTAAGTATGTTCGAAAACACAGACCACACAGAAAATATAGCAGGAAAAAGAGAGCCAGATGTTGTATTTTATGGAGATATTCATAATGCCTACCAGCAAAATATTAAAGGGAAAACATTATGCAACGTGGGCAGTGTAGGAAATCCGCTTGACCTCACGCAAGCCTCCTACGCCATTCTTGAGGGAGAATATAACCAAAGTGAAAATGGAGTTTTTTCGATACAGCTTGTTCGAGTTCCATATGATATTGAGGCATCCATACAGATAGCGAAAGAAATGGAAATGCCTGAGCTTGAGGAATATATTCAAGAATTAACAACAGCAAAATATCGAGGGTTAAAAAAGTAGAGATTTTATGTGTAAACACAAAACAAGTACCTCTGAGATGAGAGGTACTTGTTTTCAGTCTAAATTATTTTGTCGCTGGTGAAACAGAAACTTCTGGTGATGTTACCTTATCGTAAAAGTCTGCAAATTTATCACGATCGGCGCTGTCACGATAAGCCATTGCGACACGTGGATGTTCATTCAATACTCCAGAAATCATATACGGAATGATGTAACCCCACTCCCACTTCTGGCGCATGTCGAGCATGTGCCTTTCAATCATTTCTAGTACTGGTTTCAATTCATAGCTTGGCTTTTGGATGTAGCTTACAAGTAGTTCTGTGTTACAGTTACCTGCAGCACGGCCCATGCCATAAACAGATGAATCCAAGTATGTAACCCCATTTTGCATGGCAGCTAATGTATTGGCGAATGCTAACTGCATATTGTTATGCGTATGGATTCCAAGCTCTTTGTTTGGGATTAATTCTTGGAATCTTTTCACTTGGTGTTCGATATCCGCAGGATCTAAGCTTCCGAAAGAATCCACAATATAAACAACATCTACAGGACTTTCTCTCACCATATCAAATGCTTTGGTAAGCTGCTTTTCAGGTACACTCGATAACGCCATAATATTTAGTGAAGTCTCATAACCCAAATCATGGAACATTTGTACGAGCTCTAATCCTTTATCAACTTCTCGGATATAGCATGCGACTCGAATCATATCTAAAACACTTTGATCACGTGGTAAAATATCATTTGGATCTACACGGCCAATATCCACAAGAGCAGAAAACTTAGTGGATTTTTTTTCAGGGAAGATTTCCTTTAAGAAATTATCGTCTAGAAATCTCCATGGATTTGGCTCAGTCGCGTTCAGTAGTTTTGGGGAGTTTTTGTAACCAATCTCCATGTACTCTACACCAGCAGCACTTAAGCTATTATATAAGTCTTGAACAAATTCAACACTGAAATCCCAATTGTTAACTAAGCCTCCATCTCGAATGGTGCAATCTAAAATTTTACTACGATGTCCCATGAAAGTAATTCCTCCTGTATATCCTTTTTTGTCATTATTTGTAAGCCTTTTGCTTTAAAGTACTAAAATTCTTACTGTGTTTATATCATGTTTCATTCAAGCGAGTCAATGCTATTTTCCAAAAATTCTTTTTTTTTACAAATTAAAAGCCAATCTTCCAACATGTATGTCGGAAAGATTGGCTTTTTTATAACATCACACTGCTTCAGTTAAAGTATGGATTTCTTCCTGTTTACCTTTTCCTTTTTGCAAAGTAATCATTGCTAGGAAGGAGATACAATAAAGTGCCGCAAGATATCCCATAGCTACTGTTACATTTGCGTTTTGCAGGATATATCCTACTAATATAGGAGATAATCCCCCTAAGGCTCTACCGAAGTTAAAAATGGTATTGGTTGCTGTACTACGAATTTCAACAGAGTAATATTTGCTAATTAAAGCTCCGTAACCTGCAAACATTCCATTCGAGAAGAACCCAACAATTGCACCGCCAATCAGAAGTCCTGTACTGCCTGAAGCATAGGAATATAGGAAGACTGCAATAGCAGAAGCGGATAAGAAGATTCCGTACGAACGCTTCATTCCAAACCGATCCATGAATTGTCCAAAAGTTAACATACCTGCAATCATCCCTGCTGCTGTACTAATCGTCCAAAGCGCCGAGCTTGAAACGGATAAGCCTTGAGATTGTTGGAGCATGGATGGAAGCCAAATCATCAATCCATTATAACCTGCAATTTGTACAGTTGCCATGATTGCTAAAGCAAGTGTTGTTACTGTAGTTCTAGGTGTAGCAAATAATTGCTTAAGTTTTCCCTGCTTCTGAACGAGTTGCTTTTTCTTTTGTGATTCCAGCCATGCTGGTGATTCGTCTAGTTTCTTTCGAACGATAAAGGCGAAAATAACCGGTGCCAATCCAACGAAGAACAACCCTCTCCATCCCCATGACGGAAGAATCATCGCACTAAGAAGTGCTGCTAGAATAACACCGTATTGGGCACCAACACTTACATAGGAGGAAGCGCGCCCTTGTTTATTTTTTGGCCAAGCCTCAGCTACTAGAGCCATCCCAATTCCGTATTCTCCACCTGCACCTAAGCCGGCAATAAATCTAAATAAATATACTTGTTCAATATTTTGTGCAAGACCAGTTAATGCTGTTCCGACCGCAAATAATAGAATCGTATAGGTAAATATTTTAACTCTCCCAAATTTATCTGCTAAAATACCGAAAATAACTCCCCCAGCTAGCATTCCTAAATTAGTAATGGAAGAAATAAGTCCGCCTGCTGCCATATCGATATGAAACTCCGCAATAATCATCGACATCGCAAAGGATATAAACATAATATCCATGCCTTCTAATGTTAAACCTGCTACTGACGCGACTACTGTTTTTTTACGATAATCCATTCTTGTTGTTCTCCTTTCGAGCCTCACAGGACTCCGATTAAAAGATTTTGAGCGAAAAAAATGCCCTTTCATCCAAAGGACAAAAAGGCATTCATAGACATAATAAATTATGTATGAATTTTATTTTCGCCTTTTTGGCCTCTCTGGACCAGATTTAAAGGGATTTAATTTCAACTAATAGTAACATGATAATAATCTGGTGACAATATATTAAAAAATAAAAAATTATTTCCATAACAAAAAAAACGCACAAGTCATTATCACTGTGCGTGCGGATTAATAAGTTCATACGTATAAGTAATCTTTACCATTCACTAGAACTTTGGTGTTTGTACCTGTGACAATCTCCGCCTCTACTTCGTCTGGCATCGTTATTTGCAAATCAATATACTCCCCTAAATCTTTACAGTAGATATCAATCTTCCCCTGTGGAATCGGCACAGACCCCTTCATCCACTTTAAGCCATTTAAATTCGGAGATATCGCTACTTTTTTAAAACCTGGTTCTAGTGGCTTCACGCCTAAAAACAGTACACCAAAAATATAGGTTGGGGCAGCAGACCAGGCATGGCAATGACTGCGGCTAAAGTCACCGTCAATCAATTCCCAGCCTTCCCAGCATGTTGTCGCGTCATGTTCCAGCATAAAACCATAGATTTCCCGGATATTATCTAGTATCATCTCGTTTTCACCTAAACCCATTAAAGCCTGGTAATAGAAAAAAAGAACAAAAGGACTTTTTATTTGCACAAAATCTTTTGGCGGTTTTGTTAAATATTCCTCTATTATTTGCCTGCGTTGTCCTTCTGCGCATTCAGATAAATAAACGATTAAATTGGTTTGAATACTGGGAGCTTTAGATTTTTCTCCATCCTCATGAATGCTATCAATAAAATATTTTTCCTCTTCATCCCATAAATGTTTGTTTATCGCCTGTTTTAAGCTATTGGCTAGCTTTATAAAGTTGGCTTCATCTTCGTGTTCTCCAATGGTCATAGCTAGATAAGCTGTTTGTCTTAAAGCTTCGACTAAGAGAGCATTTTGATGGGTTATAATGTTATGTCCAGTATCCATCGGGGCCCAATCTAACATGTTCCAGGCATAAATTTCCACTAATCCATCTTCATTCATTAATTCTTGAAAACGTTGAACGGTCAACTTAAGTTCAGGGTAGACTTCTTTAATAAATTCTAAGTCGCCAGAATATCGATAATATTCCCTGCAGGCCATCATCCATAAAATCGACCATGCCGTTAATACATTTTGCCATCCACTTGGGACATGGGATTCTGGCAGCGGAGAACGATAAACAGATTTAGAAATTAACCTTAAACATCGCCGAACAAGATCATAGTTACCAAAGGAATAGTAATTCATCAGGGAAATGTTATACGAATCACCTGTCCATAGAGCCTGTTCATAGGCTGGGCAATCAATAATCGTATCCTGAGCACACATACGAATCGTGTGCTTTGAAATTTCCCATATTTGGTTTAATTGATAATCAGAACTGCTAAAGGTTCCTACATTTCCTGTTGGGAATGTTGTTACATCTACTTTGATTTGATAGATTTTACAAGGACTTTTTTGATTTCGAATCGTAAGCAGCATATACCGAAAACCCCTCGGGATATAGGATCGATAACGCTGCCTGCCGTATTTCGAAATATAACGCAAGGAATTATTCAAAGAAAAAGTATGCTCAATTCTCCCATCCTGATGGATACTTTCAAACAAGAAAATATCGAAAATCGTTCCTTTGGCAGCTTCTAGTTCAAATTCGATATATCCTAAATATTCCTTACCAAAATCAATTAGGTATTCTGTATCTCCTTGTTCCATTGGCTGAACATTTGTAAAACTTTGATTGGCTAGTATCATATTTTGATGCTGGAAGTTCAGAGAATGTGTTTTAATGTCTTTTTTAAATATGGAAAGGAGGCTTACATTATCCGTACAAACTTGGGTTTCGGGAATATCCTTAATCCACTTTCTAAATAATTCTAATTCACTAAGCGATGAAACTGTATTTACCTGTAAATAATCCTCTTTTTGTGGGACAAAATTTTGCACAAGGTTACCTATTTGCAACCGGGTTTCAGTGTAGAAAGGTCCAATGACTGAAAATCTTGTATCGTTTTGGGAAAAAGGTGCTTTGAAATGTACTTTTTCAGGAAAATCAAAAGCTAAATGTATAGTTGGTTCATGAAAAGACCCTCCTACATCTACTATTAATAAGTTTGCACCTTTTCTTAAATTAACAGTTTCATATTTTCCATTTTGTGTTTTATATTCTAACCCGTTTAGTTTAAACTCCCATTTGGCTTCTGCATGTGCATCGTAGGTAAGGGTCATAACTCCTTCAACATCGTCGTTCACATGGATTTCAGTGACTACATAACCTTGCATGATTTTTCCAGAGTTATTATCAAATTGTCCGGGAAAAAAGGACGGTTTTAAATCAATAGAAAAGTGCTGAGAAATCGGTTTTACTTCTTTTCTTGCTATAACACTTTTTGGATAAATAGGTTCATTGGTTAAATGGGGTATGTCCCTAGGGACGAGATTTTTCCAAGGACTCATCCCATAAGCACCAATAATTTCAGCATTGTGCCAAGAAGAGTCATCAAAATGAAGCTGTTCCCAGTTATTATTAAATCGTTCTGCATTATAAATTTCTGCCCAGGATAAACAATTAGACATTTTCACCGATTCTTTAACAAAACCATCATGATTGGAGGTCTTCCAACTTTCATCCGTTAGGATTTGATCAAGGACCTGATTATTTTGATAGAAATCAATTTGAGCGATTAATCCACTCCGTCCTTCTATATAATGCATGGTTCCCATTCCGTAATGGTTTACTAAAACCGCAATGACATTTTCTCCTTCTTTTAAGCCGCTTAATTCGTACTGGTCATAATACCATTCGTTTGTCCAGCCACGAACTGGCCCCGATCCTACTAGCTCACCATTGATATAAACCGTATACTTTGTGTCTGCGGATAGTGACAATGTTGTCATTCCAGTATTAGAAGGAACGGTGAATGTTTTTCTAAAACATGACCACTGATTTCTTGGATGTTCACCGCTCTGATCCCAAATCCATTTTGCCTTCCATTCCATTTTGTTCCCCCCATTGGAAAAGACCCGATTCATACAGAAGAACTGCAAAACTGGGTCTTCATTCTATTTTTTTATGGCTGTGTTAACGGAAATTGTTAATTTTGCACCTGTTGATTGGAGGCATAAGGCACGAAGACTCCTCGAAAAATCCACGGTCTCCAAATTACGGTAACAATCTGACCGGCTTTGTGCCCATAATCCCAAAGCTCCCCCATTTATCGGAACAATCTGACCGTTATTGTGCCTATAATCCAAAGCTCCCCCATTTACCGGAACAATCTGGCCGGTATTGTGCCCATAATCCTAGGTTCTCCCATTTATTGGAACAATCAGACCAGGATAGTGACGATAAACCCAGGCTCTTCAAATTACGGTAACAATATAGTGTCGATATTCCAAGGCTCCCCGGCACGCCCGCGGAAAGCGAAGTGCCTTGGGCGGAAATCAACAGTCTAAATTAACACAACCCTTTGTATATATAGTTAATACCAATAATATGATAGTCCTGTTACTTAACTGACCCCGCTGTCATTCCTGCTACGATCTTCTTGTTGAAGATAATAAACAAGATGAGCGGTGGAATGGATATTAATAGGACATTCGTGAACAATAAATTCCACTTTGTAATGTACATACTCATGAAATTATAAAGTGTTAACTGTAATGTGGCGTTTTCTGCACCAGGAAAAAAGTATAAAGGATTTACGAAATCATTGTAGACGCTAACGGCAGTCAATACGATGACAGTGGCAGAAACTGGTTTTAACAACGGTAAAATGATATTAAAGAATAACCGAAACCTTCCACATCCATCAATTAGTGCCATCTCGTCCAGTGACCTTGGGATCGTAACCATGAATCCTCGATACAAAATAATCGTAAATGGCAAGTTTAGTGCCACCTCTATTAGGACGATTCCTGGCAGTGTTTTAAACAAACCTATTTCTTGCAGTACCCATATGGTCGGAACCACAGCTGGGGGAATAATCAGCCCAGCTAGAATCAGAAAGTTAAAAAAAGGAGTCACTTTCGTCACTTTTCGCTGTAAAACATATCCAGCAGCAGCACCCAGGACGATTAAAAGAATGATAGACAATCCAGTAATCATAACACTATTAAAAAATGCCCGAATAATCATTCCATCTCGCGCGGTTATTACCTCTTGGATATTCTCCATCAAATGAAAAGAACTAGGCCAATTCATATTCAATAAAGAAGATTCCTGTGTATTTTTAAACGCATTAATAATGACAAAATAAAAGGGAATTCCAAAGATCGCTAATGTTGCCACGACCCCGAAACTTTCAATGAAAATGTTCCATAGCTTCTTGCCTATTTTTGTCTTATTTTTCCGATTTATAATAGGTTTTGTTTCCAGATCCCCAAGTACAACCTTGCTCATTACAAATCCACCTCTTTTTTATTGAGATACGAATATAGAGGGAATGCTAAGGCAGAAACCAGTATGAATAAAATAACATTACCTGCTGTTGATAGGCCGAAAAAGCCAGCTTGATACTGCTTATATATAATAGATGCAATCAAGTCCGTACTGAATCCTGGTCCTCCTTTTGTCATCGTCCAGATTAAATCAAAAGAACGTAACCCGCCAATAAAAGAGAGAATAATAACTGTGTTCATGGCAGGACGGCTAAGCGGTATTATAATACTTTTAAAATTATGCCACGCATTTCCGCCATCAATTTTAAGTGCCTCATAATAATCTTGTGGAATTGACATAATACCTGCAATAAAAATAACGGTTGCCATCCCGACTCCTTTCCACACATCCACCAATGCGACAGATAAAAGCGCAATATCGGTATCCCCTAACCAGTCAGGACCGGCAATTCCTAATCCTTGAAGGACGATATTGATAATTCCTTGTGATGGGTGCATCATCATCGTAAAGGCAATACCAACTGCAATCGTACTTAACAGTGTCGGAAAAAAGATCATGGAACGAATAAATCCTACTGTTTTTAACTTTGAACTTAAGTACACTCCGAGCAATAAGCCTAAAATAACTTTCAAACCACTTGTTAATACTGCATATATTAATGTGTTTTTAAAACCAATATTTAAAGATGGTTCTGATAAAAAAGTTTTAAAGTTTTCTAGACCTATAAATTCCCAATCTGTTAATGTCCACCATGTCATACTGAAAAACAGGGACATAATCGTTGGCAACAAGAAAAAGACAAAATAAACAATTCCTGCTGGTAATAAGAAGTAGTACGTATACGTTTTATTTGCTAACTTATTCACCTGCTGTTCCTCCCTTCAACCCTTTTGAAAATAGTGGCCCTGCTAGAATCTAGTCAGGGCCACTGAATTATTGACGAAAATGATTGTTTACCAACCTTCAAGACCTAGTTGTTTTGCTTGTTTTTCAACATCTTTATCGTATAGCTCTGCGCCCTCTTTTGCAGAACTAATTCCACTTCCAACTTGTGTTGTAATTTGCTCCAAGCTTGGACCTTTGACAGGGCTCAAGAATTCAAGAGCTGGAGCATTATTACCCGCATCAAAGTACTGAATCATGTCTTTTACGGCTGGGTAAACATCATCTGGAAGTTCTACACCTTCAATGGCAAACGGTCCAGTCGGCGGAATTTTAGATGAATAGATTGTCACACCTTCTTGAGAAACGTAAAATTCTAAAAATTTCTTTGCTGCATCAATATGCTCACTATTTTTGTTAATAAAGATACCTGCTGGCATCCACACCGTTAAACCATTTTTGTCTGCACTGTCACTTGGCTGAGCGAAAACTCCGATATCTTGCATTTTGTCTGGGAAGGTTGTTGCAAGATTTGCTAATGCGAACGTAATCATTGGATAATGAGCTCCCTCACCGTCCGCTAACATTTTTAACCCTGCATCATAGCCAGTAGCTAGGAATTCTTTATTCATGTAACCTGCTTTAAATACTTCTTCTAATTTCTCAAAACTGCGGAGTGCTGCAGGAGTAGTAGCGATTTTTGCCTTGTTTGCAGTAAAATCTTCGGCAAAAGTCGGATTTTCTTGAAGGACATTGTAGTTATCCGCGAGTACAATTACTTGTGATGTCCATGTATCCTTGAATGTTCCAATAACAGCTGTTTTACCAGCTTGTTTAATTTTTTCGTTATTAGCCATTAATTCGTCCCAAGTTTTTGGAACAGAAAGGCCAAGGTCGGAGTAAACCTTTTTGTTATATAACCAGCCGCCAGCATTCGTTGGAGTACCCGGAATTCCAAACACTTTCCCATTTGCAGAAACTGCTGCTTTGTAATCGTCCATGATAGTTTCCATGAAAGGTTCGTTACTTAGGTCAACGAAATTTTGCTCTGGATTAACTGCCTGCAGCGAGGATCCTGAATTAATCCAAGCCAAATCAGTCATATCCCCGGTTGCTAAACGAGTTTTGATAATATTATCACCTTCAGAGCCGCCCGGACGAGTCTCTATTTCTACTTTTATATTATTTTTCTTTTCAAATTCATCAATGATCCCTTGAATTCCATCTAGTTGTGTTTGGTTATCAATTAAAAATGTTACCGTTTCTGTTTCTGAACTCTTCCCCCCACCTGAAGTGGTTTCCTCTTTGCTGTTACAGCCTGCTATTATTCCTGCCATTAGTGCGCTGCTAAGTAATAATGGTACTAACTTTTTTCTTTGAGTATTGAACATCTTTTTTCCCCCTTATAAAGTGTCTCTTCTAAAATTACTGGCTCTTACTTGGTGATACTTTAATTTTAAGCGCTTTCAACTGAGTTTTTAAGTGATGCTTTTTTTTGATATACGTCTGATTTTTTTGGATTAGGTACATAAAAAAAGACTTCTTTCTTTGTTAATAGAAAGAAGTCTGATCAAATAATTTAGCTATTCCCAGCCTGTGAGACCTAGTTCCTTTGCTTGTTTCTCTACATCCTGGTCGTATAATGCTGCACCGGCTTTTGCAGATAGCTGACCGCTGCCTACTTGTGCTGTTATTTGTGGTAAATTTGGCCCCTTTAATGGGATAAGGTTTTCGAGTGCCGGAGTGGTGTCTTCGGATTCAAAATAAGGTAACATATCCTTCACTGCAGGTATGATATTATTTGGAACCTCCCTACCCTTTATCGCTAAAGGACCAACAATAATTTTATTAGAAAGAAAGGTTTTTACTCCCTCGGAAGATGCAAAATAAGTTAACCACTTTTTTGCAGCCTCTAATTTCTGAGTATTCTTGTTAACATAAATCGCAGCAGGCATAAAGACAGTCATTCCATTTGTATCAGAACTGTCGCCAGGTTGAGGGAAAAATCCAATATCATTAATTCTATCTGGAAAATCCCGTTTAATTACTGACAAAACACCTGAGACAATTGGATATTGAACACCAGTCCCATCTACAAGCATTTCTATTCCATCCTTATAAGTGGCTGTTTTATAGTCACTATTTAAGTAACCTTTTTGATATACTTCTGATAATTTCTCAAAGCTTCTTAATGCTGCAGGTGAAGTAGCAAATTTAGCTTTATTGGCAGCTAAATCCTCAGCAAAGGTCGGGTTTTGAGAAATGACATTGTGGTTATCGGCAAGAACGATTAGCTGAGAGGTCCAATCATCCTTGTATGTACCGATCACTGCTGTTTTACCAGCAGCCTTAATTTTTTCACTGTTTGCTATCAATTCATTCCAAGTTTTTGGAACTGAAAGTCCGAGCTCACGATAAACCTTTTTGTTATAAAACCATCCGCCAGCTAATGCATTCCCAAATGGAAGTCCAAATACTTTGTCATTCACGGTTACTGACTTTTTAAAGGAGTATTCTACATTGTTTATAAAAGGCTCCTGTGTTAAATCAACAAAGTATTGCTCTGGGTTAAGCGCCTGTAAAAGCGATCCGGAATTATAAAATACCAAATCAGCCATATCACCTGTCGCTAATCGGGTTTTGATGACCTCATGACCTTCAACACCGCTCGGGCGTGTTTCTATTTCTGTTTTAATATGGTATTTCTCTTCAATCTTTGCAGCAACCGCCCTGATGCCATCCTGTTCGATTTGATTATCAATTAAGATACTAATGGTGCTCTCTTTTGGATCGGTTGTATTTAATATACTACCTTCGTTACTCCTGCAGCCTGTCAATACGCCAATAAATAGCGCTAGGATTAACAATGGTGTCATAACTTTTCTAACAATTAACATACTCATTCCCGCTTCTTTCTTCATTAGTAGTAGATTATTATTTAATGAGTATTAAAAGGAATCTCGATATTGTCCAGGATTTACTCCAACCTGTTTCTTGAATAATTCAGAAAAATGGCGGTACGTATGGTATCCAACTTTTTCACTAACATCTGCTACTTTATACCCTTCCAGTAAAAGCTCCTTCGCACGCTCAATCCGAAACTTCGTTAAATATTTAATATACGAAATCTTCATCTCCTCCTTAAAGAGAAGACTGAAGTAGGTAGGATTCATCCCCACATAGTCTGCTACATCCTGTAAAGTCAAATCCTTAGAAAAGTTTTTTTGAATATAAACGCAGGCTTTTTCTACTGCTTCATGCTTCTTATCCCTGCGAATCAAAAGGAACCAATCCATAATCATTTCCATTTGATTCTTGAGCCAATTAAACATTTTTTCCTTTGTATTTAGCATCCTAATTTCGATATGGGGCAAGTAATTTCCCTGACTTATTTTTGATATATCTTCCCCTGTTTCTTTTGCCACTTCCATTCCTAGATAAATCAACTTTAATATTTCCCTCTCGATCAAATCTGGATTTAAGCGCTGGGATTGAATTTTACTAATAAATTCACTAAGCTGTTTAAATAGCCCTGTTTTATCACCAGTACGCAAATAGAAAATGATAGATTCTTCTAGTTCAGATAAATCACCAGGGATATTTGGATTCTCTCCAATCTCTTCAAATCGTGTCCATCCTCCCTGTTCTAGAAAGTGACCATATCTTAATGCCTGCAGTGCTTCTTTGTACCCTTTGGGTGCATCAATTAGGTTTTGATAGGTACGGCCAGATCCTATCGATATCCCATTTTCACCCGGCCAATATAATAATCGCTTCCATAGTTCTGTTGTATCCTCATGATAATGAAAGATGACAAGCAAATGTTCTGCTCCATTCCGAACATAGACTGGAAGATACGATGAGTCATTTGGCAACTCTTGAATTTTCTCCGATAGCGCAAGGACCGTTACCCCTACAATATCCTTTGACCCTTCACCAAAGCTGTTCCTCCACTTAGGTAATGCCTCCACACCTTCAAGGAGTAAACCCAGGGTTGCTTTTTCTATCAGTTCAATACGGCTATTCTCCCATTTTTCTTCGAGAGATAACACGCTTTTCTGCTGTTGTACTTTTTCTTGAATTTTTTTTAGTGTTTCCTCCATCATGGGAATGGTAATTGGTTTTTCTAAATAATCTGAAACACCAAGCTTTATCGCTTTTTTTACATATTCAAATTCATTAAAACCGCTAAAAACGATACATATAATCTCGGGTGCTGCTGCGAGGATTTTCTCTACAACCTGTAAGCCGTCCATCCCAGGCATTCGAATATCAGTAAAAATAATGTCCGGTGAGTGGGTTTCAACAAGATCAATAGCAGCATACCCATTACTAGCGGTTCCGACTAATTCTATTCCGTATTTTGACCAGTCGATCATCATTTGTAAGCCTTGAAGAACGATGTATTCATCATCAAAAATAACAGCTTTTAACAATCTAATCCCCCCGAACATCGCGAAATTTAATTTCTATACATGTTCCTTCATTTACCTTACTCGTTACGTTAAGCGAACTATCTTCTCCATAAAACAATAGGAGTCTTTCACGGACATTTTTAAGTCCATAACCACTTTCTGTAATGTTCAGATCCTCTATTCCTACACCATCGTCACAGATCGTGAATAGTATCCATTCACCAGAGATTCTTCCTTTTAACTCAATTGTGCCTTCCCCGAATTTTGGCTCTAAGCCGTGATAAATGGCATTTTCTACAAACGGCTGCAGCAAAAGCTTAAGAATAGGTTTATTTAGTAATTCTGGATCTACATCTTCGATATACCGGAAGCGGTCCTTGTAACGGAGATTTTGGATGGTTAAATAGTGGTGGATATGTTCCAGTTCCTTTGCAATAGGAATCTTATCTTCTCCATTATTTAAGCTTAATTTAAAGCTTTCTGATAAGGCCACTGCGATTTCTGCTATTTCACGGTTATTTTGCAAGATTGCCATCCAATAGATAGAGTCCAAAGTATTGTATAAAAAATGTGGTTTTATTTGAGCTTGTAAAGCGCGGAGTTCAGCCTCCCGCTCTTTTAACTGTGAATGAACAAGCCGCTCATTTAACTCTTTGTTTTCAACCGTTATTCGTTGAAATGTTTCTCCGATTGCTCCTATAGTATCAGTCTCATGGTCTTCACCAGACCCCCACAATCCTTTGGCCCAGTCAATCGTCATTCTCTTTAACTGCACCCATGGCTTTGCAACTTTTCCTGATAGAATGAAAGAGATTAATAGCGCCATAAAAGCGATAATAGAAGAAATACCCGCTGTTATGATTCCAATTTTGTTGGACTGCTTAAGCAGGTCCTTTTCTTTCGTAATATTGGCGAAAGTCCAACCAGTGGTTTGATTTGTGTAGCTGCTAATTAGATACCCTTGCTGTTTCAATTTTTGAAAAGTTGCCTGAATGTCTTTCCCACTACCAAAATCGGAATCCAACGTGGATGGATTACTAAAAACGGTATTTACTTCATTCTTTGAAGAATCAATAACAGCAATCACACTCTCACTATCATCATTTATGACTCTAGAAAACATTGATTTTTTAATATTAACAACCAATAAGCCAATTTGCTTTGGATTAAAGACATTTTGCGGGTCACGTAACAGCTTTACCGATGAAAAAGTGGTATCATCTTCTGAAAGTGCGAGGACATTATAACTGTAGAATATCGGTCTTCCTTGTGCATGTACACTTTCTTTATACCAATCTGAATCTGCGATATCCTTATAGATGTGGCTTGTATCATAACTTCCAATACTATTATGATTGCCGTAACAAACAGGACGGAAATAAACATCAAAAAGACAAACGGAATCAATATCTTCTGTATCAATAAAATAGCTAGATATTAAATCTTGCATCCGTTTTGTTGTATTCTCGTCTAAGACATTCTTTCCTATTTCTGAAAAAGCCGCACTGTCCACTAACTCCTGGCGTACACTCGTGCTCCATGAAATGACACGTTCCATATTGATGATGTTTCGAAATAATAGATCAGTCACCTCACTATATGACTGAAGATTATTTCCTGTGGTTTCCAACTGATTTTGAACTAGTGTATTCTTGGCAATATTAAAAGAAATAAAACCTAGTAAAATGAGTGGAAAAATAGATAAACAGATCATGATGAAAAAATATTTATATCTAATTTTATCACTGTGAAAATGGTTTCTGACTCTTCTGAATCTTTCTCTCATGATTGTCCACCTTTTCAAAAATATGTATTCACCTAAGATTCTCCGCACGTAACTATTATACTGTCATCATAAACTGAAATTTAGAGTTTTACTATATGATTTTTTACTTTAAATGAGTCTCATAGAAAAATAGAGCATAGCCCCTGCCATTGACAAGGGCTGTATTTCTATTATTTAAAACAGGTTATACTTTTTACTTAACCTTAAAAGAGAGGCTATCAATTCGAAGGTCCGGTGCATGGAATTTTATATAGATCGTATGCTGTCCTTTTGGTGCATTTTTACCCAAATCGACCGTTACCTCCTTATAGCCTAACTCGTTTACCGTTACCCCGGCATTTTGAATGGTATATGTGTTCTTGCCCGTAGTTGGAACATTGATTTCTGCAAAAGGAACGCTGTTTACAGAGTCAGCATGCAAAGTAATTTTACCGCCAGCCACATCACTTGCAACAGAGGCTGTTACCTTATTTGAGCCTGTCAGAACTACTTTCGGCAATGCTATCCAAGATCCATTCTGTTTCGAACGGACAGCATGATATCCGCCAACCACTTTCTCTGCTTTTAAATTTTCTGCGGTTCTTTGTTTAGATACTTCATGATAAACCACTTCGTTAGAAGCAAAGGCATGGTCAAACACATTAAACGGCTTATTTGCAGGCAGTGCTGCAAGAGATTCGCCAGCTACCTTGACTTCCTTCTCTGCTTTAATATCTTTTGATGAACTTCCTACCATTAGCGTATAGTTTCCTTCTTCTACAATGAAATCACCTTTATTGACATCCCAGATAGCTAAATCTTTAGGATCAACAGAAAGGGTCACTGTTTTTGTTTCACCTGCATCCAGGGAAACTTTTTCAAATGCAACTAGCTGTTTTTGAGGAGCATAATCTCCATATACTGATTTATTATTTTTTGCATATAACTGAACAACTTCGGAGGTGTTTACATTACCGTTATTTTTGACTTTTACACTGACTTCAAATGGACCCTTTTCGTCAGCACTTACCGGTGCAGTGAAATCACTGTAGGAGAAGCTGCTGTATGAAAGACCATATCCGAACGGATATGTAACCTTTGCCTCTGTGTACATATATGTCAGCTTCTGTTCAATAGGGTCTGCATTCGTCATATCTATCTCAAATCGTGGGTCGATATCTGCTAGACTGATTGTTGTGTTCCCCTCAGGGATAGAGTATTTACTAATAGCTGGGAATGACGACATATCTGCATACCAGGTAGAAGACAAACGGCCAGTTGGTGCATAGTCACCATATAGAACTTGAGTTAACGCTTTGCTTTCATACTGTCCGCCATATGGCTGGTATACAATAGCAGATACATTCGGATTGTTTTGGATTTTTTCCATGCCAACAGGGAAGCTTGTTTTTACCACGACAACGGTCTTTTTCCCTTTTGCAGCAAAAGCAGCAGAGACTTTATCAACTAGTTCGTAGTCTGCATTACTCATATTTAAGTCAGAACGGTCATTTCCTTCCCCTGCACTGTGGCGTGGAATTGCTCCGACAAAAACAACCGCATAGTCGTCCGTTTCTGCACGTTTGACAGCTTCTGCGCCTACTTCTTTAACAACGGTTTCTTCAAATTTCACCTCATCATTTCGGTTAGCGGCATTTGCTTTATTACCAAGGATTGAGGCAGCTGTTTTCAATTTCCCATCAGAACCTGTTGTTATAAATCGTCCATTTGAATAATACCAATTGGTGAAATCCCCTGAGAAACCAGTGCGGAATCCGCTTGCGATCAGTGAAACCGATTGATCTTCATTCTTCTCCACACGAATGGTTGGCGGGATTGCACTCGTTTGTCCGACCATCTGTGCAAGATCCCAGTCGTTATTGGTAAGATTTAATGGTGTATTATTTGAATTCTCGACAGCTGCATTAGCGGTTGTCGGAGATGTTACCCAGCGTCCGTTCTTTACTGAACGCAAGCTATATCCTTCTTGTCCCCAATTGTAAACCTCGAACAAATGGGCAGGGTTGGTCACATCTAAAGCTTCGGAAGTCGTAACAAGCTGGGAACCTTTTGTTACATCTAGTGCGTTAACGTCCGCTGAAACGGTTTGTCCGTTCAGTTTGGATTTCAATGCAACAACTTTAACTGCCGGGTCGTAAGAAACATTGCTTGCCCCGTTGGCTTTAATAATCGCCGACAACGGAGAGATACCAGAGTTTTCGATACTTGGTGTTGTTCCAACCGAATAGGTAGTTTTGAATCTAGAATCTGCATAGACACCGGAAACTGCAGCTTTCTTATTTTTTTCAAGAGGCAGTGTGCCATCATTCTTAAGCAGCACGATACTTTCCTGAGCTGCACGTAAAGCTACTTCCTGATGTTCAGGTGCATTGAACGTTGCAGGTACTGCTCTTACATCCTTCGCTTCTTGTGCGAAAGGATAGTTCTTTGGAATGCCATTTTCATCTACTTCATTAAAGACACCAACACGAACCAATTGGTTTACATGGGGACGAGCAGCCTCTATTAAATCTTCTTTCGTAAGATCATATTTGCCTTGCTCAACAGCATCAACTAAAGCTGCAACATCGTCCAATGCATTCTGCACATTAGGTCCCGGACGACCAGCGTTCGCCTTAGCCAAAATCATTAAAATCGTTGCATTTGTTCGATCTGTAGCATATTGCGTGTCGTAGCCATTCCCTTGTGCACCTTGGAAGACCAGTTGGTCACCATTAAAGTCCGGAGAACTATAAACTCCATACTTAGAAAAATCATTAGCATGAATTTGATATGGGGAAAGAATGTTAGGTATACCGTTAGTACGGCCAAATGATGTCATTACTCCCGCAACTGAACCGGTGCTAAGCGCTTTCAAAGGACTGCGCGTTTGATATTCAAAAATCGAACGGGCACCTGCACTATTATTCGCACTTTGGCGGAACCACTGTGCGTTATATACAGAGAAGTGTTTTGTTCCGACTGCTGCGCGCATCCAGAACCCATCGTCACTCTTTTCTTGGTCCGTTCCACTAAGACCTGCTGCCATACCGTCAATCATCTCAGCTGCCATATGAGCATCTTCCGAGAATCCCTCGTCAAATCTCCCACTCAATGGATTAACCCGCATATCGCTTACAACCGTAAATGCAACGGTCGCTGAAGCATTGGCACCGCCATGAATGTTCGATTCGCCTTGTTTTACTTTAAGAGTACTGATTTTTTCGCTTCCCATTACTTTTCCGATATCAGAAAGTAGATCTTTGTTCCAGGTTTGGCCCATTCCTACTAATGCCGGAAAGTCTGTAGAAATTCCTTGAACGTTATCAGCTGCTGAAAGAGCACCCGGAATAACTTTTCCGGCATTTGCACCACGCTGTAACGTGTAATGATTTCTCGAACCAGTTGCATAAACTGCTGGTCCTTCTAAGCCTGTGTATTCAAAGTAAGTGTCAACAAACTCATCTAAATGCTCAGGCACACCGTCAAATAGCGGCATTCCATCAAATACACCGCCGACTTGTTTTTTAAAGACAATGGTCTCCTCTGCCTGTTTCGCCGGTGCATGGAAGTTAACCAACCCTGCTGTTAGCGTAGTAATAAGCATGACTGATAGTGTTCTTTTTCCCAACTTAAAGAGGTGGGATTTCTTCATTCCTTTCACTTCCTCCCCCAAATATAAAACGTTTTCAAAATTCTGTTTTTTCGATAGGGACCGGTCTCCTATATAAACATCATAGCCTATCCCATATCAGGACAGAAGTGTACTATTTTTTTGATTATGTATGTATTTTTTAGGACAATCGAAAAAAGGATTAACAAAAAAAGAACAACCCTGCAAAAATTTTTACGGGTTTACTTTTGAGGTGCAAAACGGAAAACCGCAGACCATATCAAATAACTTACAGAATATTTCACAGTCAAAAGGCCTAGAGATGCAAATATCTCTAAGCCTTTTTTAAATTCACTTTTTTTACTAGAGCACCCGTAAGTTGGACAAGTTTATTAGCCGCTAAAGCTAGTTTGAAAAATAAGCGGAGAAATTTCTCTTATTTAGGAATTAGCTCTGAAAATAGCTTAAACATACTAACATTAGTAGCACAAACCAAGGCCATGGTTTGTGCTACTATTTTTTTATAGTAGAAGTGAAGGAAGGTCGATCCGTCTATGGGACCATGTAAGAGTCCGTATCTTAAACAGACCAACTTCACACCCTTGTTTGAATCAGTTTAGTATGTTGGGTCCTAGAGACCGTGTATAAGAAAATGGAATCGATAAGGCACTGTGAAGACTTCTATGATTGGTTATAAAAGGAGAGTATCTATATGAAACATGTCATCGCTCTTGATGTAAGTAAAGGGATAAGTACCATTGCCATCTATAATGGCTATAGACAATGTGAATTTGAAGGGGAATTGTATCATACACGCATTGATTTTGAGCAGCTACACCTTCGTATTAAGGAAATAACAGCTCTTGATGAACAAGCCCCCGAAATCGTATTTGAGGCGACGGGTGTCTATTCAAAATCAGTTGAAAAGTTTCTACGGGATCACGGACATACATACTGTCGCATGAACCCGCTTGAAGCGAACCTACAAATGGCTTCAATGCGTCGACACAAAACCGATATTAGCGATGCCCATGAGTTAGCGAAAACCCACTTTAAATTGGAACGTGAAACGACGTACGTGCAGAATGATTATTATGAACAGATGCGGGCGATTACTCGTTATTATGAAGAGATTGATGAAGAACTTTTTCTATTACGCAATCGTATGCATGCCATTTTACATATTGCATTTCCAGAGTTGGAACAACTTATTACACCGAGTTCAGCGCTATTTTTAAATTTTGTGCAATTGTATCCACATCCAGCACTATTATTAGCTCATTCAAAGACAATTATTAAAAATCGTTTAAAAAGCAATACACGTAAAAAACTTTCACCAGAACGTGCAGAGAAAATAGCCATCGTGTTATTAAAAGCTGCGAAAAATTCATATCCTGCCATTGAACCAACGGATATTCGTTGTAATCAAGTACGCGATTATGCCCAACGTATTGCGGATTTAATAGAAAAGAAAGACCAGCTTGTGAAACAAATGGTTATGTTGTCTGAAGGAAGAAAGGAATATACCGTATTACGCTCTTTTCCAGGGATTGGTGATACAACAGCGTGCAGACTTATTGGCGAACTAGGTGATATTCGCCGATTTAAGAACGCGAAACAACTGAACGCTTACGTTGGCATCGATATTATGCGCTATCAATCTGGCAATACACAATACCGTGATCGTATTAATAAACGTGGAAATAAGAAACTAAGGAAGATTTTATTTTTTATGATTTGTACGATGA
>NZ_BCVA01000017.1 GCF_001591505.1 Neobacillus niacini NBRC 15566
ATAACACAGTCGTTTTTTTTATAATAAAGAGCTTAAAATATCAACTTCTGTAAACCTTCTTTGTATCACCTAGTAATTCACCTCATTAAGAACACTATCTTCGCCATTATTCATTTTATTTTTTTGTACGCCAAAGGAGTCATGTTTATACAATCTCTGAATTTATTAATAAAATAGCTTGTACTATTAAAACCAACATGATAAGCAACTTCGGTAATATTAGAATCACCTTGCTGCAGTAGATATAAGCTCTGTTGAATACGGTAATCTAAAACATAATTTAATGGTGTACATTTTAAAAATCGCTTGAAATAGCGGCAACATCAAGAATGGAGGAATTCCTAAATTACATTTTTTTATTGGCTCTGTTATTTTTCATTGTTGATTTTCGTACCAGGGGTGAGAATCCATAGGCGGAGAATTTCCGGCTATTATCTATAGAGGGACCTTTGGAGCAGTTATAAGCGGAGATATTCCGGTTAACTGCTTTAAATAAGACAAAATCCGAGGATTTGGATACATTAAGCGGAAAAACTCCGCCTGTTTTAAAGGAAATATGGGTATTTCCCTATTTAAACGGAAATTCTCCGCTTATTTTCCAAACACAGTGAAATCAATATTCAGTTTTAACAGAGCCTTTTTATTAAAAATTATTTCAGAAATCCCTATGGAGAATTCCAATTTTTTTAAAGAATAAAGGATTCTAAATAGATAGGCTACTTGGGCAGGGGCAAAGATTAGTAGAAAAATCTTGTTTCAACCAACTTTGAAGGGGGTATTAAAAGAGAAAACCTATTAGAGGGGGTGGCACATTATGAAACTGGAAGTGAAATGTAATGTTGAAAACTGTAAATATTGGGCTGATGGCGACCAATGTGTAGCGGACTCCATTTATGTTATAGGTCCACACGGCAGCAGAGAGGCTGATACTGTGGAAGAAACAGCTTGCAAAACTTTTGAGCTTCGTGAATGAAACATGGGGACTGCCCTTCTGCTTCTGAAGCAGAAGGGCAGTCCTTTTCAAAATGCTGGAAAAGTAACGGTATAGCTTGAATGAGAGAGGAGAAAATCAAGCATGGAAAAACGATACATAATGATTCTATCGTGCTTGTTTCTGATGGGGATGCTGACTGGCTGTATCCAAAAGGACCAGCTGGCTGATGGAACAAAGCTGATAGATAAACAGAAATTTATTTATGCAGCCTCAGGAGAATTTAAGCCCTTTAGCTATGTTAACAATGATGATTTATCGATGACTGGTTTCGATATTGAGGTAGGTAACGCAGTCGGAAAAGAACTGGGTCTTGAACCAGTACAGAAGAGGATGAAATTCAAAGGACTCATCGAGGGTATTAAAACGGGACGGGCTGACGCAGCCGTTGCCAGCCACACCATTAACCCTGAGCGCGCCAAACAAGTTGATTTTTCTACACCCTACTATTACTCAGGTCCACAGATCTTCACAAGACCTGACAGCGAGATTAAAACAGTAGATGACTTAAAAGGAAAAGAAGTTGCCGTGGCAAAGGGCTCCACCTATGCGGAGACAGCCAAAAAGTATACCAGCAATATTAAAATGTATGACAGTGATATTACCGCATTAAAAGCGCTAAGTATTGGCCGGCATGACGCGGTTATAACCGATTTTGTCACTGGTAAAAGTGCAAAAAAGGAAGGGTTCAAAATTCAGGGGCAGCAGTTAATCGAGCGGAGTGAACAAGCTATTGTTATTCCGAAGGATAATCCACACCTGCTCAAGCGGGTAAATGAAGCGCTTGAAAAACTCCATAACGATGGAACACTATCCCGAATCAGTCAAAAGTATTTCGGGGAGGATATTACGAAAAAGCCTGAATAATAGATTAATAGTTAGAAAGAAAGGATGTCGTTATTTTGCCTAGTTTTTCGCATTTTTTACATACCTTTATCAGCAGTAAAGACCTATTCATAGATGCAGCGTTGTTAACGTTAAAACTTACGGTTGTCTCTATTTTAATTGGGATTTTATTCGGATTATTTTTTGCTCTTTTAAAAATTTCAAGGATTAAAGTTTTGGAGTATATTTCAAATGCGTATGTATTCCTTGTAAGGGGAACCCCGCTCATTGTCCAGATTTTTATTCTGTATTTTGGCTTCAGTGGAATTTTCCTCATTCCTGACTTTTGGGCAGCAGCACTTGCACTAGCCTTCCATAATGGTGCCTATATTGCAGAAATTTTCCGAGGGACGATTCAGTCCATTGATAAAGGACAAATGGAAGCGGCACGCTCTCTCGGAATGACTAGAATACTAGCTATGCGCCGTATTATTCTTCCACAGGCTTTCAAGCGGGCACTGCCTCCTCTTGGAAACCAATTTATTATTGGACTTAAAGATTCATCTCTGGCAGCTTTTATATCCATGAATGAGCTGTTCAATGTTTCGACGACACTGGGTTCCAATAATTTCGATGAAATGACCTACTTGTTAATTGTAGCCGTTTATTATCTAGTACTTGTTGCCGTATTAACCATGCTGGTGAGCTTGTTCGAAAAGAGATTGGCAGTTAGTGATCGATAGGAGGACGTTAAAGTGAATGATCGAGAAATGATTAAAATAGAAAACTTACATAAATCTTATGGCAGTTTACATGTATTAAAAGATATAAATATGTCCGTGTATGAAAGTGAAGTTGTCTGCTTGGTGGGAGCCTCTGGCTCAGGTAAAAGTACTCTGCTGCGCTGCCTTAACTTTTTAGAAAAAAGGCAAGGTGGGAGAATTTCAATTCGCGGGGAAGAGATTAGCCCGGAAACCCACAATATTAATTCTGTCCGCCAAACGGTGGGGATGGTTTTCCAGCACTTTAATCTATTTCCGCATAAAACCGTTCTTGAAAATGTCATTGAAGCACCTACCATGGTAAAGAAAATCCCAAAAGACCAGGCCATTGCCGAAGCAAAGGAGCTGCTCCAAAAGGTGGGTCTTCTTGATAAGGCGAATGTTTATCCTAGCAAATTGTCCGGTGGTCAAAAGCAGCGGGTGGCAATTGCCAGGTCGCTGGCCATGAAGCCCGATATCATGCTTTTTGATGAACCGACATCTGCCCTTGATCCGCAGCTTGTTGGTGAAGTATTGGCAACCATGAAAGAGTTAGCTGATGAAGGAATGACCATGGTAGTGGTTACCCATGAAATGGGCTTCGCCCGTGAGGTTGCTGATTGGATTGTCTTCATGGACGATGGCAGAATTATTGAAAGAAATCGGCCAAATGATTTCTTTGATCATCCAAAAGAGCAGCGTACACAAGAATTCCTCCAAGCAACCATGCTAAAATAACAAAGCTTAAGCTCGACAGTGATAGTTGAAGCTTAATGAAATGAATAAAAGAATAGTAAGAACCAAAAATACCAGTTTTAAAAAAACTTGGTATTTTTGGCTTTATGATAAATTTACCTGCAACCTAACAATCCTTTACACTTTTTCCTCCCACCAGCCAAAGGCGATTCTTGCATTAACCTGGCTTTTCCCTGGGGACAAAAAATATAAGGAAAAGGAACTTCCTGGAGGGATGATAAACATACCTTGAAAATCATGCTTTGTAAGGGTTACAGGCGGTTCAACCCTTCTTACAAAGGCGTAGGTACCACCTCTGGGTTTTCCTGAAACGAAGCTGGCATTTTTAATTTCAGCCTTGGGGAGTGGCGGCGGAATCATGGCTTGGTTCCCAGCAGCAAAATTAGGAGATGTTTTTCCTGTTCCGGGAAGTATGCTGCTTAGCCAAGCTTCAGTGGTTAATGGCTCATTGGAATAGTTGCTAATGGTATAGGCATTCAAAAATATATTCACTTTGGAGTCAGCTGGGTTGATTGACCCGCCCCATCCATTGTATCCATCTCCTAAGGATATGATTTCAGTTTGACCAAGAAAGCACTCACCAAGATAGGAATGATATACATTTTCGGGCAAAACGGTAACCTCATTAGGGTGTTTTACATGATCATAATCATGCTTGAACTGATAATTCATTTTTTTCCTCCCACCAGGTCACAACGATTGTCCCTTTGATGTATTGATATCCAGGAGGCCTTAGAATTATTGAGAAGGAACCTCCTGGACCAATAATGATCGAGCCATTGTGTGAATCGCTTACAAGAGTTGAATTTGGAGTAACAATTCTATCAAAAATATTCACACCTTTAGTCATGAGCTCAGTGGAATAATCAGCATATGTCATTACCGCTCTAGGTATTGGAGGTGGTGAGATAGACTGATTTGTTGGAGTTACATTGAAGGAGGCAACTGCTTTTTTAGGCGGATTGGCATTTAACCATACTTCACTGATAAAATTTTGATTTGAAAAGTTTGTTATGGTAAAAATATCGATATATAGATTGACTCCGGAATTAATAGGGTTTACTATTCCGCCCCAGGCATAATATCCGCCGCCGAAATTCAGTAATTCTGTTTTGCCTATAAAATATCTGCCAAGCCTTGAGTTCAAGGTCGGGCTGGTTATATTTGCCACTTCAATCGGCTGTTTATTCGTTTCTCTTGGCATACAAATACTCCTGACTGTGCATTATGAGATTATATAATAAGGCACAGTGTAGGCAGTTGTTCAGAAAGATTGCGTAAATTATATTTTATTCTTTACCATTTAGTAACATTGAGACCATGTCGCATGGGAGAGAGCTAGTTCACTCCTTACTTAACAAAATATATTCTTAAATCAATTGTTGCGTCAAAAAAAGGAGTATGTTACTATATGTGTAACCGGTTACACATTAGAGGTGAATCAATGGTTACCATACGCGATGTTGCCAAAAAAGCTGGAGTATCTGTGGCGACCGTTTCGAGAGTATTAAACAATAAAGGTTATTCACATGAAGATACTAGGAAGCTAGTAAACGAGGCAATTAAAGAATTAAACTACAAACCAAATGAAGTGGCAAGATCTCTTTTTAAGAAAAAGTCTAGATTAATTGGATTATTGCTGCCGGATATTCGAAATCCATTCTTTCCTGAGCTGGCCCGTGGAGTAGAGGATGAAATGCAAGAACAAGGGCTCCATTTAATTATTGGAAATGCTGATGAAAAGCCTGAAAAAGAAATAGATTATATACAAACGTTTAAACAAAATAATGTAATTGGGATTATTTCAGCAACAAATCAAGCTGAAACAGAACTTTATGAAGACTTATCTTTTCCCGTGGTGTTTCTGGATCGGATCACAAAGAGTCATCCTTCCGTTTATGCAGACGGATTGGATGGGGGAAAAAAGGCAGCACATGAAATCATCAGAAGGGGAAGTAAGCGAATTGCTTTACTGAGGGGACCTATTGAATTAAGGACAGCACAAGATAGATTCAAAGGTGCAGTCGATGAGCTATGTAATGCGAACGTGGATTTTCAGGTTATTACGTCATCGTTTAGTTTTCACGACGCTGAAAAAATGGCGAAAACATTATTTGAAAAATTTCCTGAAACAGATGGGATTATTGCCAGTAATGATCTTAGTGCTGCAGCGATTTTACATGAGGCGCTGCGAATAGGAAGATCAATTCCGGATGACTTACAAATAATCGGCTATGATGATATACCGCTTAGTAAGCTGCTTTTCCCGCCGCTTTCTACCATTAGGCAGCCAGCCTATGATATGGGAAGAGAAGCAGCAAAACTATTAATAAAAATTATTGGAAAACAGCCGTTAGTGCAAAAGAATATTCAAATGCCTGTTACATTTATTGAGCGGCAAACGACAAGAAAGGTTGAGTAAAATGACTAAAATCACGGTAATTGGCAGTTCTTCTATGGATTTGGTTGTAACCGCTTCAAAGCGGCCAAATAAAGGGGAAACGATTCTTGGGGAGAGCTTTAAGACAGTCCCTGGTGGCAAAGGAGCTAACCAGGCTGTCGCAGCTGCAAGGCTTGGTGCTGAAGTGTATATGGTGGGTTGTGTAGGTGACGATGGGTTTGGTGAAGAAATCGTTAATAATTTCATTTCCAATGGTGTTGTTACAACCTATGTGAAACCGGTTACACATTCAGAAACAGGAACAGCACATATTACCCTTGCAGAAGGCGATAACAGCATTATTGTGGTAAAGGGCGCAAACAATGATGTCACTCCTAATTTTGTGGAAAAGGCATTGGATGTAATATGTGAATCTGATATTGTACTAATTCAGCAGGAGATCCCGGAGGAAACAGTGGAGTATGTAGCAGAAATTTGCTTTTCAAACGATGTACCTTTACTGCTAAATCCAGCACCCGCAAGATCTATTAGTAAAACTGTGATTGAAAAGGCAACATATATTTCACCAAATGAATGGGAAGCTTCGGTTCTTTTCGAGAACAAGGACATCCATGAAGCTTTAAAAGAGTATCCAAATAAACTATTGATTACAGAAGGTAAAAATGGAGTCCGCTATTATGATGGTGAGAATGAGGTGCTTGTCCCTGCTTATGTGGTTGAAGCAGTTGATACAACTGGTGCAGGCGACACATTTAATGCGGCATTCGCAGTTGCCGTAGCGGAGGGTAAAAGCATAAAAGATAGCATTCGTTTTGCAAATCGCGCTGCATCATTATCTGTAACAAAATTCGGCGCACAGGGTGGTATGCCAACAAGAGAAGAAGTAGAAGGGAGTTTATAGAAGTGAAACGTTATGGAATATTAAACAGCGATATATCGAAGGTATTATCTGACCTTGGTCATACTGATTTTATTGTGATAGCAGATGCGGGTTTGCCTATTCCAGAAGGGATTAAGAAGATTGATTTAGCAATTAAACCAGGCATGCCTTTATTTATAGATGTAGTCAATGCCATTGAAGAGGATATGGTGATTGAAAAAGTCACGATAGCCACTGAAATAGAAGAAGGAAATCCTAAACATGCAGCCTATTTAAAAGGTAAATTCGCTGATAAGGAAATTGAACACGTATCCCATGAGGAGTTTAAACAATTAACAAAACAGGCTAAAGCAGTAATTCGTACAGGTGAAATTACACCATATGCAAACTGTATTTTACAATCTGGAGTATTTTTCTAAAAGATGAGGTGATAAATATGCGTATTACGATGGAAAACATCTATAAAGCATTTGGAGCCAATCAAGTTTTAACAGGTGTTGATTTTGAGTTATTAGATGGCGAAGTGCATGCCCTAATGGGGGAGAATGGTGCGGGGAAATCAACGATGATGAACGTACTTACTGGTCTTCATGCTCGAGATAAGGGAATCATCACAATTGATGGGAAGGAAACTTATTTTAAGAACCCAAAAGAAGCGGAGCAATGTGGAATAACCTTTATACACCAAGAATTAAATATATGGCCTGATATGACTGTTTTAGAAAACTTATTTATTGGAAAGGAACTAAAGAATTCTTTTGGCCTTTTAAAAATAGCCGAAATGAAAGCGCTGGCAAAAAAACAGTTTGATAGATTAGCAGTATCAATACCGTTAGATAAAGAGGCGGGGAATTGCTCTGTTGGGGAGCAGCAAATGATTGAGATTGCTAAAGCTTTAATGACAGAAGCAAAAGTGATTATTATGGATGAACCTACTGCTGCATTAACAGAAAGGGAAATCAGCAAACTCTTTGATGTTATTTCTTCTTTAAAAAAGGCAGGCGTATCAATTGTCTATATTTCACATCGGATGGAGGAGATTTTTGCCATCTGTGACAGGATTACCGTCATGCGGGATGGGAAAACCGTTGACACGAAGGCGATTCCAGAAACAAATTTTGATGAAGTCGTCAGGAAAATGGTTGGCAGGGAATTAACAGACCGCTTTCCTAACCGAAATCCTAACCTTGGTGAAATCGTTCTTCAGGTAAAGGGGTTGACAAAAAAAGGACAATTTGAAGATGTGAATTTTTCTGTACGTGCTGGCGAAATAGTCGGGGTTTCAGGTTTGATGGGAGCCGGAAGGACAGAAATCATGAGGGCGATTTTTGGTCTAGGTGGGTTTGATCACGGTGAAATTTGGTTGAAAGGAAAAAAAGTGACAATCAAAACACCGGACCAAGCTGTCAAAGCAGGAATCGGATTCATTACAGAGGATCGCAAAGATGAAGGGTTAATTCTAGATTTCTCTATAAGAGATAATATGGTGCTGCCAACACTCTATAGCTTCGCTCCCAAAGGGATCATCAATGAAAAAAGTGAGACAGACTTTGTGACTATGTTAATCAAACGCTTGACAGTAAAAACGGAGTCCCCAGATATTGCGGTTGGAAAGCTATCAGGGGGAAATCAGCAGAAGGTGGTCATTGCCAAGTGGGTTGGAATCGGGCCGAAATTACTTATTTTAGATGAGCCGACTAGAGGAGTAGATGTTGGAGCGAAGAGAGAAATTTATGATCTAATGAATGAATTAACAGATCGGGGTGTAGCCATCATCATGGTATCTTCAGAATTGCCTGAGGTCCTTGGTATGAGTGATCGAATCCTCGTCGTTCATGAAGGAAAAATAAATGGTGAGTTATCGAAAGAGGCTGCTACCCAAGAAAAAATTATGACATTGGCAACAGGAGGTCAGTGAGATGAATTCCATTAATGCAGTGACAAAACCTAAAACAAATATGATGAATGCCATCACTCAAAAGTTAGGACCCTTACTTGGTTTGATTATATTGATTATTATTGTATCGATATTAAATCCTAGTTTTCTCGAACCCTTGAATATATTAAATTTATTAAGACAAGTTGCGATTAATGCACTTATTGCATTTGGTATGACGTTTGTTATTTTAACGGGCGGAATCGATTTATCCGTTGGGGCTATTCTTGCATTATCAAGTGCGTTAACAGCAGGAATGATGGTATCTGGTATAGACCCAATTCTTGCAATACTAATTGGATGTATTCTAGGCGGATTGATGGGAATGGTAAACGGATTGTTCATTACCAAGGGAAAAATGGCTCCGTTTATCGCAACTCTAGCAACCATGACAATCTTTAGAGGATTAACACTTGTTTATACTGGTGGAAACCCGATTACGGGTCTTGGTGATAATTACTTATTTCAATTATTTGGCCGTGGTTATTTTCTAGGAATACCTGTTCCAGCGGTTACGATGATTCTTACATTTGTTGTCTTATTCATTATTCTTCATAAAACTCCATTCGGCCGCAAAACATATGCGATTGGTGGAAATGAAAAAGCTGCATTAATTTCAGGAATTAAAGTACCAAAAGTAAAAGTCATGATTTATAGTCTTTCCGGAATGCTTGCAGCTCTGGCAGGAGCAATCCTAACATCTCGTTTAAATTCTGCACAGCCTACAGCAGGTACTTCATATGAACTTGATGCGATTGCAGCAGTTGTATTAGGAGGGACAAGCTTATCAGGAGGGAAAGGAAGAATTTTTGGAACATTAATCGGTGCTTTAATCATCGGTACCTTAAATAACGGCCTGAATCTTCTTGGAGTATCATCTTTCTATCAAATGGTGGTCAAGGGGATCGTTATACTAATTGCAGTATTGCTTGACCGTAAAAAGTAGCATAAGGAGAGATCTTGATGAAAAAATTATTAGCTTTATGTCTAACACTAACACTTTTGCTCCTAAGTGCTTGTTCTATGCAGCCGCCTGAATGGGCAAAACCGGATAAAAAAGAAAGTTTGGAAGATATTAAAATTGGTTTATCAGTATCTACATTAAATAACCCGTTTTTTGTTTCTTTAAAGGATGGAGTGGTGAAAGAAGCAAAAGCAATGGGTATGGAAGTTATTATCGTAGATGCACAAAATGACTCGGCAAAACAAGTAAATGACGTAGAGGATCTCATTCAGCAAGGTGTGGATGCTCTGCTTATTAATCCGACTGATTCCGCTGCCATTTCAACGGCTGTTCAATCAGCAAATAATATTGGCATACCAGTAGTTACGTTGGACCGTTCAGCAGATAAAGGAAAAGTAGAAGCATTAGTAGCTTCAGATAATATCAAGGGCGGAGAAATGGCTGCAAATTATATTATTGAAAAGCTTGGTGAAAATACACAAGTGATAGAATTAGAGGGAGTTCCCGGGGCATCCGCCACACGTGAAAGAGGTCAGGGATTCCATAACGTAGCAGATCAAAAGTTGAATGTAACTGCTAAACAAGCAGCTGATTTTGATCGTACAAAAGGACTAACCGTTATGGAAAACCTTCTGCAGGCCAATCCTGATATTAAAGCGGTATTTGCTCATAATGATGAAATGGCATTGGGCGCTATTGAGGCAATTAATAGCTCTGGTAAGGAAATTATCGTCATTGGATTTGATGGGAATGACGATGCCTTAAATGCGATAGAATCAGGAAATATGGAAGCGACAGTTGCTCAACAGCCAGAGCTAATCGGTAAGCTTGCGATTGAAGCGGCAAGCGACATTTTGCAGGGGAAAAAGGTAAAGAAGATGATAGGAGCCCCACTAAAATTAGTATCCAAAGATAAATAAGGCACTCTAGGATCTTAAAATGTAACCAACTCTTTGTAAGTTATTTATTGGACTAGAAATCCTCTTGATTTCTAGTCCAACCTTTTTAATAGATAAAATTATTAAACCTTAAAATTTTTGCTAAAAAAGAACCATGCCTCAAAGCACTAATTCCCCTTGCGAAAAATTTCCTTCTTTACTGCTAAACAATTCTGTTTAGACAACTACTGTGAATTTCGAAGAATCCTTTAATATCTCCCAATTTTATATTAGTAAAATTTCATTAGCCTCGCTCCCCCTATATTTAAATATCGAGGACAAAAGGGTAAGGCATTTTTAGAAATCTCTTACAAAATTGTATAGGTTATTTACAAGAAATTCACTTGAAAATAATAACCTATATTTGGTATTCGCTGCCATCTTTATAGAACATATGCGAAATCCAAGTTTTGATGTGTATAATAAATGTGTGAATATTTGTAAATATGATTAGCTTCAGAGGTGAGCATATGTCAACGAAAGAACTATGTAAAATTGTTATTGTAGATGATGAAATTTTAATAAGACAGGGCATAAAACATTACCTTAATTGGGAGCAAGAAGGCTTTCAGATAGTAGGTGAAGCCTCTAATGGTAAGGAAGCACTTGAAATAATTGAACGAACTCATCCAAACATTGTTTTAACTGATATTGTAATGCCTATTATGGATGGAGAAGAATTGACAAGAATTATTAAATCAAAATATCCAGAAATTGAAATCATTATACTCAGCAGTTTTGGGGAATTTGACTACGTTCGTTCTACCTTTCAAAGTGGAGTGGTTGATTATATATTAAAGCCTAAGCTTGAGGCAAGTACGCTTTTAGAAGTGCTAAATAAAGCAGTGAGTAGAATACCAACTACTGATACATATCAAACAAAACAGCAGGAGCGAATGTCTGTAAATCATGTCATTGAAAAGTTAATGTCTGGGTTTGAAGCGGCGGATTATGAAGCAGAGCTATTAGCGAGGGTATTCCCCTATAACAGCTTTCATTTATTAGGTGTAGTTTTTAGTGAAAATATCCCTAGAGAAGGTCACACTAAAATACAAGAAAGTATCACCCAGCAGTATCAAACTTCTCTAGGCCAAGCAAACTATCATGTCATTACCTTTGATAAAAATGAAACTGTAATCATTCTAAATGTAAACAATGACAAGTCCCAGGAGGTCCTTGATTTCGCAAAAAGGGCTGTGGAAACCTATACAGACACGTGCTTTGTCTTGACAGAACCATTCTCTGATCTATCACAAATAGGATATATCTATAATGAAAAGGTAACAAAATTGCTACAATATAGATTTTACTTTTCAAACATCCCTCTTCTAGAGGAATACGATTTACAACGAGAAATACCAGATATTGAAACTTTTAACATGGAATGGTTCACAAAAGAATGTAAGCATAGTCGTTTCCAAGAAGCTTTCAGCTATTTGCAAGAATATGTATCTATATTTTCAAAATGTTACACAACGGATGTATTTGAATTTAAATCATTCTTTGAAAATATCATCTTTACCATTACTGTCATTCTAAATAACATGGAATACGATGTATCTGAAATAGTGAGTTCTAAGTATGAGTATTTTAGGGCCATTAACGAGGCTAATTCAGCTAAGGAGACAGTAGAACATTTAAATAAATTCATTGATGAAGTGAACAAATACGTACATTCTGAGAGAAATCACCCTAGTAATTTGAATATGAAGAAACTCTTGCAATATATCGACGACCATTATGCAGATCAACTCAGCCTTGCCGATGTAGCAGAACATTTTCATTTTAATCCATCCTATTTGTCTAACTATTTTTCTACACATAATAAAGAGGGGTTTAGTGAGTATTTGAATAAGGTCCGAATTGAAAAGGCTTCACAGCTCCTGCTTAAGGACTCAGCACCGATTTCAGAGATTAGCGGAATGGTAGGTTATTCAGATCACAGCTATTTCTGTAAAGTATTTAAAAAGATGAATGGCATGTCACCTAGCAAATTTAGAAGAAAACATACTTGAAAGTTAAAGATGGGATGCATATGAGAATAAAACCTGAACGATTTAGACATAACAGCCTATTTAGTAAAATGTTTCTTATCACCGTACTAATTATTGTTACCATTTCCTCACTTATCACTTGGACGACATTCCGGATGTCAGAGCAGTTTTTTATTGATCGTTTTAGTTTTAACAATAGTAAGGTTATGGAGCAGATCAAGGAAAGTTTAGGTACATTTCATTACTCGATTGTGATTGCTTCAAATAACTTGATGAACAATGGAACAATTAAGGGTTTCCTCTCCGGTACGCACTCAAACCGAATGCTGGGAACCTATTATTATAATGTAAAAAAACAAATGGACAATATCAAAACAAGTGTAGAAGCTTATGATGTTGAGATTGTGATTTATGGTATGAATGGGGTTAGTTTTGCAGTACCAGAAAGGCCTTCATGGGCAAAATCTGATAAAGTGCTGCAGAATCACTTCATTACCAAAAACACACTCAAACATCCAAAAAAACTGTTATTTCATTTAGAACATACAAAAGATCAAACACAGGGCGGCATGATTGTTGCTTCAAAGGCTTTTATGGAGCCAACTTCAAAATATATTTATGGAACGATGTACTTTACGATTCAAGAAAGGGATTTTAGAAAATTTTATAACAGCTATACAAGCTTAGGTAATGATGTGTTAGTCATGAATCAGTCTGGTACCATTTTATCGAGTAATCGTACTGAGTTGATTGGAAATAAAGAAGTGGAACTCTTGGATTATGCAGTCCAGCTAGAGAAGCAAGAAAAGAAGTATATGAATGCTGATTTTAAGGGTACAGACCATCTGATCATGATAGAGTATTTGCCTACCTTCGATTTGTACTTAGTAAATTTAATTGATAAGAAAGCTGCTTTTGAAAATATTATTGATAAAAAGTCGATTGTACTTATCTGTTTACTATTCATCTTTCTAGCAATTATCATTGTGTTTTTTGCTTCAAGAAAGGTTACAAATTCTTTGTCCAATCTAGTGAAACAAATTGAAAATACCCCAAAGAATGAATTTGATCGATATATACCAGAAACAGGCACGTACGAAACAAGACAAATTGGTCAAGCCTTCAACTCTATGCTTGATGAGCTTCATGAGTATGTGAATACCCTTGTACTGACCCAAAAACAAAAAAGAAACGCAGAATTAGCAGTATTGCAGCAGCAAATCAATCCACATTTCTTATACAATACGTTAACTTCAATCAAATTCATGGTACAGCAAGGTGGAAAAGAAGAAGCAGTTGAAATGGTTAATGCCTTGATATCTTTATTACAAAATACAATCGGTAATATTAGTGAGACGATTACCGTCAAGCAAGAAATAGACAATTTAAAGAGCTATGCTTTAATAAATCAGAAACGCTATGGTGAACGGATTAGAGTAAATTATTTCATAGAGCCAGAGTGTAACTGTATTCAAATTCCTAAACTAATTTTACAACCCTTTATTGAGAATTCCTTCTTTCATGGTTTCAATCAAAAGAGAGGAGGGACGATTAATGTCCTCGTATGGAAGGAAGGGGAAACCCTTATATGTGAGGTATTGGATAATGGTGACGGAATGGAAGTATCTGCAGATAACAAACTTCCGCATACGAATCGCAAAAGGGAGAGGTTTAGCGGGATAGGTGTTCGCAACGTCGATGAGCGTATTCGGTTGATTTATGGTGAAGCTTATGGTGTTACAATCTCAAGTAAAATAGGTGAAGGGACGAAGGTTCGAATTTCACTTCCATTCGGTCAGAACGAAAAATAGTCATAGAAACTAAAAATAATACAAGTAAATTAATGGAAACGCATTCAATAAACAAAAATATCACAAATTTACAAAAATATCGTCCTAACTCGTGCTCTCTAAGTGATGATAACATTGTAATTGTAAGATGGATAACGCTTACAAGATAATAACTTATAATCTTAGGGGGTTAAAAGGTGAAGAAACTATTAGCATTAATAATGGTATGTATGCTTTTGTTGGCTGCGTGTTCTTCTGGGTCTTCAAATGGTACTGAATCAGAGAAAGGCTCAGCGGATGCAAATGAAATTACTGTTTGGGCGTGGGATCCAAACTTTAACATTAAGGCATTAGAATTAGCGAAAGAAGCTTATGCATCTGAGAATCCAGATCTTAAAGTGAATATTATTGAAAACGCACAAGATGACATTGTTCAAAAACTTAATACGTCATTAAGTTCCGGCACTACCAAGGGATTACCTAATATTGTGTTAATTGAAGATTATCGTGCCAAAAGTTTCCTTCAAGCATATCCAGATATGTTCCATCCATTAACTGGATCTTTTGAAACAAAAGATTTTGTTCAATATAAAGTGGAAGCAACAAGTGTAGATGGTGAAAACTACGGACTTCCATTTGATACTGGGGCAACTGGATTATACGTTAGAACAGATTATTTAGCAGAAGCAGGTTATACAGTTGAAGATTTACAAAACATCGATTGGAAAGAATACATTGAAATAGGAAAGAAAGTAAAAGAGGCAACTGGTAAACGACTACTAACTTATGACCCGAATGATTTAGGAATACTCAGAACAATGATTCAGTCAGCAGGTAAATGGTATGTGAAGGAAGATGGTACTACTATAGATTTAGCAAATAATGAGGCTCTTAAACTATCTTTTAAAATTTATAAGGAACTAGTTGATAATGATTTAATGAACTTCCATTCTGACTGGAATGAGTTCTTAGCTACATTTAATGGCGGCGAAGTAGCAACAGTAACGACTGGTAACTGGATTACTCCTTCCATAAAAGCGGAGGCTTCACAATCAGGCAAATGGGCAGTTGTGCCACATCCTAGTCTTCCGGGGATGGAATCCGTAAATGCCTCTAACTTAGGCGGTGCATCATGGTACGTTCTAGATGTTCCAGGTAAAGAGAATGCAGTCGATTTCTTAACAAAGACTTTTGGTTCAAATGTAGATTTATATCAAAAGTTTGTAACTGAAATCGGTGCGATCGGCACTTATATCCCAGCTGCTGAGGGAGAAGCATATAAGACAAAAGATGAATTCTTTGGCGGTCAGTCCATTGTATCAGATTTTTCAAAGTGGGCTGAAGAAATTCCACAAGTAAACTATGGTATGCACACATATGCGATTGAGGATATTTTAGTTGTTGCTATGCAGAATTACCTTGCTGGTCAAGACCTTGATAAAGTATTAAAAGAAGCTCAACAACAAGCGGAAACGCAAATTAAATAATTTACCTTGAATTAGCCTCGCTCTTCCGAGGCTATTCTTATATAGATTTAAGTAGGGAGTTGAAAAAATTGCTGCAAGCAGCTACGAAGCAAACCATACAGCAGAAACCAAGAAAATCTAATAACAAACTTCGTATAAAAAATGGACTGATCGGCTGGTCCTTTATAACAATCGCAACGTTAATGATTGGTTTATTTTATTTCTATCCGATGGCACAGGCACTTATTCTTTCTTTTCAATCAGGTGCAGGCTCCAATCTACAATTTGTCGGTTTCGATAATTACATTCGGTTATTTACAGATCCGACATTTATAGCTGCAGTGAAAAACACAGTCACCTATCTCATCATCCAGGTACCAATCATGATTATTCTGGCATTGCTTATATCGGTTTTGTTAAATGATAAAAAATTGAAACTAAAAGGATTTTTCCGAACTGCGATATTTTTACCATGTATTACATCACTTGTAGCGTATTCCGTCGTATTCAAATATTTATTTGGTTCCGACGGTATCATTAACCAAATGCTCATAAATTTTTCACTCATATCAGAGCCGATACAATGGTTAACGGATCCTTTTTGGGCAAAAGTAACTATTATCATTGCGATCACATGGCGTTGGACAGGCTACAATATGATTTTCTATCTATCTGCTCTTCAAAACGTGGATAACTCTATTTATGAAGCAGCTAAAATTGATGGTGCAAATGCATTTCAACAATTCTTTAAAATTACAATTCCAATGCTGAAGCCCATCATCCTATTTACATCGATTACATCAACCATCGGTACGCTTCAATTGTTTGATGAAGTTATGAATATAACAAAGGGTGGACCAGGAAATGCAACATTAACCATTTCCCAATATATCTATAATCTATCATTCAAATATACTCCTGATTTTGGTTATGCTGCGACAGTTTCCTATGCAATTGTTATCATGATTGTCATCTTTTCTATCATTCAGTTTAAAGTAGCAGGTGATAAAAATGCATAAAATTAAACGAACATTCATTTATAGTATTCTATCAATCTTCGCGATCATTTCTATCTTTCCATTTATCTGGATGATCGTTAGTGCAACAAATAAATCCGTTGATGTTACCAAAGGGAGATTATTACCAGGAACCCATTTAGTGGAGAATTTCCAAAATCTTTTGAATACAGTTGATCTTGTTCCTGCTTTAGTAAACTCAGCAATCATTACTATGGCAACAACTGTTTTATCTCTAATTATCGCGTCTCTTGCAGGTTACGGATTTGAAATATATAGAAGTAAAGCAAAAGATGTTGTATTTACGATTTTGCTTGTTTCGATGATGATTCCTTTTGCTGCGCTAATGATACCGTTATTCCGAATGTTTGGGACTATCTCGCAAATTGCACCTGGGATTGGGATTGATACATTAACATCGGCAATGTTACCAAGCATTACGACGGCTTTTCTGATCTTTTTCTTCAGACAAAATACAAAGATGTTTCCTAGAGAGCTGCTTGAAGCTGGAAGAATCGATGGTTTAACAGAACTTGGTGTTTTCTTCCGCATATTTGTACCTACAATGAAAACAACCTATGCAGCAGCTGCCATTATTACATTTATGGCAAGCTGGAATAACTATTTATGGCCACTCGTTGTCCTGCAATCTCCTGAAAACCATACGATTCCATTGCTCATATCGAATCTTGGGTCTAGTTCTTCACCAGACTTCGGGATTATTATGACAACCATTGTGATCGCAACTTTACCAACAGCACTGATTTTCTTCTTGCTCCAAAGACATTTCGTAGCAGGGATGATGGGGTCCGTAAAATAATTTACAGCGTTTGAACGATGAATAGAAAGGAAGAGTAGGAACATGATAAATACTCAAATCAATGAAAATAAACAAGTGCGAACTCCTTCTATAGATTGGCTTACAGATTTAAATATGTTTGCCGTTAACAGGGTTCCGGCACATTCCGATCATGTGTACTATGAAACAATGGAGGAAGCAAAAAAAGCTTCTACAATGAAAATGCGTCATGATTTGAATGGAAATTGGAAATTTCATTATTCGATTAACCCTGACTCAAGACCAGAGCGCTTTTACGAGCGTGACTTTGACTGCTCGGCTTGGGGGAATATTGTAGTCCCAGGACATATTCAGTTACAAGGATATGGAACTCCACAATATGTGAATACCATCTATCCATGGGATGGGCATAGAGATGTCCAGGCACCGGAAATCCCAACGGATTTTAACCCAGTTGGCAGCTATGTGAAGGTCTTTAATATACCTGGGAATATGGACAACAAGCCTGTTTATATTTCTTTTCAAGGTGTCGAGTCTGCTTTCTTTGTTTGGTTAAATGGAGAATTTGTTGGTTACAGTGAAGACAGCTTCACACCTGCTGAGTTTGATTTAACTCCTTTTCTAACAAAAGGAGAGAATAAACTTGCGGTTGAGGTTTTCCAGCGAAGTACTGGCAGCTGGCTTGAAGATCAAGACTTTTGGAGATTTTCTGGTATTTTTAGGGATGTTTATCTCTATACAGTACCTGAAATTCATGCACAAGATATCCACATCCATACCGATCTTGACTCTTCCTATAAGAATGGAGAGCTTAAAGTAGATTTAAGGCTGCTGCCCACCGTTCCCGCAGGGTCTAAAATAGCAGCAGAGCTTTATGATCGTAAAGGGAACACTGTAGCTAAAATAACCAGCGAGCTTACGGGTGAAAATAGTTCAGTATTGATGGAAATAGAAGCTCCGAAACTTTGGAGTGCGGAAAATCCTTATTTGTATAAACTCTATATCCAAATTTTTAACACTTCAGATGAACTTGTAGAAGTCATTCCCCAAAAGGTCGGGTTCCGAAAGTTTGAGCTCGTTGATAAAATCATGCGTCTAAATGGCGAAAGAATTGTGTTCAAAGGTGTAAACCGTCATGAATTCAATTGCCGTAGTGGCCGTGCGATTACAAAAGAAGATATGCTTTGGGATATTAAAACATTGAAACAAAACAATATCAACGCAGTTCGTACTTCTCATTATCCAAATCAAAGTTATTGGTACGAGTTATGTGATGAATATGGTATCTATGTGATTGATGAAATGAATTTAGAAACACATGGTACATGGCAATGGATGGGAGTGGTTGAACCTTCACGGAATATTCCCGGCAACAAACCAGAATGGCAGAATATTGTCTTAGACCGGGCCGTTTCTATGGTCCAAAGAGACAAGAACCATCCATCTATATTAATTTGGTCATGTGGTAATGAGTCATATGCAGGTGAGGTAATCCTAAATGTTTCCCGTTACTTCAAATCTGTTGACCCAAGCCGTCTTGTTCATTATGAGGGTGTATTCCATAATCGTGACTATAACGACACTAGTGATATGGAAAGCCGGATGTATGCGAAGCCGGCAGATATTGAGGAATATTTGAATGATAACCCACAAAAGCCTTATATAAGCTGTGAGTATATGCATGCGATGGGGAATTCTCTTGGAGGCATGGACAAATACACAGCATTTGAAACTAAATATCCGATGTATCAAGGTGGATTTATTTGGGATTATATTGATCAATCGCTCGTAAAGAAGGACCGCTATGGTCAAGAGTTTTTTGCATATGGTGGAGATTTTGGAGACCGTCCTTCAGACTATGGATTCTGTACGAATGGGATTGTCTATTCCAATCGTGAGTTGTCACCAAAAATGCAGGAAGTAAAATATTTATATCAGAATATGAAGCTAAACGTTGATAAATATGGGGTTACCATTCGTAATGAAAGTTTATTTGAAGATACATCTGCCTATGATTTGGAATACATTCTATTCCTTGAGGGCAAAGAATTATATCGGAATCAGGAACAAGTGGTGATTTTACCGCAAAGTGAAGGTCGAGTTGAATTTAAATGGCCGGCTGAATTAGTAAATGAAGCTGGAGAATATGTCATCCACACATCAATGAAACTAAAAGAGGAACAGCTTTGGGCGGACGCTGGTTATGAAATTGCCTTTGGCCAATATGTGTTTGAGGATATCCAAAAAATTGCACAGGTTCCTAGTGGAAATCTAAGGGTAGCATATGGAACTCAAAACATTGGTGTGCATGGAACTGATTTTTCCATTATGTTTTGTAGAAAAGCCAAAAGTCTTATTTCGATGAAATATGGCGGCAGAGAGATGATCGAAGCTCCGTTACTTCCACTATTTTGGAGGGCAACTACTGATAATGACAAAGGATTTTCTCAAGGGTTTACCTCAGGATGCTGGTATGCAGCCAGCCTGGCTCGTCAATCTGTTGGGTTAGATGTAAATGAACAGAAAGACAAAGTAGAGGTTACGTTTACCTATAAGTTTTCGATTCATTCAGAAATCGAAGTGAAAAATACGTTTACAGTATTAGCAGATGGTAGTGTACATGTTAAATCTGTTTATCATGGTGCTGAAAACCTCCCGCAAATGCCGATTTTTGCACTTTCATTCAAGGTTTCTGCGGATTATGACCAATTAGAATGGTACGCAATGGGACCTGAAGAGAATTATTCAGATCGTGCAGCCGGGGCAAGACTTGGCGTGTTTACCAATAAGGTTACTGACAATTTATCCGGATATGTAAAACCTCAAGAGTCTGGCAACCGTACTGGAGTACGCTGGGTAAACCTAACAAACAGTGATGGACATGGAATGAAGATTTCTTCTGCTTCTCGTCCAGTAGAATGTAATTTTTCACCGTATACAGCATTTGAATTAGAAAATGCGGCACATTATTACGAACTTCCTAACGTCCACTATACAGTTGTTACTGTAGCGGGAAAACAAATGGGGGTTGGCGGTGATGATAGCTGGGGAGCGCCAGTTTACCCTGAACATCTAGTGAACGCAAATGAAGACATGGAATTTGAATTCACGATTCAACCAATTAAATAATGTACAAGTAAAGAGCTTGAATGAATCTCAGGCTCTTTACTTGTATTTTTGAAGAGAATCCAGCCTTGGAAGGAGTATATGTATGTATATCTTTGTTAACGAACCATCCAATCAATTTCATTTAACAAATGGAAAAATTAGTTATATAGTTAATGTCCTTAAAAACGGAGGTCTTGGTCATTTATACTTTGGAAAAGCGATAAGACATCGTCATGATTTCTCTCATCTTCAGAAAAATGATGTTCCTACACCTGCAAGTTGTCATTTTTTTCAGGATGATCCTGCTTTCTCATTAGAAACAACTCGCCAAGAATACCCTGTCTACGGGAAAGGTGACTTCCGTGATGCTGCAATTGAACTTGAAACAAGTGAAGGTAGAATAGGAAATCATTTTACCTACAAAGATTATGAAATTTTAAAAGGAAAACCAAAGCTAGATGGATTGCCTGCTACCTATGCTGATGGAGATGAGTCCACAACATTAACCATTAGGTTATTGGATGATACAACGGATACGGAACTGCTTTTAACTTATTCCATCTTTCATCATTTTCCTGTTATCACGAGAAGTGTAACCGTAAAAAATGCCGGTTCAGATAACGTGTATCTAAAAAAGATCATGAGCTCTTCAATCGACTTTCCAGATAGTGATTTTTCAATGGTGCACTTATCTGGAACATGGTCTAGAGAAAGACATATAAAAGAACGTAAATTAGTAGAAGGAATTCACTCTATTTCAAGTATACGCGGTGCAAGTTCGCATCATCATAATCCATTTATTGCGTTGAAAAGGAACGATACAACAGAGCATGTGAATGAGGTATACGGGTTTAATTTTATCTATAGTAGTAATTTCATAGCTCAGGTTGAAGTCGACCATTATCAAGTTACAAGAGTGATGCTGGGGATTCACCCACACCAGTTTAAGTGGAAGTTAGCACCTGAAGAAAGTTTTCAAGCTCCAGAGGTCGTCATGGTATATTCTGATGAAGGATTAAATGGAATGAGTCAAACCTTTCATGATTTATACCGAAATCAGCTAATTCGCGATCCTTGGAAAACAGATGAGAGACCTATTTTGATCAACAATTGGGAAGCAACCTATTTTGATTTTAACCAAGAAAAACTAGTAAATATAGCTGAAAGTGCGAAGGGACTTGGGATTGAGTTGTTTGTGTTAGATGATGGCTGGTTTGGGAAACGAAATGATGATACTTCTTCACTTGGAGATTGGTTTGAAAATGAAGAAAAATTACCGAATGGTTTAACTTCATTGGCACAAAAGGTAAATAACATGGGGATGAAATTTGGGCTATGGTTTGAACCAGAAATGATCAATCCGAACAGTCAATTATTTCGTGGTCATCCTGAATGGGTTGTAGGCAGGCAGGGAGAGCATCTAACATTTGGACGAAATCAGCTTGTGTTGGATTTCTCCAGAAATGATGTCGTGAAGTATATTTATGAGAAAATGGCAGGCATTATTAGAAATACCCATCTGACCTATATTAAGTGGGATATGAACCGTAATATCACGGATGCTTATTCGGCCGCCTTAGGACATGATCAGCAAGGAGAATTCTATCATCGGTATATCTTAGGTGTGTATTCTTTATATGAAAAATTAACAAATGAGTTTCCTGACGTATTATTTGAATCCTGTGCAGGCGGGGGCGGCAGGTTTGACCCAGGTATGTTTTATTATGCTCCACAAGCGTGGACAAGTGATGACACAGATCCAGTCGAACGGCTAAAAATTCAGTATGGGACTTCACTTGTGTATCCAATATATAGTTTGGGTTCACATGTGTCTGCTGCACCAAACCATCAAACAATGCGTTCTACTTCGATTGATACAAGAGCCAATACTGCATACTTTGGTACGTTCGGGTACGAACTTAATCCGCTTGAATTGAGTGTGGAAGAAAGAAGGGTTATTAAGGAGCAGGTCCAGTTCTATAAAACGCAACGAAAGCTTGTACGCGATGGGGATTTTTATCGTCTATTTAGCCCTTTTGAAAACAATGAAACAGCGTGGATGATTGTTTCAAAGGACAAATCAGAAGCCTTAGTTGGCTGGTATAAAGTACTGGCAACTCCTAATCCAAAAAAACAACAAGTACTTGGACTGAAAGGATTAGATCCAAACCTCTTATATGAAATAGAAAACAATGGTAAAGAATTTTATGGCGATGAACTCATGTATCACGGTGTAACACTGCCAACAGAATTTAATGGTTCAAATCATCACAAAGCAAAACGTGGAGGAGATTATCAATCAACTATCTATTATTTAAAGGCAAAGGTGGATGTAAATAGGGTGTAAAAAATGGAGTAATCTCTACACTCGGCAGTGTTACAAAACGGGCCATTTTTTTAACGAAAAAATCCCAAGTGAATTCTCCTCACTTAGGACTTTTTTCCACCCCACGGGGAATTCTTATTTTATGCCAATTTACGTCTAAACCTTTTTTTAGATGGTGTTCCTTCTATTTGAGCTTCTGCTTGTACTGCCTGTTTGATAAAGAAGGATAGAAGCAGGGCAAAACTAGCAATTAAGGTTGATAAAAAGAAGGTATAATTGATTCCTTCAAGCATGGCTTTCATGGCAATTTCCGCCTGTATTTCAGCTATCCCTTTTTCTGGTACAGTTTTTAAAGCTTCTTTGGATAATTGGGCTGTGTATGATTTCGAATAATTAGACATAGCTGTGACCAAAAGGGCCGTACCGATAGCACCGGATACCTGATTTATTGTGTTGTTCATGGCTGTACCGTGTGGATAGAGACTTACAGGAAGCTGATTTAAACCATTTGTTGAAACAGGCATCATCACCATTGATATGCCCAACATCCTTACTGCATGTAAAATCACCAAGTAATTGTAGGGTGTTGTGAAAGTTAACTTGCTGAAGTAATAGGTTGTAATTGTTGTAATAATTAGGCCGATGATTGCTAACATCCGCCCCCCAAACTTATCAAATAATCTTCCTATAATGGGTGACATAATTGCCATCAACAGCGCTCCTGGAAGCAGCAATAATCCGGTGTCCAACGGCGATATACCTCGTATTGTTTGAACATATATAGGGAGAAGTAAAAAGCCTGAAAACATTGCCATATTAAGTACAATCGTAATCGTTGCAGATAGCGAAAACATAGGGTATTTAAATACCCTAAAATTAAGCATGGGAAAAGCTTGTTTTGTTTGGCGTAAGATAAACCATATTAGGGAGATAACGCCAATTAGCAGCGGCATATACACTAGTGCACTTGTCCAGCCTTTACTACCGGCGGAACTAAAACCGAATAGGAGCCCTCCAAAACCAATGCTTGATATCAAAAGCGAAAATAAATCAAGTTTAATATCGGTTTTATCCTTTTTGTCCTTAAGTGTAAAATAGCCAATCAAAATAACGATAATAGCGATAGGCGTGATAAAGTGGAAAAGCATTCTCCAGTGATAGTGTTCAATAATCCAACCTGATAAAGTAGGACCTATTGCTGGAGCGAACATGATAATTAAACCAAAGACACCCATAGCGGCCCCGCGCTTTTCAATCGGAAAGCTTACTAGCATGACATTCATTAGTACCGGCATCATGATGGCTGCTCCGGAAGCTTGAAGAATCCGGCCAATTAATAATATGGAAAAGAAATCAGTACTACCGGCAATGATCGTCCCTATTGCAAATAGGCCCATTGCTGCCAAGAATAATTGACGGACTGAAAATTTTTGAAATAAGAATGCAGTGGTTGGAATTAAAATTCCGTTTACTAACATAAAGACTGTCGTTAACCATTGAACGGTTGCTGTATCAATATCTAAATCAACCATTATCGATGGCAGTGCGATATTTAATAATGTATTATTTAAAAATGTAATAAATGTGCCGATCATAAGTACAGCAAGAATCCCATACGGTGGACGATGAGTCTTTTTTAGCGATTTATTCATGGTATCTCTCCCTTAGTGTATAAAAGACTCTCAACATTTACATAATTAGATGAATCATTCTTTTTGGATTGGCATCCAATACACTCAACATTTCCAAAGTAAGCGTTAACATAGATTACATTCTATTCTAAGCTCCCCAATAATAAAAAACATTCTCTAAAACTGCTTGATTATAACTTATAGTTGACTGTTATTGCTTTCTAATTGTGTTTCTGGGAACAATCTAATAAGAAAAGATAAATGAAGAAGTGCTTGTGAGTAATATAGTTGCGAAGATTCTGTTTAGATTTAAAGCTTAGGAGCATGATTATAAATAAAAAAGATAGGCCGAGAAATCTATGAGATTTCTGGCCTATCTTTTTTATAAAAATATTAATAAACTCTAAAGTACTCGACAACCCCGTCGGCAATAGCCTGGGCTAATTTGTTTTGATAGGAATCTGTCAATAACTTTTGTCTTTCACTAGCGTTATTAATAAAACCAATCTCTGTTAACGTTGCAGGCATAGCGGATTCGCGGAGAACGGAGAAGGTATCTCCATCTGTCCCACGATTGTTTGCGCCTGTATATTCAATCAAATTCTGTTGAATAAAGCTTGTAAGAGTCATACTCTTAGCAATTCGATCAGGATTATTATGCCATTGATCATTAATTTTCGAAGGGTAATTTGGATCATATTCATAGAAGTATGACTCAATACCATTCGCAGAAGTGCTTTCACCTGCTGTAGAATTAGTATGAATACTTATGAAAACATCAGCCTTTAAATCATTTGCCATTTTAGAACGGTCTAGTAATGATACATAGGTATTGTCATTACGTGACATATAAACGGTATAGCCTTGGTTTAGTAAAAGCGTTTGAACTTTTTTCGCTACCGCTAAATTCAAGCTTGCTTCGTTATATCCTCCAGCTACTGCGCCGGGGTCAGAGCCCCCATGTCCCGGATCTAAAAATATCTTATAAGCACTTTGATTGAACGTAACAGTATTGGCAGGCAGTGTTGTGACGAAACCATTATAGCCTGTTTCTCTGATGGTAATCGTATGCTGGCCATTAGGGAATTTGGCGGTGTCAAGTGTAAAATGAAAGCCAGCTTTTCCATTGTTGAATTGAGGATATACTCTTTGGACATCAGCGCGCGCATCTCCATAGTCAGCTTGGCCAACAACTACACCGTCCACTAATACTTCTATCTTGGCGACGCCGCTATTATCCAAAAACCAGCCATATACGTTATGATTTCCTCTAAGTGTTGTACCCGGTGGTGGACTATCCAAAACTCCCAACGCATTTTTAATGGTTATAGTTCGATCAGACAGGGGAGTAACTGTACCATTCTTCCCGAATTCTCTGACTGTAAGGGTATGCTGGCCATCTGCAAACTTGGTTGTATCTAGTGCAAAATGAAAACCTGATCTTCCATTGTTGTATTGAGGGTAAAATCTTTCAACATCTGGCCGTGCGTCCCCATACGAGGCTCGACCAACAACTACACCATCCATCAATATTTCTATCGCTTCGACTCCAGATTCATCCAAGAACCAGCCATACACGCTTTGAGTCCCATAAAGTGTTGCCCCAGAAACTGGCTTATCCAGGAATCCTAAGGCATTATCAATCGTTACTGTACGTTCAGTCAATATTGTGTAATTTCCATTCATACCAGTTTCTTTAATGGTTATGGTATGCTGGCCATCTGGAAATTTAGTCGTATCCAGAGCAAAATGATAGCCAGATTTGTCATTATTGAATTCCGGATAGAGTTTTTGGACATCAGGTCTAGAATCGCCATAGACTGCCTGACCAACTACAGCACCATCGACTAAGACTTCTATTTTTGCGATGTGGCTGGCATCCAAGAACCAACCATAAACATTTTGCGTTCCATTAATGGTAGAGCCAGCAGCTGGCCTATCCATGAAACCCAAGGCATTATCAATCGTGATGGTATTAGCCGGCAAAATTGTAACCTGCCCGTTCATACCAATTTCCTTGACGGCAACGGTATGTTGGCCATCGGTAAATTGAGTTGTGTCTAGAGCATAATGATATCCCGAATTCCCATTCTTGTATTTAGGATAAAACTTTAGTACATCCGGCCGCGCATCACCATACGCTGCTTGGCCCACAACAGCTCCGTCAACTAATATTTCTATTGCTGCAACGCCACTGTTATCTAGGAACCACCCATACAAGCTTTGTGTTCCATTAACAGTAGAGCCAGATGCTGGTCTATCTAAAAAACCTAAGGCGTTATTAATCTGTATGGTATTAGCCGGCAATGTCGTGACTTGTCCGTTGATACTAGTTTCTCTGATTGTAATGGTGTGTTGACCATCTGCAAATTGGGTGGTGTCGAGATTAAAATGAAAGCCGGCTTCCCCATAGTTATATTGAGGAAAAGCTTTTTGAACATCAGGTCTCGCATCACCATAGACAGCTTGTCCAACAACAGCGCCGTCCACTAAAACTTCAATTTTTGCAACTCGGTTTTCATCGAGAAACCATCCATAAACGTTTTCCGTCCCACTTAGTGACGTACCCGTTACAGGCTTATCCATGAATCCAATGGCAGTTGTTTCCGCTGAGGCAAATAGTGGAACTTTTAGACTCAAAAACATTACTATGGCAGCCATGAAAACTACTGCAAATACTTTATTAAATTTCATTTCTTCTCCTTTCGTAGCTATTAATAAGTCTACTCTATAATACTATTAATCTAATGATTAAAAAACATATATTTACATTTAATGACTAAATTCTGCTCATTAACTTGCTTCATTTGTCGAAATATGTTTAAGTTTAGTAGTAATTTGAAGAGTAATAAGGGGATTGAAATGATTCATACTTATTTAGGGCAAACAATTCGTTTTGAAATAAGGTATAAAAAACGCACTTCAATTAGCATTTCAATAGATCTGTATGGAAATGTTGAAGTACAGGCTCCTAAAGGAATATCTGATGAACACCTGATACAGGCTTTAGAAGAAAAATGGGATTGGATCCAGCAGAAACGAAAAGAAATGAAGGATAGAACCAATGGACCAACGGTAAAAACCTATGACCATGGTGAGAGCTTTCTATTTTTAGGAAAAGAATATCCCATTCGGATTTTACATGATATCGATATCCAGCAAGACTATGTTGTGTTTAAAGAAGAAGAGCTACATATATTTGTGAAACAACTTGAGGATGAAAAAGTTAGACAAGCATTAAAGCGGTTTTACTATCAGCAGTGTAAGATGTTAGTCGAAAAGAGTATAAAATGCTATCAAAGCAACTTTAAATCAAAGCCGCGGTCAATCAAGATTACAGATAATAAGACCAACTGGGGCACCTGTGATTCAAGGCAGCAGTTGACGTTTAATTGGCGGCTTGCGATGGCGCCGCAGAGTGTGATTGACTATGTAGTCGTCCACGAAATGTGCCATATGGTTCACCTGAATCATGATCGGTCCTTTTGGAGGCTTGTTGGGAAAATAATACCCGATTATGAACAGCAAGAGAACTGGTTAGCGTTATCCAGTTGGAGAATGACTGTTTAACAATTGGAACGGATATACTTGTGCTATGGAAATAGCCATCTTATTGGAGGTTTTTAAATGGAGAATAATGATATATTAATTCGTTTACGTTATGCGCTAGATATAAAAGATACAGATATGGCAGAAATTTTTAAATTTGGCGGGGTTGAAGTAACAAAAGAAGAAGTGCTAAAGATCCTTACAAAACCAAAGGACAGTTACGGCGAAGAAGATTATTATGATGATATTGTCGAAGATGAGGATCATATTAAATGCACAAATAGTATGTTAGAGTCATTCTTAAATGGCTTTATTACGTTTAAACGAGGTAAGCAAGAACCAAAGCCTGGACAATTTGATACACCATTACCCCCAAAGAGCAAGGAAAGCATAAATAACCAGTTGTTAAAGAAGGTAAAGATAGCACTTTCTTTAACGTCTGAAGATATGCTTGATATATTTGATAAAGCAGGAATAACTGTAACAAAAGGTGAATTAAGCGCCATGCTTAGAAAAGAAGGGCATAAGAATTATAAGCAGTGCCTTGATAAATACGCTAGGAATTTTTTAAAGGGATTAGCACTTAAATATAGAGGATAAGACCATGATTAGAAGGCGCTATATAGCATAGCGCTTTTTTGGCTCTTTATTTCGACATTCATTTTATCTTTTTTAGTATCTAAAAGCATTATTTGAAAGGGTTTTACCCCACATTAATCAATCGTTTGCATAACACTTTTATGTGTCTAAGTCTGTCATTAATTGTAGTAACTTACTTATTTTGGGTGCCATTGTAGATGTTTAGCGAAAAATAAACATTACCCTCGACAAAAAATTTCCCTGAAAATAACTAGATATTCGTTTTTAAAAAGGGGTTTGTACCATTTTAATCAATCGTTTGATTCCAAGAAATATTGTCAGTAGTTGTCGTCTTAACCATAATTGAAAAGTGACTTTTTTGTATTTGCGCTAAAATAACATTACAACCTTAAATATATTTTTAAAAGCGAGGAGCAGGAAAATGAAAGCACTTATCTTTGAAAAATTCGGCGGGCCCGAGGTATTGCAATATAGAGATATCCCAAACCCTGTCATTAAAGAAAATGAAATATTGGTTCGGATGAGAACAATAGGGTTAAATTATGCAGATATATACCGACGGAAAGGGAACTATCATCTAGTCGGTACACCCCCTTATATATTGGGGTATGAGGGTGCAGGTATTGTGGAAGAAGTCGGAAACAGCATTACAGATATAAAAGTTGGAGATCGAATTGCTTTTGCAGATGTACCATTAGCTAATGCTGAGTTGGTTGCAGTTCCCTTTGAAAAGGCAATTCCGTTACCAGATAATATTTCCTTCGATACAGCCGCAACTGTCTTACTTCAGGGTTTAACTGCACATTACTTAACAAAAGATAGTTATAAAATTAAGCCTGGAGACTCAGTCCTTATTCATGCAGCGGCTGGCGGGGTTGGTCAAATTCTTATTCAAATTGCAAAATTAGTAGGAGCACAAGTAATCGGGCTTACTTCTTCATTTGAAAAGACTAAAGCTGCTTACTCAGCTGGAGCGGACCAGGTTTTTTTATACAAAGATGATTGGGTTGAGGAAGTAAAGAAAGAGACAAATGGAGTAGACGTAGTATATGAATCGGTCGGCTCTACATTAGAAGAAAGCTTTGAAGTTACTAAAGTTGGAGGTACTGTTGTTTTTTATGGCATGGCAGGGGGAGACCCCGCACCTGTTGATCCTAGGATGCTCATGGATACCTCAAAAACACTAACTGGCGGGGATCTTTGGAATGTTCTTACAACTTTAGAAGAAAGAAAATCACGGTCAAAACAGTTATTTGATTGGATTGGGGAAGGGAAAATTAACGTTCAGGAACCAGCTGTTTTTTCTTTAAACGATGGATATAAAGCACATACGTTACTGGAGAGCCGAAAAAGTACAGGTAAAATATTATTAAGACCTTAAACTTATAAAAAGCCCTACAAGATAGGATATCTTGTAGGGCTTCGTGAATTAATTTTCTTGAATTTCTTTGCGATTCTTCTTAAACATCTTAGATAATACCTCATAAACGATTGGGACAACAATTAGTGTTAACAACGTTGAACTTGCTAAACCGCCGATTACGGTAATACCAAGACCTTTCGAGATTAAACCGCCGCCGCCTTGGCCAATCGCTAATGGGATTAACGCACCGATAGTAGCAATTGCTGTCATTAGGATTGGACGAAGACGTGTTGCGCCAGCTTCTAGTACTGCTTCACGCATCGTCATACCATCACGTTCCATATGAATAATCCGGTCAACTAGTACAATCGCATTCGTAACAACAATACCAATTAACATCAATAGTCCCATCATAACAGATACAGAAATGGTTTCTCCAGCGATTAATAAACCAACAAATGAACCAATAACTGCAAATGGTAATGAGAATAGGATGGCAAACGGTGCAACACCCTCACGGAAGGTTACAACTAGAATAAAGTATACAATCGCAATTGCTGCAAGCATTGCCATACCAAGTTGTGTAAATGTCTCCGTCATATCTTGCTGAACACCAGCAACGCCGATCGTAACACCTTTGGGCAGATCCAATTTATCAATTTCTTTATCTACTTCAGCTGTCGCTTTTGAAATATCCTCATCAAGGATCGTTCCTGAAACAGTTGCGTAGTATTCACCTTTACTGCGTGCAAGTGTATTTAATGTTGTACCTTTTTCAACTGTTACTAGCTCAGAAAGAGGCATTGTTGTACCAAGTGCTGTTGGTACTTGTGTTGCTAAAATATCGTCAACTGATTTTGGCTGTGAAGCTTGCTCCTGCTGTACGATAACTTCTAATTCGTTACCGTCCTTTTCAACCGTTGTTAAAACATCTTGTGTTTTTGTTGGGTTTAGCATCATGACGATTTGCCCAGTAGTTAACCCATATTGCAGCAATTCATCTTGTTCCACTTTGAATGTATATTCAACGTATGCTTCCTCAGCGCTTGAAGAAACATCTTCTAATTGATCATTTTTCCTCAGAACGTCTTCTACCATTTTGACAGATTCATTTAGTTTATCTAAATCTTCACTGTAGAACGTGTAGCTAACTTCATTGGTTGCCATCGACATAGAAGTGAAGTTTTGGCTCTTCCATTCTCCCGATTGTCCAATGTTGAACACATAATCTTCAATTTCTTCACGAACTTCAGGGAAGTTTTCCATATCTGGGTCAAAAATTAGGTACATTAACGCACCATCTCCGCCGCCGCCCATCATCGCAGCCATCGGGTCGCCGCTTTCTGTTACGGAAATCTGAACAATATCGATATCATCACGTTTTAACATTTCTTCTTCTACGGCTGCCACGTTTGCTAATGTTTCATCCTCTAACTCGCCCGCTTTTGGTGTATATGTTAGGTACATAACCTTTTCTTCTTCACTGCCCATAAAGCTGAATCCGATTAATGGAGTTAACGCCAAACTTCCTGCTAATAACACAACAGCGATAATGGAGGTAATCACTTTATGGTTAAGTGTCCTTCCAAGGATTCCTTTATACCAGTTCGCCAATTTACCAACTTCTTTATGGCTGCTTTCTGTTTTCTCACCATATAATTTTTTCTTGAATAAGAAGTGAGACAACGCAGGAACGATGGTAATCGCAACAACTAACGAAGCGCCAAGAGCAAATGTCATCGTTAGTGCGAATGGCGTGAATAATTCACCGACCATACCGCCAACAAAAATAAGTGGTGCAAAGACTGCAACCGTTACTAATGTTGAGGACAGGATTGGTTTGAACATTTCAATTGTCGCTTCACGGACAAGTGCACGACCTGATAATTTTTCCTCTTTCAAATGAAGACGTCGATAAATGTTTTCAACAACAACGATCGAGTCATCGATGACACGACCGATTGCTACCGTAACGGCTCCAAGTGTCATGATATTAAGGGTTATTTCCATCCAGTTGAGCAAAAGGAATGCCATGAAAATGGAAACCGGAATAGAAACAATCGAAATAATCGTTGATTTAAAATCACGCAGGAATAAAAGGATAATTAATACCGCAATTAAACCACCAAACAATGCCTTTTCAACCATCGTTGAAACCGACTTTTCAATTGGTGCACCTTGGTCTAGTGATACATCAATTACCAGACCCTCAATTTTTGCCTTTTCTTCCTTAACTAGATCCTTCACACTGTTTACGACATCTACAGTGTTTGCTTCTTGACCTTTGACAATTTGGATGGCAATGGCATTTTCACCATTTGTACGTGATATCGATTGTACTTTACCGACTACTTCAATTTCAGCGATGTCGCTAAGCTTTACAAATGGAGAAGGCTGCGTCGCTGATGGTGTTACAGGAATTAGCATTTCTTTTAATTCATCCGCGGTCATGAACTTGCCGTCAATAGCTACTGCCTGTTCACCTTCTTCAAATTCATAAAGACCTAATGAGACCGCTAAGTCACTTGCTTGAATCATTTGTTTAACAGTATCTTCTTTTAAACCATATTCAGCCATTTTTGCATCGTTATACGTAAGCTGAACTTCTTCTATATGTTGACCTGTAATGGTGGCAGAGGCAACGCCATCGATTTTCTCGATTTTTGGAAGTATAATATCTTCAACAGTCGACGTTAATTCAACGATATCCTCTGTTGTACTGCTTACACTAAGTGCCATAACAGGCATCATGTTCATACTAATTGCTGTAATAATAGGTTCTTGTGCATTTTCTGGCAGCTTCACGGCCTCTAACGCAGATTTTAAGGCACGATTTGCCTCGTCCATATCTTCACCGTATTCATATTCCACTTGAAGACTAGCCATATTAGCATTTGAATTGGAATAAACGGATTTTACACCCTTTAGGTTTTCTATCGCTTTCTCTAAGGGTTTTGAGACATCTTCCATTACTTGCTCTGGAGTGGCACCTGGATATACATCCATTACCATTAAATATGGAATCGAGATATCAGGAATGGTCTCCATATTCATTTTTGTACCTGAATAAATACCAGATACCGTAATAATAATTGTAAGTAACCAAACTGCTAGTTTATTACCTAGTACAAAGTTGACTAAACCTTTCACACTTACACCTGCCCTTAATTGACTTATCTAACCCATTTACTTATAATACTGACTAACCGGTCATCTGTCAATGATTGAACCTAGGAGTGAAGACTAAACGATGAAAAAACAATTGATAATGGAAAAGGCAATAGAACTCTTTGCTAAACAGGGTTTTGAGGCAACGTCTGTCCAGCAAATCACAGAACACTGCGGCATCTCCAAAGGTGCTTTTTATCTATCTTTTAAGTCAAAAGATGAATTGATTATCGAGATAATCGATCACTTTATGATTCAATTCACCTCTGAAATTGACTATATAGTCAGAAGTGCAAAAGATGAGGAAAATCTTCTATATAAATTTTATTATGCAATCTTCAACTCATTTCAAAAGCATTCTGATTTTGGGAAGATACTAATTAAGGAACAATCTCGTTCCTTTAATGAGGACTTCCTTGTAAAAATGCGTTACTACGATAGATTAATGGATAAAACGATTCTTTCGATGGTTGAGCGTTTATATGGAGATCATGAAGTAGAAGAGATAAAATATGATTTAGTATTTTGCATCAAAGGCTTTATAAGTATGTATTCTCAGCTATTTTTGTTTTATAACGTACCATTAGATTTGGACTTATTGTCAACGTCATTGGTGGAAAAAACAGAACTGCTTGCCAGAAACTCAACCGTTCCCTTTATTTCAAAAGGACTTATCAAGATTTTTGAAGAGCCGCCAATAGAGGACTTAACGAAGGAACAGATTATCTCGCTAATGAATCAAGAAATGGAAGAAATGGAAGAGTCAGTAGAAAAGGAATCGTTAATGCTGTTAAAACAGCAGATGCATGAACCAACATTTGGCCGGGCGATTATTAAAGGGTTAATAGAAAATATTCGAAATCATCCTCAAACCAAATGGATTTCTCATTTACTAAGTAGTTTTTTTAATATGTAGAGTAAAAGGTGGGCTAATGGTGTTTATTTTAACAGAGGCAGCAAAAACAGAAATACAAAACCGGTTGGAATTATCAGATTCTGCTAAGTTTATTCGATTACAAATGCGAAAAAGTTGTTTTATGAAAGTAAAATTAACTTTAGAGGGTGCAGTTGAAGGGAATGATAGTGAAATAGTATTAGATAACCTTCATTTCATCATCGACAAAGGAGAATGTCATTATTTTCGTGATAAGAAACTGGATTTTATTCCGGACCGAACTGGGTTCAAAGAATTTGAGATTATTTAATCATTTAAGACAGAAAGAGTTCATTCTACCAGGATGGGCTCTTTTTTATTTATAAATATAATTCTATATTTTAGAATAATGGATTTAAAAATTATTGACATACTATTAATTGCGGTTTAGTATAAATTTATCGATTAGTAAATTTACGAACGCCATTCGACAATGACGTACGAGAGAAGGTTGATGATGTCTGAACGTTTAATTCAATCGATTGAAAGGGCTGCTGATGTCCTTGAAGTGTTTTTGACCACAAGTCCAGAGCTAAGTGTTAAAGAGATAAGTGAAAAGCTTCAATTATCCAAAAGCACGGTTCATGGAATTATTAAAACCTTGGAACATAGAGGGTATCTCGAGCAGAATCCAGAGGATTTGAAGTATAAGCTGGGGATGAAACTCTTCATATTAGGTAACTTTGTTGGAAAACATCTAGACATTGGGAATATTGCAAGACCGATTATTAGAGAGTTAGCCGATGAGGTAAATGAAACCGTTCACTTAGTTACCTTACAGCGTGATGAAGTCATTTATATTGAAAAGGTAGAAGGCCCAAGAGCTCTAACAATCTATTCTCATACAGGAAAAAGAGCGCCTGTTCATTGTACTGGCGTGGGGAAGGCAATACTTGCTCATTTGAGTGAGGATGAAGCGGATCGATTATTATCTGCATCAAGTTTAGAAGCATTTACAGAGTACACGATGACAGATGTTAGTCAAATTAAAAAACATTTAGTTACTGTTCGCGAGACTGGGTATGCGGTCGATGATGAAGAAATCGAGTTGGGACTTAAATGTATTGCCGCACCGATATTTAATCACAAAGGAAATGTAATCGCTTCAATTAGTTGTGCTGCACCCAAAATGAGACTTGATGAGGAGAAGCTTCCGAGAGTAATAACGGGGATTAAGGAAGCCGCAAAGGAAATATCAAGATCATTAGGTTATAGAGGTAATGTTTATTAAGGTTTGATCCAAAAAACAACGAAGTTTAAGATGGCGCCTTATTAAAAAGCAGCTAGAGTAAGGAAAATATAAAAAAGTAATATTCAAGGAGGAGAATTATTTTGTCAAAAGTAAAAGTTGCCGTTCTTGGCTCAGGGAACATTGGTACAGATTTAATGATCAAACTTGGTCGTTCTGAATTACTAGAATTAACAGCTGTAATTGGGATTGACCCGCAATCAGACGGATTACGCCGTGCAAGAGAAATGGGTTATGCAGGGGTAGACACTGGAATTGATGGTTTTCTTGCAGATCCTGCTTTAGATGCTGATATTGTTTTTGATGCGACTTCAGCAAAAGCTCATCTTTATAATGCAAAAGTGCTAAAAAAAGCAGGTATTAAAGTAATCGATATGACTCCTGCGGCGGTAGGACCATATGTATGTGCTGCGGTTAACATCGACGAGCATTTAGAGAAGGATAATATCAATTTAATTACGTGTGGCGGACAGGCGACTATTCCGATGGTTCACGCTGTAAATCGTGTAAGCCCTGTAGAATATGCTGAAATCGTTGCTACCATTTCCAGTAAAAGTGCTGGTCCTGGAACTCGTGCGAATATCGATGAATTCACTGAAACCACTTCTCGTGCAATTGAAGTAGTTGGCGGAGCGAAAAAAGGGAAGGCAATTATGATTTTAAACCCTGCTGAACCTCCAATCATGATGCGTGATACGGTTTATACCCTTGTAGAAGAGGGGAAAATGGACGAGGAAGGTATTAGAAAGTCGATTGCTGAAATGACAGAAGTCGTTCAATCTTATGTGCCAGGCTATCAGCTTCGTACGGAGCCTATTTTCGAGGGTAATAAAGTAACCATCTTTATTCAAGTAGAAGGTGCTGGGGATTACCTGCCAAAATATTCAGGAAATCTTGATATTATGACAGCTGCGGGTGTGAAAATCGCGGAAGAGTTTGCTAAAAATCTATTAAAGAAAGAAACCGTTTAAGCGGTAGAAAGGAGAAATTAAAATGACAAACGAAAGAGATATTCTGATCACTGAGGTTGCATTACGAGATGGAAGTCATGCAGTTTCTCACCAATTTACAGTAGAGCAAGTATTAAAAGTTGCGAAAGCATTGAATGATGCAAATGTTCCGTATATTGAAGTATCACATGGAGATGGTTTAGCAGGATCATCCTTACAATATGGCCTTTCACGTACAAATGAACTGGAATTAATCGAAGCAGCCGTTTCCGTTGCAGATAAGTCTAAAATTGCAGTCCTTTTATTACCAGGTATCGGTACGTTGCATGAATTGAAAGAAGCAGCCAATTTAGGTGCAAAAATGGCGCGTATTGCAACACATGTTACGGAAGCAGATGTGGCTCCACAGCATATTGCTTATGCAAAAGAATTAGGTATGGAAACCGTTGGATTCTTAATGATGAACCATATGGCTCCTGTCGATAAATTAGTAGAACAAGCAAAGTTAATGGAAAGCTATGGAGCAGATACTGTTTATGTGGTTGATTCTGCGGGTTACCTGCTGCCAGGTCAAGTGCGTGAACGAATTTCTGCACTTAAACAATCAGTAGGTATTAACATTGGTTTCCACGGTCATAACAATTTATCATTAGCCATGGCAAATACGCTTGTAGCGATTGAAGAAGGTGCTACTCGTATCGATGGCAGTGTTCGCTGCTTAGGAGCAGGTGCCGGAAATACACAAACAGAAGTACTTATTGCAGTTTGTGAACGAATGGGAATTAAAACTGGTGTAGATTTATATAAAATGATGGATTTAGCTGAAGATATCATTGCTCCACTTTTACCAGTACCACAAGAAATAACAAAAGATAGTTTAACCCTTGGTTATGCTGGTGTTTACTCAAGCTTTGCCTTGCACTCAAAACGTGCTGCAGAAAGATACGGTGTAGATTCACGTGATATTTTAATAGAATTAGGAAAGCGAAAAGTGGTTGGCGGTCAAGAGGATATGATCGTTGAAGTGGCTGCTGAAATCGCCAAAAATAAGAATCGTTAATAAATAAAGATAGATTAGTAGGTTGGCCCGAGGAACAAACATAATGAAAAGTGAAGTGAAGTGAGAACTTTCTTTCTTGCTTCACTTACCATTTGTTTTAATTGAAAACGTTTTAACGCTTATTCAAGAAGTTCCTTCTTAGAGTTAAACATCCCAGAGGTAGAGGAGAAAAACAATGGAATTAATCATTATACTATTAGCACTCGGAATGTTGATGTTTATCGCATATCGAGGATTCACTGTTATCATTTTTGCACCAATTTGTGCGTTATTTGCCGTGCTTTTAACAGAACCCGGATGGATTCTGCCTTTTTACTCGAATGTATTTATGGGGAAAATGGTTGAATACATTCAGCTTTACTTTCCGATTTTCTTATTAGGAGCGATTTTTGGTAAAGTAGTAGAAATGTCGGGACTAGCTAAAACGATTGCTTCTACTATTGTCCAAGCTGTTGGTCAAAAAAGAGGAATGTTAGCGATCGTGTTACTGGCTGCTATTTTAACCTATAGTGGAATTAGCTTAGTAGTAGTAGCATTCGCAGTCTATCCTTTTGCTGCACATCTGTTCAGACAAGCAAATATACCAAAGCGTTTAATTCCTGGTACCATTGCACTTGGTTCATTCACCTTTACAATGGACGCACTGCCTGGTTCACCGCAAGTCCAAAACGTTATTCCAACAAGCTTCTTTGGAACAGATCTATATGCTGCGCCTACGCTTGGGATTATCGGAGCTATCTTTATCTTCATACTTGGAATGTGGTATTTAAACTCTCGTCGTATTAAAGCAGAAAAAGCTGGGGAAGGTTATGACAGCTTCGGTACCATTACGGAAGACAATGAAGTAACGATGGATTTAGGGGAACAAGAAAGTATCGGACGTAAGATTTTTGCTTTTGTCCCTGTTGTATTAGTTGCAGTTTTAAATAAAGTACTAACAACGGTCATTCCAAAATGGTATCCAAATGGTTTTGACTTCGAAGCAATTGGAATGAGCTTTCCAAGCATTGCAACGTCAAAAGTGATCGGAATTTGGTCAGTTGAAATTGCACTTCTAGTCGGTATTATCGCAACGATTCTTTATAATCGTAAACCTGTAATGCTGAATTTCAAAGATGGAATGAAAGTAGGAGTAGCAGGTGCGCTTTTAGCTATTATGAACTCAGCAACAGAATATGGATTTGGAGCTGTTATTTCAAATCTACCTGGTTTCTCTATTGCAAGAGATGGAATTGCTAAAGTATTCGGTCATCCATTACTAAACGGAGCTGTTACCACCAACATCCTTTCAGCGATCTCTGGTTCAGCCTCTGCTGGTATTGCGATCACTCTTGGAATGATGTCAGAAAAATATATTGAACTAGCAAATCAATTTGATATTCCGCTTGAAGTTATGCACCGTGTCATTTCTATGGCTTCAGGGGGCATGGATACACTGCCGCATAACGGAGCAGTTATTACGTTATTGGCCATAACAGGTTTGACACATAAGCAATCTTATCGTGATATTTTTGCTATTACCATTATTAAAACCATTGCTGCGTTCTTCATCATCGCTGTTTATCTGTTAACTGGAATCGTTTAATTTCTAAATTAACAATATTTAGTATTTATTGATTGAATATTCTTAAATAAAAGTTTAATATTAAAGGTGGAAATAGAGATAAATGCTCTATACTACTAAAATAACTCTTTTTGTTGAGTTTGATAGGTTACTAATCGGTAATGGGTTTCTAGATTAGATGCTAGAATTTAAGCCAAAATAAGACGTAGGAATCCCTGCGCTTATTTTGGCTTTTTTTAATGCTTAAAACGGGAGGGATGTTTCTGATGGATAAGGATGAAATGAAGCGATTAAACTTCTTACTTGAAATATATGTAGATGTCAATGTGGATAAAGACTTCTCTGTGCTTTCAAAAAAAACAGACCCATTTTTCATATTGAACATGTCTGGTCATTTGGTTTATGTAAATGAAGTCTGTGAAGAATTATTGCAATGTTCAAGAAATGACCTAATAGGAATGAAGCTAAGTAATATTTTCATCCAGTCTGTTTTAAATGACACTCAAACGTTTTTTATTAAAAAGCAGCGTGAAAACCTAACCAATTTTGATTCTAAAATTAGTATGAGACCTGGATATTCAATGGACGTAAACGTAACCGCTTTCCCTATTCTTTTTAGTGATGAAGTAGTTGGGAGCTACGTTGTGTTAAAAGATATCACGATGATAAAGAGAGAGAGGCAATTGCTGTCAGAAAAACAAGCTGCTGCGGGTCAGCTGGCGGCAGGAATTGCCCATGAAATCCGTAATCCCATTACGGCCATAAAAGGCTTTTTGCAATTAATGATGGGGGAACATAAAGGGGATATGACTTATTATAATATTGTTGAATCAGAGATTAATCGAGTTGAAATGATTTTAAAGGAGTTAATGGTTCTAGCTACACCAACCAAGATTAACTACCAAGAGTTGAAGGTCCGCAGTTTGTTGGACAAAGTTGTAACCTTGATGGAGTCACAGACTTTATTAAATAATATTGAGGTAATTAAGAATTTACATGCACTTGAGGTAGCTGTTTTGGGAGACGAAAACCAATTGAAACAAGTGTTTATTAACTTCATAAAAAATGCAATTGAGGCAATGCCAACTGGTGGGAAAATTATCATTGAAGGTATAACCTTACTTGATAGCGTTCATATCCGAATCATTGATCAAGGCAGTGGCATTCCACCTGAAATATTAGAGCGTATTAGTGAGCCGTTTTTTACAACAAAGGAACATGGCACTGGGCTGGGGATCCTTGTTTGCAATGAGATCATCGAGGAACATAAAGGAAAAAGTAATATTTTTAGCAGCCCGGAAGGAACTTGTATTGAAGTGATTTTACCAACTGTCAAAACAATTGCAGTATAGTGAAAACAGTGTTAAAATAGATATGTCTAATGTCTTGCTGTCATTAGTTTTAGAAGTCTTTTATACTTACATAAAAAACAATATTTGTATCCTGTATGGTAAATGGAAGAAACTATTTATATAGTCGTCTTAACCGTGGCCTAACTTCTTTTTTGAAGTTAGGCCTTTTTTATTTTTTGTGAAAGGAGAGGTACATATTATATCTAATCAAGAAAATCTAGTATATCTCAGCAGCACGTTTAGCAAATTGCTTAAACGCAGTTTTGGAAAGGGGCCGGAATCCTGTCATGTTATCTTAAAAGGCTATAGACTTTATGTCTATATGAGAAATTTTATTACACCTGCAGAGGAAGTGTTGATAAGTCAAGGCCAGGTAGAACTTGCACACAATTTCCGTTCAGCCGTGATTCATTCAGTTGCTCAAGAGTTTATTGTAGAAGTATCAGTGGCTTTAGGAATATCCTTTGATTATTTCTTTCATGATTGGAACTATGATAAAAACACAGGAATCTTCCTGTTAGACCAACCGCAATCTAATCATGAGGAGAAGATAGAGAACAGTCTTCAAAAAAGCCTATTTAACTTAATCGAAAATGTAGCGTCACACTACCATAAAAAGCCTGTCAACTTGAAAATTGTAAAGTTTACACAAAATATTTGTGCAATAGAATCTAAAGAAGTACTTTTGCCGCTTGAAAAATTAGTTTATGAAAAAGGGAATGTAGATTTGCTGCTCCACCAAGCATGGGATATAAAAGATGGATATTGGAAGAATAAGGATCAATTTGAAGAACTTTTTAATCGTTTAATCGAGGATATCTTTATTATGTGGGACTATAAGAATAATAGAAATTATCTTGTATTTATTTTTAACAAACTATATGTTATCGAATAACCTAAAACCCTAAATACAATATGTTTTTTTTATTTGTGCTTTTTTAATATGGAGTAGTCTCGTACATACTAAGTGGATATAAAAGATTTTTTTCATTAAGGGGTAAAATGCGATGGAGCAAAAAAAGGAAGAGTACATCAGTAGTTATATTAGCAAGTTATTACGGAAGAAGTTTGGAAGAGGGCCCCATAGCTGTCAGACCACAGTTTCTAAAAATCATCTCGTTACCTATATACGTGGATTTTTATCTCCGATGGAGGATATATTGCTAGAACATGGTCAGGATAAGTACGTTGATCAAGCGAGAACTGTTATTATTACCCACCTTCTCGACGAAATTAAAGGAGTCATACAAGTAACTTTTGGTGTTGAAGTGATAGAAGAGTATCATGATTGGAATTTTCCAAATAACTCTGGTGTGCTCATATTTATATTAGATAAGGAAGCAGGGCAGGAATATAAAACCGATGTCGATATCCAAAGGGTAGAATTAGAAGTTGGGCGAATTAGCTTCATGGTTGAAAAAGTTCCAGATAAAATTAATACCTATCCCATTTCGCCATCTATTTACTTAATTGAGAGAAAAGGAATCCTTATACAAATAGAAAAGGCACTAATTGAAAAAGGATTTGAGAATGAACTAAAATTCACAAAGGATGAACTTGAAAAGACTTATTTTCATCGCAATGGCCGATTTGAGGATATTTTTAATAAGTCTGTCAGGGATATTTTTATTGACTGGAACTTTAAAGAAGATAAATCATTCATCGCTTTTGTCTTAAGTCCCTAAGAAATACCCCTGCCAGATATTTGAGAAGCATTGGATCTTGTAATATATAGCATTCCCGGAATTAATACAAGAGACACAATTAGTAAGATGATAGACATCGAATTGTGGTTACCATCATTAATTCCTGTTGCAAACATGACACCGAAAATACTAGAGGCCAGGATATTACCAATAAATCTTGATGTCATAAATAAGCCTGAAGCAATCCCGCTTTCAGATTTAGATACAAGTGAATAAAGTATATTTTGTAAACCAATATTTAATATGCCATTACTTAAACCCAAGAGTGAAAGCACACTAAATATCCATAATAGGGGGGAGTTGTGGTTTATGGTTAGTAATAATACAACTCCAATTAGACCTGCTATTCCGCCGGAAAGTAATGGGTACCTGTACCCTGACTTTTCCATCCAACGTACCGCAATCGGTGTAATAATCATGGCAAATACTGAAATGGAAAGCATCATGATTCCAGTTATTTTGGAAGTTAGCGACAGCACGAGTTGTAAATAAATAGGCATGGATAACAGCATTGAGAAAAAGACTATTGTTGTTAGAGAATATAGACAATAAATTAAGGTAATGTTAATGTTCTTCTTGAAAAAATTAATATTTATAAAAGGTTCATCTTTCTTATTTTCGTATTTATAAAATAAGAAAGTCACAACTAAAGGAGCAAATAATAACCAATAGCTAACTCCATTCTCTAAGGACTGAAGCAGGAACATCCAAAGAAAAATGGATAAACCAAATAAAATGATTCCTATCACATCCCATTTGAAGGTTTTCTGAGAGTTTTTTTTATCTTTTGGAATGAACAGGATAGCCAAAATGGCAGAAATCAGGATAATTGGAAAGTTAACGTAAAAGATAATTGGCCAGCCGCCCTGTTGAACTAACAATCCACTGATAGTAGGTCCAAAGGCAGCTGAGGTTGTAGCGAATACAGATAATGTACCAATGACTCTGTTTTGATTTGTTTCAATATATGTACGGACAATACCAATTCCCGCAGGGTAAAGAGCGGATGTTCCTATTGCCTGTATGGTTCTCATCATAAGTAAAAACTCCATATTTGTAGACAATGGAGCGGTAAACGAAGAGATGGCTACTAATAGCAGTCCTATGATAAAGATTTTTTTTCGACCATAATAATCACTTAATTTACCGATTAATGGCAGAAAGATCGCACTCACCATAAAATAGGAAGCAATTAACCAAGAAATATCTTTTGAGGTAAGTTGAAATTGGTCTTTTATATCAGGCAATGCAACTGTTATCATGGTGGTGTTTAATGGATTTAAGATAACACCTAATGCAATTGCTGTTATTAGTAATTTTGAATTTTTACCCGGAATTGTTCTCTTACTTATTAACATAAAATCGAACTCTCCTTAGGATAGTATTCTTAATGATAACAATAAAAAGAGAGACTTTCATTAAGAAAGCCTCCCTTTTTACCTATACGCCGGGAGATTCCCCCTCAGGGGATTTAAGTTAGACTTTTCTTTCTCTCATTTTTTTCTGCAAAGAATGCAGCTGATGCATTAATTGCTCATATTCTTCAAGCTCTATTTGACAGGATAGAATTGCATCTGCGACTTTACTGGTAATAGAATGTTTTTCTTCTAGAGCCTTCTCGTGCAGATAGATATACACTTTTCTTTCGTCCTCTTTAGAGCGTTGTTTTCTCACCCAATTATTTGCTTCCATGCGCGAAACCATCGGAGTCAATGTCCCAGTGCCCAAATTTAATTTTTCCCCTAATTCCTTTAATGTCACCCCATCCTGTTCCCATAAAGCCAATAAGACTAAATATTGAGGATAGGTTAAACCAAAAGGCTGAAGTACACTGGAATATAGTTTGTTAAATTCACCAGCTGTTTCATATACGGCAAAGCAAAGCTGGTTTTTTAATGTCATGAAGTCTTTCAAAGGCAATCACCTGTTAGGATAATAATTTTTCTAAATCATTCTTCATTTTAGCGGGTTCTGTTGTTGGTGCATAACGTTCAACAACCTGGCCATTTTGGTCAATAAGAAATTTTGTGAAATTCCATTTAATGTTTTTAGAAAGTAATCCTTTCTTCTCTTCCTTTAGGTATGTGAATAAAGGATCTGCCTTCTCACCGTTCACATCGATTTTTGCGAAGATAGGAAAAGTTACCCCGTAATTTAACTGGCAAAACTGTGTAGTTTCTTCAATATTATCGAATTCTTGGTTATTGAATTGATCACAAGGGAATCCTAAAATTTCTAATCCACGATCCTTGTAGGAGTCATATAGTTCCTGTAAGCCTTGAAATTGAGGAGTTAGCCCGCATTTGCTGGCAGTATTGACAATAATTAAAGGTTTACCTTCATATTCTTTGAGTGACTTTTCCACACCGTTAGTCATTTTTACAGAAAAATCATAGACTGTCTTCATTTATATTCCTCCTGGTTAGTGCCTCTTATTAATTTAATCGCCTACGATTAAATCATACACGATTCAATTGAGAAGAACAAGATTATATAACGCAAAAAAGCAGTACCCCATAAATCATGAGATACTGCTTTGAATTTTTTGAAAAACTTAGCGGATTCCTTTCATTAAGCCCTGAATTTTCGGAGCTAATGCAAAAAGGATCAAACTTAAAACAATAGCTGCTCCACCGATTACACCGAAGTAAGCCATTTCGTTTTCAGGTGTATAAAACTTAACGATTTGTGCATTTAGTGCTTGCGCTGCAGCACTTGCTAGGAACCATAAACTCATGGTTTGGGCTGAGAAGGCTGCAGGTGCTAATTTTGTTGTTGCGGATAAACCTACAGGTGAAATACATAATTCACCAAATACAACAATTAAATAGCTTAGAACAAGCCACATTGGACTAACCAATGAATCAGTACCACCAAGGTAAGCCGGTAACAAAATCACTAGGAATGATAAACCAGCAAATAACAAGGATAAAGAGAACTTTTGCGGTATTGTTGGCTGGCGATTTCCTAATTTAACCCATAATCCCGCAAATAAAGGTGCAAATATGATAATAAATAGCGGGTTTAATGATTGGAACCATGCTGGTGATATGTGCATGCCCATCCAATCTAATTGCGTACGCTTGTCCGCATAGCTTGCAAGGATCGTTGAGCCTTGCTCTTGAATGGACCAAAACATTACAGCTGCAATGAAAAGCGGAATATAAGCAATAATACGAGAACGTTCTACAGAAGTAGTTTTTGGACTGCGATACATAACAACAAAATAGATAGTTGGAATGATAATGCCTAAGAATGTAACAATATTGATAAAGCTAGAGAATGTAAGAACTCCCATTGGGATTAATACTGCACAAAGGACAGCGATTATGACAACACCCAATCCAATGAATGTGAATGTTTTCGTCTTTTCCGCTTTTGAAAGTGGGTTCGGAACAGTGGTACCTGCAAGTCCGAGGTTTTTCTTTTTTGTAAGAACAAACATGACAAGACCAAGGAACATACCAACAGCAGCAATACCAAAACCTAAGTGGAAGCTATAACCCATCACACTTCCTACAATTATCGGTGCCAAGAATCCACCCATGTTGATTCCCATATAGAAGATGGTAAAACCGGCATCACGGCGGTCGTCTGTTTCACTGTACATTTCACCAACTGCAGTTGAGACATTTGGCTTCAGCAGTCCTGTTCCAAGTACGATTAACACCATGGATACAAAGAACATGGCAACACTGCCAGGTATAGCAAGAATAATATGACCAAACATAATCAGTATTCCACCGTAGAATACCGCTTTAGAAGTACCGAATATTCTGTCAGCCAACCATCCTCCGATAATTCCAGACATATAAACGAGTGACCCATAAATAGACATAATGGAAAGAGCTAAGTTTTCATCGAGCCCTAATCCGCCTTTTGAGACCTCATAGTACATATAGTAGACTAGGATGGCTCTCATTCCGTAGTAAGAGAAACGCTCCCAGAATTCTGTAAAGAAAAGTGTGAATAATCCTTTTGGATGTCCGAAGAATCCTGTTTGGGGTACACTATCCACAATTTTCTGCCTATTATAATTCGACATAATTCTACCTCCCTTTATTATATTATAATACTTTCGACTGTTTTCAATTGTCAAAAAATATTTTTGGTAAATAGGATTATTATACTTAGAAACATTGTTATAACAGGGATAATGAGATTTTTAAGATAAAAAGAAAGTTTTTTTAAAATAGTAATTCTATTTTGATAAATTGAATTATTAAAAAAACAGTTTAGTAGAAGTTTAAAAGGTTTTCGGAAAAATGATATCGCTTTCACTTGTTTTTTATCTGTTTAATGATATAATTGTACTAATTGTAAATAGTGATCACATGTTACTGACGCGATCAGGCATGGTGGTAAAATAAAAGCCGGCTTTCTGCCCTTTTATTGTACCTCCATGCCTTTTTTTATTTTTTGAAGGGAAAGAGGTATAGATATGGTATTTAGTATCTTTAAAAAGTCAAAACTAAAAATATATGCACCGGTCACTGGAGACATTAAACCATTAGAAGAGGTTCCAGATCCGGTATTCAGCCAAAAGATGATGGGTGAAGGGATAGCAATACTTCCAAAGGAGGGAAAGGTTTATTCTCCGGTAGACGGCACGGTTATTCTCATTGCTGCTACAAAGCATGCTGTTGGAATTCGTGCAAATGATGGGACAGAGATTCTAATCCATGTAGGGTTGGAAACGGTGTCTTTAAATGGGAAGGGGTTTAGAGTAGCAGTTAACGAAGGGGATAAGATTTCAGTTGGCCAGATGATAATGGAGGTTGATTGGGAATATATTAGTATAAATGCAAAAAGTAAGATAACACCGATTGTTATTACAAATAGTGAAGCTGGAAATAAGCAATATACTCTCACACAGGAGAAAAATGCTGTACAGGGAAAAACGGTAATCATTTCAGGCTCCTAAAATAATCTTCTATTAAAGGGGGTGGTCGAGTTAATAAAATAATATGTAAGAATCTTGTCCCGTTGCTGCATACTACTAATAAAGATTGAATTTTGTGAATTCCATTCTGCAGGCAATTATTCTTTATTTATACAGGTTTCTCGAGCAGGAGGAAACCAATTCAATCTGGTAATTTCGGGTTTAACTGCACAAGAGGGCTAAATGTGATTGGTTTTATAAAAAGATAGGGGGAATAAACAATGATGAAATATCTTCAAAGATTAGGCCGTTCCTTAATGCTGCCAGTAGCCGTTTTACCTGCTGCTGCGATATTGATGGGTATTGGGTACTGGATTGACCCTACGGGCTGGGGAGCAGAAAGTCCGGTTGCTGCTTTCTTAATTAAAGCAGGTGGATCCATTATCGATAACATGGCTATCCTTTTTGCGGTTGGGGTAGCGCTGGGTATGTCCAAAGACAAAGATGGTTCAGCAGCCCTGAGCGGATTGGTCGCTTATTTGGTTATTACTACTGTGTTGTCAACAAACTCAGTGGCATTGCTTCAAGGAATTGATCCGGAATCCGTTAACGCAGCATTTGGAAAAATTGGAACGCAATTTACAGGGATTCTTTCTGGTATTATCGCCGCAATTATGTACAATCGTTTCAGTCATGTAAAATTACCCGATGCGTTATCCTTCTTTAGTGGAAAACGTCTAGTTCCTATTATGACATCCGTAGCGATGTTAGCTGTATCATTAGTTATGTTCTTTGTTTGGCCAGTCGTTTTCTCTGGACTTGTTTCTTTTGGTAAAGGGATTAGTGATTTAGGTGCAATCGGAGCAGGTATTTATGGTTTCTTTAACCGGTTATTAATTCCAATCGGATTACACCATGCTTTAAACTCTGTATTCTGGTTTGATGTTGCTGGTATTAATGATATTGGAAACTTCTGGTCTAGTAAGGGTGAACCAGGTATTACTGGTAGATATCAGGCTGGTTTCTTCCCAGTTATGATGTTTGGTTTACCAGCAGCTGCATTAGCAATGTACCATACTGCTAAATCATCCAAGAAAAAACAAGTGGCCGCTTTAATGATGGCCGCTGGTGTAGCTTCTTTCTTCACTGGGGTTACAGAACCTCTTGAATTTGCATTTATGTTCGCTGCTCCTGCACTTTATGTAACACATGCTGTACTAACAGGTCTTTCATTAGCCGTTGCAGCTGCGTTCCAATGGACAGCAGGATTTGGCTTTAGTGCAGGATTGGTTGACTTTGTGTTAAGCTTGAAAATTCCAATTGCAAACCAACCATATATGTTACTAGTTCAAGGTCTAGTGTTTGCAGTCATATACTATTTCTTATTCCGTTTTATCATTACAAAATTCAACTTAATGACACCTGGCCGTGAAGATGATACGGATGAAGTATCAGAGGATGCCGAAAATGCAGGTGGTAATAAGTTCTCTGCAATGGCTGCTAAGATCTATGAAGGCTTAGGTGGAGACGCAAACGTTACATCTGTAGATAATTGTGTAACACGCTTGCGCTTAGAGGTTAAGGATATGGATGCAGTAGATCAGAAGAAGATTAAATCTACTGGAGTACCAGGAATAAATATTGTTGGGAAAAACAGTATTCAAGTTATCGTCGGTACAAATGTTCAATTCGTCGCTGATGAAATTGCAAAAATCCGTAAGGGAAAATAAGATTGAATAAAAAAACCGCTTGGACCATTTGGTTCAAGCGGTTTTTTCTGTTTAGCTTCCGAGACTAGGGGGTGAGGTTTTATAGAAACTGTACGGTTTTTTGTATAAGCTGTATGGTCCTTTGTAGAAACTGTACGCTTTTTGGAGACGCTGTTGCCCCCAAGGAAAATTGAACTGCATTTTCCCTGGGCACCGCAATCCGGCTTTTATATCTACCTATTTCTAATTCTTTCTATATGAATCGTGATATATCCGAGTTCTTGTTCAGGCAGGGTGATACCATGATTTTTGGACAGAAGCTTGGCTACTTTCATTGAAACATTGTAGGATAGTGCGAACTTTTTCTTTAACATGGCCAGCATTTCATCATCCATTATTGGCTGGGATCCATCATTTATTCTGGATAGAGCAAATCTTAAATGAGTCATTAAACGCTGATAGGATAGGTCATCTTCTTCTATTGCTATACTAAGTGTATCCTTAATTGTCTGTATCATTTCTCCAATGATAGCGGTTTGCCGTAGTGTTTGCTTCATATCACTGCTTTGGGGCTTTGAAGTATGAATGTGCAGGGCGATATAGGCTGCTTCATCCACTGGCATTTTTACACTTGTCATTTTTTCAATATGTCTAATCGCCCACATGCCAATATCAAATTCTTTTTTATAGAGGATTTTTATTTCATCAAAAAGTTTATTCTTGAGGTGAATTCCCTCTGTTGCCCTTTCAATAGCAAAAGACAAGTGATCTGTTAAACCTATATGAATATGCTCATTTAATTTCAATCCCAAATTATCTTCTGCATAAGAGATAATCTCTTCAGAAATCGAAAAATGTTTTTCCGGAATTTGCTGCAGAAGTTGTTGGAACTTCTCATTTTCCTTCATAACAAATAGCTTTTCAATTTTACTCGGATTGATGATGTCATTCTTCCTTTTTTCATAGGCAATTCCCGCACCAATTGCTATCTTTTCTTCATTATTGTCTAAAACGACAACAGCATTGTTATTGAGGATTTTTTTTATTTTCACGAAACGACAGCTCCTTGTTACGCTATTACATCCATCTTACATTTTAAAGCAGAATGAATCTACCTTTAGGCTATACAAAACTGAATAAAGGAGGTAAACTAAAAGATAATCACCAATAATACTGATGAGAAAGGTGGGTTTTACTTGTCAGATAAAGTACGTTCTATCCCAAGACCACTTGTAAAAACAAACCAATGGGTGATTGTCATTAGTGCCCTTTTAACACTGGCTTTCGGTCAGGGATGGTTTTTGATTATCCCATTACTTGCAGGTATATCAGGAATTGTTTTTAAATATAATCCCGTCATGAACATTGCAAAGTATTTTCTAAAGAAAAAGCCTCATGAATATATTCCTGAGGACTGGGAACAGCAGCAATTTAATCAGAAAATAGCTGTAATTTGTTTGGCCGGCGGATTAATTAGTTTTCTGGCTGGATGGAATACAGTGGGGTATGTGTTTACAATTATGGTTGCGACTGCGGCATTTGTGGCTATCCTCGGATTTTGCATCGGCTGTTTTATTCATTATCAATGGAAGATGTTTAAATATAGAAAAGCAATTAAATCATAAAAAAACTGATGCAGGCATTCTGCATCAGTTTTTTTGTCTATAAAGCCGCTTTTGTTTTTAGTGATCGTTTTTGCCATGTAAAGGTAATGAACAGTGTTATGATCAATAATACAAAACCTAGTATGAATGGATAGGTAATTTTGACGTCATATAGTAAACCTGCAAGAGTTGGTCCAAGTACGTTACCAATACTCATATAAGCGTTATTCATCCCCATTGCAAAGCCCTGTTCATTTCCTGCCAGCTTAGAAATCAATGTATTCAACACTGGGCGTAGTATAGAGGTGGAGAGGAAAATAAAAAGTGAAATGATAAAGAATAGAGAGTAACTGGAAGCGAACAGTGAAAATAAAAATCCAGCTGCAGCCACAGTGATAAAAGCATTCAATACTGATCTTTCACCATATCGATTTACAATTCGATCAACTACAAAGAGCTGAACAATAACACTGACAACACCAGTTGCCGTAACCATTACGGCGATATCCTTCGCGGATGATTGAAATTGATTATCAAGATATAAACCTATAACCGATTCGTAGGCAATTAATCCGAAACTCATGACGAGTGTAATAATGAGTGGAATGAAATAAGGCATTTTCACTGAGCGAGCTATTTTACGAGCCATGGACTCATCAGGGAGCATTTCTGCTGATTCTCCGATAGGAGTAGTTTGACTCTCTTTTAAAAGGAGAACGGAAAACAATACAGAGACTAGAGAAACAAGCGCTGATATTAAAATAGGAAATTTTAATCCGAATCCTGCCAAGAATCCACCGATTCCAGGGCCGACAACAATTCCAAGAGACATGGCAGCGGAAACTAAGCTATTCCCTTTTGCCCGTTGCTCCATCGTGGTAATGTCTGCAATATAAGCAAAAATGGCTGGAACAAGCATAGCACAGCCGATTCCACCAACTGCACGAGAGGCATAAAGTACCCAAATGGAGTTGGACGCGTAAAAAATAAACATCGACAGGGTTAAACCTGCCAGGCCGTAAATAATCATTTTTCTCCGGCCGTATTGATCTGTCCATTTACCTGCAATTGGAGAAAAGATAAACTGTGCTCCGGCAAATATGGCGATAAACAGGCCAGCAGCTGTTCCGCCTTGATTAATGGATTCCAGATAGGCTGGTAAGATGGGAATAATGATACCAAAACTCCCAATTGCTATAAACATGTTGATCATCAACATGGTGATTTTCTTTCGTTGATCCCCCGTCATCAAGAAGCCCCCTTTATACAAAGAATTACACCTATTTTTATAGTGTAAACTTTTTCACTGCTTACTATCTTATATAGCTGTACATGCTTTTGTCAAAGAGAAAGTTTATTTGAAAAAAGGGCTGTGTAAAATGAAAGCTGTTGATTTCCATGTTTTATTTTTTGATAATTCTGTACAAACTGTTGCTAGGATTTGGTATTATTTAACTGAACAGATGTACATAGCTTCTTTATAAAAAGGAGGAAGTAATATGACAGGAACAATCGCAGTTATTATGGTATTCTCGATTCCGATCATTGCTATTTTAACAACACATTTTCAAAAACAGAATAAAATTAAATACAAAATGATTCAAGGGGAACTTGAACTAGAGAAACTAAAACATGAAAATTATTTGATTGAAACGGAAAGAATGAGACTAGAGCTAGAACGTATGAAACTCGATAAGCCGCAAGATAAAATAAAATTAGGTTAACTACCAATAAAAAATAGGTTCTATCCAATAGATAGGACCTATTTTTTATTTGGCGGGCTTGTATTCTGGATTGATCTTCGTTAGTGTCTCCTTGTCGCATATAACAAATAGCTGGGCATCCTCGGGAATGGGCTCGTCGAGTTTTCGATTAATATGAAGATCTCCGCGGTCTGCAACGAGTGTTGCGCCTTTATTGAGCAAATCCTTAAAGGCGTCCCGATAGGTTTTCCACTCGTCCTGTTTCGATATTTCATACATAGCTTCCTCGTATTGACTGCTCATTAACTCAGAATACATATTGGTCACTCCGTGAGAAAACAGCGAGCGAACGGCTGCGTGAGAAATCATTTCCTGTGTCGGTATAAATTCATCTACCTTCACCCGTTGGAATAAACGAATATGTTTTTGAAAGATTACTTCGGCCGTTACATGGATGGGTGTATTTAATTTCTCCTCTATTGAGGTAATGGCTGTAGCAATGAGTAATGTTTTCCCATCAACAAGTAGCGGATCCCTTGTCGCGAAGTTATCTTGCGTAATTTGATCAGCAAATATGATAACACCTTTAGCTTCCGGTAAGTTTGCTTGGTAAAGTGTTTCTTCATCTGTTGCATCGCCGCGAACATAATACAACTGTTTTTCCACCATTGGTGCATTTTCTAGTTCATCAATGATGACAATATCAATGGTTTTATCCGATTTTAGAATTTCTTTGATGGCTAACTGTGATTTATCGCTCCATCCAATGAGAATGATATGATTTTTACCGGTATATTTCATCTTTCCACCAACTTTAAGTTTATCGAACAGATAGACCACTTTTAACATTTTACCAATAAACACACTGACTAGCCCGATTCCTGTTATATACAGAACAATCGTGAATGCTTGACCTAGCTGGGTGACGGGAGCATAGTCACCAAATCCAACTGTAGCAAGTGTAGTTAGAACCCAATAAATAGCGGTAAGATAGGTGTCAAACGTATCTGGCTCAATATATAAGGCGATATAGGCAGCAAATAATACATATAAAGTGATTAGAGGAAAAAAGATTCTGTTTCGCAGTTTGGTTAGATAGTATAACAATTTTTTAAAGGGCATTCCCATAGTATCTCCTAGCTTTCCAATCACTGTTTATACTTATATTCCCAAAAAGGGATAGAAAATAACCATGATTGGTTTTATGGTTTAGAAAGCTTATAATGGTATCAATATTATTTGTCCTTGGGAGATGGAAGACGTTGTCAAATTCACTAAGAGAAAAAAACATTGTATTTATTGGTTTCATGGGTGCGGGAAAAACAACCATTGGGAAGCTGGTAGCACAAAAGCTGTATCGAGATTTTATTGATATCGATGAAGAAATTGAAAAAGAATACAATATGCCCATTCCGAAGATTTTTGCCGAAATTGGAGAGAAAGCCTTTAGGGAAAAGGAAAAAGAAGTAATTCAGAATCTATGTGAGTACAAGCTTAAGATTATTTCTGTTGGAGGCGGAGCATTCCTTCAGGAAGAAATCAGACAGGTATGCCTCTCTTCGAGTATTGTATTTTATTTAGATATCACTTGGGATGCATGGAAAAATCGTTTAAGTTCGATTATTGACAGCCGTCCTGTCCTGCAGGGTAAAACAATGGAAGAAATAGAAGAGTTATTTTATAAAAGAAAAGAGATTTATAAAAATAATTATCACTCAATCATTGAAATAAGCGACCAAAATGTAGATGAATTAGCTGAGAGCATTGTAAAAACCCTGAAATTATCTTGGGAATTACACGAAACTAAGTAAAAGGTCAAGGGGAGTGGAGAAGATGAAAAGAAGTGTCACCGTAAAGGGGATAACGATTGGGGAAGGGGCACCGAAAATCTGCGTCCCGATGGTTGGGGAGACTGTTTCAGAATTAGTAGAAGAAGCCTCGTTTCTTAAAACAGTTGACTTAGATGTTGTGGAGTGGCGTGTTGATTTTTTTGAGCATGTGGAGGATTTAGAGAAAGTAAAAGAGGCATTAAATTCCATACGATCCATCTTACATAATACTCCGCTTATATTTACATTCCGAAGTGCAAAAGAAGGCGGAGAAAAGGAAGTTAGCGCAGCATATTATTTTGAATTAAATAGGGCGATCGCTGAGAGTGGTCAGATAGACATCGTTGATGTTGAACTATTTAATGAGGAAGAAGAAATCGTAAAGCTTATTTCTGAAGCCCATGCCAGCAATGTGTATGTTATCATTTCGAATCATGATTTTAACAAAACGCCAGCAAAGGAAGAGATCGTCTCCCGTTTATGCAAGGCGCAGGAGTTAGGCGGAGATTTACCGAAGATAGCTGTTATGCCTCGGAACGCTGCAGATGTGTTGACCTTATTGGACGCAACCAACACAATGCATGAGCAATATGCGGATAGACCGATTATTACAATGTCTATGGCAGGTAGAGGAGTAATCAGCCGAATAGCTGGTGAAATATTTGGTTCTGCCTTAACTTTTGGCGTGGCCAAGAAGGCTTCCGCTCCTGGTCAGGTGCCTGTCACCGAATTAAGGAGCATTTTATCATTAATTAATAGTAACTTATAGTCGCTTACTTTTTATAAATGAGAAATACCTTGTTCCTAAAGGTAATTTCCTATTTTTACAGACAGTAATGAGTAATCCTCATTGCTGTCTGTTTTTTTTGCGTGAATTTTTAATGCTTGGGTTGCTTCATTAAAGACAGTTGTCCATAGATTCTAGTGGATTTATTAAGGAAAAGGGTACAAACCCAATGCCTCTAATAGTGAGGATACATATAAATAAAGTACAGTCTGACAATAGAGATAGATGGAAGGGGGGGACATGAGCGGACTTGGGCCTATAAGGAGGTAGGTTCACCTCATGATACATCATGAAAAACTAACTAGATTGGAAGGGGAAAAAATGATTCTACCGATGGTTTGGATGACCATTTTCGCTTTTGTAGCAACACTCATCTTTATTCTGTGGCGGCCTGGAGGAATGAACGAAGCTATTCCTGCCACTATAGGTGCGATTTTAGTATTGATCAGTGGAAGTGTTTCTTTAACAGACCTTGGCATTATTACGGAGACGATCTCGGGTGCAGCCATCACCATTATGGCAACAATTGTAATGGCTATTGTTTTGGAAAGTTTTGGATTTTTCAATTGGGTAGCAGAGAAGCTCGCTGCTAAAGCAAATGGGTCAGGTATACGTTTATTCTGGTATGTTAACCTCCTATGCTTTCTTATGACGCTTTTCTTCAATAATGATGGAAGTATTTTAATCACAACACCTATTCTTGTCATGTTACTAAACAATATGGGGTTAAAAAATCATCAAAAGATACCCTATTTATTATCTGGAGGGTTAATTGCTACAGCCTCGAGTGCTCCCATTGGTGTAAGCAATATTGTCAACCTTATTGCCTTAAAAATAGTAGATATGGATTTGTATTTGCATACGGCGATGATGTTTTTACCTGCAACGCTCGGTCTTTTGTTACTTGTTTGGCTTCTGTTTCTTCGCTTTAAAAAGGTTCTACCACAAACTGTTCCTGTTAAAGTAACCGGCTTGACGAGAAGCTCATATCATCCACTTAAACCTGGTCCCACATATGCCTCTGAAAAAGATCGTTCCCGGTTTATGCGAAATGTCCTCCTATTTGTATTTGCAGTACGTCTCAGTCTATTCGCCGCATCATACTTTGCCATACCTGTATCGGTAATGGCCGTTATAGGGTCACTTGTCCTTTTAGGATGGAGATGGGCTTATTTAAAAGTATCACCAGTCGATATGCTGAAAAAAACCCCTTGGTTTATTCTTGTTTTCGCCTTTAGTATGTATGTCATTATTTACGGCCTGCATAATATTGGGTTGACCGATTTGCTTATTGATTATATGCGTCCAATGGTATCAGGAAGCCTGCTACATGCAAGCGTAATGATGGGAACGTTATTAACGGTTCTCTCAAACATCTTTAATAATCATCCGGCACTCATGGTCGGAACGCTTACGTTAATGAATATGGACCTTAGCCCGCTAGCCTTAAAAGTCTCCTATTTAGCCAATGTGATAGGAAGTGATATGGGCTCATTATTACTCCCGATGGGGACACTTGCAACGTTGATGTGGATGCACATCGTTAGAAAAGGAAAAGTCATGATTACATGGTGGGAATATGTAAAAATCACATTTGTAGTCATTCCCCCAGCGACATTGTTTACATTAGTTGTCTTATATTATTGGGTTTCATGGTTATTTGGCGGAGCACTTCAGTAATGAGAAGATATCAACAAAGGAGAATTTTAAATGACGGTATTTAAAGATTTAATCGGCAAAATTATTGATATAGAGATTTCTGGGAAGAATTTTTACTCTGGTATACTAGTAGATTGTGGGTTAGATATTCTTGTTTTATATATGGGGAGGAGTCAAAGGTTCTATTATATTCCGACCGTTCATATTCAGCGGGTGAAAGAAGCAAAAACGGATCCGTATTCAGACGTGTATGAACTTCCTGAAGAAAAGCCGATTGAACCGGATTCTTCTGCTATATCATTTCGTGGAATATTGACAAATGCCAAGGGAAGATTTGTAGAGGTATATGTTACAGGTAATAAATCTATTCATGGCTATTTGACGAGTATCATGAATAATCACTTTGTGTTTTATTCACCCATTTACAAAACCGTGTTCATCTCTATGGATCATGTTAAATGGCTAATTCCTTATCCGGAGCATAGTGCGCCCTACTCTATCAATAATCAGACACTCCCTGCCTCTCCTGCATCCATTCCATTAGCGAGAAGCTTTGAAGATCAATGCAAAAAATTAGAAAATCAGCTTGTGGTTATTGATGGTGGAGATAGCGGTGAAAAAATTGGCTTACTTCAGAAAGTCTCGAATAACCAATTAACACTGATTACAGCTGAAAGGGATATCGTGTACCGCAATTTAGAGCATGTGAAAACCATTCATTTTGCATGAGGTGTTGGATTTTAATAGTAAAGGAGCAGATCCAATGAAAAAAAACACAAAAAAATAATCCAAGCTTGTTGGGCCGACAAGAATGGATTATTCTTCGCTTCAGTGTGATAAAGTTGAACCGTGGTAATAGGTGGTCCACGGTTTTTTTTTGTTATACTTATTTAGTAATAAATTATGAAATGGTCGTTTATTTGGTTCAGGTTCAAAGATAAAAATGTTGTTAAGGGGGATTGTAATGAAATATCGGCGCTTAGGGATAACAAATGAAAAGATACCTCTCATAGGGCAGGGGACTTGGACCTACGGAGAAAATAAAAGTGAAGCGTTAGAAGAAATAAAAGCTTTACGTTTTGGAATCGAAAACGGACTTACGTTAATAGATACAGCTGAGGAATATGCGAAAGGCGGGGCAGAACGCATAGTATCAGAGGCCATTAAGGATTGCCGCGGGGATATCTTTTTGACAACAAAGGTCTCGGCAAAAAACTGTTCATATAAGAGTGTGATCGAAGCGGCAGAACGAAGTTTGGAGAGGTTAAACACCACATATATTGATCTCTATTTGCAACATTGGCCGAGTAAGGAACACCCCCTAGAAGAAACGATGCAAGCGATGGAGTATTTAGTTGATAAAGGTTTAGTTAAATATATAGGAGTTAGTAATTTCACACAGCAGTTGATGGATGACGCACAGGCTGTTTTAGGCAGTCATGTTATTATGTGTAATCAGGTGGGGTATCATTTGAATGATCGAAGGGTGGAGAATGATATAATACCATACTGTCAGAAGAATGAGGTGACGGTTATGGGCTACTCACCATTTGGTTATGCCCCACAGTTTTTTGGCGGAGTTGGTTTCCCAGAACAGGGTACGATGGAACGTCAGATATTGGATAAGATTGGCAGAAAATATGGCGCAACAGCTTACCAAGTCGCATTGAATTGGATTCTTAGGCATGAGAAACTCATTACAATTCCGAAAGCGAAAACCATTACACATATTAAGAGTAATCTTAAAGCATTAGAACTGACATTATCGGATGAAGATTTACAATTAATTGATACATACTTTCCCAAAACCAATGAGGGTATGAGTTTAGTAAAATATTAGCCAGTGCGGCGGAACGCTTATAAAATTCAATTTCCGCCGATATATCTAAATAAACGCCTATAATTCATTTAACGCTGATATCTTTGAAATAAAGCTGATATCCCTGATACAGAGCATAATCTCGATTTAATATCTTGTAACAAAGGAGGGAAAAGCTTGCCCTATAAACTTTGGATTGCGGTAAATAGTATTTTGATTGACGTTTCGTTTATTTATATCTGGTTTTTCCTTCCGACTGACAGCAGTTTAGTCATTTTGGCTCGGCTGCTGGCACAAATAGCCATGGTCCTCTTTTTGATTAATATCAATATGTATTTGATATTTTGGGTTATTCGCAAAACCTCAATAAGACAGGTTAAGATACGTCTTGCAAAATTCTCAAGAGTTATGATGAAGTGGCATATTTCAATTGCAGTAACAGCTACAACCATTATTGTTGGTCATGCCGCTATCAATTTATATAAAATTGCTCCAGTTGTTGTCTTTGATAACATAAAAACATCAGCGGCTATCTGGCTATATCCTTTCTGTTCCATACTTTGGCTGCAGGGTATTTACGTCATAAAAAGTCTTCCGGATTTAGACGGAAATTTCATCTCACAACAGCCATGATCTTTTTTCTACTCTTTCTTGTACATCTGTTCATTCCGATCTAATGGAGGTGAGTTTATTGAAGCCGACGGAGAGTACTAAACGAATAGAAAGCCTCGATTATTTACGAGGATTTGCACTGCTGGGAATTATTCTAGTTAATATTCTGCCGCTGTTGGCTGTGAAAGTGCCTGAGCAAGGCACAGCGGATGCCTACTATCAAAGGTTTCTCTTTTTATTTGTAGAGGGAAGGTTTTATACGCTTTTTTCTTTTTTGTTCGGTGTAGGCTTTTATCTATTTATCTCAAGAGCGAATGCAAAGGGGAAAAACGGCTACGTTTTGTTTTTGCGAAGGGTGACAGCATTATTTATATTAGGCTGGTTCCATGTTAAATTCCATCCTGGAGAGGCATTAACTGTTTATGCCGTGACTGGACTGCTTTTACTTCCATTTTACAAAGTGAAAAAGGAAATTAACCTTGCCATTGGATTAATCCTGCTAATCGCGATAAGTGTCATGGCCTTCAAGCTGTTTATGGTTGTACCGCTGATGCTGCTGGGGATTACTGCTGGTCAATATCATCTCTTTGAAGGTGTGGCGGGGAAGATAAAAAGAGCTGTGATCTTTACTGCTCTTCTGCTAGTAGTAAGTGCAGCGGGACTTATTTTTCAATATCAACATGTACCAGCTGCACCATTTGGTTTTTATACCGGAGTTGACGAGGCTACTTATCAATTTTTAAGTATAGGAATTATGATTGGACCAATTGTTTCCGCTTTATATGTTGGGGTGCTAATTCTGCTTCTTCAATTTCAGTCTGTTCAAAAGCTGTTGTCCCCTTTGAAGAGCTATGGGCGTATGGCGCTGACTAACTATATTTTTCAAACTGTCTTTATCTATTTAGCTGGATATCTATTCAACTGGTTTGATACATTAACCTACCTCCAATCTCTACTTGTTTGTCTAACGATTTACGTTATCCAGCTTATCTTTAGTGTAGTCTGGCTTCGTTTTTTTCAATTTGGACCACTGGAGTGGCTATGGCGTGTTGTTACGTACTTAGAGGTGCCGCCAATGAGGAATCGTTTTAAAGCAGTAAATTAAAAAGAAAGGACCTGCATGCGATTCATGCAGGTCCTTTACCTAATCTTCTGTTTGTTCTTTGCGGATATAATCCGAGTACTCCATGATGGTTAAGGAATTATCAATACTTTTTTGGAGACCATTCGTATTCTTTGTTTTCTTCATGATTTTTCGATTATAAATGGAAGCAGGGAGCTTGGCACTTGGTGCTGTATAGATCGTTTTATCACTGATAAACGATCCACCTGGCAGGTAGTAACGCATTCCAAGCAGGTTCTTTTTGTAATGAAAGAGATTGTGCCCCATCATTTGCGTTTCATGCTCGATACCAAGTAAGTTTAATAGAGTCGGCATTAGGTCAATTTGACCTCCAAGGTGTGAATAAGTATCACCTGTAAATAGACCTGGTGCTGTAAATAAAACTGGTACAATGAAGCGGTCTTGCATGGTGTATTCGTGACCTAATACTTCTTTTAACAAGGTCTTATCGTGATCAGTAACAGGTGCACCGTGAAGACCAGAGTGATCGCCATAAATCAAAATAACAGATTCATCATAGATTCCTAACTTCTTTAGATGGTTAATGAATAACCCAATCTGTTCATCCGTATAACGAACAGATTGAAAGTAGTTCCCGACATACGTTTCTTTATAGTATTCCGGTAAGTCTAGAAGTTCGTATTCTTCGGGCATTTCAAATGGTGTATGGCTTGTAAGCGTAATAATATTCGAATACATCTTTTCGTGCGTCTTTAACTGCTTTTCTAGCTGTTCGTCCACAAAGTTAAACAGCACTTCATCTGCCGGACCAAAACCGATTTCTTTTTCGTTTGGAATCTCACTACTAGTGTAGATATAATCAAATCCAAGTGCTGGATATAACTTATCACGACTCCAATAGGTAATATCATCGGCGTGATAAGTGGCAGTGCCGTAGCCATTCTTTTTTAAAGCCCGAACCAGTGAAGGTATCTCTTCACCGTCAAGGGTATTAACGGTTGGGTCCATGCCTTCAGGGTATAGGGAGGTATGCATGAGCCATTCAGCATCTGATGTGTTACCTGCCCCAATTTGTTGATAGACATGATCGAAATAGGCACTTTCTTTTAAGAGTGCATTTAAATTTGGTGTGATTTCCTGCCCGTTTATCTTTTGATTAATCGTGAATTCCTGCAAAGACTCCACTTGAATAACAAAAACATGGCGGTTTTTTGCGAGTCCAAACGTGCTTTGTTCAGCAGCTGGGACATAGGTGTTTCCCTTAAGCTTTTCAAGTTCTTTTTCAGACATATACTCCTGACTTGCAAAGGCTGTCCCTAGGCTATTTTCATAAGCTTGAACGAATTGTGATTGGATATAGCCGTGCTTCTTTGCAAAGTAGGAAACATCAATTAACGGATAGCGAAATGCGATAACAGTCATGATGAGTCCGATACAGCCAAAGCCAGCTGTCCATCTCTTTGCTGAGATAAAGGTAGTGGAATTTTTCTTGAAAAACCAAATAAGCGGGAGGATTATCACTACATCTAGGAAAAACAGAAAATCATACGGGCTTCCAAGTAAGGCAACTGTGCCTCCGACAGAGTTGGATTGATAAATTTGTTTGACATCAAAATAAGATGGTACGGTTGAAAAATACCGAGTATAATAAACAACGACAATGAACAGCACTGACAAGATTAAGTTATAAAGCCAAATGGCTAACCAGGTTCGTTTTTTAAAAAATATCATGAGAGCAGTTAAAACTACAGCCCACATGGGAAACTCAATAAGCAACACATGAAAAAACGACGTGTTTTCAAAAACGACAATCTGAAAGGCATAAATTTTTATAAACAAAACAACCAATAGTAATACAATTGGTTGAAGAAAACCACCGCTCAAAACCTTATTCATAAAAAACACCTCTATAAGATACTCTTCTCTCTTAACTTATCAAAACTTCTACAATACTATCAACTAATATGGAAATAAATATTAATTTTCTGAAACCTTGGGTATCTGCTGAAATAAATTTTTCAATATGATATGATTATGCAGAATTTTGGCAAAAATAACTTTATAAAGATTTAAAGGGAGGAATACGATGGAGGGTAACAATCAGGGCACGTCATTCATTTCAACTGGAAATATATTTTCAAATCGAATTGTATTAGCCATTATGTCTTCAAACTTTTTACTCCAGTTAGGAATTTGGATAAGAAATTTTGCGATTTTACTTTACGTTACTGATATTACCAATAATGATCCGGTTTATGTTTCGTTAATATCAGTTGTTGAGTTTACCCCGATATTTATTTTTTCATTTATTGGCGGCACCTTTGCTGACAGATGGAAGCCTAAATTGACGATGGTTTGGTGCGATATGTTGTCTGCTTTATCGATCGGGCTGGTATTGTTGGCACTTCTTTTTGGCTCATGGCAGGCAATATTCTTTGCAACACTTATTTCAGCTATTTTATCTCAGTTTTCCATGCCTTCAGCAATGAAACTATTAAAGCAGCATGTACCAGGTGAACAGCTGCAATCCGTTATGGCCATCTTCCAATCATTGATGGCAGTTTTTATGGTTATTGGCCCTGTGATTGGAACACTTGTCTATCAGAACTATGGAATTTACATTTCGATTGGTGTCATGGGTGGGATGTTCTTACTGTCAGGACTAGTGCTTATGTTCCTGCCGCGTGATTTGGAGAAAGAAAAGTCGGAAGTACAAAATAATTTTAAAAAAGAGCTTGCAGATGGTTTTCGTTATGTGATGTCAAAAAAGGTATTGAAATCAATGGGAGGTATTTTTGCCGTTTGTGGTTTAGCTGTTGGATTGATTTCACCGTTAATGATTTTTATTACTATAGAAAAACTGGGAATGCCAAAGGAATCACTGCAGTGGCTGTTAATGGCAAACGGTATTGGAATGCTGGCTGGCGGTGGTATCGTTATGGCATTCTCAAAAAAGATCTCACCACAAAAGCTTCTTGCAATCGGAATTTTTGCAAGTATGGTATTCACGGTTGGCGTTGGCTGGTCAACAAGCTTTACGGTAACACTGGTATTGCAGGTATTGAACGGTATATTTTTCCCGTGTATTCATATAGGAATTAACACCATCATTCTGAAATATTCAGAAGAGGCATTTATTGGTCGAGTGAATGGTGTCCTAAGTCCGTTATTTATGGGGATGATGGTGATTGGAATGTCAGTTGCAGGTGTTGTGAAAATACCGCTGACATTATCCGGTGTTTATACGATTTCTGGTGTGTTATTTCTGATTGGGTCCTTACTGGTTGTTCCGCTTTTTAAAGTAAGAGAAGATGGGGCAAACCTTTCAATGGTAGAGAAGCAGCCAGAGGCTTAGAAAATGAGAAGGTACAGTATGCTTTGGGGTGTCGAGAAAGAATCGTTTCTCGGCATTTTTTATTTTCTAAGGATTAGTCATCAATCAGGGGCCTTGAGGACAAAACTTATCGTTCTCTGGAAGGATAAGTCCTCAATCGGGGGGCTTGGGGACAAATCAAAAGCGGAGGCAGGAGGATAAGTCCTCAATCGGGGGGGCTTGGGGACAAATCAAAAGCGGAGGCAGGAGGATTCGTCCTCAATCAAGGGGCTTGAGGACAAAACAAAAGCGCTGGCAGGGGGATTCGTCCTCAATCAAGGGGCTTGGGGACAAATCAAAAGCGGAGGCAGGAGGATCCGTCCTCAATCAAGGGGCTTGAGGACAAAACAAAAGCGGAGGCAGGAGGATTCGTCCTCAACCCGGGGTCTTGAGAACAAATCTTAGGCGCAGCCAGAAGGATTAGTTCTCAATCGGGGGCCTTGAGGACTAATCATACGCGACACCCTAAAGGATTCGTCCTCAATCCAGGTTTTAACGACAATCAACCACGCAATCTATATAGAAAAACACGATGCATTGTGAAAAAGGCACATTAAGCTCAGCTTAATGCACCTCTATTATGAATTTCTTGATCGCTGCTTGCTAATTGCTGCGCTGCGAATTCACGATATAATTGATGGGATTGTGTTAATTCTTGATGCGTCCCAATCCCAGTGACGCGCCCTTTCTCGATAAAAATGATTTTATCAGCGTCCACAATCGTCGATAAACGATGAGCAATAACAAAAGTAGTACGGCCTTCCATTAGCCGGGATAATGCTTGCTGAACGATTCCCTCTGATTGACTGTCAAGACTTGCCGTTGCTTCATCCATCATTAATATCTTAGGGTCACGTAAAAAAGCACGTGCGATTGCGATTCGCTGGCGTTGACCGCCGGAAAGTTTCACGCCGCGCTCGCCAACCTGCGTGTCCAATCCATCAGAAAAGGATTTAATAAACTCACTCGCATACGCCATCTCTGCGACCTTCCAAAGACTTTCATCCGAAATCAATTTACCATTTGGCAGTCCATAACATAAATTTTCGCGTATGGTCCCCGCCATCATGGCACTTTCTTGCGATACATAACCAATCTGAGAGCGCCATGCTTCCACCGATAAGTCGGTTATCGGTATATCCCCCACCATAATTTTTCCAGAGGTTGGCTCGTAAAAGCGTTCGAGTAAGCCAAACATGGTGGTTTTACCGCCGCCGCTAGGACCGGCAAATGCAATCATTTCACCTGGCATTGCCTCAAAGGATACATCTTCAAGGACCGGTTCATCATCACTATAGGCAAATGAAACATTGCTGACGAGAATAGGTTTATTGGTGATATCTAGTTCTAAACCTTCCTGCCCTTCTTCTAAAGGGAGTTGTAAAATATCGATAATCCGCTCGGTAGCCCCTTTTGCCTTTTGTAACTGGGTAAAGAACATGGCAAAACTCGTAATCGGAAAAATGATTTGAAACAGGTAAAGTAAGAATGCTACCAGTGAACCAGTGGACATCGTTCCGTTTGCCACCCGCATGCCGCCGTACCCAATAATCATTACGATAACAATCATGACCACCAGGTACATGAAGGGGGCAATGAGTGCAGTGATACGTGCTTCTTTTAACCCAAAACCAAGCAAATTGCTGATCCCTGTAATTCCTTTTTTCTCTTCATGTTGTTCTGCTGTTGAAGCTTTCATTAATCTGATTTCACTTAATGTTTGTTGGATATTCCCTGTGAAGGCTGCCGTTTCATCTTGAAGGCCGCGGGAGATTTTAGCCATCTTTCTTCCGAGTGGCATCATGATAGCAAACGTAAGTGGTACAGATATTAACATCATCAGTGTCATTTTCCAATCCATGATCAATAAAATGACGATTGCACCGACAATTGAAATAATCCCTGAGATGAATTGTGGAAAGTGATTTGAGATCAAATCCCGTACAACACTTGTATCATTTACAATCCGGCTGACGGTTTCACCGCTGGATTGTTTATCAAAATAACTGACAGGCAGCCGTATTAATTTTACCCACATCTTTTCACGCAGCCGGGCAACAATTTTCTGCCCGACAAAACTTAACAGGTAAATCGATACCCCGCTGATGATGGCTTGGAAAATGAATGCAGCACCTATCCCTATCATGAGCGGGATACTTAACGATGCAACTGAAAATCCATCGACTAAATTCTTCGTTAATACGGGAACAAGAAGTCCCGCAAGTGTCGTAATAAGACTTGCAGATAATCCAATAACCAACGCAGTTTTCGGGAACTTAGTAGATAATATTAGGGAGATAAATGGCTTTAGACCATCTTGGTTTTGGTTCATTTGTACGGCTCCAATCTTTAAATAAAAGAATGATTTTCATAAGCAATCATACGTTCATCATGAATGTTATGCAAATGATAATTTGGTAAAATAAAGCAAGCAAAGGAAAGAGAGGAATAACAAAAATGAATGATTCAAAAGTGCTAGCTGCATCAAGCGCAAAGAATGAATCAAAAGCATGGTTATACGTGATTTTAGCTGGGCTTCTTGAGATTGTTTGGGCAAGCGGTTTTAAATATGAAGAAGTTCCGTCACTTGTTGTGCTTCTAGCGATCTTGTTAAGTTTTGATTTAATTATAAGAGCGACAAAAGTGATTCCTGTTGGAACGGTATATGCTGTATTCGCCGGAATCGGCACCATTGGGATGGTGATAGTCGAAATTGTGTTTGAAAACGGCTCCTATAGTCCATTAAGAGTGGCCCTTATTTTATTACTTTTGGTTTGTATTATTGGCTTGAAATTAACAAATAAGGAGAGTGAGCTTTAATGGATTGGCTGATGTTAATTTTAGGAGGGTGTTTTGAAGTCGTTGGGGTTATCGGTTTAAAAAGAACGGCCGATAAAGGTAACTTTGTTAATTATCTCATCCTAATTGGAGGATTTATTATGAGTTTTCAGCTGCTCATGGGGGCAATGGAGACGATTCCATTATCAACCGCCTATGCTGTATGGACAGGGATTGGAACCGTTGGGGCAGCAGTAGTGGGGATGGTATTCTTTAAGGAATCTAAGAGCAGGCTACGGATTGCATGTATTTTAGGAATTATTTTTTCAGTAGTAGGCTTAAAGCTCGTTCATTAAATAAACAAAAAACATCTCTCAAACTGTCGGGAGATGTTTTCTTTTCTGCTTAAGCAAGCTTTTCGAGTTCTGAAAATACTGCTTCGTAATCTTCCTTTTTATCGGCTTTAAAGGAGGTGTTCATATACGTAATCACTCCATCTCGATTGACAACAAATACGGAGCGGATGGCAACGCCGCCTTTTTCGTTATACACCTTATAGTCCTTAATCGTCTGCCTTTGCCAATCGGAAGCTAATGGATAAGGCAATGTACTCATACTTGCAGCAAAGACACGGTGCGAGTGAATATGATCTGCACTGATTGCAATAACCTCTGCGCCTAACTCTTCAAACCTTTTGTAGTCCTCTTTCCAAGAGGCGATTTCTTTAATTCAGCCAGGGGTAAAATCCATTCCATAAAAGGCGACAACCACATTTGTCTTTCCGCGATAATCCGAAAGAGAAAGGGGGTCCTTTGTTGTTGCTGGTAATGAAAAATCAGGGGCGGTATCCCCAACCTTTAAGGTTTCTTCCAAGATAACTCCTCCTCTCGTAATAATATTCTTTGCTAGGATTTCCATCTTGCTAAAAAATTACACAAAAATAGAGGGTGATGTACCATCTTTTACTTTGATATAGCCTAGTGCTTCCAAACTGCTCCAGTTCTAAGGTTCTATAATCTCTTATCCTTTTTTACTATTCTTCATAAAAGGGAGAACATCGGAAATCACACGTTAGATTTACAAGGGAGACACCGTGTTTATGTCACAAATTAGTCAGAAATTAGTGAAAATAGTTCTCACTAACCGGTTGACTTGAAATTTTTCAATGCTTATAATCAAATATGTAGGGCATTGATAATGATTTTCAATGCCATTTATTTTTATCATTTTGTGATAATTATTCTCAATTAGATTAATAATGATAGAAAAATAGAAATGTTGGAGACTGCCATGAAGAAAAGATATTTACTGCTAGCATTAATAGTTTTATCTGCTGCTTCCTTATTTGTTGGGGTTAGCAGTATCTCTCCATTGGACCTGTTAGATTTCCAATCAGAGGAGACACAAATTTTCCTTATCAGCAGACTTCCAAGGCTTGTTGCGATATTACTTGCAGGTGCTGGGATGAGTATTGCTGGATTGATTATGCAGCAGCTCAGCAGGAACAAATTTGTTTCACCGACTACCGCAGGAACATTAGACGCAACCCGGCTTGGTATCCTTGTCTCGATGTTGTTGTTTGCAAATGCAACTATGCTTGAAAAAATGGCCGTTGCCTTTGTGTTTGCACTCGCTGGTACGTTTGTTTTTATGCAAATTCTAGATCGAATTAAGTTTAAGGATGCTATTTTCATACCGCTTGTAGGGTTGATGTTTGGAAATATATTGTCCTCCGTGACGACTTTTTTTGCGTATCGTGCCGACGTCATTCAAAATATGTCTGCTTGGCTGCAGGGTGACTTTTCAATGATTATGAAGGGCAGATACGAATTGCTCTACATAAGTATTCCAATATTAATTATTGCTTATTTCTATGCAAACCGCTTTACAGTAGCTGGAATGGGTGAGGATTTTTCCAAAAATCTTGGCCTTGCCTATCGCCGTGTGGTGAATTTCGGTCTTATCCTTGTTGCACTTGTAACCACAACTGTGGTTCTGACCGTCGGAATTATCCCTTTTTTAGGCTTAATTATTCCAAATATCATCTCGATTTTTAAAGGCGATCACTTACAAAAAACATTGCCGCATACAGCACTCCTTGGGGCCATCTTCCTTTTGGTTTGCGATATTTTGGGCAGAGTGCTCATTTATCCATATGAGATTTCAATCAGTCTTATGGTTGGAGTGATAGGAAGCGGAATTTTCTTATACTTACTGTTCCGGAGGAAGGCATATGCGTAACTCAATCAAACTACTAGTTTTTGCTTTAATTGCTGCCGCAGTGTGTGCCATCTATTTATTCCATGAATTAAACGGGAGCTTTGGATATGCCCTTCCAAAACGAACGATAAAAGTGCTGGCAATGATTTTAACCGGAGTCACCATTGCGTATGCAACCGTTGTTTTTCAGACGATCACTCATAATAAAATTCTAACACCGAGTATCATGGGGTTGGATTCACTTTACCTGCTTTTACAAACCTTAATTATTTTCTTTTTAGGCTCAGGTCATATCATTATAGTCAATAAACAGGTGAATTTTTTACTCTCAGTAGTTGTCATGATTGTTTTTGCTCTATTTTTATACAAGTTTTTATTTAAAAAGGGCAATCAGCCAATCTACTTTTTATTGCTTGTCGGAATCATTGTAGGAACATTTTTCTCCAGTATTTCAACGTTTTTTCAGGTACTGATTGACCCGAATGAATTCCAAATCGTCCAAGACCGGATGTTTGCGAGTTTTAATAATATTAATTCAGACTTAGTTTGGCTGGCGATTGGCATCGTTGCGCTTGTGATGATTTATGCATGGCGTTTTTTAAAGTATTTAGACGTCCTGTCTTTAGGGCGTGATACAGCAATCAATTTAGGGGTTCCATATGATTCTATCGTCAAAAAAATGCTGATAGTCGTAGCAGTCTTTATCTCAATTTCGACTGCTTTAGTAGGACCGATTACCTTTTTTGGCTTAATCGTTGCCAATCTATCATATCAATTTTTCAAAACGTACAAACACAATATCCTGATTACTGGAGCAATCCTTATGAGTATCATCGCTCTTGTTGGCGGGCAATGGGTGGTTGAACGGGTGTTTACTTTTTCAACCACGTTAAGTGTCATTATTAACTTTATCGGTGGAGTGTACTTCATCTATTTACTGTTAAAGGAGAGGAAAGCTGCATGATACAAGTCCGAGCTTTGTCTAAGCTATATGGTAAAAAGTCAGTTGTTGAGGACGTGACCGTTGATATTCAGCCGCGGAAAATCACGAGCTTTATCGGTCCGAATGGAGCAGGTAAATCGACATTATTATCAATGGTGAGTCGTCTTCTTGATTCAGATACTGGTGAAGTGCTGATTGATAAAGCTGATGTAAAAAAGATGAAGTCAAATGATTTTGCTAAGAAGGTTTCAATTCTAAAGCAGTCCAATTACATGAATGTTCGCCTGACGATCCGCGAACTTGTATCCTTCGGACGCTTTCCCTATTCGAAGGGGAGATTAACGGAGGAAGACGTACGGATTGTTGACCAATCGCTTGAATATATGCACCTAACCGATATGCAGGACAGTTTTTTAGATGAATTATCTGGCGGCCAAAGGCAGCGCGCGTTTATTGCGATGGTTATTGCGCAGGATACAGAATACATTTTACTTGATGAACCATTGAACAATTTAGATATGAAGCATTCCGTTCAAATTATGAAAATACTGCGCAGGCTTGTTGATGAGCTTGGAAAAACAGTTGTCATCGTGCTGCATGATATCAACTTTGCCTCGGTTTATTCCGATCGAATCGTAGCAATGAAGGACGGTAAGGTCGTGAAAGATGGACCGACAGAAGAAATTATTGAATCAGCCGCACTAAAAGAGATTTACGATATGGATATTCCCATTCAGAAAATGGATGGCTGCAGAATTTGTGTATATTTTAGCTCTTAATAAAAGGAGAGATATGTTGTGAAAAAATGGAGTTTTTTATTGGTAATGGTATCAATGATGTTATTCTTAGCAGCATGCGGGTCACAAGAAGAGAGTAAGGCAGAACCAGCAGATGGAAAAACGGCAGCTTCTGAAAAAATAACCATTGAACATAAGTATGGAAAAGTAGAAATCGATAAAAATCCAGAAAAAGTAGTGGTTTTTGACTTTGGTATTCTTGATACCTTGGATGAATTGGGTATAGAAGTTACGGGAGTTCCACAGGCAACCATTCCTTCCTACTTAGAAAAATATGCAGGTGAGAAATATACGAATGTTGGAAGTTTAAAAGAGCCTGATTTTGAGGCGATTCATGCTATGCAGCCTGATGTTATTTTTATTTCTACCCGCCAAGCTGAATTATATGGACAGTTTGCAGAAATTGCTCCAACGGTGTATGTGGAATTAGATTATTCCAAGTACATGGAGTCTTTTGAGAAAAATATGAATCTTGTCGGCGACATTTTTGATAAGAAAGAAGAAGTGGCAAGTAGCGTTAAAGAAATCAAAGCAAGTGCTGATGAATTAAACAAAAAGGCTTCTGAGCTTGACCAAAAAGGGTTAATTGTTTTAGCAAATGAAGGAAAAGTAAGTGCTTATGGACCGAGCTCCCGTTTTGGTGTGATTCATGATGTGTTTGGTTTCGGAGCAGCTGATGAGAAAATTGAAGTTTCCACACATGGACAAAGCATTACCATGGAATACATTATGGAGACAAACCCAGACGTATTGTTTGTGATTGACCGTAACACAGCAGTAGGCGGTGAGGCTGGTGCTGAAAAAGTAATTGAAAATGAGCTTGTTAAAAAGACCACTGCCTTCAAAGAAGATAAAATCATTTACCTCGATCCAGACGCTTGGTACTTAAGCGGCGGCGGTTTACAATCTGTAAAACTTATGACGGAAGAGATTGAAGCTTCATTATAAAAATTTGGGCCAGGTGCTTACCTGGCTTTCTTAATATGGAGGGAAGTTTATGTTCTATCAAATTAGAAGAATTGTAGTGAAAGAGGGATTTAGCGATCAGGTGGTCGAGAATTTTTCAAATCGAGGCGGTTTGTTAGCAACTCGTCCTGGATACATTGGCAGACAGATTTTGGTTAAGAAAGTTCGCCGAGGCGAAGAGGAAGTTATGGTAATGGTTCAATGGGAATCTGAAGAGGATTGGAAAAACTGGGAGAAGAGCCCTGAGCATATTGCCGGCCATAAGGCGAAGCCCAAGGCAGAGAAGCCTGAATATATCATTGAATCCACTCATGATCTTTACTATGTAAAAGGGTAAGTCTAGCTAGAGAGAGGCTGACGCGAAAGGTCACTTAGTGGTCCAATCGTGTCAGCCTTATTGTTTACTCTTTTTCGATTTCCACGTTATTTTCCTTTGCTAACTCATCGAGTTTTTTGTTATAGTCTTCAATTTGAAGACGCCCTTCTTCGAGAAGCTTATTTGCTTCGTCTACCAAACTAGAATCTTGTTTTTCGAGGGCTTCAACAATCTTTTCAAACGCGCTAAATTGGAGCTTTGCTCCAGAAAGATAAATGTCATGTATTTCTTTCAATTCATCTGTTTCAATTGATACATTTTCAAGTTCAGTCAGTAATTCCTCATAATTGGGAATGACCTCGTTTACCATGGCATCATACATTGTTTGATCATCTGTATAATTGACCCCCGCAACACCCTCATAAGCAGCAACAGCCTTATCCTCCAGGGTTTGTGCCGTCTTCAATTCCTCATTAATATAATTCACAATATCATCCTGAACCGGCCCCCCGCAGCCAGCCAAAACAAGCAAAAATCCTAAGAAACCCACCGCTAACACACGCTTCACCACAACCCCACCTCCCTCGACCATTATATGAACCACCGGAAGTCCACTATGTATGAACAAAGTTGAAAAAAGTGGAAATTAACCGGAAAGTAACTGTCCGCCTGAGGTGGAAAGTGTCCACAAGTGGTGCCTGTCACCCAATTCAAAAAAATCTTTTATTATTCCCGCAATTCTGTAAAATGGAAATAGAAGAATAATGTTGTGTCTGGAGAGATTGTTATGGCGAAGTGTTATCCGATTTTTGGAAGTAAGGCTGCTGCAGATTTATGTAATCCTGATGAGTGGATTGATTTATTTCTTAGTTGTACCCCAGATGGTGTTAGTATCATCAATATGGAGGATCGGTTTATTCGAATCAACCATTTGTTTTCGGTGATTTTTGGCTATACCGAGGAGGATGTGATTGGCAGAAAAATATATGACCTTCCTGCTCCGTTTTGTATAAATGGAATCCTAACAGAAGTGAAAAGTGGTAAAGCCTTTACTAATTTGATCACACAGCGTCAACATAAAGATGGTCGCCTCTTAGACATTGCCGTATCTTACTCTCCGTTTCTAAATGCAACGGGTGAGATAATAGCCGTTCTAGCCATCTATCGAGATATTACGAAAGAAGTAAATATGGAGAGAGAGTTAAAAAGAACACGTGAATTATATAAATTAATATCGGAAAATACATCGGATTTTATTAAGGTTTATTCAAGGGATAAAACCATTTTATATGCTTCTCCTTCTCATGAAAAAGCATTTGGGTTTTCACCTGAAGAATTACAGGGCATGCATGTGTTAGACGTTATCCATGAAGAGGAACAAGAGTCATTAGATAGAATGTCAAAGAACCTTCACGAAACTGGAGAACCTCAGCTAATACAACTAAAATTGAAAACAAAGGATAATAAGGTTTTTTATTCAGAGACAACGGTTTCTCCAGTCTACAATGACAAAATGGAGATTGACTCTTATGTTACGGTTGGCAGGAATATTACAGAGCGAGTTGAAAATGATGCGGCACTCCGTAATTTAGATCGTCTCTCTATAATTGGTCAATTGGCTGCAGGAGTTGGACACGAAATAAGAAATCCCTTGACAGCTTTGAAAGGGTTTACGAAGTTGTTGAAAACATCGAATCCTTCTGACAAACAGGCTGAATACTTATCAATTATCACAGACGAGCTAGATCGAATCGATATAATCGTCAATGAATTTATGTCTTTGGCAAAACCCCAGGCGATTCAATTTGAGCAAGGGAATTTAATTTCAATCCTAGAAAGTACCATTAATGTACTCCGTCCACAAGCCATGCTGGATAATGTACAAGTAACCACTAAATATCCGAAAGAAGACAATCTTGAACTTCTATGTTCTCCTAATCAACTCAAACAAGTCTTTGTAAATATAATAAAAAATGCAATAGAAGCCATGCCCAATGGCGGAAATGTTTCAATCAGCCTTCTAAAATTGAAGAACAAAAGAGTTGTCATCACCTTTAAGGATGAAGGGCCTGGTATAGATAATGATCTCTTGCAATATTTAGGAACTCCGTTTTATACAACGAAAGATAAGGGGATTGGTCTAGGATTAACCGTCAGTAACAAAATAGTCCAAGAACATAACGGTAAGATGAAAATAGATAGTCACCAGGGAAAAGGGACAACTGTGAAAATTGAATTAGAATGTTTGTAAGATTTTACAAAAAACAATTAAATGCCTATCAATCTTTATGCCAGTCCATCATTAGATAAAGAGACGAGACTAATCATGGATAAGGATGATTGAAAATGGCGAAGAGGAACAGAGGGAAAACCATAAACTACCTCCCATCAAAAGGGCGGGGGACATGTCCCTTGTGTGGAAGGACAAGAATAAAGCTGTTATACCCGTTTAAAACAGAAAGCAACCAAACCATCAAAGTGTGCAAAAACTGCCGGTTAAAAAAATACTAAACAAAGTTCCTAGGGAGGTTTCCTTAGGAACTTTTTATTAGGGCGTAATGACTATAAAGAATAAAGCTTAATTGCCTTTTTCAGGAAAAAGGTAGGATAGTATTTTGTTTCTAATGATATTAAAATAATTTTACGTTATAAAAATACATAATTATTAATAAAAATACAAAATGGTTGTGGGGGCTTATTGATGAAGAAGAAAAAAATTGCAGGTCTATTAGCGGTGAGTTTACTTACGGCAGTTCCTTTTTCGACAGGATTTGCTGAGGGACCGAAATGGACGAATGTGAATGCATATGAAGAGCAGGATGCTAGCAAGTTTAATAGTGAAAACTATGACTTTATGAAATTCTCCCAAATTGGGGCTAAATTGACAGCGATTGAAAAACAATCGAATCGTATAAAAGTAGAAGTCCGCGGAACATCTGCTGATGGTCACCCTCTTTACGTGGTAACCATTGCGGATCCAACTACACAAGGAAAGTTTGGGAAATTCCAGTCTCTTAGAAAACAAATGTTCAAGAATCCTGGAAAGGCTCAGGAGTGGATTGAAAATAATCCGGATTTCAAAGTACCGATTATGATCAATGGCTCGATTCATGGTACTGAGTTTGTAGGAAGTGACGCGGTTATCCAATTAATCGAACGCTTTGCAACCCAAGATGATGCAGAAACGAAAAATATTTTAGAGAATAATATTCTTATTTTTAACGTCGTGCAAAATCCGGATGGCCGTGTGGAGGCAACCCGTTTTAATGGAGAAGGGATTGATTTGAATCGTGACTTTATCACCCAGTCCCAGCCTGAAACCCAAGAAACGGTTGAATTAATTAAAGAGTGGAATCCAATGGTGTTCCTTGATACCCATGGCTATGTGAAGAATTACGCACCTAATAAGCAGGGTTTAATTGAACCATGTACACCGCCTCATAATCCTAACTATGAGTATGACCTTTATAGTAAATGGGCAATGGATCAGGCAAAGGCAATGGAAGCAGAGATTTTGGGAGACAAGGAAAGTTATAAAGGAAATTTGTATCAAAGTATGGAGGGAGTTTACGTGCCGCAGCGTGACGATGCGGCTGGCTGGGATGATTATCCGCCCATTTTCACACCGATGTATGCGATGTACCATGGTGCTTACGGACATACGTTAGAAGCACCGACAAATGATTTGGACGGAGTACGCTGGATGTATAATGCCATCATGGGTGCCTTGAATTTTGCCACGGAAAACAAGCAATCCATGATCACAGACCAAATTGAAATGTTCAAACGCGGCATTAATTTCGACCATCCTTTCCATGAAACAGGATTCTTCCCTAATGCTTACATTTTGCCAGTTGATGAAAAAGACCCAACGGTAACGACGAAGGCTGTGAACCATTTACTCCGTAACGATATTGAGGTTAAAGAAGCAACAAAAGCATTTACGGTTGAAGGAAAAACCTATCCTAAGGGAACGTATCTTGTTCAAATGGATCAAGCGAAAGCTGGTTTAGCCAATACAATGCTATGGGATGGTGAGGATATTTCAAACAATACAACTGCTATGTATGATATTTCTGCATGGAGCCTTCCGGAGCTTTGGGGCTTTGAGGCAGTTGAAATATACAGTGCTGTAGACGTTACAACTAAACAGGTTAATCAAGTAACGGTGCAAGGGACAGTATCAGGTAAAGGTCCTTACTTGATTCCGAATAGTTCTGTAAAAGCAATTGAATTAGTAAATAACTTGCTTAAACAGGGAGTAGCGGTATCACGCAGCGAATCGGGCGATTTTTATACAGCTGCCTCAGCAAATAAAATTTCAGCAACTGTGAAAGAATCTGGTCTGAAAATCGGATCGGTTGAAAGTGTACCGGGGGATGCTGTTGAGGTAGCTAGTTTGCAGGTAGCCATTTTGAAGGATGGTGGAATGGGGAAGGTTCAGTCTCATAGCGGGACAAAACTTGCCTTGAAGAGACTAGGATTTGAAGTGACAGAAGTGACACCTGTTGAAGTAGCAGAGCAAGGTTTAGCGGGCTTCGATGTGTTTGTATATAGTGGGACAGAAAGTCTTATTTCTACGAACTTGTCTGCGGCAAACAAAGAATTTGGATTCCAAAAACCGGAACAGCTAACAGCATTTCAAAGCAATGTTAACAGTTTTCTAGACAATGGAGGAAAGTACATTGCTGTAGGTGCCGGTGCATCAAAAGCAACCAAAACACTTGGCTTGACTGACAACGAAATTAACAGTGCTGGATCAAACAGTAACGGTATTGTGAAGGTTAATTATGAAGGTACTGGACTAACTGCAGGCTATAATCAGGACGACTTAGGATTTGTATACCGCCCAGCTTGGTACAGTGTTGTAGGAAATGATGAAGTAGCCGCTACTCTAGCAGATTCGGATGACTTCTTTGTAGCTGGCCATTGGAGAATAAATAAACTTCCAGCCAAGGGTCAGGCTGTCATCGTAAAAGAAGATAATAAAGACGTCACTCTTATAGGTTTAGAGGCAGGGTTCCGTGACCATACCGACTACTTATTCAGACTCCTTTCCAATGCAATATTTGAAAGATAATGATGAGTAAAGCCTGGTTCTGCTATGGACCAGGCTTGCTTTTTGATACTTTACATTAATTTTTGACCTAATTCCATTTTTTTAAGACAGTTATTAAGTACCTCTTCGTCAATCTTATTTACTAAATAATATTTTTCTTTATAAATCGCAAAAATAATTTTTTTAATATCTTGTTCGTGATTTTGTAGATCCTTTATAAAAAGATTTAGTTGAACCGGCTCATCTTTATTATGTAGTGGTGGTTGGAGATAGCTGATTCCTTGTGACTTTTTAAAACCATTCCTTTTAAAAAATTCATTTCTCTTCTTACACTGATCTTTCTCTTCCTTCGTATGGACCAGACCCTCTGTTTCTGTTTCTAGAATGATTGCGTTTAATGAAGAGTGACCTGCTGCAATAGCATCATCGATAAATAATTCTTCCATTTTTGCTAACGTTTTCGAACCTATTCCTTTACTTCTAGTATGTGGATTTGTTGCAATATAGACAATAAAACCGGTATTAACTTCCTCTAAATAGTGGCCAGTTGCAAAAGAAATAAGTTGCTCCCCTTCAAAACCTATCAGGAAACGAAAATTGTTAGGCTTTTGAAGCTGTGCATAATGCAAGCCATTAAAAAAATAGTATGTGGTTCTCTCACAACAAGTGGAAAAACTAAATAATATAAATTTAGCACCCTATCCATGTGGCGTAAGTTATCCTGAGTTATCTCATCCCAGTGGATATTCATATTAAATCCCTCCCCTTTAATAGTACAACAAAGAAGATAGTAGTTATAAGTGAAGGCCAATGACTCAGGGCTTAAGGATAATCCTTTTATTTTTAATGAGAAAAAAATCCCTAGGAATCAAGTCCAAGGGATCTTCTAAGTAAACTTTGGTGACATACATGGTGTTGAATAACCATAGCAGATGAATCCGTGCTTTTCAAGGATGGGCTTGCTCATCGAACTGGCATCGACAATCAATAAAGGATAACCTTTCTCTGAAGCCGCACGTGCCCGAATTGCGAGAAGTGAACTGTAATAACCTCGTTTGCGGTATTCAGCCAAGGTAGATACTCCCCAAAGGCTGGCAAAAGGTGTGCCCTCATGAAGGTATATCCAGGCAGCGCTGACAATTTTTCCATGTATATAAGCTCCGTATAGGGAAAGATGAGCAGAACTGTTATTAAAATCCCGAACAAGACGCTGACCTAAGTCTTGATAATTCTCATTCCAAATGTCTTCTTCTAGTTTAATAATGTCCCAGATTTCCTGTTCAGTCGTAAGTCTTCTTACTTCCGGGAGAATCTGAGTATTGAGCAGTTGATTGGCCTCTGTTAAGTCGGAAATCATAAGTGCCTCTGATTCCTCAAGTGTGAAGCCTTTTTTTTGTAATCTCTCTTTTAAATCTGTAGGCTGGTCATAGTCAAAAACCTTCCATTCAAATTGCTGTTTTAGATTTTTATAGAAATTAATTTGTTCTTCTATGACTTTGTCTGCATTAGATTCGTTCATTTCCGAGTAGGAAATAAACCCAGGTTCATTCGATAATGAAACCTTTCTTACGACAGAATCGGTCTTTTCTCTTCGAGAATTCGGCTCATTTATCTCAATCCTTAAATGCTGGTTAAAAAGTTCTAGTATTGTGTCTCTGTTCATAAAAAACCTCCTCCAAAAGTAGTGAAAAGAGAACAAAACAATCATATAACAATTTTTTCCTAGTTAGTAGATATTTTATTTTGATTTTTTTAAAGATTTAGATATGATAGTACAGGATTGTATCTAAAAAAATACAAAATGCGGGGAAACAATATGAAAAAAGTTTTGTTGGTTATAGGGATACTAGTTGGCTTAGTAGTTTTATCACCTTTTTTACTGTTAGGAGTTTATGCTTTAGATTTTGTCTATTATGACGCTAATGACGATAAAGTAGAAAAGGCAGTTTTGAAATATTTGGAAGATAAGTATGGGGAGCATTTTAAGATAGACGATGTAGAATACAATAAAGCTTTAGGTGATGATGAGGGAGCCTACTCTCTTTCTGTACATCCAGTGGCAAATCCGGATATTACGTTCGGGATGGATGCTTCTGAGAAGTATCAGGTGATAAGGGATTCTTATAAAGAAAACAATTGGTCGGATCAATTTAGGAAAGAGATGCTTCCGATTATTGAACCAATATATCAAGGAACAGCGGAACTCTATGCCTATAGTTCTTTTCCAGAGGAGATAGAGGAGCGATACCGATTCGAAGACAGCTATCAAAAAATTTATAATGAGAATCCTCTGCAAAGCAACGAACGTATCCATATAGTAAATTTCGACGATCCCTTTGATAAGGAGAAAGAATTACAGCGTATTTATCAGTTATGGGAAAACGTTAAGGATAGAGAATTTAAAGACAATACTATTAAGATCGATTATTATCCAAAAAGACTTAAGAAAAAAATTAAAACCTACCCAGACTTAAACGAATTTGAAAATAAACATTGGCAAGAAATGACCTATACCTGCAGATTCTCCAAGCAGGGAACACAAGAAAAACCGATAACATCTCCTGGTGATATCGAGGGGTATTGCAGACAAATGTAAGATGGGTTCACAGGTGTAGTGATAAAGGATGCGGTGACAGGCACCGCCCGTGGACACTTTCCACCCCAGGTGGACACTATATGAAAAAAGGATTGAGCAAGGTTATTTGCTCAATCCTTTTTTGTTTAGGATGATTTTTTTGATACTCTAATTGCGTTGTAAACGCTGGCTGCTAATCCGCCCCAGAGTATGATCATTCCGACGATCATCATTGTGACTGCACTTGCTGACATGTTAAGCAGCCTCCTTTTTTTGTTCTATATTTTTAGTAGCCTTCCAGCCTTTGAGTGAGAGGAGGATTCCTCCGACGATACTTGCGGCAACTACCAATAGCCCTCCGTACATGATAAGGTCTGTAGGGTAACCCTCATAGTTTTCTTTTAGGTTTTGACGGATGTTGTCAAACATCATATACCCAAGAATAATTGGCGTTACGAAGCTTAAGCAGATTTTCCACCATGCTCCAATGCGTAAGTCAGAAATGGCATTTGCATGTGTTTGCAAGCCGCCAAGCCCTTTGAAGAACCAAGCAATTAAAAGTACCTCTACTAATCCTGCGGTAACAACCCCAAAGTTATTGATGAAATAATCGACAACATCAAGGAAGTATAAGCCGCCTCTTGTAGCAAAAAGCAAGGAAATGACAGTTGCTGTTAATCCGCTTGTTAAAACTGCTTTTGTACGAGAAACATTGAATTTTTCCTGAATACCTGCCACAAATGTTTCCACAATAGATATTAATGATGTCATACCAGCGAACACAAGAGATAAGAAGAACAATACTCCAAAGAATCCATTCATCCCTGGGAATTCGTTAATAATGCTAGGAAAGACAACAAATGCTAAACCAATTCCACTGCTTACTACTTCGTCTACAGCAACACCCTGTTGGTTTGCCATAAAGCCAAGTGCCGCGAAAACACCGATACCTGCAAGTAATTCGAATCCTGAATTAGCAAAAGCTGTAATGAATGCATTGTTATTGATATCAGACTTCTTTGGAAGATAGCTAGAATACGTTAGCATGATTGCAAATCCAATCGATAACGAGAAGAAGATTTGACCGTAAGCAGCTATCCAAACCTTACCGTCAAAAATCATTTCCCAATTCGGCTTAAAGAAGGCGTCCAATCCTTGTGCAGCTCCATCAAGTGTTAAGGCACGTACCACAATGATTAAAAACATAACGACTAGAGTTGGAAGGAAAATTTTATTTAGTTTTTCGATCCCTTTTGATACACCGCGATAAAGGACAAAAAGAGTAACTGCCCAGACAAAAAGGAGTGGAACCACAATACCAGGAACTAATCCCCCGATTGTTCCAGGTTTTTCAGCAAGCTTCAAAACATCTCCGAATAAAAAGCTGCTAGGGTCGCTTCCCCACTGAGTGCCAAAGGAATAAATCGTGTATTTAACAGCCCAAGCGATAATCACTGCATAATACGTACAGATGACGAATGATATTAATAACTGCCACCAGCCAAGCCATTCTGCTTTTTTATTAATGCGAAAGAGTGAAAGTGGTGCCGAGCCTCTATATTTATGTCCAATCGTGAATTCCATAATTAAAATAGGAATACCAGCTGTTAAAATCGCAAAAAGATAGGGGAGGAAAAAGGCACCCCCGCCATTTTCATAGGCAACTGCAGGGAATCTCCAGATGTTTCCTAAACCTACTGCGGAGCCAACGGCTGCCATAATAAAACCGTATCGTGATCCCCATTGCTGACGCTTTTCCATAATATGTTCCTCCTTGATGATTTCTATATTTTCTATTTTTTAATAATATTCGGATAATTAATTTGTTATATTAATATATCTATTATTTTTCGAAATGTCAAATAATTTTTTATAAATAGTTAGTTTTGTTGCTTTACTAGGTTAAGAGAAAATCTCGAATTTGTAAATGGATAATATTAGTATCATATAAACATAGTAACTATTATTCGTTGGTGCCTGTCACCGAGTGGTTTTTGCTCGGTGACAGGCACCGTCCGTGTACACTGTCCACCCCAGGCGGACAGTTGATGGTGCTAGTTGTAACGTTTGCTAATTTCTTCACAATGTGGTGACCATTTTTAATAAAACCAATTTTATAATGGTGATAAGATAATAAAAATCAGGGGAGTACTCAATTTATGAATAAGGTAGTGAAGGGCACAGTTTTGACTCTATTATTGTGTTTAGGTTTGTCTGCTTGTGGAGAGAAGGAAAAGGTGAAGGCCCCAACGAAGTTGCCAATAGAAGAACAGAGTAGTACAGAAGGGGATGAAATAAATTCAGAGGAGCTGCTGACCAGTCTTCGAAATCATACAACACTTGTACCGATTGGTGATATACCAATCCCCGAGGATAATCCGATGAAGCCTGAAGTGTTAGAGCTTGGGCAAATGTTGTTTTTTGATCCGCGTTTATCAGGGAATAATGAGGTAAGCTGCCAGACTTGTCATGACCCAGATTTGGGTTATGGAGATAATCAGCCTACCTTTGATAAGTATACTGGCGGCAGTGGAGCAAGAAACAGCCCAACTGTAATCAATTCAGGTTATTACACTTCAAACTTTTGGGATGGACGTGCTGCTTCCTTAGAGGAGCAAGCACTTGGCCCGATTCAAAATCCAGATGAGATGAATCAGTCGCTTGATGAACTTATAAAAGAACTATCGGCTATCAAAGGATACCAGGACCGTTTTCAGTCTGCATTTCCTGATGGAATCACCGAACAAAATATTGCTAAAGCCCTAGCAGCCTTCCAAAGGCAAATTGTTGTAAAGGATACTCCATACGATAGGTTTCTTGAAGGGGATACAGAGGAATTAACGAAACAAGAAATCAGCGGGTTAAGGTTGTTCACCGGAAAAGCATTTTGTGTAACCTGCCACAATGGCCCCAATCTTTCAGATAACAAGTTTTATAATATCGGCCTCAATACAGAGGATAAAGGCCGCCAAGCGGTAACTGGGCAAGAAGGGGATTTAGGCAGGATTCGTACGCCTGGACTATATGGAATTACCCATACAGCACCATACATGCGGGATGGAAGTCTCGCAACGCTTGAGGATGTAATCGACTACTATGACCGCGGCGGTGATAGCCATCCCAATAAGAGCTTTTTTATCCAAAAATTTATGAGTCCGATTGGTTTAACAGAACAAGAAAAAGCAGATCTACTAGCCTTTCTAAAGACCTTAGGCGGAGAACCGCCAATTTTTACTAAACCAGAACTCCCATAATTTAGAATAGTCCTGAGCCCCTTACATAATCACAAGGGGGCTTAGGACTTTATTATATTGAGGTTACTTTTTTATTTTATTTTATTTTATAGAGGTTAATTTACCTGTATAGATACTTGGTTTTGATGATCTGAAGGAAATAAACATGATAGCAAGTTTTGAGAAACTTTTTTTGCTCGGAACCAAAGGTCCTTTTAGAATCAAGCATATATTTTTGTGGCAGGTTCATTGATAACATTAGAATATTGGTGGATTACGTCTTCAAAGATCTGATCCCATTTTTGTGTAAGGGCATACTTTCTAGCATTTATCCCCATTTGAACACGTAAAGAATCATTGTCTAACAAATGAAGTATTCTTTTGATAAAATCCTCTGCATCCCCGGGTTCACACAAATATCCGTTAACTCTATTCGAAATAATATATTTCACCCCGCCTGAATTCGCCCCAATCACAGGTGTCCCACTAGCAAGGGCTTCAAGAACAACATTTCCAAAGGTTTCAGTTGGTGATGGAAAAACAAATAAATCTGTAGCTGAATAGGCTTCAGATAATTCCACACCTTTTAAATAGCCGGTAAAGGTCATATTAGGAAGTGCAGTCATTTTGAGTTCGTCATGCAGCGGCCCATCGCCTGCAATGAGCCAATGTACTTGTTCGCTTATTTCAGGGGGTAAAGAACCAGCGACCGTCATGAGCGTTTTTAAATCCTTTTCTGGTGCCAATCTGCCAACAAAAGAAAGAATGTACTTCTCAGAAATTGCATATCGATTGCGAATCATTTCTTTTTTGTAATAAGGATGGTAGGCTTGGCAATCCACACCTCTTGGCCAGATTTCTAGGTTACAGAAACCGCGGTTATTTAGTTTTTCAAGTGTATCCATTGAAGGGACAAAAAGCTTTTTAAAAGAATGATGAAACCATTTCATATATTTCCAAAGAGGTTTAGTTAGGAATTGAAGGTCATAAAAATGTAAATAGTCACTGAAATCGGTGTGATAAGAGCCGACAAGGGGAATATTTAATTTCTTTGCAAAATAAACACCTGAAAGACCAACCGTGAAAGGTGTTGCAACATGAATGATATCTGGAGAAAATTGCTCTATTTCCGTCTTAAGCTGAATGATGTTAGGAAAAGCTAATCTACATTCAGGATAAAGGAAAAACGATAGGCTCTTTAATCGGTGAATATGGTCTGAAACATATCCATTTGAAACGGAAATAGGCGCAAAAACTTTGTAGGATATATCTTGAGTTTCAAGATAGTTTGTAAATTTTTTAAGCGTATTAGCAACCCCGTTTACTTCCGGATAAAAGGTATCTGTGAAAATAGCAATTCTCATATAAACCCTCCTAAGTTTCAAATCTATTTCTAGACGATGAAATAATAGCAGAGACTGCCGAAGAACGCTCCAAGAAACCCTCCTGCAATAACGTCGGAAGGATAATGAAGCCCTAAATAGATTCTCGAAACTCCTACAGATAGCCCTAAAGGGAGGAGAATAGCAATTAATGAAGGTAATTGAACCAAAAAGGGAACGATAACCGAGAAAACGGCTGTTGTATGACCTGATGGAAAAGAATGATCTTTCAAAGGATTAGGCAGGATTTTTGTTGTTTCAATTTGTAGATAGGGCCTTTTTCGCGGGAAAAACTTTTTTACTAATTGTACAGGTATATGACTTAGAGCTAAGGCAGCAGCACTTGAGATGGCTGTAAGCCTAGTTTGATTCGTTGCAAAGATGATGAGTAATAACGTTGTTACACTAATAAAGAGAACACCGCCAATGTGAGTAATCGTACGGAAATAGAGGTTCATAATCCTTTTATCAAAATGGCTATTAATTTGTTGAAAGACTTTGCATTCGAATTGATATAAGGTTTGAATTTTTCTCATCATGTTAGTGTCTCCCTTTCATTAATGTTGTGGGGTATGCGCCACATTTGCAATAGTCGGTCTTCCAATGGATACATAGGTAATCGGATATCGTTGAATATCCTTAAGAGAATAGCAATTTCGTCCATCAAAAATAATCGGTTCTTTCATATAGGCAGTATAGGTATCCAATGGAAGATGCTTGATTTGGTCCCACTCTGTAGCAATGACAGCAAAGTCAGCTCCTTTAACCGCTTCACGAATCGTTGTTGAATACTCAATTGAATTTCCTAGTAGCTTATGTGCATTAGGAATCGCAATCGGGTCGTAAGCAGAGACAAATGAACCTTCCCCAAGTAATTCTTTAATAATGGTTAGGGAGACAGCTTCTCGGATATCATCTGTTTCAGGTTTAAAAGCGAGCCCCAATACTGCGGCTTTTTTTCCTTTTAATGATCCGAACCTTTCTTTTGCCTTTCTCACTAGAAGGGAATGCTGCTGCTGATTTACCTTAATAACGGATTCAAGCAATTCGAACGGATGTAGAACATTGCCAGCCAGTTGAACGAGTGCTTTCGTGTCCTTAGGAAAGCAGGAACCTCCATAACCAATTCCGGGCTGTAGATAGTTAAGTCCAATCCGTTTATCCATACCCATTCCAAATGAAACCTCGTCAATATTTGCGCCAACTTTTTCACAAAGATTGGCTATTTCATTGATAAAGCTAATCTTCGTGGCAAGAAAGGCATTGGAGGCATATTTAATCATCTCAGCACTTCTGGTATCAGTGACAACTATCGGTATTTGAAATGGAAGATAGAGCTGCTCCATAATGGAGGCTGCTTTAGGGTTGTCAGCGCCAATTATAATTCGATCCCCCAAATAGAAGTCCCTGATGGCTGAACCTTCGCGAAGAAATTCAGGATTTGATACAACATCCACGTTAAGGTGGCGGGGTTTACGATGCTGTAATATTTGCTTAATGATATCGTTTGTTCCAACTGGGACGGTGCTTTTCGTACAGACAATGACGTCATTCTCGATATTTTCAGCAATGTGGTAAGAAGCAATATAAATATAGGATAAATCAACAGACCCATCTTTTTTTTCAGGAGTTCCAACTGCAATGAAAATGATTTCTGCACCACGATATGCTTGTTTTGGATTCGTCGAAAAGCGGAGTTGTCCGCTTGCGAGGTTCTTTTCTAATAAAGGTTCCAGCCCAGGCTCAAAGAATGGTGTGTGTCCTTTTTCGAGCATTTCGATTTTCTCTTTTTGAGTATCTAAACAGGTTACTTGATGTCCTGCTTCTGCGAAACAAACGGCTGTAACTAGCCCGACGTTTCCTGCCCCTGCGACTGTAATCTTCATTTTATCCCTCCAAAGAATGGCGTTTATTTAATCTTATCTGAAAATTTAGAGTTTTTTCTTAACCTAGTGTTAAAAGAGTGTAAAGACTTTGTATAGTTGGCAGGGAACTAGCGCTTTGCAGAGCCAAAATAAAGTAAAGACCTGAGCCCTGGTGCGTTTTTTAGTGAACGCAACATGGCTCAGGTCCCTATTTTGTGTAACGGTTGGCATAGCTTGAGGCAACAAAAGCATTTGGCTTTATCTTTGGCTCCACTCCCATAGATTCCATTCTTGCTACCATTTCTTTCACAAATTCTCTCGTTTTATTGCGTTTTCCTGCTCCGATATCAATATGGCCTTCCATGGTGAACGTTGCCCCTTGATAGACAAAGGGAAGGACAATATTGATTAACCGATTCTTTCTTTCCTCCGTAAATAAAGCAACAATATCCTCTGTTAATGAAAGCTCAAAGGAAATCCGCTCATGCAAATGTGTCATTTTTCTTGGGATTACAATCTTCCTGATACAAGCCCATGCGCCTTTACCCTCATTTTGGATGACAATACCGGTAATAAAAATGGTATGCCTTTTATGAACCTGTGAATCCGTTCCAACCATTAATCGAAAATTACCGCTGGGTGCTAAATTCATGAATTTGACAATGTGTTCAAAAACCTGTTCAAACGACATACTCTTTTCACGCAGATTCTGAAACGAATAATCAAAAACCTGATAATTTTTCATTTAAAACACCACATCTTTCCTTTCGTTAATATAATTACTCTTAGTCTTCTTAATATTATTTTATGGAATAAAAATTATTCTTGTGCAGACATAATGGGACATGCTGCAAACAAAGTTGTCCCATAAAAATCCACACTGTCCACCTGGGGTGGACAGTGTCTTTCTGTGGTGCCTGTCACCATGATTACCAGTTTTAAAAAATATTGTAGGAACAAGTTCATTTGATGTACTATGACTTTATTAGTTTTTTTGAATAGGAGTGTGTAATGGTGGCAAAAAGTTTTGAAGAACAAATTTTGGCTTGGTTTGAACATTTCCATGCCCACCCTGAGGTTAGCTGGAAAGAGGTTAAGACAACTCAAGCGATTGCTGATATTTTAGATAATCTTGGCGTAGAATATCGTCGTTTTTCTGATGTAACCGGACTTATAGCAGAAATCGGCGAGGGAGAAGAAGTGATAGCGGTTCGTGCAGAAATTGACGCTCTATGGCAGGAGGTGGACGGAGTTTGGCAGGGGAATCACTCCTGTGGACACGACGCCATAATCTCTATGGCGCTTGGAGCCCTCCTTTACTTGAAGGATCAGCCTCTCAATAAAAAGCTGCGTTTTATTTTTCAGCCGGCTGAAGAAAAAGGGAATGGCTCGATTGCAATGATTGAAAAAGGGGCAATCGAAAACGTTAGCCACTTATTCGGTATTCACCTTCGACCAATTGAAGAGCTTCCAATGGGACAAGTCTCGGCATCCATCCATCATGGAGCCGCTATCTTTCTAGAAGGAAAGGTACTTGGCGAAGACGCGCACGGTGCAAGGCCGCACCAAGGCAAAAATGCGCTAGATGTGATTGTTGGACTGCACCAGTTCATTAAGTCTATTTATCAATCACCTTTTGAAGCCTATTCTGCAAAACTTACAAAAGTGATTGCTGGCGGCGAGAGCTTAAACATAATCCCGGGTTCTGCAGAATTTGCCATTGATGTCCGGGCACAAAAAAATGAAGTTCTAGAAGAACTTAAGAACCGAATTGACCACGGAATTAACAACTTAAAGAACCTATATGGGGTCGATATCGAATGGAAATGGAGTGATTTTACTCCGGGTGCTGAGGTTTCTGCTGAAGCAGAGGCGATTGCTGAAGAAGCGATTCTAAACATTGCTGGTCGAGAGGCGCTTGCACCACCTGTTATCACGTCTGGTAGTGATGATTTCCATTTTTATACCATTAAGAATCCAAAGTTAAAAGCAGCCATGATTGGGGTTGGGGCAGACCTTCAACCAGGGTTACATCATCCTATAATGGCATTTAATCAATCTGCCCTTGACGTTGGGGCACGAATCCTTGCTGAAACACTACAGAGAGCATAGAAAAAAATGCGATGCAAATCATGCATCGCATTTTTTTCTGAATTGTGGGAAATTTGCGTTGACGTGAAATTATCAAGTGTATAGAATATAGTTACCGACTATTTAGCGACAATTAATAATTTTCTAAAAAGTAAGCGCTAACAGTGTTTGCGAAATAATTTGGATGGGGGAACAATATGAAAAAAGAGATGACTTTTAAGATGGCAATAATACCACTTCTAGTCATGATCGGGGTAATGGGGATTACGATCATTGTTTTCGAACAAGGTCCGCATATTCCACTGATTTTTGGAACATCGATAGCAGCGATCGTTGCTTGGCGCTCTGGCTACAAATGGTCAGAAATTGAAGAAATGATGTATAAAGGAATTCGCTTGGCTTTACCCGCTATTGTTATCATCATTCTCGTTGGATTAACGATCGGTGCCTGGATTGGCGGCGGTATTGTTGCAACCATGATTTATTTTGGATTGAAGATTATTACCCCATCTCTCTTCCTTGTGTCGATTACAGTTATTTGTATGATTGTGTCACTGGCAATTGGAAGCTCATGGTCCACAATGGGAACCGTTGGCGTAGCTGGTATGGGTATTGGCTTAAGTATGGGAATACCGGCACCAATGATTGCGGGTGCTATTATTTCAGGCTCATATTTTGGTGATAAAATGTCACCACTATCGGACACTACAAATCTAGCATCTGGGTTAACAGGAACTGATTTGTTTGTACATATCCGCCATATGCTTTATACCACCATCCCAGGTATCATAATCACCCTGGCAGTCTATGGTTTTATGGGCAGGAAGTTTGGAGATAAAGGAATGGATACTGCTAGTATCGATAAAACCTTAGGGGTTCTCCAGGATAGCTTTGTCATCTCGCCTTTTTTATTAATTGTTCCATTATTGGTTATTGTTTTGGTAGCAAAAAAAGTACCAGCAATACCAGCATTAATTATTGGTATTACGCTTGGATTCCTCTCGCAAGTTTTGATTCAGGGCGGGACGATGTCTTCAGCAGTTGCTGCGCTGCAAAGCGGGTTTGTGATTGATACTGGCAATGAAATGGTGGACAATCTGTTTAACCGCGGTGGTCTTGACTCCATGATGTATACCGTATCGATGACCATTGTGGCAATGACATTTGGAGGGATTTTAGAAAATTCCGGAATGCTTCAAGCAATTGTTAATCAAATACTTAAATTTGCTAAATCAGCAAGGGGTGTTGTGGCTTCAACGGTGGTTTCATGTTTCGCCACCAACGCAACTTGTTCAGAGCAATATATTTCAATCGTTATTCCATCACGGATGTATGCGAAGGCATATCGTGATAAAGGCCTTCATTCAAAAAATTTATCGAGGGCACTTGAAGATGGAGGTACACTTACTTCCGTATTTATTCCTTGGAATACCTGCGGTGTATTTATCTTTGGTACTCTTGGAGTACATGCAATCGATTATGGTCCGTATGCAATATTGAACTTCATCGTGCCGATCATTTCAGTCTTTTATGCGCTAACAGGGATTACCATTGCCAAATTGACACCAGAAGAAATGCTGCTTTTGAAAAAAGAAGAGGAAGCAACGATTTCAGTTTAAAAAAATAAGGAAAGTTCACCACTACGGGAACTTTCCTTTTACTTTATTGGGGAAGTGATAGGTGAAGTTCATATATTGCTCTTGGACGTCCTTGTTGATATACCATCTCTTCACCGACAACCTTTATGTAACCGTGATCTACAAGTTTTTTAATAATCCGTTCTGTGGAGCGGCGGGTAACCTGGAGATAGTCTGTGAGATCTGCAGACGTAAATTGAAGTGACTGCCTTGATCTGCTGAACTCAATGATCTTAGAAAGATTAGAAGGGCTTAGTTTTGTTTCCTTTGCCACTTGTAAAAGTTCAGGATGGTCATTCTTTAAACTGTACTGTTTATGCTCGTATGGGAAGGGGCCAATCATTTCCTTGTCTCCTGTTAAAATATAACCGCATTTTGAGGACAAGTCTTTCTCGGCAAACTGCAGTGCAATCTTAGCGTGTTGGTCTGCCTCTTTCATCGTTGATCCATAGCCAAAGCCAACTAAAATAGTTCCAGACCATTTTTCCAAAAAGTCATTCAGGCGAAGCTTATCCATTTCGCCCCTGGTACTATAAAGAACAAATAGGGTTTGGTTTATTGGCTGAATATATGCGTTCAGCGAATGAGCGAGGTAATTAATTTGTTCTTGCTGCGGTTCTTGAAGTGAAAGGTAACCAACAGCCACTTGAGCGGCTTTACTTTTAAAAAGCTCTGCTTGATCTTTTGCTGTTTGCAAACCACGGAGCAAAGATATTTGCGGATCGGCCATCCTAATGGCAGGAACACCAAGAGCTTGAAGCTGGTGATAAACCGCATGGACACTGGTTAAAGCAGTTTCAGTTACACCTTGTTCCCAGAGAGTAAAGTGAAATTGGACAATACTTTCTAAATTGAAACAGTCTTCAAGCATTTGTTTTTTTAAATCCATTATTTTTAAGTGTTCAATCCTGATTTCACTTTCCGAAAGAACATGTTTGATGTTTGAAACGTCAAACAAATCAATAGAAATCCGCTCAAATGGTATTTTGCTTTTATACGTGATAGCAAGTAAAGAGGCTGCAACCGCTATTTCGTCTTGGGTGAGAATTAGAGTTGGAATTGTCAGGTTCTCAAGGTGCTTTTTTGAAAAATAGTAAGGCAGGGCTCCTGAGAAAAAGACCACATCACAGGGCTTTAATTTTCTAACAAGTTCACAAGCTTCCTGTGGCTGCTGATAAATATAAGGTTCAATTGTAATATCCGGAACTTGTGCAGCAACGGTAAGGATATTTTTAAAAAATTCCTTCGAGCTTATGACAGCTATCTTTGTGGTCAAGTTAAACACATCCCTAAAACGCCTATTTAACGACAAATATAACATATTATTGTTTGGAGAGGAACGATTATTATGAAGATTATGTCAATTCAACTTTTTGCTATCCACTTGCCCTTAAAAGAACCATTTATCATCAGCTACCACACCTATAACCATATGCCGTCTATTATTGTGAAAGTAACAACAGACGAGGGCATTGTCGGTTATGGTGAAGGGGTGCCAGACGAACATGTAACAGGAGAAACGTGGGAAGGTACATTCGAAATTATTAAGAATACCTTAGGACCTGTTGTGATCGGGCAAAATCCGATGGAAATTGAACGAATTCACGAAGTGATGAACAAAGCAATATATGGTGCACCGACAGCAAAGGCAGCGATCGATATTGCTTGTTTTGATATAATGGGAAAAAAAATGCAGCAGCCGGTTTACCAGCTTATAGGCGGGCGTTATCATAAAGAATTTCCAATTACCCATGTGCTTAGTATCGCAGAGCCTGAGGAAATGGCTGCAGAAGCAGCTGGTATGAGTGAGGTGGGCTATCGTTCTTTTAAAATGAAAGTCGGGACGAAGGTAAGCAAAGATGTTGAACGGATTAAAGCTGTTCGGACTCAAGTGGGTGAGGACATTGCCATCCGTGTCGATGTGAATCAAGGCTGGGTTAATAGCGGCACAACAATAACTGCAGTAGAACAGCTGCGTAATCTTGGTCTTGATTGGCTGGAACAGCCTGTTGCTGCAGACGACATCGATGGAATGGTTGAGGTAAAGTCGAAGACCACAATCCCTCTCATGATTGATGAGGGTTTAAAGGGTACACGTGAAATGCGGGAAATTATACAAAAGCGTGCTGCAGATAAAGTAAACATAAAACTTATGAAATGCGGAGGAATCTATCCCGCTGTGAAACTTGCACACCAAGCAGAGTTAGCTGGAATTGAATGTCAGATTGGTTCCATGGTCGAATCCTCAATCGGTTCAGCGGCAGGTTATCATGTTGCTTTTTCAAAGAAGGTCATTACAAGTGTCGAGTTGACGGGACCTTTGAAATTTTCTAAGGATGTTGGAGATTTAGCATTTGAAGTGCCATATATCCGGTTGACAGAAAAGCCTGGATTGGGCATAGAAGTTAACGAAGAAACACTGAGAGAGTTAACTGTGTTTCAAGGCAGTATTCAATAAAGGAGGGGTGGCTCTTGAATTGGCTGTATGAAGGAGTACTTAGAAATGGGAATATGCCTTTTAAGGTTCGAAAGTTAGTTGCTGAAGACTTAATCGAGATTTTGGAGGTGCAGAAGCAAGTTGTTCAAGCGATGGAAAGTCCAGGAATACTTCAGCCTCTGACGGAGGATGAGTATCAGTATATCTTAGAGGGGAAGGGGTTGATGATTGGTGCTTTTGCAGGGAATAAGCTGATCGCCTTTCGAGCACTGCTTATTCCGCCAATTGATGAGGACCATTTAGGAAGGGATATTGGACTGCCCGATCATGAACTGCCGAAGGTCCTCTATCAGGAGATCTCGAACGTACTTCCTAACTTCCGCGGAAACCATCTGCAAAAGACTTTAGCAACAGTAATTATGGATGAGTTAGGAAGCGAAGTTCAACCATTCCGCTATATTTGCTGCACGGTTGCGCCGTTTAATATTCCTAGTCTAAAAGATAAGTTTGCACAAGGAATGCAAATCGCCGCCCTCAAAGAGAAGTACGGCGGCAACCTGCGTTATATCTTTGTCAAAGACCTAACAGGAACCGAGGAACAGATAATACCTTATCGGGAAAATATCACAATTACTATGGGTGACATTGAAACCCAACAACAATTGCTCGCACAAGGCTGGCGGGGAATACAAATGGAAAAAGCAGAAGGAACCCGTTGGGTAGTATCTTATTCTCGTATCTTGTAAACAGCAATAAAACTGCTAGGTGGCTGTTACCATTTATGTGGTGACAGCCACCTTTTTTATAACAAAGACTTAATTTCTTTAATTTGCTGGATATGCCGCTCTTCATGAAGATAAATTAAATCAACCCATTGGTCTAAAGGCGTGTAACCAAAGAGCGGGTGCTTAGTGGATTTTTCTTTTAGGATGGACTTGTCTTCAAGTTGATTATAAAACTCCAAAAATAGATTTCTTGATTGGTTCAACAGCTCTGTGATCTTCTCTAACTCCAACGATTCATCGCCAGGGACTACCATATCAGGTGCCTTTGCCTTCTGAGTCCGGTCAACTGCCAGCTGAACAGGCTTCGGCTCTGCCTTTTTTCCATTGCTTTTAGTAAGACCATAAATAATGGCTTGTGTGAAGACATTTTCGGTTAAATACAAATGATGACACACCTGAGCCACACTCCATGTAGACTCATCAGGTTTTTGATTCAGCTGTTCATAGCTTAAACCAGAAATCTCATTTAACAACTTATTCCTTGTTGCCGTTAGATTTTCCATAACCTCTGCACTAATAATAACCACGCTCCCTAAATGGACATTCAATACTGTTTATATTCACGAGTATAAAAAATATTCCTTGCAATGCTGCAAGGAAAAATGGATGATGCCTGCGTCAATTCTCCAGTTTAGCAGTACCAAACTGTTTGTTTTTTAAATAAAAGATAATGGTAATGATGACGGTCAACCCGCCATAAATCAAACACATTAACTGCAGGCCAATAAAGTCTAAGAGGAATCCAGTCAAAAGCAGAACAACTTGGAATCCAATCCGATCGAGCATGTTGCGGAACGAGAAAAATCTTCCGTGAAAATCCTTTGGCACTTTTGTTTGGAAAATCGTCGATGCCGTTGGGAAAAAGCAGCCGACTGAAAAACCGAAAACGATGAATGCTGCAATAGTTAAAACAAAAACATCTGCAAAATAAAGCATAATCTGGGAGACCCCGACCAGGAGCGAGCTGCCAAATAAAATTTTGTAAGGCGAGAATTTGTCGTTGATTTTTTTTATGAAAAAGGCACCAATCATAAAGGAAACCCCTTCTGCGGCATAAATATATCCTTTTATCGCAGAGCTGTCTTGCAGCTCACTAATATTAATGACTAAAAGGTTGAAACCGCCAAGAAACAATAGTGGTACAAGAGTCATCAATAAGGTCATTAAAACAATTGGCAGCCCCTTTATAACTGGTAAAACATCTTTAAAGCTGGATTTCCCATTGGTACTTTTTCTTGATGAAGGTGTTTCATTATTCTCTTCAAAGTTTAGGAACCAGGTTAGAATCAGCAATCCAAGATAGGCAACGAGAGAACCAATATAAAGCATGGATAAGGGAAGGAGTACCAATAAAATCCCTCCGACGGCCGTCCCTATGATCCGCGAAAGGGTAGACACATTCATATGAACTCCATTTAATTGGAGTAAATCTTGATCTTTAACAATAAGCGGGATCGCTGCTTGCAGTGCTGGAAAGTAGAAGGCAGCGGAAATTTGAATAGAAACGAAAAATACGAGCATCCACCAAACCGAACCAGTAGCAATAGCAATCAGCATGAAGATGACACTCACTGTTCGTAGTAATCCAGACCAAAGCATAACAGTTTTCTTGCTTTTTTGGTCAGTAATTCTTCCTGCGTAAGGGCCAACAGCAATTCCTGCGACAAGGCCGGTGGCCATAAGCAGTGATTTTAAGAAATCAGAAGGTATCTTTTCCTGCATGAACTCTAAGTTTCCAATGATCCCAAGCCATAAACCGAGTCCAGCAATGAATTCCCCTGTTAAAATAATCCAGACATTTCTATTTTTCCACATGTATAAGCCTCTCTTAGTCTGTTAATTTGATTTATCCAAACACTATCATAATCCAATAGTGAATAGAATAAAATAACTTCTTTTACATATGGTAATGAACAATTTTTTTATAAATTTTTTTGTACTTCCCTCCTTTCACCAAGTTTTCACCATTGTCCTTTAAACTTCGAACTATCAAGAACGAAAGGAGGAAAGATAGCGATGAATTCAAAAGTTAAACTAGCCATTATCTGGGGCGTGATGATTACTGTTGCACTGGTTGTAATTAATTTCTTCCTGCACCTATTAGGAGGGCGCCAAACCAATGTAATGTTCCAAAATGGGTTTCGACCTGAGGGGAGGGGGCACCATGGCGGAAGGGGACCTCACCCGTTTATGGGTGGTCCGCACCATGGAGGAGAATTTTCTTGGCTTGGCCTTTTATTCTTTCTGATTATGGGACTAGCACTTTTAGTTCTAATTGTGAAATGGGTTAGAAGAAAAGCAAAAAATGCTGCGATGCAACAGTTCGTCGATACACCTGTAGTAGGTTCACATATTCCGGTTATGAATCAAAATGCAAGCATATTAGACCAATGGGAAAAAAATATAACAAAAAAAGGAGAATGACAAAATGGGTATTTTTAAAAGGGTAAAAACAATTACGAGGGCGGAGATTAATGGATTATTAGATGGGATGGAAGATCCAATTGCCATGTTGAGTGAATATTCAAGAGAATTGGAGCAAGAAATAATTAAGGGACAAAAGGCATTATCACAGCAATACCTAGTTGAGAAAAAACAAGCGGCTTTACTACTGGAAACAGAAGAATTAATAGCAAAAAGAACACGTCAGGCTAAACTTGCCATTGAACAAAAAGAGGATACCATTGCAAAATTAGCTGTTCAGGAAAAACTGCTTCATGAAAAACAATATAATCTGTATCAGCAGCAATTTAAGGCAATTAAGGAGCAAACACAAATTTTAGTAGAAAAATTAAATCAGTTAAAGGAAACATATAATGAATTGCACCATAAGAAAATTCTATTAGCCTCCCGGGCGAATGTGGCTCAGTCTATCAAACAAATTCAAAAAGCGACGGTTTCCTTTCAAACAGATAACATTGCAAGAGGAGTTTCACGTGCGGAAGAGCGGATTATGTTGATGGAGGCTCAGGTACAAGCAGGCAGTCAGTTTTCCAATCCTTTAGCACAGCATGAAGCGGTATTCCAAAACTATGTAAGAGAAGAGGAACTCGAAAAGGAACTTGAAAAACTAAAGGGTGAAAAAGTGACGTTGTAAGAATAAAGAGAGATAGGAAGCACTTTTTGCAGAATGAGTGCTTCTTTTTTCTTTATACAAATGGAAAGGAGATTTCATGTGAGTACGACCAGCCTTATTATGATTTATTTGACCGCTGCGCTGGCTATTAGCAGGCTGCCTATGTTAAGAGTTTATTTTTCCTTATGTAATACACTTATGGAGAAGATTTTTCATGTTCTAGCGGTTGTGGTTACGAAAGAGGGAAAATCAAATAAGATTAAATTGTTCAAAACCGGCACAGGCGAGACAACAAACATGATCGATTCGAAAATCCAAAAAGCAATGATTGTTTATGTTGGATATACGGGTACATTGTTACTAGCAATAGGATTATTTTATTTACTATCTATAAATCAGTTTCATTTCGTTCTTTATTTCTTTATCGGCCTAATGGTAGTCTCTATTTTACTCTGGATTCGTAACTTCTTTGGGGTTATGTGGGCGTTATCATTTGCCGCGCTATTAGTCTTACCGCTGTATTTAAAAAATGAACTGGCGATTATGCATATTAGTATCTTTATATCCTCACTTATTCTTATTCAAGCGATCATCAATGCCTTCCAAGTAATTAGCCAAAGTTTTCAGACTGGTAGAAAACCAGGAACTTTAGAAAGAATAGCTAGGGTGCCGGCAATTATTTGTGGAGTCGCCTTACTTGGCCAATCGCTCTATGCGGCGTATTTTATTTTTAGTAAAGTTCTAAATCTCAAGGCAGCTATGATAAGATTTGAGTTGTTAGAGATTGTCCAGAATATGGAGAAGTTTATTACCTGATTTAAAGGAGTTCTCAGAGCATGAATATTTTACTAGCAGAAGATGATTCGCAGCTAGGTGAATTAATTGTATATATGCTAACGAAAAGTGGATACAAGGTAGAGTGGGTGATGGAAGGGGAAGATGCGTTTTATTACGCTTCCAATGCACACTATGATGTCTTAATCTTGGATTGGATGATGCCAAACGGCGATGGAGTGGATGTCTGCCGCCGTTTACGGAAACAAGGATACCCGGGAGCCATCCTTATGCTGACTGCAAAGGATACAGTGGAAGACCGGATTGAGGGATTGGATTCCGGGGCAGATGATTACCTCGTGAAGCCTTTTGAAATTGGTGAACTGCTGGCAAGGCTGCGTGCTCTTTCACGGCGTAATTATGCACCTATTTTAGAAGAGGAAATCAAGTTACAAGACTTAGTTCTGAATCGAAACGGTCATTTTGTACGATTCGGAAACGAAGAAATTCAATTAAGTCCCCGGGAGTATCAGCTATTAGATTTATTGGTCCAAAATAAGGGACAAGTCATCCCGCGGGAAGTCATGCTGGAGCGAATTTGGGGGCTCGATTCTGATGTTGCACTTAAAACGATTGATGCCACTGTAAAACTTATCCGGAAAAAGTTAGATAAGGCGGGAAAGCCAGAGTTGATCCAAAGTGTAAGAGGGGTAGGGTATAAGCTTGAAAACTAATTTACTCTCTATCTACCGCTCATTAACCAATTTTGGTGAAAAGGATGTCTTTAAAAGTACTCAAGGCAGGCTGACTCGTATATATAGCGGGTTACTGATTTTATTTCTTGTTCTTTTTATTATGATTGTTTATTCCGTGCTTTATTTTAGTATTCTTAGGAATCAGGAGACTGAACTGGAAACATTAGTGAGACAAGAAGCAGGTTTTTTAGAGGATTATTTAACAACCAATGAAAAAAGTGATTTCCGCGGGATTCAAAATCAAGAGATAGTGTTTGCTGGAGTCAATCAGCTCTTTTATTATGTTGTGAATTCAAATGGAGAATTGATTATGGGAAACGAAGCAGATCCGCGTATACGAACTGCTGTGTTAGGAATTTTGAATCAAAGAGGCCAGAATGATGGAGAGATACTAAAGGATACACTTCATTTAGAAGGCAGCAAGAAAGGCAGAGGAAAACCGGGAGAATTTTTTCAGCGTGAGCGAGAGAGAGATGTCCGCCTTATCATTGCCAGTCAGTCTATATACGATAAAGGTCGGTTGGTGGGTAAATTATTTATAGGAAAGGATATTTCCTTTGCCTATCAGCTTTTCCATTGGTTATTGATCATCCTTTTAATCCTTGGATTGGTGTTTGTAGGGGTGGCGATATTCATTAGTAATGCCATGTCAAAAAAAGCAATGATACCGATTAGCAGAGCTTTTACAAGACAGCGGGAGTTTGTTGCAGATGCGTCGCACGAGCTGCGGACACCTTTAAGCGTTCTGTTATCGTCACTTGACGCGATTGATATGACGATTGATACAAAGAAAGAGGAATTTACAGGCAGGCTGCTTTCAAATATGAGGCAGGAAGTGAAACGGATGACAAGTTTGGTTAGTGACTTGTTAACGCTGGCACGTTCAGATTCAACTATTATCGAGCGAACAACAGAGACGTTTGACTTTCTTCCTCATGCCAAGAAAGCGATTGAATCTGTCCAGTCACTAGCAGACTCAAAACAAATTAAATTGCACTTAGAAGCACCAGATTCACTGGTGACAACTGGCGACCCGCAAAGATTATCTCAACTATTGTATATCTTATTGGACAATGCCATTAAATACACGCCAAACATGGGCGAAGTTTGGCTCTTGCTTTCAAGGGAAGGGCAGCAAATGAGTATTCGTGTAAAGGATACTGGAATCGGAATTAGGAAAGAGGATTCCCATCGCATCTTTGAACGGTTCTATCGAGCAGACAAATCCCGCTCACGGCAAATGGGAGGTCATGGACTAGGCCTCTCCATCGCCAAATGGATCGTAGAAACACATAAAGGAACAATCCACATATCAAGCGAAATAGGGAAAGGGACCGAATTTACAATTCGACTCCCCCTCACACAATAGCGTACAACCGATAATAGTGTCCATAATGGTGCCTGTCACCGCTCGTGGACACTGTCCACCTGAAGCGGACAGTATGGAATAAAAAAGCCTGATCTTTTAAGAAGCAAAAAGTCTATTTTTATAATACATGCCGAAATGCCACTTGTATTGGCTGTCTTGTTCTTAAGCAAGTAACCAGCAAAAGTAGAATAAGCGGACTTTTTCCGGTTAAATGCAAAAGGGAGCTCGTTTTGGGGAGAATAAGGGGAGGTTTTCCGCTTATGCAAGGAAAATACCCTATTTTTGAATTTTTCGGGTCATTAGGCGGAATTTCTCCGTCTATTTGAGCTTGTTTTGATAATGATTTTTAAATAAGCGGAATTTCT
>NZ_BCVA01000018.1 GCF_001591505.1 Neobacillus niacini NBRC 15566
TTTTACTAGTAAATTGAATCCCTCTATAAAAACTAATCAAACGTTTGATTAAAACGGAAGCTAAACTAATCAAACGTTTGATTAAAGGTTTAGAAGCCCAGTACAATTTTAATTTAGGAATCAATCCTTCTTACCAACGCCATGCATGATAAACTGAATGGTCCTTTCAATTTCCAGTTCATCATCCCATTCTAAATGCGGAAAAAGAATATAACGGGAAAATAAGAAGCCAAGTATATTGGTAATTGTTAACCTTGCGATACTTTCTGGAGGCATATCAATTAATAGCCCTTTGTCCTGGTAGCCTTTAATGACCTTTTCAACGCGAATAAAGATATTTTTTACGATGAGATCAAAAAATTGTTCGCGCAATTCCGGTTGAAAAGGAATTTCTTGAAACATGATTTTTACGACTGGCAGCATTCGGATGAGAAGGTCTCTTCTATTTTCAATCGTTGCCCGCAAGAACTCCTCTACTGTCTCAAATTCCCGATCCAGTACTTTATTAAAATCCTTTACCACTATGGGAGCAATGAACTTTGTCATCAGCGGGGCAACAATTGAAATCAACAATTCCTTCTTCGTTTTATAATGTCGAAAGATTGTTCCTTCGGCTACTCCTGCCTTTTTGGCAATCTCACTTGTTGACGAAGCAGCATACCCTTTTTCGGAAAAGGTTTCAATAGCCGCTACAATAATTTTCTTTTGCTTATCAGTCAATTTATCTTCATCAAATAACTGCTGCAGCATTAATTCTTCTTCTGTCATTACTGCCTCCTTATCATCACTATCAAATCTTCCTATATTTCTTCAATGCAACTACATTTAAAACAATGAAGACAAGTGCAAAGCCTACTAACACCAAAAGGTCGTTCGTGATTTCACCTAAACCTGAACCTTTATACATGACCTCGACTAAGGCGTTTCCGCCGTAATACATCGGCATACACTTAGCAAGAACCTGCATCCAACCAGCCATTGACTCAAACGGAAAAATTCCTGCAAAAAAGACCTGTGGGATAATAGCGATTGGAATAAATTGCATCATCTGGAACTCAGAATTAGCGAATGAGGATAATAGAAGTCCCAGTGTTAGCGCCACTAGAGCTAAAGTTAAATTGATTAAAACAACATTCCAGAATGAACCTGCCAGTGTTATATCTAATACTTTTACGGCATACGTAACGACAATAATGGTTTGGATTACTGCAAATAAACCATATCCCAACAAATAACCGAAAACAATATCTCTTCTTTGGATAGGTGTGGCCAGTAATCGTTCAAGAGTACCAGTAGTACGTTCCCTCAGTAAAGCAATCCCAGAAATTAAGAACACAAAGAAGAACACAAAGAATCCAACTAGTATCGGGTTTAACTGGTCAAAAAATATGGTATCTTCATTTCCATATATATAAGAGGTATTGATTTTAGGGGATTTCACTTGCTCCATCTTATCTGTCATTCCTGGCAGCTTACTCTGAATAGTTTTCATAAATGATGACAAATTGGCTGCCTGCTCTTTCGCTTTTTCAGCTGCTATTGCCTGCTGTACCTTCATTTGTAGAGCCTTTGCTGCATTTGGCTGATCGTTTGTGAGCGTCAAAGAAATGTCTTCACCATTAATATCAAGAATCCCGTCTAAATCTTTATCGAGTAGAAGGTCTTTTGTATTCGCGTCCACTTGAATAACCGTAATTTCGCTATCCTCTAATCTCTCTATTAGGTTGTCATCTGCATTGATCACACCAAGCCTGGGGTCAACCGTATTTCCAGCTAGCAGATAATTCAGCAGGGTTAAAACGAGTAGTGGAGCGACCATCATCAATGCTAATGCACGTTTATCACGTAACATTTGGAAAAATATCCGTTTCACCATGGCCAATATTCTCATTGCTGTTTACCCCCTGCTTGTAAAAATACTTCTTCTAAGCTTGTAATCCCGTATTGATTTTTCAATTCCGAAGGTGAGCCGCTGGTGATGATCTCACCATTACGTACCATGGCTAGACAATCACATTTTTCTGCTTCATCCATAACATGGGTAGTTACTAAAATCGTCTTCCCTTCATTTTTTAAACGATATAGCTCCGACCAGATGGACTTTCTTAGCTCAGGGTCAATGCCTACAGTCGGCTCATCTAAAATAAGGACATCAGGATTTTGTATTAATGCTGCTGCCAGAGACAACCGCCGCTTCATACCGCCAGAATAGTTTTCAACCTTCTTTTTCAAATCTGCCGTTAAATGGACTAATTCTGCTGCATACGCAATGCGTTCTTTCTGAACAACTTTTTTCAGTTTAAATAGGGAAGCAAAGAAAGCGAGATTTTCTTCTCCGGTTAAATCATTGTATAAGGCATCTGCTTGGGCCATGTAGCCGATTCTTTGCAATAGTTGTAAATTAGGAACAGATGTGTTCAGTACCTGAACATTACCATGGCTCGCAGAATCCATGCCTACAATAATCTTTACCAGAGTTGTTTTTCCTGAACCGGAAGGACCAATCAGCCCAAAAATTTGTCCTGATTCCACTGTTAAGTTAATTTGATTTAGCACGTACTTTTTCCCAAAACGTTTACTCACTTCATTTATGACTATTGCAGATGACATGTAAATCAATCCTCTCTAAAAATGAGTGATTACTCACTTCAATTATAACAAGCACACATCTAAGGTCAATAGGCTTCTTGGGTGGACCACGCCTAAAATTTTAATCAATATGTTATACTATTCTCACATAGTAACTCGGGGGTGAATCGATGGCGCGTGAACGGAAGTTTAATACAGTAGAGTTATTTCAAGAGGCAAAGCAGCTGCTCCTTCAGCATGGATATGACGGATTTACTTTCAGTCTTTTGGCGGACCGGATGGAAGTTTCCCGAGCTGCGTTATATAAATACTACGACAATAAAGAAGAGTTAATTACAGACTTTATGATATACGAAATGGAAGAATTTCTTCATGAACTAAGAGAAATCGAAACTCTTGAAGGTTTTGAACGGCAATTCGACTTTCTAATCGATCTTATTTTTAAAAAGACAGAAGTACACGAATTAATTAGAGCAGCCCAACAGGTAATGACACGGATGGATGCAGCCTTTCCCAATAAAGAAAAACTTGAGAAGCTGCCGTTAGATATGTACAAATTTTTACAAAAATTTATCCTGGTTGGTAAGGAAGAAGAAAAATTAAAAAAACACATACCGGATGGATTAATTATTGGGTTTATCCTTCAAACAGTCGCAATTCCCAATCATTTTGGAATTCCAAAGGCAGAGTGGATTCATTCCATAAAGGAAATTATTAGCGATGGAATGTTCATGAATAAGTAATTGACACAAGTGTAACTTTGAAAGATAATATTAGTGTTATTGTGTCAATTATTTTTTTTGTTAAAGTTACAGATGTGTCACTTATATTCGGGTGAAGGAGAATGAAAACATGAGTTCATTTTTAAAATCGATAACAGACCGAGTTACATCGAAAAAAGGAATGTGGATGACACTTGGAATCTGGCTATTAGTCACCATGCTGCTGGCTGTTTTTGCCCCAAGCGCTAAGGAATACGAGGTTTCAAGTATTGATTCTATTCCTGCAGATGCGAAATCCGTCATTGCCGAGAATAAGGTCGATGAGTACTTTAAAAACAATGAAGGAATACCAGCCATACTGGTTTTTCAAAATAAAGGTGATAAGGTTGAAGTAACAGACTTAAAACCGTTATTTGAAAAATTAGATCAGGTGGAAGGGATAAAAGAGTATGTCCCATTATTAAACATGCCGCCACAGGCGACTGCAAACTTCTTCTCTAAAGATCAAAGTACAATGATTTTGCCTATCACTTTTGAATCTTCAATGGAGTCAAAGGAAATTAGAACCGCTCAGGAACAAATTGAAAAAATTGTTAAGGATGATACAGACCTAAAATTATATATTACCGGTCCGGCAGGAATAGCGGTGGATTCCCTTAATCTTTTTTCCCGTGCTGATTTTGTCTTATTATTTTCAACTGTAGGATTAATCTTGATTTTATTAATCGTGATATACCGTTCGCCGCTATTGGCTTTAATCCCTCTATTTGCTGCCGCATTTGTTTATGAGGTAGTGAACCAGGTACTAGGTTTGATGGGAATGGCTGGATTAGTGATTAGTAATCAAACATTTTCGATTATGACGATTCTTTTGTTTGCAGCAGTCATTGATTATTCCTTATTTGTCTTCTCACGTTACCGTGAAGAATTGAAGAGGTTTGATAGCAAATTTGACGCGATGCACCATGCGATGAGAGAAACAGGTTTGCCAGTCTTTTTCTCAGGGGGGACCGTTTTAGCGGCCATGCTGGTCCTGTTTTTTGCCGAATTTGGAGACTATCGTAACTTTGCACCGGTGTTTGCTGCAGCCATGCTTATTATCATGCTTGCATCTATTACACTTGTACCAGCCTTGTTTACTTTGTTTGGACGGAAAGCCTTCTGGCCTAAGATTCCAAGAGTGGGAGAGGAAACAGTTAAATCGAATTCTTTATGGAGTAGAATTGCCAAATTTGTCGTGAACAAACCAGTAGTTTCAGCTGCCGTTATCGGTATCGTCCTTCTGGCATCAGCCCTTAACATGCTGAATCTGAAATATGAATTCGATACGATGAAGTCTTTTCCAAAGGATATGCCTTCAAGACAGGGCTATGAAATATTGGAAGAGAAGTTTGAAAAAGGCGACCTTGCTACAACGACTGTATTGTTTGAAGCGAAAGAAGCAATTACTCCTGAACAGCAAACAGCATTACTCGAAACGCTTGCAGACCAAAAGCTAGTCAGTAATGTTCGTCCGAATGGCACCACATCAGATAACAAGGTAATTCAATATAGTCTGACATTTGAGGAAAGTCCATACGCAGTGGAGACAATGGACGCTTTGGAAAAGATGAGAGATAGTTCAGATAAATTAGTGAAAGCTAGCAATCTGGATGGAGAGCTTTATTTTGCTGGAGAAACGGCAAAAAAAGTCGATGACCGTGCAACGAATGATAGGGACTTAATTGTTATTGTTCTGCTTGAATCACTGTTGATATTTGTCATGTTAATTATTATGACTAAGTCATTTAAAATGCCAATCTATATGATGGGGACCATTCTCATTTCCTTCCTCGCAGCAGTTGGACTGGGAATGTTCCTAAGCAGTTTATTCTTTGATATTGACACAATCAGTAATCGTGTTCCGCTTTATTCATTTGTGTTTTTAGTCGCACTGGGTATTGACTACAACATTATTCTAATCTCAAGATTTATAGAAGAAAGGAAAAAGTATTCTGTGAAAAAGGCAGTAGAGATTGCTGTTGCCAATACTGGCGGTGTAATCTCATCTGCGGGAATTATTCTAGCAGCAACGTTTGCTGTGTTGATGACCCAGCCAATCCAATTATTGTTTGTATTTGGCTTCATTGTCGCAGTGGGGATATTATTAGATACGTTCCTTATTCGAGGGATTTTATTACCCGCTTTAATTGTATTATTTGAAAAAGAAAAACCTGCTGTAGAAAAAGAAGTTTTATAAAGTAGTTTACAAAGAAGAAGTATCGAAGGCTCCGCTCTTTGGTACTTCTTTTTTCTGGTTTCCGTACCCATTAAAATAAATGAAAACTTATGGTAATGGAGAAAATTCTAGTTTATTATAGAGTGAAAAGTATGAATTTTTGGGTGTGAGTGCATTGTTTTTAATAGATTATATTGTAAATTTATCTATTTTTTCTCTTTTTGTTAGTACTCCGTTAGTTATACGTTCTTTCATTAATCATAAGCCGGTAAGACATTTCCGCCTTTGGGTTGGTATTTACGGAGGAATGGTTGCATGTATTCTCGTCATACTCGCCATACATGAACAGGGGTATACTTACGATATCCGCTATGCCCCCGTTATTCTTATTTTTGCCTATTTGGGACCATTTGCAGGTATCATTACTGGAGGTATTGGTCTACTTGCAAGATTGTATTCGAGTGGCCAATGGGAAACGGCTATTATAGGCTGGGTAGTTATGATGGTTGGATTTAGCATCATTTATTACTTTGCGAAAAGATTTACATCAGTAATAAGAGCAATTATCTTATTTATTTCTTATATAATCATTTATGTTGTAATGGTACCAATTATTTTCAATGCATTTAGAGACCAGCCATTTTTTCATATTCAATATATCCTGTTCGTGATGTTAGGGGTTATACTAGGCTGCTTACTGATTGAATCCTATCTAAAGCTTTACAGATTAAATGAAAGACTTTCAGATATGTATAGCATGGTAGAAGCAAGTGAATCCAAGTATAGACTAATAGCTGAAAATACATCTGACCTAATTATGGTGATGGATAAAGAGCATACGCTTACATACCTTTCTCCTTCACATGAAATGGTTTTAGGCTATCAATGTCCTGAACTAGAGGATGTAAAATTATGCAGGTTCTTACATCCTGATGATATTGAATTCTTCAAAAATACAATAAACGAAATGTTTGAAAAGAAAGAATCGAGATTAATTGAATTTCGTCTGAACCACTGCAGCGGTTATTGGATTGAATTTGAATCTCGGTGTGTGCCAGTAAAGGGCGAGAAGGATGAGGTTGAAAAGATTGTGATCATCAGTCGTGATATCTCTGAACGTAAAAAGGCAGAAGAAATTCTTTTACAGTCCGAAAAACTATCAATCGTCGGGGAGTTAGCCGCTGGAGTTGCCCATGAAATTCGGAATCCTCTTACGACAATTAAAGGCTTTATGCAGCTTTATAAATGGGAAAATGGTGCTGACGAAATAAATGACCTGCTTCTGAGCGAGCTTGGACGAATAGAAACGATTACGAGTGAAATGCTTTCTTTAGGAAAGCCACAGGCTGTACAGCTTCATCGGACGAATTTAAAAGAACTAGTTGAGAATACCCTTGAACTTCTGTCACCGCAAGCGCATTTAGAAAATATCCAATTCTATACTTGTGTGGAAGAAGGGGAGTTTTTTATAACCGGTGAGAAAAATCAATTAAAGCAGGTTTTCCTTAATGTTCTCAAGAATGCGATCGAGTCAATGCCTGATGGCGGTAATATTCACATTAACCTGCGTAAAGGTGAAGAGGGTGAATGTGTTCTTTCCGTTAAGGATGAAGGCTGTGGAATACCTGAAGAACTTTTGCCTCGGCTAGGTGAACCTTTCTATACCTTAAAAGAAAAAGGGACCGGACTTGGATTGATGATCTGTAATAAAATTATTAAACAGCACCATGGAAGTATTACCTATCAGAGTAAAGCGCAGCAGGGAACTCTAGTCGAAATTAAATTACCTTTGGCCGTTTAAAGAGGAGTGTTTTCCCGAGGGGGAAGGTGGTCCTCTTTTTTTATGTTCTAGCTTCCGGGCTTTGCAGCTATATTTGTGCAAGAAATAAAAAAAGATTCCGGAAACGCGGAATATTCCGGGATTCCGGAATATCCGGTTCCCGTTTTTCCGTATTTTCGGAAAAAAACAAGTGAAGATATATAATCATTACCAACTATAAAATAGAAATAACCCTTGGAATAAGAAAGAATATTACTACTATTTAGAAAATGAGTAAGTATTGGCATAGAACTTGCATTAATACAATCGTAAGCTTTAATTGAAAACGCTTACTAAAGAGGTGCGATGTTTGAAGCCTGCAAAATAAAAGGTATAGGGGGATTTAAATGGATTTAATTGTTATTCTTCTGGCGCTCGGACTGTTGATGTTCGCCGCCTACCGTGGTTTTTCTGTTATTTTATTCGCTCCATTATGTGCCATTTTAGCTGTTTTATTTATTGATCCGAGTCAAGTTCTGCCATTTTTCTCAGGAATATTTATGGAAAAAATGGTGGGGTTCATCAAATCCTACTTCCCAGTTTTCTTATTAGGAGCTATTTTCGGGAAGGTAGTTGAAATGTCAGGAATTGCGGAGTCTATTGCGAAGACCATCGTTCGTATTTTAGGTGCAAAACGTGCCATGCTCACCATTGTTTTGCTAGGTGCAATCTTAACATATAGCGGTGTCAGCTTATTCGTTGCCGTATTTGCTATTTATCCGTTTGCCGCTCAAATGTTTAGAGAAGCAAATATCCCTAAACGACTTATTCCCGGTACAATTGCACTTGGTGCTTTCACGTTCACCATGGATGCATTACCAGGTACGCCGCAAATTCAGAACGTTATTCCGATTGCTTTCTTTAAAACAGATATTTATGCGGCGCCAATCCTTGGTATCATAGGAGCCATTTTTGTTTTAACACTTGGCTTATTGTACTTGGAAATGAGAAGGAAAAAGGCAGAAAAAGCTGGTGAAGGATATTATGGATTCAATGCTGAAAATGCAGCTGCTTTAGAAAAAGAAGTTATTTCTGAAAAAGAAGAACCTGTTCCTGATTTAACTTCAAATCAATCTGTTTTAAGACAAATTTTAGCATTTATTCCACTTATTCTCGTAGGTGTTACCAATAAGCTATTTATTACTTTTATACCGAAATGGTACCCAAATGGATTTGATTTTAAAGCGATAGGTTTACCATACACGATCGACGTTACGGCAAGTGCTGCAATTTGGGCCATTGAGATGGCATTGGTAGTCGGGATTCTTTCTTCACTTTTATACGATTGGAAACGAGTATCTAATAAATTTAAGGAAGGAATCAATCAAAGTATCGGCGGTTCATTACTTGCTACCATGAATACAGGTGCTGAATATGGATTTGGCGGTGTTATTGCTGCACTTCCTGGCTTTGCAAAAATTAGTGATGGCATCTCAACTACCTTCACAAACCCGCTGGTAAACGGTGCGGTGACAACAAGTACACTTGCTGGTGTTACAGGGTCTGCTTCTGGGGGTATGGGGATTGCGCTAGGAGCAATGGCAGATAAATACAATCAGGCAATTGCGGCTGCCAATATTCCGCCTGAAGTTATGCACCGTGTGGTTGCGATGGCCTCAGGCGGTATGGATACACTACCGCACAATGGTGCAGTCATAACCCTTTTAGCCGTTACAGGATTAACGCATAAACAATCCTATCGTGACATTTTTGCGATTACGATTATTAAAACAGTTGCTGTATTCTTCGTAATTGCAATCTATACGTTCTTAGGTCTTGTATAAAATTTAGAAACATACGTTAGATTAGTAAATAGGTATTTTAGGAGGATTAATATGTTAGTAGGTAAAGTAGCGTTTATTACTGGATCTGCAAGTGGTATAGGTTTAGAACTCGCTAAGACTTTTGCACAAGAGGGAGCAAAAGTAGTTATCTCTGATTTGAATAAAGAAAAAAGTGATAGTGTTGCAAATGAACTGCGAGAGCAAGGATATGAAGCATTTTCTGCTCCTTGTGATGTCACGGATGAGGAAGCGTTCAAGAATGCATTAGAATCTGCACATGGAAGATTTGGAAGAATTGATATTTTAGTCAATAATGCTGGACTTCAATATGTTTCACCGATTGAGGAATTCCCAACTGAAAAATTTGAGCTTTTAATAAAGGTCATGTTGACGGCTCCTTTTATTGGGATTAAACATGTATTCCCAATCATGAAACAACAGGGCTTTGGAAGAGTCATCAATATGGCATCGATTAACGGAGTGATTGGTTTTGCTGGTAAAGCTGCCTACAATAGTGCAAAGCACGGAGTGATTGGGTTAACAAAGGTTGCTGCTTTAGAGGGTGCTCAGCATGGAATCACTGTAAATGCTTTATGCCCGGGTTATGTTGATACACCACTCGTTAGGAACCAGCTTAAAGATTTGTCTATCACAAGAAATGTAAGTCTTGAGCGTGTCATCGATGATGTCCTGCTTACGCTTGTACCTCAAAAGAGGCTGCTAGAGGTATCTGAAATTGCTGATTATGCGGCCTTCTTGGCTAGTGATAAAGCAAGAGGGGTTACTGGTCAAGCTGTTATTCTTGATGGTGGCTATACTGTCCAATAGAAAAGAGATCCTGCTCGGCTTACCGGACAGGATTCTTTTATTCTAACTTGAAGTCAAACCTCTTTGATATAATGAACATAAACAAATGTAACAGGGTGAAAAGATATGAAACGAGGATTGGAAAAAATTCCACATCATTGGATTGAGGAAATTATTAACCTTGCAGGTGAACGAATTGTTGTTGTTGATTGTGAGGGTATTATCTTGTATATCAATTCTGCTTATTGTGAATTTCTAGGAACCACTGTTGAGAACGCGATAGGAAAGCCTGTTCAAGATGTCATTGAGAACTCAAGGATGCATATTGTTGCCAAAACCGGACAAAAAGAACTGGCCTCCATACAGCCTATTAATGGCAGTGAAATGATAGCAAATCGATATCCTCTTATCATTGATGGTGAATTAGTCGGAGCTGTAGGAACGGTCATGTTCCGCAATCCCGAGGATTGGTTAGTATACAAAAATAAAATTCAGCACCTCGTTGAAGAGGTGAATTATTATAAAACGAAAGCTGAAAAACATAGTAAAAGCAAATATCATTTTAGTGACCTAATTGGGAATAGTTCATCCTTTTCGGCTGTTAAAAAATTAGCTGAAAGAATTTCCGGCAGTCAGTCAGCCGTTCTAATTCTTGGAGAATCAGGTACGGGTAAAGAATTGTTTGCTTCTGCTATTCACAATAACAGTACGCGGGCAGCTTTCCCTTTCGTGCCTATCAATTGCGCGTCTATCCCTGAGCATTTGCTCGAATCGGAATTATTCGGATACGATGATGGTGCTTTTACTGGTGCTAAAAAGGGCGGAAAGAAAGGTCATTTTCAATTAGCCAATCATGGAACGATTTTCCTTGATGAAATCGGTGATATGCCGCTCGCTGCACAAAGTAAGCTTTTGAGAGTTTTACAGGAGCGTGAAATACTGCCGGTCGGTGGTCAAAAATCTATTGCTGTAGATGTTCGTATCATTGCAGCAACCCATCGGAATCTAGAAAAAATGGTAGAAGAAGGTACATTTCGTCAAGATTTATATTACCGGTTAAACGTGATTAAAATTGAAATCCCCCCGCTTAGAGAACGTAATGGTGATATCGAGTTAATAGCCAACAATCTCTTGGAAAAACTAGAAAGAAAATTCTACCGAAAAGGGATTAAACTATCTGCTGAAGTAGTAGAGAGATTCAATAAGCATAAGTGGCAAGGGAATATTCGAGAACTTGAGAATGTTCTAGAAAGATCTATCAATGTTATAGATGGAAATACAATTGAAGTAGCGCACCTGCCATTATATTTGCGGGATCAGGACACAGTAAATATTCATGGAAAGCCAGTGGAGAAAGAGGTAGTAAACGTTGCTGAAACACCTGTACATTCATTGAAAGAAACACTTGCAGTAGTGGAGAAACAAGCCATTTTACATGCACTGTCGGTTAGCAGTGGGAATAAGCAGGAGGCAGCAAAGCTGCTTGAAATAGGCAAAACAAAATTGTATGAAAAATGCAAGTTATATGATATTCATTAATTGAAGGCAGCCTCCAAATTGGAAGCTGCTTTTTTATTTAATAGGTAAAGATTTTTGCGAAAGTGGTCAAAAAAGTGTTTAAACAGCTAAAAATTTTTCTATTAAAATATAGGAAAAGTGAAACATTGTTCACGGGAGGAGAAAACCAGTTATGGAATCAAATGAATGGATGGGAAGATTATTAGGTATTTGCCAATGGATTACACGGCTAGCTTATATTAACCTCTTATGGCTGCTTTTTATGGTCGCAGGTTTGTTTGTTTTTGGGGCGGCTCCTTCTACAGTGGCGATGTTTACCATCATACGAAAATGGTTAAAGGGTGAAACGGATTTACCAGTCTTCTCATTCTATTGGCAAACATATAGAAAAGAGTTTTGGAAGGCAAATCGTTTAGGGATTATCTTGTTAGGGATTTTTATGGTTTTATACTTAGATTGGCGTTTAATCAGTTCAGTGCAAGACTCGTTGTATCCAATTTTGATGGGTTGTTTAATCGGAGTTGCCTTTCTTTTTCTAACTCTTATGTTATTTATCTTTCCTGTGTATGCACAATATGAATACAAGACCCTGCAGTATATTAAAACAGCCTTTTTACTCGGAATATCCTACCCACTCTATACCATGGTAATGGCTTCTGCAGCCATTTGTGTTTTTGCGATAAGTATTTTTTTCAATGGTGTCGGGATCCTCTTTTTTGGAAGCGGATTAAGTTATGTTCTAATGTATATTTCTAATTTATTATTTGGTAAAATAGCCAAGGATTTTAATGTAGTAGTCAAAAAAGTATTATAATGAGTAAATTTATTGGTATTAGTTATAAATTTGAATTTGTTAAACTTTCTGTGTAAGGGTTTTCAGATAATTGATAGGTAAAAACATTGAGGGGGAAAAGGAATGAAAAGAAAGATTTGGTCGTTATTAATCTTTACTATGTTATTTTGTTTAGTCCTAGCTGGCTGTTCCGGCGGCGGAAGCGAGGAAAAGACATCGTCAGAACCAAAAAAGGACGAAAAGGTTACAATCAAATTCCACACTCATGGAAACGAGGCTTCCTACAACTGGAAAAGCACTATCGCAGCATTTGAAGAAAAATACCCTAACATCAAAGTAGAATTAGTCATCCTCAGTGAAAAGGGAGATACACAGGAAGCACTAAAAAAGTTAGATTTAGCAGCAGCTTCTGGAGAACAACTAGACGTTCTTATGTTCAGTGATCCAGCAAGTTATGCACAGCGTGTAAGCATGGGAATGGTTGCACCGATTGATGAGCTTATTAAAAAAGAGGGCTATAAAGTAACGGAAGAATATAAAGTTGATACACAAATTGATGGAAAGTATTATGCACTTCCAGGTAAGTTTAACCCATGGTACGTTCTTCTTAATAAGAACCATTTGACAGAAGCAGGTCTTGAGGTACCAAAAGATTGGACATGGGATGAATTCGCAGAATATGCAAAGGCTATGACAACGAAAGATCATTATGGAACTTACTTCCACGGACCACAAGGCGGCGGCTGGATGGAGTTTATGAAGCTTGCACTTGCTAGTGAAGCAGATAATACTGAATTCACGACTGCAGATGGTAAATCAAATCTAGATAGTCCGTTATTCAAGAAAACGCTTGAATTAAGAGTGCAAATGGAAAAAGAAGACAAGTCTTCAGTTCCATACACAGACATCTTATCTCAAAAACTTCATTACCGTAACCAGTTCTTTGGCCAAGATGCAAGTTCCATCTTAATCGGAAGCTGGATGAATACTGAACTTGGCGGTACGGACCAGTTCCCATTAGAATTTGATGTGGCTGTTGCTCCATATCCTAAAAATGAAAGTGGCGATGAGGGCGGTTATACACCAGTAACAACAGACTTTATGTCCGTTGCAAACACTTCTGAGAATAAAGAAGCAGCTTATACCTTCATTCGCTGGTACACAACAGAAGGCCAAATTGTTCAAGGCAAGAATATCCCTTCATGGAATAAAGTAAGTGATAGTGAATTAACAAGTATCATTGACAAGATTTTAAGTGGAACAAAAAATCCTGAGAAGGTTGATAAAGATTCTCTAGTAAATGTTTTAACAAATGCTAAATCATCAAAAATCATTTCACCAGTCTCTTATCAGTCTGAGCTTTATAAAGTAATCAATGAGGAATATGAAAAGCTAATCTTTGGTGAGCAGGATATCGATGCAACCATTAAAGCTTCTCAAAAAAGATTCCAGGAAATTATTGACAGTAACAAATAGTATAGACATTGTCAGAAAATAATAGAATAATGTAAAAAAAAGGGGTTGTAAGAGATTACAACCCCATCTTTCTATTGAAGGGTGGTCTGCATATGAGAGAGGGTAAACAGCGTATGCTTACGCCCCATTCTTTTCGGTTTAAAGTGATTTTCATTTCTATTATTTGCTTAATCATTCCTGCTATCATTTCCTTATCGATCTATAACTATTTAACAAAGGATACGCTGAAGGAACAGGCACTGACAAATGCCTATAGAGAGCTTACGATAGCCAATGAATATGTCGAAAAACTCTTAGAAGACATGCTCTATATTACCAACTTCGTCCAGCTTGATGCGGAAATGAACACCATCTTAAAGGATAAAGCGCAAAGTGAAATAGAAACTAGTACGGATTATGAAGGATACATGGATGATAGTAAAGTCAATAAAACCATTGAAAATATCACACTAGTAGGAGAAAAATCGTATGTGACCATCCTTCTAAAGAATGGTAAATCTTATAAAAATTACTCTACCTATGATTTTGATCCAAGCCAATTAGTTCGTGAAGATTGGTTTAAGAAGTTAAATACATTACAAGGTTATGAATCGATTTGGATTGAGAGCAAGCCAACCATGTTTAGGTCGGATAAAAAAGATAATCCTTATCAAATCTCTGTGGCAAGAACGTTAAGAGATCAGAATCAGGGGATCTACGGATATGTAATCGTTACGATTATGGAAAATAAGATTAATCAAATATTTGAGAATATGAAGGGTCATGAAGAGATGATGATTTTAAATTCATCCAACAAAATCCTTTCACACCATGACCATGAAAAAATTGGTGAACCATTCCAATATAGTGAGCAGCTAAAAAAGAATAATTCTTCTAATATTTTTGAAATATCGAATAAGGATTACCTAATTGCTGAACACGATATTTCATTTTCAGGCTGGAAGTTAGTATCCCTTGTTCCATATAAACAGGCTGTAAATCAAATTAATTCAATATTTAGTAAGGTCTTTACCGTCCAGATTGTTTCATTCACCATTTTTCTTATTCTAATGGCTTCACTATTGAGAACCATTACGAAACCACTTGTCCATTTAGGAAAAATAGCAGAGGCAGTTAAACGCGGAAATCTTGCCATTCGTTCCCGCCTTAGCAGCAAGGATGAAGTGGGGAGATTATCGGAATCGTTCGACCTGATGCTTGACCGTGTTAATGAAATGATTAAGGAAATTACACAGACACAGGAACGAAAAAGAAAAGCAGAACTTGATATGCTGCAAGCACAAATCAATCCACATTTCCTCTTTAATGTCCTTAATTCTATTCGCATGAAGGTATTGGTTAAAGGTGACCAGGAAAGCGCAAACATGATCAGTTCCTTGTCGAAATTATTGAGAATGACCATCGATAAGAATAAAGAAATCATTAGCTTTCGTGAAGAAGTACAAATTGTCTTGGATTATATTAACATCATGAATATGAGGCAAAAAGAGCAAGTAAACGTTGAACTATCTGTTCATGACGAAGCGTATGCGTTGAAAATACCCCGCTTTATTCTGCAGCCTATTATTGAGAATTCGATTATACACGGTCTCAATCAAAGTGCAGGAACGATTGTATTAAGAACAGATGTAAGTGACAATCAACTGGTCATTGTGATTGAAGATAATGGTCAGGGGATGGATGACGCTGCATTAAGCCAATTAAAGGGAAAACTAGGCCAGTCCATTGGCAGGCAGGATAGTCTGACTACAAATAACAAAGGATTTTCCTCCTTAGGGTTATCCAATGTGTATGAGCGGATGTTTATAACCTTTGGAGGCTCCTTTAGAATGGATATAAAAAGCCTGCCGGGTGAAGGCACAAAGGTGATATTGACGATACAAAAAGGGGGCAATATTTCTGATGTACAAAGTAATGCTAGTTGACGATGATTATCCAGTAATACAGCTGTTATCTGAGACGATAGAGTGGGAACAGCTGGGAGTATCACTTCAAAGTACACATGAGAATGGTGCCAGTGCCTTTGAAAAAGCCATAAGTGAAATGCCTGATATTTTAATAACAGATATCGGTATGCCTAAAATGAATGGGATTGAACTTACTAAAAAGTTAAAAGAACAAAATCCAAATTTAAAGGTTGCTATTTTATCCTGCCATGCTGATTTTGCCTTTGCACAGCAGGCATTAAAACTGCAAGTACAAGACTACTTGATCAAGGATACCTTTGATCCTGCTGATTTACGTCAATTAATCAAGAAGTTTAAGGAAACACTGGATGAACAAAATACTAAAATGAATAAGCACCTTCAAATTCAGAATCTCCTTAATCAAAACAAAGAAAGTGTTAAAGAAAAATTCATTAAGAAAACGATAGAACAACCAGATATGAATGAAGGTCATTGGCTGTCTGAGGCCAAATCGTTAGGTCTCCATCTGGATCAGAGCGCATACATAGGCTCTCTGGGTATGATTCATCATTATAGCAGCGTAAAAGAGCTATATGTATCTGAGGATACGTTGAATTTTGCCGTCAATAATGTCGTGGCAGAGGAAATCAAACGCTGCTATCCAGGTGCAGTCCATTTCCAGCATGGAATAAAGGGACTCTTTGTTTTTTTCCCTTCTTCCTTAATTTTAAAAAGGAATGCTCTCACTGAAGCAATGGAATGCATGAAAAGGATTCAACACGCGTTAAAACGTTCATTAAACATCTCACTTTCTTTTATAACAGGTGATGGCTGCAGGGATTTGTCAGAGTTTAAGCAGGAACTAGTACACTTAATAAATGGCTGTCATCAGCGTTTTTATCTGAAGCCTGGCACCATTGTTGAACAGAAGGAAGCTCGGGAAGCACCAACAGAGGACCTGTTTTCAAGATACGATGAAGCTGCTGCAGAGATGAGAGAACTCATTATGCTTAGAGACGAGGCAAGAATCACTGAGTATGTTACGAAATGGGTGAACTTTCTGGAGGAAAACCAATTCGCCCCAGAGTTAGTAAAGGATTGGGTGTTAAAATTATTACTAGATTTAAGAGTAAAGCTTCATGCCTTACAATTATTTCGTTCTCAGCAAACAATTGACTACATGCATAATGAGATTTTTGAGATCCAGTTTCTAGATGAACTCAAATCGTGGCTGCTAAATTATTTTCATTCAATTCTATCTTTTGTTAAAGAGGTATATGAGCAAACAAAACGAAAAGAAATTTTGGATGCATTTAAATATGTTACGATGAATATTGAAAAGAAAATAACCCTTGATGAGGTTTCAAGCTATTTATATTTAAATCCAAGCTATTTCAGCCGCTTGTTTAAAAAAGAAGTGGGGGAGACGTTTGTAGAATACGTAACAAAAATGAAGATTAATAGAGCAAAAGAATTGCTCGAACAAACCACAGACTCAGTAGGGAAAATTTGCGAACGGCTAGGCTACGATAACCAAAGCTACTTTATCAAGATCTTTAAAAACTACGTCGGAGTGACACCTATAGAGTATAGAGGCGGCAAGGCTTAGAGAAAGCAAAGATTATGTATAGATTTATAACAAGGTCCAGTCCATTACGGTACTGGGCTTTTTACGTATTGGCTGTGTTAAATCAAACTTTAATACTTGCACTCTGTTGATTGGAGCGGAGGGCACGAAGACTCCTGCAGGAGTACGGAGCAGGTGAGACCCCGCAGGCGTTTACGCCGAGGAGGCTCACCGCAACGCCTGCGGAAAGCGAAGTGCCTGGAGCTCCAATCAACAGACCTTATTAACACAGCCGCTTTTAAAAAGTCAAATTTGTAGGTATATAGAGCAAAATACCGTTAATAGGGAAATCTATCGTTATTTTATAATTAAAATATACTAAAAATTGAGGTGAATCAAATGAGTGTGAAAACAGAACTCACCACACCCGTAAAGGTTGTAGAAAAAGAAGAAAAAATCGCCAAAGAAAAAAGTGAAAATTTAACCGGTATTTTATTTGTATCCCCCATGCTCATAGGTGTATCAGTCCTAGTATTACTCCCCATTTTTGCAACATTTGCTTTAAGTTTCGCAGATTGGAGCTTCATCACTCCCCTTTCACAACTGAAGTGGGTTGGCTTTGATAACTTCACACGATTATTTGAAGATACTGTTTTCTTAAAGTCACTAAGAAATAACGCCATTTTCGTCCTAACCGTACCAATATGTATGGCCATTTCATTATTGATAGCGGTAACAATTGACAGAAATGTATATTTAAAGGGTTTCTTTAAAGTAGCTTTTTTCATGCCATATATCTCAAGTGTCGTTGCGATTGCAGTTGTCTGGCAGGTCCTGTTTCATCCATCACAAGGTCCAATCAACCAAGTGTTAATGTCGTTAGGAATCGAAAACCCGCCGCTTTGGATTGCAGATCCTAACTTCGCACTGATTTCAATCATGATTATTCAGGTTTGGATTTCAATTGGCTTTAACATGATTATCTATTTAGCAGGTCTACAATCGATTCCAAGAGATTTATACGAAGCAGCTGATATTGATGGGGCAAATGCTTGGGTAAAGTTTAGACATATTACGCTGCCAATGATTTCACCGACGTCCTTCTTCCTATTTATCACTGGTATTATTTCTACCTTTAAAGTATTTGACTTAATTGCTGTATTAACAAAGGGTGGACCAATGAACTCTACCTCCATGATAGTTTGGAATTTATATGATACCGCTTTCGTGAATTTGAAGATTGGCTATGCTTCTGCCATGGCTGTTGTCCTATTTATCGTTGTCTTCGGAATTACGGTTTTCCAATGGATTGGACAGAAAAAATGGGTGAATTATTAAGGAGGGAAAACAATGGCAAATTCATTAATCATTAGAAAAAGTATTATAACGGTTATTATGCTCGTCTGCAGTGTGTTGTTCCTTCTGCCGTTTGTATGGATGCTTTCAACATCTTTTAAAATTGAAGCAGATGTTTTTAAATTTCCTATTCAGTGGATTCCTGAAAGATGGAATGGTTTTAAAAACTATCAAGAAGTGTGGTTTGGAGACTATCCGTTCTACGTTTATTACTGGAATACAATTAAGGTAACGGTTATTACCACATGTGTTTCCGTTGTGGTTTCGGCTCTTGCTGCCTATGGGTTCTCAAAAGTAAAGTTTCCATTTGGCAAATTCCTTTTTATGATCGTGCTAGCAACATATATGGTTCCACCACAAGCAATTCTCGTTCCACAATTTATTTTATTTCGTAAAATTGGCTTATTTGACAGCCACTTTGGACTAATCCTGCTTGGAAGCTTTAGCGTTTTAGGTACATTTATGTTAAGACAATTTTTTATGAGTATCCATAACGATTATATTGAAGCAGCAAAGATTGATGGTGCGGGTCACTGGAGAATCTTCTGGTCAATTGCACTGCCAATTGTAAAGCCTGCTATAGCGACTTATGGGATTCTTCGTTTCATCTGGACGTGGAATGACTATCAAAACCCACTTATTTTCTTACGTACCGATAGTTTATTAACGATTCAAATCGCCATGCAGAAATTCACGACGATTAATGGCGAGTTCTACTCCTTAATTATGGCTGCTGCTGTATCTGCGATTCTTCCTTTAGTTATTGTCTTTATTATCGGGCAAAAACAAGTCATTGAAGGGATTGCATTAGGAGGAGTGAAAGGGTAAGGAGGTAGAATTCGTTGATGAATATGCTTGTTTCTGATACTCCGTTATTGTTTTCAAGCACGGAGGAAAAAGTTGAATGGTGGAGAAATGCTAAAAATAATTCAGAATTTAAAATGCTTTTTGATGAAATAAGAGAAGAAGGAACGAAATTATTACAGGAAAAAGAACAAGAGTTGACCTATTCCTTGTTCAGAATATTTACAGAAAGTGGATCAAGGCTTGAATTCGAAAAAGTATACTTTAAAAAAAGACATCGACTTACTACATTTGCCATCATGGTTTTGTTGGAACCAGAGGATAAGGAGTATGTAACCGCACTAGAAAATACCATTTGGTCCATTTGCAATGAGTATTCTTGGTGCTTGCCTGCTCATTTAAAAAATAGCTTTGAAACATCCACGACGATCAGCTGCTCTCTGAATAGACCTAGTGTAGAGAATTATACGATTGATCTATTTTCAGCCGAAACGGCTTTTTCCTTAGCTGAAATTCTGAAGCTTACGGAGGATGTTTTAGATCCATTGATTTGTAAGCGGATTTATGAAGAAGTGTATAAACGGGTATTCCGCCCTTTTAAAACGACGAAATATGAATGGGAAACACAGGAGCATAACTGGGCCTCGGTATGTGCAGGGTCCATTGGAGCGGCAGCGCTGCACTTAATACAAGATAAAGAAGAACTGAACACAATTGTAACCAAGGTCCTGCCAGCGATGGAGTGTTATTTAAAAGGCTTCAACGATGATGGTGTTTGTCTAGAGGGCTATGGATATTGGCAGTATGGCTTTGGTTATTACGTCTATTTTGCAGATTTAGTAAAAAAGAAAACAAATGGAAAACTGGATTTATTAAATAGTGAAAAGATCCACCAGATTGCATTGTTTCAACAAAGATGTTTTTTGAATGAAAACAAAGTTGTTAACTTTTCTGATGCAAATCCAACGGCTTCTGTATTTTTAGGTTTAAGTCATTATTTAAGCAAGGTTTATGATGACTTTGAAATCCCGGAAAGAAAACTGCGCGCAAAATTTACAGCAGATCATTGTGGAAGATGGGCGCCAGCTATCCGGAACCTCCTCTGGTTTGATGATACACTTCCTAATCAGCCATGGGGGAACGGAAGTAACTTTTTCAATGAGTCACAATGGTTAATTTCAAGACACCAAACAACATCTGGACATTTCTCTTTCGCTGCAAAGGGCGGAAATAATAACGAACCACATAATCATAACGATATTGGCCATTTTATTCTGCAAGGAAACAGTGAAGTATTTTTAAAGGATTTAGGCAGTGGTTTATATACGAAAGATTATTTTAGTGAAAAACGTTATACGTTTTTATCTAATGGGTCGCAAGGGCATTCTGTTCCGATTATCAATCATCAATTTCAGGAAGAAGGGTCTTCCAAATTTGCGAGAATTCTAGATGTCGATTTAGGTGAGGATGTAGATATCTTCGAGTTAGATATTTCGAATGCTTACGAATTGGAAAACCTTCGTTCATTAAATCGCAAGTTTACGTGGATTAAAAAGGAGTTACCGAAGTTAATTTTGGATGACGTCTATTCATTTACGGAGCAGCCAATATCCATAACTGAAAGACTCATAACTTCTGCTTTCTCAATCATAGAAGAGGAAGATGAAGTGATCCTGGCAGGGAAGCAAAGGCTGCGAATCTTATATGATAGCAGAATGCTTTATTTAGAAGTGAAGAGGTTAAATTTTATCAACCATTTCGGGGTAATGGAAGAAAACTATGCGCTCGACTTTACCGTGTTAAACCCCGTTAAAAAGTGTAATGTTCAATTAATATTTCAATTTGAATAGGCAGGGTGAGGAAGATGACGGAACAACTGGAATGGGTAAGTGAAGCCTGGCAGAAAGTGAATGAAAAAATAGATAGAACAAGCAAAAGGATTGGGTCTAATTTCCCCCATGCAAGTGAAAATGGCCAATATGTGCTTGCGGAACCGTATTGGTGGACTGCCGGCTTTTGGCCAGGCTTGCTATGGCTCTTGTATCGAGACAACAAAAACGAAGAATTGAAGCAAATTGCAGAAGAGTGTGAAGCAAAGCTGGACGCTGTTCAACATGACTATTACCGGCTTGACCACGATATGGGCTTTATGTGGACACTAACAAGCGTTGCTCAATATAAGCTTCTAGGTAATGAGAATTCAAAACGGCGGGCTTTATTGGCTGCTAATCTATTAATGGGTCGTTTTAATGTAAATGGCAGCTACATACGTGCTTGGAATCCTTGGACAGAAGGGGAGGACAACAGCGGTGTGGCAATTATCGACTGCATGATGAACTTGCCTCTTCTTTATTGGGCTTCCGAAGAAACGGGTGACCCTAGATTTAAGGGTGTTGCAGTAAAACATGCCAATATGGTCTTAAACCAATTTGTTCGGAGTGATGGTGCCGTCCATCATATTGTCCGCTTTGATCCGGAAAGCGGTGAAAGGATTGAAGCACTGGGTGGCCAGGGATATGCGCCTGATTCGGCATGGTCAAGAGGGAATGCTTGGGCTATTTACGGATTAGCTTTGAGCTATCACTATACTGGAGATAGTAGATACTTGGAGAGTGCTAAAAGAGTCGCACATTTCTTTATCTCCCACTTGCCAGAGGATTACGTACCAGTTTGGGATTTTCTTCTTCCTGCTGATGTGGATTCCCCTAGAGATTCTTCTGCAGGAGCGATTGCTGCGTGCGGACTCCTGCTTCTAGCAGAAAAAGTAAGTGTAACAGAGTCACCACTTTATCAAAGAGCTGGGGAGAAAATCCTCGAATCGTTATACAAGAATTATGGTGATTGGGAAGGGTCTGAAGAGGGATTGGTTCTACAAGGAACGAGCCATTTCCCAGAACAAAAATTTATGAAAAACCCGCTTGTTTATGGGGATTATTATTTTGTTGAAGGTCTTGCTAGATTAAAAGGTTACCAGGAATTATTTTGGTAGAAGGCAGGTATCGCGTATGCTGAAGCTCGATTTACCCATTCAGAAAAATCCGCTCCGTTCTCGAGCGGATTTGGCAGAAGCAGTAAAGCAAATCGTTCATCCTTTGCAGCCGTATTATAGCAAGGGCAAGGCTAAGCTTGAAATAGGAAGTACAGGAACTAGTTATTCTGATGAGATTGCAGGCCTAGAAGGGTTCTCTCGAGTACTTTGGGGTCTGGTTCCTTTACTAGCAGGCGATGAAAGCTCAGAAGTTTGGGAATCCTGTATGGAAGGAATAAAGAACGGCACCAATCCTAGTCACGAAGAATATTGGGGAGATATTTCGGACTTTGATCAGCGTGCCGTTGAGATGGCGGCATTTGGTTATGCCCTGGCGTTAACTCCGGAGAGAATTTGGGACCCACTTAATGAGCAGGAAAAAGAAAACCTATTTTTATGGCTGAATCAAATCAATCAAATACATGTTTATGATTGTAATTGGCTGTTTTTTCCGGTAATCGTTAACCTCGGCTTTAAAGCAGTAGGATTACCTTATGAGCAGGAAAAGGTTCAAAATAATCTTGATCGAATTGATGAGTTTTATTTAGAGGAAGGCTGGTATGCTGACGGACTTGAGGCACACTGTGACTATTATGTTCCCTTTGCTATCCATTTTTACAGCTTGCTGTATGCAAAGTTAATGGAAAAGGAAGATCCTGAAAGAGCCAAGAAGTATAAACAGAGGGCTGCCGTGTTTGCAAAGGATTTTATTTATTGGTTTAGTAGTAATGGATCTGCCCTGCCTTATGGGAGAAGTTTAGCTTATCGATTCTCCCAATCAGCTTTTTGGAGTGCGCTCGTATATGCTGAAGTTGAGCCGTTTTCTTTGGGGGAGATGAAGGGGCTCATTTTAAGGAACCTTCGCTGGTGGTTCAAACAGCCAATTTTTGATGCAAATGGTTTGCTGACAATCGGCTATTCTTATCCGAATTTGGTGATGGCGGAAAACTATAATGCACCAGGTTCGCCGTATTGGTCACTAAAGACCTTCTTAGTTTTAGCCCTTCCTGAAGAGCATCCATTCTGGCAGGAAACAGAAAAGCCGCTTCCTGCTTTAAAAGAAAAAACAGTTCAAAAATCACCGCGGTTTATATTATGCAGACAAGAAGAGCACGGTCATACGCTGGCTTTTAATGCTGGTTATAAGCACACAAATGAGCATCCTCACGCAGCCGCAAAATATGAAAAGTTTGTTTACTCGAATTTGTTTGGATTTAGTGTATCAAAAGCAGAATGGGGTCTTTCGCAAGGTGCGTATGATTCCATGTTAGCTGTAAGTGAAGGTGACAATCTTTATAGAGGTAAGAGGACCTGTGTGGATTATACCGTTTCTGAAAATGTTGTTTATACGAAATGGAAGCCATTTAGTGATGTTGAAATTAGAACATGGCTTGTAGCCGGGGCTCCATGGCATATTCGGGTTCATTGTATTGAGACTAATAGAAACTTAGATTATGCAGATGGCGGTTTTGCACTGGGTATTGAAAATAAGGAATATAAAGGTCAAACAGCGGAGGTTATGCTGAACAAGCTAGAAGGTTTTGCAAAATTCCCTTGGGGTGCGAGCGGCGTCCAAAGCATATATGGCAGTGGCCAGCCGGATTTGGTTTACCCAAATGCGAATACCAATCTCTTAACCCCTAGGACGGTGATTCCAACAGTCAAAGGAAGCCTAAAACCCGGCACACACTGGATTGTAAACGGCGTGTTTGGGGAACCTGGTAATGAAGAAGTGTTAAACCATTGGGTTAGGGTGCCACATGTTGAACTGGCAGAGGATGAGATTATGATCAGGCAAGGAACAGAAACAGTGATTATTCGAAAAGAAGCAGTTACAACATAAAGACCCAAATGTTAATCGATCTCCAATCATAGACACCATAGTTGTTAGACAAATTGTGGTGTCTATTTTTGTTTATTAACGGCTTTTCCGTGGCAGCACTAATTATTCTTTATCATGAAAAATTATTTTGTTACGGAATGATGGGTTCTGTAAAATAGCAAATTTAATAGTAATGTAGATAGGAAGTGTAAGAGAGATGACCACCACTCCAAGTTTAAATTGGCTAACAGATGTGAATGTTTTTGCAGTGAATCGTGTTCCTGCCCATTCAGATCATGTTTATTATGAAACAAAGGCGGAGGCAAAAAGTGCCTCTCCAATGAAAATGTGTCATGAATTAAACGGAGACTGGAAGTTTTACTACAGTATGAATCCAGACCATAGGCCAGTGGATTTTTTTAAGAAAGATTATCCTTGTGCTGGCTGGGGGGATATTACGGTTCCGGGACATATCCAACTCCAAGGCTACGGGCAGCCGCAATATGTTAACACGATGTATCCATGGGATGGGCACCATGAGCTTCGTCCGCCAGAGATTCCGACCGACCATAATCCAGTTGGGAGTTATGTGAAATATTTCGACGTTCCTGTAAATATGCAAGGGCAGTCGGTTTTTATTTCCCTCCAAGGTGTTGAATCAGCTTTTTATGTTTGGCTGAACGGAGAGTTTATCGGTTACAGTGAGGATTCCTTTACTCCAGCTGAATTTGAACTTACACCTTATTTAGTTGAGGGTGAGAACAAACTTGCGGTGGAGGTTTATCAGCGCAGTACCGGCGCTTGGCTTGAAGATCAGGATTTTTGGCGGTTCTCAGGGATATTCCGTGATGTTTATCTTTACACCATTCCGGAGATTCATGCCGCCGACCTCCATGTTCGTCCTGAGTTGGACCCGACTTTTACAAGAGGGACACTATTAGTCGATATAAAGCTTCAGGGTGCAGCTGCGTCGAAAATTACAGCAGAACTAGTTGATAGAAAAGGAGTACCTGTTCAAGTTGCTGAAGCTGAAAACATCGATGGCAAGTGGTCAATCACGATGCCTGTTGAGGAGCCTGCATTATGGAGTGCAGAAAATCCTTATTTATACAAATTATTTATCCAAATCTACAACGAAAATGGAAGTTTAGTAGAGGTTATTCCACAGAAGATTGGATTTAGAAGATTTGAACTCGTTAATAAAATTATGCACCTTAATGGTAAGCGAATTGTATTTAAGGGTGTGAACCGCCATGAATTCAATCCACGTCACGGCCGGGCGATTACAAAAGAAGATATGCTTTGGGATATTAAAACACTGAAACGTCATAACATCAATGCAGTTCGTACTTCTCATTATCCGAACCAAACCTACTGGTACGAACTATGTGATGAATACGGTGTTTATGTCATCGATGAAATGAATCTTGAAACCCATGGTTCATGGCAAAAAATGGGGGAAGTCGAGCCTTCATGGAATATTCCAGGGAATAAGTCAGAGTGGGAAGCTATTGTCATGGATCGTGCAATCTCGATGGTAGAGCGGGATAAGAATCACCCATCGATTTTAATTTGGTCCTGTGGTAATGAATCATACGCTGGTGAAGTCATTTTGAATGTCTCAAAATATTTCAAAAAGGTTGATCCAAGCAGACTTGTTCACTACGAAGGGGTATTCCACAACCGTGATTATAATGATACGAGTGATATGGAAAGTCGTATGTATGCGAAGCCAGTGGATATTGAGAAGTATTTAACAGAGAATCCAGAAAAGCCTTATATTAGCTGCGAGTATATGCATGCAATGGGGAATTCACTTGGCGGCATGTACAAATATACGGACCTTGAGCAAAAGTATCCAATGTATCAAGGCGGATTTATTTGGGATTATATCGATCAATCCATTTATAAGAAGGACCGTTACGGCAATGAATTCCTTGCATATGGCGGCGATTTTGGCGATCGTCCGACCGATTATGGTTTCTGTACAAATGGAATTGTCCTCGCGAATCGAGAGCTTTCTCCTAAAATGCAGGAAGTGAAATTTTTATATCAAGATTTTAAACTAGTTCCAGATGAAACAGGTGTAACCATCAAAAATGAAAGCTTGTTCTCCAGCACGGATGACTATACGTTTAAATATGTTCTATTCCGTGAAGGAAATGAATTGTATCGAAATACTCTGCTTGCAGAGGTTGGGCCGCAAAGTGAGAGACGGTTTGAGTTTGATATTCCTAAAGATTTCAAATCTGAACCAGGTGAATATTGCATTCAAACATCACTAGTATTGAAGGGAAGCACACTTTGGGCAGAAGCGGGTTATGAGATTGCCTTCGGTCAGTTTGTCTATCAAGTGGGTACAAAGGAAGTAACACCAGTAAGCGGCGATTTAAGGGTGGCTTATGGGGATGTAAATATTGGCGTACATGGCCGTGACTTCACGGTTATTTTCTCGAAAGGTGCAGGCAGTTTAGTTTCCCTTAACTATGCAGGCAAAGAAATGATTTCAATACCGCCCGCACCATTGTTCTGGAGAGCTACAACTGACAATGATCGAGGGTATTCTCAAGGTTTCCATTCAGGCCTTTGGTATGCAGCGAGCTTGGCGAGAAAGTGTGTAAATATTGAGGTAGAAGAAAAAGACAGTTATGTAAGTGTAGGCTTTACTTATAAATTCTCAATTCATGATCATCTCGAAGTTCAGACTATTTACAGTGTTTATCCAGATGGAAGTGTTAAGGTGAAGTCTGATTACAACGGGGTAGAAAATCTGCCTCAGATGCCGATTTTTGCAGTGTCTTTTAAGGTTCCAGCTGATTATAATCAACTAGAATGGTATGCAATGGGACCAGAAGAAAACTACTCTGACCGGACTATGGGAGCTAAACTTGGTATCTTTAAAAACCAAGTAAACGATAATCTAACCGGTTATGTTATGCCACAGGAATCGGGTAATCGAACCGGAGTCCGTCGTGTCGATGTGACAAACCGTAACGGACAGGGAGTAAGAATTTCTTTGGTAACAAAACCACTGGAATGCAACATTAGTCCATATACAGCATTTGAACTTGAGAATGCTCATCATGTTTATGAACTTCCACCTGTTCATTATACCGTCATTACAGTTGCCGGCAGGCAGATGGGTGTTGGCGGGGACGACAGCTGGGGAGCTCCTGTTCATGATGAACACCTTATCAAGGCAGATCAAAATATTGTATTCGAATTTTTAATCCAACGGGTTTGAAATACAAATGAAAATATAAAGTAATCTTAAAAAAGCAGTGTATATAGCTATGCACTGCTTTTTAATATTTTTAGTAAAAATTTTAGTAAAAAACAATAGATTTCTTTTACTGTTTGGATTAAACTAAACCTATAGCAAAAATAGTTGGAGGGACGACAATGACCATCACAAAGTTAACGACTACATTCAGAGAATTATTTGAAGTTCAGCCTGAGCAAGCATTCTTTGCACCAGGGAGAATTAATTTGATAGGAGAACATACCGATTACAATGGAGGTAATGTTTTTCCTTGTGCGATTACTTATGGGACATATGCCGTGGCCAAAAAAAGAGATGACCATCTTGTCCGCCTTTACTCAGTAAACTTCCCGGACAAAGGGATTATTGAATTTGACTTAACTCAATTAGAGTATGATAAGCAGCATTATTGGGCCAATTATCCGAAAGGGATGATTCGCTATATAAAGGAAGCGGGCTATGATATTCCACAAGGATTTGATTGTGTAATTGAAGGTAATATCCCAAATGGAGCAGGGCTTTCTTCTTCTGCATCTATTGAGCTGCTAACTGGAGTGCTGTTAGACGGATTATTTAAATTAGAGATTCCGCGTCTAGATATGATTATGCTTGGTAAAAGAGTTGAAAATGAGTTCATCGGAGTCAACAGTGGAATAATGGACCAATTTGCGATTGGAATGGGAAAAAAGGACGCTGGAATATTGCTTGATTGCCAGACATTGGACTTTCAGTACGCTCCCATTAAGCTTGAAGAACATAAGATTTTAATTATGAATACCAATAAGCGCAGAGAGCTGGCAGATTCCAAATACAATGAGCGCCGAGGAGAATGTGAACTTGCATTATCACAGCTGCAGTCAAAACTTTCAATCCAAGCACTTGGGCAGCTGACGGAAGCAGAATTTGATGAGAATCAAACCTTAATACCGGACGAAACGGTCCGAAAGCGTGCAAAACATGCTGTGTATGAGAACGTAAGAACACTTAAGGCTCTTGAAGAATTAAAGGCAGGGAACCTTGAGGCGTTTGGACAGTTGATGAATCAATCGCATATTTCGCTGCGAGACGATTATGAAGTGACAGGGATTGAACTTGATAGTTTAGTGGAAGCTGCATGGAAACAGCCAGGTGTCATTGGTGCCCGTATGACAGGAGCTGGATTCGGGGGCTGTGCCATTGCCATCGTTGAAAATGAACAGGTAGATAGCTTTATTGCAAATGTTGGTGCAGCTTATCACGACAAAATTGGATATTCTGCTGATTTCTATGTAGCAAGTATTGGCGATGGGGCAAAAGAAATTCAAATGGGGGAATTTCAATGAGTATTCTAGTTTTAGGCGGTGCGGGTTACGTAGGTTCGCATGCAGTTTATCAGTTAATGGATCAAGGGTCACAAGTGGTGGTCATCGATAACTTGCAAACTGGTCACCTTGATGCCATACACCCAAAAGCACACTTCTATGAAGGGGATATCCGAAGCCGTGAGTTTATGCGTTCTGTATTTGAAAAAGAAGATATTGAAGCAATCTTGCATTTTGCCGCTAACTCACTTGTTGGCGAATCCATGACAGAGCCCTTAAAGTACTTTGATAACAATGTATTTGGAACACAAATTGTTCTCGAAATGATGAAGGAATTTAATGTGAAGCACATCATCTTTTCGTCGACAGCGGCGGTTTATGGTGAACAGAAGGTTGTGCCGATTACAGAAAACGCGGCAACTACTCCAACAAACACTTATGGCGAGACGAAACTCACGATGGAAAAATTGATTGCTTGGTGTGAAAAAGCATTCGACCTTAAGTATGTATCACTCCGCTACTTTAACGTTGCCTCAGCAAGAAGCGGCGGTGAGATTGGAGAAGACCATAACCCTGAAACACATTTGATTCCCGTTGTCTTAGAGGCGGCTTTAGGAAAGAGACCGGCTGTCACTGTTTTTGGACAAGATTATGATACAGCAGATGGGACCTGCGTCCGCGACTATATTCATGTTGAGGACTTAATTAATGCTCATTTACTTGCTTTAAAATATTTACAAAACGGCGGGGAAAGTAATATTTTTAACCTAGGCAGCAGCCAGGGGTTTTCCGTAAAAGAAATTATTGAGACAGCGAAAGAGGTTACGGGTATTGATATTCCTGTTCAATACGGTGACCGCCGGTCTGGGGATCCAAGTACGTTAATCGCCTCTTCGGAAAAAGCAAGAAGTGTACTAGGATGGAATCCAACTAGAACATCTATCCACCAAATCATCAGCGACGCATGGAACTGGCATCAGCACCATCCAAATGGATATGAGAGGTGAGTGACATGATCAATCAACGAATTCAAGAATTAATCAATCAGGCTATTGCTGTAAAATTAATCTCTCAAGATGATGAAATCTATGTCCGTAATCAAATCCTTTCACTCTTGAAATTAGTTGAGTTTACTGAATGCGATGGTGAGTCTAATCTGGAAATTCCAGATTTACTAGAACAAATTGTAGACTATGCCTGTGAACAAGGTATTATTGAAGATATTTTTGATGAAAAAGAGATTTTTTCTAGTAAAATCATGAACTGTTTTATGGCACGGCCATCAACGATTAATCAAATGTTCTACGAGAAATACAAACAAAGCCCAAAAGCAGCAACAGAGTTTTTCTATGAGTTAAGTAAAAATAGTAATTATATACAGATGAAGCGGATCCGTAATAATATGGAGTATAAGGTTAACACGGATTATGGTGAGCTGGATATTACAATCAATTTATCAAAACCTGAAAAAGACCCTAGAAGTATAGAGCTTGAACGCGCAATGGTAAAGACAAATTATCCTAAATGTTTACTTTGTGTTGAAAATGAAGGATATGCGGGGCGAGTCGGACACCCGGCACGCTCGAATCACCGGATGATTCGGTTAAATTTGGTAGAAGAGAATTGGCTTTTACAATATTCTCCCTATGTCTACTATAATGAGCATTGTATTGTGCTGTCAGAAGAACATAGGGATATGAAAATTACTTCAGCAGCCTTCAGACGGTTATTAACCTTTGTCCAGCAGTTTCCTCATTATTTTGTTGGATCCAATGCTGACTTACCGATTGTTGGCGGTTCAATACTTTCACATGATCATTATCAAGGCGGACATTATGACTTTGCGATGGCGAAGGCAGAGGATGATTGGACATTCGAATTAGATAGATTCCCAAATGTACAAGGTTCCGTTGTTAAATGGCCAATGTCTGTTATTCGATTGCGGTCTGCTGAAATTGAATCACTAGTGGAAGCAGGAGACCATATTCTTTCTGCATGGAGACATTACAGTGACGAATCAGTTGGGATCCATGCAAAAACTGGTGAAACACCGCATAATACGATCACACCTATTGCACGTAAAAACCAAGGTCTTTATGAACTAGACTTAGTTCTTAGAAATAACCGGACAAGTGAGGAACATCCACTTGGAATTTTTCATCCTCATCAAGACGTTCATCATATTAAGAAGGAAAACATCGGGCTCATTGAAGTAATGGGACTGGCTGTTTTACCTGCACGCTTAAAGGCTGAACTTGCGGAAGTTGAAAAATTCATTCTTGGAAAAACGGAATCCGTTGCTGATTATCATCTAGAGTGGGCAAAAGGCTTAAAAGAGAGGTATCAATCTGTTGTAACATCGTCAAATGTAGAAGCACTCGTGAGTGAAGAGACAGGGAAAAAGTTTTTAAAGGTATTAGAAGATGCTGGTGTGTTTAAAAGAAATGAAGAAGGAAAAGCCGGGTTCAACCGCTTTGTCTTGGCACTATCATAAAAAGCGTACAGCATGAAAAAAAGCGGAAGTACTCATATTTTTTGATATGAAGTAATGGAGTGGTAAAAATGAAAGTTATAGAAAGTCTATTCGGTCATTATAATGATGAGTCCGTGATGGAGTATACCCTGATTAATGATGCAGGAATGTCCGTTTCATGCTTGAATTATGGTTGTATCATAACGAAAATAATGGTTCCAGATCGCCATGGAAAGATTGAAAACGTAGTGCTTGGGTTCGAGCAATTTGAAGATTATGTGGATTTATCTCCATATTTTGGATCTATTGTTGGTCGAGTTGCTGGGAGAATTAATCATGCAGAGTTTGAGTTGGATGGAAATGTATACAAGTTGACACCTAATGAGGAACCTAACCACCTGCATGGCGGTAAAAAGGGCTTTAATTCAGTTATTTGGAAAACAGAACCGTTTGAAACTGATCATGCAGTCGGTTTGAAATTTTCTTATCGTAGTGTACATGGTGAAGAAGGGTATCCAGGTACTTTGGATACGACTGCTACCTATCTTTTAAATAACCAAAATGAGTTGAGTATCAGCTATGAGGCTCGCACCGATCAAAAAACAATTGTTAACTTAACTAACCATTCGTATTTCAATTTAAGCGGTAATCTAAAAAGAGATGTTTCGGAGCATATTCTTCAATTGGAAAGTGAGCACTTCTTAGAGCTAGGTTCAGATTTAATCCCTACCGGAAAAATGATTCATTCTGCGAATACGCCTTTTGATTTTAAGCATGGCCGTTTGCTGCAGTCAGGAATGAAATCTTCCCACCCGCAAAATGTGCTTGCTGGCAATGGTTACGACCATCCGCTTGTTTTTTCCAAAAAGGGAGAAAATACAGTGGTGTTAAGTGAAAAAGAAAGTGGAAGAACCTTGTTCGTTACGACCGATCAACCATGTGTTGTTCTTTATACGGGGAATCATTTAGAAGGTCCTTACTCTATATCTGGTGTTCGAGCGAGGAACCACTTGGGTGTATGCCTTGAAACGCAAGGGCTTCCTGACGCCATAAATAAGCCTGATTTTCCATCCATCGTTTTACACCCAGAGGAAGTATACCAGGCTGTAACGAAATATCGTTTTTTTTCTAATACAATAGGAGTTTGATTTATGGCTACGATAAAGGATATTGCAGAATTAGCAGGAGTTTCAATCGCAACGGTATCCAGAGTATTGAATTATGATAGTACCCTATCGGTTGGTGATGAAACCAAAAAGAGGATATTTGAGGTTGCAGAGCAGCTTTCTTATAAAAAGAAACCGCCTAAAAAACTAGAAGCAGGAAAAATTGCACTTGTACAGTGGTATACAGAAAAGGAAGAACTAGAAGATTTATATTATATGTCGATTCGTTTGGGTGTCGAAAATCAATCCAGGCAAATGGGCTTTTCAGTATCAAAATACTTTCAAGACAATTATGAGGATATAAAAAAGGATGACATTCAAGGTCTTATCGCCATTGGAAAATTTAGTGATCAACAAATAAAAGACATGGTCGCTATAACCAATCACATTGTTTTTGTCGACACTTCTCCTGATGAAGAACAGTTTGATTCCATTGTGATCGATTTTAAAAAGGCTACAAAAAAGGTCATCGATCATTATTTGGAGCAAGGTCATAAGCATATTGGTTTTATTGGCGGCAGAGAAGTATTCAAAGATAAAACATCGGCGATTGAAGACCCGAGAGAGAAGACCTTCAAATCCTATTTATCAGCAAAAGGGCTGTTGAATGAAGCCTATATGTACGTAGGGGAATTTACCGTTGCCGACGGTCATGCGCTGATGAAAAAGGCGATTCAAGAACATGGCGAAAACTTGCCGACTGCTTTTTTTGCAGCGAATGATTCTCTTGCAGTAGGGGCGCTTAGAGCATTATTGGAGCAAGGGATATCTGTTCCTGATCGCGTGAACATAATTGGGGTGAACGATATCAGTATATCCAAATATGTCTTTCCATCCTTAAGCACGGTAAAAGTCTATACGGAACTGATGGGTGAAACAGCCGTCAACGCCCTAGCAGAAAGAATCGAAGGCAGAAAAATAGCCAAAAAAATTACCATCACCACGCAACTCATTATAAGAGACAGCAGCTTATAAAACAGTATAATAAACAGCTAAAAAAGCAGTGAATTTCTCGCCCGAAATTACACTGCCTTTTTTAGCATTTTTACGTGGAAAGGTTATTCCGTGAACAGAGCAGGTTAGCTGTCACCGGCTTTTCTAATGTTCCTGTTAGGTTAAGCTAATGTTAAACTCTTCTATTAAATCCTTAAAAGCGGGTCGTTCATTTCCATCTCTTCCAACTACATGTGTTGCTGTAACCAAGGAATTTAAAACTGCCTCCTCCGTTGCTTCTCCGATAGCTCTAAAAGCTAAGTCCATATCTTCTTCATGAATCATAGAGAATGAAAGGCAATGTGAAGTTTTTTCATGAGGTATTTTCGTTGCTGTTGAAAACCCAATTACGACCTCGCCACTTCCTGTTGTTATGATGGACCCAGTTCGTGATAAACCTGTTACAGACCGTTTAATAATACGATTTAGCTGCCTTTCAGAAACAGGGAGATCTGTTGCCGCAATAATAATAATCGAACCCTTATCTTTCTCTTCTTGACGAGACGTCAGGATAGCATCTCTTAATTCTTTTCCAATGGGTTTACCATTTATCATTAAATCACTTAGGATTCCAAAGTTGGATAGGACTAGAACTCCCATTGTGTAAGTACCATGTTCCATTTGCATCATACGTGAGGAAGTTCCAATGCCGCCCTTTAATGAATAGCACAGCATTCCTGTACCTGCTCCCACAGTTCCTTCTTTAAAAACGGGTGAAGCATTTGAGATTGCTTGAAAAATATGTTCCTTTTTTACAAACCTAGCCCTAACATCATTTAAGAGCATATCATTGCACTCACATATGATTGGATTTACCGTACCTGTTGTGAGTCCAATCTCAGGATTCAGCTCTAACATATATTCAATCAATGCATCTGCAGCTGTTCCAATGCTTAAGGTATTTGTTAAAATGATTGGAGTTTCCAGCGTTCCTAACTCATTTATTTGTATCGTTCCCATGGTTTTTCCAAAACCGTTTATTACATGGCTTGAAGCAATAAGTTTTTCTTTAAAGAGATTTCCTTGGTGTGGTAATATGGCCGTTACGCCCGTCTGCATTTCTTTATTACTCAGAGTTACATGTCCGACAGTAACACCTTCAACATCCGTAATGGAATTATATTTTCCAGTTTCTAATCGACCTATGTTAACAAAGTAATCTCTTAATCTCTTTTGACCATTCATACACAACCACCCTTATGCAATATAAAACCATTTTTCCAAAAGGCAAAGCGTTAATCAAGTTATTTTACTGTTAAAATTGAATACTATCATAAATTCCTATTTTTTAGAAAGGTATATCCGAATTCTCCAAGAGTTGATGATTTCCTGCTTGTGGACCATTAGAGAATAGAAGATTTGCAGACTATATTTTTTGGGACAAATTAACAAAGGATCTATGAAAACGTTTCGGATCAAGGGGATTTTTAGCTTTATTCCTTTCATAGAATACTAAAAAATGGTAAAAATATGCTTTTTATGGTGACAGGCACCATTTGGCATTGTCGAATAATGGTATGTTTCGTATAATTTTAGTTATCTAGACTGGTGAAGATAATGGGGTTGTCTATGAGCAGGTTAACGGTTGTGGCGTATACGTTTGGGGTTTTGTTTTTTCTTGTGGGCTGCGCATTTTCTGTGTTTTATGGTTTTAAGGTTATGTCTCATGATTTGCCTGAAGAAGATAGGAACATTGAGGATTATAAGTATCATTTTGTGTTGGTGCCTGAGGAGCTGGACAATGATTATTGGCGGCTGGTTGAAAAAGGGGCTCAGGAGGCTGCAAAGGATTATGGTGTTTTATTGGAGTATGCCGGTCCGAAGCAAGCTAATATCGACGAACATTTAAAAACGATTGAAATGTCAATGGCCGCTAAGGTAGATGGAATTATGACTCAAGGTCTAAGTGACGAGCAATTTACCCCGCTCATCAATAAGGTTGTAGAGAGAGTTCCTGTGATAACTATCGATACGGACGCTGCCAATAGCAACCGAATTGCGTATATTGGAACAGATAATTACTATTCTGGGTATCTAGCGGGTAAAGCATTGATTGAAGATACAAAGGGGCAAGCGAACGTTGCCATCATTACAGGAAGTTTTTATGCGAATCACCAGCAGCTGCGCGTACAGGGTTTTCAGGACGCAGTGAAGTCCGAACAGGGAATAAAGATTATTACAGTTGAAGAATCAGAAATTAGTAGAGTTCGTGCTGCTGAAAAGGCCTACCAAATCTTGAAGGATTATCCCGAGGTCAATGCTTTCTATGGGACAAGTGCTCTAGATGGGATCGGAATAGCCCAAGTAGTTGATAAGTATAAAAAAAACGATACCATTTATATCATTGGATTTGATACTCTGCCTGAAACACTTGATTACATATCGAAGGGCATTATTGAAGCAACAGTTGCTCAGGAACCATATGAAATGGGATATCGAGGTATACAGATGATGATTAATCTCATTGAAGGTAAGAGTGTTCCTCCAGTCGTCCATACGAATACTCGTATTTTAAGAGCAGCGGATATGCCTGTAAGTCATCCAGGCGGGCAGGAGGCTGGATACTAATGTTGTTTCGAATTCGATCAAAACTGCTCCTTTATTTTATTGTACTGGTTGTTTTGTTAACTTCAGTGGGGTTCTTTTTTTATAAAAGTAGTGAAAACCTTGTCAATGAATATGATGATAGTTTTGAACGGTTTCTTTTGTTAAATGAAATCTCTCAAAGAACTAATTTAATTACAGAAAACCTACAGGGTTATCTTCTAGATAAGGAAAATTCCTATTTAAAAGCCTATAACAAAGAAAGGTCTAGTTTACTTAGAGACCAGAAACTCTTTAAAAAAGAGATGAATTCTAATGATGTAACGGTTATTAATTATCATCATATGATTGAGAGTTTTCTTGAAGAATGTGATGCCACAGTGGCAGCCTTCCATAAGGATGATATTAATGAATATTCAAACCATCTTAATGAAGTATTAAAAATAGCAGGTTTCCTTCAGGAAAGTACACTGGCTCTCTTAAATAATAAACTTACCGACTATCAAAATTTTTATGATCAGATGGAAAGACAAAATCATTATTATAAACTATTATCCTTTTCCCTTTTTGCTGCCGCCTTTTTTCTCAGTACCTTAATTGCACTTTGGATATCTGGCGGGATTACAAAACCAATTACACTTTTATCTCAAGCAGCCAAGCAAATTTCAAAGGGTAATTTATCTGGTCAGGATATTAAAATTTCCACCAAGGATGAATTAAAGTTATTAACTGAGACGTTTAATCAAATGCGTTCAAACCTAAGGCAGTATGTAAAAGAAATTAAGCAGAAATCGGAACTGGATAAACTATTAAAAGAATTAGAGTTAAGAAGTCTTCAAAATCAGATTAATCCACATTTTCTATTCAATACTTTGAATACGATTTCAAAGATGGCTTACCTCGAGGAAGCGGAGCATACCTCAAGATTGATTGAATCTGTGGCTGCCTTACTGCGATACAACTTAGGCGGTGATTTAAATAAAGCTGCCACCCTTCGAGATGAAGTAGCCATTGTTAAAGAATACTTTTTTATACAGCAAACAAGGTTTGGGGACCGCATTCAATTCATCACAGATATTGAAGAGGATTGTTTAGACCGGGAAATTCCAAGTTTAACACTGCAGCCAATAATTGAAAACGCTTTTATACATGGTGTTGAATCGTATGAGGAAAATGGAGAAATCCGTCTTCATATCTACAAAAGTAATCACAGAATTCATGTGGAAATTGTAGATAACGGAGACGGTATGGATGAAAACACTCAAAATAAATTGCTAAATTATGTGAGTGGAAATGAAATAGAAGAGGAGTACGACTCGGATAAAAAACAAGGTCATTCAACTGGTATAGGGGTAAAGAATGTGATTCGAAGGCTCCAGCTTTTTTACGGTCAGAAAGACATTATTGAAATACAATCAGAGTTGAAAAAAGGCACAACGTTTAGACTGACTATTCCAGACACGGTAATAGGGGGAAAAGAGCTTGTTGAAAATTCTAATTGTGGATGATGAGATACTAGAGCGGAGGGCATTGACGAAAATAATAAACAACTCTTCTGAGAACGTAACGGTGATCGGCGAAGCCCCTAACGGGAGAAAAGCAATTGAAATGGCTGGAGAACATAAACCTGATATTATCTTTATGGATATTAAAATGCCAGGAATTGACGGGGTGCAAGCTGTCAAGGAAATTAAACGTACCGAGCAAAACATCCGATTTATCATGGTTTCCGCCTTTAATACGTTTGAATATGCAAAGGAAGTTATGCAGCAGGGTGTGAAAGAATATATCCTGAAACCTAGCAGGAAACAAGACATTCTTGAAAGCTTACAGCGGGTTTCTTCTGAAATCATTGGGGAACGGAAGCAGTTGGAAGAACAGCAGTACCTTAAGCAAAACCTCGAACGTGCGGTGTCCATCGCCCAAAAAGAATGGGTATCATCACTCATTTTGAATCCCGTTCATGATATTACGTTTGATGAATGGAGTCAGCTGTTAGGAGTAGAGATCACCTCAGGATATATTATGCTGCTTTCCCTGTTGCCGCCGTCGGAAAAGGGAGAACTCCTGCCGCTAGAAAAGCAAAACTGGTATCTATGGCTTAAGGATGTTTTAAAATCATATCATAAAAATCAAGAAGTATTATTGGGACCTATGACGGAAAGCCAAGTACCGGTATTGTTTTTATGCAAACAAACAACAGAAAAAACACATTTTAAAATAAATGCCCAAGCAGTGACTGACCATTTACTCGCCCAATTCCAAAAGAGTCACTTTCTTGCAGAGTTAAGAATAGGAATCGGTCTGCCATACAGCAATGTTCATGAACTGAATAAATCCTACCATGAAGCAGCAGCTGCATTAAATCAGCTTTTAAAAACCCCAAATCGAAAATATTTATTTGGAGGTAAACAAGGGGACATTGGGTTACCCACAACTTCGGAACTTCTCGAAGTTGAGAAAAAACTCCTCGATGCCCTCCGCCAGGGAGATTTAAATAAAGCCATGTTTATTTTTGACTCGTTTGCAGCAAACCTTATGAATCATGAAGGAATAAAGGCTCCTGTAGTAAAAAAGTCATTTAATGAATTGTTTATTCTTATTTCGAGGATGCTTCATGATTTAGGGATAAGGTATGAAGGATCTTTAGAAATCCAAGAATCAAAGGTAATTAAAGAGATGTTTGATAAAGGCAAATCTTATTTATTGTCTATCGTACAACATATTCAAGTATGGAGAACCAATCATGCCAAGGGAATGCTCCATAAGGCAAAGGAATATATTGAAAATCATTATGCGAATTCCATTACGCTGGAACAGGTTGCAGACTATGTGGACCTAAGTCCCTATTATTTAAGCAAATTATTTAAAGACCGATTTGGGATGACTTTTATTGATTACCTAACCGAAATAAGGATTAAGCAGGCAAAAATAGAAATGGTTGACGCTTCAAAAAGTTTAAAGGAAATTTGCTATTCAGTCGGCTACAAAGATCCGAATTATTTCAGCCGCGTATTCAAAAAACATACAGGGTTATCCCCAACTGAATTTCGAAGGGAAACAGTAAGTTAATAGTTTTATCGTTTGAAGGACCGGCTCGTACTGAATCGGTCTTTTTTACTTGCAACAAAATAGTCTAGATATTCACAAATTAGTGCTATAGGTTACAGCTATTGAACAAAAACTCCAGGTGCTAACATATATGTAAGGGCTTTCAAGAAGGTAAAGGTAAACGAAGTTTACCAGAGTCTTTACAAAAAAAGCAAAAGGAGAAGGATGACATGTTTAATAAGAAAAAAGGGTTAATTCTATCATTAACAGTTGCGTCTAGCATTCTATTAGCAACTGGCTGCGGCGGTACAGAAAAAAGTTCAACAGATTCTGGAAAAGGCAAGGATGGCGACCTTCCAGCAGTAGGTGCAACGATTTATAAATTCGATGACAACTTCATGTCCTATGTTCGTCGTGCAATGGAGACGGCAGCAGATGGAAAAGTAAATTTAATGCTGAATGACTCTCAAAATGATCAAGCGAAGCAGGTTGAACAAGTAGATACGCTTATTGCCAAAGGAGCAAAATCTCTGGCAATTAACCTTGTGGATCCTAAGGCAGCACAAACCATCATTGATAAAGCAAAAGTGAAGGATATTCCAGTTATCTTCTTTAACAAAGAGCCGGATGCAAGTGTATTAGCGGGCTATGAAAAAGCTTATTATGTCGGAACTACTTCATCTGAATCAGGTGTAATTCAAGGTGAGTTAATCGCTAAGGCATGGGAAGCAAATAAAGATAAATGGGATAAAAATGGTGATGGCAAGCTTCAATATGTTCTCCTAAAAGGCGAGCCAGGACACCCTGACGCAGAAGCTCGTACAAAGTTTGTTATTGATACGGTTAAGGAAAAAGGAATTGAAGTAGATGAATTAGCTTTAGATACAGGTATGTGGGATGCAATGAAAGCAACTGAAAAAATGGATGCTTGGATTGCAAAATACAACGAAGATATTGAATTTGTTATTGCTAATAACGACGGAATGGCGTTAGGTGCCATCGCTTCTCTTGAAAAAGCAGGTTACTTCTCAGGAGATAAGTTTATGCCAGTTGTAGGTGTAGATGCAATCCCAGAAGCACTTGAAATGATTGAAAAAGGGAAAATGGTTGGAACAGTCCTAAACGATGCGAAAAATCAGGGTGCAGCAACCGTTCAACTTGCAGCTAATGCAGCCAATGGTAAGGATGTATTAGAAGGAACAGAGTGGAAGTTAGACGATAAAAAAGCAGTTCGTGTTCCTTATGTAGAAATCACAAAGAACAATATCCAAGTAGGAAAAGACGCTTATAAATAGGCATAAGAGGGGGAAGCGCCAAGTCCAGGGGAAAATGCAGTTCAATTTTTCCTAGGGGATAGATTCTATGGCGCTCCTCGAACGAAGGAAAAGGATCCATTTTCTTTTCCTTCGTTCGGGGCAATGTTTCTAAGCACTCAAATGAAGCAGGACGGAATGAAAACTATAATCATTATATAAAACCGCATGTTAAATGGTTAGGCAAGGAGGTAAAGTATGTCAGCAGCAAGTTCGGCCAATTTACTTGAAATGATTAACTTAACAAAAAGATTTCCTGGTGTAATCGCGCTTAATAACGTTTCCCTGAAAGTGAAGGCAGGGTCAGTACATGCCTTAATGGGTGAGAATGGTGCTGGAAAATCAACCTTAATGAAGTGCTTATTCGGTATTTATTCAATGGATGAAGGGAAAATCCTGTTGGATGGGCAAGAAGTTTCGTTTGCGAATTCTAAGCAAGCTCTTGAAAACGGAGTTTCAATGGTCCACCAAGAACTGAACCAAGTTCGCCAGCAAAATGTAATGGATAATATTTGGCTGGGAAGGTATCCGAAAAAAGGAATCTTTATTGATGAAAAGAAGATGTATGAGGAAACCTCGGCAATTTTTAAGAATTTGGACATCAATATTGACCCGCGCAGCAAAGTAAGCAGTCTATCTGTCTCAGAAATGCAGATGGTGGAAATTGCGAAAGCCGTATCCTATCATTCAAAACTGATTGTAATGGATGAACCAACTTCCTCCCTTACAGAAAAAGAAGTGAATCATTTATTTACGATTATTAAAAAATTGCAAAGTGAAAACGTAGCGATTATCTATATTTCACACAAGATGGAAGAAATATTAAAAATCTCTGACGAAGTGACTATCATGCGTGACGGTCAGTATATTGCAACGAAAAGTGCCAAAGAATTAACGACGGATGAAATCATTAAGCTAATGGTTGGCCGTGACTTATCACAGCGTTTTCCAGAAAAGATTAATCAACCAGGAGAAGTAACTCTGAAAGTGAAGGATTTAACTGCCGAAACAGATGGATCATTTTCTACTATCAACTTTGAGTTAAGAAAAGGGGAGATATTGGGAATTGCCGGTTTGGTCGGTTCCAAACGCACAGAGGTTATGGAAGCACTTTTCGGAATCAGAGGACTAAAATCAGGAAGTATTGAACTAAATGGTAAAGTTGTTCAAAATCATTCGCCGCAGCATGCCATAAAAAATGGCTTTGCCCTAGTGACGGAAGAAAGAAGGACAACAGGCATTTATCCACAACTCAGCATTAGCTTCAACTCCATTATTGCTAACCTGCCTCAGTATCGAAAAGGGTTGTTTCTATCAGAAAGTAAAGTTCATGATGATACAAAATGGGTGATTGATTCAATGAAGGTCAAGACACCGTCACAAAAAACCCCAATTGGAAGTCTTTCGGGCGGTAACCAGCAGAAGGTAATCATTGGCCGCTGGCTGCTCACAAAACCGGAAGTATTATTGCTGGATGAACCAACAAGGGGAATAGACGTTGGAGCAAAGTTTGAAATTTATCAGTTAATTAATGAATTAGCTGCCGAAGGCAAAGGAATTATCATGATTTCATCCGAAATGCCTGAACTTCTGGGGGTAACAGACAGAATTTTAGTTATGAGTAATGGAAGAGCAGCTGGAATCGTAGACACGAAGACGACATCTCAAGAAGAGATCATGCGATTAGCAGCTTTGTATTAGGAGGAGATGTAAAATGAATACTCAGGCCACTAAAAGATCAACGGTTACAAAATGGCTGTTCGATAATGTTATCTATGTATTTTTGATTTTACTAGTTATTGGGATTGTGATTGCGTCGCCTGATTTTTTGTCTATGACTAACTTAATTAATATCTTAAGTCAGTCATCCTCAAGGATTATTATTGCTCTTGGAATCGCAGGTATTTTAATTTTAGGAGGAACAGACCTATCTGCTGGAAGAATGGTCGGACTTGCGGCTGTAGTTTCAGCTTCCTTGCTTCAAGCAGGTGATTATGCCTATAAAATGTATCCTAACTTACCGGAATTACCTTTATTTGTTCCAATTATCATTGCAATGGTAGTAACTGGGCTATTCGGAACATTAAATGGATTTATCGTTTCTAAGTTTCACGTACCGCCATTTATTGCAACCTTAGGTATGATGATTGGGGTTTATGGAATCACTTCAATCTACTTTGACCGTCCTCCATATGGAGCACAGCCAATCGGCGGATTAAGTGAAGGTTTTACAACATTTGCTCAAAAAGGAATCAAACTAGGTCAATATGAATTTCCATACCTGATTTTATATGCAATTGTATTTTCCATCATTATTTGGGTTGTTTGGAATAAAACACAACTCGGTAAAAATATGTATGCAATTGGTGGAAATGCTGAAGCTGCAAAGGTTTCCGGCGTTAACGTTGCAAAAAATATTATCATTATTTACATGATTGCTGGTTTATTATATGGATTCTCAGGTACATTAGAAGCTGGCCGTGTTGGCAGTGCAACCAACAATACTGGTAATATGTACGAGTTAGACGCGATTGCAGCCTGTGTAGTAGGTGGAGTATCCTTATCAGGCGGGATTGGAACTGTTCCTGGAGTCATCACTGGGGTTCTAATTTTCCAAGTTATAAACTACGGATTAGCCTTCCTAGGTGTTAGTCCATACATTCAATTCATCGTAAAAGGAGCTATCATCATCGTAGCCGTCGCCTTTGATATGCGGAAACATGCTAAGAAAAAATAATCATTGAAGGACATCTTTTAAAGGATGTCTTTTTTATAGCATTAAGTAATATGCAACGCTGCCGTTACGCCCATTGTGGTTACGCCGACTTAGCGTTGCAAAGCCTTGCAAAAACATCCTATTCTATGAAACGCGTTTCAGGTCAAGGGTTTTTTAGCTTCATTCCTTTCGTGGAATACTATAGAATGGTATAAACAGGAAGAACCACTTTTAGAATGGGTGTGAATAGCATTTGTGTTTAATTTTATTTGCTTCTAAAGTACATCCAGAATATAAGCTGATCGTTGCTGCCAATCGAGATGAATTTTATCAAAGACCTACTGTTCCTGCTCACTTTTGGGAGGATGACTCTGAAATCCTTGCTGGACGGGATTTAGAAAAAATGGGTACTTGGATGGGTGTTACAAAAAACGGCCAGTTTGCTGCCTTAACAAATTATCGGAATCCAACTGAAGTGACGGAGGGTAAACGTTCACGGGGGGAGCTTGTATCAGGCGCACTCAAGTACAACGGAGAAATGATAGAGTATATGAAGAGTCTGGCTAGAAATCACGACAGGTACCCTGGGTACAATTTGCTGGCTGGTAATGGGGATCATTTATACTATTATTCTAATGTCGGTCAGGAATTAAAGAAGATATCGCCTGGGATATACGGTGTCAGCAACCATTTATTAAATACTGACTGGCCTAAAGTGAAACTGGGCAAAGCTGGTTTAACAGAAATCATCAACAATCAAAAGACGGATTTAGTTGAAGACCTTTTAACGCTGCTCCAAAAGGCCGACCCAGCTCCGGATGAAAACCTTCCTCAAACTGGCGTATCATTAGAATGGGAGAGAATGCTATCAGCCATGTTTATTAAGAGTGAAAATTATGGGACAAGGAGTTCAACGGTCTTATTAATGTCTGATAAAGAAATTCATTATGTAGAGCGTGTATTTTCTAATCATGAAATAATTGATCAGCATTACACAATAGAACGGGAATAAAAAAACGAATCAAACGTTTGATTGAATCGGTTGGTAAACTAATCAAACGTTTGATTAAATGCTTGAACGACATCAGTCGGTTTTATCTGATTCCTGTTCAGACGCCGCTCGTTTAGTTCCTTTGCTGACATAAGGCTTCGCACTTTTTGCTTTTTTCGCACCCGCTTGCCAACGATTCCAGCCCTTTTTTCCTGTCCCTCTGCCTACTCCACTTTTTGCCTTTGCCTTTGGCATATTACCACTCCATCATAATTGAAAAGATTATTGGATTTCTTTATTAAAAAAACCCAATGCATATTTAATACCCTCTTCAATCTCATTTGTATCATAACCTTGTAAATCCTCATGAGTAATTTCCAGAGTTGTTCCTGATAATGAATAACCGCTGTCTAAATTAATATCGAGCAGGACCAAAAACCCATTGGCCGTGTTCTTAATATCAATAATATCGTAATCCAGTATAGGTGCTCCTGTTTGGTACTCTAAAGGTTCTAACTCTGACATTACCATACCCCCATATTTACTTCTAGTCTATATTCGAACATAGGTTATACCAAAAGCGAAAAATATAAACATTTATCTGCAGGAAATTCCTACGTAACAAACGAAATGAAATTAGTCGATATTTTGTATCATAACAGACATTAGATAATTAATATTAACGAAATATTCACATAAATATAATACAAGGCTCCCTGACTACCCAACCATCATTTAAAAGGAGAGATATGCATGCAGCGGCAAAAGCTTTTAATTAATGGGGAAAGATTAAAGAATGAGCTTGAACGATTTGCGCGCTTTGGCCAGACTGAGAATAATGGTGTAACCCGGCTGGCACTATCAGATGAGGATCGGTTGGCCAGAGATTTTTTTCGGTCATGCTGTGAGGAATTAGGTTTAACCGTTAAGGTTGATGACATGGGCTGTATGTATGCCACTCTCGAAGGTACAGAGAATAAGCCGCCCATACTGATAGGCTCCCACTTGGATTCGGTTAAAAAAGGCGGCAGATTTGACGGAGTGCTAGGAGTGTTAGCTGGTTTAGAAGTTGTCCGAACACTGGTAGAAAATAATATCAAACCGCAAATCCCGATTACACTTGTTAATTTTACGAATGAAGAGGGTGCAAGATTTGAGCCTTCTATGATGGCGTCTGGAGTGCTTTCCGGCAAATTTGATAAGAATATGATGGTAAAAAAGAAGGATTCCACGGGAATTACGTTTGGCGAAGCACTTAAATCGATCGGGTATGAAGGGGATGTAAAGAATCGGTTAAAAGAGGGGACTGCATTCTTAGAATTGCATATTGAACAAGGTCCTATTCTTGAAAAAGAAGCACAGTCCATTGGCGTTGTCGAATGCGTGGTTGGAATGGCGTGCTATGATATTGAAATAACAGGTGAATCTGACCACGCCGGAACTACACCGATGAGTATGAGAAAAGATGCTTTGTTTGCTGCTAACAATCTTATTAATGATATTCGCAGCGTATTAGGGACATTAGATGAGGAATTAGTTTTTACCATCGGCAGGGTAAACGTATATCCGAGTATTCATACCGTCATTCCGAATAAGGTTGTATTTTCCTTAGAAGCAAGGCACAAAAATCCTAAGATTGTCACAACATTTAAAGAATTTGTTGAAGAACTCCCAAAACGAGGCTTAAATGAAGGCTGCGAGGTAAAAACAACGAAATTATGGGAGCGCGATACAGTTTGGTTTGATACAGAAGTCGTTACTCAATTAGAAAAATCAACAAAGTCTCTGGGATACACCCACATAAGAATGGTCAGCGGTGCAGGACACGATGCACAATTTATTGCCAGCCTTGTACCCTCTGCCATGCTTTTTGTTCCAAGTTTTAATGGGAAAAGTCATTGTGAAGAAGAACTTACCTCATGGGAAGATTGTGAAAAAGGGGTTAATGTACTTTTAGATACCGTATTAGCGTTATTATCGAAATAAGAGCAGACACCTGGTGAAATTGCCAGGTGTCTGCTCTTATTTACCTTAATTTGAATACTGGTTTTTTTATGGAAGAACTTCCAATAAGAAATTGAACAACTATTTTAAAAATTCTTTGCAGTTTATCCTGATATTTTGTATATTAATATAGTTAATACGATACCCCCTAACTCATTAACTCTTTATTTTTCTGAAATCATCAACTGTACAAAATTATTCGATAGATTGGAGCTTCACATGGAAAGGAAATTACCATTAAAAGAAATCATCGCCTTGGGCTTTTTTATGTTCGCCTTATTTTTAGGCGCTGGAAATATTATTTTTCCGCCATTACTAGGTCAGCAAGCAGGTGAATCCCTTTTATCAGCTATTATTGGCTTTTTAGTTACGGGTGTTGGCCTGCCGCTATTGGCTGTCTTCACCATCGCAAGATCAGGCGGGGATTTAAATGACTTATCCAATCGAGTACATCCCACATTCGCTAAGGTCTTTCCGGTTATTATTTATTTAACGATTGGACCACTTTTTGGAATACCGCGTACCGGAACGGTAACATATGAGATCGGTGTTGCTCCATTCCTGCCAAACGAGAGCAGCATGGGGTTATTTGTTTCAACATTTGTATTTTTCCTTATCACCTATTGGCTTGCACTGAATCCTGCAAAGTTAGTAGATCGTGTAGGAAAGGTTCTTACTCCAGTACTGTTGCTATTAATCGTAGTAATCTCAATCAGAGGATTTGCTTCTCCTATTGGTTCTGTGGGTGAGGCGGCAGGAAAATACAGAGACGGAGCGTTTTTTGGCGGCTTTGTCGAAGGGTATTTAACGATGGACGCAATTGCTGCTCTAGTTTTTGGCGTTGTTGTCATTAACCGCGTGCAGGAAATGGGAATTAAAACAGCATCTGTTATTCGTTCTTATACGATTAAATCTGGGATTATTGCAGGAATTGGGTTATCATTTGTCTATATTTCATTATCTTTTATTGGTGCGACAAGCGTTGAGGGGATTGGAATGCAGGAAAATGGCGGAGAAATTCTTTCATCTGTCACTTCCCTTTTATTTGGACCATTCGGGTCCATCATTCTTGCACTGGTTATTACCGGAGCCTGTTTAACTACTTCTGTAGGTCTGGTTGCAGCATGTGGTGAGTATCTAAGTCAACGATTTCCTAGACTTTCCTATCCTGTGGTTGTAACCATTCTTTGTTTATTTAGTTTTACAATGGCGAATCTAGGATTAAGTCAATTAATTGCTTTTTCCATCCCACTCCTCATTAGTATTTATCCGATTGCGATTGTTCTGATTTTATTATCTTTATTACATTCCTATATACCGGTGTGGAGGGCTGTTTATATAGGGGCGATCATTGGAGCAGGTATTGTTAGTATCTATGATGGCTTAACAACTGCTGGTATTGAAGTAGCATCCATTACGACAGCTCTTAACTTCATTCCGCTATACACAAATGGATTAGGATGGCTTTTCCCAAGTATCGTGGGCGGTCTGTTAGGGTTGTTTTTTCAATATGCAAAGCTGTTTAATTGGGCAGCTTCATCCAAATAAGACAAAAAGGATAGATGAGCATGATAAGAAACTGCTCTACTATCCTTTTTTCGTGTTTAGAGTTTCCTAACACCTAACATACTTGCGTTTGAAACCTAACCTGCCTCTATCTAATTCCTTTTGAATGTTCTCAGACGCAAGCAGAGTGCTGCTTTTTTTCTTGTCCCGCCTGATTTCGACTGGACCAACAGCCTTAGCGGTTTCAACCGCCTTTTCATGGAGCGGCAAATAGGAAATTCCAACGGTGTACATAAAATTATTCATAGCGGATTTCGTTCGATCAGGAGAATCGTGAATCGTTTTTTCTACCTGATCAAGCATACCAGCTAGTTTATTGGAGCTAAATTCGGTGTCAGGGCGATTACCCAAAAGCCAGCAGTAACAGCTCCATCCTGCTGACATTTTAAGTTCTTCACCGCTTGTGATCCATTTATCGGCAACAGCTTGGGCAATAGTGGTCTCAGACAACGTTACGGCAACTACATAGTCCGAAAGCATATAAAAATACGCCCCATCTATCCAACGCTCAAAATCCTGCTCAGTCATTGCCAGCGGGTCCGCAATAATACCGGCAAAATACATGGCGTCATAGTTCCCAGTGGCGTAAAGCTCCTCAGCTAAAGGCTGATTTTTCTTAATCTTTTTCGCAAGAGGCTTCATTGCGCCGGTAGCGACACCAAAAAGCGGCTCATGTGCACCATTACTTATGTACGTTTTTTTGATTCGTTCTTTACCGAGTGTTTCTAGTTCCTGCATAACCGTAGTGAAATCCATTATTTTCACTTCCTTTATAAAAATCCTACTCATTACATTGTAAACCCTCGTTATAGCAATTCCAACTTCATAAATTCACGAAATGGATTCAGGCATCCTAAAGGTTATAATAAAAAAAGCTGCATAGCAGCTAAAACACTCTACCAAGAAAGCGTAGATTACATGAAATGGTGATTCTACGAGTCATGAACTATTACATTTGGCGTTATGATGACATAATTTGTCCGCCGTTAACATGAATGGTTTGACCGGTCATAAAGCGAGAATCATCTGACGCTAGATAAACATAGGCAGGGGCGAGTTCAAAGGGCTGACCTTGACGCTGCATCGGGTTATCCGCAAGCGGAACTTGGTCTGCAGAGAAGCTGGATGGAATGAGCGGAGTCCATACCCTGCCGGGTGCCACAGCATTTACTCTAATACCCTTATCAACTAAGTTGTTAGCCAATGCCCGGGTGAAACCAACGTTAGCAGCTTTTGTTGCAGAGTAATCAATCAATTGATCATTCCCGTAATATGCGACTACTGAGGCTGTGTTAATAATGGAACTCCCTGCCTTTAAGTGGGGAAGCGCAGCTCTGGTTGTGTAAAAGTGGGAGTAAACATTAACTTTAAAGGTTTCATCAAACTGCTCATCGGTAATGTCCAGTAAGCTTAATTGTTGAAACTGAATCCCGACATGGTTGCAGAGAATTTCAAGGTGTCCGAAGGTTTGGACCGTTTGTTCCACGATATCCATACATTGCCGTTTTTCTCTTACATCGCCAGGCAGCAAAAGACACCGTTGTCCAAGTTCTTCGACACGCGTCTTTGTTCGATTGGCATCTTCATGCTCATCCAAATAAGAAATGGCAACATCTGCGCCTTCTTTGGCAAAAGCAATTGCTACGGCTGCACCGATTCCGCTGTCGCCGCCAGTTATAAGTGCAGCTTTCCCTACAAGTTTTCCGCTGCCTTTCTCATTTGGATTTTCAATAATCGGTCTTGGAACCATTAATTTTTCTACTCCTGGCTGGCGAAGCTGACGCTGTTCCGGAACAGTAAGAGGAATATCTTCGTACCGGGTTATCTTGCCGTAATGGGGATACATAGGATATTTTTGATTATCTTGTGGTGACACGGTAAACCTCCTAGAAAAACCATTTTGGCTTTACTGTATGACAATTGGGCGAAACTTGTGCATGGTCTTTCACCATACTGAGAGAATTGAATAAAGTGTAGGAAAAACTCTGAGGAGGAAATGAGCTTGTACTATTATAGGTTAAACACCGAAGTAAAGCTGTTGTTAATCAATCACTCGATTGAAAAAGAGGAAATCTTCTATAACTCCAATCCAAATCCTTGGAGAATGCCGAAAATAGGTCCAAGGCCGCCGTATTATACGAATCCTAGGTATGAACCTTTTTACCCTGTCATTTAAAAATCCCTTTACCAATTATAAAACGTAAATTATCACCAAACGCATATGAAATAGCACTGCTTAATCAAGTAGTGCTATTTCTTGTAAAATAGATAGCTCTTCTTCCCTGAATTACTGTCAGCTGTACGGAGAAATTATCCAAAATGCAAAAAATGAAAAACAGTGAAAAGATAAGAAAAAGCTGCATGAAACACGCTTACATATAATTTGTTGTCGCTTTTATGGCAAATATTTCCGTTTTCTATCGCTTTGTTTTAGATGACCCTTATGTACGATAATGAAGATATAAATCTTACAAAGGTGGTAATAATATGAAAAAAGCAATCGAAAGTTTCATGGATACTTATGGAAAATACATTGCTGTGGCAGCATTTGCTCAAAAACAATGGACTAAAAATGATTTAGAGTACATGGTAAGTTTGTTTAGAGACGACTCTCAAAAATAATGTTGAGAATCGTTTTTTTTTTGCGATAAATATCCTCCTATAATAATGGTTTGCAAATACGGTAATGACCTTTACCAGGTACATAGCCTAAACCTCTATTAAGCTTTTGCATGGCCTCATTTCCCGCTTCCGTTTCCGTTGTCATCGTATGAGCTCCTTCACTTATGGCTTCTTGAATGGACAGAAGTTTAAGCGCTTTGGCAATTCCACGTCCGCGAAAGTGTTGGCTCACCCCAGTATAATCCGTATACATAACTCCCGTTTCTTCCGTACTAAATAGAGTGGAAACGCCAATAAATCGATCACCGTCGAGAGCAATAAATACCCATTTTTCTTTCGAATAATTTTCTGGGAGTGCATCCTTCCGCCACTCTGGAAAGGCAGGAAGGTTTCCGGATTGCCCTGGGTTGTCTTTTGATGTTTCTACATATAAGTCATACAATTTCTGTTCTGACACCTCACCCGCTATATCAGCTAAGGTAATAAAGGTAATACCGGAGTTTTGTAATTTATGTACAGTGTCTGAAAGTTTGGATACGTCTAGTGTATTCACGTCTAACCTTAACTCAAAAATATGAGCATCCAGTAAAAAACCATGCTTTTGTGCAAAGGGAAGGGAGCCTGGAATCCAATCCTTTACTTCAGAAAGTAAGACGGAAGCTTTATGACTGGCAGCCCAATCTTCGAGATGAGAAAGAATCAATCCTCCGACGCCTTGTCTTTGATAGTCTGGATGAACGCAAAAAGTACTCGCAAGTTCACCTGGATCACTCCATGGAGCCCTCCATGAGGAACCAAAGCCTATGACCTGACCAGCTGTGTTTTCTGCTAACACTCTTATTCTCCCAAAACCTGATAGCAGGCCATTCTCGTTTAATGTGAGTGTAGATGTTTGAGGAATATGGCGATCCTCTTCCTCAAGAGCTTCAACAGTTGCAGAACCAGGTTGAATGGAGTTAAACAGTTGGGCTATATGTTTATAGTCTTCCGGTAACTGAAGATCACGAAGCTTAATTTTTGTAGATATATGATTATTAGATACCACTCAGCTCTTCCTCCAAATTTAGGATTAGAAATTTAGTATTCTATCTTTCTTAAATAAATCCTCCTTTTTTACAAAAGCTGGATATGGCAGTCCCTCTGATAAAAATAAAATATTTATTTTACCCATTCGAAGAGTTGAATGGGACCCTTTTTTGTACGTCCTCATTCGGACAAGCGCAAGGGAACCCCCTCTGTCCCTGTTCAATCTGACTACGCAGTTTCCATTTAACGGAAGTGTTGTAAAATAATAGAATAAAGTGTAAAATTACACTAAATACATACAAGAGATTTTTAGGAGGGGGCATTCCATGAAAAAAAATATACTTCCACTGATTTTGTATTTTGGTGTAGTTCCACTCGTTCTTTCATTTATCACCATTTTTATTCAAGCAAATAACTTCTTGTTGACTACTATTCTAACAGTGGTCATCGGTGGACTTACTGCTGGCGGTATCGCAAGTAGAACACTGCACAAAACAGATGATAAAAAAGGGCGGAGCCTTCTATTCTTGTTTCCGCTAGCTTATACTGCAGTACTCTGGGCCATTTTCATGCTTATAAACAGTGGGTTTTATGGAGCAGATTCATGGTTAGTTTATGGTATTTTTCATATAGCTATGGCACCAATTTTTTTTATGACAATACTAATGGGCGAGGGAAGATTATTTCTATGGGCACCTTTAGCCTATGAATTAGCATTTGTATTTTCTATTTTCACATCATTTTTGGTAAAGAGGGCTCGCCCCGCTTTTAATAAGAAGCAGACATTGACTCTATTAACAGTTTTCGTCGTGGCGATGGGTACGGGGTCGGCTGTTCAGTGGCAAAGGAGTAAAACAGTTTTGCCGTCCTATGGTTTTGAGTATGGCGGAGGCTATTCTTCTACCGATTTAACTCCTTATGAAGTGACAAATCCAGGAAATATCCTGCCTAAACTAGAATCTCCATCTACTTTTAAGATTAAAAAGCCTAGCGATATGCCTGTATTAGATGGTGCAGAAGCAGCATTTCCTGTCTATTCCGCATTTGCTAACAATGTCTACGAAAACATCAGTAATGTCACGAACGTATCAGAGATTGTCTCCTTCACAAATACCATTTATGCCTATGAGAGGCTATTGTCTGGTGTGGTGGACATATACTTTGGTGCAGAACCATCAAAAGAGCAGCAGGAAATGGCTAAAAGGCAAGGGAAGGAATTAGTCATGACGCCCATTGGCAAGGAGGCATTTGTCTTTTTTGTCAATCCGAAAAATAAAGTTGATAGTTTAGATGTCTCCGAGATCCAAAGCATTTATTCCGGAAAAATAAAAAGTTGGTTAGAACTTGGTGGAAAGAACGAGCGGATCATTGCTTTTCAAAGACCTGAAAATTCCGGAAGTCAAACGCTGCTCGAAAAGATTATGAGTGATACGCCAATCATGGAACCTTTGAAGGAAGATGTTCCAGAAGGAATGGGAGGGATTATCGAACAGGTTGCTGATTACCGGAATTACGATAATTCAATCGGATTCTCTTTCCGCTTTTTTGCTACGGGCATGAGAGACCATGCAAATATTAAACTACTTGCAATAGATGGAGTCGAGCCAACACCTGAGAATATCGCAAGCGGAAAATATCCTTTCACTGCAAACCTTTATGCGATAACATTAAAGAATAACACCAAGCCGACCATTGGCCCCTTTTTGGAGTGGATGCAAGGTGCGCAAGGTCAAGAGATCATCGATAAAATTGGTTATATTAAAAACTGAAGGTTGAGGGTGGAATAAACGATGAAAAAGGTAAGATGGGGAATTTTAAGTACGGCAAAAATAGCGCAAAAATCATTAATCCCGGCGTTTGAACGAGCGCAAAATGCTGTTGTTGCAGGAATTGCCTCAGGCAGTGGTAAAGCGGAAGAAATAGCTGCTCAATTTAATATCGAAAAGTCATACACCAGTTATGAAGATATGCTTCAAGATCCAGAGATAGATGCAGTCTATATCCCGCTGCCAAACCATCTACATAAAAAGTGGACGCTTGAAGCGGCCAATCACGGAAAGCACGTTTTATGTGAAAAACCAGCTTCCTTAACGGCTGACGAAACAAAAGAAATGGTGGAGTACTGCCGGGAGAAAAATGTTAAATTTATGGAAGCTTTTATGTACCAATTTCATCCCCAGCATGAACGGGTGAGAGAAATCATCAAAAGCGGAGAGATTGGTGAAGTGAAATTCATGCGGGCCAGCTTTTCCTTTTCACTTGCCCAATGGGAAGGAAATATCAAAACGGATCCGGAAAAGGGTGGAGGAAGTCTTTATGATGTTGGCTGTTACGCCATTCATGCCATTCGGAATATCACAGGTGCTGAGCCGGTAGAAGTCCACGTTCATGCCAATATGGATCCAGATTATCGAGTAGATACATCCGCTTTCGGCTATATGCAGATGGAAAATGGTGTTCATGCTCATTTTGATTGCAGCTTTGATATGGCATTTAGGGCAGAGTATGAGGTGATTGGAACTGCCGGTCAAATAAAAGTTCCGAGAGCTTTCCGTCCAGATAATCATGAGGGAGAAGGACTTATTATCGTTCAAACCGAAACTGGAACAAGGGAAGAAAGAATCGTTGCTGATATCTACCGAGAAGAAGTTGAGCATATCTCACAGGTGATTTTGGAGGATGGTGTACCTTCTTATACAGGGGAAAATGCCATCCAAAATATGCGTGTCATTGAGGCATGTTATGAATCTATCCATTCAGGAAAAATTATTAAATTAGTATAATAAAAAATCAGCAGAATCCCTTAGCAGTTCCAGGGAATATGCTGATTTTGTTTTGTTTCTAGTATTAATTTCCAATATAAACATAGAGTTTTACCACTTTAGCGAGAAATAGTATGATAGGGAGAGGCTGAATTTTCGAAAGATTTAACGAAAGGGGGGGACTGAGCATGACAACATTATTAGAAATGAAAAATATTTCGATTGAATTTCCGGGTGTAAAAGCGTTAAATGACGTATCCTTTTCGACAGAGACAGGTAGTACTCATGCTCTTATCGGTGCGAATGGGGCTGGTAAATCAACGTTAATGAAGGTTCTCTCAGGTGCCTATCATCATTATACTGGTGAAATATATTTGGATGGAAAAAAGGTTACTATTCGCTCGCCTAAGGAGGCGCAAGAGCTTGGTATTCAAATTGTTTATCAAGAAGTCGACACAGCATTAATCCCGTATTTGTCGGTTGGCGAAAACATCATGCTAAATGAAACCGTAAATGATATGGGAAAAAAACAATTCGTTAGCTGGAAGCATATACACGAAAAGGCAACGGACATATTAGAAAGCATTCATGTAAAGATTTCATCAAAGACATTAGTAAGTGAACTAACGTTAGCTGAAAAGCAAATGGTCATTATCGCACGATCATTGGTTAAGCAATGTAAATTTCTCATTTTGGATGAGCCGACAGCACCATTAAGTCACTCAGAAACCAAGGAACTGTTCAGGATTGTCAGAGATTTAAAAAGCAGAAATGTCGGAATTATTTTTATTTCACATCGTCTTCCAGAGTTATTTGAGGTTTGCGCCGATATCACGGTAATGAAAAATGGTGAATTCGTTTGTAAAGAGAAGATTGCTGAAACCTCCCAAAACAGAGTTGTAGAGTATATGCTCGGGGAAAAACTAGAAGAACAATTCCCAAAATACCATGGGGAAATCGGAGATCATATCTTAGAGGTAAACGGACTTTATGATACAGGGATGATTAAGGATTTTACTATGCATGTGAATGCAGGGGAAATTGTTGGAATTGCCGGATTGGTAGGTGCAGGAAAATCGGAGCTTTGTAAGGCATTATTCGGTGCTTCGAAAGTTACTGCAGGTGAAATAAAAATAAAAGGTACAACGGCGAAAATAAAGGATCCCAGTCAAGCGGTTAAAAAAGGTTTGGCACTGGTACCAGAGGAGAGAAGAAAGGAAGGTATTCTGGTACAGGAGAGTGTCGCGGCCAATCTTACTGCTGCAAGCTTAGGAAAGTTTGCAAAAGTTTTGAGCTTCCTAGACTTCAAGAGAGAAAAGGAAGTTTCAAGTCAGATGATTGGCAGTCTGGGGATCAAAACACCTTCTCAAGAAACGAGGGTACAAAATCTATCTGGCGGCAATCAACAAAAAGTAGCGATTGGTAAATGGCTGATTGCCGATGCAGAAGTTTATATTTTTGACGAACCAACCAAGGGTGTTGATGTTGGTGCGAAAAAAGATATATTTGAACTCATTTCACAGTTAGCGAAACGCGGCAAATCGATCATTTACGCATCGTGTGAATTCTCAGAAATTTTAGGAATTACTGACCGTGTATATGTGGTTTATGATGGACAAGTGGCTAAAGAGCTGGATACCAAATCAACAAATGAAGAAGAATTATTATTTTATTCAACAGGGGGTAAATAGAGTGAGCACTGCGAACCCAGAAGTTCAGCAAAAAAAGCCCTCAAAAAAGGGATTTGAATTATTTGATTTTTTATACAAATACGGTACGATAATAACAATCTTAGCGCTAATTGTCATTTTTTCGATTACGAGTCCTGCTTTTTTGGATGGCGGGAACATTGTTAATATTCTAAGGTCCATATCGATCGTCACGATCATTGCAATCGGGATTACCATATCCTTATCGGTGGACGGCTTTGATTTATCCGTTGGTTCAACCGTCTCATTAACCAATGCAGTCGTCATTTCCATGTTTGTATGGTTTTCGCAAAACATCTTCGTGGCACTATTAGCAGCGATTGGGGCTGCACTTGTTGTAGGTGCGTTTAACTCTTTTATGATTGTGAAAGTTAGAATTCCTGATATGCTAATGACTTTGGCAACAATGTTTATCATACAAGGGATTGCTTTAACTTATACAAAAGGGGCTACGGTTTCCCAAAATATGATTATGCCGGATGGATCATTCTCTACAGGTACAATTCCGGAAGTCTTTTCAAAAATAGGGCAAGTCCCTTGGATTATTATTATCATGATTGCGGCGGTTCTGCTCGTGCATATTTTCCTGAATTATACGAAACATGGACGTTATATGTACGTGATTGGCGGAAACAAAGAAGCAGCAAGATTATCTGGTATTCCCGTTAATAAATATAAAATAGCTGCCTATCTTATGTCGGCAACATTTGCGGCCATAGGTGGAATTGTCCTAGCTTCACGAGTTATGACAGCGGAAATTAATTCCGGTGCACCTTATTTAATGGACGCAGTAGCTGCTGCGTTTATTGGGTCATCAGTATTAGGTGCCGGCAAACCAAATGCCTTTGGTACCTTCGTTGGAGCGGTGTTAATTGGAATTCTTCAAAATGGTCTCGTCATGATGTCTGTTCCTTATTACGCAATGGATATTGTGAAGGGAACGGTGCTGGCTCTCGCACTTGCGTTAACTTACTATAAAAAGAAATAATTGGAGGGGTTCAGTATGAAAGATTTTACAGTTGAATATTTCACGATGACGGAAGCAGACGCGATTGAATATGCAAAAGCAATCAATCTTTTTCCAAAAGAAGCAGAATTGACCTGTAAAGAAATTGGCGATGGTAACTTAAACTATGTTTTTAAAATAGTAGATGGTAAAAACAATCAATCTATCATTATTAAACAAGCAGGACCGGTGGCACGAATCTCGGATGAATTCAAACTCTCACCAGACCGGAACCGGATTGAATATGAAATACTTGGACTCCAATACAAACTAGCACCAGGATTTGTACCAAAGGTATACAAATATGATCCAATTATGAACTGCACGGTGATGGATGATTTATCCGATCATGAGATTATGAGAACGGCTTTATTAAAGCATAAGAAGTTTCCGCTTTTTGCTGACCATATTTCTACTTTTCTAGTGAATACTTTATTACTCACATCGGATGTGGTGGTAGAACATAAGGAAAAGAAGGAACTCGTGAAGCAATTCATTAACCCAGAGCTTTGTGAAATAACAGAAGATTTGGTTTACACAGAACCTTTTTATAACTGCCCTCGTAATGAGGTGTTTGAGGGTTCAATGGAATTTGTAAAAGAGAACATTTGGAATGATAAAAAATTAGTACTGGAAAGCGCGAAATTAAAATTTGAGTTTTTGACAAATGCTCAATCGCTGCTTCATGGTGATCTCCATACTGGATCTATTTTTATAAAAGAAGATTCTACCAAGGTCATTGACCCTGAATTCGCGTTTTATGGACCTGCCGGCTATGATATTGGGAATGTGATTGCCAATCTTATTTTTGCTTATGCAAACGGGAAGTTTACGATTGAAGACGAGGAAACAAGAGATGATTATTTAAATCATCTTGTCACTACGATTAAGGATGTTGTAAATTTATTTACAGATAAATTCAACAAAGCTTGGGACGAAAATGCAAAAGACCGGGCAGCAAGCTATGAAGGATTTAAGGAATATTATTTGGATAGTATTTTAAGAGATACTGCAGCTGTGGCGGGACTCGAACTACTACGAAGAATTATCGGGCTTGCGAAGGTGAAGGATATCACTTCCATTGAGGATCGTGAAGCTAGGATCCGGGCAGAGAAAATTTGTTTAACCGCTGGAAAGACATTCATATTAAATCGCGAAACGATTAAAACTGGGGCAGATTTTATCAATGTGATTCAAACTGCTGAACTTACATCTGTGAAAGGGGCTTAAATCTATGCAAAATCCAGTTACCGTCATACAATCGGTAAGACTAGATGATGAGAATGATACATTAGTATTATTAGATCAAACCGTTTTACCAAACGAAACGAACTTCCTAGAATTAAAGGAAATGGAAGATATATGGGATGCAATTTATCAGTTAAAGGTCCGTGGGGCACCTGCTATCGGAATTGCTGCTGCATATGGAGCCTATTTAGGAGCGAAGAAGTCGACAGCAGAAACCTATGAAGCTCTTTTTGCAGACTTTACGAAGGTGAAGGATTACTTAGCTACTTCACGGCCAACAGCTGTTAACCTGTTCTGGGCATTAAATCGGATGGAAGATCGGTTTAAGCAGGAAGCAGGGAAAAGTGTGGCAGAAGTGAAGGCGGCACTGAAAGAGGAATCTGAAAACATTCGTGCAGAGGATGAAAAAATCTGTGAAGCGATTGGAGAGCATGCGTTGTCCTTGTTGGAGCCTGGCTGGGGATTACTCACGCATTGTAATGCTGGAACCATCGCAACAGCCAAATATGGTACAGCATTAGCTCCAATGTATTTAGGGCAGGAAAGAGGCTATAACTTCAAAGTCTACGCAGATGAAACGAGACCATTACTCCAAGGAGCTCGCTTAACAGCATGGGAGCTGCAGCAAGCTGGAGTAGATGTGACGTTAATTTGTGATAACATGGCGTCGATCGTTATGAAGGAAGGCAAAATTCAGGCTGTTCTTGTTGGCTGTGACCGTGTAGCTGTAAATGGTGATGCGGCAAATAAAATTGGCACATCTGGTGTTGCGATACTTGCAAAACACTACAATATTCCATTTTATGTTTGTGCACCGTTATCTACGATTGATTTAGAGTGTCAAACAGGAGACGATATTCACATCGAATTGCGCCCTTCTGAGGAAATTACAAGTAAATGGTATGAGAAACCGATGGCACCGGATGGGGTTCAAACCTATAATCCAGCCTTTGATGTAACTGACCATTCGCTAATCACTGGGATTGTTACGGAAAATGGGATTGCTTATGCGCCATATACCGAAAGCCTTCCGAAAATGTTTAAAAAATAGTGCTGGAACAGCTGAGTCTTATTTGGACTCAGCTTTTTCTTTTGTTCATGTAGGTATGGATATAGCCTGATGGCGCGGTATTCCTTATGAAGGACGAATCTCGATGGGCAATCTAAAGATTCGTCTTTCATAACGCCTATGAAGGACTAATCCTAATGGGGAAGCTTCTGATTCGTCTTTCATCCTGGCTATAAAGGACAAATCTCCATGAGGAATCTTATGATTTGTCCTTCATCACGGCTATGAAGGACAAATCTCCATGAGGAATCTTCTGATTAGTCCTTCATCCTGGCTATGAAGGACTAATCTCCATGAGGAATCTTCTGATTAGTCCTTCATCCTGCCTATGAAGGACAAATCTCCATGGGGAAGCTTCTGATTTGTCTTTCATCATGGCTACAAAGGACAAATCTCCATAAGGAATCTTCTGATTAGTCCTTCATCCTGGCTATGAAGGACAAATCTCCATGAGGAATCTTATGATTAGTCTTTCATCCTGGCTATGAAGGACAAATCTCCATGAGGAATTTTCTGATTTGTTTTTCATCCTGGCTATGAAGGACAAATCTCCATAAGGAATCTTAAGATTAGTCCTTCATAACGCCTATAAACTAAAGTTAAACAACAAATTGACAGAACATCCATAAAATAAGATTATTGGTATGGATAAAAAATAAGTAGATCTGGTTGCAAAAAAGGAGCCTTAACTTATGCAGGATAACAAAAAGTACGATTCTGATCATCAAGCAAAAGAAATGATCTGTGAAATCGGAAGACGGGTTTATAATCGAAATTATGTAGCAGCAAATGACGGAAATATCTCCGTAAAAGTGGGTCCTAATGAAATTTGGACAACACCAACTGGAGTAAGCAAAGGCTATATGACTCCTGACATGATGGTGAAAATGGACCTTTCAGGTAAAGTCCTTGCCGGAGATTTAAAACCTTCATCCGAAGTCAAAATGCACCTAAGAGTTTACAATGAAAACCCAGAAGTCAATGCAGTCGTTCATGCGCATCCTCCGATTGCAACATCCTTTGCAATAGCTGGAACTCCCCTTGATAAACCAGTTTTACCAGAGGCTATTGTGTTGTTAGGGAATGTACCTGTTGCCCCGTATGCTTTACCGGGAACACAAGAAGTGCCGGATTCCATTGCTCCTTATTGCAACACACACAATGCTGTCCTTTTGGCCAACCATGGGGCACTTACATGGGGAAGAGACCTGATGGAAGCTTACTTCCGAATGGAATCTCTTGAGCATTATGCGAACATTCTTATGCACTCTACCTATATTTTAAAAAAGGCAAATGAATTAAATAACGCGCAAATTGCTGACTTGATAAAGATACGAGAATCGATGGGGATAAAAGCTGGCGGCGTACCGATAAGTGAAGAGGATAGGAAAGCTGAAGAAGAGAATAAATAAGAAAAAGAAGCAGCGTAAAACGATATGTCTTATGCTGCTTTCACTTACTTATCTACATGAATTTCCTGTAATTGCTTACCTGCATGTAGCAATTCAGAGATAAAAGATTCAATATCCCCAACCAGAACTCCACCGTGCCCGGTACACATAACATCCACTTCAAATGCATTCATAGCTGTTAGTCCTTGAAGAAAAGCATTCAGCTCGTCTTTCACAACACCTCCATTGCGTAAAAATTCCAGCCATTCATGTCTAAGATCGTTTCCTGCTGAGACTAACCCATCCTTTGAAAGCGGGTCGCCAAAAAAGCAGAGGAAATCACCTGTAAAAAGAACTCTTGAGGGCTTATGGTAGAAAGCTAGCGAGCCTGGAGTATGGTGGCCAACCCAAATGTAGTCAAACTCCTGAATGACTCCGCGATCTGATAACTCAAAAAGGAACTCATCAGGTTTTGGGTACTCGATAAGGCTGCGTTCTTGTTGATGTATAAATTTCTTAGCATTTTTAAAAAGAGCTGTACCTTGTACATGATCTTCATGACCATGTGTGGCTAAAACTAGCGTAATGGCATCTGGTGTTTTACCCAATTGTTTTAGAGCTTGAACTAAATAAGCAGAATGCTCCTCTTTGCAAGAATCAATTAATGTGATTCCATCTTCTTGTACAATAAAATAACAGTTATTATAAGAATTCCATTTAGAATCCCAAATGGCTAATACATATATATTTTCTTTTACGTTTTCAAATAGATATTCCAATAACTTACCCCCTTGATAATAAAATCTTTACATAGTAAGTATATAAAATTTGGAATAGTTGAACAAATTCAAGGAGAGAATCGCAATTTAGGAAAAGAAATGAGCTGGCTCCTGTTTTATGATTTAGGTGAGGGGGAAAGAAGATGAGTTTATTAAAGAAAAAAGATCCGTATCAGGTTTATATTTACACCTGTTTCTTTTCGCAATTGTTTTTTACGTTTGTATTTACCGTCAACTTGTTGTATCAAGTAGAAACCGTTCAGCTTAATCCATTGCAGTTGGTTTTAGTGGGGACGGTGTTGGAGGCAACTGTTTTCCTATTTGAAATCCCTACAGGAATTCTCTCTGATTTAAAAAGCAGAAAGCTATCTGTCGTTATTGGCTTTTTCTTAATTGGAATCGGGTTTATGATAGAGGGAATATTTCCGGTTTTTGCGGCAGTCATTCTATCTCAAATCATTTGGGGAATCGGTTATACCTTTACAAGTGGTTCTCATCAAGCCTGGATTGCCGATGAGATAGGGGAAGAACGCGCTTCTTCAGCATTTGTCAAAGGTGCCAAGGCAGGTAATCTTGGAAAAGTTCTTGCCATTCCATTAAGTATGCTGGCAGGGTATTATCTGCTGAACCTGCCGATCGTTTTAGGCGGTATTGGGCTGGTCGTGCTATCCATCCTTTTAGTTTTCTTTATGAAGGAAGAAAATTTTAAACCTGCTGAAAAAGTGGAGAGTGTATCGGTTTGGAAGAATATTAAGGAAAATATGAGTCAAATTCTTTATTTTTCTAGAGTTAATTATCTGATGAGAGTCCTATTTCTAATTGCATTATTTTTTGGCTTATATAGCGAGGGCTTTGACCGCTTGTGGCTTCCCCACTTTATTGAGCAGTCGGGTCTATCCCATCTATCAGAAAGTCAGTTAGTTTTATTGATGGGAGGGGTTCAATTTATTGTTGTTCTCTTAACATTTGCAGCACTTCATTTTATTGATAATAGTTCTATCCACCAGCAGCTTAAGCATATTTACGTTGCCCTCTTTATAGGGAGCATTCTAATCATTGGTGCATTAATTGGTTTTGCTTTTACTACAGCCGCTGTTGGTTTGTTGGTTTTCTATTTCATCATCCAAATTTCAAGAAGCATTATGTACCCATTAGAAAGTGTTGGGCTGAATAAAATCATCCCTGATTCTTCTACACGTGCTACCTTTTTTTCAGTTAAAGGCCAAGTAGATGCAATTGGTCAAATTGGCGGTGGTCCTGTGATTGGCGTGATTGCTTCAAACACTACAATTAAAATTGCTGTCATGGTTAGTGCGTTTATCTTAATACCTGTCCTATTTCTATATAAAAATATTATGAGAAAAACGAGTATGAGAGGGTGAGATTTCACCCACAGGCTGTCGAGGATATTCCCGGCAGCCATTATTTTTTATAACCGTGATAATGCTAGCGTTCTTTCTAATTTGGGTGTGGCTTAAAGCGCTCGGATTGAGGACAAATCATTGTGGATAGAAGGTAAGGTTAGTCCCCAATCCCCTGGATTGCGGACAATCCCTGTGGATAGGAAGTAAGATTAGTCCTTAAGAATCCCGATTGAGGACAAATCCTTGTGGATAGAAGTAAGATTAGTCCTCAAGAACCAGGATTGAGGACAAATCCTGTGGATAGGAAGTAAGATTAGTCCCCAATCCCCCGGATTGAGGACAAATCCTTGTGGATAGAAGTAAGATTAGTCCTCAAGAACCCGAATTGAGGACTAATCCTTGTGGATAGAAGGTAAGATTTGTCCCCAATCCACTAGTTTGAGGACAAATCCCTGTGGATAGGAGTAAGATTAGTCTCCAATCCCCCGGATTGAGGACGAATCCCTGTGGATAGACAGGAAGATTAGTCCTCAAGCGCCCGGATTGAGGACTAATCCTTGAGGATAGACAGGAAGAGTAGTCCCCAATCCCCCGGATTGAAAACAAATCCTTGTAGATAGATATTCCTCAAGCACCTAGGTTTAGGACAAATCTTGTAATCAGGATACCCAATTATCTTGTGAAATATTTTATGAAATATAGCTAGGTCAGACTCACAAAAATGCCGAGAAAAATCCCCTTTCTCGACAATCTAAAGGATGGGCTAACATCTATCTTTTATGGGTATATGAATCTCCATATAGACTTTTTCGAAATCCCAGTGATGACAATGTTCATCATAGTACTCAAAGTCATATGCGGTATCATCCACTTCATAAGAGGATTGAGGGAACCAGTCCTCCAAGATATACTTCCATGTTCCTTTGATGGCTGAAGCAAACTTCTCCACTTCCACCGAAGGGGTTCTGAACACGGCATAAGTAGCTGCTGGCAGCTGCAAGGTTGTCAGCCCGCCCGGAAGCGAAGTATCTGCGTCAAATTCTACAGCAAATAAATAGGTAAACGTATCTTCTGCTGCCGTAGAACTTAAGTTAATACAGTACTCCCCATGCTTTTTAGGGGCAAGTGATTGATATAGCAATCTTTCAATGGATCCGTCTGCCAACCCCTCTTGATCCCAAATGGCAGGGGCGTCTCTTGTATAAGATACATTCCCCATATTAACCTCGAATGTTTTACCAGCAACTGTGAAGGACTCCCGATTTACAATCATCGGCTGCATTACAATCCCGCCTGTATTCTTTTGATGAATAGAAATCAAATCTAATTTTTGCGGTAATGATTTGGGACAATGAATTTTATATAAGCTGGGAGGACTCCCAAAGCATTTTTTAAAGGCTTTTGTAAAACCAGCGTGGGTATCAAATCCATAATCCATAGCAATTTCAATAACTTTCTTTCCATTGACGAGTTCGTGTAAGGCATACTGAAGTCTCCTTTTGACGACATAGTCCATTAAGGTATAACCTGTATGCTTTTGAAAAACCCGATAAAAATGGTAGGGGGAATATCCTGCCATGGCAGCTAATTTCTCTGAATCTATTTGGTCCTTAATATGTTCTTCGATATAATTGATTACCTGCTGCAGCATGTGTAACTGTTGAATAAGGATCACCTCGTATTTACCATATCTAGTAAATTATAATTTATTTTTGCATGTGTGTGTCGTTATTCTTTCTGTTGAAATTCTGCTGGCTGTCCTTCATTATAAGGATAGGACAAAATGTAAAAGTATACTTTTATGAAGGAAGTAGATTATGACGGAAGAAAATATAACCCGAATTGATTTGGATGGAAAAGAAATTATATTAATTGGTACCGCTCATGTTTCCAAGCAAAGTGTAGAGCAGGTGAAAGAGGTTATTGATCGTGAACGTCCAGATTCTGTATGTATCGAATTGGATGACCAACGCTACAAGTCGATTATGGAAGGCAGCAAATGGAGAGAAATGGATATTTTTAAGGTCATTAAAGAAAAGAAGGCAACACTTCTTCTAATGAATCTTGCTATATCTTCGTTTCAAAACCGATTAGCTAAGCAGTTTGATACAAAACCTGGACAAGAAATGATCCAAGGTATTGAATCAGCAAAAGAAATAGGAGCTGAACTTGTTTTAGCCGACCGAAATATCCAAATTACTTTTTCGCGAATTTGGAGCAATGTTAGCTTTTGGGGTAAAGGGCAGCTGTTAACTTCTATTTTCTATAGCATTTTCAATAAAGAGTCCATTTCTGAAGAAGAACTGGAGAAAATGAAAACACAAGATACATTGAATGCATCTCTTGCTGAAATTTCAGAAGCATTTCCACGATTAAAGAAGCCTTTAATTGATGAACGAGATCAATACTTAGCACAGAAGATTAAAGAAGCACCTGGTAAGAAGGTAGTAGCCGTTTTAGGAGCAGCGCACGTTCCGGGGATAACGAAAGAAATTCATAATGACCAAGACTTGCAGGCTTTAACAAAAACAAAACCAAAATCGAAAACACCGCAAATTATCGGGTGGGCGATCCCGGTGCTCATTGTGGCTCTGATTGCGTTTACCTTTTTTCTTAATCCGGCCGCTGGTATGGATCAAGCGATTAGCTGGATACTTTGGACCGGAATCACAGCGGCCATTGGTGCTGCTACTGCCTTAGCGCACCCACTGGCAATTTTATCAGCCTTTTTGGCCGCACCAATTACCACCTTACACCCATTGTTGGCGGCAGGCTGGGTCTCCGGGATTGTACAAGCCTATATCAAACGCCCGAGTGTCGCAGACTTTGAAACATTATCAGAAGATGTTTTTTCGATTAAAGGCTTTTGGCGTAATAAATTTACGAGGGTCTTGCTAGTCATTATCCTTACCAACATTGGTGGTTCGTTTGGAACCTTAATTGGAGGAGCAGACGTAATACGTACTTTCCTTAATAACTTATAAAAGTGTTTGATGTCTACCACAGTTCTTAGAGCTGTGGTTTTTTTGTTGTAAAATGTTGTCGAACGTTTACAAGGTAATGGTGCAGTTGGCTGAAGTAGAATAGAGGTAATAGACAAGTAGAAGGGGTTGGATATGGTTGAACATTTATCTCATCCGCCACGGTGAAGCTGAGCATAATGTGGATAAAACAGTTATGGCACATACCCATGATTCACAGCATAATTTAACGGAACTGGGACAAAAACAAGCACAGGTAACAGCTGAATTTTTTAAAACAATTGTTAATCCAAGGACTGTTCTGTACAGTTCCCCTTATTTAAGAACAATGCAAACCGCTAAGGCGATTCATTCGCTTTTACCAGAAGGTGTTCCGTTTTTCGAGAATCCGTTAATAAGAGAGTGGGAGCTGGGGAATCTTTATGATTTTGCTGATCGTCCCTCTGAAAAAAAGAAAGAGTTCAAAGCAGCTGGTCAATTTTACTTTCGCTTTCAGAATGGAGAATCACTTGCGGATGTTTATTTGCGTGCGACGATGTTTATGCATACGGTAGTAGAACGTGTGAGAAAGCAGCAACGTTATGAAAATATTGTGGTTGTCACCCATGGGGCCTTTATCCATATGCTTTTAACATTCCTGATGAATTGGCCAATACAAGATTTGAAGAATTTCAGACCGGTAGAAAACGCCTCCGTTATTAAAATTAAGGAAGTAGATGGAGATTATCAATACGAGAAAATTTTTGTGCCAGTCGTTAACTGACTCCAACAATACACCTTCAATCATTCGATTGGGGGTGTTATTTGTTTTCTAAGAATAATTATATTTTTTTCTAATATAGAAAATTCATCAGTTATTTGGTGGAAAATAGGTTGAAAACGTTTGCAATAATATTTCAAATTATTTTAATTGACTGAAAAGTATAATTATATTATTATTCTAATAATAACTTTTTTCTTTCGTATTACGAAAGATTGGTAAATACAACCAAGAAGGTAGGGGCATATATGTCACAGATGTTAGCTTTAGTCATTCTTTTAACCATTTTATTTATCGGAGATTTAGTTGCAGTACGAACAAAGGCATGGGTGCCTTCTATATTCGTTTGTGCTGTTTTGTTCCTTTTTGGATATTGGACATTCTTCCCGCAAGATATCGTTGCATTGGCAGGTGTACCGCCAGTTGTTGCAACCATGATGATGTACTTATTAATTACCAATATGGGAACTTTACTTTCCCTTCAAGAATTGAAGAATCAATGGAAAACGATTGTCATTGCGCTATCAGGAATTTTAGGAATTATCGCTATTTTATTTGGAATTGGAACATTGCTTTTTGGCTACCAGACAGTGGTTGTTGCCATTCCTCCTTTAGTAGGTGGAGTTGTATCCGCCTTGATTATGTCAGAAGGAGCTAAGGAAGCCGGGCTTGCCTCGCTATCTGTTTTTGCCATCGTGATTTATGTTATGCAGGGCTTTGCAGGGTATCCGATTACTTCCGTCGTTTTGAAAAAAGAAGGGAAGAGACTTCTGCAACAATACCGCAATGGAAAACTTGCGATAGAGGCACAAGGAAAGGCTGCAGCTGAAGTGGCTGCTGCTACTGCGGTTGCAAAGCCTGAGTTGAATTTATTTAAGAATATGCCAGAAAAATATAACACAGACTTTTTTAAGTTTTTGAGACTTTCATTGGTTGCATACCTAGCTTATCTAACTTCTACTCTAGTAGCACCAGTTGTGGCAATCAGCCCGTTTGTACTTTGCTTATTGTTCGGGGTAATTGCCACTAGTGCAGGATTTTTGGAAAAGCAGGTTTTACAAAAAGCAAATGGTTTCGGATTTGCCCTCATGGCGCTTATGCTGTTTATCTTTGACGGATTAAAACAAGCGACACCAAGCATGATGCTTGAAATTATTTATCCGCTTGTCGGCACCATTGTACTAGGGGTAATCGGGATGTATATCTTCTCGTTCATTGCCGGAAAGATTTTAAAAGTGAGTAAAGAAATGGCTTTTGCTGTTTCACTTACAGCTTTATATGGATTTCCAGCTGACTATATTATCACAAACGAGGTTATTAAATCCTTAACAGAAGATGAAAAAGAGAGAGAAATGTTGACTGGCCATATGCTTCCACCTATGCTTGTCGGAGGATTTATTACCGTTACCATGGTGTCGGTCGTACTAGCGGGCATCTTTGTAGGATTCTTGTAAGAAGGGATTGGATTAAATGGAAACAAAGTTGCAAACAAATTTAGATCATGTTCAGACAAGGGTTGAAAGTCATATTGATACATTAAGTACCTTTACCGCTACACCGGGTAAAGGTACTACTCGGCTTACATATAGTCCTGAGGATTTGCAGGCACGCCGATATATAAAGAAGAAAATGGAAGAGTATGGTTTAACTGTTCGGGAAGATGGATTTGGTAATATTTTTGGGAAGCTTGAAGGAACTTTGAAGGATGCACCAAGTGTTCTTGTTGGTTCCCATTTTGACTCCGTTCCAAATGGCGGTTCTTATGATGGTCCTGCGGGAGTTGTGGCAGGACTTGAAGTCGCAGCACTTTTTGCTGAGAACAAGTTAACACCAAAATATCCTTTAGAAGTGATTGCGCTTGTTGAAGAAGAAGGGTCAAGATTTGGCGGCGGACTGATGGGGTCACGTGGAATGGTTGGGTTATTAGATGAGGAAGGTTTTAATAGTTTAAAAGATAAAGATGGTATTTATGCTGTTGATGCCATGAAGAAAATCGGACTTGATCCTTCACTTCCGAAAAAAAGAGATCCCAAAACCATGAAGGCATACCTTGAATTGCATATTGAACAAGGACCAATCCTTGAAGAAAAAGGTATCCCTATTGGAGTTGTGGAAGCGATTGTGGGCCTTACTCAATTAGAGGTAACGGTCAAGGGGCAGGCGGGACATGCAGGTACAACCCCGATGGATCGTAGAGCAGACGCGTTAGTCACTGCAGCGAAGATGATTGCTCAATTCCCAGAACTTGCGGCAGCAGAAGGGGAAGGTACAGTCGTTACTACTGGACGGTTAAATGTATTCCCGAATGGAGCGAATGTCATTCCTGATAGGACAGTATTTACGGTGGACATCCGTTCAGGCAAGGAAGAAAATGTTTTGAATGTGATTCAAAAAGTAAAAGACATAGCGGGTTTTTATAGTAAGCAAGGTATTGAAGTGAGTGTTGAGCAGCTTTTATATATACAACCAAAAGAAATGAACAAGGATATCGTCACTTTACTGAAGAGAAAGACGAGTGAATTAGATATCCCTAAATGTTCGATAAACAGCGGAGCAGGTCATGACGCCATGGTCTTTTCTGATTTTACAAATGTAGGTATGTTGTTTATTCCGAGTAAAAATGGATTAAGTCATTGTCCGGAAGAATGGTCCGACTCAAGGGATATTGCAAATGCTGTTCAGGTTTTATATGAAGCAGCCAAAAAGTTGACGGAGGCGGAATAAAAATGATCCATGCAAAAATTAAAGAAGCAATTAAATCATATAGCGAAGAACTAACAGAATTACGTCGAAAGCTTCATCAGGAACCAGAAGTATCCTGGGAGGAATTTAAGACTACTCAATTTGTCTGTGAATACCTTGATCAATTAGGAATTTCCTATCGTAAAACGGAACCTACCGGTGTTATTGCAGAAATTCAAGGGGGCAAGCCCGGTAAAACAGTTGCTTTAAGAGGCGACATGGATGCTTTACAGGTAGAGGAGCTTAACAAAGATTTACAGTATGCTTCAAAGGAAGATGGAAAAATGCATGCGTGCGGTCACGATGCCCACACATCAATGCTATTAATTGCGGCTAAAGCTCTAAATGATATAAAAGAGGAATTACCCGGTAATGTACGCTTATTGTTCCAGCCGGCTGAAGAAGTAGCAGAAGGAGCGAAGGCTTTGGTGGCTCAAGGAGCCATGGAGGGTGTGGATAACGTATTTGGTATCCATATCTGGTCACAGATGCCTACCCATAAAGTATCATGTCCACCAGGACCATCTTTTGCTTCAGCAGATTTATTTAAAGTTACGTTCAAGGGAAGAGGCGGACATGGAGCCATGCCGCATGCATGTATTGATGCTGCGATCGTCGCTTCGTCTTTTGTTATGAATGTTCAAACCGTAGTTTCCAGAACCATTGACGCCCAGCATCCTGCCGTTCTTACGATTGGAAAAATGGTCGTCGGTACGAGGTTCAATGTAATCGCAGAAAATGCTGTAATCGAAGGAACGGTACGCTGTTTCCACCCTGAAACGAGAGACCATATTCAAACACAGCTTCAGCACTATGCGGATCAGGTGGCGGCGATTTACGGTGCAACGGCAAAGGTGGAATATATTCGTGGAACCAAAGCGGTCATTAACGATGAATATAGTGCAAACTTAGTACAAAAAGTTGCTGCAGAAGCATTTGGCGAAGATGTGGTATATAACGAAAAACCTACCATGGGCGGCGAGGACTTCAGTGAATATCTCGGCCAAGCACCAGGAAGCTTCGCCTTAGTCGGCAGCGGAAACCCCGAAAAAGATACAGAATGGGCCCATCACCACGGCAAATTCAACATCGACGAAGACGCCCTCGCCACAGGCGCAGAGCTCTATGCCCAATATGCATGGGCATACTTAAATGAATAAAAGGTGAATAACGGTGAATAACGGTGAATAATGGTGCCTGTCACCACTCGTGGACACTGTCCACCTCAGGCGGACAGTTGCTGCCTAAAATAGTTAGTGCAAATAAAAATGGATACCGCCGCTGGCGGTATCTATTTTTGTTTGCTTAAAGCGGGAGGCTTTAACAAAGTCTCCTATTAACTCTTATTCTTGAATATCCAACGTATTTACACTAATTAACGGAGCGGTAGAATTTCTTATGACTAACTCAGGTTCATAAGTAATGGACTGAGGATTATTGTCTTTTCCCTCCACGGCTGCGACAATTCGTTTCGCTGCTTCGATCCCCATATTTATTTTTGGATGGGCGACTGATGTTAACTTTACTTCGAAAGCCTCAGCTAAGAACGAGTCATCATAACCAACAATTGAAACATCATCTGGTACGCTGATTTGAAAATTCCTTAATGCATCTACAACCATTAAAGCTAACTGGTCATTGTAACAAACAATCGCTGTCGGCTTATCGTCTGATAAATAAAATTTGTTTAAATGATTCCTAACTATATCGTTCATGTCCTCGGTTGTGTAGGAGATCACCATGTCTGGGAAGAATGGAATCCCATGTTCTCGGATCGCACGGATGAAGCCCTGCATACGGTTAACTCCTTGGAGATCATCAGATTTAAATAGTCCGATAATCTTCCGATGACCTAGTTTAATTAAATGTTCAGTAGCAATATAGCCTCCATGTTCATCATTTACAACGATATGTGGAGGAGATAATTGTGGATAGTACTGATTAATCATTAAGTATGGAATATTGTGTTGTTCAAGTTCCAAATAGTAATGAATATTAGGGTTATAGATACTACTTTTTGATGGTTCGACGATAAGTCCATCGATATTCCTGCTTAACATGGTTTGCAGGCACTGTTTTTCTTTCTCAATGTCGTTATCCGTACAGGCAAGTGTTAACGAATACCCTTTTGTTGTTAAGTAGGATTCAATTCCTCTAATGATGGAAGGGAAAATATAGTCGGAGATATAAGTTGTGATTACTCCGATATTTTTACCATTCGTTTGAGCTGGCAGAACAGTTGGCTCAATTCCTTCCTTTTTAAATGAACAAAAGGTTCCGGCTCCTTGCTCCCTATAAAGCCATCCCTCATGCACTAGATCTCCGACTGCCTGGCGGACCGTATGTCTGCTCACACCAAACATTTTAACAAGTTCATTTTCTGAATATATTTTTTCACCAGGCTTTACCTTACCGCTGGCGATCCATTCCATAATATTTTCTTTCACCATATTGTACTTTGTTTTTGGGGCCACTGTATCACCACTTTCGATATAAACAGTTATAAAGCGTATATTAATAACAATAAAATATTGGACTATAAAAAAGTAGGAACCACTTTGATTATCTCACAATATCTATTATACACCAAGGACACGTACGTACATAAGTGGGAAAATAAAGAACGGTTGTACAGGTAAAAACGTAAAATCGGATCCTGTTCTTCTAACTTGTATGAATAAATTTTCTAAATATATAGTGAAATGCCTTGAAAAAATATGAATAGGTGGTAAAATCAAGCTAAATGTTATACGTACAAGTGCTGTTTGTTGTTAAATAACAATCAACTTGTATGTTTCGTTAGATTAATCATACTTGTTGTACGGATAACATATAACTGTATTAAATATATTTCATAAACCTAAGTAAGATGTGACGTCCTCAATCGTATTCTATTAAACTTTAAAAATTTTTCATGGATTATGTAAACGTATTCTTTCTAAAGGGAAGGGGAAAAAAGTGGCTAAATATGCAATTGGTGTCGACTATGGTACGCAGTCAGGAAGAGCCGTTTTAGTTGAGGTTGGGACTGGAAAAGAGGTTGCAACAGCTGTAAAACCATACACACATGGAGTATTGGATGAGTTTTTACCAGATGGAACAACCAAATTAGACCATGATTGGGCTTTACAGGATCCCACAGACTATTTAGAAGTTTTACAGGTTACCATTCCAGAAGTATTAGATAAGGCACAAGTTTCCCCGGATGATGTGATCGGATTAGGAATCGACTTTACAGCTTGTACGGTCCTGCCCGTTGATCAGACTGGGACTCCTCTTTGCTTGAAACCTGAATATAGTAAAAATCCCCACAGCTATGTCAAGCTTTGGAAGCACCACGCTGCACAAGATGAAGCAAACCGGCTGAATGAAATTGCTGAAAAACGTGGAGAAAAATTCTTACAACGCTACGGCGGAAAAATTTCTTCCGAGTGGATGATTCCGAAGGTATGGCAAATCCTCGATGAAGCACCTGAAATTTATGAAGCAGCTGATCAAATTTTGGAAGCAACAGATTGGGTTATCTCTCAATTAACGGGTCAAGTAAAACGCAATAGTTGTACGGCAGGTTATAAAGCGATGTGGCATAAACAGGACGGCTACCCATCTAAAGAATTTTTTAAAGTGCTCGATCCTCGTTTAGAAAATGTTGTTGAAGATAAATTATCTACTGATATCTTTCCAATTGGTTCTAAGGCTGGAGAAATCACAGTTGAAGGTGCTAAGTTAACCAGATTGAACCTGGGTACTGCCGTAGCCGTTGCCAATGTGGATGCACATGTTGCTGTCCCAGCAGTAGGAATTACGGAACCTGGGAAACTATTAATGATTATGGGAACCTCTACATGTCATATTTTACTAGGTGATGAGGAAAAAATTGTACCGGGTATGTGCGGTGTGGTTGAAGATGGAGTCATTCCTGGATATATGGGCTATGAAGCGGGGCAATCATGTGTAGGTGACCATTTTGAATGGTTTACTGAAAACTGTGTACCAGCAAGCTACTATGAAGAAGCAAAAGAAAAAGGCGTAAATATCCACCAGTTATTAACTGAAAAAGCAAGTCGGTTAAACGTTGGTGAAAGCGGTCTCCTTGCCCTGGATTGGTGGAACGGTAATCGTTCAACGCTTGTAGATGCTAATCTTACGGGTGTGCTTCTAGGACAAACATTATTAACAAAACCTGAGGAAATATATCGTGCGCTCATTGAAGCGACCGCTTATGGTACCCGGATGATTGTTGAAACGTTCCGTGAAAATGGTGTTCCTGTTAATGAAGTTTACGCTGCAGGAGGTATTGCTGAGAAAAACGCGTTGATGATGCAGATTTATGCTGATGTATTAAATATGAGCATTAAAATATCTGCTTCCTCTCAAACACCGGCGCTCGGTTCTGCTATGTTTGGTGCGGTTGCGGCGGGTAAAGAACGCGGCGGTTATGACAGTATTACGGAAGCAGCGAAGGATATGGGCAGAGTCAAAGATTATGTCTATCAGCCAAAAGCTGAAAATAAGGTTGTCTATGACCAGCTTTATACAGAATATGCACGCTTATATGATTATTTTGGACGCGGTGAAAATAACGTGATGAAAACATTAAAGAAAATTAAAAGTGCTAGCTCCGTGGACAGAGTGGGGGAAACAGTATGCTAGAACGACTAAAAAAGGAAGTTTTGGAAGCGAATTTACAGCTTCCAAAACATAACTTAGTGACGTTTACCTGGGGAAATGTTAGCGGTATTGATCGTGAACAAAACCTTGTTGTCATCAAACCAAGCGGTATTCCTTATGAAGAGCTAACGATTGAGGATTTGGTAGTAGTAGATTTGGAAGGCCGGATTGTAGAGGGAAATCTGCGCCCATCATCTGATACACCAACACATCTAGTACTCTATCGTGCTTTTCCAACCATTGGCGGAGTTGTTCATACCCATTCTCCGTGGGCCACAAGCTGGGCGCAGGCAAGACGTCCAATTCCTGCACTAGGAACAACTCATGCAGATTACTATTATGGAGAGATTCCTTGTACACGTGAGATGACTCAAGAGGAAATTGATCGTGCATATGAGCTTGAAACAGGAAATGTCATTGTTGAAACGTTTGAAAAAGAAGGATTAGATCCTGTCGCTTTGCCAGGAGTTCTAGTGTTTAACCATGCACCGTTCTGCTGGGGGGAAAATGCCAATAAGGCAGTGCACAATGCCGTTGTGCTAGAAGAAGTAGCGAAAATGGCGCTGCATACCTTCCAGCTAAATGCTGGCATAAACCCCATTCAACAACACTTGCTAGATAAGCATTACCTGCGAAAGCATGGGAAGAACGCGTATTACGGCCAAACAAAAACATCGAATCAGACACTTTAAGCATTTTTTTATAGATTATGATTTACCGAAGATTATTAACTACCTTGAGGGGGATTTACCTTGTTAACAACAAAAGCCTATGAATTTTGGTTTGTAACCGGAAGTCAATTACTTTACGGAGAAGATGTACTTAGAGCGGTGGAAGAAAATTCAAAAACAATTGTAAGCGGTCTAGACCATGATCCGGCGGTTCCATATAAATTAGTTTTTAAATCAGTTGTAAAGGATTCCGATGCCATTCGCCGCTTGATTCTTGAAGCGAATGCGGATGAAAATTGCGCAGGGATTATAACATGGATGCATACATTCTCTCCATCAAAAATGTGGATTGCGGGACTTACATCACTTCAAAAACCATATCTCCATCTTGCAACACAATTTAACCGTGATATCCCTTGGAATTCAATCGACATGGATTTCATGAATCTTAACCAAGCTGCACACGGAGACCGTGAACACGGATTTATCGCAAGTCGCTTGAAGGTTAAGCGTAAGGTTGTCGTAGGACATTGGGAAAACAAAGAAGTTAGAGAACGTGTTGGCAGCTGGATGACAACGGCAGTTGCTTTTGCAGAAAGTAAAAGCCTTAAAGTAGCGAGATTTGGTGATAATATGCGCCAAGTAGCCGTTACGGAAGGTGACAAAGTAGAAGCGCAAATCAAATTTGGCTGGACAGTTAATGGATACGGTGTAGGTGACCTTGTTCAACGTATGAACGATGTAAGTGAACAAGAACTTGATCAGTTAATGGCTGAATATGAAAAACAATATGATATTACTCCAGAAGGTCTTACAGATGGACCAGTTAGAGACAGCATCCGTTATCAAGCAAAAATTGAACTTGGCTTGAAAGCATTCTTGACGGAAGGCGGCTATACAGCATTTACAACTACTTTTGAAGATTTGCATGATATACGTCAGCTTCCTGGTCTTGCTGTTCAACGCTTAATGGAACAAGGGTATGGTTTCGCTGGCGAAGGTGATTGGAAAACGGCAGCCTTAGTTCGTTTGATGAAAATCATTGCTGGTAATGAAGGTACATCCTTTATGGAAGACTACACTTATCATTTTGAGCCAGGAAATGAAATGGTTCTGGGTGCACATATGCTTGAGGTTTGTCCGACAATTTCAGCTACTCGTCCTAAGATTGAGGTTCATCCGCTAGGAATTGGCGGTAAGGAAGACCCTGCAAGAATCGTATTTGATGGAAGAGGCGGTTCTGCATTAAATGCTTCAATTGTTGACCTTGGACATCGGTTCCGTCTTCTTGTAAATGAAGTAGAGGCCGTTCAGCCAGAACAGGATATGCCGAATCTACCCGTTGCACGTGTGCTTTGGAAGTGTCAGCCAACTTTAAATCAAGCAGTTGAAAACTGGATCGAAGCAGGCGGAGCTCACCATACTGGTTTCTCTTACAAAGTAACAACCGAACAGTTGAGAGATTTTGCCGAATTAGCTGGAATTGAAATGGTTGTCATTAACAACGACACAAAAACAGAATCATTCATAAATGAACTACGCTGGAATGACGTTATCTATCGTTAAATTCCGACATAAAGGCTACTAGTATGAGAGCTCTTATGGTTAGCTTTAGCACCCGGGGAACCATTTGAATTTCAGAGAAATTTTATCTTTATTACTGACTGGAGGAATACTCTTTGAAAAATAATGTCATTGTAAATGCCGATATTACAAAAGGAAAAATTAATAAAAATATTTACGGTCACTTCGCAGAGCATTTAGGCAGATGTATCTATGAAGGAATCTGGGTAGGCGAAGATTCTTCCATCCCAAATACGAAGGGAATCCGTAACGATGTATTAGCAGCCTTAAAGAATATTAAAGTTCCAGTTCTTCGCTGGCCGGGCGGCTGTTTTGCTGATGAATATCACTGGAAGGATGGAGTTGGACCTAGAGAAAGCCGTAAGCGTATGGTAAATACACACTGGGGTGGTGTAGTGGAAAACAACCACTTCGGAACACATGAATTTCTGCTATTGTGTGAATTGCTAGAATGTGAGCCGTATATTTGCGGAAACGTGGGAAGTGGTACAGTTCAAGAAATGTCAGAATGGGTTGAATATATGACATTTGAAGGTGAATCACCAATGGCAAATTGGCGCCGGGAAAATGGCAGAGATGAGCCGTGGAAAGTAAAATATTTTGGTGTAGGGAACGAAAACTGGGGATGCGGTGGTAACATGCGTCCTGAATATTATGCAGATCTTTATCGTCAGTATCAGACGTATGTACGTAACTATGGCGGCAATAAAATCTATAAAATTGCCGGCGGGGCAAACACGGATGACTACAATTGGACAGAGGTATTAATGAAGAATGCTCATTGGTTAATGGATGGTTTAAGTCTCCACTATTACACGGTCCCTGGTGATTCCTGGAGTCATAAAGGATCAGCGGTCGATTTCGTTGAAGGCGAATGGTTCGTTACGATGAAGAAAGCTTTTCGTATGGATGAGTTAATCACGAAACATAGTACAATTATGGATAAGTATGATCCAGATAAGCGCGTCGGTATGATTATCGACGAGTGGGGAACATGGTTTGATGTTGAACCTGGAACAAACCCAGGATTCTTATATCAGCAAAACACCATACGTGATGCGCTAGTAGCAGGTTTACACTTTAATATTTTCCACAATCACGCTGACCGTGTTCAAATGACCAATATTGCTCAAACAGTTAATGTTCTGCAAGCAATGATTTTAACGGAAGGCGAGAAGATGATTCTTACTCCAACTTATCACGTGTTTGATATGTACAAAGTTCACCAAGATGCAGAACTGCTTGCTGTTGATTCTGACTTTGGCAGCTATGAATATAACGGACATACGTTACCGCAGGTAACCGTATCTGCTTCAAAAAATACTGAAGGTATCGTTCACATTAGCTTTTGTAACATTGACCATCAGAACGAAGCAGTCTTAGATCTAGATCTTCGTGGTGTAATTGGAGATGAACCAAAGGTTTCAGGAACAATCATTACGGCTGACTCAATGAATGCTCATAACACATTCGAACAGCCAGAGGTTGTAAAGTCTGCTACGTTCACAGGTGTAAGTGTTGAAAATAATAAATTATCTATCAAACTACCAGCCATGTCTGTTGTTACATTAGCGGTTGAATAATTTGTGAGGGGGAGTAAGCAGTGCACAAGCAAAATCTATGTAAAGGCTGCATTGAAAGTGTGATCGTAACAGAGGAAGTCATCCATGAGCTCGTGAAGGAAGCGGAAGTGGATTTATCTGTTATTGTATCAGACGAAATTTACTTAGAACGATTAAAGATTTGCGATAGCTGCCCTTCTCTTCAATATGGCACCACTTGCGCCCATAGCGGATGTATTGTCCGATATCGGGCCAAATTTAAAAACAAAAGCTGTCCAATTTCAGGGAAGCCAAAATGGGAAAAGGCTGTTTAGGAATTATAGTTTATTAGATACAAAGCCGTTGCTTTTGCAAACCTATCAGATTGAAGAAGGGAACAGGGGAACATGGCCAATAATATAGCAAAAATGATTTTAGAAAAAGACTTTAAAATCTCTGAAATTGATAACCGAATCTATGGTTCCTTCATTGAGCATTTAGGCCGAGCAGTTTATGGCGGCATTTATGAGCCAGGACATCCGCAAGCCGATGAGAATGGTTTCCGCCAGGATGTTATTGAAATGGTTAAGGAACTTCAAGTTCCGCTCGTCCGCTATCCAGGTGGTAACTTTGTTTCCGGATATAATTGGGAAGATGGTGTAGGACCGGTAGAAAGCCGTCCGCGTCGTTTAGATTTAGCTTGGCGTACAACTGAAACCAATGAAATGGGTACCAATGAGTTCATGAAATGGGCGCAGTTAGTTAATGCAGACGTAAATATGGCGGTTAACCTTGGAACCCGCGGTATTGACGCAGCTAGAAATCTAGTAGAATACTGCAATCATCCAGGCGGTTCTTATTATAGTGATCTTCGTATTTCTCATGGTGTTAAGGATCCATACAAGATTAAAACATGGTGTCTTGGCAACGAAATGGACGGTCCATGGCAAATCGGACATAAAACAGCTGTAGAATATGGCCGCCTCGCTCAAGAAGCTGCGAAGGTAATGAAGTGGGTAGATCCTGCCATTGAGCTGGTGGCATGTGGAAGCTCGCACCGAAAAATGCCGACTTTTGCTGACTGGGAAGCGACGGTTCTTGACCATACATATGATCATGTAGAGTTTATCTCGCTGCACCAGTATTACGGAAACCGTGACAATGATATTTCAAATTATTTAGCATTGTCACTAGAGATGGATGATTTTATTAAATCGGTTATATCAATTGCAGACTATATCAAGGCGAAAAAACGCGGTAAAAAGAATATCAATCTGAGCTTTGATGAATGGAATGTTTGGTATCACAGCCATGAGGCAGATAAACAAATTGAACCATGGGGTATTGCACCGCCTCAGTTAGAAGATATCTATAACTTTGAAGATGCTTTACTCGTTGGATGTATGCTGATTACGCTTCTAAAGCATGCGGATCGTGTGAAAATTGCCTGTCTGGCTCAGTTGGTCAATGTTATTGCGCCAATTATGACAGAAGAAAATGGTCCTGCGTGGAAGCAAACGATTTTTTATCCTTATATGCATACTTCTGTGTATGGACGCGGTGTTTCGTTAAACCCGATTATTTCAAGTCCTAAGTATGACAGTAAAGATTTCACGGATGTGCCATATTTAGAGTCGACAGCTGTTTACAATGAAGAGCATGAAACATTAACGATCTTTGCTGTAAACCGTCATCTAAAAGAAGGATTAGAACTGGCTGTGGACATCCGTAACTTTGATGGGTATGAAGTAGTCGAGCATATTGTTCTAGAAAACGATGGCAATTTAAAACAAACGAACTCTGCGAAAGGTACACCTGTTTCCCCGCATTCTAATGGGAATGCAAGAACCGAAAATGGCGGAGTTTCTGCTGTATTACCTAAGTTATCTTGGAATGTAATTCGCCTGGCGAAGCGTAACTAATAACGCTTATTCCATACCTGCTTTGTTACATTTGCTAACGGACAGGTATGGAATTGTTTTTTCTATTTATCCTCTTAAGGAAGGGTTGAACGCTATGAAGATTTTGAAAGAGGAGTTTGGTAGGATAGATAACCAAACTGTTTTTTTATTTACTCTCGTTAATAATCATGGAGTAGAAGTTGGCTGCATTAATTATGGCTGTATTATTACAAAAATCATTACTCCTGATAAAGAAGGAAACTTTGAAAATATTGTTATTGGATATGATACTTTGAAGGAATATGAAAATGATCCTTATTTTCTAGGCGCTGCAATTGGCTGTGTCGCTGGAAGAATTAGGGCCGGTTCCTTCGATCTGAACGGGCAAACATACACACTCGCGAAAAATGAAAATAATAATCATCTCCACGGTGGAAATAAAGGGTTTAACCAAATGGTTTGGGAAAGTGAAGTAGTCGAAAATGAACAGGAGATTGGAGTTCGATTCACTTATTTAAGTCCGAATGGTGAAGAGGGTTATCCAGGGAATTTAAATGTTTCGGTTACTTACACCTTGAATAATGAAAATGAACTATCGATACGTTATTCTGGCGTGTCTGATGAGGACACACTTCTAAATATGACGAATCACTCTTATTTCAATTTAAGTGGGAATTTAAAACGAGATATATTGAATCACATTTTACAGATAAAAAGCGATAAGTTTCTTGAGTTAAATGATGAGCTGCTTCCTAGCGGAGAAATGCTCGATGTTAAAGGGACGGCATTTGATTTTACAACAGAGAGAATGATTCAAACGGGAGTGAATTCAGACCATCCGCAAAATAGATTAGCCGGCGCTGGGTATGACCATCCATTCCTATTAAATACACAACATGATGAAGAAATTGTTCTAAAAGACATCGAAAGTGGACGGACCTTAACCATTGAAACAGATGAAGCAGGGGTGGTTGTCTATTCTGGCAATATGATGAAAACGGAAGGAGAGATTGCCGGGGTACCAGCACGTAAGTACTTGGGGATTTGCTTAGAGACTCAGGGTTTACCGGATGCGATTCATCACCCTCAATTTCCTTCCTGGGTATTAGAAAAAGATAAAGAGTATTCTTCCGTAACCGTCTATAAATTTGGGAATTTAGAAAACTGATACTGTTTTAAGGGAGCAGGAGGAATTTAAGTGGAAAACTATAAAGCCGAACTCATGACTCTGGCCCAACGATACTGCTTTCGGATGATGGAAGCAAGGATGTTTTGGTTTACCATGTAAGGAGCTACACAGAGATTGTCGGCGATCCGTTATACAATCCCAACCGCCATACCTGTGCAAAGGAATTTACTTGGAATCTTGATGGGACACCAAACTTTGGTTTCCCAAATAAAAAATTGACGAACGATAAGGTTCATATCAGTTTCTTGATATGAACCCTTTTCTGTAAAAAAGGCGGGCATCAAGATGGAAAGTTTACAAGATTCACAGGAAAGACGTATGACTCTGCGTGCCATAACATGGCCGATATTTATCGAATTGTTTTTGCAAATGATTATGGGAAGTACTGACGTCATCATGCTATCCCATATTTCTGATGATGTTGTCGCTGCAATAGGTATAGCGAATCAACTAGTCTTTTTTGCTATTCTCCTATTTAATTTTACAGCTACCGGAACAGCGGTATTAATCTCACAGTATTTAGGGGCTGGTTTAAAAAAAGACGCCAAACAAGCTTCTGCTATATCCTTAACAATTAATCTGGGTATGGGTTTGGTTGTCAGTGTATTGTTTGTGATTTTTAAAGGACCGTTATTAACGATTTTTCACCTTGATAAGGATATAGCCAGTATTGGATTCGATTATTTATCAATCGTCGGTGGAACCCTATTTCTACAGGCTATGCTAGTCACTGTTTCTGCAATTTTGAGGTCAAATGGCTTTACAAGGGAAGCAATGTTTGTGTCAGTCATGATGAACCTCATTCATTTGATTGGAAATGCATTGGTGATTTATGGATGGTTTGGATTGCCTGAAATGGGTGTTAAAGGAGTGGCGTTTTCAACTGCTTTTAGCCGAGCAGCAGCATTAGTCATTGCGTTTTGGTTCATGTATAGGAGACTCCCAATCAGAATTGAATGGAATGATTATATCGATTTCCAATTAACGCATATTAAGAAAATATTAAAAATAGGCATTCCTTCTGCTGGTGAACAACTTAGTTACAATACGAGCCAGATGGCGATGACTGCGGTTACAGCCCTGCTTGGAGCAGCAGCTTTGTCTACCCGTGTTTATACATGGAATATTATGTCCTTTATTATGCTGTTTGCATTAGCCGTTGGCCAGGGAACACAAATTTTAATCGGTTATCGTGTAGGAGCTGGCGATTTTGCAGGGGCCTATAAACAATTACTAAAGAGCCTTAAAGTTAGTTTTATTATTACTATTATTATAGCAATCCTTATTGCTATTTTTAGAGATGCGATTATGGGTCTTTTCACAGATGATCCTGAAATTATTAAAGTCGGAAGTACACTTTTATTATTATGTTTAATTCTTGAACCTGGAAGGACATTGAATCTCATCGTGGTTAACTCACTGCGTGCTACCGGTGATGCGGTTTTTACTGTGAAAATGGGTATTCTGTCGATGTGGGGAATTGCTGTTCCGGTGTCGTATTTACTAGGAATACAGGCTGGTATCGGGTTAGCAGGAGTATGGATTGCCTTTATTGCGGATGAATGGTTCAGAGGAATCGTCATGTATTTTAGATGGAAAAGCAGAGCGTGGGAAAAGAAAGTACTCGTTGATAAAAAGCAAGCCATTACTAGTTAAAAACTGAGGAGGAGAACGTTAAATGAAATACCGCAGACTTGGAAACAGTGGATTAAAGGTTAGTGAGATTGGATTAGGGAGCTGGCTGACCTATGGAAAAGCGGTCAATAATCTGACTGCACATGATTGTATTCATAAAGCCTATGAACTTGGGATTAACTTCTTTGATACAGCCAATGCCTATGAAAGTGGAAAGGCAGAGGAGGTATTGGGTGAGGCGTTAAAAGAATACCCAAGAAGTTCATACGTTGTAGCAACGAAGCTATTCTTTCCAATGGGTTCTGGACCGAATGAGCGTGGATTATCCAGAAAGCATATCGTGGAACAATGTGACGCCAGTCTAAAACGTTTAGGCGTGGATTATATTGACCTCTATCAATGTCACCGCTATGACCCAGAGGTACCGATGGAGGAAACATTGCTGGCCCTTGATGATTTAATAAGGCAAGGGAAGATCCTTTATGCAGGTGTAAGCGAATGGAGTGCTGCCCAAATTGAGAAAGCTGTTGGGATCGGTAAGGAGTATCGCTTAAGACCGATCATTTCCAATCAGCCTATTTACAATATGTTTGAAAGATATATTGAAGATGAAGTACTGCCAATATCGGCCGAAAAAGGGATTGGCCAAATTGTTTTCTCACCGTTAGCGCAGGGTATATTAACAGGTAAATATAAGCCTAATACAGAAAAACCAGCGAATAGCAGGGCGGCAAATGATTCAACTAACTTTATCATCAATAGCTATTTTCGGGACGATGTTCTAACTGTGGTGCAGAAATTAAATGGTTTAGCTTCTGAATTAGGGGTTACGTTAAGTCAGTTGGCATTGGCATGGACTCTCCGTCATCACATCATTAGCTCTGCGATTATCGGTGCGAGCAAGACAGAGCAAATTGAAGAAAATGTAAAAGCGGTGGATATCAAATTGGAGCAGGACGTTTTACAAGCGATAGATTCAATTCTTGAAGAAGTAAAAGACTTTGCGCCGTTAAGATAGCAATTTTTTAATGAAAGGAAGTGTTGGTTGTTGATGAAGGTCTATAAACATGGAGATTCTTTAGTAAAAGAAATTAATGAAACGCGAATTCATGATGGTGCTATTTCGTTTTGGAATTTAGGGCAGGCAGGAATCTTGATGAAAGGCAGAGAGGAAGATGGATTAATCTGTATTGATCCTTACCTATCAACTAGCATTGAACAGGCAAATCCTGAAACAGAATTTAAACGTGCATTTCCACCTGTTGTTCCTCCAAGCATGCTGGAAAACACCGATGGGATTTTAATTACTCACGAACATGACGATCATTTAGATTTTACGACGTTAAGAGAAGTCGGACAAAATAAGGTGGTTGTTCCAGCACCGCTCGTATCAATGGTCCAATCGGAAACAGGCAACAAAAACATAGTAGCAGCAAAAGCGGATGAATATCTTCGTATTAAGGGATTTCAGATTACACCTGTTCCAGCAGCACATACTGATTATCAAGTTGATATGCATGGGGATCATCTATTTTTAGGGTATGGTCTAGAAGTAAATGGTGTTCGCCTGTTTCATAGCGGTGATACGATTGTCACCTCAGAATTAATAGAACAAATCATAGAATTCAAACCTCATGTTGTATTCCTGCCAATTAATGGCGGAGACTATTTCCGCACTTCACGACAAATAGTTGGAAACATGAGCTTTCGTGAAGCGGCGGAATTTTCAGTTACGGTAGGGGCAGACCTGGTTATTCCGATTCATTATGATTTGTTTCCCAATAATCGGGACAATCCTGCTTATTTTGTAGAATACTTGCTTAATCATTATTCAAATCAAAAGTTTCATATGATGGCACCTGGAGAACGTTTTATTTATCACCTGTAAAGGTTGAGCATTCAAAATTGGAGGAAAAAGATGAATAACTCAAAAGGCTTTGATAACGTTAATTTTTACGATATAGAATGGGACTTGAAAGGTGATTTATGGGCTCATGATCCGGTTAGTATGTTTCCGGCAACTCATCCCTTCTCGTCAACCATGCCTATGATTCACTGAAAAAAGGAAGACCAACATTGTGGATTAAACCACTGTATTGGGGTCGAGAAGGCTGGCCGCATATCTAAAATTGAAAAAGACTTTGGGGGACTGTGCCTCAAAGTCTTTTTTACATTTATTATGCTGCTAAGTTTAATTTATGTTTTCGCTTATAAACCACTTTTGATAATATAACACTGCATTCATATAAAAAGATTAATGGGATGACTACCAAAATATCAGATAAGAAATCCGGAGGAGTAATTAACACTGCCGTTACAATGAGAACGAAGTAGGAGTATTTACGAATCTTTTGTAATCGGTACGGATTTAATACTCCAAGACTCGTCAAGAACATGATTACCACAGGAAGTTCGAATAAAAATCCAAAGGGCAAGGTCATATGCAGTAAAAACGTAAAATACTTTTCTGTGGTAAAAAAGGTCATAAACATATCCTCCGACATGGAGAGAAGGAACTGAAAAACGATCGGGAAAATTATAAAATATCCAAAACTAATGCCAACAATAAATAAAAGGAATAAAGAAGGAATATAGGCCAATGTTACTTTTCGCTCGGAATCTTTCAAGGCTGGACGGACAAAAAGCCATATTTGATAGGCTGCTATTGGAATACTCCCTGAAATGGCAACCACACAGGATAACATTAAATAGACCCATAAAATATCGCTTGGCCCTAAAATGGCGAGCTGTACATCTAGGTCCTGAACCAGCCATTGATAAATATCTTGAACATAGACAAAGGCTGCAATGAATAAAACCATAAAGGCGCCGAGTATGATAATCAGTCGTTTTCGTAATTCTTCGAAATGGCCAATCAAAGCCATATCATGATTAGACATTGTAATTCCTCCTTAGAAAAAGAAGACGCAAGCACCATTTTCTGCCTGCATCTTCCCGAGATTAGTGTTAAATCGTCTTTTCCTCTTTTTTAGGCTCTGCTTTACTAGTGTCCTCATCCGAAACCAATTCACGTGTCGATTTTTTAAATTCTTTTAAGGTGGAACCTACAGCACGTCCTAATTCCGGTAATTTTGAAGGTCCGAAAATGATTAATGCAATCACTAAAACAAGTATTAAACCGGGAATGCCTATGTTCTGAAGCATAATTGTTGTACCCTCCTTTAGATCGCTTTTTTTGTTTGATTGCGTTGATAGCAATATTGAAATAGTTTGTACTTAGCTTTGTTTTTACAAAGATGACAACGATAGCTTTCTTCCTCTGGAATTAATTTAATGTGAGGAACATACATATGCTTCAAGGCATCCTTAACGTGGTTTGAACAAACAAACATGATGAGTTGTGCCCCTTCCGCTTAGTTATTTAAAGCTTCCACCTTGTACCGCTACTAAACAAGAACGTCCGAAGGTTTGCCCAGGGTATGGATTCCATGTTTCTGGATGCTGTACATCTAGGAACAATGTTTTTTCGTCTGGAGTTAACCATGGTCCTGTTACTTCACAGCCTTTTGGACCGGAAGCAAATTGGAAAGGTTCCCCGTATTCTTTACCATCCGTTGGGATCATGAATACTCCACAGTTCTTATATGCAGCATATTGATTGGTTTCAGTAGCAGAGTAATCCTCAACCACCCAAAGATTGCCTTTGCTATCAAAGTGCAGGTTATCTGGGCAAGTAATTCCGCTTTGCTGACCGCCGGCAACAAACACTTCAAATGTAAAGGAATCACTAGCGTGGTCACTGTTTGCTGGAACAAAGCGAACAATTTGTCCGTGGAAATTTCCGTGACCGGTATTGTTGGTCAGCGCTAAGAAAACACTACCATCATGAGGGTGAATTTCCACATCTTCTGGACGGTCTAATTTTGTACCGCCTGCAGCAAGACCTGCTGCGCGTGCATTTGTTAAGACATCCGCCTGGTCAGCGAACCCGCTTAATTTTGGATTTTTTGCATGATCGAGAGCAATCCATTTTTGCTGGCTCATACTTGCTACATATAATGTTCCGTTTTCTAAAATATCAAAGTTGGCTTCACGATTGGCAGGATTGAATTTCTTACTGCTAATAAATTTATAGAAGCATGCGTCACCTTTATCATCACCCATATAAACAACCACTCTGCCGTCATTGGTTAAGCCCATTGCAGTATTTTCGTGGGCAAAACGACCAAGGGCAGTATGCTTGCGAACAGGTCTGTTTGGATCAAATGGATCTACCTCAACAACCCAGCCATAATGATTGTCATTAAAATTTGGCCAGCCGTAGTCATTGCCGTATTCTGTGTTTTCTTCACAAGATAGAACTGTATTCCATAAAGTGCGGCCGCCGCTGCAATTTCCTAATGAACCCACTACACTCGTTGCTCCGCCTACATATTTGCTTCCACGTGCGGGGCCAGTTAATTCAATCGGAGTATTTCCATCGACACGGCGATTATATGTATCATCTAACACAAGTTTCCAGCCATCCTTTTCCTTCTTAACATGGATGACAGAACCACCGACAGCTTCTTTTTCCATTTTGAGAAGCTCCGGATAGTTTGCTAGATTTTCTTTTTTGAATGTAGATTCATTGATTCCTAACATCTTCATATAGTTTACGGGTTCAGGGAATTCATGATTGACCCAGATTAAGCCTTCTTCAGAATTGTTTCCACCTTTTAAGCAATCCATTGGAAAATAAACCGTTAGGTCTGCTGCATCCCCAAATTTTTCTCCCTTTGAATTAATCACATCTCCATAAGAAGCAATAATAGAATAGTTGTAGCCATTAGGCAGGACCATATCGTTTTCCCATGTACGGCTAATTGGTTTGAAAGGTGAGGTAAATGATTTGCCCTTACCATTAGGCTGTCCATTCATTAAGTGGTTTCCAGTCATCGCATTTCCTGTTAATGTTCCAATTCCTGATGAAGCGGCAACTAATGCGGCAGTACTACTTCCAACGTACGTTAAAAATAAACGGCGATCCATATAATAATTCTCCCTTTTTAGATAATAGAGTTACTTTCACTCTGATTATAGGCAGTCGTTTTGTTAATGTTAATTAAGGGAATGTAAAGATTTGTTAAGATAGAATAAACTATTTTAATAATCTGTAAATTACGTAAAGAACTTTAAAAAGTGAAAAATTTATCGTAAGCTTCAGGCGTGGAATTTCTTTTGTTAAGTAGAAGAATAATAAGGAGCAAAGTGAATCGGAGGGATCATAGTATGGAAGGTTTTCATCAGAGTCCAAATATCTATAGCAGCGAAGTCAATTTGAAAGTGAAAAATTTAGACTATGCCTTAACTTTTTATCAAAACATTATGGGGTTTAAGGTACTAGAGAAAGCAGATAGAAAAGCTGTATTAACGGCTAATGGAAAAACACCGTTAGTCACGTTAGAACAGCCTGAAAATGTAATAGCAAAGGAAGGACGGACGTCGGGACTTTACCACTTTGCCATACTGCTTCCCAGTCGTGCTGATTTATCTGTTTTTTTACGTCATTTTCTTAGTACAGGATATGAACTCGGTGCTGCGGATCATTATGTCAGTGAGGCACTTTATATTACGGATCCAGACGGCAATGGGATAGAGGTTTACCGAGATCGTCCTTCAAATGAGTGGTCATGGAAAGATGGCTTGGTGGATATGGCAACTGTCGAACTGGATGGTAACGGGTTATTGGCAGAAAGTAATGCGGAATGGACAGGGCTGCCGCCTGGGACGATTATGGGGCATATTCACCTCCATGTGGGAGAACTGCGAAAGGCAGAAGAGTTTTACACAAAAGGACTGGGATTCACGGTTGTCAGCCACTATCCACAGGCAGTCTTTTTATCAACAGGAGGTTATCACCATCATATTGCCATTAATATGTGGCAGGGAGAAGGAGTTCCTGCACCACCGAAAAATAGTGTGGGGCTTAATTGGTATTCACTTGTATTTCCGGATGCTTCTGAGAGAGAATCAGCAATGGAACGCTTGAAACAGCTAGGCGCGAGTGTTGAGAAAGAAGCAGATTATTATGTAACGAGCGATCCATCCGGAAATCAAATTCGATTGGTGTTATAGAGCGAATAACTGTGAAGCCAGAGGAATCTGGCTTCAGGCTGTCGAGAAAATCTCGACAGCCATTATTTTTTCAATGCAGAAGTTGATGGAGTGACCCAAGCTTGTCATTAAAAGAATTTTGGGTCAATGGAGAGGTGCTGGAGTGACCAAAGCCTGTCATGAAAAGAAATTTGGGTTAATCCAGAGGTGTTAGAAATATAAAAATGCCGAGAAAAACCTTTCTTGACAATGTGAAGCCAGATGAATATGGCTTTTTTTGTTGGAATCACACTGGAAAAATATCCAAGAAATATTGTTTTTTGTAAAATATGGTGATATAGTACATTACAACAGTAATGTACTATATCAGAAAGGAGGAATAGGGTTGATTCTTAATATGGACGGTACAAAGCCGATTTATTTGCAAATTTCCGAATGGCTGGAGAGAGAAATTCTGAATGGGAACTTTGAAAGTGATCAAAAAATTTATTCTCAGTATCAGCTTGCAGAAATGTTTACGATCAATCCAGCAACCGCGGCGAAGGGGTTAACACTACTGGTTGAGGAGAATATTCTCTATAAAAAGCGCGGGCTCGGTATGTTTGTTTCAAATCATGCGAAGCAGATTATTTTGAACAAACGCAAAAATCAAACCTTAAAAAAATTAGTTCTTGAAATAGTGATGGAAGCAGAACGGTTGAACGTAAGCAGAGAGGAATTAATCCAAATGATCCAAGCTGTAAATGTAGAGGAGGCAGGGGAATGAACATCATTGAGTGCAGTAGTTTAACCAAAGTTTATGGTGCAGTAAAAGCGCTGAACAATCTTTCTTTTGAATTACAAGAAAATAAGATTACAGGTTTAATAGGGCGAAATGGCGCGGGCAAAACGACGCTATTAAAAATTATAGCCGGTTATTATAGAGAGACTTTAGGTGAAATAAAGGTTTTTTCAGAAAAGCCTTTTAACAATTTGTTGGTCTCAGCCAATGTGATGTATATAAATGATCAAATGAACTTTCCGACAGCATTGAATTTAAAGGAAATATTAAATGTTTCCTCTACCTTTTATGAGAATTGGAACCACGAGCTTGCTGACCGCCTTTTTGACTACTTCGCCTTTCAGCAGACACAGCAATATAACAACCTGTCAAAAGGTATGAAAAGTACCTTCAATATGATCGTAGGTTTATCTGCACGCTGTGCCTTAACCGTGTTTGATGAACCAACAACCGGGATGGACGCAGGTGTAAGGAAGGATTTCTACAGGGCGCTGCTAAAAGATTACATTGATTTTCCTCGCACGATATTACTCTCAAGTCATCACTTGGATGAGATAGAGGATATATTGGAAGATGTTTTGCTTATAAAGGACGGAACAAAACTTCTTCATATCCCAGTGGAAGAGTTAAAAGAATGGGCAATTGGAGTTCAGGGGTCAAGCGCAGCTGTGAACGATTGGATTAAGAATCGAGAGGTCATCCATTCAAAAAATGTTGGTCTTGATCGAATGTATGCAGTGGTAAAACAGAATGGCTCTGAGTCTGAAATTCAGCGGGCAAAAGAAGCAGGACTTGCGATAACTCCTATCTCTTCAAGTGATGTTTGTGTGTATTTAACAAGCAAAAATAAAGGGGGAATTGATGATGTCTTTATCAAGGATTAGTTTACAGGAGGTTGTTAAAAAGCAATATTCTTATAAGTTTAGGTCTTACATTCAAGTGTTTCTATCGCTTGTGTTTATCCAGATGTTAGGGATTTTGTTCTCGTTTAATGGAGTTGGAATGGCGGGGACCAGCAGTAGTACGTTTGAAATTGATATCCATTTCTATTCTTCGGACATTGTCGTTATTTTCACGATGCTCTGGGCATTCATTACTTCCATTCTGATTACAACCCAAGCCTATAGAAATGATGATTTTGCGTTTATTACGAATAGATTGTCGAGTAACTTATCCAATATGTTGTTTTTACTGACCATAAGTATGGTTGGCGGATTAACCGCGCTTCTATCCAGTCATGTAATTAGAATATTGATGTATGTACTAGGAAGAAGTGAATACCTCTATACAACCACGGATGTATCTGAGTGGATTATTGGTTTTATCGCCACTGTTCTTTATATATTAATTTGTTCGGCAGTAGGTTATTTTTTCGGTACACTCGTTCAGCTTCATAAGGTATTTGCTGTTTTACTGCCGGTCGCCTTTTTTGGGATATTGATTGTAGGAGCAGGTACTATGAATGAAACCATTATTCAAGAGGGTTTTGAATTTATTTTTAAGGAGACCTCTTTGGCCATATTTATAGTTAAAATAGGGGTTTTGGCTGCCTTACTTTTTACAGGTTCGGCACTAATGTCAAATCGAATGGAGGTGAGATAGATGATATCGGTTGTGCCTATAATCATCGTAGTCATCATGGTCATTGCGATTACTTCTCTATTGGTCAATCTAACTAAGCGCAGCAGGAGTGTATTATTCTCTGGGAGTCGAATACGCTGGATGTTTGTTGGCTATCTAAGCATTTTGCTCATCTGTACGGGAGTGAGTCCATTGCTGCCAAAGGGAGAAATCACCTACCAAAAGGTTGATGGGAATCAGTTGGAAAGAGATAGCAACGAGTTATATGAGGCAGCGATTAAAGGGAATATTGAAACCGTGGATAGTGAATACATCGTTAAAACTCGGAAATTTGATTATACTGAAAAACAGTTAAATATTGCAGTCCTAAATGACGACTTTCTTAGCGCCTCCATTTTTGTTGAGAGAAAAACAAGCAATGATGGGAAAATTGAAGCTCTCCAGTATCAAACAGGTTCAGGTATAAATGATTTATCTATATCAGACTTACTTCAACCGCTTAAAATCAATATTGATAAAAATACATTAATACTTGAAAATCCTGAAAAATTAAAACTGGAATTCTCCCGATTTCAACAAGCATTCCCAATCAACCAATTCACCGGTAAGGGCGGCTTCAGTGACTCAAGCCACTTCATTGACGGAACCAGTATCCTATACCTAAAAATACCAAAAGACTTAGAACTTACTACCACAAACGAAATTGCTCTGGAATACGTGGAATGATTTTTGTATGGGTGAAAAACAAAAGCCTAATCCCTTATCATGGGGATTAGGCTTATTATTAAGCAGTTTTACTAATTGGAACGTTCTTTTCTTTCTGCTTTTTAGATGACACATACACTCCGCCTAAAATGAGAATAAATCCTGCAATCATGGATAAATGAATCTCTTCCTTAAGAATAATCGCACCCCAGACCATTGCGGATATCGGCACGAGATATGTGACTAAAGAGGCAAATTCAGGGCTTCCTTTTTGAATGCAATAGTAATACAAAAGATAGGCAAAACCAGATCCGAATACACCAAGACCCACTAATGCCCCAAAAATAGGAGGTTCAAGCATCATGGTAAAAACAGATCGGTCTGTGAAGAGTACTATAATGAAACTAAAAATTGCAGAAACTGTTAGTGTGCTAACTGAAATCATCGTAACGCTAACATTTACTAAGTATTTCTTCGTCAGGTGTGTTGAAAAACCATAACAGAGAGTAGCGCCGACCATCGTGATTAAACCAACAACGGACTGGTCCATAATATTCGTAACATCAACGCCAGACAGTATGATGATTCCAAAGAAACCTAGTGCAATCCCTAACCATTGGAACAACCGTAATTTATTTTGAAAGATAATAAAACCTATAATCAGTGTCCAAATTGGTGTTGTAGCATTTATCAATGAAGCATAGCTGCTAGTAATTTTCGTCTCACTTAGCGCAATCAAATACCAAGGAATCGCATTATTGAGAAGTGAAACAAGAATAATCTTTCCTATCGGCAGCCCTTTAAATCCCTTCCAGTCTTTTTGAAAGGCAACAATCAATAAAAGAATAACTGTCCCAAATAAACATCTTCCAAAAACGACTCCCCAAGCTCCGAGTGGTTCAACTAAGAGCTTGATAAATAAAAAGGACGTTCCCCAAATTAAACTTAAGGTAAATAAAGCCCCATATAACCTAACCATCTTTCTCATCCCCTATCCATAAACAACGATAAACCAGGTGCCTTACATCGTCAATCACTATAATTAATCTAAAAAGATTTGATATAATGGTAACCAGTGTGATGGAACAAGCGATTATTAAATATGGCTCTATTAAAACTGAATGTTGATTTCACTGTGTTTGGAAAATAAGCGGAGAATTTCCGTTTAAATTGGGAAATACTCATATTTCCTTAAAAATAAGCGGGGTTTTTCCGCTTATTTTATCTAAATCCTTTGATTTTGTCTTATTTTAAGCAGTTAACCGGAGTTTCTCGGCTTATACCTGCTTCTTAAGGTTCCTCTATATACATTAGCCGGAAATTCTCCGCCTTTGAATTCTCAACCCACATGAAAATCAACAATGAATCATAACAGAACCTTAAATATAAATGAACCTCGGAGAGGAGCAGGACTTTTGGATATTACGTTAAGTCAAAAACAGATAAAAGAAATGTGCGGAACTGTCTCCTTTAAACGAGGGGATTCTTTTTATAGAGCGGGGAAGGTATCGTTTGATTATATAAGTAATAATCGTTGTGAAGCGACGGTTAAAGGGACCGAGGACTTCTTTGTCACTATTAACAAAGAAGAGAACGGAGACCTTCATACGGCATGCAGCTGTCCAACACTTCTATCTGTAAAAAACGATTGCCAGCATATTGCTGCCGTATTGCTTGCCATTCATGACCATCAACAGAACGGACTAGTTCCTAAAGTGCGAAGTGGGGAACAGGTTGATCCTTCAACGAGTCAGGCGCTGACAGAAGGATTGCTCACTCTTTTTACAAATCAACCAAAAAGGCCAAGTAGACATCAGCTCCATTTCGAGAATAGACAGGTTCTGCGAGCAGAATTTCTATGTAAACCTGTGGATATTGGAAACGGGAGAAAGCTGCTAGGTATAGAACTGAAGATTGAGCATGAAAAAGTGGCAGATATCCGCCAGTTTCTCACTCATGTAAAAGCAGGGCTGCCTAGTGCGCTTTCCGATACGCTTATCTTTAATACGAGTCTTCATTGTTTTAATAAAGAGACAGATGATGTAATGCAGCAGTTATTCCTAGTGGTTCAAGATGAAAAGTCATACGTGAATGCAATGGCAGACAGCTTAGAGGAATCATTCTCCCCTAATCTTTTGCTCATACCGCCATCATCCTTTAATCAACTCTTACCTTTACTTGTAAAAGCTCCACTAGTGAAAGTTGAAAATGATGGGGAAACGTATGAAGGTCTTCATCTCACGGATAAAATGCTTCCACTCCAGTTTAGTTTTACATCAGGAGAGGATGGAGGCTGCCATCTCAGAATAAAAGGATTGAATCATTTTATTGTATTGGATTCTTACCACTTTGTTCTATATAAGGGTAAGTTCATTAGGCTTGAAGAAACGGACAGCAAGCGATTGGCCAACCTTAAAGAAATGTTGGAAGCTTCAAAAACCAATCAAATTGAGATTCTGCCTGAACAGTTGGATTATTTTTTAGAAAACGTGGTCCCGGGTTTAAAAAGACTCGGAAAGGTTGAACTGCCTCAGAATTTAACGAGCACCCACAGGAAAACACCTTTAGTCGCCAAACTTTATCTGGATCGGTTGAAAAGTCGCCTGTTAGCGGGCTTGGAGTTTCAATACGGTAATATTGTGATTAACCCGTTAGATATCCCTCGAGAATTGCAGAACGGACTCGTATTAATAAGGGACCTAGAAAAGGAAAAGCAAATCATTCAACTGATGGAAGAAAGCTCGTTTGCTACGACAGACAGCGGCTACTTCTTGCATAATGAAGAGTTGGAGTATGAGTTTTTATATCATGTTTTTCCTAGGCTACAAAAACTAGTACAGATATATGCTACAACAGCAGTCAGGAACCGGATTTTTAAAGAAAATACTATTCCAAGGATTAGGGTTAAGGTAATAAAAGAGCGAACAAATTGGCTGGAATTTAAATTCGATATGGATGGAATCCCGGAAAGGCAGATAAAAGAGATTTTATCCGCACTTGAGGAAAAAAGAAAATACTATCGGCTGCGGAATGGGGCGCTCCTCTCATTAGAAACAAGAGAATTTGAAGAAATCCAACGCTTTCTACAAGCCGCACCTGTCCAGGCGGAGGATCTTGAAGCAGGGTTGAATGTACCAATGCTTCGGGGATTAAAGCTGCTTGACTCTGTTGAAGAGGACTCAACATTTACACTGGAGGATTCGTTCCGTCAGTTCTTGGATACCATCCAAAATCCTAGTAGTATGAAGTTTGAGGTACCGAAACTGGTTGCGCCGATTTTACGGGACTATCAAGTTCAGGGCTACAAGTGGTTGAAAACTCTTGCTAGTTATGGATTTGGAGGGATTCTTGCGGATGATATGGGGCTGGGGAAAACACTTCAAAGTATTACCTATATCCTTTCGGAGCTTCCTCGTGTTCGTAAAAACAAGCTGCCGATACTGATTGTCTGTCCAGCGTCCTTAACCTATAACTGGCTTAGTGAAATCAAGAAATTTTCCCCGGGAGTGGAGGCAATCATTTTTGATGGAAGTAAATCAGAGCGTGCATCTAAACAAAAACAACTCTCTGATTCAGATATTGTGATTACTTCTTATCCTTTGTTGCGAAAGGATATACTCTGGTACGAGAAACAAACCTTTCATACCGTTTTTTTTGATGAAGCGCAGGCATTTAAAAACCCAATAACGCAGACAGCTAGAACGGTAAAGAGAATCAAGGCTGATCACCGTTTTGCTCTAACTGGTACACCTGTTGAAAATTCCTCTGAGGAGCTTTGGTCGATCTTCCATGTTGTATTCCCTGAACTTTTTCAAGGGCTGAGGGATTTTAGCCACTTAACAAGGAAGCAGATTGCGAGAAGAGTGCGTCCATTTTTACTGAGAAGGTTAAAGGAAGATGTGCTAGCAGAGCTTCCTGAGAAGATAGAGTCAGTTGATTTAGTGGAGCTGCTGCCAGAACAGAAGAAACTCTATGGAGCTTATTTAGCGAAACTAAGACACGACACGCTAAAGCATTTGGATAAAGACACACTTCGAAAAAATAAAATTAAAATCCTCGCTGGTTTGACAAGGCTTAGGCAAATCTGCTGCCACCCATCTTTGTTTGTTGATGGATATAAAGGGAGTTCTGCTAAATTCGAACAGCTGCTAACGATCTTAGAGGAATCTAGGCAGGCTGGAAGAAGAGTATTGATCTTTTCGCAGTTCACAAAAATGCTCCAGTTAATCGGCAGGGAAATGGCGATTCAAGGGCAGCCTTACTTTTATCTTGATGGACAAACCCCAGCAGAAGATAGGCTAGAGCTCACAAATCGATTTAATTCAGGAGAGCGGGACCTTTTTCTAATTTCCTTGAAAGCAGGCGGAACAGGTCTGAATTTAACTGGTGCAGACACTGTTATCCTCTATGATCTTTGGTGGAATCCAGCGGTGGAGGAACAAGCAGCGGACCGTGCCCACAGGATGGGGCAAACAAATATAGTGCAAGTCATCAAGTTGGTTGCACGAGGTACAATAGAAGAAAAAATGAATGAACTACAGGAGAAAAAAAGAGAATTAATAGAGGAAATTATTGATTCGAAAGATAAAGGAACTTCTACTCTAACGGAAGAAGATATTCGAGAGATATTAATGATTTAAAAAAACATCCTTCGTGATGATAAGATATTTCAACTAATCAAACGTTTGATTAAATACCACCTAAACTTTATTGAAAAAACTAATCAAACGTTTGATTAAACTAGCAAGCTTACGTTTATACTTGAATTTATATTTGCGAAAAGGTATTGACTCCTTGTTTATATGATAGTAATATAGTAATTCCCTTGAGGGGACATTCAATTAAACGAATTTTATTAAATGGATAATTAGTAAAGTGTTGACTTTATTATTGAAATAAAGTAAACTAATTTTTGTCGCTGATTACGAAAAGATATTTTAAAAAAGTAATTGACACGAACCGATAGGAAATGTTATAGTAAATCCTGTTGTTAAAACATTGCTC
>NZ_BCVA01000019.1 GCF_001591505.1 Neobacillus niacini NBRC 15566
TTAATTTTATTGTGGCGATTGTGGCGAAGTGGTTAACGCACCTGATTGTGGTTCAGGCATTCGTGGGTTCGATTCCCATCAGTCGCCCCATAAACCATTTATTTTGAAATATTTGAATATCATTGGGCTATAGCCAAGCGGTAAGGCATCGCACTTTGACTGCGACATGCGTTGGTTCAAATCCAGCTAGCCCAGCCAATTCGCGGAAGTAGTTCAGTGGTAGAACACCACCTTGCCAAGGTGGGGGTCGCGGGTTCGAATCCCGTCTTCCGCTCCATAATATGGCGGCATAGCCAAGTGGTAAGGCAGAGGTCTGCAAAACCTTTACCACCGGTTCGAATCCGGTTGCCGCCTTTCAAATTTTACTTAGATTTAATAGCGCATTTTATTGCGCCGGGGTGGCGGAACTGGCAGACGCACAGGACTTAAAATCCTGCGGTAGGTGACTACCGTACCGGTTCGATTCCGGTCCTCGGCATTACCTTTACAAAAATTTTATTATGCCGGTGTGGCGGAATTGGCAGACGCGCACGACTCAAAATCGTGTTCCTCTGGAGTGTCGGTTCGACCCCGACCACCGGTATCTAAAAAGCACTCACTAATGTTGTTCAATCAACGTTTGTGAGTGTTTTTTCTTTTTATTAAAGGCTCTGGTCTTAAAGTTTTGCTGAGATGAGATAATGCTTTATTCTATTAGGATATTTCGAGCATTTCGTTCCCGTTGGATCCATCACAATTGTCTTTGGGGATGTAGTTACCTAGTAAATGTGAAAGATTTATCCGTAGATGTCTCTGCAAGATGGGTTTCCTTAGATTACGCTGTAATCACGATCGGTTAAAGTTCTGCTAGATTCCATATATTTTATATATTTTTAGGTTACTAGTTATGGTATAGTACCAAGGAGAAAATATTGTATTTAGAGGAGCAGTCATGAGAAAAGAATGGATTTGCCGCTGGTCTTTTTTTATTTTTGGATTAATCGTATTTGGGTTGGGCATTGCCTTAACAGTTGAAGGAAAGTTAATAGGAATCGGTCCTTGGGATGTTTTTCACTATGGATTGTTTTTGCGAATTGGTCTATCGATTGGCACATGGTCTATCATTATGGGCTTTCTATTATTAACAGTTTCCTCCGTTGCAACGAAAAAACTGCCTAAGATTGGTGCCTTTTTAAATATGCTGTTGATTGGTTTATTTACGGATTTCTTTATCTGGCTATTGCCAAGTATCAATAGTGTAATAGGTGCCGTCATATTCTTTTGCATAGGTGCAGTTCTCATGGGGGTTGGTACAGGAATCTACATGTCGGCTGATTTGGGCTCTGGACCGCGTGATGGAATTATGCTTTTGATTATCGGTAAGACAGGCTGGAGTATCCAACGGGTTCGCAGCGGAATGGAAGTAATAGTACTAATCCTTGGTTGGGCATTGGGAGGACCAGTAGGAATCGGAACAATAATCATTGCCTTCCTATTAGGACCAATTGTAGGGGTTGCCTTACCGCAGTCTAAAAAACTTTTAAAGTTTATTCTTGAGGAAAAAGTAGATAATAAACTAGCTGTTTAAATAATTTTTTCTCCCAAGAACGCCGAAACTGGTTTATATGTTAATTTTTCAAGTAAAGAATAAGATATACGCTGTTTACGGATATTTCATTACTGTCTGTTAAAATAATTGTGTAAAATAGGTTTATGATAATTTGAGTCCAGGAGGACCCATGGATGTTAACAATTAAAGAAATAGCCGAAAGGGCAAATGTTTCACGTACAACCGTTTCCAGAGTCATTAATAATGCTGGTTACGTTAGTGAGGAAGCAAAAAGAAAAGTATTAAAGGTAATTGAAGAAACAGGATATATCCCTAGTGAAAATGCTAAGTCATTACGTACGAAAAAGACAAAGGTTATTGGTGTGATTCTCCCGAAAATTAGTACGGAAACATCGAGCCGGCTTGTAAAAGGCCTGGATGAAATATTTGCAAAAGAGGGATATCAAATCCTACTAGCCAACACCAATCTCAATCCGGAAAAAGAGATTGAATACTTAAAGCTGTTAAAGAGCAGGCATGTCGATGGGATAATCCTGTCGGCGACCAATATTAATCAGTCATTAGTGGAAGAAATATATCAGTTAAAAATTCCATTTGTAATGGTAGGTCAGCATATCTCCGGTATGGCCAACGTTCTGTTTGATGATTATCAGGCATCTAAAGATATGATTCAATTTTTCATTCATAAAGGCTATCAGAACATTGCCTTTATTGGTGTAACTGAAGAAGACCGTTCTGTAGGGTATTTGCGGAAGTTAGGATACTTGGACGCGATGAAAGAGAATCAGTTAGCGGTTGAGGAAAGCTGGGTGCAGACAGGAATTTTTAATGTCGATTCTGGTTATGAATGCATGAAAACCATTATGGCAACAACCAAACGAACACCTGATGCGGTGTTGGCTGTGACAGACCGACTTGCAATTGGAGCCTCCCAATATATTAAAGATAAAGGCCTCTGTATCCCAAAGGATATTGCTGTTGCCGGAATGGGTGGCTCGGAGCTGGCAAGACATATCTCTCCTCCTTTGACCACGATTGATTTTTCAGTGGAAGAGGCAGGACGTGAGGCGGCAAGTTTATTATTAGAGCAGATAAATGGTGGAAATTACCACGAAACGATTAAGACAATTAAGTATAGACTTCTTGAACGTTCCAGTATATAATCAATGTGTAATCGATTCCATAACGGTTACACTTTATTTTTTTAAAAAAAGGAATCGATTCCACAAATTATAAATTTGGTTTAGTTCCACAAAATAAAAGAAATCTTTTTTTTCTTCTATCTGGAATCGATTCCACAAAAAAACTGAGGTGAATACGATGTCAGAAAATCGCAAAATTGCACAAGAAGTGATCGAAGCTGTTGGGGGCGAGGAGAATATTCAATCAGTAGCCCATTGTGCCACAAGGCTAAGAATCATGGTCAATGATAAAGAAAAAATCAATCAAGAACAGGTAGAACAAATCAATAAAGTAAAGGGAGCATTCTATAATTCCGGTCAATACCAAATTATATTTGGTACTGGTACAGTAAATAAAATATACGAAGAAGTATCATATTTAGGTCTGGATACAAAATCCGCAACTGAACAGAAAAAAGAAGCAGTAAAAAGCGGAATGAAATTTCAACGAGCAATTCGTACCTTTGGTGATGTATTTGTACCGATTATTCCGGTTCTAGTAGCGACAGGACTTTTTATGGGTCTTCGCGGCTTGGTGATGCAAGACCAAATTTTAGCTCTATTTGGAATGAAGCCGGAGGATGTATCACAAAACTTTCTGCTCTTTACACAGGTATTAACGGATACAGCCTTTATCTTCCTGCCGGCTCTTGTTGCCTGGTCAACGTTTAGAGTATTTGGGGGAACTCCGATAATTGGATTGATTCTTGGACTCATGCTGGTTTCACCTGCCTTGCCAAATGCCTATGCAGTTGCAGGAGGCAGTGAAGAAGCGCTGCGTTTCTTCGACTTTATCCCGGTAGTTGGTTATCAAGGTTCAGTGATTCCAGCCTTTATCGCCGGTATTATTGGAGCGAAACTTGAAAGAGCTATTAGAAAACGAGTTCCTGAAGCATTGGATTTAATTGTTACACCGTTCGTTACGCTGCTTGTGATGAGTGCACTTGCACTATTAGTCATCGGACCTATTTTCCATACTGTTGAGCAAGGAATCTTGAATGTTGCGACAAATGTACTGTCTTGGCCATTTGGATTGGCAGGTCTATTAATCGGTGGATTAAACCAACTGATTGTTATCACAGGTGTTCACCACGTATTCAATATGTTAGAAATTCAACTGCTGGCTGAATTCAAAAACAATCCTTATAACGCGATTGTAACGTGTGCGGTTGCAGCACAGGGTGGAGCAGCTCTGGCGGTGGGATTAAAGACAAAGTCTGCAAAATTAAAAGCATTGGCACTGCCATCTTCATTTTCAGCATTTTTAGGTATCACCGAGCCAGCGATCTTCGGGGTAAACCTCCGTTACGGTAAACCATTTATCATGGCATTGATCGGTGGTGCAGCAGGCGGATTCTTAGCTTCCATTCTTGGATTAAAGGCAACAGGTATGGCCGTTACCGTTATTCCTGGAATACTGCTTTATCTAAATGGGCAGATTTTACAATATATTTTAGTAAACGTCGTTGCGATTGCCGTAGCCTTCATTTTGACTTGGATGTTTGGCTATTCAGATAAAGAAGTGGAGAAATAGGCAAGGTTGAACTTGCCTTTTCTTTTTATATAGGAGGTTCTGAACATGACAGAAATCCTTATTCAAAAAGCATACAAAGAAATAGAAAAATATAGGAATAAGGTAATCAATGATTCTTACCGATTAGACTACCATCTCATGCCGCCCGTTGGATTATTAAATGATCCCAATGGATTGATTCAATTTAAAGGGGTTTATCATGTTTTTTATCAGTGGAACCCATTTGATACGGCGCATGGTGCTAAGTTTTGGGGGCACTTTACTTCTGAAGATATGGTCCATTGGCGTGAAGAGCCGATTGCCTTGGCTCCAAGTGAGTGGTATGAAATAAATGGCTGTTATTCTGGCAGCGCGGTAGAAGCGGATGGAAAACTGTATCTCTTTTATACAGGAAATGTGAAGCAAGAAGATGGAACCCGGGAAACCTATCAATGCCTTGCGGTTTCTGAAGATGGAATCCATTTTGAAAAGCATGGTCCGGTTTTGCGGCTTCCGGAACAGTACACAGCCCATTTTCGCGACCCGAAGGTTTGGAAAAAAGATGAAAACTGGTATATGGTTGTGGGTGCGCAAACTTTGGATGAAAAGGGCATAGCGGTATTATTCCACTCAAAAGACTTATATCATTGGGAGGAAGCGGGTCCGATTGCCGGCTCTGGAATGAATGGGCTTGAGGACTTTGGCTATATGTGGGAATGTCCAGACCTGATTCATTTAAATGGTAAAGATGTCTTATTGGTTTCGCCGCAGGGACTAGAGCCAGACGGGGACTTCTATCATAATTTGTTTGAATCTGGATATTTTACTGGCGAGTTAGATTTGGAGAGTGTGAAGTTTCAGCATGGACCATTTACCGAGCTAGACCGTGGCTTTGACTTCTATGCACCACAAACCTTTACGAATGAGTCTGGGAGAACGATCCTGTACGCTTGGATGGGAATCACCGATGAGCAGGAAGCCTATCAGCCGACCATCGCGAATCATTGGGTACATGCCCTAACCATCCCAAGAGAATTAGAACTTCACCACGGGAAGATTTTACAGAAACCAGTGGAGGAACTAAAGAAGCTGCGAAAAGATCATGAAGTTGTGGAAGGAAATATATGCGAAGGCATTTCAATGGAGTTGCTCGTAGATTTCGAAAAAGCCGGTCCATTTGAAATCTCATTTCGGAACGAAGCATACTTAAAATTTGATTCTGACAAGTTTACGTTAAAAAGAAGAAATTTTAAAACAGGTGAATTCGAAAAAAGATCATGCAAAATAGCTTCTGTTTCTAAGTTGCAAATTTTAATGGACCATTCCTCCTTAGAGATTTTTGTTAATGACGGTGAAGAAGTATTTACGGCACGGTATTTTCCAAATCCTGAGGACGTGACGATCAGTATTCAAGGAGATGTTGAATTTACATGGACCAAGTGGAATCTTGGTTAGATAGAGGTGATGATGCTGAACGGAGTATTATGTTTGGGCGAAGCCCTTATTGATTTTATCCCGCTAGAGTCTGACAATTTAACTTATCAAAAAGCTCCAGGCGGTGCACCGGCTAATGTTTCAGTTGGAATTTCAAAACTTGGAGGGAAGGCGACTTTTCTTGGTAAGGTTGGAAATGATGTGCTGGGGATCTTCCTTCAGGAAACTTTGACAGATTACGGTGTTAATACGCAATCGATGAAGTATACAGACGAAGCTAGAACAGGCCTCACGTTTGTTACATTGGAGTCTTCCGGGGAGCGGAGTTTCAGTTTTTACATCAATCCAAGCGCGGACCGATTCTTAAAAAAAGAGGAATTGGATCCTGCACTATTTGAACAGCATAAGATTTTTCATTTCGGTTCAATCTCATTAATCAGTGAGCCTGCTAAATCAGCCACACTTCGGGCGGTCGAGCTTGCGAGAGAAAAGGGTATGCTGCTATCATATGATCCGAATCTCCGCTTAGGTTTGTGGGAATCTGAAGATCAGGCAAGGGAGACTATCCTTGCAACACTTTCCTATGCAGATATTCTAAAGGTGTCCGAGGAGGAAATCATCTTTTTAACAGGATGCAGCAACGTAGAAGAAGGACTCGGTCAATTACCTGATTTGCCGCTAATATTGGTGACATTAGGCGGTGAGGGATGTTTATACCGATTTAAAGGGCAGATTGGAAGAGTTCCTGCGTTAGAATGCAAGGTGGTTGATACGACTGGGGCTGGGGATGCGTTTGTTTCCGGAATTCTTTATTCTATCAATGAATCTGCAAAAACTCTGGCTGAGTTTTCGGGACAGGAAATGAAAGAGGTTATCCAATTCGCAAGTGTTTCCGGCGGTATAGCTATCACCAAAAAAGGCGCCATGACGGGTTTGCCTGCACTAGATGAAATTAGAGAAAGATTAAAAGAAAAGGCTTAAAAATGTTATTAAAAGGTGTGTACATAAAAATCAGTACACACCTTTTAATGTTCATTTGAATCATAAATTTATAGCGGTTGAGGCAGCGGACCTTCTACTGGTCCAACAGGTTTTTCCGCTTTTGCAATAAGTTTTTTCTGTTCTTCGACAAGCTGGGTTTCAGTATGTTTATAAAATCCCAATGCCTCTAGGTTTGTTAAAAATGACTTTCTGTCCATGCTTAGGTTTAAGGTAAGAATTCCATTAGAAAACTTACGAAAGAAAAGAATGATTTCTTTTTTATAAATACCTATTACTCTTACAATAAAGTACATTAGCAGGAAAATAATAACGAACCCCATGTTTGTTACATCCCCATTTCTACGCGAAGGCTTCTCGTCTTGTTAAATATCTTCAAAAATAAATTTAACATATATACATAATTATCCTGCTTTATTACCAAAAGCATTTTTAATTATTTATCTCTCAGTGAGGAACTGGCTCCCAACTTGAAGGCCAGTTTTGTTATGGGTCATAAAAAAGGCTGTGTACAAGAAAAATTACATTTTTAAATTGGATTTTTGTAAGTGAAATAGTTGATGATTTCGAACGACTTCATTTATATAGTTCATGGTTATTTTTTCTGCTTCTTCGAGGTTGTAGTGCGTCCGGTTATTTAGGATATTTGATAACATTCCTTGCCAAATTAGGTTGGTCAGTTCATTGATTCCATCAATATTTTCTATTTTTATCTTGCCTTCGTTTGCAGCTGCCTGTAATAGGCTCAAACCCCTTTTGTCCATATTTCGTTCAAAGAGGATGGGTTTTAATTCGTCCGGGATGTTAATTAAGTCATTTGGATAAAGTTTATAGTATTCTTCTAATAGAGCTTCTGGATGTTCACCCAAATCCATAATAAAAATAGCATGAAAAATCTGTGGGGATTTAAATGAATGCTTACAAAAACATTCCCAAGCCAATAGGTATTTTTCTAATGGGTTTTTCCCTTTCTCCATATAGATAGCAACATCTTCCGTATAGGTTTTCAAGAACTTCATTGAGGCAAAAAAGACTAGATGGGAAAGTTCAGTAAAATAGTTATAAATCGTGGCGCTATTATAGCCCGCACGATCCGCTACCTTCCTGATGGTAATCTTATCCATTCCCTCTTCCTCGATAATTTCAGCGGTTGCATCAACAAAATAAGTCCACATCCGGCTCATTTGAATTTCCCTTTTTTTCATAGTAATCCCCTCTCCCAAAAAAGTCTTTTAGTATATAGTGAATGTTTAGAAAATTTATATTGTCAGAAAATAATCACTATGATAATATAACCATAGTTAATAAATAATCATGATTAGTAAAATAATCATACCACGAAAAGGGGAAAGTTGAAAAATATTTTCTAATAAAAAGGGGTTGAGGTAAATGAATAAGGTAAAAATTGATCCTGTCGTCTTTTGGTCATCATTGATTGTAATTGTAGCAGCCACATTATTGTTGGTCGTGAACCGTGAATCAGCAGAACCGGTGTTAAGCAGCTTGATGTCAGATATCACCTTTAAATTGGATTGGGCTTTTCAATTATTAACGGTAGGTTTATTTATTGTCCTAGTTTGGCTGATATTTGGCCGTTATGGAAAAATTAAATTGGGTGAGGGGAAACCTGAATTTTCTTCCTTTAGTTGGGGAGCAATGCTGTTTTGTGCCGGGATGGGAACCAGTATCATGTTCTGGTCGATTATGGAACCAATCTACTATTATATTGGACCGCCATTTGGTATCGAAGCGAATAGCAATGAAGCGGCAGAATGGGCTGTTACATATGGGTTATTCCATTGGGGCATATCGGCATGGTCGCTTTACGCCTTACCAACGGTTACAATTGCCTATTCCTTTTTTGTAAAAAAACAATCCTCGTTAAAAATCAGTACTGCTTGCCGTGGGGCACTTGGTAAATATGCAGATGGCTGGGTTGGAAAGATCATTGATATCCTCGTGATCTGGAGCCTGGTTGGCGGACTTGGTACTTCTTTAGGATTAGGTGTTCCGATGATTTCTGCCGTTATTGGTGAAATTTTAGGGATGGAGCAATCTCTTGGTTTAAGTATCATCATCATTTTAATCTGGACTGTGATTTACTGTTCAAGTGCCTATATGGGACTTTACAAAGGCATTCGTAAGTTAAGCGACATTAACGTTTACCTTGCATTGGCCCTTGCAATATTTGTTTTACTTGCTGGTCCAACGCTATTCATTTTATCTTATTTTACAAACAGTTTAGGCCTTATGCTTCAGAATATTGTCCAAATGAGCTTCTATACGGATCCAATCAATAAAGGCGGCTTCCCGCAAGCTTGGACTGTGTTCTACTGGGCTTGGTTCGCAGCAACAGCACCATTTATGGGTTTATTCGTTGCCCGTATTTCAAAAGGCAGGACAATTCGAGAATTAATCAGTTCCGTTCTCTTATGGGGTTCATTAGGAAGCTGGCTCTATTTTGCTGTCTTTGGCGGTTATTCTATGCACCTGCAATTAAATGATATTCTGCCAATTACACAAATACTAGATTCTCAGGGTGGTCCAGCTGTTGTAGTTGAAGTTTTGAAAACGCTTCCTCTCAGCACAGTCGTATTAATATTCTTTGTCGTTTTAGGATTTATTTTCCTGGCAACATCCTTGGATTCTGCAACTTATATTTTATCTGCGATTGCAACTAAGGAACTAAAAGATGGGCAAGAACCTGCCCGCTGGCACAGGCTGTTATGGGGTGGGATTTTAGCAGTAATGGCAATAGCACTACTCATGATTGGCGGATTAAATGTCATCCAAACCTCATCGGTGATCGTGTCAGTACCAGTAATTATCATCTATATCTTATTAACAGTGTCATTATTGAGATGGTTGAAGCATGATCACAAGAATGTCTCATCGACGGAAAAGGACTTAGAAGAAAAGGCTGGGTGATACTGGCTAAATTAGAAGGTGTGACAAAAGTTTGGAGGTTAACCAATGGTTTTTAATGTACGTGATTCATTCCTGAAGATTAAGACTGAGTTTCCACGTAAAGTTCGTGAAATCGAGCATGTTTGGATTCCAATGTCAGATGGGACTAGGCTTGCAGCACGAATTTGGCTTCCAGAGGATGCGGAGCAGAATCCAGTCCCTGCCATTCTGGAATATCTTCCTTACCGTAAAAATGACTTTACAGCCTTAAGGGATTCGATCCGTCATCCGTATTTTGCAGGTCATGGATATGCCAGTATCCGTGTGGATATGCGTGGTTGTGGTGATTCGGATGGTATTTTGTACGATGAATATTTGCCACAGGAGCAGGATGATGCTTTGGACGTGTTGAATTGGATTGAGTCGCAGCCTTGGTCCACTGGTTCTGTTGGAATGATTGGGAAGTCTTGGGGGGGCTTTAATGGACTGCAGGTGGCGGCACGCCGTCACCCTGCCTTAAAGGCGATCATAACCCTTTGTTCCACAGATGACCGCTATGCGGATGATGTCCATTACATGGGCGGCTGTCTGCTTGCCTCGGATATGCAATGGTGGGCGTCGACTATGCTGGTCTACAATGGCCGGCCAGCTGACCCTAATGTTGTCGGTGAAGAGTGGCGCACCACATGGATGGAACGACTTGAGAAAACACCGCCATTTGTTGAGGAATGGGTGAAGCACCAGCGTCGCGACGACTACTGGAAACACGGTTCAGTATGTGAAAACTATTCCGATATTAATATTCCTGTTTTTGCCGTCGGCGGCTGGGCAGATGGCTATACGAATGCAATCCTCAGGCTGCTTGGCGGGCTGACGGGTCCCCGCAAAGGATTAATTGGACCATGGGCACATGAGTATCCGGAGGTCGCGGTGCCAGGTCCGGCAATCGGCTTCCTTCAGGAATGCTTACGCTGGTGGGATCAGTGGCTAAAAGGCATAGATACCGGGATTATGGAGGAACCGATGCTCCGGGCTTGGATGCAGGATAGTGTCCCGCCACAGGTCGATTATCCAGATCGCCCAGGGCGCTGGGTGGCAGAAAAAGAATGGCCGTCACCGAATATTGTTCCGGCAGAATTCTGGTTAAACGGTCAGCAGTTAATAGAAAAACCAACTAAAGAGCAAGAGATTACCGTACCAAGTGTGCAAACTCATGGACTTTATGCTGGCGTTTGGTGTCCTTTTGGGCAACCGGGTGATTTAGCGTCCGACCAACGCCTTGAAAATGGGCAGTCTGTATGCTTTACATCGGAGCAACTAGAATCTCCAATGGAGATTCTCGGGTTTCCAGAGATTACGGTTGAGCTAGAGTCCGACAAGCAAAATGCACTACTTGCAGTACGCCTATGTGATGTTGCTCCTGATGGGGCAGCAACATTGGTCAGTTGGGGGATGCTGAATCTCACCCATCGTAAGAGCCATGAGCATCCAACTCCTTTAGTACCTGGGGAACGCTACACAGTGAATGTTCGCCTCAATGCAATCGGGCATGTACTTCCAGCAGGGCACCGCTGGCAGGTAGCGCTGTCGCCAAACTACTGGCCGCATGCGTGGCCATCACCTGAACCTGTCACATTAAAGGTATTCAGCAGTGAGAAAACTCGTCTTACATTGCCAGTTCGTCCGCCGCAAGAAAGGGACCAAGAACTTCCAGTTTTCGGTGCACCAGAGACAGCAAGGGTTGCAGAACGGGAGATTTTACGGAAAGAAAGCCGTACCCGTAAGGTTCACCACGATCTTATTAAAGGTGAATGGGTGCTTGAGGACTTTTCTGATGAAGGTGCACGTCGTCTCTTGGGCAATGGGGTCGAGTATGGAAGCACCAACCGCAATATTTATACAATTGCTGAGGGTGATCCGTTATCAGCAGAGGTGTGTTGTGAATGGACGTTAGATGTAGGACGCGGCGAGTGGCAGACCCGGCTGGAAAGTGTCAGTACGATGAAAGCAGATGCGGAACGATTTTTTATAACAAATGAACTTACAGCGTTTGAGGGTGAGAAACAGGTTTTTACGAAAAAGTGGAATACTGAGATCCCCCGAGACTTTGTTTAATAGTTTGAATGAATAATAGGTTTTGATATGTCCTCTGTAAAACTTTAGTGTTTTTTCAGGGGGCTTTTCTCTGCTTGAAAAAAAAAAAGGGAGGTTTTTTCGATGAACATTAAAAAACGACTTGAGACATTTCGGTGCTTTATGTCTGAAAAACAAATTGAGTTAAGCGTGATTTGGGAGCCGGACAATCAATATTATCTAAGTGGTTTTCGGGCGATTACTTACTCTCGCCCCATTGTCACACTCATTAGTCATGAGGGAACAGAGCTCATTGTTCCCGGACTAGAAGAGGTTCATGCTGCTGAGAAAGCTAAAGTTGATAAACTCTATGTCTATTATGAACAAATAGATATGAGACATCGAGAGGTTTCATATCTTGACCATTTATCAAGATTGTTAAAGAAATACCCTTCTGGAACAAAGCTTGGGGTTGAAATGGAAATCCTGCCTTCAAGCGTATCTTTGTACCTGGAGCAATTTGGATTCAGGTTAGTGGATATCGGTCAAAAGGTTGTGAATATGCGGGCGATTAAAGATGAGGATGAAATTGAAAGGCTCAAAGTTGCCGGTAAGTTATCCGATTATGCAATCGAAGAATCGCTAAAACACGTGCGGGCTGGAATTAGCGAGTTAGAATTTGACTCTTATGGTGATCGATTACTGCTGGAGATTGCCTCAGCGAAATATCCAGAGGAGATTATTGGCTACGAAAACTGGACGTGTTCAGGAATAAAGCGGAGTGAAATGCCGCATCTGTATTCAAGTACTAGAAAATTTCAAGAGGGTGATGTGGTCATTCATAGCCGTCAGGTATGGTTCAATGGCTATAGGGCTGAAAATGAACGGACATTTTTTGTAGGCCAGCCTTCTGAAAAACAAAAAGATCTTTTAAAGTTAGCAATTGAAGCACAGAGGGTTGCAATGGAATTAATTCGGCCAGGAATCACGGCAAGGGAAGTGGATTTAGCCTCTTATGAAGTTTTTAAAAAGGCTGGTTATGGTGAGTATGTAAACCATCGGGTCGGCCATGGTTTGGGATTGTCCGAGCATGAAGAACCTTACCTGCGTTTTGATAATGAGTTGATTTTACAAAAAGGGATGGTCTATACCATAGAACCTGGGGTATATGTCCCAGGACTAGGGGGATTCCGGCATTCTGATACGGTCATTTTAACGAAAGATGGCAGCTATTCTATTACCCAGTATCCAAGAGAAATTGACTCTCTCACGTTTTAAAGAAGTTTGCCATTTATGGAGGCGGAGAAATGCCATCGATCATCCTCGTTATTATTGGGATTAATATTGTCTATGTTTCATTATTTACATTACGTGTCATTCTTGTCATTAAAGGCTTCAAGGTGCTAGCCTCTATCCTTTCTATGGGGGAAGTGTTTGTTTATCTGATGGGGTTGACAATTGTTCTCGATAATCTAGATAAACCTCTAAATATCGCAGCCTACTGTTTTGGCTGGGGGCTTGGCGTGTATATTGGCAGTAAAATTGAATCCTATCTAGCACTTGGTTACACGGTTTTGGAGGTTATCGTTGATTCAGTGGACTTTAATCTGCCTGATAAAATCAGGGAGCAAGGGTATGGTGTAACCTCGTGGCTGGCTGATGGAAAAGATGGGAAACGCTTAGCCATGAAAGTTTTAACGAAGAGAAACAATGAGCAAAAGCTAAGAAAGCAGGTCTTAACGTTTGCCCCTAAGGCTTTTATGATATCCTACGAACCAACGCATTTTGATGGCGGTTTTTTACTAAAAAGAATAAATCCCAATAATATAAAAAAAGTCATTTAATGCTGTATATATGGCGAAGGAGGGACCGCAGGATTAAACCCAGCGATCCCTTTTTTATATTCGGTATTTCTTCATTTTGCTATAGAGTGTTACACGGGACATTCCAAGCATTTTTGCAGCTGCTGATTTGTTTCCGTATGTTTTTGTTAGTGCATGAATGATTTTTGATGGCTCATCCTCGACAAGTTCCTCCCTAAGGATATTTACTTGTGGCTGCTGCGTGCTTTTAAACAGTTCTTTCGGCAATTGAAAAGAGGTTATTTTATTATCATCATCTGATAAAATCATCATCCGTTCCATGGTGTTTTTCAACTGGCGAATGTTGCCGTTCCAAGGGGAATGCATAAGGGTTACCATTACTTCAGGGGCAATCTCAGGAACAGGCTTTTGATATTTAATAGAGTATTCTTTTAAAAACATTTGGACAAGCTCCGGTAAATCTTCTATTCTATCACGAAGCGGCGGAATCGATATCGAGACAACATTTAAGCGGTAGTACAAGTCCTCGCGAAACCCTCCGTTTTCCACCATTTCCTCCAAATCTTGGTTTGTGGCAGAAATAATGCGTACATCAACTGGAATCGGCTTGTTTCCGCCAACCCGGTAATATTGTTTTTCTTGTAAGACACGGAGCAGTTTTACCTGGAGCTCAAGTGGGAGCTCACCGATTTCATCTAAAAATAATGTTCCGCCTTCAGCAGTTGCAATCTTTCCAAGTTTCCCTTCTTTGATGGCACCAGTAAAGGCACCTTTTTCATAGCCAAATAATTCACTTTCGAATAGGGCAGATGGGATAGCCCCGCAGTTAAGGTCGAAGAACGGTCCGGCTGACCGGGCACTCGCATTATGAATTGCCTGAGCAAATAATTCCTTCCCCACCCCGCTTTCACCCGTAATCAGGACGGGAGCATCTGTTTTAGCAACTTTTTTAGCCAAAGTAATGACCGAATTTAATGCTTGACTGCGGCCCTTAATTTTATGAAACGGGTCTTCCTCATGCCTGATTTTTATTTTACTTTCAAGGTCTTGAATATAGGCGGTGGTGGTTGTTAATTCATTGTTGAGTTTAACGATATTGGTAATCTCTCGTTCAACAGAAATTCCGCCGATGACACTGCCCCGAGCAACAACAGGCAGGGTGTTAATCAATACGTGAACATCCTCTTTTGGCTGGTTATATTGACGGAGGACCTCCTTGCCCTCCTGTAATGTCGCCATTAATACCACAGATTCCTCTTTAAAAAAGTCTGTAATTTGTGAGCCAATAATTTTTTCTGCGGAAGTTTCGTAGAGTTCTTCCGCCTTTGGATTCCACGCCACTACTTTTCCATTGTTATCCACAATGGTAATCGCATCATCAACGGCTCTGAGCAAGGTTTGATAGACATTTTCAAGGCTTTTCCACTCTTGAAAGATAACTTCTATTAAAGTAGTAAAAGGAACGAATCGTGAAGGTGCACCATTTTCATCGACTAAAAGAAGGTCTTGTTGCGGGACAAGTTCCTCTAAATCAGAAAGCATACTGTTAAGAGAGTAAGCTTTCATCCTTTCGATCGATCCACCTTCGTATATAGGTTTTGATAGTGAGTATAGAGACCGTTTCTCCTTTAACATTGAATTCACCTTTTTTACAGTTTAATGGTTTACAACTATGTTTACCCTTTACACTAAGTTTACACTTTTGTTAAGGAAATGTGTACATAATCTTCTGAAAAAGTCGCTAATAATGGATGTTTACATTTGGCACGATAATTGCAAGTTTAATGGTATAAACATTATTGAGGGGGATTATGATGTTACCTTATAAACATGAGCCATTTACTGATTTTTCAAAGGAAGAGAATTACCGTGCTCTAAGAAGTGCATTAGAACTTGTAAATTCACAGCTTGGAAAGGAATATCCGCTAATAATTGGCGGAGAAAGGGTTGTGACCGAGCAAAAAATCACTTCTTATAATCCAGCAAACAAAGAAGAAGTCGTTGGAGTGGTTTCAAAGGCAAGCCAGGAACTGGCTGAAACAGCTATGCAGGATGCCTTGAAAGCATTTGAGTCTTGGAAGGAAGTTAGTCCGGCTATCCGTGCGAATGTGTTGTTTCGCGCTGCTGCAATTATGCGCAGACGAAAGCATGAATTTTCTGCCTATCTTATAAAAGAGGCAGGAAAGCCTTGGAAAGAAGCCGATGCCGATACAGCTGAAGCGATTGATTTTATCGAGTATTATGCCCGGCAAATGGTGAAGCTTCAAACTGGCGTACCTGTTCAAAGCCGTGAAGGGGAATTTAATCAATTCCATTACATTCCGCTGGGAGTAGGTGTCATTATTTCTCCATTCAATTTCCCGTTGGCAATTATGGCAGGGACCGCTGTAGCAGCAATCGTTTCTGGTAATCCGATTCTATTAAAGCCGGCTAATAACACACCAGTAGTTGCCGCTAAGTTTGTGGAATTAATGGAAGAAGCAGGTCTTCCAGCAGGTGTGCTCAATTTTATTCCAGGTAGTGGTGCGGAAATTGGGGATTACCTCATCGACCATCCAAAAACTCGTTTCGTTTCATTTACAGGATCACGTGAAGTCGGATGCAGGATTTATGAGCGTGCTGCTAAGGTTCATCCCGGGCAAATTTGGTTAAAACGTGTGATTGCCGAAATGGGCGGAAAAGACACGGTTGTCGTTGACTCCGATGCGGATTTAGATCTTGCTGCTGCTTCCATCGTGTATTCTGCGTTCGGATTCTCAGGTCAGAAGTGCTCAGCAGGATCTCGGGCTGTTGTTCATCAGGATGTGTATGAAGAAGTGCTTACAAAAGCAGTTGCGTTAACCGAAACCTTAACAGTAGGAAACCCGGAAGAGGCCTCCACCTATATGGGGCCAGTTATCGACAAGGCTGCTTTTGACAAAATTATGAGTTATATCGCGGTCGGGAAAGAAGAGGGACGGTTAGCGGCCGGCGGTAATGGGGATGACTCAAAGGGGTACTTTATTGAACCTACGATTATTGCGGATGTAGCGGAGAATGCCCGCCTTATGCAGGAAGAGATTTTTGGACCAGTTGTTGCTTTCTGTAAGGCACGTGACTTTGACCATATGATGGAAATCGCAAACAATACCGATTATGGATTAACAGGAGCCTTACTCTCTAACAATCGCAGCCATATCGAAAGAGCTAGAAAAGAATTTCATGTAGGAAACTTATATTTTAATAGAGGATGTACAGGAGCAATCGTTGGTTACCAGCCATTTGGGGGATTCAATATGTCAGGTACCGATTCAAAAGCAGGTGGACCAGATTACCTTTTACTTCATATGCAAGCAAAAACTACTTCTGAAATGTTCTAAATTAGATTTGTGGAAGCATGATTAAGGGGGTTCGGCCACTGCGGTTTTCGGTTGGCGATTCATGATAATTGGAGGAGTAATAATGATTGAGGCTATTTCAAAGAACTTTTTCCTGCGCGTGTCACAAAGTAAAAAATTGAATAAAGCAGCTCAAAAATGGGGCTTGCGGTTTGGTGCCAGCCAGGTCGTTGCTGGTGATAATTTAGAAACTGCCATTGTTAAAGTTAATGAATTAAACAGAAAAGGCTTAAAATGTACATTAGATCATTTAGGTGAATTTGTTTCGAGTAAGGAAGAAGCAAGTGCTGCAACAGAATACTGCCTCAGGACTTTGGATGCAATGGAAAAGTCAAAGGTTGATGGGAATCTTTCCGTAAAAATGACACAGCTCGGATTAGATATCGATTATAAATTTTGCCTTGAGAATATGAAAAAAATTGTTTCTAGGGCAAAAAAATATGGCAATTTTGTCCGCATCGACATGGAAGATTCCTCACGTACACAGATTACACTTAATATTTTAAAAGAATTGCAAAGAGAGTATGATAATGTAGGCACCGTTATCCAAGCTTATCTTTACCGCTCTGAAAAGGATATAAAGGACTTGGCAGGAGTCCCGCTTCGACTTGTAAAAGGGGCATATAAGGAACCTGTAGATGTCGCATTTCAAGAGAAGCAGCAAGTAAATGATAACTATCTGAGGATTATCAAAGCCCATTTGTTAAGCGGTAGTTATACGGCAATTGCCAGTCATGACCATACAATCATTGAAAAGGTAAAACAGTTTGTGAAGCAGGAAAACATTCCAAACAGTCAATTTGAATTTCAATTTTTGTATGGATTCCGTAATGAGCTTCAGTTAAGCCTTGTAAAAGAGGGATACACCGTACGTGTATACGTACCATTTGGTAATGACTGGTTCGGGTATTTTATGCGCCGTCTTGCTGAAAGACCACAAAATATTGGCTTTGCACTTAGAGGATTTTTCAATAAATAAATAAATAAATAAATGGAAAAGCTTATGCATGCTGATGATTAGAACAAAGAAAGTGCCTGGAACCATCCATAAAAATTGGAAGGTGCCAGGCACTTTTTAATATATAGTTGATTTTGAAACTCTACCCATTAATTTGTTTCCTAACTCTAAATAGACTACTGCCAAGTTCATTTAACGCAATGGCTGCTAGAATAATAGCAATACCTAACCACTGAAGCGGCGTTATCTCCTCTGACAAAATAAGACTGGCTGATAGAATAGCGACTGGTAATTCAATCGATGTTAGTATATTGGCGATTCCACCTGAAACTAATGGTGCGCCAACAGCGAAAAATAACGGGGGAAGGACTGCTCCAAAAAGCGAAACACCAAGTGCAGTAGTTAGTAAATTTGCCTCCAATGGCAGTATGGATGGAATATCACGCATAAATAGGGCAAGTACTAAGATAGTTGACCCTATTGCCATTAAAGAAGTCCTAGTCAATGGATCTACATTTACAGCAACCTTTCCGCTTAAAAAAATAAAACCTGCATAAGTGAATGCGGATAAAATTCCAAAAAGGAAGCCTTTCAAAGGTAGTCCCTGTATGTCGCCATTTAATAAATTGGAAGCAAAAAAGACCCCGACCAAAATTAAAATGATGGACAATATGGTGATAGGTGCAGGTTTTATTTTGCTAAATATCCATTCTAAAATAATTCCTATCCAAACGAATTGAAACATTAAAATGATGGCCAATGAAGCCGGAAGATATTGCATCGCACCATAATAAAAAATACTGGTTAAGCCGATAAAACAACCGGTTACCATAATTTGAGGAACATTCTTCTTGTTAATCCCCTTAAAGCTGCTGCGTTTAAGTAGAGTCAAAGACCACAGTAAAAACGAGGAAATGATCATTTGAACGATATTAATTTGACCAAGTGAGTAGCCGAAGCTAAATCCCAATTTAGCAAATATCGGTGTAAAACCAAAACATCCAGCACCTAATAAGACAAATAAAATCCCTTTATTCCCTTTCATGATGATACCTCCTTGAAGCCCAAAAACTATCAAACTATTATATCATAAATAGAAAAAGGGTGTTCCTTGTAACTCTTTTAAGAAAGAGGTTTAGATGAACTTTATCAGAAGTACAATAATAAAATTTGTTGACAAAATATTTAACTACTATTACTATTAAAAAATATTCAGAAATAACTTTCACTAATAAAATTTAATAATTTAGCAGCTATGAATGCTATGGATCACACTATAGCAGGAGCAGCTTCTGGAGAGACCGCTGGATTTTCCACGGCGCCGAAGGGTTCACTATCTCAGGCAAAAGGACAGAAGAGTACTAAATATTTAGTTGTGATGCTGATATCCGTTAGCATCACAACTATTATTTGCTATTCTTATGACCTAAGAGATTGGAAAACTTCCAATCTCTTTTTTTAATGGGTAAATTTATTGCTTATCGTTTCACATTAAAGATTGGTTATAGGAGGAATTTGGTATGGCACAGCAAGAATTAAAACGGGATTTAAAGAATCGGCATGTTCAACTCATCGCTATTGGCGGCACCATTGGTACCGGATTATTCTTAGGTTCCGGTAAAGCGATACAATTGGCAGGATCATCCATCATTTTTGCCTATTTACTAGTAGGTATCGCTATTTTTTTCGTAATGCGGGCGCTGGGGGAACTATTGTTGTCTAAAGCAGGGTATCAATCGTTCACTGACATTGCTGAAGATTATCTTGGACCTCGGGCAGCATTTGTAACCGGATGGACCTATTGGTTTTGCTGGATAATGGTGGCGATGGCAGATGTGATTGCGGTTGGTGTCTATGTCCAATATTGGTTTGATATCCCGCAATGGATACCAGCCATCATCTGCTTAATCGTTTTATTAGGATTCAATCTACTAACGGTAAAGCTTTTCGGAGAATTAGAGTTTTGGTTTGCATTAATAAAAGTGATCACGATTGTCGTATTAATTGCCATCGGGGTTATTATGCTGGTGATGGGTTTCAAAACCGATGCAGGAAGTGTTACGGTTCAAAATCTTTGGGAACATGGAGGACTCTTTCCAAACGGCGTTACAGGTTTCTTACTTTCCTTCCAAATGGTCATATTCGCCTATGTGGGTGTGGAATTAGTGGGGGTGTCGGCAGCGGAAACATCCAATCCTAAAAAAAATATCCCATCAGCGATTAATAAAATTCCTTTAAGAATTCTATTTTTCTACGTTGGTGCACTGATTGTTCTATTATGTGTGAACCCATGGACGCAGCTAAATGCAGGAGAAAGCCCGTTTGTTAAAACGTTCAGTTTAGTCGGGATTCCAATTGCTGCAGGCATTATTAATTTTGTAGTATTAACATCAGCGGCTTCTGCTTGTAACAGCGGGATGTTCTCAACAAGCCGCATCCTTTTTAATTTAAGCAAAAATCACCAGGCACCATCCAATCTGGCAAAACTGAATAAAAATCATGTGCCAAGTAACGCACTATTTACTTCCACACTAGTCGTATCAGCGGGTGCACTTTTAAGCAAACTCATTCCAGAACAAGCTTTTGGAATCGTGACAACCATTAGTGCCATTTGTTTTATTTGGGTTTGGGGTGTCATTCTCGTTTGCCATATTAAATACAAGAAAACACAGCCGCAATTACATGCAAAATCAACATTTAAAGCACCATTCACACCATTTATGAATTATGCTGTCCTAACGTTGTTCGCTTTGGTTCTTATCATAATGCTGGTCGCGGAAGAAACACGTCCTGCCTTATTGTTGACACCTCTATGGTTTATTCTATTATTTATGCTGTATTCAAATAATAGAGAGAAGCATAAAAATATAAAAATATCAGCATAAGGAACAGTAAAAAGGCGATTTCTCATAATATTCTAGAAATCGCCTTTTCTACACTTAAGTACCCTAACAACATCACATTTAGAGCAGTGACTTTCTTTTTAACCGTTAATTAAATCCGAGCAATATTTTCTAATCAGGCTTGATGCTTTCGTTTGGCTGAAGCCGAGGTCGTTTGCGACCTTTCTAGAAGACCTGTAAGTTTGATAAGATCTTCTAACAAAGGTTTTTTTTGTTTCATCAAGTGCTTTATCTAATGAAGTGGGAAGAGCAAGTTGTGTAACCTGTCCGACGTTTTCATTGATAATTTCCGGTATATCGGATACTTGAATAATTGAATTACTCACGATCACTAATCGTTCAATTAAATTTTCTAGCTGACGGATATTGCCCGGCCAAGAATAATGGACAAGAATGTTCAGACATTCTTCAGATATAACCTTATTTTCATTATATTTTTGATTAAATTTATTTAAAAAATTGTAGATGAGGGGAATGATATCTTCCTTTCTTTCAGAAAGTGGTGGTAAATGAATATCAATCACATTTAAGCGGTAAAATAAATCCTCACGAAATGCTTTGTCTTTCACCATATCTCCCAAGTTTTTATTGGTTGCAGCCATTATCCGTATGTCAACTTTTTTAATTTTGTTGCTTCCAACCGGGATAAACTGTTTTTCCTGAATGACCTGTAGAAGTTTTGCCTGCACAGATAGAGGCATTTCCCCAATCTCATCTAAAAATATCGTACCGCCATTTGCAGCTTCGATTAGTCCTTGTTTCCCTAAACTACTTGCACCGGTAAACGCCCCTTTTGAATAGCCAAATAGCTCTGACTCTAATAGTTCTTCGGGAATAGCCGCACAGTTAATGGCCAAAAAGGGCCCATTTTTCCGCTTACTTATTTTATGAATATATTGGGCTAGCACGCTTTTTCCTGTTCCAGACTCCCCAAGAATAAGAATGTTTGAATCTGTCGGAGCGACCTTTTTACAAAATTCTAAAATGCCCTTGACCTTGCTGCTATTTGTCACGATATGAGATTCATCATGAAACTCGTGAGTGGATTTTGACTCAGCTTCCTCTTCCTTCACCCTCATCATTTTAATGGTTTGTACCTGCGTCGAAGTAATAACGACTAAATCAATTTCCCCTTGTTCATTTAATATAGGGACAGCCGAGGTCATTAACTCAGCCCCAATATTTGTTACCTGCCTCATATAGCACGGTACTTTTCTCTTATACACCTCCGGTACAATCGAAGGCTTCCAATAACCTTTTTCAAACAGTTCGACATTAAATTTTCCGATGACTTCGGTTGGTTTAAGCCCATAGTGCTTCTCACAAAGCTGGTTGACATAAAGAATTCTCTTTTCGCCATCAAGGACGAAGATTTCGTCAGAGGAATGATCTAGGATTTTTAATAGTGTCTGCAGTGTCATTTCTACATTGCCCGTATGACTAGATAATTTCATTGAAAACGCCCCTCTATTAGAAAGTGAGTTATTTTACACTCAAAGTAGATAATTCTGAGTTAATAGTAACTCATTATTTCGTAATATTCAGCATATTTTTATTATTTTTACTTAATTTTCTTGGGTTAACAACATTGGCATAGTACTTGCATTAGAAAAGGTATGAGTCATTTATTATTTTGTTTAATTGGTAACCTGTAACGGTCTTACCATAAAAACAAAAGGGAGGTAGCATATGGGAGAACAGCTAGAAACTTTTGATATTACCATTATCGGCGGAGGACCGGTTGGCATATTTACCGCGTTTTATGCGGGAATGCGCCAAGCTTCGGTAAAAATAATTGAAAGTCTGCCTCAATTAGGTGGACAATTGTCTGCTTTGTACCCTGAGAAATATATTTATGATATTGCAGGGCTCCCAAAGGTGAGAGCAGGTGAGCTCATTGACAATTTAATTGAGCAAATGGATCAGTTTGAACCGACCGTTTGCTTAGAGGAATCAGTGGAGAGTATTACCCGTCTATCAGATCAGTCCTTTGCAATCCACACAAACAAAGAAACTCATTTTACGAAAGCAGTCATTATTACTGCAGGAAATGGTGCCTTTCAACCCCGGAGGCTGAAATTAAAGGGTGAAGAAAACTTTGAAAACGCTAACCTTTATTATTCTGTTCAGGATATGAATCAATTTACTGGACGAAAAGTGGCGATATTTGGAGGTGGTGATTCCGCCGTTGATTGGGCATTAATGCTTGAACCAATAGCAGAGAAGGTCTCACTAATTCACAGAAGAGATAAATTCCGAGCACATGAACACAGTGTGGAATTATTGAAAAAATCAAAAGTAGAGATTTTAACACCGTTTGTTCCTGCTGAACTAATTGGTGAAGACAGAGTAGAAAAGGTAGTTTTGACAGAAGCAAACACTGGAGAGTCATTGGAACTCGAGGTGGATGATGTCCTTGTCAATTACGGGTTTGTCTCTTCGCTCGGTCCGATAAAAGAGTGGGGGTTAGAAATCGAAGGGAATGCAATTGTTGTCAATTCCCAAATGGAAACTTCTATCGCTGGGATTTATGCTGCAGGGGATATTTGTACGTATAAAGGAAAAGTGAAGCTGATTGCCAGTGGGTTTGGGGAGGCACCGACTGCGGTCAGTAATGCTAAGGTCTATCTTGACCCAAAATCAAAAGTACAGCCGCTTCACAGTACTAGCATTATGGATAAAAAAGACAAAAGCCCATCAGTTGTTCCTAATTAGGATTCAATCTATTGGAAAATGTATGAGCTGTAAGACTAGTAACGCCAAATTTATATCAAAAATTATTTATTTATGGGGGAAAAAATAATGGCTTATAACAAAGTGCAAAATGCAACAAACCGTACATTTGAAAGAACGTTACCATATGACAAATATACAAATCCTAAAGTTTTGGAAAAAGAAATGGATGTTGTTTTCTCAAAATCATGGCAGCTAGTTGGACATGTTAGCCAGCTAGAAAAGCCAGGGGACTTTTTTACTGTTGATGTAGCGGGTGAGCCTATTCTTGTAAATCGCGGAAAAGACGAAGCGATACGTGCTTTTTACAATGTTTGTCCGCATCGTGCCACAAAGCTTGAAAGAACAGAGGCTGGTAATAAGAAAATCTTGCAATGCGGGTATCATGGATGGACCTTCAAGCTTGATGGGCAGTTGAATAAAGCACCCAACTTTAGAGGAGAAGACGAGGCGTGTGTGAAGGATGCTTGTTTACGGTCTGTTCGCATCGGGATTATGGAATCCTTAATTTTTGTAAATCTTGATGATAATGCAAAGCCGTTAAGCGAGTCATATGGTGATTTCTTTGAAAAATTGAGCAAGTTCCCATTCTTAAGTGAGTTAAAAAGAACTCACCAAAGAACACGTGTGGTGAAAGCAAACTGGAAGGCTTATATTGACAACTATTTGGAATGTGACCATTGCCATGTTGCGCATCCAAGTTTTGTAGCAGCACTGGATATGAATAATTATCAAATCATTACCTGTGACAATTATTCGATTCAAGGTACCATTGTAAAACCAGATAAAAAATATGGAGAGGTTAATCTAGATGAAGCCGAAATGCAAGGTGGTTCATTCTACTGGTTATGGCCTAATTTGATGGTAACGATTTATCCGGGACCTGGTAATATGGCTACGATTCAAATGATACCAATTGATCATGAAACGTCTTTGGCTGTTTATACCTATTATTTCCGGGATGAGAAATTGACACAAGATGAAAAAGACTTAGTGGCATTTGCGGAACAAGTTCGTCAGGAAGATATCGAGCTCGTGGAGTTGGAGCAAATTGGTTTCCGTTCCCGTGCATTTAATAATGGAAGATATTCATCTTCTGAAAAAGCAATATTACAATTTCATGAAATGGTATTGGAGGCCCTAAATGAGTAAAAATGTGAGTGAATTACAGTCTGCGAAACAGTTCTTAATGATTAATGGAGAAAAAATAGAAACAACGAAATACGCATCACTTTTCTCCCCCTATTCAGGAGAGGAAATCGCCCAAATTGCAATGGCAGATAAAGAGGTTACACAAAAAGCAATAGAGGCTGCCTACAACGCACGAGAGGTAATGGCGAAAATGCCAGCCTATAAGCGGGCAGAAATTTTGGAAAAGGTGGTTGCTCTTTTAATAGAAAAAGCAGATGAGGCAGCGGAAATCATTACACGTGAATCTGCAAAACCAATTATGTTCTCTAAAGCAGAAGTGGCGAGAACCATTGAAACTTATAAGTTTGCTGCGGAAGAAGCAAAACGAATTCATGGTGAAACCATTCCTTTCGATGCAGCAGTTGGCGGGGTCGGCCGCATCGGATATACGGTGAGAGAACCGATTGGAGTAATCGGGGCCATCACACCGTTTAACTTTCCTATGAATCTAGTAGCACATAAAGTAGGGCCGGCGATTGCGTCAGGAAACACGATTGTCCTAAAGCCTGCATCCCAGACACCGCTTTCTGCGCTCTTTATCGCTGAACTCTTTTCTGATGCAGGTCTTCCAGCAGGCGCATTGAATGTTGTGACTGGTCCTGGTGGTACCGTAGGTGAAGCGATCGTGGAAGATGAACGAGTGAACATGGTAACCTTTACGGGAAGCCCGAGTGTAGGGATTGGCATCCGCAATAAAGCTGGATTAAAAAAGACGACATTGGAGCTTGGTTCCAATTCAGCTTTAATTATTGATAAAGACATTGAGATTGATCAAATTATCGATCGTTGTATCATGGGAGCTTTCTCTAACCAAGGTCAAGTTTGTATTTCCTTACAGCGTGTTTATGCTCATGAAGAGGTTTATGAGGAATTTGTAAAGAAATTCACGGCAGCGACGAAGCAATTGAAAATTGGTAACCCATTTGATCCGGAAACCTATATTTCAGCGTTAATTTCAAAAGGAGAAGCTGAACGTGTAGCAGGGTGGATTGAGGAAACGAAAGGGAGCAAGGCAAACATCGCTGCCGGCGGAAAGCTGAAAGACGGCATTCTTGAGCCAACCATTATTACCGATGCGGAACACAATTTAAAAGTTTCTTGTCAGGAAGCCTTTGCACCAGTTGTCGTGGTGAACAAAGTAGGGTCAGTAGAGGAAGCAGTTAGAGAGGTAAATAACTCTCGCTTTGGACTCCAAGCTGGAATTTACACTAATAGTGTGAAAAATGCTCTATTTGCCTCACAGGAATTACACGTTGGTGGTGTTATGATTAATGATGTTCCAACCTATCGTGTTGATCAAATGCCTTACGGAGGAGTAAAAGAAAGCGGTACTGGCCGTGAAGGCATAAAGTATGCTGTGGAAGAAATGACCGAAATGAAATTAATTGTCTGGAATCATAGCTGAAAATAGGGGAGTAATCGACGTGAAAAAACTAAAAGTTGCTGTAATTGCCGGTGATGGCGTTGGTCCTGAAGTAATAAACGAGGGGATTAAAGTATTAAATAAAGTGGCCGAAATCGATTCAACATTCCAATTTGATTTCACCTATTTTCCGTGGGGCTGCGAATTTTACACGAAGCATGGAAAAATGATGGATGATGATGGAATCGAGCAGCTTAAAGAATTTGACGCGATCTACTTGGGGGCAGTCGGATTTCCTGGCGTTCCCGACCATATCTCGTTATGGGATTTATTGCTGAAAATCCGAAAAAGCTTTGATCAATATGTGAATATACGTCCCGTGACGTTATTAAAAGGGGCAAAAACAGCCTTAAATGATGTGAAACGGGAAGACATCAATATGTTGTTCATCCGTGAAAACAGTGAAGGGGAATATTCCGGGGCTGGAGATTGGCTGTTTAAAGGGCAAGATCACGAAGTGGTTTTACAAAACAGTGTTTTTTCCAGAAAGGGAACCGAACGAATTATTCGGTATGCCTTTGAAACGGCCAAAAAAGAAGGAAGGTCCCTGACAAGTATATCAAAAGGAAACGCATTGAATTATTCGATGGTCTTTTGGGATCAAGTTTTTGAAGAAGTAAGTGCCGAATATCCTGAAGTGGAAACCGCCTCTTACCTTGTCGACGCAGCGGCCATGCTGATGATTAAAGATCCGAAGCGTTTTGAAGTGGTTGTCACCTCTAACTTGTTCGGTGATATTTTGACCGATTTAGGTGCAGCGATTGCTGGTGGAATTGGGCTCGCTGCAGGGGCAAATATTAATCCTGAAAGAGAGTTTCCATCCATGTTTGAGCCGATTCATGGTTCTGCACCTGACATCGCGGGACGAGCCATTGCGAATCCATTAGCGACGATTTGGTCCGCAAGTCAGATGCTAGACTTTTTCGGCTATGAGGAATATGGAAAACTAGTACTTGACGCCATTGAGCAACTTTTGGTAGAAGGGCAAGTCCTAACACCAGATATGAATGGAACGGCTGCAACACATGAAGTAGCTGACAGGATTATTGAAATCATTGCTTCAACCGTTTCTTCAAATAAGTTAAACGTGTAAAAAATGTATGGTATCATATGAAGTAGCTTTCTATCATGCGATACCATACTGATTTAAAAATTCAAAATATTCACACGATGTGTAACTGCGTTTTTTTTTACTTTGTTTAGAAATCGCTTACATCCTGGATGTCTCCATACAGACTATTATAAAAGGAGTGTTGGTATGAACGGTAAGAAAACAGTATTCTATATTTCGTTAGCTATTAGTTTAGCTTTAATCAGTGTCGGTATATTTGCACCAAAGCAGTTAGAGAATTTCTCCAACTCATCTCTGAGTTTTATTTATAATAATTTAGGCTGGTTTATTCTAGTCAGTGTTTTTATCTTCTTTTCTTTCTGTATGTATATTGGGATTTCAAAGTTTGGACATATTCGATTAGGTGATGATGCCGATCGCCCTGAATTTAAAACGAGTACGTGGATTGCCATGCTTTTCAGTGCTTCTATCGGGATTAGTCTAGTATTTTGGGGAGTTGCAGAGCCTGTATCCTACTATATTGATCCTCCGTTCGGAAAGGCCTCCTCCGAAGAATCAGCAAAGCTAGCGATGCAATTTGTTTATCTGCACTGGGGTGTTTCCGCATGGGCATGTTATGGAGTGGTAGGAGTTTCTCTAGCATTCTTTCAATTTAGAAAAAAATTACCTGCTTCTTTAAGTTCTGTTTTTCATCCATTATTAGGAGACAAAATTAAAGGTAGGTTCGGCAAGTTTATTGATATCATTGTTATTCTTTCAATCGTTATTGGTATTGCTACGTCACTAGGATTTGGAACTTTACAAGTGAATAGCGGGATGCATTACCTGTGGGGGATTCCAGTTGGGTTTCTCTCTCAAGTCATTATCATTGCTGTCGTAACCGTACTTTATCTTGGATCAACGGTATCTGGGCTGCAAAGTGGCATGAAACACTTATCCAATCTGAATATGCTGCTAGCATTTCTTTTATTAGCCTTTATGCTAGTACTCGGACCTACGCAATCGATTTTAAAAATCTTTTTCCAAGGAATTGGCGATTATGCACAAAACTTTATAGGTATGTCATTTAGAACCGAGCCATACAATGATGGATCCTGGATCGGAAGTTGGACACTCTTCTATTTTGGCTGGTGGATTGCATGGGCACCACTAGTAGGAAGTTTTGTGGCGAGGATTTCTAAAGGGAGAACCATTAAAGAATTTATGATGGGGGCAATCTTTATCCCTGTACTTGGCTCCTTTTTATGGTTTGCGGTTATGGGAGGATCAGCGATTGATCTTATCCAAAATCAAGGTCAGACTGCCATCGCAGAAGCGGTATCCTCGGATGTAACGTCTGCACTCTTTAAATTTTTTGAGTATTTCCCTATGAGTACATTTTTAAGTATATTAGCAATGGTACTGGTACTTATTTTCTTTATTACTTCTGCGGATTCAGCCATTTTTGTACTTGGGATGATTAGTGAAAACGGGAATCCGAATCCAACTCATACTACTAAAATCATTTGGGGTGTTATCATCGCAGCAGTCTCTGCTGTATTAATTATGACAGGTGGTTTGTCGGGACTGCAATCAGCCCTTGTCGCAACATCGATACCACTTGCCATTTTAATGTTATTTATGTGTTACTCCACCTATAAAGGGCTGTCAGACGAATTGAAAATCATGTCAGTAAAAAAAGAACAAGCAGTCACTTTAAAGAATAAAATTATTTCAAAGAAAGCTTAGGGATGCGATATAGCGCCCTATATACGATTACTATCTACAAGCCCAACGTGATCCTGCACGTTGGGCTATTTTATTATATAGAATGCTAGTAAGTTGTCTCCCTTGACATCTTTGTCAAAAAAAAATATAGTTATCAAGGGTAATGGTTACCTATAGTAACTATTTTGATTCGGGGGGATAAAAAAATGGAAGGTTTTTTTCAGCGCTATTTAAGTCTGTATCGACCACTTATAACCAGATTAAATGAACTAATGAGTACTTATGAGCTTTCATATTCTTTATGGCAAGTTATTTTTTATATAAAAAATAATGGCCCTTCGACACTTGTAGATATTGCAAATAAATATAATGTTGAAAAACCAACGATTACCAGAAGGGTTCAACGTTTGGAAGACCTCAAAATAGTAAAGCATATTCCTGGTGTGGATAGGCGAGAAAAGGTCATTCAGTTAACCGAAATAGGAGAAGAAGTCTACCAAGCATGCAGAAAAAAAATTACGGCAATAGAAAACAGTATTATGGAAGGTATCACAAATGAAGATCAACAGATAACATTTCAAACTCTTCCTAAAATACAGGAAAATGTTTTGAAAGGAGCGAGAGGAAAAAGTGAGTAAACCTAAATTATGGACTAAGGACTTTATCATTGTCTCCGGCGTTAATTTTTTACTAACGTTGGTCTTTTATTTATTAATCGTCATTATCGGTGTTTATGCAGTAGAAGAATATCATGCTACCACAAGCCAAGCCGGGCTCGTTACCGGAATTTTTATTGTTGGGACGTTATTTGGGCGTCTGTTTATTGGCCGCAGTATCGATTCAATTGGCCGTAAAAAAACGTTGTTCATTGGATTAATTCTTTATTTATTAACAACTTCTTTATATTTTATCCATTTGGGTATCACCTTCCTGCTAATTACTCGTTTTTTACATGGTATTACACTGGGTATTGCCAGCACAGCAACCGGTACAATTGTGGCTCAGATTATCCCTAAAAGACGAAAAGGAGAAGGTATTGGCTATTACAGTATGAGCTCGACTTTGGCTACAGCAATCGGACCATTCATTGGACTTTATATGAGCCAACATACAAGCACTCTCGTAATTTTTGGCCTTTGTTTTGCTCTAGCAATATTTAGTTTGATCACGGCATTCTTTGTGTATGTGCCGGCAATAGATGGCGGAACAAAGACAACTGAAAGAATAGGCGTCAAACTCTCTCATTTTATTGAGCCAAAGGCGATTCCCATTGCTTTCATTACTTTAATTATTGGTTTCTGTTACTCAAGCGTTCTTTCTTTTATAAATTTCTATGCCATTGAAATTGACCTGGTTAGTGCTGCAAGTTTTTTCTTCCTAGTTTATTCCATTGCAGTATTGATTTCACGCCCATTCACAGGACGGTTAATGGACGTGAAAGGGGCAAATTATGTGATGTATCCAGCCTTTGTTCTCTTTGCAGCTGGAATGTTGCTTTTAGGCTCAGCTCACAGCAGCGTTACTTTGTTAGCAGCGGGTATATTGATTGGACTCGGATTTGGGAACATGCAGTCATGCACTCAGGCAATCGCTGTTAAACTGACTCCTCCTCATCGAATGGGGTTGGCAACGTCGACTTTCTTTATATTTCTAGACGCTGGGCTTGGATTCGGTCCTTACTTGCTTGGATTCTTCCTTCCTTTTTCAAACTACAGTACTCTTTATATGATCCTAGGCGTTATCGTATTGGCAGCTTCGGGTATTTACTTTTTACTGCACGGAAAGAAAGAGAGAACAAGTACAAAAGCTTTAGTTTAATAATTACAATGGGACATCTTATATATGAGATGTCCCTTCTTTCTTTAGAATAAGAGGAAATTTTAGTAAATTGTCGAATAATGCATGAGGGGAGTTTTTAAATTCAGGAAGGTTTAAAAGAATGTTAAAGGGGGGAACACTTCCATGATCCCAGCAAAAATAAATTCCACTGAAATCGCCCCAATAAGGGAAAAAGGGATAGAATCCATCGTCGACTGGTTTGATCAGCATAAACAATCGTTCTATACCCTTGGCTGGTCCTATCTTAGAAATCAGCAGCAAGTTGAAGAGCTTTTCTACCAGTCCATTATAAAAGTCCACAGGGAATGGTCTCGATTTAAAGGTGAAATATCATTCAAAACGTGGGTTACATCGATTTTCATGCACATCTGCAGAGAAATTGCTCCAAGTAGAAGTTTACAAGCTTCAAAGGAAAGTGAACAACAAAAAAGGTTATTTAACGCACTTGATCAATTGAGAGAGAACGAAAAAGAAGCGATGGTCCTTATATATGTAGTGCGGATCTCTAAGGAGGAAGCAGGACATCTGCTTCAAGTTTCAGCGGAAAAGATGAATGACCTATTGTTTACCGGAATCCAGTCACTTAGAGGAGAAATGGGATTCGGCTCAGCCTTTAATGGCTGTATGGAGTACCAGAGGGATTATATTGATTACTTAGAAAGAACCCTTGATCGGCCGAATAAGATTGAGTTAGAAAAACATCTTTATCATTGTCAAAACTGTCAGGAGGATTTATCTTCCTTTCAGGAAGTCATGGTAACCCTGGTAAATCTTCCAGACCAGGTCGATGATTTGCATGTGCCGCCTGGTTTCATTGAGAACATCAAAACCAGATTAATAGTAAAGGAAAATCAGAGAAAACGGAAGAACAAGAGACAGATAAGAAAAGGACTAGCCTTTGCAGGTGTAATTGCATTAGTAATAGGAATTGATTATTTTACAGGGGTGTTTTCGAACCTATACTATAATTGGACAGAAAAAAATCAGGAATTGCGCGCCTTTTTGCAGCAGGATCTGGGAGAGAGGCTGAATCTGGAAGATGAGAGCGACGGGGTGAAAATTAAGATTAAGAGTGCGATATCCGATGAGGTTCAGACGCTTGTTTTCTATGAAATCGAAGATACGAAAAAAGACAATCGATATGTGATCAATAATTTTGAAGGAGTTTACGTGGAGAACCAACATGAAATCATGGATGGAGATGGATACCAAGGGTACTATCCTCCTGACCTTCAAGCGGATATGAATAAAGAGGAAAAGAACGTTTATCACGGAAAAATCAGTCTGCAGCCAATTAATAAGGATAACGGGACAATTAAACTGCAGATCTCCAAGCTTCAGAGAATAATTCGTGATTCCGCTAACCAAGATGGTGGGTGGGGTTTCCAAATCATGGGGGATAAAATAGGGAAGTGGACCTTCGAAATCCCTGTAACCAAAAAGCCTTCCGTTAAATATGTATTGAAGGGTGAAACAGAGGTTGAGGGAATACCGGTTCGATTTGAAAAACTAACCATTGCGCCCACAGCAACCATTTTGCACTATGATATTAATATGACCCAGCCAAACAAGCGGATCGATAATCTAAATTTTGATCATCTCCAAGTAAATGATAAAAAAGTGAACGCAGATATGACTAGCAGATATTTATTCGATACACAACTTGATGAAAATTGGCTCTCTTTTCAAAGATACTTTGGCCCTCTATTTGGAGAGAAGCCAAAGAATGTTAATGTTCAACTCGAATCGGCCCAATTAACATTTGATGACCATAAAATTATTGAACTGGATGCTTCTAATAATTATCCTCAAACCTTTGAATATGCTGGCAGTTCCCTCTCCATTGATAAGGTAGAAGCTGGGCAGCCGGCAAACGTAATCATAAGCAATCATGAAGTTAAGAATCGTGTATATGATGCGTTCCACTTTCAAATTTTTGGTGAGGATGAAAACGAAATGAATTCCATGGAGATCCATACAGAGGGAGTACTCATGGATAAAAATGGGGTAGTTTACGATGTTAATAAAACTCCTGTCATCTATGAAGAAATTGAGCAGCCTCGCAATTTAGTTACTGTGTTTAACATGAAGTTAAAAAATGAAAGCTCCGGAGAAAAAGTAAACCCAAAAAGGCTTGAGATCTATGGGTATTATGCCATGAAATATTTGGATGATGTTATCAAGATTTCGGTGGAAAAATAAGTGAGGATTGATTATAATTTTCGAAAAAAATAATAACTATTGGGATTAAATTCAAGCGTTGGTAGGTCAGCATTCGTTTAATTATATAGAATTAGTAAAAAAATTTAATAAATGGTACTTTTATTGATAAAATGGCATATCATTAAACAAAAAGGTCTAGGGATTTTTTTGTTTAATGATTTTTTTCGACAAAAAATGCGAAATCCTCTTGACGATGCGAAAAAAACTTTGTATTATAATAACAGTGTTTAAGTTCTTCGTTTTTTGTTCATAATTTTATACATGCGGGTGTAGTTTAATGGTAAAACCTCAGCCTTCCAAGCTGATGTCGTGAGTTCGATTCTCATCACCCGCTCCATACATATTACCAAACGCAGTGTATCGTTACATGAGAACGATGCATTGCGTTTTTTTATATTTTTACTGTATTTAAAAAATGCGGTGCTAATCGCTCCCAATTATATAGAAGCTAGCGTCACCGCCGTGAATTTGGGTAAACATTTTCATTAATGACTCAGTCAGCCTTTCAGCACTATTTAGGGATGTTGTCGGCTGTAAATAGATGATCTGAAGTGCATTTTTGGTTGTTTCCGTTACTGGGGCACGATTAGAATCGACAAAAGGACTTCCAAATGGTCCATGCTTGTCCGAGGAGACAATCAGGTTTTCTAATGAGTTCAAACGGCCATTCAGTCCAATATATTCTTCTCCTGCCTTGGCTACCTCGATAGTAATGGGTCCCGCTAAGGAATCGGTGTTATAAATGCCAATTGGGACTTGATATTGGAGGGAGAAAAAGTTATTGATATCGATAGCACTGTGCACCGTGGTTAGATAATTCTGTTTTTGAACTCTTCGATATAATGCCTCTACAGAATGCCGGTACCGGTTAGGGTCCTTGCCAAATGCTTTGAAAATATGGCGCCACTCCTGAATTCCAGGCAGATCGGTTAAATTTTTCGTTTCTAAATCAAAGTAAATGGACTCTTGAAACAGCTGCAATCTTCCTTTTACCATTTGTGGGGAATCACCTACAGTAATACCTTTGTATTCGATGATTCCAAGCTTGAAATTTGGGATCCTGCTAATGATTTCCGGAGAAAGCTGAATTTCCAATGATTCCACCTCCAAAATATAATAAAAATAGTTTATCATAATGAGATGTAGAACGAGAAATTAACGGCTTGATTTGATTTCTAAATTAAAATGCCTAATGAAGGACAAATCAGAAAAGATTCTAGAGAGATTAGTCCTTCATAGGGTAGATGAAGGACTAATCAGAGGAGTTTGAAGTGAGATTAGTCCTTCATAAGGTAGATGAAGGACAAATCAGAGGAGTTTGAAGTGAGATTAGTACTTCATAAGGTTGATGAAGGACTAATCAGAAAGGTTACAATAGAAATTAGTCCTTCATAGGGTTGATGAACGACAAATCAGAAAAGATTCCAGAAATATTAGTCCTTCATTGGGTTGATGAAGGACAAATCAGAAAAGATTCTAGAGAGATTCGTCCTTCATAAGGACCCTTTTAAAATAAATCAACATATCAAAACAGCATAGATGAAAGGAGGTTCACACCGAATGAACATTGATCAATTGAAAGAGGAAGTTATAGCCTATAGTAAAACGATTGGCATTGATAAAATTGGGTTTACCACGGCAGACCCGTTTACTGAGCTCAAGAATAGATTAATCCGCCAGCAGGAGCTTGGGTATCAATCCGGATTTGAAGAGCCAGATATAGAAAAACGAGTGACACCTGCCCTGCTTCTTCCTGAACCACGCTCGATTATTTCTATTGCTCTGGCCTATCCTGCAAAAATGAAGGTTCGTGTGGAAGGGAAAAAAGGGGAGCGAAGAGGCTTTTTTTCCCGGGCTTCATGGGGATTAGATTATCATCATATTTTACGTGATCGACTAAAGAAACTGGAGGAATTTATCCTCACCAAGGTGCCGGAGGCTAGGCTCAAATCCATGGTTGATACCGGTGAACTTTCGGATCGGGCGGTTGCAGTTAGGGCTGGGATTGGCTGGAGCGGTAAAAACTGTGCTGTCATGACACCGGAGTTTGGCTCCTACGTTTATCTCGGTGAAATGATTACCAGCATTCCCTTTGCTCCCGATGCAGCGATGGAGGATCAGTGCGGCTCCTGTACCGCATGTATCGACGCCTGCCCGACAGGAGCGTTGGTACAAGGCGGACAAATTAATGCACAGCGCTGTATCGCCTATCTAACACAAACAAAATCTATCATTCCTGAGGAATTTAGGGATAAAATCGGTAACCGGGTATATGGCTGTGATTCCTGCCAAACATCCTGCCCAGTCAATAAAGGAAAGGATTTTCATTTTCATGAGGAAATGGAGGCTGATCCGGAGATCGCCAAGCCATTACTAAAACCAATCCTAAAAATGAGCAATCGTGAGTTTAAGAACAAATTTGGATCTGTAGCGGGATCGTGGAGAGGTAAAAAGCCGATTCAGCGCAATGCGATTATCGCACTGGCACATTTTAAGGACGAAAGTGCCATTCCAGATTTACTAAGTGTTTTAGAAAATGAAACCAGCGAGGTTCTAAAGGGAACAGCGGCCTGGGCACTTGGCAAAATTGGCAGTAAAGAAGCGCTTGAAGTACTGGAAAAAGCAGCAGCAAAAGAAAATGATTTAGAAGTGAACAGTGAGATTGAAAAAAGCTTACTAAAACTAAAGAACTAAATGGGTATTGGACATTCTGTCTATGCTCATTTTTTTTTGATTAAAATGGCCTTCTGTACATATGTATGAATCAGAAGGGGGAGATGAAGGTGGATCAATCACTCCAAGAATTGTTTGAAGGACGTGTTGAACAATTTGTTTCAAAGAGTAAGCGGCAATCGGGGAATTATGAAAAGGCAGAACAGAAGATGGAGTCTTTTGCGAAACGTTCCGCAGAAATTGTAAAGGTCAAGGCACGAGGGGACATTATAAATCAATCAGTGGATGGCGATTTTCAAACAACCATTTACCAGGTTCATTACCAATATCTGATCAAACAAAAGGGAACGCTGTATCAAGAGGAAGAAGTAGAAGTACGAATGTGCAAGTTTTTTAAAAATGATTTGATTATGGATAAAGAAATAAATCCTTATACGAAGAAGCCGGAGTTGGAAATTACTGAAGAGGAAGAGCAGGAAGAGCGCATTAGTTACCAGTACAATCGCTTAAAAGCTGTTCAATATGCGGAACGCTGGTGGAATAGCTACAATCCCGCCTATAAGACATTTGAAAACAATTGTACGAATTATATCTCGCAATGTCTTCACGCTGGTGAAGCACCAATGAGGGGATATCCTAACCGGGGAACAGGCTGGTGGCTCCGAAGTAATAATTGGAGTTATAGTTGGACCGTCGCCAATTCACTGCGTTTGTATTTGGGTAATTCGAAAAGTGGCCTACGGGCAATAGAAGTCAGCAGCCCTGATCAATTACTATTGGGGGATGTCATCTGCTATGATTTTGAAGGAGACGGCCGATATAACCACAATACGATTGTAACCGGTAAGGATGCCTATGGAATGCCGCTTGTTAATGCAAACACGTACAACAGCCGTATGCGGTACTGGGCCTATGAGGATTCATCGGCGTACACTCCAAATATTAAATATAAGTTTTTTACGATTGTGGATGGGTGAGAAAATTTGTTTGGATGATGAATAATGGTATAATGTTGAGAGAGTTTTTTTTATGAGGTGAGATTCTTGGCAATACATGTAGTACTATATCAGCCGCAAATACCTTCAAACACAGGGAACATCGCAAGAACTTGTGCTGGAACTGATACATCCTTACATTTGATTCGTCCATTAGGGTTTTCTACAGATGATAAAATGTTAAAGAGAGCAGGATTGGATTATTGGGAGTTTGTAAACATTGTTTATTATGATTCTCTAGATGATTTTTACCAGAAAAATGAAGGCGGAGAGTTTTTCTATATCACGAAGTTTGGTGAAAAGGCTTATAGTTCTTTTGACTATAGCAATCGTGATAAAGATTATTTTTTCATTTTTGGCCGTGAAACGACCGGGCTTCCAAAAGACGTGATTGAAAATAATAAGGATGTCAGCTTGAGGATTCCGATGAACGAAAATATTCGTTCTTTGAATTTATCGAACACAGCTGCGATTCTAATTTATGAAGCTTTGCGCCAGCAAGACTATCGTCAATTAAAATAAGTCATAAGAGGCCAACAGAGGCCTCTTTTTGTTAACTAGAAAGGGTGTATTAGAAATGAATGAAATGATCTCTACTATATTAAATCATCGGTCTATCCGTGATTTTAAGGACAAGCAGTTAAGTGATGAACAAATTAAAACAATTGTTTCTTGTGCACAAGCTGCGTCTACATCTAGTTTTATACAGGCATATTCGATAATAGGCATAAAGAATAAGGATAAAAAGCAAAAGCTTGCTGAGTTAGCAGGAAACCAAGAATATGTTGCTCAAAATGGTCATCTGTTTGTCTTCTGTGCCGATCTAAGCCGACATGAATTTATTGGAGAAATGGAAGGAAAAGATGTTAAGGCTTCGATTGAAAGTACAGAGAAATTTATGGTTGCTCTCATTGATGCATCGTTAGCTGCACAGAATGCTGCTATTGCTGCAGAATCGTTGGGCTTAGGAATTTGTTACATAGGTGGAATCCGTAATAATCTGCAGGCAGTTCAGGAATTATTAAAAACACCAGAGAGAGTAATTCCTCTGTTTGGAATGACAGTAGGTTATCCGGAGAAAATAAATGACCAAAAGCCAAGACTACCTTTTGAACATATCTATCATGAGGAAGAATATGAACAGGATAAGGATACTTACGTGCGTCAGCTTCAAGAATATAATCAAGTAATTTCAAGTTATTATGATGAGAGGACAGGTGGAAAACGAAAAGATCGCTGGTCAGAGCAGATGGCGAACATGCTAGAAAAACAAACGAGGATGTATATGAAGGAATTTGTTCAAAAAAATAAAATGAACTTGAGATAAAGTACAGTTTTTACAGTGAAGCGTACAGTTTCTACCAAAAAGCATACAGATCATACAAAAAAGTGTACAGCTTTTACAAAAAAGCATACAGTTCATACAAAAAAGTGTACAGCTATTACAAAAAAGCATACAGTTCATACAAAAAAGCATACAGCTTCTACAAAAATCCCACAAATCGCATACCGTTCTTTTAAAATAATAAAGGCTGCCTCATGGGCAGCCTATTTTAATCTAAAACTTTATTTATTTGAACCTGGCTTATCATTATAACCTGCTGTAAAGATAGCTGCTAGAAACGCCACCATAACCAAAACAATTAGAAATGTTCCCATGCTTATGTAAAGCCTCCTTAATTTTAAGATATTTCTTTAATTAGACACATATACTTTATTATAGCCTATCTTAAAAAAATGAAAAGCACAATATTCCATTCTTTTCATAAAACAAAAAAGATAGGCAGGAATCATTCATCGAGACGCATGTTCAAGTGACCAAGTGCATAGAGTATATTAATCGTCTCTGATAACGCTACAGGGGGAGGGCCTTATGGATATTCTAAAAAAAATCGAGATGTTTAGAGAAGAGGAAGAAAAGCTTCGTTGGGAAGGTTCATTTGGGGATTATTTACAGTTGTTAAAAGAGAAGCCATGGGTTGCACAGTCGGCACATTCACGGGTATACAATATGATCAAAGACTCTGGGATTGAGGAAGTTAAGGGAACAAAGCAATACAATTTCTTTAGTAATCAACTATTTGGTTTAGAGGAGTCACTTGAAAGGCTCGTGGAGGAATACTTCCATCCTGCAGCCAAACGACTGGACGTAAGAAAACGAATTTTGCTATTAATGGGTCCCGTAAGTGGAGGGAAATCTACTCTTGTTACCATGCTAAAACGTGGGTTAGAGGCCTATTCTCATACGGATAGGGGATCAGTATTTGCAATTAAAGGCTGCCCAATGCATGAAGATCCGCTTCATTTAATCCCGCATCACTTACGTCGAGATTTTTATGAGGAGTACGGTATTCGAATTGAAGGAAATCTTTCACCATTAAATATGATGCGCCTCGAACAGGAGTATGGTGGAAGAATTGAAGATGTATTAGTAGAAAGAATCTTTTTCTCCGAAGATAAGCGTACCGGAATTGGAACGTTCAGTCCTTCTGATCCGAAGTCACAGGATATTGCCGATTTAACAGGAAGCATTGACTTTTCAACGATTGCCGAATTCGGATCTGAGTCAGACCCGCGTGCTTACCGCTTTGACGGAGAATTAAACAAAGCGAACCGTGGGATGATGGAATTCCAGGAAATGTTGAAGTGTGATGAAAAGTTCCTCTGGCACCTGCTTTCATTAACACAGGAAGGCAACTTTAAAGCTGGAAGGTTCGCACTTATTTCAGCAGATGAGCTCATTGTCGCCCACACGAATGAGACGGAATATCGTTCTTTTATCTCGAATAAGAAAAATGAGGCCTTGCATTCGCGGATTATCGTAATGCCAATCCCTTATAACTTAAAAGTTTCACAGGAAGAAAGAATCTATGAAAAGATGATTAGTGAAAGTGATGTATCGGATGTTCATATAGCCCCGCATACATTACGAGTTGCTGCGATGTTTACCATCTTAACTCGTCTGAAGGAGCCAAAAAAGGGTGATATCGATTTAGTTAAGAAAATGCGTCTGTACGATGGTGAAAATGTGGAAGGTTTCAACGCGGTTGATGTCAGCGAACTAAAGAAAGAATATCCGGATGAGGGTATGAGTGGTATTGATCCGCGTTACGTAATTAATAGAATCTCATCTACCATCATTCGCAAGGAAGTACCTTCTATTAATGCCTTGGATGTGTTGCGATCATTAAAAGACGGATTGGATCAACATCCTTCTATTACAGCGGAGCTTCGTGAGCGCTATATGAATTATATCTCGGTTGCTCGAAAAGAGTATGATAATATCGCTAAAAACGAAGTTCAAAAAGCATTTGTTTATTCGTATGAAGAATCCGCTAAAACGCTAATGGATAATTACCTTGATAATGTTGAGGCTTACTGTAATAAAGCTAAGCTTCGTGATCCATTAACTGGTGAAGAAATCAATCCAGATGAAAAATTAATGCGATCCATTGAAGAACAAATTGGTATTTCTGAAAACGCCAAAAAAGCGTTCAGAGAAGAAATTTTGATTCGAATTTCTGCATTTGCTAGAAAAGGGAAACGATTCGATTACAACTCACATGACAGGCTTCGAGAAGCGATTCAAAAGAAATTATTTGCTGACCTTAAAGATGTTGTGAAGATTACCACTTCCTCCAAGACACCTGATGAACAGCAATTAAAGAAGATTAACGATGTTGTTGCTAGATTAATTGACGAACACGGCTATAATTCAACATCAGCAAATGAGCTATTACGGTATGTAGGCAGCTTATTAAACCGTTAAAGAGATAGAAAATAGGAGGGACTGGCGGAAGGAATCTGCCAGTCTGTTTTTTTCAATCCGGGACACCCAGCAAAAGGCGAAATGTATGGAAGACAAATCAACGAACTAGTCATGCTCGTCCATTTTTAAGAGTATAAGCCTAATTGTCAAAATAATTTGTAAATTATTTGCGGTTTCTGCATAGGATAAAGTAATCAATATTATATGTATTTTTACACTCGGGTTATTTTATGACAGTTGAAAAAAAATGTGACTTTGGAAAATAAAAAATTTATAAGGAGGGGTTTACATTGTCTGACAACAACCATCAATTTGTGATTTCAAGAGAAGATTGGTCCCTCCACCGCAAAGGCCACGATGACCAACAAAGGCATCAAGAAAAAGTCCAGGAGGCAATTCGAAACAATCTTCCTGACTTAATTACAGAAGAAAGCATCATAATGTCTAATGGACGTGATGTGGTGAAAATTCCAATTCGTTCACTAGACGAATATAAAATCCGCTACAATTATGATAAGAACAAACACGTGGGCCAAGGTGACGGTGAGAGCCAAGTAGGTGACGTAATTGCTCGTGACGGATCAAGTCAGCAAAAGGGTCCAGGAAAAGGGCAAGGTGCTGGGGATCAAGCAGGTGAAGATTACTTTGAAGCAGAAGTTTCGTTAATGGAATTAGAGGAAGCTTTGTTTAAACAACTAGAGCTTCCAAATCTTAAAAGAAAAGAAGAGCAAGAGCACTTAGTTGAAAATATTGAATTCAATGATATTCGTAAAACAGGACTTATGGGTAATATTGATAAAAAGCGTACCATGATGTCTGCATTTAAGAGAAATGCGATGACTGGGAAACCTGCATTCCATCCTATTTATAAGGAAGATTTGAAATTTAAGACTTGGAATGAAATAATAAAACCGGATTCCAAGGCAGTCGTGATTGCCATGATGGATACGAGTGGATCTATGGGGATATGGGAAAAGTATATGGCTAGAAGCTTTTTCTTTTGGATGACCCGTTTCTTACGTACAAAATATGAAACAGTTGAAATTGAATTTATTGCCCATCATACAGAAGCTAAGGTTGTAACAGAAGAGGATTTCTTCTCCAAGGGTGAAAGCGGAGGAACGATCTGTTCGTCTGCATACCGAAAAGCTTTAGAAATCATCGATGCTAAATATAATCCACGTAAGTTCAACATCTATCCATTCCACTTTTCTGATGGTGATAATCTAACATCTGATAATGCTCGCTGCGTCAAGCTGGTTGAAGAACTCATGAAAGTTTCAAACATGTTTGGCTATGGAGAGGTAAATCAGTATAATCGTCATTCTACATTAATGTCAGCTTATAAGAATATCAAGGATGAGCAGTTCCGCTATTATATTCTCAAGCAAAAAGCGGATGTATTCCATGCGATGAAAAGCTTTTTCCAAAAAGAAGAAAATAAGATGTATGCTTAACCAAAAATCGACAGGTACAACGCCTGTCGATTTCTTTTATTTAAGTTAAATTTTATATTTCTTTAACGAGGTAACGGTAGGGAATTTAATATAAAAGGTTGTGCCAGCATTAAGCTCGCTTTCTACTCGGATGAAACCATGCATAGCACGTACGATACTATAAACGACCATCATTCCGAGCCCGGTACCGTTCTTTCCTTTTGTTGAATAATACGGTTCACCGAGCCGTTCAAGTTGTTCGGAATTCATGCCAACTCCTGTATCTTTGATACAAATCGTGACATAATCTTGACTAAAGTCCGTTTCAATAGATAATTGCCCGCCATTCGGCATTGCCTCAACAGCATTTTTGAGAATATTAATAAAGCACTGGCGGAATCGTTGTCGATCACCCTTAATGAATCCAATCACTGAAAAATTAGTGATGATTTCTACTGAATTTTGATTTGCCATCGGAGTTAGGATGCTAATGATTTGCTTTAGTTCATTTTTAACATTCAGTTCTTCAATGGATACTAAAGATGGCTTCGCAAATGTTAAATAATCTTGAATGACTCTTTCGGCAGAATTTAGTTCATCTTTTACAATCGATAAATACTCTCTGCGTTTATGTCTCGGTAAATAATCATCGTTGAGTAATTGGACAAACCCGCTTGCAGCGGTCAGCGGATTCCGTATTTCATGAGAAATAGCCGCACCCATTTGTTCTACAGCTTTTAGTTTTTCTACTTTTATTAATTCAGACTTAAGCTCCACACTTTTTTTGATATATTCAATAGAATAGGCAATGAGTCCAATACCTAACGGGGGAATCACAAAGTAGGCAAGCAAAACATCATACCAAGGACTGCCCGTATATCTAATCAATTCTCCCCCGGTGGTAAGGATCCCTAGTATTATTCCTAAACAAATAGCTACAGAGATTCGGCGGTTGGAAGATTGTTTCCAAAACCAAGGAGTTAATCGAAAAAATACAATTGCAAGTGGAACATAGAGAAGGATTGTTGCAACCAAACCTGTGTCCAAGCCATAAAAGGTTCTTATGATTACCATGGCAATAACAGTAATAAGTCCGATTCCAAGATATAAACCGCCAATGACGATTGGAATAATCCTTAAATCATATCGTGCGTAGGGAACGGGATTATAGGCGAACTGAATACAAATCCATAAAATTAGGACAGAAATGATAATCATAGTTGTTTTAGATAACGTAAATTTCCTGCTTCGATCTAGCCAAATTAAGCAAAAGAGGAGCAATATTATTAAAATGGAAAGATTCAAGAAAAGGTGTTTAGTAATTTCCATCTATTTTTCACCGTCCCAAGGGCTTATAAGAAAAATTTTACATTTAACTTTGTCCTATTACAACTAAATTTACTAATTATTTTGAATAAATAACGAAATGAGAAGGAAAATGTAGAAATATGTATAAAAACGGAGGGATAACAATCCTTCCGTTTTTTTTTTATGTAGTTGAAATGGTATTGCGCCCTTTAGTTTTTGAGATATACAAACAAGTATCCGCTATATGAATTAAATCGTTTGGCTGCGTTTCCGAGCTTGGAATCATTGAGGCAAGACCAATACTGATTGTTACGATATCCGCTACTTCAGAACTACTATGATCAATTTTAAGAGATTGGACTTTATTTTGAATCAATTTAGCGATAGCGACGCCCTGATCCAACTTTGTCTTAGTGAAGATAATGGCAAATTCCTCACCACCATATCGACAAAATGTGCTATATGGGTTATTAGCAATAAGGTCTTTTATTGCAGAAGTAATGACTTGCAGGCATTGGTCTCCAGCAAGGTGCCCGTACGTATCATTGTACTTTTTAAAATAATCAATATCAAACATTAAAAGAGTTAGTGGTGAGTTAGTTGTAAGCAGGTTCGACCATTCCTTGCTCAGAACTTCATCAAAGTATCTTCTGTTACCAATTCCTGTAAGTCCATCCATATAAGAAAGACGGTTTAGAAACTGATTTGCTTTATTTAGCTCCTGTTCACTTTCTTGTAATTTTATTAGACTAAGATGTAATTCTCTTACAGCTGAATTTGAGTTCGCGATGTAAATGGATAAGTGATAGGAGAAGAATCCACCAAATAAGGAGATAAGATAATGCATCATTAAAACATTTAAAAGCGTGTTTGTATCTTCTATATAAAGGGTAAAGACAATGGAAACAAAAAATAAACCGATTAGGTTCATGTAAAATGCTTTTAAGGTGGGATGAAAGTTTAATTTAGAAAACCCGCCACACACTATACCAGTTAGTAATGCACTGATTGCCGCAACAATTGCTGTGTCAGTTAAACCAAAGAGTACTATTCTTCCTATAGCAATTAAACTAGAAGCAATGATTGCAGGAACCCATCCTCCGAAAGCAGCTGCAATGACGATTGCAAGATGACGTAAATCAGCTATGGTAGTGGGATTAATTTGAAAGCTAAATAGCATTAATATAATTCCTAAAACGCCATAGCAAATACCCCAATAGAGTTTTGACTTAAATGACGAGGATGGATGTAATGGTTTGTTTTTTAGAATTTGACCCATAACTGTAAATGAAGCAATCAGTATAGTTATATTTGAAAAAAAGTCTTTTAACATTCTGTTCTCCTATAATTTTCTTCCATCAACTTATTATAGAAGAAAAATATTATTCTGTGAACGAGCAGGTGTAGATATTTCTTAAAAAAGAATATTTGTGGTAACATCCGAAAACTATAAAGATGAGTAAGTTATTGGGGAGGTTCTAATGAATAGTAGAGCTACAATCTTTACCTTGTTGGTTATTGTTATCATTTGTTCACCCTTTTTTGTTGATGCACATGTAAAGTGGTTTACAGAAGTTACACCAGAAAAAGAAGATATCGAACATATCCTATCTCCAATGTTTATGACCATTACCGTTTTGGTTGCGACATTGCTAGCTGTATTGACACAGCTGTTGCCAATACTTGATAAAATTCCAATTACACAAAAAATTGACAGTGTATTGGATAAATACAGAAAATCCTCTAGATATATTTTAAAATATGGTACAGCCATTGCGTTAATCATTCAGGTTGGGGCAGGGACCATTTTTGCGCCCGAATTTGCTATCACAAACGATGTGATACGAATTTTAATGTGGGTAACCATTATCCTCCTATTGATACCTATACATTATGCGACAAAAGCTGGTGCTATTATCTTGTTGGGGTTATTTATTTACCAATTAACCCATTCTGGTTTATTTCATATGCTAGATTATGGTTTTTATCTAGCTATTGTTGGTGTACTATTAGTCGGCAAAACGAAACTCGAAGATTGGGGATTTCCGTTTCTTTATTTGGGGACAGGATTGTCACTATGCTGGGTAGCTGTTGAGAAATGGGTTTATCCTTCAATGAGTATGATATAATTCATCAGCACGGTGTTCCCACTTTTGGATTTCCCGCAGCTACATTTATAGTACTGGCTGCATTTATCGAATTTGTTGTGGGTTATTTGCTAATCGTAGGAATTCTAAATCGTCTGTTAGCTTTTGTCCTGACATTGATCTTTATTTCAACAACCATGTTGTTCGGTGTAACAGAGATTATTGGACACCTGATGATTCATATCGTTTTAATTATCTTCATTATAGAGGGAGTATCGTTTTATGACCCGCCAATTAACATACATAGAACAAAAATTTCTCAAATGGTATTTGTATTCTTAAATTTTGTATTTACACTTGCAACCTTCCTACTGATATACTATCGTTTTGCCTAACGAAAAAGCTTCCTCTTGAAGGAAGCTTTTCTTACTGCAGCTGTGGGTATTAATATGGATTAGCGGCACTAATTTGGCGCTGATTCTTATAAGTTGACTATACTATTTTTTTGTGTGAATATTCCTTATCCAATGGCGCGAACTTTGTTTCCCAAATTTCCTTCATTTTGCTTCTGCCTTTGTCAATTTCAGGATTAAATTGTATCGTTGCCTGTTCTCTCACAGAACGAACCTGTTGGACTGCCTGTTGGAGCTGTTGGTCGATGGTGCTTGAAACTTTACCGGCATGGTTGGCGATGGCTATTCCTGCAATGGTTCCTTGGGCCATGGAGATCTTCCCGCTTTCGATACCAGTGATATTCCCAGCTACAAAAAGTCCTCCGAGTGGGGTTTCCATCGTTTCCGAGTGGCAGGGAACATGCCCACCCAGTTCAGGAATGTACTCGAAAGGACATCCTGCAACAGCAGCCAACTCTGCAAGAGGATATAATCCTCCGGCAATGCAAACAAAATCAGCCTCGTAAAGGACTTCTGTTCCTGGTATCACTTGACCGGCAGCATCCGTATTAGCCACTTTAACACCCTCAACCTGCTCTTTCCCAACAATCTCCACTGCTGCTATCCGCAGTTGAAGCGGCGTGCCATTAACCTTCATTCCACTTTTAGGATAAAAGTGAATGGCCATTTTTCTCAGCCAATTATTTTTCATAAAATGGCTCCCGAACCGCATCAGCGGGGATGGTGCAAGATGGGCTGCATGTAATAGTGTCTTCAACACCTCTTCCGGTTCCCCAGCTTTCCCGCTAATCGAATTTTTTTCAGGAAGGATAATCCGGTCGACGTTTATACCAGCCAGTTGCAGCTCATTTAAAATCGCAAAAGATAAAATATTAGCCCCGATAATAATCCCCTTTTTCCCAACTTGTACTCGATGAACATTTGTCATTACCTGTGCGGCCCCAATTGACATCACCCCGGGAAGCGTCCAGCCAGGAACAGGTACTGGATATTCTGCTGCGCCAGTAGCGACCAGCACATACCGAGCAGTAAGGGTCCCGATGTTTGTGTGGACATTCCAGAGGTTTTCATCTTTCTCTAAGTTGTATACCGATACACCACAGCGGATATCCACAGATAAATTATTTGCTTCCAAAAATAGCCGTTCCGATTCTTTCATGCCATTCCACCATTCTCCAGATGGTTCCTGGTGCAACTGTCCAAGTAATCTACCGCCCGGTTTGATAAATTCGTCTAGAACGGTTACGCTCAGGCCGTTGCTTGCAGAAGCAATAGCTCCTGCTAATCCTGCAGGACCAGCCCCAATCACAATCACATCACTCATCCCTGTTCCACCATCCTTTTGACTATATTTGGTAGCTGTTTTCCACTCTCCACGACCATGTCGTTTTCTACAACTGTTAAGCATGCTCGAACGTTTGCCTGTCCATTAACGGTTACCCGGCACTCCATACAGTGGCCGATATTGCAATAAATCCCTCGAGGTGTTCCGCTTTCTTCGTGAACACGCAGCTTTCTTACTCCGTTTGCAAGTAGAGCGGCGGCGATGGTCTCATGTTTATAGGCTTCATAGGTAGTTCCATCATATTGGAAGGGAATCGTTTTTCGATCTGTTATTTTTCCTAGGATGGGGTGATCTAATATTCTATTCATTGGTTTTCACCTACTGATCCAAAAGTCACAGGTCTAACTGGAGGCTGATATTTTAACAGGATGTCCCCCGCAGAAGCATTTGGAACTGTATTTTCGATGATTTTATCCACCGAAACCCTGCATGTTCTTCCACCACAAAATCCCATACCGGCACGGGTTCTCAATTTTAATTCTCTTGCTGTACACTTATGCTCCTTTGCTGTCGATAGAAGCTCACCATAGGTAACTTCTTCACAACGGCAAATGACCATGTTTTCCATGTTAATCATTAGAATTCCTCCTTCTGAAGTATCTACCTATTTACCATGCAAAAAATGTACCAACTTTTAAGAGAGGGGTTATGTTAATCCAATCCAAGTCGCTTCAATCGGTTGTATAGTGTTGCCCTTGTGATGCCGAGCCTCCTCGAACACTCTAATTTATTTCCATTTACAATCTTTAATGCTCTTTCAATTACTCTCTTTTCATATTGATCCATTTCTTCCTGGAGGGATAAAATGGTGTGGTTTGTTTCTATATTTTCAATCTCGTCCGGGAGAGTAGGGGTGTTTTGGACTTTATCAGAGGCTGTAAATAGTAAGTACTCTTTCCTGATGACCCCATCTGTCGCAAAAACGACAAGCCGTTCCACCATATTTCGAAGTTCACGAATATTCCCTGGCCATTCATAGCGTAGCATTGTCTGCATTACCTCAGGTGAAAAGTCATGAATTGGCCGCTGATAGTTTTGAGAAAACTCATTTAAATAATGGTGGGTCAGTTCGATAATATCCTCCCGCCTTTCTCTTAATGGAGGGATATAGAGCGTCACAACATTTAACCGGTAATATAAATCTTCACGAAATTTCTCTTGCTTCATTAATTCAAGTAAATCCCGATTAGTTGCGGCAATGACCCGGAAATCGATATTGATTTCTTTTTCGCCCCCAACACGGTAAAATTTCCGTTCCTGAAGCACTCGAAGCAGTTTTACCTGCATTTCTAGCGGCATTTCACCAATTTCATCAAGAAATAATGTTCCACCCTTTGCAAGCTCAATTTTTCCTTTTTTGCCTTTATAATCGGCACCGGAAAAGGCGCCACGTTCATACCCAAATAGTTCACTTTCAAAAAGTGATGCCGGTATTGCCCCACAGTTGATCGTAATAAAAGGGGCATTGGGTTTTTCACTAGCTTCATGAATAGCTTTGGCAAAAACTTCTTTACCGACACCGCTTTCCCCTAAAATCAACACGGTTGATTTAACCGTACATACTTTTCTAGCGATTCCGATCGTTTCCTGAATGGCAGAACTTTTCCCTTTTATAAACCGAAAGGAATCGTCGTAATGTTTATACTTTGCCACTTCTTGTTCTAAACGACGAACTTCATTGGACATGTTAAATAACTTTTCATTCAACATGACTTGATTGGTCACATCAGTTTCGGAAGCAACAGCTCCGATAATACGACTTTCAAAGTACACTGGATTGGTATTAATTAATACAAATAAATCGGACCGAGGCTGATGGTACTGTGCGGTAATGCGCTTTCCTTTTTGTAACGTTTGCAAGATTTCTAGTTTGTTTTTGTCAAAAAAATCTGTAATGGGTTTACCGATAATTTCCTGATGTGGAACAGAGAAGATTTTCTCCGCTCCTTTTGTCCAAGTACGGACATATTCATCAGCATCGATCACACTAACGGATGAATCCGTTGTTTGAATAACAGTTTCATAGAATGCTAGCAGCTGCCTATAAATCTTACTGAGGAATTCAATCATTTGACCAGCTGTGATGCAGGCGGATAGCTGCTTGTTTTGGTTAAGAAGAACTACTACTGAATGGTGCTTAAATGCTTGAATGAGAGTGTCGATAGAATCATCCTCATTGATGATTTTACAAGGAATCTGTGATGTGTTTTCTGAGGGGGTGTAATAAATCTTTCCATTACACTGTGTTAGGTGTTCAAGAGATGATGCGGGACCCGGGAAGTTGTTCAATACATCTTTGGCAGATTGGATGAAAAAAACCATGAGCTCCTCCTTAAGGTATGTATAAAAATATTTACACTGTATAAATGATTATACACCCTGTGTCAAAAAATTTTAAATATTCCTAATTAATCTAGAAACAGGGGCTATGCTGTTTTGGCATGGTTATTGCATTGAATTAAGTGAGATTTCTTGGAAGGGGGAAGGAATGATGAAACACTGTGACATTCTCGTAGTTGGCGGGGGAATCATTGGATGTGCTATAGCCTATTATGTATCCAAATCAGGCAGGGATGTCACTGTCATTGAAAAAGGGGAATTTGTCAGCGGCACATCTTCCCGTTGTGATGGAAATATTTTAGCGATTGATAAAGATCCCGGGTTTGATAGTCAAATGTCTTTAGTCAGTCAACGTTTGGTAGACGACTTGAGCATGGAACTTGAACATAAGTTTGAATATCGTGCACCTGGCAGCATCCTCGTTTGTGAGTCCGAGGACGAGATGGTGGCTGCTCAAAAATGGGTTGATCGTCAAAAGGCAGCCGGATTAGCGTTTAGAATGCTGGATCGCGAGGATATACGTCAGGAGTCACCTTTCTTTGCGAATGATTTATTAGGGGGATTAGAGTGTGCAACGGATTCAACCGTTAATCCGTATATGCTTGCATTTGCGTTACTAGAGAAAGCAAAGAAGCAAGGCGTAAAGGCATTTAAGCAAACAGAGGTAAAAGAAATAAAAAGAGAACATGGTATTTTTGTTGTTGAAACATCTAATGGAGTATTTACTGCCAATCATGTCGTGAATGCAGCTGGTGTATGGTCACCTAGAATTGGCGAGATGCTTGATCTTTCTATCCCTATCAAACCAAGAAAAGGCCATATTATCGTGGCATCAAGACAGCAGCATGTCGGCTCCCGAAAAGTAATGGAGTTTGGCTACTTGATTTCAAAGTTTGGCGGGGAGCGCCGGGTAGATCCGTTAACAGAGAAATATGGAGTGGCACTTGTATTCGAACCAACTGAAAGTCAAAACTTCTTAATCGGCAGCAGCCGTGAATTTGTGGGCTTTAATACAAAAGTAAACAATGAAATCATTAAGTCTATTGCCAATCGAGCAATTCGTTTTTATCCCAAAATGGCAGATATGATGGTGATTCGTTCCTACGCAGGATTGCGTCCTTGGACAGAAGATCATCTGCCAATCGTTTCAAGGGTTGAGGGAATTCCAAATTTCTATATTGCTGCTGGTCATGAGGGGGATGGTATTAGTCTTGCTGCTGTAACTGGGAAAGTGGTGGAGGAACTTATTAACGAAAAAGACACTTGCATTGCAACTGAACCGCTTCGTTTTGAGCGTTTTAAAGAAAGGGTGTGTACAATATGAGGGCAGATAAAGTATTTACTACGATTGATACTCACACAGGGGGCAATCCAACACGAACTGTCATTAGCGGTCTTCCAAACCTAATTGGGGAAAACATGTCTGAAAAAATGCTTTACATGAAAAGGGAATATGATTGGATCCGCAAATTATTAATGAATGAACCAAGGGGTCATGATGTCATGTCAGGTGCCTTACTTACTGAGCCGTGTCATCCAGAGGCCGATATCGGGGTCATCTACATTGAAACAGGTGGTTATTTGCCAATGTGCGGACATGATACAATTGGCGTTTGCACAGCCCTCATTGAATCAGGGCTCATTCCTGTTCAAGAGCCTGTTACTTCTTTGAATCTAGATACTCCAGCAGGTCTTGTTAGTGTACAAGTTGCTGTAGAAAACGGAAAAGCGGTGGAAGTTTCTTTTTGCAATATCCCTGCCTTTCTATTAAAAAGTGTTTCGATGGACATAGAAGGAATAGGGAAAGTAGATGCTGACATCGCCTATGGCGGGAATTTCTATGCAATTATTAACGCACAATCAGTCGGCTTAGATTTAACACCGGAAAATGCCTCAACCATAATTGAGAAAGCGATTACAATCAGAAATGCCATTAACGAGAGTACCGATATTGTTCATCCAAGATATCCATTCATTAAAGGATTAACCCATGTTGAATTTTTTACTGACCCAACACATGTAGCGGCGGATGTGAAAAATACAGTGATCGTCCCGCCAGGAGGGATTGACCGCTCGCCGTGTGGTACAGGTACATCTGCAAAGCTTGCTGTTATGTATGCGAAGCAGCAGATTGAAATTGGTGAGGAATTTGTACATGAAAGTATTGTGGGGTCACTTTTCCGTGGGAAGATTCTTGAAACAACTAATGTAGAAGGAATTGAGGCAGTAGTGACTAGAATTACGGGTTCTGCTTGGCTAATGGGAATGCATCGATTCTTTTACCACGAGGAAGACCCATTAAAAGAAGGGTTCCTGCTGATTCCCCCGATGAATGAACATGAAATGGAGGACGTAAAGTGAAAATTGAAAAAGCCTATTCTTCCATAGATGTTCACGTTGCCGGAGAGGCCTTTCGAATCATCCGGAATGCACCGCTGGTCCATTATCAAACCTTGGAAGAGCTATATGAACTGTTCCCCCAGGTTTATAAAGAGGAACAAAATTTATTATTAAATGAACCTCGCGGGTTTGCCGGATTGAATGGCTGTATTGTCGTACCGCCGCTCAATCGAGAGGCTGATGCTGCTGTCGTATTTTTCAATCATTATGGAACAGTCCCTGTCCATTACAGTGGTTTGACTGCTGTGATAACGGCTTTATTAGAATGCGGTGACCTAAAACCTAGAGATACAAGCCGATATAAAATTGAAACCGTGACGGGCATTGTCTCCATTACAGCGGTAATGAAAGGGGATGAAGTTAATTCCGTTACGATGGAGAGCGGTTTCTGTCAGGTTATTGGGAAAGAGGAATCTTTATCAGCATTAACTGCAAACTATACACTTGTTCAATCTGATCAGACTTATGCCGTCTTTCGGAAACAGGACTTCCCATTGGAAATTCAAATTGAAGAATTAGCAGATTTGCGAAAATGGGGGCAAACAGTTCTGAAAAACTTAAGTCCAGATGTAAAAGGCGCCATATTAGTTGATGAGTCTAGGATTGCTGAGGGGCACATTAAATCTATCACCTTTCGGGATGACTTATTCATAGTCCGATCTCCAGGTTTTGGACCGACACTAGCTGTTTTTACTTGTCTACTTTCATCCGGAGCCATCTCGAAACAGGAGTCATTGGTGAATGAAAGCATTTATGAAAGTCAATTGGAAGTACAGGTTTCAGAACGGAAGGAATCTAGTTATCAATTTACCATGACTAGCCGTGGATTTATTACCGGTATGCAGACGTTTATCTTGGATCCGACAGACCCATTAGCGGCTGGATTTTTATTGAAATAATAGGATTTTAATAGAGATAAAATAAAAAATTTTAATGGAAAAAAGAGGAGGAAATTGACATGACAAATATTAGAGGAGCTTTTCCAGTATTAATTATCCCGATGACAAAGGAGCAGGAAATTGATTGGGGCGGTGTAAGGAATAACGTAAACTATTTTGTTGATCAAGGAGTAGCAGGTATTGTCATTAATGGAAGTACAGGTGAATTCGTTAGTTTAACAAAGGAAGAGAAGTATCAAATGGTTGAGGTCGTTATGAAAGAAGTAAACGGTCGTATTCCAGTCATTGTTGGTACTGCGGCGGAAACCACAAAAGAAACAATTGAGAATACGAAACAGGCTGAAGCTCATGGTGCTGACTGTGCACTGATTATTAATTCTTATTACGCGAAACCAAAAGAAGATGAAATCTACTTCCATTTTAATGAGGTGTCCAATGCAGTAAATATCCCTATCATGCTCTACAATAACCCATTCACATCCGGTGTAGATATGAGCACTGAGCTCATGCTTAAAATCGGAAGAGACTGTGAAAATGTTACACATATCAAGGAGTCAAGCGGGGACATCCGTAAGGCAAGGGATTTAGCAAGACAAGCAAAAGGGGATTTTGAAGTATTCTGCGGGTCAGAAGAATTGGTGATGGAATCTTATTTCGTTGGAGCAACGGGATGGATTTCTGTCGCTGGAAATATCGTACCAAAGCTAGTAACAGACATGTACAATCATTTCCAAAAAGGGGAACTTGACCAAGCGTGGGAAATCAACGACCGGATTCTGCCTCTCTGTACGTTCCTTGAAGGTTCCGGAAAATATGTTCAAATTGTTAAGCGGGCAATGGATTTACTTGGTCAAACAGGTGGGCCAGCCCGATATCCGCGTTTAGGTTTAACTCCGGAAGAGGACCAAACGCTCAAAGAAATTTTAAAGAGTTTAAATACTGTGTCTCTTGTTTAAAGGGAGTTTGTTCTAGAAGGATAGTAAAAAAACATTAAGGAGGAAGGTCAATGTTAACAGCCCAACTTGGATTAAAACCGAAAGTGAAAGAGTTTTTAGAAGGTAAAATTGAGCTTTTTATCGAAAGTAAATTTGTTCCGTCCGTCAGCGGCAAAACATTTGAAACCTTGAATCCTGCAACAGAGGAAGTACTTGCAGTTGTGAGCGAAGCGCAGGAAGAAGACATTGATTTAGCTGTTAAAGCGGCAAGGAGAGCTTTTGAATCTGGACCATGGCCAGATATGAGCGCCGCGGAAAGAGCACGGGTTATTTACAAATTTGCTGATTTGATTGAGGAGCATAAAGAAGAACTAGCCCAGCTGGAAGCATTAGACAATGGCAAGCCCTACGCTGTTGCATTGGCAGATGACATTCCGGCTACAGTTGAGCAGTTCCGCTACTATGCTGGCTGGGCAACGAAAATCCTTGGCCAGACTGTGCCGATTTCTAAAGACTATTTGAATTATACAAGGCATGAGCCCATTGGCGTTGTTGGACAAATCATTCCCTGGAATTATCCATTAACGATGGCATCATGGAAAATGGGTGCTGCATTGGCAACAGGCTGCACCATCGTGTTAAAGCCAGCTGAACAAACCCCATTATCCATCCTGTATGCTGCGAAGCTTATTCAGGAAGCAGGTTTTCCACCTGGAGTGGTCAACATCGTTCCAGGATTCGGGGTAACAGCAGGTGCAGCTATCGTCCACCATCCTGATGTAGATAAGGTTGCTTTCACTGGTTCAACCGCTACCGGCAAATATATTATGCGCCAGGCGGCTGAAACGATTAAAAACATTACTCTTGAGCTTGGCGGCAAGTCGCCAAACATTATTTTGGAAGACGCTGATTTAACAGAGGCGATTCCCGGGGCATTTAATGGTATTATGTATAACCATGGACAAAACTGCAGTGCCGGCTCCCGGGTATTTGTCCACAGAAAACACTATGAGCATGTAGTAGAAGAATTGGCGAAAATGGCCAATCAGGTAAAACTGGGATTTGGGATGGATCCAAATACTGAAATGGGTCCTCTCGTATCGGAAAAGCAAATGGAGCGGGTGCTAGGCTATATTGAAAAAGGAATCGAAGAAGGGGCAAGGGTAGCGGCCGGAGGTAAAAAAGTATTTGATAAGGGATATTTCGTCCAGCCAACTGTGTTTGCTGATGTAACGGATGACATGGTGATTGTCAAAGAGGAAATTTTTGGACCAGTGGTTGTTGTATTGCCGTTTGATACAGTGGAAGAAGTCATTGAAAGAGCAAACAATACGCCATATGGCCTTGCTGCTGGCGTTTGGACGAAGGATATTAAAGTGGCACACAAAGTAGCAAACAAGTTAAAAGCAGGAACTGTCTGGATTAATGATTACAATTTAGAGGATCCGGCAGCAGCTTTTGGCGGATATAAACAATCCGGCATCGGACGGGAAATGGGGACCTATGCACTTGATAATTACACAGAAGTCAAAAGTGTCTGGGTAAACATCAAGTAACTATTTTAATAGATATGTTGTGAAAAAAGAAGCAGGCTGTCTCCGGCAGCAGCTTTCTTTTTTCAGAATAGGTTGGAAGTACTTATATAAAACGGATATCTTTATCTAGGGATTTTTGAAAATTCTATATTGTTAGCGCTTACGATTGTATGGATGAAACGGAGGCTGGAAAGATGGAAGAATTCGTTAATTGGCTGGCGGGACTAGTATGGGGGAATGGCCTGGTCATCCTTGCATTAGGTGCAGGCTTAATCTTCACAGTTGCAACGCGGTTTGTGCAAGTTAGGTATTTTAAAGAGATGATTAAATTATTGTTCGAAGGAAAAAGCTCTGAGGAAGGAATTTCCTCATTTCAAGCATTTTGTTTGGCTTTGTCCGGGCGTGTAGGTGTTGGCAATATAGCTGGTGTCGCCACCGCCATTGCTTTCGGGGGTCCAGGAGCGGTTTTTTGGATGTGTGTAATGGCGCTATTAGGAGGCGCAAGTGCTTTTATAGAATCAACGCTAGCCCAAGTATACAAAACGAAAGTTGGAAATGAATACCGTGGAGGAACTCCATATTTTATTGAAAAAGGTTTAGGACTTAAGTGGTTTGCTGTTTTGATGGCCGTGGTGGTAACCATCTCTTATGGGTTTTTGACACCAGGTGTCCAGGCAAATAATATTGCTGCTGGTATGGAAAATGCTTTTGGTATAAATAAAATAGTCACTGGTATTTTCTTAGTTGTTTTACTTGGTGCGATTATTTTTGGGGGAGTTAAACGAATCGCCAGTGTTTCGCAAACCGTTGTCCCTTTTATGGCAGCAGGATATGTAGTAATGACGTTTGTCATTTTAGCTGCAAATATTAAAGAAATCCCTGAAATGATATCACTTATTATTACTAGTGCATTTGGAGTAAATCAGGCATTTGGAGGAATTGTCGGTGCTGCTATTGCTTGGGGTGTTCGGAGGTCGATTTTTTCAAATGTGGCAGGTGCCGGTGAAGCAACCTATAGTTCGGCAGCGGCTGAAGTATCTCACCCTGCAAAACAAGGATTGGTACAGGCATTTTCTATTTATATTGATACAATTGTCGTTTGTACTGCAACTGCCTTGATGATTCTTGTAACAGGAATGTACAACGTTACACCTGAAGGGAAAGAACCAATTGTTCAACCGCTAGAAAATATTGAAGCAGGCCCTGCTTATACACAGATGGCAGTGGAAACCGTTATACCGGGGTTTGGATCAGCGTTTGTTTCGATTGCCATATTCTTCTTCGCTTTTACCACCTTAATGGCTTATTACTATATTGCCGAAACAACACTTGTTTATTTAAGTGGAAAACAAGATATTCCTTGGCTGAAAACAATCTTAAAAATTGTCTTGCTAATCATGACATTTGTTGGATGTGTATATTCAGCATCAACAATGTGGGCGCTGGGGGATATAGGATTTGGATCGATGGCGTGGTTAAGTTTTATAGCAATTTTACTATTAATCAAACCGGCTTTAAAAGTATTAAAGGATTATGACATTCAAAAAAGGGCTGGGAAAGATCCGGTGTTTAATCCAATTAAAGCTGGCATAAAAGGTGCTGATTTTTGGGAGGAAAAGTGTATTGAGGTAGAAAAAAAATCTTCTTTAGATAGTAAATCAATTATATAACAACTAGATTTAGAGCTTATGCGTAAATTTTATTTTCCGAGAGACTTATAAAGGAGGGCATGATACTAAATGCAAAATCTAACACAATTAAGGGACCAGTTCGATGAATTAGGGGTTAATGCACTATTAATTACGAATGGCCGGAACCGCAGATATCTTACCGGTTTTACCGGGAGTGCCGGGGTTGCTGTTATTACAAAAACAGAAGCTGCCTTATTTGTGGATTTTCGTTATGTTGAACAAGCGAATTCGCAAGTTGAAGATTTTTCGGTCATCCAAATATGTGGAACAGTCTATGAAGAAATATCGAAAATGCTTGATCGATTAGGCGTTACCCTTTTAGGCTTTGAAGCAGAAGATGTAACCTATCAAATATTTTCACAGTACAAAGAGAAAGTAAAGGCTGAAATGGTTCCACTCACCGGAGTTATTGAAATGCTTAGGATGATTAAAACAAAAGAAGAAATTGAAAAGATAAAAACAGCTGCAAAAATTGCCGATTCTGCATTTACTAGGATATTAGACTTCATACGCCCTGGTGTAACGGAAATTGAAGTAGCAAACGAATTAGAATTTTATATGAGGAAATTGGGGGCCACGTCATCTGCATATGATATCATCGTGGCTTCTGGTCAACGCTCTGCACTTCCCCATGGAGTTGCGAGTACAAAGTTAATTGAAACAGGAGACATGGTGACACTTGATTTTGGTGCTTACTATCAAGGGTATCGTTCTGATATGACAAGAACAATCGCAGTAGGCGAACCGAGAGCAGAATTAAAAGAAATATATAATATTGTGTTTGAGGCGCTATCAAATGCCCTTGCAGCTATAAAACCAGGGATAACAGGTCAGGAGGCTGATGCATTCACTAGGGATTATATAACAGAGAAAGGCTATGGAGAACAGTATGGACATGGATCTGGACATGGCATAGGATTAGATATTCATGAGGAACCTTTCATGTCTCCGAAGTGTAATATATTTCTAAAACCTGGAATGATTGTTACTGTTGAGCCAGGTATATATATTCCCGACCTAGGCGGTGTACGAATAGAGGACGATATTTTAATAACTGAATATGGAAATAAAATAATTACAAAATCGCCTAAGGAGCTTATTATTTTGTAGTGGGAAATTCGATTTAGTCAATAGAGGGGCAAATTGCCCCTCTATTATTTTTTATTCTTTAGAGCGACAAAAATCTCTATGTGAACTTTTGGAGTATAAGCCTCTATAAAAGAGTATTTGTTTTTATATAAAGATGGTAGTTCTCATGATTTACTTCCGCTAGTGGAACAAATTTAATTTGTTCTGCTTCATATATAAAATGATTCGTTTCCTCAATTCTTATAAATTTTTTATGAAGATTCTTCTCATTTATTGGTAATTCTAAGTAATTTTCCTGATCTGAGATGGCTGCTAAAATATATGGCCCATAGGCTATAGAAACAATGTTTTTCTTATCGGGTGTAGCTTCAAGTCTCAGGGTCGGAGAAAATTGGATAGATACTTTATCACCTTTTATCCATTGTTTTTCAATTATTAAGTATCCAGATAGTTCTTTGGCATGATACTCCAATTGATTAACCGAAACTTTCACAGCACCCTTATGCCAATAAGGTAAGCGTATCTTTAGCGAATTTTTCGCCAATTTTGTTATATGCAATTCAAAAGATCCTAAAAATGGGTCATGAACTTTTTGCTCTATTTGTATGCCGTTTTCCTTATCGTCAATTTCAGAAGAGACAAACAAATTCACATACAGTGATTCTTTATCTGTAAAGTACAGAGCTTCTGTGTATTTGAAGTGATTTTCTAATCCTGTACCATGACAGCAAGTATTTTCTCTATCAAATTCTTTTCGACTGCCTGGTCGGGTTGGCATGAAATACGTGCTTGCTCCTTTACACTCATGATCTGTACTTGAAAGGATATGATTGAACATTGTTCTTTCGTAATAATCCATAAATCGTACGTCATTTTCATATTCATAAAGATTTTTTGTTAATTTTAGCATATTATAGGAAGCACAGGTTTCTGCAGTATTGTCGGAAATATTTGTCCCAATTTGTAAAGGCTGTTTAAACATTTCTCCCTCACCAGTTCCGCCAATTGAATAAATATGTGCGTCTACCACGGATTTCCAAAAGAAATGAGAGATTTCGTAGTATTTTTTCTCTTTTGTGGTATCGAATATTCTCATTGCACCGATTACCTGCGGAATGTGTTGATTGGCATGTAGTGAACCCAATGCATCAATCTTTTGTTCCATTGGGAAGAATAATCGATCATTGTCAAATAGTTTTGCTGCCTTAATATGTTTTTCCTTTTTGGTATACATATATAATTCAGCTAGTGATTCATTCATTCCACCCAATTCGCCAGCAATATACATGCCCCACATTTTTTTCAATTGTTTGTTTGGTAATACACTTAGACGATTGTATACCCAATCCCCAAGTTTATCGGCAATGGTTAATGCTAAATCAATTTTGACTAAATTGTAACTATCTAATAAGCCGGCAAATATTTTATGCAGTGTATAATAAGGCGCCCAAATTTTGGGGTAACGGGTATACTGTTCCAAAAGATCGAATTGTTCTTCGGAATAGCCACTGAGAAATCCGTATCCATAGTTTCCAGTTGCTTCAAATGCCAACTGAACTTTATTAAGTTCAGAGATCATATAGGTTAGTTTTTCAAATATAGTTTTATTATCCGTTGCAGCATAACATAAGGCGAGTGCAGATAGATAATGCCCTGTAGTATGACCTCTAAGTAAACTATCTGGTGAATCCCACCCAATCATTTCAGGAGCACCTTTCGTATCCAAACCGGAAGTTTTTCTAAAGTTATATAGCATCTGATCGTCATTAACAGAAAGTAGAAATGCTAAACGCCGGTCCTGAGCCTTCTTGAAAAGTGTGTTCTCTTTTAATCGAACTTTGGTAGTCGAAATACTATTTACTTTAGTGGATTTGTCCTGGTGAATATCTATTTTTCTTTTAATGTTGATTGTTGCTTTTATTTCATAATCTGTATCAGTTAATCTTCCATAAACAGTTTTTTCACCAATATCATCATATCTTTTTCTCTCTTCTTCGTTCCACGTAATTGAGTGTGCAATTACATCGCCACGTTTTGTTTGAATGGCTACTACTGATGCAAGGTAAAATTCTTCATTTACTTTCTTTTCAAGAACAATTGGAAAAACTTTTTCTAATTGAATTTTGTTTTCTTCTTCTAAAATATTCACTTCATAAATCTTATCCATTGAGAATTCGCCATATGAAAAAGTTGCAGTTATTGGAACTATTCGATCACCTTTACCATATTCTGGTCGATGAACTCTGCCTGTACCATCAATCCAGCGGTCATCCTTTGAACGCCAAGTAATGTCTGATCCAAATTTTCCTTCAGTCGGAAGTTTTATATCAAATTCTACTGTTTTTAAGTTTCCTAGATATAAAGCTTCAATATCTTTTTCAACAATTTCCCTATCACTTAAAACATCTAACATTATTTTTCCTCCATTCATTATTTATAAAACGCTTACATAAAGAGTATACAAAAAAGGGTCATTATTGTCGGTAGTTAAAAAATAAGATTAGGTGGTTTAAATTGACTATATATATTGTAAACTTTCATTTCTTCCTTTGAACGCCATTAATTATGCTTTTTAACCTTTCAATAGATTTTTAGAAAACCCCAATAAAAAAATCAGCGACTATCTGCTGATTTTTTTATTGGGGCATTTTTGATGTTAGCAAATTTTTATTACTTTTCTTTCATGTTGACCCATTTCTTCCTGGAGCAATCGTGTCAATAGAGTGGCAAATTGCCCCTCTATAATTTTTTATTCTTTATTTAAATGTGTCCGGTAGTAAGCTTTACGAAATTCTGTAGGGGTCAATTTTTCGTATTTCTTAAATAGCTTCATAAAGTATTTCTCATCAGAAATTCCAACTGCATGTGCAATCGATTTAATACCTATGTTTGTAGAAGACAACATGTCTTTTGCTTTAGATATTTTGAGCATGTGAATATATTCTTGGATATTTATACCATGCTTTTGCTTGAAAACACGAGATAAATAGTCTGGATTATAATTAAACTGTTCAGCAATAGAAGCAACTGAAATAGTATCCATTGCATGTATACGTAGCCATTCAACAATTTTAACTAGATTTTTATCAGCTTTTGTTTTTTCTTTTGTTGTTTGGAAATTGGAAAGGGATTGTTCTGAGATTTCAATTAACAGGGACGTGACTAAATAATCAACACTTCGTTTGTTATAGTAGTTTGCATTAGCTACATCTTGTAATTGATTAAATAGTATATTGATTCTCTCAATTCTTTGAGGAATTGAATAGATTGGTATAAATATATGTGAGTTCAATCTATCATAATCAGGATTAGAACGAAATGCTATTACCTCTTCCTCCATAGTCTTATCATCAATCAATGAAAAATTATCACTAAAATAAAAATGACACCAGTAAAATGATACTCCAGGATTACACAGCTTATAACCTTCATGGGTGTGTAAAGATAATACCAGAAGGATATCCCCGGGTTTTACTTCATATTGAATGTCATCTTGCATTATGTAAAGTGTTTCTTTTACACCAATAATGATTTCGAAACTTTTAAGGTTACGTTTAGTATGTATCCAAGGTTCATTTGAAACAAATTGTCCACAAGAAATAAATTCAATAGGAGTATTTACATCTGATTTCAGAAATTGCCTCAATATATTTCACCCTTACTGTTTAGGAATTTACCAGTTTACATCCTCTTCATTTCTTTTTTAAAAAGTCGTTTTTGTACACCTAATGTTATGGTTGGACTACTGACAATATTTGTTTCTAAATGCTATCATTTTAACTAATCAAACTATTAGAAAAATTCTAATATTAATTGATTACAAGATGTTAGGTAATTAAATACTATTTTATCAGAAATGTAGAAGACCCCGCTAACAAATTACCTAGGAGGTGTTACAAATTTACATTAAAATTTGAAAGCGTGTTCATTTTTTGAAATTTTAAGTAAAACAAGAAAATTGAAGGGGGAAGAACTTTTTGAAAGATACTGAAATTAGAAAGCTTGAAAATGTTAAAATCACAGATAGTTTTTGGAGAAGTCGTATGGATGTGATCCGTGATGAGGTTATCCCTTATCAGTGGGAGGCTTTAAATGATCGTATTCCTGATGCTCCTGCAAGCCACGCAATGGAGAACTTTAAAATTGCAGCTGGTGAATCTACCGGTGAATTTTTCGGTTTTGTGTTTCAGGACAGTGATGTGGCAAAATGGTTAGAAGCTACAGCATATAGCTTAGAAACAGATCCGAATCCTAATTTAGAAAAAACAGCTGATGAAGTCATTGATTTAATTGGAAGAGCACAACAAAAAAATGGCTACTTGAATACGTTTTTTACGGTAAAAGAACCGGATGGGAAATGGAGTAATCTTCGCGACCAACATGAAATGTACTGCGCAGGACATATGATTGAAGCCGCCGTTGCCTATTACCAAGTTACTGGAAAACGAAAACTGCTAGATATAATGTGCCGTTTTGTTGATCATATCGATTCCGTATTCGGTAAAGAAGAAAATAAGATAAGGGGTTATGATGGCCACCAAGAAATAGAATTAGCATTAGTTAAATTGTATCAGGTAACAGGAAATGAACGTTATTTAAGCCTTAGTAAACTCTTTATTGATGAGCGTGGTCAGCAGCCTCACTTTTTCGATTTAGAAAAGGAAGCAAGACATGACGATAAAAAATTCTGGTGGGATGACGCAGAGTTCGGTCCATATAGCTATCATCAAGCACATTTACCAGTTCGAAAACAAAAAGAAGCGGTTGGGCATGCAGTAAGAGCCATGTATATGTATACGGCGATGGCCGATTTGGCGAAAGAAACAGGAGACGAATCATTAAAGGAAGCAACTGAAACGATGTGGGAAAATGTAACACAAAAGCAAATGTATATTACTGGTGGTGTAGGATCCCAAGTCTTTGGGGAAGCATTTTCCTTTGATTATGATCTTCCAAATGATACGTGCTATACCGAGACTTGTGCATCAATTGGATTAGTCTTTTGGGCAAATCGAATGTTGAATCTTGAAAAAAATAGTAAATATGCGGATGTAATGGAGCGGGCTTTATATAACGGGACAATCAGCGGAATGGATCTAAGTGGAAAGAAGTTCTTTTATGTTAATCCATTAGAAGTACACCCGAAATCAAGTGAAAAACGACATGATAAAGGACATGTAAAGCCAGTAAGACAAAAATGGTACAGCTGTGCATGCTGCCCGCCAAATCTTGCTCGATTAATTGCATCAATTGGACATTATATTTATTCGGTTAACCAAAATGAAGCGTTTGTACACCTGTATATGGGAAATAAAGCAGAACTGAATATTGGCGGACAGAATGTGCAAGTGGTTCAAGAAACCAATTATCCTTGGGATGGACAGGTGAGGATCACGCTTTCTCCGGAAAAGTCTATAGAATTTACAATCGCAGTCCGAATTCCGGGATGGTGCCAAGGTGCCGTATTAAAAGTGAATGATCAATTTATTGAAGTGAATACCTGCCTAAAGGATGGCTATGCATATCTAACACGCCTTTGGGAAAAAGGTGATGAAATTGAACTTCATTTTCCAATGCCAGTTGAACGAATTCGTGCGAATCCGAATGTGCGTGAAAATGCTGGGAAGGTCGCATTACAGCGGGGACCTGTTGTGTACTGTTTAGAGGAAGCTGACAATGGTGCAAATTTACCGAGCATTTCCTTACCAAAAAATTCAAAACTCCAAGTAACCTTTGAAGAAAATTTGCTGGATGGAGTCTGTGTGGTAACAGCCCATGCAGAGCAAGTTGACGAGACTGCATGGAATGGAGAACTCTATAAACCTATTGAACGTAGGACGAAACCAATTTCAATTAAAGCTGTTCCATATTTTTCATGGTGTAATCGAGATCCTGGTGAAATGCTTGTATGGATAACAGAAAAGTAACAATTTAGAAACTTATGTATAGTTCTTTACTGCTATAATTTTTTAATCCAATCACTATCAACAACTTATTTTTAAATAAGTCAGTTTAATACACCCTGGAAGCAAAGACCTACAAGAAATTCTGTATTTCAATTAATCTAGCAACTAAAAAATAAGATGTTTCAAACCTTTCTATTTCTTGACATCCTCGAAATCACATAATTTTGGTTGGAGTAAAAAAATGAGATAAGGATGTGGAAAAATGACAAAAAGTAAGTCTTATCTTGCAATTTCTTTGGTACTAATTTTGATTGCTGGATTGTTATCCGGTTGTTTTGGTGGCAATAGCGCAGCTGGAACGGATGAAGAGAGCGGCGGTAATAGTGATGCTGTCCAATTAAAGTTTACTTATTGGGGAGGTCCGCTGGAGAAAGACTCCATTGAAGCTTTATTGAAAGCGTTTAACGACTCCCATCCAAACATTCAAGTGAAAGGACAACAAGTCCAGGGGAGCTATATTGAAAAAATGACAACAATGGCATCTTCTAAAACGCTGCCTGATATAGGTTATTTCCCAGAGGGAAGTTTGCCGCCTTGGCTTGAAAGCGGCGCAATTAAAGACTTAAAACCTTTATTTGATTCAGGTGAAATCGGAAACAAATTAAAATATTCCATTTTTCAATATGAAGAAAATGGGCCGATTGCAGGATCCAGTGTAGCCAATGAAGTAACAAATATTTATTACAACAAAGATTTATTTGATGAGGCAGGGGTCGAATATCCACCAACAAAAGCCGAAGAAGCTTGGACATGGGACGAATTTGTGGAAGTAGCTAAGAAATTGACGGTCGACCGAAACGGTAAACATCCTGATGAAGATGGATTTGATTCAAAAAATATTAAAACTTATGGAGTTAATAACTTTACCTACCATTATGAGACAATCCTTTTTAGTAACGATGGAGGAGTTGTTTCTGAAGATGGGAAGGATATTATTCTTGACGAGCCTGAAACAATCGAAGCATTACAGAAAATGCAGGATTTAATGTATGTTCATCATGTAATGCCAACACCAGCTAACCTATCTACGATTCCTAATGTTGATACTGCACTTCTTACAAAGCGGGTAGCCATGAATATTGATGGTCATTGGGCATTGCAAGAGCTTGGTAAGGCTAAAAAGGAAAAAAATCTAAAGTTAGGAATTGGTGTATTACCTAAAATGAAAAAGGCTGTAACAACAAGTTATGGAACGCCAATTGTTGTGTTCAATAATGACAACACAAAAGAAAATTGGGATGAAACAAAAGAATTTTTAAAATTCATTATGAATCCTAAGAATAGCTTACCGTTAATTAATGGCGGTTTATGGATGCCAAATGAAGAAAGTTGGTATACGGATCCGGACTTAATTAAGGAGTGGACCGATACGGAAATTCATCCAAAGGAATTTAAAGAAGCAGTTATCGATTGGGCTATGACAAATGTTCGCCAAAATCCAAACTATTACTGGGGGGACCGTTCTGAGGCAAGTCAGATTATTTCTCCAGGATTAGATCAAATTTGGACGAATAAAAAGAGTGCGGAAGAAGTTGTGAATGATGTCATCATGCCAAAATTAAAGCAAAAGTTTGGCGATAAATACCAATAAGTGGTACCTGCTTAGAAGGGTTTGTTACGAGGCAAATGTCTTCGTAACAAACCACTATATTACGATGGTGACGAAGGAGGGATTGAATGAATATTGAAAATATTCCTTTGGGAAATAATCGTACTAGAGGGACTGTTAAAGTAAAAGGAATCAATAATATTCGTCGAAAAGAGATATTTTGGGGTTATTTTTTTACTCTACCTGCTATTTTAGGTCTACTTATTTGGACAATTGGCCCCATGATTGCTAGTTTGTATTTTAGTTTTACAGATTATAAGGTAGTTGGGGACTTTCAGTGGATAGGGTTTCAAAACTATACTGAAATTTTCAAGAACGACCTAAATTTTAAAAAATCGCTAATTGTTACTTTTTACTTTGCTATTGGAAGTACTATATTTACCCTTGCTGCAGCCTTATTTGTTGCCATCCTTATGAACATAAGTGTAAAGGGGCAGTCACTATTTAGAACCATGTTTTATTTACCTGTTATCGTACCGGCAGTTGCCTCCAATATATTATGGCTATGGTTGTTTAATCCTGATTTTGGTTTATTAAACAGCATATTAGATTTTGTTAATCTTCCTAAACTTATGTGGATTTATGACGAGTCTACTGTTATTCCTTCATTAATTTTATTAAGCATGTGGAGCTGTGGTGGAACAGCATTAATATTTCTAGCAGGCTTACAAGATGTACCCAAACAATTATTAGAGGCAGTAGAAATTGACGGAGGAAATTGGTGGCATAAATTTAGATTCGTAACAGTTCCGTCGATTTCACCGGTTATATTCTTTAATCTTATCATGGGATTAATTGGCTCCTTCCAAGCTTTTACACAAGCCTATGTTATGACGGAAGGCGGACCGAATAATAGTACATTATTTTATGTCTTTCTCATTTACCGTGAGGCGTTTCAAAAAAATAATATGGGATATGCAAGTGCACTGTCTTGGATTTTATTCCTAGTAATTTTAATTTTCACTTTGTTTATCTTTAAGTCATCGAAAAGCTGGGTGCATTACGGGGGAGGTAAGTAAGATGAAACTAAAAACTGTAAATCGATCAATATCATTATTCGTATTAATTGTAGGAGCTATAATTAGCTTAATCCCCTTTGTATGGCTCATTCGCAGTTCTTTAATGACTACAACTGAAATATTTGAGTTTCCACCAAAACTTCTTCCGGAAGAGTTTCAGTGGTCGAACTACGTAGAAATTTTTTCAATCATCGACTTTTTACTCTACTTTAAAAATACGTTAATTATTTTAATTCCTGTTCTAATTGGGACCATTCTTACCTGCTGTATGTGCGGCTACGGTTTTGCTAGATTGAAATTCCCAGGCAGGGATATGTGGTTTGGTTTAATTCTTGCCACCATGATGCTCCCTGGAGCGGTTACACTCATTCCTACATTTTTAATGTGGTCTGAACTGGAAGCAATTAATACATTTTGGCCGTTGATTATCCCTGCCTTTTTTGGCGGCGGAGGTTTCTTTATATTTTTAATGCGTCAGTTTTTCATGAATATTCCTAGAGAACTTGATGAATCAGCATTAATTGATGGGGCAAGCCATTTCCAAATATTCACGAAGATATTGCTTCCATTAGTAAAGGCCCCGATGCTAGTAGTTGGCTTCTTTACCTTTATGGGCGTTTGGAATGATTTTTTTGGTCCATTGATTTTCTTAAATGATGAAGCAAAATATACGTTAGCCCTTGGTCTTTTACAATTAAAAGGATCATACGCAGCTGACTGGCATCTTATGATGGCGGCGGCGGCAGTCATGACGTTGCCTGCAATTGTTATCTTCTTTATCGGTCAGCGATACTTTATTGAAGGTATTAGTTTAACGGGTATAAAGGGTTAGTCACCAACCTAACCCTTTATTTTTTTAGGACAATATTTTTTTGATTAGAAGGGAGTTTATAAATATGAATGTGCTACAGCAAAAAATGTTAAAACCAGTATCTTTTACTAAAGTAGTTATCGATGATGCTTTTTGGTCCCCGCGTATAAAAGTCAATCGGGAGCAAACGATTCCTCATCAATATCAACAATGTAAAGAAACAGGTAGAATTGATGCTTTCAAGCTAAATTGGAAACCAGGCATGGATAATGAACCACATATATTTTGGGACTCCGATGTAGCTAAGTGGCTGGAAGCTGCAAGCTATAGCCTTGCAACCCATCCAGATCCTGAATTGGATAGGTTGGTGGACGAGGTAATTACCTTAATTGCTTCAGCACAACAGCCTGATGGGTACCTTAATATTTACTTTACGGTTGTAAAACCAGGTGAACGTTGGACCGATTTGCGTGATGCACATGAATTATACTGTGCAGGTCATTTAATTGAAGCGGGGGTAGCTCATTACGAGGCAACGAAAAAACGAACACTATTAGATGTTGTCTGCCGCTATGCCGACCATATTGATTCCGTATTTGGACTGGAAGAAGGGAAGAGACGAGGGTATTGCGGTCACCAAGAAATTGAATTGGCGCTTGTTAAATTGTATCGAATTACCGGTGAAAAACGTTATCTAAAATTGAGTCAATTCTTTATTGATGAACGTGGCCAAGAGCCTCACTATTTTACGCAAGAAAAAGTGGATAGAAAAGGATTTTTTGATGAGTTTATGAAGTATCTAGACAATATTAAAGAGTATAACCAATCTCATAAACCGGTAAGGGAACAAAGTAAAGTGGTTGGACATTCTGTTAGGGCAATGTACATGTATTCTGCCATGGCCGATCTTGCTGGAGAATTTGGAGACGAGTCACTCTTAAAAGCATGTGAACGATTATGGAATCATTTACATACGAAAAATATGTTTATTACGGGTGGAATTGGCTCAACTGGAAAAAATGAAGGTTTTACCTACGATTATGATCTTCCGAATGAAACGTCATATGCAGAAACCTGTGCAGCCATTGGGTTAGTTTATTGGAATCAAAGAATGCTTCAGTTGGAATGTGATGGAAAATACGCTGATGCAATGGAACGAGCTCTTTATAATGGTGTCATTAGCGGTGTCTCATTAGACGGCAAAAAGTTCTTTTATGCGAATCCTTTAGCAAGTATTGGGGATCGTCATCGTAAGGAGTGGTTTGGCTGTGCCTGTTGTCCTCCGAACCTTGCTAGATTACTTGCTTCTTTGGGTGGTTATGTTTATTCACAAACGGCCGATGACCTTGTTGTCCATTTATATGTCCAAGGAGAAGCAAAGTTTGACTTACATGGACAGCAAATTATATTCAAACAAAAAACAGAGTATCCTTGGAATGGCAGTATAGCAATCAAAATTAACTTAGATAAGCCAGATATTTTTGGTGTTAAATTGCGAATTCCTGATTGGTGCAAAAGGGCAAAATTAATAGTGAATAACGAAGAGATAGAAATTGCCGGCAAACTTGAAAAAGGATATGTCAGAATTGAACGCGAGTGGAAGAATAACGATTCGATAGAATTAGAGCTTTATATGCCAATTGAAAGGATGTATTCTCATCCCAATGTCAGACAAAATGCTAATCATGTGGCCATCCAAAAGGGACCAATAGTTTATTGCTTGGAATCAATAGATAATGTGGACTCCTTGCATAAACTTTCTCTTACTAAGGAAGGAATTCTTACTTCCATTTATGATGAAACACTTCTTGGCGGTGTAGTTAAAATCGTAGGAGGTGCAGAGCTTGCCGATGATCTTAAATGGGAGGATAAACTTTATTCGACCGACAAACCAAGGAACAAGCCTTTTCAAATAACAGCCATTCCATATTATGCTTGGGATAACCGAGAGCCGGGACAAATGAGGGTTTGGATTCAAGAGGAAGTAAAATAATCGTGGAAAAGGGAGGAAAAGAATGCACAGGAATTTGATTTAAAAGATGTTGCCATTTTGGCGGCCAATTTAAGCATGCGATGTAATTTAAACAAGGAATATCTTCTGCAGATGGAACCTGATCGTTTGCTTGCCAGATTAAGGGAGCATGGAAGGATGTTATGAAGCAATTAATAGAAAAGGAGAATTTAAATGAATCTTATTGCACGTAAAGAAGTACCGGAAGAAGAAACATGGAATTTAACCGATATTTTTCCTTCTGATCTTGAATGGGAAAGTGCGTACTTAGCCGCTGAACAGGAATTAGATGAAATATTAACAGGAATGATTTTTTTATCCAGCTCACTTGATATCCTTAATTTTTTACGGAAATACGATGATTTAATGGAAAGACTTGAACGTATCACTAGCTATTGCTTTTTCAAATACTCAGAGGATGAATCAGATCCGCTAAATCAAAAGATGATGGGTCGATCTCAATTATTATCTGGTAAAGGAAATAAGGTATCTACGAAACTTGTTAATGGGTTAATAGCAATACCGAAGGAGGCTATGGCAAAATACGTGGATGAAGAAAAGGATCTTCAAATATTTGAGCGATTCTTACAAAGGGTTGATGAAACACGTCAGCATTCATTATCTCCAGATATTGAGGAAACTTTGGCATCTTTAGGTCAAACCTTAGACTCTCCTGAATCCATCTATCTTACCGTTACTTCTTCGGACTTGAAGTTTGAACTAGTAAAAGATATGAATGGCAATAACGTACCTGTGTCTTTACACATGTACATGACCCAGATTGAAACTTCTCCAGATACAATCCTACGAAGAAATGCATATCAATCCTTAAAGAAAGGATTAAAGGGTTATCAACATGGACTCGCAAAAACTTTATCCAATGAAATAAGTAAACATGTGTCTTTATCAAAGTTACGAGGTTTTCCATCTGCTCTTGATATGCACCTTCAGTTTTCACCGGCCTCAAATAACTTTTATTCGACAGATGGGATCACAACGGAGTTTTTTGAACAAGTTCTAGATACGTTTCAAGAAGGGCTTTCACCACACATGCAGAGATATGCACGTTTAAGAAAAAGTCAGCTCGGCTTAGATACACTTCATTTTTCCGATGTGAAAGCGCCTTTAGATCCTGATTTTGATCCTCCAATAAGTTATAAGGAGGCAGGGGAAATTATCACTGAGGCTGTAGGCGTACTAGGTGCTGAGTATCAAAATGAAATGCGTAAAGCATTTTCAGACAGATGGGTTTATAGAGGAGATAATATTGGACGAAGAATGATCGCTTTTGGGGGAGGAGTTCATGGGGTCCATGGTTATTCCTTCTATCCGTGGGGTGGAAACTTGTTTGATATGCTCCTATTAAGTCATGAGCTCGGGCATACTATACATTATTCACTTTCAGCTAAAAATCAACGAATTATTAACAATGCTCAATCAATGTTATTTGTAGAATCACCATCGACATTGGTTGAACATTTAGTAGTTGACTATTTACGTGAACATAGAAATGAACCAAGGCTAAATCGCTGGTTAAATATGTATTTGATGATGAGTTATCATCATAACTGTGTCACTCATGTTTTGGAAGCTGAGTTACTGCGCAGACTCTACAAAATGGCTGAGAATAAAGAACCATTAACAACCTCTGTTATTAGTGAGACTAAGGGAGCAATTTTATCTAAATTCTGGGGAGATACCGTGGAGATTGATGATGGGGCAAAATTAACATGGATGAGACAGCCGCATTATTATATGGGCTTGTATCCATTTACGTATTCAGTTGGTATCTCTGCTGCAACCATCATTGCCCAGCGAATAAAGTCAGAAGGTCGTGCCGTTGGTGAACAATGGACAAATGTACTTAAAAAGGGTGGCAGCATGAGGGGTCTGGAATTATATAAAATGGCAAATCTGGACATGTCAAATTTAGACGTTATTAAACAGACAATTTCATACGTGGGAACAATTGTTGATGAATTGGAGAAAAGTTTTTAGCATCATTCGATGTCCAGATATTTTAACAATTAAGCTTTAATATGTTGATTTACTCCTAAAGTTAAGTTTTTATTCATTTCTACCTTGTTAAATGATTTGCCGCAAAAGTAATAAATGAAATAGGCAGCAGTACTAGATAGTACAAGAAATGAGATTGGGATAATGAAAGTTAACATGATCACAACTGTCAGTATGAATATTCCAAGAAGCGATATTAATGGATGCCCTAGTGAAAATAAAAATGAATTTTTAATCACTTCCAACCAGTTTAATTGGTAATTTACCATTATAGGGAAAATGAAAACGGATGTGTAAAAATATAAAATAATAATGATTAGCAGAAATGGCATTAAAACCATTTTAATAGAACCATCCATTTGAAAGCCTACAACTACGTTAAACATAAATAAACTACCTAAAAGGGTCCAGACAACGCCTAATATTAAACCGTGTTTAACATTATCTTTAAAAAGAGTAAAAAACATTTTGGTTGTACTTGGCTCTTCTTTCCTTAACCAGCTTCTTACCACGCCAAACATGGCAGCTGTTGCGGGGAATATGGTAATAACAGGTAAGCAAAATAAAAACCAAAGAAAATTGAGCAGCAAAAAATCAACAATCTTATTAAGAAAGCTGTAAAAACGATTATCCAAATTAAACATACATTTTCTCCCTATATTGAATTATTGTATGACCTTACTATTATAGTAACAAAAACATTATATTTTCTCAATATTATGAATTATTACTTCAAATAAATTTTTATAGTAAGAACAAGGAGGATTATTAAATGAATGATAGACTTCGAAACTTGCAACAGTTTTTGATAGAACATCAATTTGAATGTGGATTAATTACCTCTAAACATAATATCTTTTATCTATCGAATTTTGATTACGAGCCCCATGAACGTTTTATTGGAATATTTGTTTTTCCAAACAGGAAATCATTAATGGTTGTTCCGGCAATGGAAGTGGCAATGGTCAAAGAGGCAGGGTGGGAAAACGAGATTATTAGTTATACAGACACTGATAATGTCTGGGATATAGTGAGAGATACCGTTAATCAAATACAAACATTAGCAATTGAGAAACAGGAAATTTCTTATTTTTATATTGAAAAGTTACGAGAATTACAGCCGTCGTTACGATTATCTTCTTTAGATGAAAAATTAAACAATATGCGTTTGATCAAAAGTGATGATGAGTTGGACAAATTGCAGACAGCCGCAGAATATGCCGACTTGGCAGTGGAGTTTGGGATTAAGTCTTTAAAGGAAGGAATTTCAGAAATTGAAGTAATGGCAGAAATTGAATTTTTGTTAAAGAAAAAAGGGATAAGGGAAATGTCCTTTCCGCCTGTGGTTTTATTTGGAGAAAATGCAAGCAATCCTCATGGCGTTCCTGGGAAAAGGCTCCTCCAAAAAGGAGATGTAGTGTTATTTGATTTAGGAGTTAAATACATGGGCTACTCATCAGATATTACTAGAACAGTTGTTTATGATCATGCAAATGAGGAATTTGTAAATATTTATAATACAGTATTGGAAGCAAACCTAGTAGGAATTGATGCCTGCAAGCCTGATATTCGTATGGGTGATATAGATTTGGCAGCCCGAACGGTCATTGTTAATGCTGGTTATGGGGACCACTTTCCTCATAGAATAGGCCATGGACTGGGAATTGATGTACATGAAACACCGTCATTAACTCTGAATAATAATGGTGTGTTGAAAACAGGAATGGTGTTGACGGTAGAACCCGGCATTTATATAAATGGAGTTATGGGTGTGCGTATTGAAGATGATGTTGTTATTACAGAAAGTGGAAGCAGTGTATTTACTAAATTTCCTAAAACGTTGCAAGTAGTTTTACCAGGGAAAACTATATGTTATTCAAAATAAAAATCACTAAATAACAAACAAAAAAGGGACAAACAAATGTTGCACTTGTTGTCCTTTTCTTATGATTTTTTATATTTTATAGTTGAAAACAGAAACCGTTCCCATGAAAGTTTTTTTATCCTAGTGAATGACTGGACTTTTTATCATTTCTCTCGCTGCTAGAATGGCTTCTTCTTTCGCTTTTTCAACAATTTCAGATACCTTTTGAGGATATAGGTCTAACGCTTCTGCAATAATGGTATCCATTACCTCAATACCAAGGAAGTTAAGCGCAATTCTTAAATAACGATCTCCACTTTCTAGATCCTTCATTGGTGTTCCAGTGTATAGACCACCGCGGGTATTGATATGAATAGCTTTTTTACCAGTCAGGAGTCCTTTTGGACCAGTTGCTGTATGAGCAAACGTTTTACCAGCAATAAACAAATTGTCTAAGTATGCTTTTAAGACTGCTGGGGAGCTGAGGTTCCAAATAGGTGAGACGAAAACAAAGTAATCAAAAGAAAGGAATTCATCAGCAATTGCATGCATTTTAAGAATTTTTTCTCTTTCACCTTCGGTTAACTGATCTAGCGTATAGCCATACCCCGCTAATTTACCTCTTGCAGATACTAATTCCGCGTCCATGTGAGCAATATCTAATGTAAATAAGTCGATTGTTTTAATTTCTGTCTCCGGACTTTCTGCTTTTATCGTTTTGATAAAAGCCTCACCGATTTTTAATCCTTTTGATTTCTCTATCCCTTTAGGATTAGCAGTAATATATAATAATTTTCCCACTCTAACACATCCAATCCAACTTGATAACATCATTACTTCAATTATAAGTAAAATTACTTGTTCATTTTTGAACAATAAGTGAAGTTCTTGAACATTAAGTGTCTAAAAACAAATACATATTCATTAAATTGTTAGAATTTTATAGAGATATATAAGTAGGAATACAATATGATTATGTTAGGATCAATTAAAGAAATTATTACTAAAAGGCGGAAATAAACATGAATCTGCAAGATTCTCACATGAATAATGAAAGTGAATTAAAGAAATTACGCAGAAAAGTAGAAGAATTGGAGGCGAGAGAAAAACAACTAATAAAGAGTCTTCGCTTAAATCACTCTCTGCATTCCAAGATTCTTGATGCCTTACCAATAAATGTTTTTTTAGAGGATTCTGAAGGGCGAACGATATTTGCAAATAAACAAACTTGTAATGCCCACGGTGTTAAGGCTGAAGAACTTGTTGGAAAAACGGTGTTTGACTTTTTTCCTAATGATATTGCTGAGAGACAACGGGAAATAGACTTAGAAGTATGGAAGAAGCGTACTCTTCAAACGAATGAGGTAGCTTTGGAATTTCAAGGAAAAAAAGGGTATATGCATACTGGAAAAACAATTATCCATCTTGAAGAATCAAATGAAGATTATTTGCTTGGATTTGGGGTGGATATTACGGATTTAAAACATGCAGAAGAGAAAATTTCACATATGGCTTATCACGATCCCTTAACCGGATTGCCTAATCGCTGGTTTATAAAATCCTGTTTTAAAAACCCTGATACGAATGATAGCCTATTGATGAAAGGTGTTTTACTGCTTGATTTAGATCATTTCAAATTAATTAATGATAGTCTGGGACATGAAGCAGGAGATCTGTTATTAATATCTGTGGCAACTAGATTAAGAGAAGTCATTAGGGATGATAATGTTTTAGCTCGATTAGGCGGTGATGAATTTATTATTCTACTTCCTCACTTACTCTCAGAAAATGAGGCATATGATGTTTCGGACGAGATAATAAAAGGAATGAAAGAACCCTTTAATATTTATGGGCAAAATTTTATGATTTCGCCAAGCATCGGCATCAGTTTGCATCCTATACATGGAGAAGACTTGGAAACATTAATAAAAAATGCAGACCTTGCGATGTATCACTCTAAGGAGCGGGGAAGAAACGGCTATTCCTTATTTACACCTGAAATGAGGGAAAGCGCTATTATTCGCATGAATGTACTGAAAAAATAAGAAAGAATCGGTCACACAATTGAGTGAATCGATTCTTTCTTTATTTTGTACTTATTAAATTACAAACAAAATAACAAAATACACAGCCATGGTTATAAGCCCAACGGGAACCCCGAAACTTGCCCATTCCTTACTAGTAATGTTGAGTTTTCCTGCTGCGATAATATTTGGGATATTCCCAGGGATTAGCATACCCCCACTAATAATAAGACCCATTAAAACAGCCTGGATGGTTGATTGGTCCATTGCTGGACTAATTTCAGCTGCCGCTAGTGTAGCATTATCTAAAATAGCGGAAATCATATTAATCCAATATAACAACGTTGGGTGAAGCCCAAGAATATACTCATTTATTAATGGTTCAAAACCATGTCCTAAGAATGTTAATCCCATGACAAACAAGTAAATTTTAGCAGATCGAATCAGTATTTCTTTATAGCTTTCTACTTTTTGTTCAGACGTTAAACCGTCAGTGCTTTCTTGGGGTTTAACTAAAAGGATTGTCAATATCCCTAAGATAACTACGGCTGAGATTACTTCTGGACCGATTAATTTGAGCAAATAAAAAAAGTCTTCATTTAACTTACTAATGGTAATGGTAGCTAAAGGCTCGCCGATGGGGGTGAGAGCGGCGCCAAGACCTATTGAAAAACATGCTAAAACAGTAAAGCGAATCTCAGATTTCCGGTCAAGCGGAAGTACGTTAATGATAATAACGAGTACAATTGCAGCGATTATTGCCGTAATGATGCTAGAGGCAAGACCTAAAATAATTACGGTTAGCCCGAAGAAAATCCTAGGAGAAAGAATTCGGTTCACCCATAAAATTGATTTTTCCAGCTGTACCTGCCCCCATTTACAGACTAATCCTGCGATTAATACAGCTAAAGTAATAGTAATAGGATCAATCAGGGCTTTTTCAATTAAATGGAGATTCATCATTCCACTAACCAAAGCCGCCGCAATACCCATCACAAACAAAAAGATTTCTAAATTGTGTTCAACCTTTTTTACGGAAAAAGGCAAAAATAAAACCAAAATTAAAATAATTACTAATCCAATCATCCATACCAATCCCTTATCTTTTTTGTCTTATGTATAATCTATTATAAACCTTCTCGTTAAATATTAGGATATTAATAAATATATATTATATCTAACTATATTATCTTAAATATTTACACAAAAGTCTAAAAATTCTCCATTAAGATAGAAATCATTTTCATATAAAATGATGGCAAGTAAATTTGCCTTTATTAAAAATTGGAGGATATTAGTATGAAAAAGTATGTAATCTGCGGTGTCAGCAATCGGGCATTAGAAATGTATATTAAACCACTCGTTAATGAGTTTTCAAGAGAAAATGAAATTGTTGGATTACTAGATTCTGACCCGTTGCGATTTACCATTTGTAAAGAAAAATATCCGCAGCTAGACCAAGTATCTACCTTCAATCCGGAACAATTTGATACGATGATCAATCTAACGAACCCAGATTATGTCCTTGTGACGGGGAGGGACGATACGCACATCGAATATATTTTAAGAGCACTTCAAAAACAGGTGAATGTGATAACAGAAAAGCCAATGGTGACAAATGCAGCGGATGCCTATAAAGTAATGCAGGCTGAAGTGCAAAGCAAAGGGAAAGTCATTGTTACATTTAATTATCGGTATAGTACATTTCACCGAAAAATTAAGGAAATGATTCTTGAAGGGAAAGTGGGAAGAATCACTTCTATTGACCTAAATTGGTATATAGATACGTACCATGGTTCTAGTTACTTTAAAAGATGGAATCGGAGCCGTGAAAATTCTGGTGGCTTATCCATTCATAAATCTACCCATCACTTTGATCTTATTAATTGGTGGTTAAATCAAAAACCAGAAGAGGTATTCGCTTACGGTGCTTTGAATTACTATGGACAAGATGGTGAAATGAATCCTCTGAAGGAATCTGGTCGTTTTTGCGGGACTTGCGATGTTAGGAATGACTGCAGTTATTTTAAGCGATGGAATCCCCGAATCGGTTCCACAACCGTTAGGGACGACCACCTTTTAGCAGGTGTATATGAAAAAGAAGTACCGTATACAAATTATCGACCGGACGCATGTATTTTTGATGAAGAAATTTCGATTGAGGATACGTATGTAGCTGCAGTGAAATATGACGGCGGGAGTATGCTGAGTTACTCGATTAATTTTTCAGCACCATATGAAGGATATCGCTTGACTATTAACGGTACAAAAGGAAGAATTGAAACAACCGAGTACCACGAACCTTCTCGTATTCCGTTTGAATATCCTGAGCAAAAGATAGATTATTTTCCTCTGTTTGGCGGAAAAGAAACGATAGAACTTGTCAAAGAACCCGGCGGACATGGAGGAGGAGACCCTATTCTTTTAGCCGACCTATTCCTCGGTCCAGACCCGGGCCGTAAATATGAGATATTAGCAGGATCAGAAGCAGGTGCCTATTCTATCGCAGTCGGTGAAGCAGTATGGCGTTCAGTTGCAGAAAAGAAGCCGGTTAATATAAAAGAAATTTTGTTTCAATCCGACCAACAACTAACCAAGTTTTAGAACGATAATGGAGAGAAAAACATACTATTCGTTCAGTTGAACTTTTTAGTATGTTTTTTTCATTTTTCAACGAGATGACCTTTGCACGCAGCTTCAAAATGAGTAGAATTATTTTATACTTTTAGATAGTGGCTATGGAAAGAGGAGACTAAAACATGTTTAGGAAGAATCTTAGAACTTCTGTGATGGCTGTGATCGTAGTATTTGGATTGTTGCTTACGGGTTGCAGAGGTGAAAACTCAGTCCAAAAGTCAAACTCGAATGAAAATCAACGAATTAAAATCGTCTTTTGGGACGATAATACAGGACCACAACGGACGCCGATTTGGGAAAAATTAATTACTAGGTTTGAAGAAGAAAATCCCACTATTGATGTCGAATACATCGGATTGCCTAAGGACTCAGCAAAAGCGATGTTTGACGCGGCTATCGCTTCAGGGGAAACACCTGATGTGGCTAGTGTTTATGCCAGTTGGCTGCCGGAGTTTTCGATGCGTGACGCATTGTTGCCGTTAGATACTTATTTTTCCAAATGGAGTGAAAAGGATAAAATAAATAAAGGTGCGATAGGGTTTAATAAACGCATGGTGAGTAATCAAAAGTTATACGGAATTCCATATACACAAAACCTCGATATCCTCTGGGTTCGGTCGGATTGGTTTAAAGCGGCCAATTTGAACACACCTGATACGTGGGACGAGTTCTTTCATGCCGTTGAAGTGTTAACAGATAAAACGAATAATCGTTATGGGTATACTATACGTGGGGGAGCAGGTGGTTCTTTCCAGTTACAACGGATGATGTATGCCTACTCGGGCATTGGAACATTCTTCAAAGATGGGAAAAGCACAATCAATGACCCGAAGCATGTGGAATTCTTAAAGAAATATTTTGCTTTGTATCAACACTATACGCCCATTAACGATATTACAAACGATTATAAGGCAATGATTGCTGGATTTGATTCAGGGTCAATTGCGATGTTACAACATAACATTGGATCTTTTGCGGAACATAACGAATCATTGGACTCCGGCCAATTTCAAGCGATTCCCTTACCAAAATCAGTTAAAGGTCATTATGTAGCAGAAGACGGCAACACCATTGGTATTAGTATTTTTAAAGGAACTAAGTATCCGCAGGAATCATGGAAATTTATTGAGTTTATTAATTCGGAAGAAGCGCAAAGCTTTTGGAATCAAAGTGTCGGTCAAATTCCTACTAATTTAGATGTGCTAAATGAGGACTGGATTAAGACCTCACCGCATATTCGGACTGCCCAGAAGGTTTATAATGACCCCAATACTATTCTTTTTGAGCCGCCATTCTACCTCTCGGAATACCGTACGATACTAAATACGATTGTTGATACGGGTACACAATCGGTACTAAGTGGAAAAATGACCGTGGAAGAGTTTTTAGAGAAGTGGGCAGAAGCAATGGAAGCGGCAAAGGAACAATACGATAATGATTTGATAAGCCAAGATTAATTTAGGCACTCGCAGCACTAAAGCAGCGGGTGCCTTCTTTATTTTTAATTATATTTTGAAATATCTTAAAATTTTAATCAATCATCTTAAAATCTTTAATTATTTAAGAAACCGTTTTCATTTATTATAAAAAACAGAGAGGAGGAAACTAGATGAGTTTATCACAAGGTGTTACTGAAACGGTTATTAACAGTGAAAAGACGGTAAAACGAAAGAATATCAAGAAGGATAGATGGGTTCCCTACCTGTTTATTCTACCCTCTTTCCTAATTATCTTAGGTTTTCTTTTTTATCCGATAGCGACTGTATTCTATTACAGTGTTCAACACTATGATGTGTCGGCGCCCTATTATAATGGCTTTGCAGGTTTAGAGAACTTTAAAGAAATATTCACGAATGACAAGATGTTCATACCTAGTTTAATAAATAGTTTGAAATGGGTTGTAACGGAAGTTGGTTTACAATTAGTGTTTGGTATGATCCTCGCCCTGTTGTTGAACCAAACATTTAAGTTTAGAGGGTTAGTACGTGCGGTGGCTTTTATCCCTTGGGCAATTTCAGGGGTGCTGGCTTCAACTATGTGGTCATTGATGTTTAACGAACATATGGGTGTACTTAATGATTTACTTATGAAATTAGGGATTATTGATGAGCCGCAGGCATTCTTAGCAAGCACTTCAACAGCTTTTACATCGGTGATTATAGCTGAGTTGTGGAGGGGTATTCCGTTCTTTGCGATCACTTTACTAGCATCATTATCTAGTATTCCCAATGAACTATATGAAGCGGCAAAAGTAGATGGTGCGAGCAGATGGAAGTCATTTATTTATGTAACATTACCACAATTAAAAAATACCATTGTTCTCACAACATTACTTAGAGTAGTGTGGGAGTTTAATAACGTGGATTTATTGTTCAACTTAACGGGTGGTGGTCCTGCACATTCAACCACAACACTTACCATGTATATTGCAGATTTAGCAGTTCACGGAAGCAATTTTGGATACGGATCAGCATTAACGGTCGTTTCATTTGGAATCTTACTAGTTTTCGCCATCCTTTATCTGAAACTATCACGATATGAAAAGGAGTGATTTGAAGGATGTTAACAGCAAATAAAAAAGTCGACAAACTATTAACTCTATATCTTCCTTTAACAATGTTGTTGAGTTTTACCATCTTTCCAATCTACTGGACAATAAATACAGCTTTCAAACCTGAAGGGGATATCATTAAACGTCCGCTGCAGTACTTGCCGGTAAACCCGACCACTGAAAACTTTGTCACTGCTTGGACCAATGTCGGATTTGCTACCTTCTTTAAAAATAGTTTAATCGTTGGGGTTTCTACGGTTTTGGTTGTGCTTATCTGTTCGACTTTGTCAGGATATGCATTAAGCAGATATCAGTTCAAAGGAAAACGCAGTTTTATGATTATGTTGTTATGTACTCAATTCATTCCAAGAGCCATGATGATTATTCCTTTGTTCGTTATTTTCAAAAATCTAGGGTTAATCAGTAATCCACTTTCACTGATTATTACCTATACAGCAATCGAAATTCCGTTTACAACAATCTTGATGAGTGGATTTATCTCAAATGTTCCGAAGGAGTTAGAAGAAGCGGCGATGATTGACGGGTGCTCGAAACTTCAATCACTCCGGCATGTGGTATTCCCATTGTTGCTGCCTGGTATTGTGGCAACAGGCGTATTTACTTTCATTTACACTTGGAATGAATTTTTAATCGCACTCATGCTGACAAATCAACAATCAAAGTTTACGCTCCCTGTTGGATTAAGTACCATGCTGGGAGAATTTAGTATCAATTATGGAGCTTTGGCAGCTGGAAGTGTAATCGCTTTAATTCCTGCAGTTATCTTATTTGCCTATGCACAGAAGCACCTAGTAAATGGTATGGGTGGCGCTGTAAAAGGATAATTATAAAAATATTTAAGGGGGAATTACCATGTTTAAGAAAAAAATGACAACTTCTTTGCTTGCATTAACACTGGGAACAAGTATGTTACTTGCAGGGTGCGGTGGTGAAGAAAAAGCTGCAACAAAAACGACTAAAAAAGCAGAAACCAAATCTGAGGAACCTGTAACACTTCAATTTTGGGACGAAAATGCTGGTCCAGCACGTACTCCAGTTTGGGAAGAAGTCATTAAACGATTTGAAGAAAAGAATCCTAATATTGATGTTGAGTATGTTGGGATTCCGAATAGCTCAGCTAAATCAAAATATGACGCTGCTATTGCAGCAGATGATACTCCGGATATTGGCTCTATGCAAACAACTTGGCTGCCAGAATTCTCGATTCGAGAGGCTTTGCTGCCACTAGATTCCTATTTCAAGAAGTCTGAAATCAGCAAGAAAATTAACCCAAGTGCTACTGGTGTAAATAAGAAAATAACCCAAGATGGAAAGCTATATGGTATTCCATATGCACAGAATTTAGATGCCTTATGGATTCGTACAGACTGGTTTGAACAAGCTGGTGTACAGGAGCCTAAAACATGGGATGAATTCTTTACAGTGATCGAAAAGATGAGAGATGAAGCCAATAATCGTTATGGATTTACAATCCGCGGCGGTGCAGGTGCGTCCTTCACCATTCAAAGAGCAATGTTTGCTTATAGCGGTTTAGACTTTTTTGATAAAAACGGTAAGACAAACATCAATGACCCTAAACACGTAGAATTTGTTGAGAAATATTTCTCTTATTATGACAAATTAACGCCAAAAAGTGATATCACAAATGGCTATAAAGAAATGATTGCCGGCTTTGATACTGGTGTTGTAGCAATGGTACACCACAATCCAGGTTCTTATGGCGAGCACAATAAAGCATTACCTGCAGGTTCTTACAAGTTAATTCCACTGCCAACAACAGAAAAAGGTCAATATGTTGCAGAAGGTGGCAATGCAGTTAACCTAGCAATCTTCAAATCAACAGAACATGCTGATGAAGCATGGAAATTTGTAGAATTTGTTAACTCAGAAGAAGCACAAAGTTATTGGAATCAACAAACTGGTCAAATTCCTACAAACTCTGATGTGTTAGATGATGAATGGGTACAAGACGCACAGCATATCAAAACAGCATTTGAAGTTTACAATGATCCTGATACAAAACTATATGAGCCGCCGTTCTATCTGCCAGATTATCGTGCTATTCTTGATGGCGTCGTAGACCCAGGGGTACAAGCAGTGATGAGTGGAAAAATGTCAGCAAAAGACTTCCTAGATGAATGGGCAAAAGCGATTGAAGATTCTAAAGAAAAGTACGACAAAACATTTAAAAAGTAATTTAATCCACATTCTGGGTGTTGATTTCTATTAACACCCAGTTCCCTTAAATAAAAGAAAAAAATAGAGAAGGAGATCAAGAGAATGGGAAAAACTACAGATAAAATCAGAACAGAAACACCTCTAATGATGGCCGAAAAAGCTTGCCAGACATTAATGAAGACTTTCCGTGCTGAGGATTTACCTCCAGTAAATTGGTTCCATTATCACCAAGGTGTTTTCCTATATGGAATGTATAGAGTATGGCAAGAAACAGGTAAGGAAGAGTATTTTAACTACATCCAAGCATATTTTGATCATTTAATTGATGAGGAAGGAAATGTCATCTTTGAAAGAGATCAATTAGACTCTATCATGCCGGGAATTCTATTGTTTCCTCTATATGAAAAGACGAAGAATCCAAAATATATGATTGCGGCAAAGAAATTAAGAAGCGCCTTAAATACCATCAATAGAACCACTGAAAATGGTTTCTGGCATAAGGAAAAATACCCTTATCAAATGTGGTTAGATGGCCTCTTTATGGGTGGACCATTTATGCTTATGTACAGCAAGCATTTTCAAGAAGAAGAATTGGTTCAGCATGTATTGCTTCAGGAAAAGCTTATGAGAAAACATATGACAGATCCGAAGACTGGTTTGCTATTCCATGCCTGGGATGAGAAAAAAGTCCAGCCATGGGCAGATCCAGAAACAGGCTGTTCACCGGATTTCTGGGGTCGTTCAGTTGGCTGGTACGGGGCTGCACTGATTGATCTGTTAGAGGTTTTGGGTGAAAAGAAACGTGGTCAAGAAGAATGGATTCATTCCCTGCAAAGTTTCATTCCTGCTATCGTGAAATTCCAGGATGAACAGTCTGGACTTTGGTACAATGTGATCGATAAAGGAGACCGTCCAGATAACTGGTTAGAATCCTCATGTTCAGCTCTCTTCTTGTACTTTATTGCAAAGGCTGTTAAGCATGGTATTGTTGATGACTCTTATCGTGAGGTTTGTGATCAGGCCTATGCAGGTTTATTAGAGCATATGGTTGAAAGTGATGATTCTTCTTTCACATTAAAAGGAATTGTGATCGGAACGTCTGCAGGCACATACGATTACTATGTATCACGCCCAACATCTGAAAATGACCTTCATGGAATGGGTGCCTTTATCTTAGGCAGCATGGCGTTACATGATCTCTATAAAGAAAATTAATAGATTTATAGAAAAGCCATAAAATAAAAGCTTCCATTTAAAAAATGGGAGCTTTCTACTCTTTAACCTATTACATTAAGGAGGTTTATTATGATGGATGTTACTTCAATGAAGATTGATGGCTCTCAGCCAATCAAGTTATTGCCTGCTAGGTCATGGCGGACCTACTTAGGTGGAAAACTATTAGATGAACTGCATGGAATGAGTGACCCAAAGGATAGTCGTTACCCTGAAGAATGGATGATGTCGATTATTTCTACCAATAGAAATGCGGACCGACAACATTTAATAGATGAAGGATTGAGCAAGGTAGACCTGCCTGACAGGGACATCTCCTTGAAGGATTTAGTGGATAATAATCCTGTAGAGTTCTTAGGGAAAAAACATCTCGAAAAGTACGGTAAACAAACTGGAGTATTGGTTAAGTTGATTGATACCGCAGAGCGTTTAATTATTCAGACCCATCCAGACAGAAATCAAGCTCAAGAGCTTTTTCATTCTTTGTATGGAAAAACAGAATGCTGGCATTTTGTGGGCGGCAGAGAAATCGACGGCGAACCTCCCCATGTATATATGGGCTTTAAACCAGGTGTCACGAGAGAACAATGGAAGTTATTGTTTGAAGAACAAGATGTTCAAGGCATGCTTGCTTGTTTACATAAATACTATGTCCAGCCTGGAGATACATTCTTAATTGAAGCGGGTATTCCACATGCGATTGGTTCTGGCTGTTTATTGGTAGAAATCCAAGAGCCTTCAGATATTACCATCCGCTTGGAAAAAATATCACCTTCAGGATTAAAAATTGATGAGTTCTTAATACATCAAGGCCTGGGATTTGAAAAGATGTTTGATCTATTTAAGTACGACACTTTTACTAGAGAAGAAACGCTAGAAAACTGGCAGGTAGTTCCTGAAATGGTTACAGAATTAGAGGGCAGTAAAGAAATCGAACTCATTGGTTATAATCGGACACCATATTTCAGAATGACTCAATTGGAAGTTCAAACTGAAACTGAAGTACAGGGGGACGGAATATTTTCAGGATTATATATACTATCTGGCAAGGCCGCCGTCAAAGCAGGTGAAGAACATCTGTCTTTAAAAAAAGGTGACCAATTGTTTATTCCTGCCCAAGTTTCCAGTTTTTCTATTGTAAATAATGGTAAGGAAGCAGTTAAAGCATTAAGATTATTTGGTCCAGATGTAAATTAGACTCTAGCGGCTAGATTTTTATCTGGCTGCTGTTTTTTTTATCCAATTGACCGATAATTTCGTATTATGATAAAATGCGGAAAACGGTTACAATAGGATAATAGAATATTGAGAATTTACTTACTAGCAGGGAGTTTCTTCTATGACAGCTGTAAAGATTAAAAACTTTATTCGCAAACATTTCTTCTATTCTTTTAAATCCACCATTAATACTCTCTATTTACCTATCATGATCCTTTTTATATTGATTACAGGATGGGTTTCATCTTTGCTAGCAACTGCACAAATAGAAGAAAATGCCTATAAAAACGTAAATGATACGATTTTTCAAACGAAGAATTATTTAGATAACATGCTGGCAGATGTTTTTCAGCAGCTAGTCTCCTTATCGAATGATCCTAGAATTTTATCATTAGTAGATAAAGAAGTCTCTGAAATTAAGCCGGAATCTTACGTAGAGATAGATAATAACCTAAAGCTTATTTATTCAAGATACAATGTCATCCTCGAGTCCGTTCTTGTTAACCATAAGCAAAATGGTTTTTTACTTTACCATACCAGTTATAATTCTAATCCATCGATAAATTATGAGGAGTATTTTACAAATTTTCATGGAAACAAAGAAGGTTTCTATTGGAGAAACATTCATGATGACCAGGAATTTAATAAAAATAATCAGGTAATGTCAATATTTCGATTGATTGAAAAGAATCAGTCATCCTCAAAAGGGATTGTTTTATTTAATTTACGTGCAGAGTTTTTTGAACAGGTATTGAATAAATCGTTAATCGGAGAGAATGGATACCTGACACTTATAAGTCCAGATGGAATTTATGAATCTAAAACTGTAAAAAAGAAATACAAGTTGGATAACCCAACTCTTCACTCGCTGCAAAATCTTAAAGACGAAGCAGGGGAGTTCTCTTACGAAAATACCGCTGGGGAAGATATGATTGTCATATACGATACATTAAGTTCAAATAAGTGGAAAATAGCAGCTGTAATTCCACAAGATGAAATCTTAAATAAGGTAAATTACATCAAAGATTTCACCATTCTATTGGTCGTGTTGATGATCCTATGTGCGATTATAATTACAAACATAGTAGGGAAATATATTTCGGATCCATTTAAAAAGATGGCCAAACAAATGGGAATGATTAATAAAAAAAATCTGGACTTTGATGTTGAAATGTCGGGTCCTGAAGAAATGAAAATCCTGCATACGGGCTTTAAAGAATTAATTATTCGAATTCATACACTAATGGATCAAATTCGATTAGAACAAGAAGAGAAACGACAATTGGAATTTGCGGTCATGCATGCTCAGATAAATCCTCACTTTCTTTATAATACGATGTATTCAATTAAAGGATTATGTGATATGGGTCTGAATAAAGACGCTAGTCAAATGATTAGTGCCCTCGCCAGCTTTTTTCGAATCGGAATTAGTAAAGGAAGGGAAATCATTTCCATCCATGAAGAAATGGAGCATATTCAGCATTATTTGTTTATTCAAGAAATGCGCTATGGTGATGATTTTTCCTATGAAATTGAAATTGACAAAGAAATTCTTTCCTATAATATTATTAAACTTTCATTGCAGCCTCTGATTGAAAATGCCATCTACCATGGGGTAAAGCAAAAACGCGGCCAGGGTAAAATAACGATTCGGGGATATCAAGTTGGAGATACCATCCATTTAGAGGTTCGTGATAATGGAAATGGAATTCAACCACAAAGATTAAAGGATATCTTGCTGGAAATACAAGCAGCGTATCAGGATAAAAAGAAGTATCTTGGTATTGGTCTGCAAAGTGTAAATGAACGAATTAAAATTCACTTCGGAAACGAATACGGTTTAACGATTGCAAGTGAACCTGGTAATGGGACAGTCGTTAGCATTACGATTCCCAAAACAAAAGGGGAGATTAATGAGCATGCATAAAGTAATAGTTGTAGAAGATGATAGAATTATTCGTCGGGGCATATGCCAGGCAATCCCATGGGGAGAGCATGGATTCGTTGTAGCGGGAGAAGCAGGAGACGGTGAGGTGGCACTAACGTTAATTGAAAAGGAACAACCGCAAGTCGTCGTTTCCGATATAAATATGCCTTTTATGAGTGGTTTAGAAATGGCGAAACGGATTAAAGAAAAGAGCCCTGAGACAAGAATTATTTTTCTGACGGGGTATGAAGATTTCAAATATGCTCAAGAAGCAGTTAAGTTGAAGGCGTTTGACTATCTGTTAAAGCCTGTGGATTCGGCATACTTGCTAAAAAAAGCCAAGGAAGCAGCAGCTGATTGGGAAAAAGAATCAGTGAAAGAAAAAAGAATCATAGAGTCCATGCCTTTACTGCAGCAGAAGTTTTTTCAAAAGTTGATTCGAGAGGGAGATTACCGGGTTGATATTGAAAACGAGCTGCTAGGGCTAGATGTTCAAATCGAGGGTCCATTCTATGCCGTTATTCTTGTTAAGAATACAATTGAACTCGATCTTGAGGGACATTGTTTTAAAGAAAAGATTACGAGTTTTACTTCTTCCTATTTTAATGAATTAAATTGTTTGGTGATGAATGCGGATGTAGGTGAATATGCAATCCTTTTATCCTTAGAAAACGACCATGATTTAAGGAAAGGAGAATTAGCCCAAGCTTTGTTTAATTATCTAAAAAAAGAACTAGATCAGTCTATTACCATTACACATGGACGAGCATATCCTAATCTATTTGAAGTCGGTAAATCTTTTTTAGAAGCCAGGGTAGCTATGGATATGAGGCATATTATGGGTACGGGCAGAGTAATTTCTTTGGATGAAACCGTTTCTAAGTGTGATAAAAAAGAAAATCTTATCCATGATTTAGAGATGAAATTAGAAAATCATATCAAGGCTGGTTTACCAGAAAAGGCTAAAGAAACACTGATAGATTTAAGTACCGCGATAGTGGATAGAAAAAGTGTTGCTTTATCGGATTTAAAAGTTCTAGCTTTCAAATTTAGCACCATGTTATTTTTTGAAATCGAAAAATGGAAAAAAGAAGATACAACAAATAGCTTTAATTCATCCGATGTATATAAGGATATCATGGAGTTATCAGCTCTGACAGAAATGACAGATATTCTAAATAGTCTAATTCAACAATGGTCTACGGCCATGTTTAAAAAGAAGGAAAAAAATTATTATAGTCATGTTGACCAGGCAATCAAGTATATGCAGGGGAATTTTCATGACAGCAGTTTAACGCTGCAAAAGGTGGCCGAGTTAATTCATGTCAGTACCCCCTATTTAAGTAATCTTTTTAAAATGGAGAAAGGGTTTAATTTTGGGGATTACTTGTTAGAGTTACGAATGAAAAAAGCAATGGAACTATTAGGAGAGGGTAATATTAAAACCTACGAAGTTTGTGAACAAGTAGGTTATAGTAACCCACAATATTTTGGAATCTGTTTTAAGAAATATACAGGTGTTACACCAGCAGAATTTAAGAAAAAATTTATATAAATGGCGCAAAAAAATCCGTGTGGAAAATCCCATTCGGATTTTTTCAACATTATCAAATTTTTAAGAAAATTGTTTAAGATTTTAAGGACTTTGTCGAGATGAATTGTAACCCCTTTCATTGATTAATATAATCAACCTGTAAGTTAATGAACGGTATATGACTGGAGGATGGATATGGCTGCAAATATAGGAATCCGGGCACATGATATTGAAGACCCATCAATCGAGAATGTAGTTACTATAATAGCAAATAAAGGACTCAGCTCTGTTCAGTTAGCACTAGGTAAATCCCTAAAGGATATCAATTCTGAATTAGGAAGTTTAAGTCCCGGTTTTGCTCAAACGATACGACGTTTATTTGACAAGAAGGGTATACAAATTGCTGTTTTAGGCTGCTATTTCAACATGATTCATCCTGACCACACAGAAAGAAGAAAAGGAATAGAGCGATTCAAGGAACACCTTCGGTTTGCAAGAGATTTTGGCTGTAGTATTGTCGGAACAGAGACAGGAAACGTGCAGGCTGAAATCGTTTATACAGAAGAGAACTTTACAGAACAGCCGTTTCTGAAGGTAGTCGAGAGTGTCAAGGAGCTCGTAGAAGAAGCAGAAAAATTTGGAGTAATAGTAGGTATCGAAGGAGGAATCAATCATCCAATTCATTCACCTGAGCGGATGAAGAGATTACTAGATACTGTTCCATCTAATAATCTTCAGGTGATATATGACCCTGCCAACTTCATATCCATTGATAATTTTCTTAATCAAGAAAAAGTTATCCAAGAAGCATTTGAGTTGTTTGGAGACAGAATGGTGATTTTACATGCGAAGGATTTTGTCATTGAAGATGAACAGGTCAAAATCGTTCCGGTAGGTCAAGGATTGTTAAATTATAATTTTCTATTTAACTTATTAAAAAAGAAAAAACCATTTATCAATATTTTAATGGAAAGCACACAGGAACCATACATAGATGGAAGTGTTGATTTCTTAATCGAAAAATACGGAAGTGCAAAGTTAGAAATAAAATAAAAAACATAGAAAGCCGGGTGCCGCGATGCAAAGCTTCATGGATGATAATTTCTTACTAAACAATGAAACATCGGTTATTTTGTATCATGAATATGCAAAGGATATGCCAATCATTGACTACCATTGCCATTTAAGTCCGAAGGAAATATATGAAAATAAGAAGTTCAAAAACATTACCGATATCTGGTTATCTGGAGACCACTACAAGTGGCGGTTAATGCGCAGTAATGGAATTGATGAAGAGTTCATTACCGGCAGTGCCAGTGATTATGATAAGTTTCTAGCTTGGGCAAAAACGGTTCCAATGACAATTGGAAATCCATTGTTTAATTGGACCCATTTAGAATTACAACGATACTTTGGAATTGACCAGTTGTTGAATGAGGATAGTGCACCGGCTGTTTGGGAGAAAGTGAATGCTTTACTCAATAGTGAAGGCTACGGTGCTAGGGATTTTATCAAAAAATCGAATGTACAAGTGGTGTGTACCACTGATGACCCTATTGATAGCCTTGAATTTCATCAACTTTTAAAAGAAGAGTCCGATTTTGATGTAAAGATACTGCCAAGTTTTCGCCCGGATAAAGGACTTGAAATTAATCGCGATGGCTATCTAGAGTGGGTGAATAAGCTCCAAGAAGTTTCTGGCAGCTCGTTTGATACGTATGAAGGTTTTTTACAAGCACTTGAATCAAGAGTTCGGTTTTTCCATTCCGTTGGCGGAAGAGTTTCGGACCATGCGATTGATGTCATGATGTATGCTGATACAACAAAAGAAGAAGCGGCACGGATTTTTAAAGACGCCTTAGAGGGTAAGAAAATTTCAATTGAAGATGAAAAGAAATATAAAAGCTACACGTTAACTTTCCTCGGAAAACTATATTCCGAACTAGGCTGGGCCATGCAGTTCCATATTAATGCTTTAAGAAATAATAATTCAAGAATGTTTAACCAATTAGGACCAGACACAGGCTATGATTCTATTAATGATGAAGAGATAGCGAAGCCATTGGCGAAATTATTAAATGCGATGGAGCAGGACAATGCCCTTCCTAAAACGATTATTTATTCGTTAAATCCTAATGATAATACGGTTATTGCAGCAATGATTGGTAATTTTCAAGGCGGCGGCATTCCGGGGAAAATACAATTTGGAACCGCATGGTGGTTCAATGATAATAAATCAGGGATGCTGGACCAAATGCAGGCATTAGCCAATGTGGGATTATTTAGCCGTTTTATTGGAATGCTGACAGATTCCAGAAGCTTCCTTTCCTACACAAGACATGAATATTTTAGAAGATTAGTCTGCTATCTCATCGGTGAATGGGTAGAAAATGGCGAAGTTCCGAATGATACCGAATTCTTAGGCAAGATTGTCCAAGGAATTTCTTATGATAATGCAAAAGAGTATTTTCAATTTTAAATGCCCCAATTATAAGGAGGAGCATTCATGGAAGTTTTAACTAATAACTTAGTAAAGCAACGCCAAAAATACCCTGAGAAAATATTGCAATTTGGTGAGGGGAATTTTTTACGAGGTTTTGTTGACTGGCAAATTGATGTCATGAATAAGAAGGGGATCTTTAACGGCAGTGTTGTCGTTGTCCAACCACGTGGGCAAGAGAAAATTGAGAAATTAAATGCACAGGATGGACTGTATACACTCTACTTACAGGGGATGAAAAATGGTGCAGCGGTTCAGGAGAATTCTATTATTACCAGTATTAGTAGAGGCATAAATCTTTTTAACGAATATGATCAGTATCTTCAATTAGCAGCGAATAAGGAGTTAAGGTTTATTTTTTCAAATACCACAGAAGCGGGAATAGTCTTTGATGAAAATGATTGTTTAGAAGATCGCCCACAAAGAAGTTTTCCTGGAAAATTAACCGCCTTTTTATATGAGCGCTACAATGCTTTTCAAGGTGATAAGGACAAGGGGTTGATTATTATCCCATGTGAACTAATTGAGCGAAATGGTGAAAGGTTAAAAGAAATCGTCCTAAAATATGCAGACCTTTGGTTTCTTGGAGATGATTTTGCTCTATGGATACATGAGAGTAATATATTCTGTAATAGTCTTGTTGATCGAATTGTTCCTGGCTTCCCAAGGGATAGTATTGAGGAAATAACAGAAGAGCTTGGATATCAAGATAATCTACTAGTGGTGGGTGAACAATATCATTTATGGGTAATCGAAGGTCCGCAATCGATTGCGGAAGAGTTTCCAGCACATTTGGCGGGACTAAATACTTTGGTGGTTGATGACTTGACACCCTATCGGACAATAAAGGTGCGTATATTAAACGGTGCGCATACGGCGATAACACCAGTTTCCTACTTATATGGTATCAATACTGTTTCTGAAGCGATTGAGGATTTAGTGACTGGACAATTTGTCAAAGAGCTTATTTATGAGGAAATTATCCCGACGCTGAATCTTCCAATTGAAGAATTGCATGCATTTGCAGAGGCTGTGTTAGACCGTTTTAGGAACCCATTTATGCAGCATTTTCTATTAAGCATTTCACTTAATTCGATGTCTAAATTTAAAACAAGAGATTTGCCTTCCTTATTGGACTATTACAATCGGAAGCGTCAATTACCCAAAAAACTTGTTTTCTCTCTAGCAGCTCTTATTTCTTTTTATAAAGGAACAAGAGGGGAAGAAGAGATTCCTTTAGCAGATGATCAGGATGTACTTGATTTATTCAACTTACAATGGAGTCAATACAATGGGACAATCGACAGCATTAAGGACATTGTAACGAATGTATTAAGATACGAGAAGGTTTGGGAGATGGATTTAAACCAAGTTCCTGGACTAACCGCTGCTATAACGAAGGATCTCTTCGATATTGAAACAATGGGAATGAAAAAGGCCCTTGAATCCGTATTAGGACAGAAAGCAGCCAACTAGCGGGAGGGAAATCTAATGTTGGATATCATCCAGATCCATAAACAAGACAATGTTGTGGTTGCCTTAAAAGATTTATCAGCAGGTCAAACCTTTACTATAGATGGGGAAGCGATCACACTAAAAGAAGATGTGCCAAGAGGACATAAGGTAGCCATTAATAACATTTCAATCAATGAACATATCATTAAATATGGCTATCCGATTGGGCATGCCATGAAAGACATTTCTGCAGGGGAATATATACACACACATAATACAAAAACGAACTTAGATGGTATTCAGGAATATCAATATAATCAAAAGCTAAACACCACTCTATATGAAAAAGAAAACCTAACATTCAATGGATTCAAAAGAAAAAATGGTAATGTAGGAATTAGAAATGAACTGTGGATCGTCCCGACAGTAGGTTGTGTAAATGGTGTCGCCGAAAGAATGATTAAGCTGTTTGAAAAAGAAGTAGGCGATATTAGCCCTTTTGAAAATGTCTTAGTCTTAAAGCACAATTACGGCTGCTCACAATTAGGTGACGATCATGAAAATACGAAGAAAATTCTTAGGGACGCGGTGATGCACCCAAATGCTGGCGGAGTATTAGTCCTAGGTCTAGGCTGTGAAAACAACAATTTATATGAATTCAAAGAAAGCTTGGGAGAATATGATGAAGATCGAGTAAAGTTTTTAGTCTCTCAAGAAGTGACGGATGAAATTGAGGCCGGTGTTGAACTGCTTAAGGAAATTTATGAGCATGTAAGGGACGACAAGCGGGAAGCAGTACCTTTATCACAATTAAAGGTTGGTTTAAAATGCGGTGGTTCGGATGGATTCTCTGGGATTACAGCGAATCCGTTATTAGGTAGATTCTCCGATTTCTTGGTATCCCAAGGCGGAACGACGGTGTTGACAGAAGTCCCTGAAATGTTTGGTGCAGAAACGATTTTGATGGAACGGGCGGCAGATGGTGAAGTATTTGAAAAAACCGTTGAATTAATTAATGAATTCAAGGAGTATTTCATACAAAATAATCAACCAGTCTATGAAAATCCATCACCAGGAAATAAAGCCGGCGGTATTACTACCCTGGAGGATAAATCACTTGGATGTACGCAAAAAGCAGGTACATCGGTTGTAACGGATGTTCTTAAATACGGAGAAACGATCAAAAAAGAGGGTCTAAATTTATTAAGCGCCCCAGGAAATGACCTTGTAGCATCTTCCGCATTAGCTGCGGCCGGGTGTCAATTGGTACTATTTACAACGGGCCGCGGAACACCGTTTGGCGCCTTTGTTCCAACAGTAAAGATTTCCACCAATACCCCAATCTACGAGGCGAAGCCGCATTGGATTGACTTTAATGCCGGCGTACTGTTGGAAAAAGAAGCAAATGAAGTACTGCGGGAATTTATTCATTACATTATCAAAGTGGCAAGCGGTGAATGGGTGAACAACGAAAAAAATGATTTTAGAGAAATTGCTATTTTTAAAACAGGAGTTACTTTATAGTAGGTCGAGGAAAAAACGATTAGGTGACACCTATCGTTTTTTTTGTATGCTAGTGATTGGATTGTACTTTGCGGGAGTAAATTAATTTGTCCGGACACACTTAATTCGTTAAACTAGAGAAAGAGTGTAAGAATCATCCGAAAATCTATTTAGGAGTGAGCATTGAATGAATAAAAGAGTAGTGGTTACAGGTGTTGGAGCAGTCACTCCTTTGGGAAATGATGCTCATACATCATGGGAACAAATTAAGAATGGTGTTTCCGGGATCGGCCCTGCAACCCTTTTTGATGTAGATACGGTCGACGTCAAGATTGCAGCGGAAGTTAAGGGCTTTGCGCCAGAAGAGTTTATAGACAAAAAAGAAGCCAGGAGGATGGGGCGTTATAGCCAGTTTGCTATCGCAGCAAGTCAAATGGCGGTTAAAGACGCAGGAATCCAAATTGGAGAGGGGATTCAACCAGAAAGGGTCGGAGTGTGGATTGGATCAGGAATTGGCGGCTTGGCCGAATTCGAGGAACAACATCGGAAGTTTATTGAAAAAGGTCAAAGAAGGGTCAACCCGTTTACGATACCGATGTTTATTCCTGATATGGCGGCAGGACAAGTATCCATTTCACTTGGTGCAAAAGGAATCAACAATTGTTCGGTTACAGCATGTGCGTCAGGTGCTAATTCCATTGGTGATGCATTCCGCGTGATTCAAAAGGGGGATGTGGATGTGATGATTGCCGGCGGAACGGAAGCAACCATTACTGGGATGACGGTGGCGGGCTTCTCAAATATGACCGCACTTTCAAAAAATCCAGACCCGGCTACAGCGAGCAGACCATTTGATAAGAATCGTGATGGATTTGTCATTGGGGAAGGCGCAGGTATCATCGTATTAGAAGAATTAGAACATGCATTAGCTCGCGGTGCTGCCATTTACGGAGAATTAGTTGGGTATGGGGCTACAGGTGATGCCCATCATATAACTACTCCAGCACCCGAAGGAGAAGGAGCAGGCAGAGCAATGAAATTAGCATTAGCTGATGCTGGTATTACCCCTGAACAAGTTGACTATATCAATGCTCACGGCACGTCCACCTATTATAATGATTTGTTTGAGACGTTAGCGATTAAAGATGTTTTCAAGGAACATGCCTATAAATTATCTGTTAGTTCTACAAAATCGATGACCGGCCACTTGTTAGGTGCAACTGGTGCGATAGAGGCGATTTTTTCTTTATTAGCAATCAAGGATGGAATCATCCCGCCAACCATCAATTATCAAACTCCTGATGAACAACTAGATTTAGATTATGTCCCTAATACGGCAAAAAAGAAGAATGTTCAAGTAGTTTTATCCAACTCATTAGGATTTGGCGGCCATAATGCCACCTTGATTTTTAAGAAATTTAACGCATAAAAATTATTGTCACTATAAGAGCTCTAATAATGACCGAGTTGTTTGGAAATTTGAAGTTATGGTCACCAAAAGGGCTCTGTTAGTGACCGATGCACTCGAAGAATTGAAGTTAAGGTCACTAAAAGGGTTCTTTAGTGACCGAGGCACTCGAAAAAT
>NZ_BCVA01000020.1 GCF_001591505.1 Neobacillus niacini NBRC 15566
TTCCAATGAGATTAGTCCCTCATCATAGAGTTTATGTGGGACCACAATCAAAAGAGAAAGGATGTTAAATCATGAAAGAAAAAAAGATAGAACCACAATTTCAAAGCGGGAAAAATGTTGACAAGGATTTTAAAGGCTTATACGGGATGGACCCGGAAATGAGTTTGCTATCAGTCAACTTCGCCACAACTGAAAATACGTATTTAAATGAACATTATCAAGAAGACCCTAAAGAGGGCGAGTTCGAATAAGGGAAGGACCTTTGGGTAAGCTAATTTAGTAATAATTCAAACCTTGGAGGTAATACTTTGTATTTCTATAGAGAAGACCTAATTAATATGATTGTTCCAGATAAACCGGATCCAGCGGCAGCAAAAGTTCTTCAGGAAACATTAGGCGGAAGATTCGGCGAAATGCGCACAATGATGCAGTTTTTCTTTCAAAGCTCAAACTTTAGAGGTAATCAAAAGCAATACCGTGATTTAATCAGAGGGATTTTCCTTGAGGAAATCAGCCATGTTGAACTTGTTCAAACAACGATCAATCAACTATTGAATGGGTCCGGTGAAGAGGCAGTTGGAGCCGGAGGTAGTAACGGTGCTCCATTAGAAGAAGCGGTAAAAGAACACGCTAACCCTCATCATTTTATTATGGGAGCTCAAAGTTCACTTCCAGTAGATGCTGGAGGAAACCCTTGGTCAGGTAATTATGTATATAGTCATGGAAACTTAATTAGTGATTTATTGGATAATGTTGTATTAGAATCAACCGGTGTCTTACAAAAAACACGGATTTATGAAATGAGCTCTAATAAAACGTTTAGGGAAACTTTAGCCTTCTTAATTGTCCGCGATAATGCACACCAAAACGCTTTCGCTAAGGCTCTTGAAACATTAGGTGTGAATTGGGGGAAAATCTTCCCAGTACCGAACTATGACATAAACAAGTATCCAGAATGCCGTAAGTATGTAGAAATGGGCTTCCATAATGCTCAATTTAACTTCAGACTTGATGAAACATTGATAGGTTCGATATTTCAAGGTGAATCGCCAAGCAGAGATTCTGGAACATTACAAGTAGTGCCGCCGCCACAAGGTTATCCAGTTCCGGTAATGCCTGAAATGCCAAATGAGCATAGCCCTGGGATCAGTGATTTAAATAGATAAAGTAAAAAGGATGAGACACAGATGTGTTCATCCTTTTTTTGTGGTGAAATTAACAATCGCCATGCTTATTTAGATGTAATGGTGGCGGAATCAGCCAGCCTTTTTCTTTATTTAAACGAAGGACTTTTGCTCCCAGTGCAGCTTTTTGAGCATGGATTTGCCCATACATCATCGCTACGTCTTCTCTAATTGATTTACCGATTATTTGGCTGCATAACACTAATCCAGCAGCGATATCAGCAGATAACCCGGCAGCAATAGCAGGGTCCGGAATACGTGCACCTACTGGAATATCCTCTAAACAAGCTTCAGGTGGTTCTGGCTGCGCAGGTGGCAAGCCAATGCCATTTTCTTTTAAAAGCTCTTCCAATTGCTTTTTCTCTTGTTGGCAAAGTTCAGTTGCTTCCATTAATAATTTCTTTAGGTCATCATCACCTGCATGGTTTATCATGGTTAGATATCCTGCAATCATCCCATTGCCTGCTAACAATGAAGACCATAAATCAAATGCTTCGCCATAGTGTAAAGGCTCTTCTTTAGGGTTGCCGCTTAAAATTCCCATCGTTGCCCTCCTTAGTGTGTAGGTAAATTTATTCAATACAGTGCCACCTTTCTTGAAGCACATCAATAGGGTTTCCATTTCGAGACCCTCTCATTAATTTTTTATCATTATCGTCTATTTTATGTTTGCCAAAATCTATGCCTTTCGCAGGTCGACTAACTGCGACAAGCTCCCACTTGACCGAAAAAAGTGAAAATCGGAAATTGGGTCAAATGGAGGCCTCCCACTTGACCGAAAAAAGTGAAAATCGGAAATTGGGTCAAGTAGAAGGCACCCACTTGACCGAAAAAAGTGAAAATCAGAAATTGGGTCAAATAGAAGGCACCCACTTGACCGAAAAAATGAAAATCGGTAATCGGGTCAAAAAGGAATATAGAATTTTAGGACATGAGTCTGGATAATCTACATAAAATGTACAAGTTGAGATATAGGTGGAGTGGAGTGGTTTTTTTGAGTATTAGCATTTTAGTGAGTTACATAATTTTGGGCTTTACGCTGGCAGCCCCAATAGGTCCTGTAAATTCTGCGCGTTTAGATAAGGGGATAAAGAATGGCTTTTGGCATGCGTGGGTAGTTGGTGCAGGTTCAATGGTTGCTGATGGATTCTTTATGCTGCTCGTTTATTTAGGGATGGTTCAATTTTTGGGTGTCCCGATTATTCAAATTTTCTTATGGTTATTCGGCGGATTTATCCTAATCTATTCAGGAGTCGAAAGTATGAAAAATGCAAATACCATTACCCTAACCTATAGCAGGGAGAAAGAATCATTAATAAAGTGTTTCTTTACAGGATTTATTATGTCAATTACAAGTCCATTATCTGTTTTATTTTGGTTGGGGATATATGGTTCTGTCTTAGCCAAAACAGCTCAAACATCCGGGACTGAATCATTGTTAATTTATAGCAGTATGATTTTCCTTGGATTGACCATATGGGACGTATTTGTTGCAGCACTCACAACTGGATTTCGAAAGTTACTGACTGTTAAAAGTTTAATTGCCATCTCAATCATTTCGGGTGCTTCGCTCGTTTTGTTTGGTTTATATTTTGGATATCAGGGGATAAATGCGCTCTTCTAGTTAAAATATAAAATTAATACCTTCCTCCCTGTACTGTGATAGAATATAATAAAACTTTATTGGAAACACAACAAGAGGGGATTGACATGATTTTAAAGAACAAAAACCAAGTAAATAATACGCAAAATGAAGAGAAAAAAGAGTTTGCCATCCACAGTCGAAGATATTTAGGAGCGAAAACAAAGTTGCTTCCATTAATAGAAGATGTGGTCAATAAATCGATTCAAGAGTGGCACTCATTTACAGACTTATTTGGCGGAACGGGTGTTGTCGGAAATCGATTTAATAAACCAGGTAAGGAACTAATTATAAATGATTTGCTTTTTTCTAACATTCACAGTTATCACACCTTTTTCTCCCCGGAACCATTTGATAAGAATAAAGTAGCTTCTATCTTACAAACGTTTAATGAAGCAGATGTGAAGGAAGATAACTACTTTTCCATTAATTATGGTGATAAATATTTCACAAAAGAAAACGCGCGGAAAGTTGGATATGTTCGTGACAAAATGGAAGAATTAAAGCAGACAGGCAAAGTGAACAACAGAGAATTCTCCATTCTTTTCACCTCCCTTATGTATGCTTTGGACAAGGCTGCAAATACGGTGGGACATTACGAGGCATACCGTAAGAACCTTGATATGTTTAACCCCATTACATTGCTCATGCCGGCTTTGACTGAGAATGAAACCAATCGATTAAATAAAATCTATCAACGCGACGCGAATGAATTGGTAAGAGAAATAAATACAGACATACTTTATATAGATACTCCCTATAATTCAAGACAATATGTTGATTCCTATCATCTTTTAGAAAATTTAGCCATGTGGGAAAAGCCGGAACTCGAAGGAGTGGCAAGGAAAATTAGTTCTGAAGACCGTCAATATGGCAAAAGTAAATATTGTTTAAAGTCTGCTCCAGAAGCATTTGATGATTTAATTCAACACGTAAATGCTAAACTCATCGTGGTATCTTATAGTAATATGGCTGAGAAGGGCGATGGCCGTTCAAACGCCAAGATATCTGATCATGAGATGATTTCATCACTAGAAAAACGCGGTAAAACCATTAGCTATGAACAAGACTACAAGCATTTTACAACAGGGCTGAAAGATATAGATAATTATCAAGAACGCCTTTTTGTGTGTCATGTTGGACAATAGGTGAAAAAATGACATTTATTAAATCACCTTTAAACTATACAGGTGGTAAACATAAGCTCCTGCCGCAGCTGACAAACCTGTTTCCGCCTAACGTTAATATTTTTATTGACCTCTTTACGGGGGGGGCGAATGTTGCAGTAAATATCGATTCACAAAAAACATTTGCTTTTGACATCAATGGACGATTGATATCTCTGTTTAATTATCTGAAAAACCATTCCTATGAAAACGTTGTTTCTGGAATCGAAGAAATCGTTGCTCACTATGAATTAAGTGATACGATGAATAAAGGCTATGATTTCTATCAGGCAAACAGTGCCGACGGAGTGGGTTTATATAATAAGGAAAAATATCTTCAATTAAGAAAAGATTATAATGAATCGATAAATAAATTTCCCATGGATTTACAATTCTTCACGTTGATTATCTTTGGATTTAATAATCAAATAAGATTTAACAAATTGGGCGGATACAATATACCAGTTGGAAAAAGAGATTTTAATAACAATGTTAGGGAAAATCTGTTTCAGTTTATGCAAGCCATGCAAATCCGAGACGTTGAATTTCACGAGAAGGATTTTCGTGAGGTATCTATCCATCAGTTAGGCTCTGGTGATTTTCTTTATGCCGATCCTCCCTATCTGATTACAACTGCCACGTATAATGAACAAAATGGCTGGACAGAAGAACATGAAAGAAGTTTATTAGAGCTATTGGATTCATTAAATTACCGTAAAGTAAAGTTTGCACTATCAAATGTTCTTGAAAAAAGTGATCGGAAAAATACAATACTAGAAAATTGGGCGCGCAATTATCACATACATGACCTAAAAATGAATTACAGTAATTCTAGTTATCAAAAGAAAAAACAGACCGGCTCATTAGAGCGAGAAGTGCTAATCACGAATTATTGAGGATTAGCGCTTCTTTTTTTTACATCTTTTTTCTTGTGATGTAAAAAGCTATATTAGAATGGAAGGGTAAGGGAGGGGTGTTTATGGTTAGGGATAGCGTTTGGAGTATCAATACCACATTGAGGTCTCCTGACCGGTTGCAGGGATACATAGAAATAGTTCGGATTATGCAAGGAAGGACAAGGGACGAGGAATTTGAGAAAGACTTCTTTTTTGAAACCATTCGTCGAGGCTTATACCAGCCAAACAGTAAGGATCCTGTGTGGAAAAAGCGTGTGAGCAGTTTTTTACCAAAAGAAGATTTTAGTTATATCTTATCGGAAGAAGAAGTTAACGATTTAATGTCAACCGTCTTTTATAAAAATAAAACCTATCAAGATGATCAATTTAAAATTTATGCCTTTCGTGGAAGAACAGCATTCTCTCCTCTTACAAACTTTGGTTTTGTACGAAATAGAGATGAATTTGGTAAGGTCTCGTTGACTCCATTAGGAGAAGCATTTTCACAAGGGATCAACACGGAGAATATGTTCCTTAGGATGTTCTTAAAATGGCAGCTTGATAACCCAACGGAAATAAATGGCTTTAATATTATGCCGTTCGTAGCAACCGTAAAAGTCATAGCAGGGGTCAATCAAAGAGCCGAAAAGTTAGGTTTGCGTCCGGTAGGTATCTCCTTTGATGAAATGAAAATGTATATTCCTACTTTAGTCAATGCAAAAAATATTGCTCATACCATTGAGCAAATTATTGATTATAGACTTAAGGTAAAAAGTATGGGCGGAATGGATAGAGAAGAATTCAAACAAAGTTTCTTTAATGATTTTACTGAGAGGGTATTCAACACAAAAAGCGAGGAATCCCTCAAAACGAAAAAGTCGAATCTTCGTGATTATGCAGATTCTGCGATAAGGTACTTCCGTGAAACGGGGATCCTTTATTTGCGTGGCGGTGGCCGGTATATTGATATCTCACCTAGTAGAACAAGAGAAGCTGCCTTCATCTCAGAGGAATTCACAGCAGAGGCTGATAATTTTAAAAATGTGGATGACTATATAAATTACTTAAGTGACACACAAACCCCAGATCTGCCATGGGAAACGTTTAGTCAATTAGGGATTGAATATAATAATCTATATGTAAAACATGAAAGAATACAAAATGCGATTGCTAAAATAAGGCCAGATGCTGTCAGGAATAGTGATTATATTGAAAAATTTACCGACATCAATAGGTTAGCGGACGCAGTACAATCTTTACGTCAATTGATTAGACAGTCAACCAGAACTTTAAAAATGTTCAAGAACGACCAATTCTTAAAATTAAAAGAAATCTCGATTGCTATAGAAGAGATGAGCGGGAGAACCCAAAGCTTTCGTAAGTTTCCAGAGGTGCAAAAACCATCTGTACGTTTAGAATGGTTATTTGCAGAAAGCTTAGTTGCGATTGGAAATGCAAATTTTATCAAACCTAATTACAATGTCGGTGATGATGGAATACCACTTTGGACAGCAAGAGGAAATGTAGAAGACTTATTGGCTGATTATCCGGACTTTCAATTAGTTGGTGAAGTGACCATGATGCAAGGTCATGATCAATGGATTAACGAAGGCCAACCAGTCATGAGGCATGTAGCAGATTTGTCGAAGAAATCGACAAAGCCGACAATAGGTCTATTTCTAGCGCCTTCACTGCATAGAGATACAATCAATACTTTTTTTGGAAATGTGAAATATCCTATTTTTGAGGGTCAAACCTTGGCGATTATTCCTTTAACACTAAAAAGCTATGCCAAAATCATCAATAAAATTTTTGAAATAAGAAATGTTGGCAGTTCATTTTCCCAAAAGGATTTATGGAATTTGTTTTCAGCGTTACACCATATCGCTGTTCAGCAAATTGATGATTCAACCCAATGGATACCAACCATTGATCAATATATAGACAGTTTTTGTAATCAATAAGAAGACATGTGCGCTAATCACATGTCTTTTTTGCTATGCAATCAAACTTGACTTTTTAGAAATTGTGCGTATAATACTCATTTGTGTTGAATTATTTTATTTCGATTATGTTCATAGATTGTTCATATTTACTTGATACTATAAATCTATTAAACTCATAAAAAAATAAATGATATTTTGCTAAAAGGCAGGTGCAACAAAATGAATAACTTAATTCAAAGGAGTCAGGGAATTTTTAATAAATATATTGGCTTTTTCTTTTTAGCTGTTTTCTTTCTTTGGATGAAAACATATTTGGCGCAATTAACTCAATTTGACTTAGGAATCGAAAATACATTACAAAAAATTCTTTTATTTGTGAACCCTTTAGGATCATCCCTACTTTTTTTAGGCTTTGCTTTATTATTTAAAGGACGAAAAAAATATATTGCATTACTTGTGATTGACTTCTTTTTATCTTTTCTATTATTTGCAAATGTGGTTTATTACAGATTCTTTAATGACTTTATTACGCTGCCAACTTTAACTCAGACCCAAAACTTTGGGGATGTTAGTGGAAGTGTGGTAACACTTTTAAGACCTTATGATTTCTTATTCTTTATCGATATCATTGTTTTAGTTGTATTACTTGCTTTCCGAATGGTGAAGGTTGAGTATAAAGATATGAACCGCAGGAAAGTAGCTGCTGTATTCTCGTTATCATTGGCAATTTCATGTGGAAATCTTGGACTAGCTGAAAGTGATCGTCCACAGTTGTTAACAAGAGGATTTGACCGTAACTATATCGTCAAATATTTAGGAATGTACAACTACACAATCTATGACGCGGTAAAAAGTACAAAAGCATCAGCACAGAGAGTTATGGCTAATAGTGACGATATAACTGAAGTGATCAACTATACAAAATCTAATTACGCTGTGCCTAACCCTGCATACTTTGGGGCGGGAAAAGGTATGAACGTGATTTATTTACATCTAGAATCTATGCAGAATTTCCTTATTAATTATAAGTTGAATGGAGAAGAAGTAACGCCTTTCCTTAATTCATTAACAAAGGATCAAAACACGCTTTATTTTGATAATTTCTTCCATCAAACTGCCCAAGGTAAGACAGCTGATGCAGAATTTATCCTTGAAAATTCATTATATGGATTACCGCAGGGTTCTGCTTTTACAACAAAAGGATTAAATACGTATCAAGCAGCACCAGCAATTTTAGCAACTCATGGATATACGTCTGCTGTTTTTCACGGAAATTCAGGAAGTTTCTGGAATCGTGATGAAATTTATAAATCGTTTGGATATAGCCACTTTTTTGACGAAAATTTCTATAATATGAATCCGGATGATCTTGCAGAGTATGGATTGATGGATAAGCCATTTTTTAAAGAATCGATCCCAATGTTGGAATCATTACCACAGCCTTTTTATACTAAGTTTATTACTGTTTCAAATCATTATCCTTACCCGCTGGCTGAAGAAGAAGCAACGATTGCTCCACATACTACAGGTGATAAATCTGTTGATACCTACTTCCAGACAGCTCGTTATGCGGATGAGGCATTAAAGCAATTCTTTGATTATCTCAAAGAATCTGGACTATACGATAACTCTATTATTGTGATGTATGGTGACCATTATGGTATTTCAGAAAATCATAATAAAGCAATGGAAAAAGTTTTAGGAAAAGAAATTACTGATTTTGACAGCGCAGGATTACAACGTGTACCATTCTTTATTCGCGTACCTGGTATGGAGGGTGGAGTTAACCACGAATACGGTGGACAAATTGACATCCTGCCTACACTTCTTCACTTGTTAGGAATTGATACAAAAGATTATGTTCAGTTCGGTACTGACCTGTTATCTGAACAGCATGATGATCTTGTACCTTTCCGTGATGGCAGCTTTATGAGCCCAACTATTTCCGCAGTCGGAGGTAAGTTCTATGACTCCACTACCGGCTTGGAAATAGATGAAACAAGGCTGGAAGAGGCAGAGAATCTTCAGAATATCGTAGAAAATAAGCTGGCTCTTTCTGATAAGGTAGTAAATGGAGACTTATTACGTTTCTATAATCCTGAAAACTTTACACCAATTGACCGAACACAATACAATTACAATAAAAAATAGTATAATCTGAAAGGCTGTTTAGGGAATCCTAAACAGCCTTTTTTAGATATTTTTATAATATTGTCCAAAAAGTGAATTTTTTTGCTTACATAAATTTAAGAAGGAAACGCTATTTTGAACGTCGAAACTATGTAGGACAGATGGGAGATGAGGCATTTGAACTTACAATTAGCAGCTGCAAATAGTGTAGTAATTGGGAAGAATACTTGTATTCTGTGTAACAGTGACTTTGAATATGCTGCAATCGTTAGTGGAGAAAGGAATCAAGAAGATTTATCAACAATCTATAAAGGTAAAAGTGTGACGGAGCAAGTCATTGTCCTTAAAAAGAGTTTGGCTAACAACGGAACATTACAAATTGTTGATGTCGAAATTACTGTCAAGTGCCCACATTGTCATGCTAATCATCGATTTAATCAGTTTCTTTCATTGGAAATTTAGGGGTGAATAAGATAAAGTAAAAGCACCTGACCTAGGTGCTTTTAACGTTCCTAAGCTGTTGGATTTGAGAGGTCTAGAACAAGAGTGAATTGAATATTTACTAATAAAGATAGCCAATAAGGAGGGCGCTATGACTACATATAATTCCCGTCAAGAAGTACCTAGTAATGAAAAATGGAATCTTGCTGATATTTATTCCGATATTTCCAAATGGGAAAACGATCTTCAACTTGTTGAAAACATGGCGGAAAAGCTAAAGCAATTTGATGGAGCGATAACGGACGGTAAAAGTCTATATGAATACTTAAAACAAAGAGAAGAGTTATCCTATACCTTTAATCATGTCTATGCCTACAGTATGCTTAGAGTGGATGAGGATACAAGAGATGCAAGTTCACAATCATTATTAGATCGTGCTAAAGGACTTAGTGTGAAGGTAAGCTCTTCAACTTCGTTTTTTATGCCGTATTTATTAGGATTAGATAAAGAAACCTTAAGCAGTTATATTGCAAAAGAAGAGGGTCTTAAGTACTTTGAGGAGGATTTGTATGAATCCTTTCGCTACAAAACACACGTTCTTAGTAAAGACCAGGAAGAAGTATTATCACAATTAGGGGAAGCTCTGTCTGCTCCAAGTACAACCTTTGGAATGATCAACAATGCGGATATTAAATTTGGCGATGTCACCAATAACAACGGTGACAAGGTTCAGCTGACAAGAGGAATGTACTCGAAACTAATCGAGGATGAAGATCGTGAGAAACGAAGAGAGGCATATAAAGCGTATTACAAACCATATGTTGAATTGAAAAACTCCATTGCAAGCACACTGTCTGCCGCGATAAAAAATAACGTTACGATGGCAAAAATAAGAAAATATCCTTCCGCATTAGAAAAAGCATTATTCGGTGATATGGTGCCTAAGGAAGTTTATGAGAACCTAATTAAGGCCACAAAAGAAAATATTGCTCCGCTGCACAGGTATTCTGAAATCCGCAAGGAAAAACTACAGTTAGATGAATTGCGCCAGTATGATATGTCCGTTCCTTTAGTAGAGGGAGTGAAACAAGTAATACCGTACGAGGAAGCCTATGAGACGATGGTAAAAGCCCTGGCTCCACTTGGGGAAGAATATATATCCATTCTCAAAGAATTCAAGGATGCGCGTTATATCGATGTCCGTGAGACTCCTGGCAAGAGGTCTGGAGCCTATAATTTGGGAATATACGGAGTACATCCCTTTATCTTATTAAATCATCAAGATGATTTAGATAGCTTATTTACCCTCGCCCATGAGTGCGGGCATGGTGTTCATAGTAAGTTAAGCTCACAGCACCAACCACAAATTACTGCCCGTTACAGTATTTTTGTAGCAGAAGTAGCTTCTACGGTCAATGAAATTTTATTGATTAATTATTTGTTGAATACTGAAAAGGACCTTCAGGTACGGAAGCATTTATTGAATCATTTTATCGATCAATTTAAGGGTACCTTCTTCACACAAGTAATGTTTGCGGAATTCGAGAAAATCACACACGAGTTTGCAGAAAAGGGTACACCTTTAAATGTCGAGGTATTTAATCAAACTTATGAATCATTGTTTAGAGAATACAATGGGGATGTTGTGGTGTTTGATGAAGAAGTGAAATTTGGCTGGTCGAGAATTCCTCATTTCTATCGTCCATTTTACGTGTATAAGTACGCAACAGGTTTTGCCTCAGCCATACATTTGGCAACCAAAATATTGGATGGAGATAAGGAAACATTACAAGCCTACCTTAACTTCTTAAAGAGTGGAAGCAGTGATTATCCTCTTGAACTGTTAAAAAAGACAGGAGTCGACTTAACCACACCTCTGCCAATAGAAAATGCCATGAAAAAATTTAGCCAGCTTGTAGAAGAATTTTCGTTACTATAAGCTTAAAAAAGATGTCGCAGATTTTTGTGACATCTTTTTTTATCACGGATTATTTTCGCATGGTATGATAAGGATAGGAATATATTTTACTCTTACAAGATTACCTTACTATGAAAATAGGTGATGAATATTTGGAAAAAAATAGTTTCTATGATTGGAATAATATTGATCATTTTTTTAGTTATTCATCATACCGAAACATTTCGGCTACTTCGAAACGGGGATTTAGATTCCATTATCATGTCTCTAAAAGATACTACATTTTCAAAATTCTTCTTTACTTTTATCATTATGGTGATCCAAAATTCATTTACAATTATTCCCCTCATTATCATCATCACCATCAACTACGCTTTGTTTGGGTTCTTTAATGGTCTAATGTGGAGTTGGTTTACAAGTATTATTGCTGCAGGAATCTGGTTTTTTGGAAGCAGGTATTTTTTTAATGATTGGGTGCAAAAAAAAACGAATCCAGAATTATTATCAAAGATGGAGCAAAATGGGCTGCTCTTTGTTTTCCAAGCCCGTATTATCCCATTCGTTCCAACAAGCTTAATCAATATTCTCAGTGGCTTAAGTTCCATTAAATTTAAACATTTTATGGTGGGGACTATATTTGGTAATCTAATCTTCTTCTTTGTGTTATCACTGATACCTGCTGGTTTAATGGAGGGCAATACGGAGCAAAATATCCTTCTTGGGATTGTACTGGTCCTAGTTGGAGTCGTTGTCTTTTATCGTATTAGGAAAAAACAGAAAACAAGAAAGCAAGTAAATTAACTGTACAATTCAATTTCACACCTTGCACAATGATAAAAATTATTGTACCCTAATAATTGCGTGCAAAATTAGATAGTAAAACCTCTTTTTCTTTTTTGAAAGAAGAGGTTTTTTTATTTGAAGAAATAGAGAGGAGTGTTTTCCATGAGTACAAGCAGAAAAGGGAATCCATGGGCGCTTATTCCTTTTGCAGTATTTTTAGTATTATTTATCGGGTCCGGAATCATCTCGGGCGATTTTTATAAATTTCCAGTCCTTGTTGCGATTGTGATCGCAGCAGCAGTAGCACTAACAATGAATAGGAAAGAATCATTTAATCTGAAGGTGGAAATTTTCACAAGAGGTGCAGGAGAGTCCAATATTATGTTAATGGTGCTGATCTTCCTGCTAGCTGGTGCTTTTTCCGAAACTGCAAAGGGAATGGGTGCAGTTGATTCCACTGTCAATCTGGCACTATCAATCGTACCTCAAAATCTCTTAATGGTTGGAATTTTTGTCATCGCATGTTTTATTTCCTTGTCAATGGGGACTAGTATGGGAACAATTGTAGCGCTGGCACCAATTGGAGTTGGTATTAGCGGGCAAACGGATATATCTCTTCCACTATCCATGGCAGCCGTTATCGGCGGTGCAATGTTTGGTGATAACTTGTCATTTATTTCGGATACGACCATTGCGGCTGTAAGGACGCAGGGGACAAAAATGAAAGATAAGTTTAAGGTGAATTTCCTTATTGTCCTTCCAGCAGCCATTATTACGTGTATCATCCTTTCGGTATTAACAATGGGCGAACAAGCAAATATCAATCAGCAATCGTTTGATTTGATCAAGATTCTGCCCTATCTGGGTGTGCTGATTTTTGCGTTGGCAGGGGTGAATGTATTTTTTGTCCTTACATTAGGAATTGTATTTGCTGGTTTAATTGGGTTTGTCGATGGCACCTATACGCTTATGGAAGTTATTCAAAAAATGAGCGATGGTATAGCAGGCATGTTCGAAATCTCCTTTATGGCAATTTTAATTGCTGGTATGGTGGAAGTCATTAAGCATAATGGCGGGATTGACTACTTACTTCATCTCGTAACAAGAAAGATTAAATCGAAAAAAGGTGCTGAATTTGGCATTGCTGGACTTGTAAGCTTAACAGATCTATCAACTGCAAATAATACGATTTCAATCATTATTGCTGGACCACTTGCGAAAAATATTGCCGGTAAGTTCGGAATTGATCCTCGCAGGTCGGCAAGTTTGCTGGATGTTTTTTCCTGCAGCATACAAGGGTTAATCCCTTACGGTGCTCAAATACTTGTTGCTGCAGGTGTTGCAAGTATATCTCCAGTCAGTATATTAACTTATTCTTATTACCCAATATTAATAGGTGTTTGTGGAGTATTGGCAATTTTAACGGGATTTCCACGTTTTACAACAAAAATGGATGAAAAAACTGCCGCCAACCGTGTAGGTGAAAAGGTAAGCTAAAACGATTACGCTCTGGTCTTTTAATGATCAGAGCGTTTTTTGTTGCTTTATTTGATCACATTAAATAAAGTATAAAGTAATTTAGCAAATAGTTTGAAAATAGGTGAGACAAATGAGTGTTGAAATCATACCATTAGGAGATTCAGCGATCAGGATTTCATTTGGTAATGAAATTGATGAGAGTACTCATCACCAAATTAATCGCTTTTTACATAACTTTACAAGTTATAAGATTGATGGTGTTATTGAGTGTGTCCCAACGTTTACCACGATTGCAATTTTTTATGATCCTTCCAAAATAAGGTATCGCCAATTAGAGAAAATCGTTTATTCTGTAATGGAATCAGCAAAGGAATTAAAACTGTATAGCCCTATTGTCTATAGGATTCCTGTTTATTATGGAGGAAATACTGGTCCAGATTTACAATTCGTTGCAGAGTACAATCGCATTAGTGAACAAGAAGTTATTCACTTACATTCTAACCAAGAATATTTAGTCCATATGATTGGTTTTGTACCAGGTTTTCCATATCTTGGTGGATTAGATAAAAAAATATCAACGCCTCGTTTAGAAATACCAAGAGCGAAGGTTGCAGCAGGTTCAGTGGGAATTGGCGGCGGACAAACAGGAATTTATCCTTCTGAGGTCCCTTCAGGCTGGAGAATTATCGGTATAATCCCAATAACATTATTTGATATCGAAAAAAACAATCCGTCACTCTTGTCTGCAGGCAATTATGTATCCTTTTTCCCTGTGGATTGGGGCGAGTTTCTTGCCATTAAAGAAAGGGCTGCTTCAAAGAATTATAAAGTTTCGACTTACATGAAGGGAGAGGAAATAACTTGAGTTACATTGACATCAATTGTGATCTTGGAGAAAGCTATGGATTATTTAAAATTGGGAATGATAAAGAGGTTTTGAAGCATATATCATCTGCAAATATTGCTTGTGGCTATCATGCAGGGGACCATAATGTGATGATGGAGACCATTCAAATGGCAAAAAAATATCATGTAAATATTGGTGCTCATCCTGGATTTCCGGATATATTGGGGTTTGGCCGGAGGGAGATGAATGTATCCACTAGGGAAATCTACAATCTCACACTCTATCAAATGGGTGCCTTAAGTGCATTTGCCAAAGCTGAAGGAGTAAAGCTCGTCCATGTTAAACCCCATGGAGCCTTGTATAATATGGCTGCTAAATCTAGATTAATAGCAGATTCAATTGCTCAGGCTGTAGCAGATTTTGATTCTACGTTAATCCTTTTTGGGCTATCCGGTAGTGAACTTATCCAAGCTGGAAAAGCAAAAGGTCTAAATACTGCACAGGAAGTGTTTGCAGACCGAACCTATCAACCTGATGGATCGTTGACTTCTAGAAATGATGAAAACAGCATGATTCATGATATGAACATTGCAGCCCAGAGAATTATCCGAATGATAAGAGAAGGGAAAGTTGCGACAACGGACGGAACTGATATTGCTATGACTGCAGATACAGTCTGTGTTCATGGTGATGAACCTGCTGCTTTAAATTTTATAACAGAATTAAAACATGCCTTAACAAAAGAAAATATAGAAATTAGGAAGAGTTGGCCGAGATGATGAGGACCCCAATCTTTAAAGTGTTAAAACCCGGTTTGCAAACAACTGTACAAGACCTTGGAAGGTTTGGATTTCGTGAATTTGGGGTTAGCATTTCAGGTGCCATGGATCCTTTTTCATTGCAGGTGGGTAATGTATTAGTTGGTAACGACTTAGGGGAGGCTGCACTTGAAGCACCGCTAATTGGACCTGTCTTAATGGCTTTAAATGATGTCTCTATTGCCATTTGTGGAGGGAATTTATCTCCACAAATTAATGAGCAGGAGATCCCGCTTTGGAAAAGCATTGTGATAAAAAAAGGGCAGATTCTCTCATTTGGAGAGCTGAAAGAGGGAGCAAGAACGTATATAAGCATTGCAGGTGGAATTCATGTACCTATTGTACTTAATAGTAAATCAACGTATCTAACAGGAAAATTTGGAGGTTTTGAAGGAAGGGCAATAAAAAAGGGGGATATTCTTTATGGGAATCCCTTCACCAGAAGAAATAGAAAGCTGCACACCAAGCTTATTCCAAAATATACGAACCCATTAACGGTAAGAGTAATAGTTGGTCCACATACTGATAAATTTACTTCCAAAGGTATCGAAACATTTCTAACGAAAGAATATTCCGTAACCACCCAGTCCAACCGAATGGGGTATCAATTAACAGGTCCACAAATGGAGCATAGCGGGGCCGCAGATATTATATCAGACGCCATTCCTTTAGGTGGAATCCAAGTCCCTGCAAGCGGGCAGCCTATCATTCTTATGGCTGAACACCAAACAACGGGAGGTTATTCTAGAATCGGAACTGTTATTTCTGCAGATATCCCGCTTCTTGCTCAAGCGCAGCCGGGTACCAGGATAAGATTTAAGCAGGTTTCACTCCAAACTGCTCAAAACCTGCTAATTCAAGGTAAGAACATGATGACCACCTTATATAGGTTATCAAGGGGGTAATTCCTTAATAAAGATGAACTATAATTCAGGTTTAATAGATTTTATGGTATAATATTAGTAATAGTTGATTCATGAAGGCTACATGAATTGGTAATAATAACCTAGTCAGAGAATTATTCGAAACGTTCATTCTCGAATTTGGTTTTATTAATAAATTTTTTATAAGGTGTGATTTTGTGACAGAATTAGTAAACGGAAAAGTACAACATCGAAAGCTCCCCCTTACTAAAAAAATCTTTCGAGCGATATCCATTACTCTCGGAGCTATATTAATGGCTGTCGGTCTAGAGATCTTTTTAGTCCCTAACAAGGTTATAGATGGAGGGGTAACAGGTATATCAATCATGTTATCTCATTTAACCGGTCTTGAACTTGGTATCTTTCTATTCGTGTTAAACTTGCCATTTGTTTATTTAGGCTACAAGCAGATGGGTAAAACATTTGCGATATCTACTGTTTATGGAATTATTGTTTTATCGGTTTTTACAACATTATTTCACCCAGTACCAGCGTTTACCGATGATATTCTTCTTGCAACCATTTTTGGGGGCATGATATTAGGAATCGGGGTTGGTATTGTTATTCGCTTTGGTGGTGCTTTAGATGGGACTGAGATACTTTCTCTCGTTATAACCAAAAAGGTACCATTCTCCGTTGGTCAAATTATTATGTTTATCAATATCTTTATTTTAGGAGCAGCCGGGTTTGTGTTCAGTTTTGATCGAGCGATGTACTCTGTATTAGCTTACGTTATTGCTGCAAAAGCCATTGATACAGTGGTTGACGGCTTCGAGGAATCCAAATCGGTTTGGATTATCAGTGATTTAGCAGAGGAAATCGGAAATGCTGTAAATGCTCGTTTAGGTCGTGGTGTGACTTATCTAAAGGGTGAGGGAGCCTATACCGGTGACCATAAAAAGGTCATTTTCTCTATCATCACTCGACTTGAAGAATCGAAATTGACAACGATTGTTGAGGAAATTGACCCAAATGCCTTCTTGGCGATTGCTGACATATCCGAAGTTCGGGGTGGACGTTTTAAGAAGAGGGACATTCATTAAAATTCGTATTAGTAACAATAAAACTCGGGGATAAATTCTCTGGGTTTTTTTAATCCTTTAAAAAGTTAGGAGTTTTAAAAGAGTAAAATATAGTCAGAATATATGTCAACAATTTTTAAAAATTTTAAATAATTCAGAAAATATATTGACACATTTTTGTCACTATTATAACATTCATATTAGGAGAGAGTTAGTGAGTACTAACAAACATAGTTAGGTAGGTAGAAGGAATATGACCACGGATGAAAAAATCTTGAAAGTCGCCATCGATATGATTGCGAAAAAGGGATTTAAAGGAGCAACAACAAAACAAATAGCTGAAAAAGCTGCTGTGAGTGAAATGACTCTATTTAGACATTTTCCTAGCAAAAAGAAGATATTAGAAGCAGCTATTGACCGTTATTACTATAGTTTTCAAATGAAGGAACTTTTTGAACACAAGTTAATTTGGAATCTAGAAAAAGACTTATTGATGATTGCCGAGACTTATCACACCATTATGAAAAAAAATAAAAATGTCATAAAAATAGCTATTCAAGAAGGTCATAACGTTCCAGGACTGCTTGAACAAGTTAATAAGCACCCAAGGCAATTAAAGGAATTAATTGAAAAATATTTAGAAGAAATGCATAAGAGAAACCATATCAAAGACTGTGATTATGAACTCACTGCCATGAATTTTCTTTATATGAGTTATGGGCTTTTTATATCTCGCTCATTTGTCTCAGGAGAAATCATTACATCCCTTTCAGAAGAGGATGTAATAAAAGGAAGTGTTCAGGTATTTATCGATCACCTAACTCCTAGTGAGGTAAATGAAAAGGTATAGGAATAAAGGAGGATAATAACATGCATTTATTAATTCACTTAACACACGGGCCAGAAGCACCAACCCAAGCAGACAGGGCGTTTCTAATTGCTAAAACAGCTCTTAAAGATGGTCATCAGGCCTCTATGTTTCTTGCAGGAAGCGCAGTCCAATTACTAAAGGAAGAAAATCTTGACACTGTTTTTGGTGTGGGAGTAACGGCAACGGAGTTACGAAATTCTGTTAATGAAATTCTCGAACGAGGGGGAAGAATTGTTCTATCCCAAGTATCCTGCGGGGCAAGAGGTATTACAGAAGAAGATCTACAAGGCAAAAAAGTAGAACTAGGGTCTCCTAGTGTTCTAGTCGAAATGACCGCTGCATGTGATAAGGTGATAACTTATGGGTGAGAGAGGTGAAGGTGAATGGCTAGAATCTGGGAAAAATACCTGGATGAACGCGATTCTAAAATATACTCTAGCGCTGGTTTAGGATCTATGTATGGCTTGGGGAAAAAACCAGCACTCTTGATTATTGATGTGCAATATGGATTTACCGGAGATGGACCAGAGGAGATTGAAGAGGCGATTAAAACATATCCAACTAGTTGTGGAACAGCAAGTTGGGGGGCTATTCCATATATTAGAAGAGTATTAGAAACTTGCCGTAAAAAGGGACTTCCCGTGATCTATACCATTATCGAAGGGTCCAAGAGCAGTGATAATGACCGTGTAGCCATTAAGGGTCAAATTTTTGATCACCCGCTGTTACTAGAAGGGGAAAAAGGGACAAAAGTAGTTGAAGAATTATCCCCGGTCAATGGTGAAGTGATCCTATCGAAGAAAAAACCTAGTGCGTTTTTTGGAACACCATTAGTTTCTCTTTTAACAGCCCAGCGAGTTGATAGTGTTATCGTGACTGGATGCACAACAAGCGGATGTGTTAGAGCAACTGTGGTTGACGCTTTTTCAAATAATTATAAAGTTGTGGTTCCAGAAGAATGTGTATTTGATCGTGGTATAACGACTCATGCGATTAACTTGTTTGATATACAACAAAAGTATGGTGATGTCATACCTGTAGAACAGGTTATATCCTATTTGGAAGCGCTTAAACTATAGGGGGAAGATAGATGATTATCTCAAAGCAGGAAGGAAAATTAGTGTTGGTTAGGCAGGACGAACATGCTATCCAAATGGGAACAGTATCTAGGTTATGGGGAAATGAACGGTTTCAAAAGTTAGTAAACCATGAATCTGTTAGTCTTGGAATTGAAAAACATGACGCTGGATGGAAGCAGCCTGATGATGATGTATTATTTAACGAATCTACCAAACGCCCAACAAACTTCTTAGAGGTTAATTTACCAGAACATGTTCGTTTTTACGAAATTGGCTATCGCAATACCTTAAAACAGGATCCGTATGCAGGGATGATGCTGGGAATGCACTGGATCGGTCTTTATACAAGTAGATTTGGATATGATCCAACCTTTACGTATAAGGTTTCTGATGATTTGAGAGGCTTCATGAATGATACGATTAACACAATCCAAAAGGAATGGATTGATATCAAGCAGCAGTATTGGAAAGCACAACATAAACGCAGTGAATTTGAAGATAACATTTGGATGCAGTATGAGTATTTTCAAGTTATGGATCGCTTAGGGTTATTCATGGGGTTAAATAATCCGACGGAAAAGAATGAAGTTACATTAGGTCCAGTAAGAATGACAAGAGAAAGCGAACCGGTTCACTTAACCGTAAATTCCAAAGGAAATGGAGAAATTCTTATTCAGCCATTCCCATTTGCTGATGAGTTTGATACTTCTGTTCCTGGAAGAAGAATAGAAGATCGTGATTATGAAACTCATCAAGAAGCTAAGGAAATTATTGAAGGTACTGAAAAAGAAGACATCCAATGGAGAATCGTTGCTAGTTAATCTAACAAACTACGTTTTTTATTATCTGAATTTTGCTAATATATAGATAACTAAAAAATAATGTGCATAAGCGTAACGTGATGTTAGTGGGCACTAACTAACTTCAATTGAATGCAGGTGAAAGAAATTGAGCGAAGACTTTGTCCTTAAAAATGAATTTGCACATGTTACTGTAAAACTAGACAGGTCAGCAAATGGAGATAGGCTATTAATTCAAGATAACCGGACAGGAAAAATTTCTTACTTCGATCCCCTTGAATTAGAAAGTTTATTATGGAGTACGCACAAGGAACTTACGAATCTTTTAGATCCCTCAAAAACAAGATGGATTGATGAAGCAGACGACATATAGGACTTTTCAGTAAAGTGGGTTGACTAGAGAGGATTTAACTAGGAGGTAAAGTCATTTGAATAAAGTAAAAGCGGCTGTACTAACAGAAAAGGAAACAATAGAAATAAAGGAATTCCCTATCCCTGAAACAGGAGAAAACGAAGCCCTTCTCCAGGTTGAAGCCTGCGGGGTATGTGGATTTGACAGTGAAGCTTATTTAAACGGTGGAAATGGGGTTTTTCAACTCCCATGTGTGATAGGTCATGAAATAGTTGGAAGGGTAACAAATTTAGGTCAAAAGGCCGCCGCACGCTGGGGGTTACAAGAAGGTGACCGAGTAGTCGTTGAAGAGTATATCCCATGTGGTGCCTGTAATAATTGTCTTACCGGTAACTATCAACAATGTTTTGATTTACGATATGGAGCAATGAGAATAGATAATGAGAAAACGGCTTTATGGGGAGGATTTGCAGAATATATGTATCTCCATCCTAATTCTATTGTCCATAAGGCAAGTGCGGATGTTTCACCAGAACTTTTGCAATTATATATTCCAATATCTAATGGTATCCACTGGGTTCAAGAAGTAGGAAATACGAAAGTCGGTGATACCGTTCTTATTCAAGGACCAGGACCAATGGGGTTAGGCGCAGTTATCGGGGCCAAAGAAGCTGGAGCAGGAAAAATCATTGTTACGGGTATGTCTAAAGACGAACATCGTTTAAAATTAGCCAAAGAATTTGGTGCGACTCACACATTCTTTGCAGATACTCAAGACTTGGTTAAAGAAGTACATGCGGTAACGGATGGGAAAATGGCAGATACAGTTATTAACGCAGCAACTGCCCCTCAGCAGCTCGTAACTGCATTAGATCTAGCAGGACTCAGAGCTACCATTGTTCACTCTGGGACCGATGAAAAATTATCGCAAAATCTTATGTCTAGTAAAATCACATGGAAGCTGCTGACCGTAAAAGGAGTCCTTGGCCGTCCAAAGAAAGCAGTCGGAGTCGCATTGCGCGTAATAGAATCAAGAAAATATCCTCTTGAAAAGATGGTTACACATAGTTTTCCAATCGAAGAAGCAGCCAAAGCAGTCAAGATGCATGCATATGGTCAGGATGGGTGCATTCATGTTGCAGTTGTAAACGAATCTTTAAAGGAAGCTAGGTGAATACAGTGAAAATTTCTGATCTGGTAAAAGAAGGCGCAATACACGGTGATGTCTATAAGGATGAAGAAATTTTTCAAAAAGAAATGAAGAATATCTTTGAAAATACATGGGTATATGTAGCACATGAAAGTGAGATTGCTAATTCAGGTGACTACAAGACAACCTTCATTGGTTTTAATCCAGTGATTGTGACCCGCGACTCTGACAGTGATGAAATACATGTTGTCTTAAACCGCTGCAGACACAGGGCCGCAACCGTTTGCCAGCAGGAGCAAGGAAATGCCAACTATTTCCGCTGTGCCTATCATGGATGGACCTATTCCAATAATGGTGATTTGACAGGAATGCCATTTCAAGATGGATATGATGAAAAATTTGACCGCTGTAAGATGGGGTTAATCAAAGTTCCAAAGGTTGGAGTGTACCAGGGTTTTATCTTTGCTAGTTTATCTGAGGATGTTCCTAGTCTCGAAGACTATTTGGGGCATGCCCGTAAATATATCGATTATGTGGTGAATACAGGACCAGAGGGGATTGCTTTAAATGCAGGTGTTCATAAATATAGTTTTGATGGCAATTGGAAGCTGCAAGTAGAAAATACGATTGATCCTTATCATTTAAGTGTCACCCATAGGAGTTTCTTTAACCTTGTCGCAAACAAAACGGGAAAAAGAATTAATTTTTCAAAGATGCACAAAAACGAAAAAATACGAGACTTAGGGAATGGCCACTCCTTATATGAATTAGATGGAGACCTTGGTATTGGTGCATTACCGTTTAATTTAATTATTTTTCCTAACCTCGGCTTTGTTGGTTCTCAAGTTCGTGTAACAAGACCCATATCTGTTAACAAGACTCATGTCAGCCTGTATCCAATCATGCTGAAAGGTGTTTCAGTAGAGGAGAATGCCAGCAGGCTAAGAAAGCATGAAGGTTTCTATGGCCCAGCTGGTTTTGGTACCGTAGATGACCTCGAGGTTGGATTTGATCGAGTGATGGAGGGGCTGAATGCAAAGGCAAATGGAGCAGAATGGCTTGAAATCAGTCGAGGTATGAACCGGGAAGAGATAGATGAAGATGGAATCATTACTGCTACTTCAAGTGACGAGGTATCTGCAAGAGCATTATACAAAGAATGGCGACGACTAATGACCAAAGAATAAAAGGATGATTGGGGGCATGAAGATGAATGGGGTTCTTATAGACCGAAAGGATGTTGAAGCTTTTCTTATAGATGAAGCCTCATATCTAAATGATGGGAATTTCAGCGAATGGCTGGATTTATTTACCGAAGACGCGTGGTATTGGATTCCGTCAAATAAGGATCACTATGATCCGAATACACATGTATCTATCATATACGATAACAAAGAGAGATTGGGAGAACGAGTTTGGCGATTACAAAGTGGTTTAGCATACGGTCAAGAGCCACAATCAAGAACGAGGCACTTAATCTCAAATGTTAGAGTTCTAGATCAAGATGATCAAACCATTACCGTAAGCTCTAATTTCATTATTGTGGAATTAAGGCGTAGTATCCAAACGATTTATTCTGGCAGATTCGAACACAATCTGAGAAAAAACGGTAACTCATGGAAAATTGCAGCTAAAAAGGTGGAACTTATTAATAATAACGAATTTATCGGAAACTTGAGCTTCTTGTTATAAGATTGGTGCTAAATCTATGAGCAGAGTACCGGTTATTATTTTAAGTGGATTTTTAGGTAGTGGAAAGACAACTCTATTATTAAATTTGCTTGAGGAATCCAAGCAAAAGGAAATGTCGTTTGGAGTAATCATGAATGAATTCGGAAAGATGGATGTCGACAGCCATATTATTAACGGGAGAAGTTCTGTACCTATTCAATCTCTAAACGATGGATGTGTCTGCTGCAGTAAAAAAAGTGAATTGATAAATAGCTTTGAACAACTTTTAAAGACAAATCCAACCATAATTTTTATTGAATTAACAGGCATTGCTAATCCAGAGGAAGTCATGGATGAAATGTTGAGAAAAGAATTAATTTCTCGCATATACGTGAAAAGTGTGGTTTCGCTAGTAGACGCGGAAACTATCTCAAACATAACGACTTTCGATATGAGGAACACCTATGCCAGACAGCTGTGTGCTGCTGACTCCATTATCGTAAATAAGATTGATCTGGTAGAAAACCTGGATAAATCCAAAATTGTTACTTTAATAGAACAGTTAAATGATTCAGCTGATCTCCAATTCACGTTTAAAAGTCAAGTCGGTCTTGATCAACTGCTTACTATTAATAGAACCGGAAAAAAACAGGATAAAGATTCCTTACAAGCTTCAGAGGATATTGAGCAGCAGGCAGACCAGCCTTCTTATGAATATTTATCTACCATTGCCCTTCCTGTTCCAATTAAAGTTACTAAAAACATCATAGAAGAGTATTTCTTTTGTCTAAAGCCTAATTTAATTAGGGCTAAAGGTTTTGTTTATTTAGAAGAAGACAATAACATTTATTTAGTTCAATTTATTGGGAATAGGCTGAGTTGGAAAGTCTTTATGGAATATGAAAGCCAGCCTTTTATCACTTTAATCGGTGTTGATTTACATGCAAGTCAAGCATTTGAAATGTTTTCCCAACTGGTAAAAATGCCAGTTGAAGAGCTTTTAACAATAAATGGATAAATGTATTCAGCAATAATACTTAACGTTTTCGTATTAATCGATTTTGTCATATTATGTCGTTATTTTTATTATTCAGAAAATACGGAAATATATATAATCAAATTAGTAGGACTAGTTAATTATTACTAGTTTGACATTATTAATAGATTAAAGGGGTGTTTGAATAGATGAACCTTGAGGGAGAAGCAAAATTTTCAATGGATGTAAATCAGTTATGGAATTCACTTCTAGATGAGGAAATTTTGAAAAAAGTCATTCCTGGCTGTCATGAATTAATCGTAAAAGAAAATGGTGAGTACGATGTAGTTTTAAAATTAGGCGTGGCTGCAGTTAAAGGAGAATATGTTGGAAAAGTAAAAATAGAAGGTGTAGATAAACCAAATTATTATATTCTTCATGCCTCTGGGAGTGGAACTCCGGGTCATGTAGAAGCAAAAATGCATTGCCGATTATTCGAAACAGAAGGCGGTTCTAGACTTGAATGGAACTGTGACGCGGAAATAGGCGGCACCATTGCAAGCGTCGGTAACCGAGTCCTAGGAGGAGTAGCGAAATTTTTAGCCGGAAAGTTTTTTAAAGATATTCAAAAAGCGGCTACATCAACAGCAGTAGAATCCCCATAGATCCCGCCATTTACATTGAATAATACTCTTCAAATATAGCACTTATAGAAAATTGAATCTCCATAAAAGCTTACCGATTAAAACTACAAAAAAGGTGGTTACTATAGAATGACAAGACATTATCGAGTTGGACTAATAGTCCCAAGCTCTAATACAACTATGGAAACTGAGATTCCGGATATGCTGCACGCAAAAATGAAAGAATCTTCTGAAGTTTCTTTCACTTTTCACTCTAGCAGAATGAGAATGAAGCATGTCTCTAAAGAGGAATTATCAAAGATGGATGTGGAAAGTGACAGATGTGCGGTGGAACTATCTGATGCCCGCTGTGACGTTCTCGCCTATGCTTGTTTGGTAGCAATCATGTGCCAAGGCGCAGGTTATCATATAAGCTCCGAAAAAAGGCTGTATGGTGCAACGGTTGAAAACGGTGGTTCAGCCCCGGTCATCAGCAGTGCTGGAGCATTAGTGGAGGGTATAAAAACTATAAATGCAAAAAAGGTATCCATTATCACCCCATACATGAAACCTCTAACTCAGATGGTAATTGATTATTTAGAACAAAGTGGAATCGAAGTCATTGATTCGATCAGCCTTGAGGTCTCGGATAATTTGGAAGTTGGGAGATTAGATTCAAATAATCTTCCTGAGATTGCAAAAAGGCTAAATATAGAAGGTGCCGATGCAATCGTTCTTTCTGCATGTGTACAAATGCCATCTCTTCCAGCAGTTCAAAAGGTCGAAGATGAGCTTGGATTGCCAGTATTGACTGCTGCCACTTCAACTGTCTATAAAATATTAAAGCAATTGGAGCTAGAAACCTCGGTCCCTAACGCTGGAAGCTTATTATCAGGAAAATATTAATAATAGAAAAAATGAACCTAGTAAAAAGGAGGTCATCATAATGAAGCCGCCAAAGTTCTCTTATCTAAGACCTAATAATCTCCAAGAAGCTCTTGATATGTTGGCTGAATATGGAGACGATGCCAAGATTATGTCTGGAGGCCAAAGTTTAATTCCTTTATTAAACATGAGGCTTTCAACACCTGGCTACATAATAGATATTGGCAGAGTAGAAGAATTGAAAGGAATAAAAGAAGAAGAAGATGCGATTGTGATCGGCGGGATAACTCGACATGTAGATGTAGAAAAATCAGCATTGGTTCAGGAAAAATGCCCGCTTCTGACTGAAGGAATCCGCTGGGTAGGACATAATCAAATCAGAACGAGGGGAACAATTGGCGGAAGCATTGCCCATGCAGATCCATCAGCTGAGCTGCCATGCATATTAACGGCCTTAAGAGGAGAAATCGTTATGGTGTCTAGTGAGGAAGAAATAACCGTATCCCCTGAAGAATTTTTCCTCAGTTATTTATTAACGTCACTCGAGCCCAATCAGCTCATTAAGGAAATTCGTTTTCCAAAAATCAAAAAAGGGAGCGGATATGCGTTTGAAGAGGTTGCTAGGAGGCACGGAGATTTTGCCTTAGTTGAAGTAGCCGTTGTCATCGAGCTTGATGATGATGGGACCATAGCAGATGCAAAAATCGCATTAGGTGGTGCAAATTCAGTTCCTTTTATCCCAGAAGCAGCAGAGGAATTTTTAATAGGAAAGCTGCCTGACGATTCCATTCTTAAAGAAGCTGCTACTCTTCAATTAGATGATTTAGATCCAGAAGGAGATATCCACGGCTCGAAGGAATACCGCCGATATTTATCAGGTGTTTTACTAGAAAGGGCGTTAAATAGAGCTATTGACCGAGCCAGGGAAGGAGTATTCGCATGAGCAATTGTAATGTCAAAATTAAAATAAATGGTGAAGTGATAGAAAAAGAGATTGAGTCTCGATGGCTTTTATCAGACTTTTTGCGGGATAAACTTGGTCTAACCGGAACTCATGTAGGCTGTGAACATGGTGTGTGTGGAGCGTGTACCATATTACTAAATGGCGAGCCTGTCCGTTCCTGCTTAATGCTTGCTGTCCAGGCAGATGGCTTAGAAGTTGAGACCGTGGAATCACTTGCTGAAGAAGATGGTACCTTCCATCCAATCCAACAAGCATTTGCCAATAATCATGCTTTACAATGTGGATTTTGCACGCCAGGTTTTCTAATGTCTGTAAAAAATTTCATGGAAACTCATCCTGAGTTGCCAACAGATGACGAAATCCGCGAAGCGATCTCTGGTAACCTTTGCCGTTGTACTGGATACAGCAATATTATTAAAGCTGTGAAAGATGCATATGTACTGAAATGTTAATCAAAGGAGGGACCTGAGCGTGAAACAATTTGTAGGACAAAATGTAAAAAGAAAAGAAGATTATCGGTTGCTCACTGGTTCTGGAAAGTTTGTAGCTGATATGCGTATTGAAAATATGGTCGAAGCAGCGATTCTGAGGAGCCCATATGCTCATGCAAGGATAAGAAACATTGAACTTTCACGGGCAAAAAATTATGAGGGTGTCCTTGATGTCATCGTTGCTGCTGATTTAAAAGGAAAAGTAAAACCTTTCACTGAATTTGTAGAATTCACCTTGCCTCCGCAGCTAGAAGCAGATATAAAACCCACGATTAAGAAAAACCCTGAACCAATGCTAGCAGAAGATAAAGTAACGTTTGTCGGTCAAGCGGTTGCCATTGTATTAGCAGAAGACCGGTATGTGGCTGAAGATGCACTAGCTTTGATTAAGATCGACTATGAGCCTTTGCCTGTGGTTACCGATCCTTATGAAACGATAAAGGAAGAAGCACCCGTTATCCATCCAGAGCTTGGTAATAATATTCAATCATATTTCGAGGTAAAGGTTGGAGATATTGACCATGCTTTTAGACAGGCTAATCACATTTTAAAAACAAGAATAAAAACTCCAAGAGTATCGGGAAATCCGCTTGAGACTAGAGGGGTAATTGCTGAGTACCAAGAACGAAATCAACAACTTGATGTTTGGTCATCTACTCAAGTACCTTTTATGGTTCGCTCCTATCTTTCAAAGCTAGTTGGGCTGGTCGAAGGAAATATACGTGTTGTAGCACCAGATGTTGGCGGCGGATTTGGGCCGAAATGTGCGGTCTATCCAGAGGAAATTATCATTCCTTATCTTGCGATGAAATATAAACGTCCTGTTAAGTGGATTGAAGATCGTCTTGAGCATATGCAGAGCACGAGACATTCGCGTGATCAGGTACATGACGTTGAAGTGGCTTTTAGAAATGATGGAACCATACTTGGATTGAAAGATCAGTTCCTCCTAGATAATGGAGCGCATAACTCATTTGCGCTATGTTGTGCTTATAACTCAGCTGCCCATTTGCGGGGAATGTATCTCATACCAAATTATGACATTACTGGCCGGATCGTCTTAACAAATAAGACACCTAACGTACCTTATCGTGGGGCAGGGAGACCGGAGGCCGTGTATGTAATGGACCGTATCATTTATATGATCGCTGACAAGTTAAATCTGGACCCAGTGGAAGTTTCATTGAGAAATTTTGTTCGTCCTGAACAAATGCCGTATGAAACAGGTATTTTTTACCGCGATGGTGCAAACATGATATTGGAAAATGGCGACTACGTTAAATCTTTACAACAAGCATTGAAAATAGCTGGATATGATGAATTCCGTCAAAAACAAGAAGAGGCAAGGAAGCAAAACAAAAATATTGGGATTGGTTTATCCTCTTACATTGAAGGAACAGGGATTGGCCCGTTTGAAGGTGCAGCAGTAAAAGTTGATTCCACTGGACATATTTTGGTTGGAGTTGGTTCTAGTCCACACGGTCAAAGTCATGAAACCACTCTCTCGCAAATTTGTGCCGATGTGTTCGGTGTAAGTCCAGAGCAAGTATCTGTACGGGCCGGAGATACAAGTCTGCTTCCATATGGTGTCGGTACATTTGCCAGCAGGGGGGCTGTTACGGCAGGATCAGCAGTTCATGGTGCTTCCAAACAATTAAAAGAAAAGTTTCTATTAATTACAGGGGAAATGCTTGGAGTTTCAATAGATGATCTAGAAATGTATGGCGGCAAAGTATATCTAAAAAATTCGCCATCCAAATTTGTTACCTTACAAGAAATAGCTCAGGCTGCTAAACCCGGCCCTCGCTGCAAGGTTCCAAAAGGAATCGAACCAGGTTCGAGTGCAACCTATTACTTTGTACCGCCAACGGTTACTTTTTCATCTGGCTTCCACGTAGCAGTTGTGGAAGTTGATAAGGAAACAGGATTTGTCGATATCTTACGTTATATTGTTGTTCATGATTGTGGCCGTGTCATTAATCCTAAGATTGTTGATGGTCAAATTCAAGGCGGAGTTGCACAGGGGATTGGTGGTGCTCTATATGAAGAAATTATTTACGATAAAAACGGTCAATTAGTCACCGGAACTTATATGGATTATTTAATTCCTACTGCCATGGAGGTCCCTGAAGTTGAAATGGGTCACCAAGAGTATCTTTCTCCACACAATCCGATGGGGATTAAGGGAGTGGGAGAAGGTGGTGCCATCAGCCCGCCAGCCGCAATCGCCAATGCTGTTTGTGATGCGATGAGACCATTAAAAATAGAAATAAACACTCTCCCGATTAGCCCGAATAAATTAAGAAGTTTAATAGAAGAAGCTGAACGCACAGAAAGTGTACTAAAATAAGCAAAATCCAGAAAGTTTTCTAGAATTTTTTTTAATAGAAAAACAATATAAGCACAGTGAAATTAAAAAAATCTAATCAAGGGTGAGATTATTCTAAGAACGATCTGACCCTTGACAATTAAATGGAAAGAAAAAAATCCATGTATGCAGAAATTAGAGGGAGGCTGAAGATGGAATACGTTATATATGGAATCATTACTGGTTGTATCTTAATCATTGCTTCCATTGGTTTTTCAATGGTTTGGAAAACAGAAAACTTCTTAAATATAGCACATGGTCAAATGCTTTTAATAGGTGCGTATATGGCCTATCTCTTCAAAAGCGTCCTTAACTTTCCATTTGCCTTGGCAATGATTCTTTCCGTCATCGCTACAGCTGTGTTAGGGCTATTGTTAGCAAAAGTCTTCTATTTTCCAGTACGGAAAAGTGGAATTCTAGTGTTACTATTCACATCCATTGGTCTCTCGTGGGTAATTTACGGTATTGTTCAGGCAATAGTGGGTCCGCAGATTCGAACTTTTGGACTTGAGACCAGTAATATGATTGAGGTGTTTGGCAGCCAGATTCTTTCGTATCATGAATTGTTTATTATTGTGATCTCAGTTGCGTGTGTCGTGGGTCTTCATTTAATTTTAACAAAAACGAAAAACGGCAAAGGTTTCAGAGCGATGGCAGAAAATCGCGATTTGGCGCAATTAAGGGGAATAAATTCTAAAAAACTATCGAATTATGTTTGGTTACTATCATCGGGATTGGCAGGATTAGCCGGCATTCTACTGGCCATGTCGGGCACGCTTAATATGGAGTTAGGCTGGCAGCAGATTTTGATCATCATGTCAGTCGTCATTGTAGGAGGAATGGGGAATTTATACGGTACGATGCTTGCTGCATTAATTATTGGATTGAGTATGGATGTTAGCACCGTGATAGTCCCTACGTCATACAGAACAGCAATAGCATTCATTATTGTTATACTTGTCCTTTTAATTCGTCCTCAAGGACTATCAAAGGGTGGTGCACATTAAATGGAGATTCTAGTTTTCTTATCAGGGCTCATTGCATTAGGCGGAATTTACGCTATGCTGGCTGTGGCATTAAATATTAATGGCGGAATACTTGGGCTTTGGGATTTAGGGGTTGTCGGGTATTTTGCAGTTGGTGCCTATTCCTACACATTGCTGACAATCGATGCTCCTGAGGGACTTGGACTTCCAATGTTCGCGGGTGTTATTGGTTCGGTGATTATTACGGGGTTATTAAGTTTATTTATTGGCTATACCTCACTTCGTTTACAGAGTGAGTACCTGCTAATTACAACGTTTGCGTTTGCTGAAATCATTAGAATTGTTGCTGCAAATGAAGAATGGTTAACAAATGGAAACATCGGAATTTTTGGGTTGGATAAACCTTTTCAGGACCTCATTCCTGGTGCCAATTACATGCTATTTTTCACAGGATTAGTGCTTATAAGTTTAGCTATATTTTATTTCTTTGCCCAAAGGCTGGCTGATTCTCCAATGGGTCGTTATATGAGGGCTATTCGGGAAAATGAAATCGTAACCCAATCGATAGGAAAGAAAATATTTGCTACAAAGCTAAAAGTGTTTGTCTTAAGTAGTTCTATGGTTGGGTTAGTTGGCTGCTTTTATGTTTGGTATATGTCTATCATTGCACCAAATATGTTTACCTCTGCTATAACGTTTACGGTTTGGACAGCACTTGTACTAGGCGGGATAGGAAATAATCGCGGAGCTGTAATCGGTGCTTTTGTTCTTATACTTGTTCAAGAAGCGACACGCTTTATTCCAGTACCAGCTGAATACAGTGTTGTATTAGCAGGATTGAGGCAATTTGTGTCCGGGATGATGCTGATTCTCGTTCTACGCTTCCTTCCACAAGGATTAATTGCTGAAAAATTTAAATCAGTAGAAAAGATATTTAAGTTCCATGATAATACGATAATCCTTGAACCGAAGGGAGTTGGGAAAAATGCTGCAAGTCAAGGAGCTGAGTAAAAACTTTGGAGGCGTTCAGGCCGTTAAAAATGTAACATTGGAGGTTAATAAAGGGGAAATTGTTGGACTAATCGGTCCTAATGGTGCAGGAAAAACAACCCTTTTTAATATGATTAGTTTATTTTTACCTTCCAATTCTGGTGAAATCAACTTCTTGGATGAAAAAATTGATACTTCTACTCCTGAAGCGGTAGTGGGAAAAGGATTATTAAGGACTTTTCAGACTCCAGTTGGTTTTCCCAAACTAAGTTTGCTTGAAAACTTAATGGTAGTACCTCCTAATGATTCTGAAGGATTATTCTCAATATTTTATAAAAAGAAGAAAATTATTCGCGAAGAGCAAGAGCATTATGATCAAGTTTGCGGGCTGCTTCGGCAATTTAACTTATATGAAAAACGAAATGAACTTGCTGAAAATTTAAGTGCGGCTGAGTTGAAATTGCTGGAGCTATGCCGCCAGTTAATGGCAAATCCAAAAATCATGCTGCTGGATGAACCAGCTTCAGGGGTAAATCCGATCATGCTTGATAAAATGGTTCAGCATATTTTAAGACTTAGAAGTGAAGGAATGACGTTTCTTGTTATTGACCATAATCTAGGTTTTATTTATCGAATATGTGACAGGATCTATTGTTTAGCTAATGGAGAGCTCATCGCTTCAGGTACTCCACAAGAGATTTCCAATAATGATAAGGTTAAATCTGTATACTTGGGGGCGAGTTAGTATGAGTTTTCTTGAAGTAAATAATGTTGTTTCTGGTTATGGAAAAATACCCATTTTACATGGTCTCAGTCTTCACGTAAATCAAGGGGAGATGGTGGGGATTATTGGTTCTAATGGTGCAGGGAAAACAACTTTAATGCATACCATCAGCGGTTTACTTCCTGTAATGAGCGGTTCAATTTCGTTTCAAGGGAACAGGATTGACAATGTATCCCCAAGTGACATTTCAAAGATGGGCTTAGGATATGTTCCACAGCGAAAAAATGTCTTTGCGGAATTAACTGTATTTGAAAATCTCGAAATGGGTGCATACACGCTAAAAAAACCTAAGAAAAAAATAGATGAAATGCTTGAGATGTTTCCTCGCTTAAAAGAACGGATTAATCAGAAAGCTGGAACGTTAAGCGGCGGAGAACGACAAATGTTAGCTTTAGCAAGTGCATTGATTGTGAACCCTAAATTTCTTCTTCTAGATGAGCCGATAACCGGATTAGCTCCCCAAATTATTCAAGGGTTAATCAACATGATTGTTGAAATTCGTGATCAAGGGACAACTGTAATATGGGTCGTTGAGGAAAATCCGAAAGAAGTGTTAAAGCATGCTGATCGTGTTTATTTAATGGATTCTGGAATCATTAAAATGGAACGAACTGGAAAACAGTTTTTGGAAGAAGAAAATTTCGAAGAACTATTCTTGGGCCACTAAGGGGGATAAGGAAATGAAAAAAGTATCGATGGCTGCTATTTCTATTTGTACGGCATTAACAGTAATGACCGGCTGCGCAAGCTCTACAGGAAGTTCAGGTACTAGTGGTTCAAGCAGTGGCGGTGATGTTAACGTTGGATTTTTATCAGGGCTTACTGGATGGCTCGGTGCGTTTACAAAAGAGAATATCAATTCTATTTTATTGGCAAAAGATGAAATTAACGCAGCAGGTGGAATCCTGGATGGAAAGAAAATTAATATTGTGGATGTAGATACAGCTTCTACTGTTGAAGGCTCAATTAAAGGTTATCAAAAGCTGGTCAATGCAGATAAGGCTGTCGCAGCCATTGGTCCTGAAACGGAATCAATGCTTGCTTTATTGAAAGAAGCGCCAAAATCAAAAGTGCCGATCATGTCCGCTTTTGCTGGTTCGACAGAACTTGATAAGGTTGGAGGGAATTTTGCATTCCGAACCGCCGCTTCTGATTCAACGATTGGAGAGGTTCGTGCAAAGGTATTAATTGAGAGTGGTGTTAAAGAAATTGCCGTTATGGTAGGTAACTATGAAGGAGCACAAAGTGATGTTGAGAGATTTAGAGAAACATATGAAAGATTGGGCGGAAAGATTCTTGCTGAGGTAACCTTTAATACTGGTCAGAATACGTATAATGGCGAATTGAAAAAGCTTGCTGATGCCAATCCGAAATTAGTTTATTATTCTGGCGGCATTGATACTGCACCAACGATTTTTAAATCTGCAAAGCAAAGAGGTTATAATTGGGAATGGTATGTAACACCAGATGTTGCTGTACAAGAATTTATTGATGTTATCGGAAAGGATATCGCGGAAGGAATTAAAACCATTATTCCCATGGAAGACGAAAATAATGAAGGCTTCAAACGTTTCAACAAGAACTACGAAGCAAAGTTTAAAGCTAAGCCATCTGGCGGATACTATAATGCTAATACGTATGACCTTTTAATTGCCTCTGCTTTAGCTATGGAAGCAGCTGGTGAAGCAACCGGCAGTGCAATTAATAAAAAAATCCGTGAAGTTACGAATCCTCCGGGTAAGGTAGTTACTACATTCGAAGAAGGACTTAAGGAACTGCGTGCAGGAAACGATATTGACTACCAAGGTGCATCAGGACCTATTGACTTTGATGAACACGGAAATGTATTAGCTTCTTATGCTTTAATGGAAGTTAAAGCTGGTGAGTGGAAACAAAATGAGTTTTTTACTGCAGATTTTCTTGAATAGAGTTTTCGGAATAGTTAAAAAATAATGAAGCAAAGAGGCAAAGATTATTAATTTGCCTCTTTGTTTATTTAAAATATTGGGAGGTGTACAGAATGAGGAAGGGTGGTTTACCCCCACAAAATTTGCCTTCGTCACATCGATCAACGGCAGCGATTCATCCAGAAAATCTTTCATCAGGAATTGTTTCGGGGTTACTTGCAATCACTGGGCCGCCCGTTATTATATTAGAAGCAGCAGCAAATGGGAATTTTACAGATGCTCAAACTATTTTCTGGATGTTTTCTGTTTATTTTTTTGGAGGGCTTTTTAGTGTTATCCTGCCATTATATTATCGGATTCCCATTGTTGGTGCCCACTCCATTACTGGAGTTGCCTTCTTAGCAACGATAACTTCACAGGTCCCTTACAATCAATTAATCGGCGGTTATATCATTTCAAGTCTATTAATTTTTCTTGTTGGCATTTTTGGGTTATTCTCAAAATTTATGAAATATGTTCCAAAGGAAATTATTGCAGCGATGATGGCAGGGATCATTACAAGCTATGTTGTAAGATTAATCGTTTCTATACAACACCTTCCTCTAATTGGGGGAACCGCTTTACTTACATATTTTTTGTTTTCAAAGTGGAAATTACGTGTTCCTCCCGTCATAGCTGCCGTTTTCTCAGGATTTATTGTTCTGTTACTAACATATAATTTTGATTCAGCAGCTGAAAGTACGATTGGTTTTGTCATCCCTCAATTACAACTGCCAGAGTTTAATCTCTTAACAGCTCTTACCGTCTCAGTGCCTCTTACCTTATTAATCTTGAGCAATGACGCAGCACCTGGAATCGGAGCATTGGAGCAAAACAATTATAAGCCTCCGATTAATAGAATCGTAACGTTAAGCGGGATTTTTTCTTTCTTTGCAAGTTTGTTCGGTGGCCAGTCTGCTAATGTTGCAGGAATGATGACAGCTATTTGCTCAGGAGAGGAAACCGGTATGAGAGAAAAAAGATATATTGCCGCTGCGGTATCAGGAGTTTTAATCTTATTGTTTGGTATTTTTGCCTGGTGGACGGTGCCATTTATTAAATCATTACCAGGAGATTTTGTATCAATGCTGGCAGGATTTGCTCTATTTGGAGTATTGGGTTCCAGCCTAAAACAGAGTTTTTCGAAGTCAACCATGATGATGAGTGTAACCTTTACCTTTGTTATTGCGATGTCAAATATAAGTGTATTTTTTATTAGTGCACCTGTATGGGCGTTAGCAGGTGGAGCTTTCATTGCAAACTTTATAGAAAAAAACAAAAAGGAAAAACAGCTCAAAAAGGGGTGAAGTTATGGGAAAGACTGCTATTACAGCGGTAGAGAGTAAACCGAAATTTTATTATGGATATTTCATCGTTGCTTTATCTTTTATTGCTATGTTTGCTACTTTAGGAATCCGCGGTACATTTGGAACATATGTAACCCCTTGGGAAGAAACATTTTCTGTTAATCGTTTATGGATAAGTGTGGTTTCCTTTACGAGTCTATTTGTATACGGGATCAGTATTGCCATCGCTGGACGACTTGCTGATAAAATTGGTCCGCGGAAAGTATTAACGTATAGCATGGCATTAATGAGTTGCTGCTTATTAGGGTCTTATTTTGCGACAAACATCTGGCATATCGTTATTCTATATGGATTAATTGGTTCTGTTGGATTTGGGTTTGCATCAAATATTACTGTATCTGTTGCAATTGTTCGTTGGTTTAAGGAAAAAAAGGGGCTAATGATTAGTATTGTGGTTCTTGGAATGGCAGCAGGACCTATGGTTTATACCCCACTTAATATCCTTCTGATTGAGAAGATGGGATGGAAATGGCTGTTTGTGATGTATGGCGGGATATACGCCATACTACTCATCCCATTGTTTTTCCTCTTTTTCCGAGACCAGCCTGGGCATAATTCTGTTATTGAAAAAAATAAAACAATCCAAAATGAAAATATAAAAGGTAAATCTATTTTCTCTATATTTCGTTATCCAATTACTTGGGTGATTTGCATTACCTATTTTGTATGTGGCTTTACTGATGTTGGCCTAGTTTATACACATATGGTTCCATTAGGGGAAGGGAGGGGTTATTCACGAATCCTAGTAGGTAATGCGATGATGGTTTATGGAATTGCTAATATAGTCGGAACCATTATTGTAGGGTATATAACCGATAAATTTAATAATAAAACATTACTTTGTATTTTGTTTTCAATAAGGGTAATTGCGTTACTGCTGCTGCTTTTTATCAATCATCCCCTCGTCTTATTTTCATTTGCACTTTTATATGGTTTTACCGATATAGCAACGATTGCTCCTTTTACAATGCTTTGTTCCAAACTATTTGGAATCAATCGAATGGGTTCTGCTTTTGGGATGGTAAGCTTTTTTCATCAATTTGGAGCTGCATTCGGTTCGTTAATTCCAGGATTATTGTTTAGCCTTTCATTAGACTATATATCAACACTGTGGCTTTGTATTATACTGCTATTTGCTAGTGCTATTATTATACGGAATATTCAGACAATGCGGATACTAGATTAAACAAACCATCTAAGGAAATATGAATCCTAATTAATTGACAGATTATTGATAATATTCCCAAAAGAATATATCATTACAATAACGCAATCCTTATTAGGGGAGGAACTCGTTTATGTCACAATTAAAAGAATTTCGTACAATAATGAATTCGATTAAAGCTGTATGGGAAAAGAATAAAAATGCTGCGATTGTTATGTTGATTGGTGTTAATGGCTCAGCATACAGAATGCCAGGTACTAAGATGATGATGGCAGAAGATGCTGAAATAGTGGGAACAATCAGCGGCGGGTGCTTAGAAGGTGATATTTATGGTTATGCAGAAAAAGCTCTTCAAAAAGGGACACCAGCGACCTTAAACTATGACCTAAGTGATAACGAGATCTGGGGTTTGGGAATTGGCTGTAAAGGTTCATTAGAAATTCTCATCCTTCCTATAAAAAGAGAGGACCCATTTTGGAAATCGACTGACGAATTGTTAAACGAAGAAGAGGAATTTTCCTTAATTATTGAAATACAAACAGGAGTTAAAGCAATTGTTACAAAATATGGAGATGTCATTGGTGACAGCGAATACCTTCCTTCTGTCGTGTACGAAGGTGCAAGAAAGAGCATTAAATCACAAAAACGAGCGGAAATTATTAAATGGGAAGGGCGTACATTCGTGGTTGATGCAATACGCCCAAGCCAAAAATTAATCGTAGCAGGCGCTGGAAAGGATGCAATACCAGTCGTTGAATTTGCTGCAAAAGCAGGGTTTTCGGTAACTGTTCTAGATCCGCGCAGTGAATTTAATAAAGAACGGTATTTCCCTGCTGCACATCATCTAGTTGAACTGCCGGAAAATATAAACCCAGAAAACGTAAAAAATGCATGGTGGGTTATTATGAATCATTTGCAGAGTCGTGATGAAGAGGCCCTCAATCTAGCTCTAAAAAGTAACCCTAAATACATTGGTGTTTTAGGGCCTGTATCCCGAACACATGAAATGCTAGTGAATATAGGAGCGGATTTAACCATTGGAGAAGACATTTTTTCACCTGTTGGTCTGGATATAGGTGCAGAAACGATGGAGGAAGTGGCAATAAGTATTGTTTCTGAAATGATGGCGGTCCGATCCAATCGTGGAGGGAAATCACTAAAAGGGAAATTGAAGATTCATGCCTAGGATAGGAGCCATCATTCTTGCTGCTGGATTGTCTAAACGAATGGGGCATCCTAAACTTTTACTGCCCCTAAACGGAAAACCACTTTTTCGATATCCGCTTGAACAAGCCATTAGAAACCACCTGCAGCCAATTTGTTTAATAGCCGGTCAACATTTGCAGGCGTTTCAAACTGCATCCTCGGATTTAGTTGGTGTGGAATATATTTATAATAGGGGCTATGAACAAGGAATGTCCTCGTCATTAAAAATAGGAATTGAAAACATCAAGGATTGTACAGATGCTGCCTTTATTTTTTTAGCAGATCAGCCTTTTGTTCCTGATTTGGTCGTCCAATCAATGATTGAAGAATTTGGTAAAGATACACGTATTGTCCGACCACAATATCAGGGCAATTTCGGTCACCCCATATTGATTGATAAAAGTTTATATGATGAATTTCTAAAATTAGAGGGTGATCAAGGTGGTAAAGCAATAATAAATAATTATAAAAGCGAAACAAAAATCCTTACATTTGATCATCCATTTTGGGGAATGGATATTGATACACCTGAAGAATATCGGATAGGGGAACAAAGAATGACTGCTAACATTCCTAATTTATAAAGGTAAATTCGTGGAACGACCCAAGTGTAAACCTCTACTTGGGTCGTGTTCTTAATGTATATCAACGATTTGTTTTTTTAAATAGGATTTCACCTCAGTTTTATGTTACATTTGATATGTAACTGATAGTTTACAAGAAAAGGATGAATTGGGATGTCAACAAACAAGATTAGAATCGAGAAGGATTTCCTAGGAGAAAAAGAAATACCGTTTGATGTGTACTATGGGATTCAAACCATTCGGGCAATAGAGAATTTTCCTATTACGGGATACCGCATTGATGGGTCTCTAATTAAAGCGCTTGCAATGGTAAAAAAAGCAGCGGCCATCGCGAATATGAACACAACACGGTTGTACAAAGATCTTGCAAATGTCATCATTAAAGCGGCCGATGAAATTATTGCAGGAAAGTGGGACGACCAATTTATCGTGGATCCAATCCAAGGTGGTGCGGGTACTTCGATGAACATGAATATGAATGAAGTCATTGCCAACCGTGGACTTGAATTACTTGGTCACGCAAAAGGTGATTACTTCCATTTAAGTCCAAACACACACGTAAATATGTCACAATCTACTAATGATGTATTTCCAACAGCTATACATATTTCTACTTTAACGTTATTAGAGAAACTTCTCGTCACCATGGATGATATGAGAAATGTTTTTAAACAAAAGGCTGTCCAGTTTGAGAAGGTTATTAAAATGGGGCGTACGCACCTTCAAGACGCTGTTCCTATTCGTCTTGGACAAGAGTTTGAAGCCTACTCAAGGGTGCTTACGCGTGATATTAACCGGATTAAGCATACACGAGAACATTTATTGGAAGTGAATATGGGAGCAACTGCAGTAGGAACTGGATTAAATGCTGATCCAAAATATATTAAAGATGTAGTTAAACAGCTCGCCGAAATTAGCGGTTTCCCACTTGTAAATGCGGAGCATCTCGTGGACGCGACACAAAATACGGATGCCTATACCGAGGTTTCAGCAGCACTAAAAGTTTGTATGATGAATATGTCGAAAATCGCCAATGACCTACGATTAATGGCTTCAGGTCCACGCGCGGGGCTTGGAGAAATTCGTCTGCCTGCACGGCAGCCAGGTTCGTCCATTATGCCAGGTAAGGTAAACCCCGTTATGCCTGAGCTAATTAATCAAATTGCTTTCCAAGTCATTGGGAATGATCACACCATTTGTCTTGCCTCCGAGGCTGGTCAATTAGAATTAAATGTTATGGAACCTGTATTAGTCTTCAATCTGCTTCAATCCATTAGTATTATGAACAATGGATTCCGTGTCTTTACAGATCATTGCTTAGCTGGTATTGAAGCAAATGAAGAGCGCTTAAAAGATTATGTAGACAAGAGTGTGGGGATTATTACGGCAGTCAATCCGCATCTTGGTTATGAAGTGGCAGCACGAATTGCTCGGGAAGCTGTCATTACGGGGAAATCTGTCCGTGAATTATGTTTACAATATGATGTTTTAACAGAAGAAGAATTGGATATTATTTTGAATGTCTATGAAATGACTAAACCAGGAATTGCTGGAGAAGAACTACTGGATAGGGATTAATTGTAAGTTAAAATAAACAGATACCCGCACAGTGATTTTCACCGTGCGGGTATTATTGTTATTTCTCATTCTTCTTCTTATCGTCTTGTTTGTCACTCTTTTTATCACTTAACCCTCTATATATTTGCGTATACATACTGCCTTCTTTGATGTTTTCTAGAAAAAAAGGACCTATTAGCTCTAAGTATTCTTCATCATCAAAAAGCCTTTTATTTTCTAATTCCATTTCTCCCAATCCATCGTAGGTAGATAGTAGTGCGTAGGTGTGATCTTCACCAGATATCGGTGTGAGTATTTCAACATGATGGTTATAATTATCATTTCTGAACTTTTTTATCTCTCTTAAATTGTCGATTGCCTCTTTAAACTTTTCTTGTTTGATAATAAACGTCTGGTATACAAAAACAGACATTAAAGCACCCCCAGAGAAAGATACAAGCATACTATCTTTATAAATCTCCAGAAAGTCCTTTTTTATTCGAGATAAGAAAAGTTACAATAAAGTAATGTTCGCTTTTGAGCAATCCTCAATGATTTGATCATTCCATACTGAAACTTGAACCTCGCCTATATGAACTTTTTTTAGAAAAAACATACATATTCTTGACTGTCCAATTCCTCCGCCAATGGTATAGGGAAGTTCACGGTTGAGAACAGCTTGATGATATTCTAATGACATTCTGTCTTCAGTGTTAGTAATCTTTAATTGTTTTTTCAGCGCCTCTTCATCAACACGAATACCCATTGAAGAAACTTCGATTGCTTGCTCTAAAGTAGGATACCAGAAAATAATATCACCGTTTAATGACCAATCATCATAATCTGGAGAACGGCCATCGTGTTTTTCTCCTGACATTAACTGACCGCCTATTTGCATGATAAACACGGCACCATACTCTTTAGCAATCATGTCTTCTCGTTCTTTGGATGTTAGCGCCGGGTACATGTTTTCAAGTTCCTGTGTGGTAATAAAATGAATGTCTTCAGGCAGGACAGGCGTTAGTACAGGATAAAGTTCGTTTAAATGTTTTTCTGTATTTTTAAAGACTTGGTAGATCTTTTGAACTTCCGATTTTAACGTCTCGATGCTGCGTTGTTCTTTGGATATAATTTTTTCCCAATCCCATTGATCAACATAAATGGAATGCAAGTGATCTAAAACTTCATCTCTTCTTATGGCATTCATATCTGTATAAAGGCCAGCACCTAAGTCAAATCCATATCTTGCTAAAGCCATTCTTTTCCACTTAGCTAATGATTGAACGATTTCAATATTGGTATTCTTAATATCTATCGCCTCAAAGGATACCATTCTTTCCACACCATTTAAGTCATCATTTAAACCTTTTCCAGACTTCAGAAGAATAGGGGCTGATACTCGTGTTAAATTTAGCGCATTTGCTAAGGTGCTTTCAAAGAAATCTTTCGTTTGTTTAATTGCAATTTCGGTTTGCAATAGATTTAATATTGAAGAGTAAGCATTTTGTGTAGATAATGAATTTGACATAAAATTAAAACCTCCGGTGAAAAACTTTAATAATGAACGTTGAGTATTTATACATTCAATGTTTTACGAAACGAATATTCTGAAATTATAGCAAAGTTAGGTTTGTCTTACCACTGGTTTAGAAAAAAAAATCTCTCCACCGTTTAACTTGGTGAAGAGATTTTTTCATTATCTTAATTGATCCCAATCTGAGTAAGCTCCACTGCCTTGACAGCCTGGGCACTCTACTGAGTTATAATAAGCAAATTCATTATATGGATAAACAGTAAAGCCTCTCCCATAACAATCAGGACATTTGTCCTGATTCTTCATATGTGAAACATGATTTTGATATCTTGTTTCCCGCCATTGGTTAAAGGAGTTAATTAGACCCATGTTTTTCACCTCGCTGTTTTTAGTTAGTATGATGAAAAAATGGAATATTTATGCAAGATGTGAATCGGTATGTTTTTTATCATCATTCAAAAACTATAGGTAAGAGGTGATAAGATAAAATGAGTGATTGGAATGAACAAGCTGCGCCTAATAATAATATCCCCGCAAGAGTTGTAAGACCTTTTGAGCACCGTGACCAAAGTGTCAACCATGAGTTCTCAGAAGAGCTTTCTGATGGCGGAGAACGTAACGAATTTATCCAAAAACAGACAAAGATAAAGAAATAGTAATGAGTGGTGGCGATGATAGGAATTAATCGTCACTTTTTTATTTTACAAATTTATTTAGTTAGTGTAGAATTTCTATGTACCTAATAATTCTAGGTAGGTGAGAAAATGTTTAATCGTGAATTGGTAAAGGGAAGTACATCCTTAATTTTGCTCCAATTGCTAATTGAAAGGGATATGTATGGTTATGAATTGGTTAAAGAATTAGAACAGCGAAGTGATAATGGCTTAAGCGTTAAAGAAGGTACATTATATCCGGCATTACACAAGCTTGAAAAACAAGAGTACATAGCATGTTATTGGCAGGAGCAGGAGAAGGGGCCTGCACGTAAATATTACAAGATTACGAATGCAGGAAGAGAAGTCTTAAATGAAAAAACCCGTGAATGGCAGGCTTTTGTAAAGGTGATGAACAAGGTAATAGGGAGACCAAAACATGGAACGGCCGAAGAATAAGTTTCTAGAAGAACTAGATAACCAGCTTGGAAACCATGAAGATAAGAAAAGTATTCTACTGGAATATGAAACACATATTGAAGAAATACTGCTTGAATCTTATGAATGTAGTGATGAAAATGAGCTGAGCGAACGTATTATTTCGAGGTTGGGTAGTCCTCGTGAAATCGCAGTCATGTGGAAACAGGAACTTTCTGTTACTCCGAGTAATATGAAATGGCTTTTTATTTTTATGAATATTCTTTTTTTTGGGGGAGGCAGCCTATTAACTCTTTTTCATAATCTTTTTCAATGGAATTGGCTTTCTGTCATTTGGAGTCAGTTAACAGCGATCCCCACCTTAATTGCCTTGATTTATATGTTCTTTTGGGCGTTGCTTGGCTACGAAATTGGGAAAGGATTTGGCCACGGAGGAAGGAACTTGTTAAAAAAGACTTTTTTACTTTCATTAATACCAAATCTGATATTAATGATTTTAACTGTATTTGAAATTATTCCCCACGCTTGGTTTGAACCATTATTAACAAAAACGTTTATTATTGCTTGTATCATTTTTACCATCCTGCTATATCCGATTAGTTGGTTAGGATATCGATGGGGGAGAAAGGCTTCGATATGAGCAGCTTTTTTTTACCTATATACATAGAAAAACTATGTATATAGAATTTCTATGAGGAGGTATTAGGTCAATGGAATTGAAATTTGGTAAGACTGATTGGTTCTTTTTAGTCATGTGTATGGTGGTGGGAATTATTGCGGAAGAATCATTCTTTCGAGCTGAGATCGGGATATCTTATTTGGTGTTTTTGACCGCTTTTTACGCGTTGTTTTTTTACCGATTTAGACGATTTTCTTATTCTCACCAGCGGTTCGGATATCTTGTTCTCATCTGTATATGGCTGCTAGCAGGAGGATATTTTATTAACGATAATATTTACTTTTATGCTTTGAATATCTTAGTGATTCCAGGACTTGTATTATTTCATCTTGTCGTGATTACAAGCCAAAAAAGTATATATTGGAACAAACCAGCCTTTATTACTTATATTTTCTCAAAGTTGACTGCTGCTTTAAAATATAATTTCTTTTTCGCTTCATTTATTGGGAGGTTTTTGAAACAAGGTATAGAGGAAAGCAAGTTTCAAGTATGGAAAAAAGTCGGTATTGGCATTCTGATTTCCGTACCGGTCTTGTTTGTAGTTTTAATGTTACTAATGTCAGCAGATACACAGTTTGAAAGAATGATGGGGGACATTCCACAGTGGTTTGAGGTGCTTGACGGTGAAATTATAGGTAGAATATTTGTTGTTTTGTTCTTTACCTTTGCCTTCTTTAGCTTCTTACAAACTCTTATCCAAAAACAAATCAATGCTGTTATTCAAAATGCTGATAAACAATGGTTTAAACTAGATGCCATTATGACGAGTACGTTCCTCGTATTGATAAATGCTGTATATGTTCTCTTTACTGTTGTCCAATTTAAATACTTCTTTAGTGGGACATTGCTTGGGGATTTCACTTATGCGGAATATGCTAGAAAAGGTTTTTTCGAACTATTATTTGTAACGCTCATTAACCTTACGATTACAATTCTCGTTTTAACCTTTGCCGATAGGTCGGCCGGTTTTATAAAGAGATTTATGCAAGTTATGCTTACTACCCTTGTTTTTGCCAGTGCCGTGCTGTTGAGTTCAGCTTTCTTGCGGTTAGGCATGTATGAAGAAGCCTATGGCTTTACTTTTATCAGGGTTATGGCCCACTCGTTTATGATTTTTCTTGCTGTCATATTTATGTATACATTCATTAAAATTTGGATCGAAAAACTGTCCTTGTTTCACTTTTATTTTATTAGTGGCTTGCTTTATTACACCCTGATGAACGTCATTAATGTTGAGCAAATTATCGTAACAAAGAACATTGAACGCTACGAACAAAGTGGGAAGATTGATATTCATTATCTAAATAGTTTATCTTCCACAGGCATCCTCGGGTTAATCCAGTTATATGAAAAAAATCCTCAGCTACCGGACTTAGGAAATATTTTGTTTGATAGGAAAAACGAAGCAAATCTGAACAATATCCCATGGCAATCCTATAACCTAAAAAGTATGCAGGCAAATGAGGAACTAAAAAAATTACATTTGGAATAAAGGTTATCAATTGATTTAGTCGAAATTAAAAGAGTATAAAAATTTTTTTGAGGAGAAATGCATGATGAATCGCAAAGATGTATTACTCGAACAATTCCTTTGTTGTCAAAAAAAGAGCCATTGGTTTGTTTCGTTTGAAAAAGCAGTGGCCGGATTAACTCCTGAGCAGGCCCTTTGGAAAAAGTCTGATTGTGAGAATTCTATTTGGGAAATTATTAGTCATTTGTTTTTTTGGAATCAACGGTTCTTGAACCGTTTTAAAAACAGTGAAAACCCTAAAATGGAAGGTAATAATGATAGCACTTTTAGCTATTTAAAAGATTATGAATGGGAGCAAGTCTTACAACAATTTAATCAGGTAATGACTGATTGGATAGAAACGCTTCAGAAAAGTGAAGATACAAAGTTTGATGAATACATTAGCGAACAATCGAAGGAAACATGGTTAGAATCATTATCGAGTATCACACTTCATAACGCTTATCATATCGGGCAAATCGTTACTATTCGTAAAATGCAAGGTTCATGGAGGAAAGAACAAGGGTTAAGCTAAATAAGTAGAGTCCGTTTTAGCTTACTTTTTATTCTAAATCTCCCAAATTGTCATTTTTGAAAGAACATATAAATATACAAGATATAGAGGATAATGCTAAATCTTTCGAATTAGGAGGTTACGAATGAGGGTTTTAATCATCGGTGCAACAGGAACAATTGGAAGTGCAGTAAAGAGGGAATTAGAAACTAGCCATGAAATTATTACGGCCGGACGAAATAATACAAACATCTTTGTTGATCTTTCCAATCCAGAAAGTATTACTAGTATGTTTGAATCGGCAGGGAAAATAGATGCGGTAGTTTGTACAGCAGGTAATTCATACTTTGGACCATTTCAGGATTTAACACCTGAAAAAAATGAGATAACTATTTTAAGTAAATTAAAAGGGCAAATCAACTTGGTCCTGCTTGGTATTAATCATGTGAATAATGGTGGAAGTTTTACGTTAACAACTGGGATATTAATGGATGACCCTATTGTCGGGGGGACCTCATCAGCCATGGCAAATGGAGCAATTCAAGGATTTGTAAAGTCATCAGCTATTGAGCTGCCTCGTGGTGTTCGAATTAACAACGTAAGTCCCACTGTATTGAAAGAGTCGATAGAAAAGTATGGCCCGTATTTTCCTGGCTTCAATCCTGTGCCAGCAAGCAGAGTAGCATTAGCTTATCGAAAAAGTGTTGAAGGAAATCAAACTGGGCAAACATATACTGTTTATTAGTAATTATTTTTAAGGGAATCTAAAGGATTTCCTTTTTTTAATCTAAATTATTTGTAAAATAGTACTTTTTACAAAGGTTTGCAGGATATTTTCCTATATTTGGTAATAGTCTAGTATTTTATTACCTATCTATTTTTCGAATATTTTGGTAATATCTGTTTTTAGAGAGGCTAAATAATTTTAAAAACACTCTAAAAGAAAGGGTTGTTTCGGTGAAAGGTTTATATCCAGCCCCATGTCAAAGCGAAAAGCATTTAACACAATTGGCCTCGGTTGGCCAAATTGCAGCAGGGATTGCCCATGAAGTTCGTAATCCATTAACCGCTGTTAAAGGGTTTTTGCAATTACTAGAGCATGAAAGTAATCCTGAGTACATTAACATAGCTCAGTTTGAATTAGAAAATGCGTTAACAACACTGAATGATCTTCTTCAAGTTTCTAAACCAGACCAGGAAGACGAGCAGCCACAATCTTTTCTAATTGCAGTTGAATTGGAATCTACCTTAAATTTATTTCAAGATAAAATATATGATATTCATATAAATACAAGTTATTATGATACAAATACTCCGATTTATGGTAAAAAAAGTCAGTTTAAAAAGGCAATCTTCAATCTAATAAAAAATGCTTTGGAATCCATGAGTGATTCTGGTTCCTTAATGATCAGCCATTTCGCTGAGGGAAATGAAGTAGTGGTGTGTATAGAAGATACGGGGGTTGGAATCCCTAATGAAAAATTATCCTTATTGGGTACCCCGTTTTTTTCAACTAAGGACCTCGGTACAGGGATGGGGTTAACCCAAGTGTTTTCTACTATATACCAGCATGGCGGCAGAATAAATGTCGAAAGTGAAGTAAATCAAGGAACAAAATTTACCTTAAGAATACCTGTGAGAAATGACCCTAAAAATAGAGGTGTAAAAAAGTTGAATTTAACCTATGAGGAAACGTTATCTATAAAGGAATATTTTCTTGCAAATAAAGATATTTTTGAGGATAGACTACTAGAAGAAGCTATAAATGTGAAGGATAAGATTGATGAAATACATAGAATTGGTAATATCAATCTATTAAGCAATGCCCATAAACTCGTGTTATTGATTGTAGACGAAAGGGAACATGAATTAATCTCTTTCGCAAAGCAGGAAGGAATGGCGTGGGCTAAATATTCATTAACCATTGCTTTTAAATTGGAATGGATACAAGCGATCAGACGAACAGTGTGGGATTTTCTCTATAATTTTGACATTAATAAAAATAACGATCATTCTTCAGAGTTTTATTTCACATTGGAAAAAAACATCAATCGACAATTTGATCAATTTTTGAATTCATTTTTTATCCAATATAGCAGGTACAAGGATGAATTGTTAGATGCTCAGAGAAAACTTGTAGAGAATCTTTCTGTACCGATTATTCCAATTTCACGCGATATCAGCATTCTCCCGTTAATCGGTTCAATTGATGGGTTTAGAGCTAGTACGATTGAAGATAAATTAATCGCGGATATAGGTCATTCACATATTCATACGTTAATATTAGATCTTTCCGGTGCAGTAGTGATGGAAATTGAAGTCATCCAGCATCTTGTTCGCATTATTAATGGTGTCTCCATGATGGGCTGTAAGACGGTTATAACTGGACTACGGCCGGAAATTGTAAAGCTCGTTATTAACTCCGGGATTTCTTTTGAGCACGTTGCTGAGTTAAAGGGAACCTTACAGGTGGCCATTTCTGATTACCTTGGGGAAAAAAACCTCTAAAAAGTGGGAGAAGGGCAATGAATTCTGCCCTTTTCCTTTTGTACTTGTAAATTTAATCACCATTGAAAATATCAAAAATTCCTCTTGCGATGCTGCCTTCATCTTTCCCGCCGCCACGGTGTGGGGCAGCTGCAAAGACACGACTAGCTAATCTGCTAAATGGCAGGGACTGAATCCAAACTGAACCAGGACCTCTTAGTGTCGCGAAAAATAAACCTTCGCCTCCGAAAAGCGCAGTCTTAACGCCTTTCACCATTTCGATATTATAATCGACTTCACTGGTCATAGCTACTAAGCAGCCGGTGTCCACTCTTAAGGTCTGACCAGGAAGGAGTTCTTTTTTGGTAATAGTTCCACCGGCATGAACAAAAGCTAGTCCATCGCCTTCAAGCTTTTGCATAATAAAGCCTTCACCGCCGAAGAATCCAGCACCAATTTTCCGTTGAAATTCAATTCCAACCGTAACCCCTTTGGCAGCCGCGAGAAAGGCGTCCTTTTGGCAAATAATCTTGCCGCCGAGTTCACTTAGGTCCATTGGTATGATTTTACCAGGATATGGAGAGGCAAAGGATACGTGTTTTTTACCATGACCTTGATTGGTAAAGGCAGTCATGAATAAGCTTTCTCCAGTAATAACCCGCTTACCCGCACTAAATAATTTACCCATCAAGCCGCCGCTAGAATTGCCAGATCCATCTCCAAAAATCGTTTCCATATGTATGTCATCTTCCATCATCATGAAGCTTCCTGCTTCGGCAATAACCGTCTCTTGAGGATCGAGTTCTACTTCTACGAACTGCATATCATCGCCATAAATTTTGTAATCAATTTCATGGTTATTCATGCTAATATCCCTCCTAATTCTTTATAAATCTATTTTAATAGAAATAGGAAAAAAGTGCTAATTTTACCAAAAACAAATAAAAAAGACGTCTGCATATAGCAAGACGTCTTTTTGCGTATTGAGGCGAAAAACCACACTCCACATAGTGCGCTCCATAAAGGAATGTTTCTCGACTTACACAACTCAGCTCATCGCTCAATTAATATAGCACAAAAGGTGCGGACAACGCAACTGGAAAATTATTTAAAACAAAAATCTTGATTATTATTTGGTATTCCTATATATTCAAATAATCAGATATACAAATTTAAAATGATAAGAAGGGTTCGTATGTTTAGTGACAAAAGATTCCATCAATATTCCTTAAGTAATGTACCAAAAGATGTCCTGTCAGGACTTATTGTCGGTGTAATTGCGATACCTCTTGGAATGGCTTTCGCAATTGCTTCAGGGGTGAAACCGGAATATGGAATCTACACCACAATTGTTGCCGGGATTCTCATATCCCTTTTTGGAGGATCAAAGTATCAAATTGGCGGTCCAACAGGTGCATTTATCCCTATCCTATTTGGAATTGTCATGACGTACGGATATGAAAATCTGTTAATAGCAGGTTTCTTAGCGGGGATCATGTTGCTCCTAATGGGAATCTTTAAACTTGGATCGTTAATTAAGTTCATTCCAAGACCAGTAACAATTGGATTTACAACAGGAATAGCTATCACCATTTTTACCGGGCAGATTGCTAGTTTCTTAGGGTTGACAGGTATTAAGAAACATGAAGAATTTATTAATAATTTAAAAGAAATTATTATCCACTTGGACAGTATTAACCTTTTAAGTATTTTAACGGCAGTCATTTGTTTAGCAACGATTATTTTGACTCCAAAAATTGCTCCAAAGGTTCCAGGACCATTAATTGGCTTAGTGGTTTCAACAATGATCGCAACTCTGTTCTTTCCCAATCAGGTAGCAACGATTGGAACAGCTTATGGGGAAATTCCTAGTACTTTGCCAAAACTGCATATACCTGATTTAAGCGTAGAGATGATTATTACCCTTATAAAGCCAGCGTTTGTGATTGCCATGCTCGGTGGGATAGAATCTTTGCTGTCAGCCGTTGTCGCAGATGGAATGACAAACAGCAAGCATAACAGTAACAAGGAACTAATTGGTCAGGGGATTGCCAATATGGTTACTCCGCTGTTTGGAGGTATTCCAGCAACAGGTGCCATTGCTAGAACCGCTACTAATATAAAAAATGGCGCGGTTTCGCCGTTGTCTGGTATTATTCATGGGGTAGTCGTTTTACTCGTGTTACTGTTTTTTGCTCCATTTGCCTCATATATACCGCTGGCAAGCATGGCACCTATATTAATGGTGGTTGCATGGAATATGAGTGAGAGGAAAGTATTTGCCTATATTTTAAAAACAAAATCTACTGATTCATTGGTATTAGTTGTTACCTTTTTATTAACGGTTTTTGTTAATTTAACAACGGCAGTGGAAGTCGGATTGGTGATGGCTGCGGTTCTATTTACAATGAGAATGAGCAATCTAATGACTACTGCAAAGGCATTGCCAAACTTGCAGCATAAACATGCAAAGGTCGAGCCGCAGATTGTATCAGAATCACATGATTGTCCTCAGATAAGTATCTATAATGTAGAAGGTCCATTATTTTTTGGAGCTGCCCAGACGTTTGAAACATCCATTATGAATACCATTAACTACCGGCCTAAGATTCTGTTATTGCGGATGAGCAGGGTTCCATTTATGGATACAACGGGAGAGGCCAATTTGGCTAGTATTGTGTCCCATTTTTCAAAAAATGGTATAGTTATCATATCTGGAATTAATGAACAACCAAAAAATGTTTTGGTAAGTACCGGCTTATATGAAGTTATTGGTCAGGAACATTTCTTTGCACACACAGGTGACGCTATTCAATTTGCATTATCACAGCTGGAGCAAAATAAATGTCTTGGTTGTAAACACTTCGCCTTTAAAGAATGTAAGAAGCTTTCGGCTTCCGAAGTTATGGATAGCAGCAAACAGAAGCTCTCGGCTACTTACTAGATGAAATGAGGAAGTGAATCGATTGAATCTTGAAATGCAGCAATTTAAGGCGGAATTTTTCAAAGCCCTTGCACATCCTTTGAGAATCCGCATATTAGAACTGTTAGCTGAAGGGGATAAAAATGTTAATGAAATTCAAACCTTGGTTGGCAGTGAAGGCTCTGCTGTTTCTCAGCAGTTAACAGTTTTAAGAGCAAAAAACATTGTCACTGGCACAAAGGAAGGGAATAAAGTCATTTATACGCTTAAAGACCCCATGATCGTTGAATTACTAGCAGTGGCTCGTCAGATTTTTAATAATCATTTAGTTGACACGATTACGATTTTAGATAAGTTTAGAGACGAAGATGAAGAAGTAATGACTATGCCGAAGAAATAATATTCTTCGGCTTTTTTACGTTTAACTCTAGGTTAATGATGTTTTCGTAATTATCAATTAATTGTAATAATTAACCCAACATTTTCCTTGTTTCTTATATTACGATAAAGGTGTAATCAAATTTAAGAAAATTTAGGAAGTGATCAAATGATTTACGACTTGGTACTGCTGCATCCGCCAACCGTTTATGACTTCAGAAAAAAAATGCTATTTACCGGTCCAATCAGCGATGTCGTTCCATCATCACCTGTATTTGAAATGTATCCAATTGGGTTGACTAGTATTGGTGATTATTTAGAAAGATTTGGATTGAAGGTGAAGATCGTCAATATTGCAAATCGGATGTTGTTAAATCCTAATTTTAATGTTGAAAAGAAAATACGAAATATTAAAGCAAAAGCATTTGGAATTGATCTACATTGGCTTCCGCATGCACATGGAAGTGTGGAATTAGCTAAAATCATTAAGAAATATCACCCAGATATACCTGTTATGTTCGGGGGATTATCTAGCACCTATTTCCATAAGGAATTAATTGAATATCCTTGTATCGATTTTGTGGTTCGTGGTGACACCACTGAAAAAATAATACTCATGCTACTCAATAAGCTCGAGAAAAAGGATGTATCGGGATTTGCAGGTATACCTAATCTAACCTGGAAGCGGAAAAATCAATATTATTATAATGAGCTTACCTATGTACCGGACAGTCTTGATGAGTTTAATTTACCCGGATACCGCTACATCATAGGTTCTGTCTTTAAGTACTTTAATCTACTAGATCCACTGCCTTATAAAGGGTGGATTCAGTATCCGAATACAGCCATCTTAACCTCAAAGGGATGTACCTATAACTGTTTAATCTGCGGGGGGTCTAAGGACGCATATGAGTTAAACTGTAATCGAAAAAAGCTGGTAATGCGGTCGCCAAAGAGAATGCTTGAAGATATTGCCTTGATTCAAAGGTTTACACGGGCACCTATTTTTCTATTGAACGATATAAGGCAGGGTGGTAAGGAGTACGTTGATGAATTCCTTGATGGTTTAGCAAACATGAAGCTGAAGAATGAGATTGTGTTTGAATTGTTTAATTACGCGGATGAGAAATTTTTTGAAAGATTAAATAAGGCCATACCTAAGTATAGTATTGAGCTTACACTTGAATCTGAGGATGAGGACATTCGCAGATATAATGGAAAACTGCCATGTACAAATGCTAAGGTGATAGAAATGCTCCAATATGCATTAAAGCATGGCTGTGCGAAAATTGACTTGTTTTTCATGACAGGGATCCCTAATCAAAGTTATGAAAGTGCGATGAGAAATGTCGAATTTTGTGAAAATATTCACAAAGTATGCGGCGAGGATTCTCGAATATCTTATTTTGTCGCGCCACTTTCACCATTCCTAGATCCGGGCAGTCCTGCCTTTGAAAATCCAGAGAAATATGGTTATAAGAAATTTTGCCATAAACTTGAAGATTTCCGTGCAGCTATGCAGCAGCCATCCTGGAAAAATATGCTTAGCTATGAAACAAATAGTATGACGAGAGAGGAAATCGTAAAAGCAACCTATGATTCTGCCCTTAAGTTAAATGAATTTAAATGCAAGAATCATATTATTTCAAAAGATGTTCATGATGAGGTGAGGCTGAAAATTGAAAAGTCTGTAGAGTTTCTTAACAGACTTGACGCGATTGAGCAGTTACCTAATGCTGAAAAACAAAAACAACTTGCCATTATTAAGGATGAAGTAGAAAAAATCAACCGTCACAGTATTTGCGGTGAAAATGAACTGAAATGGGAGGTTAAAAAGCTGTTTGCAAATTTCCCATCGCTAACTTACATTGGCTTAGAATTACTCATTAAAGACATCGCCAAAGACATTAAATGTAAAATTGGCAAGATTGATAGAAATCAAGTTATGGTCACGAATTCGAGCGGTAATCATCACGAAAAGTAAGCTGAGAATTTGGTTGTAAATGCCTTACAAACCCCGAATTTTGTAGGCTTTTGTCTATAATACTTTATTGACTGAACAGCTAAAAAATGTTAAATTTTAGTCAGCCGTTGCACGAGATTAGATTTATGTTACAAAGCTTGTTCAAGTTTTAACTGAAGTTTGGATAAGAAAGTGGAAGTAAAGCTATCACGTTGTAATTTGGTGAATTTTACACATGGCTTGATCTAAGCCAATAGGAGGATTTTTTCACATGAAAAACGGTAAAGTAAAATGGTTTAACTCTGAAAAAGGTTTCGGATTCATCGAAGCTGAAGACGGTAACGACGTATTCGTTCACTATTCTGCTATCCAAACAGAAGGTTTCAAAACTCTAGAAGAAGGTCAAGAAGTATCTTTCGAAGTTGTTGAAGGTGCTCGTGGACCACAAGCTGCTAACGTAACTAAAAAGTAATACATGAAGCCAATGATTTAACAGCCCGACCAAAGAGTCGGGCTGTTTTTTGCGTTATAAATTAGGCTGTGTTAAAGGAAACTACTGATTTAAGAACCTGTTGATTGAGCGGAAGGCGCTCGACTCCTGCGGGATGTACGAGCTGAGTGAGACCCCGCGGGTCGGTAACGGCTGAGGAGGCTCACGGGCGAGCCCGCGGAAAGCGTAGCGCCTGTAGCGGAAATCAACAGCCTAGTCTAACACAGCTAAAATTAAAATCCTCCACCCAGTATTACCTGTTATTTCTACGTTTTCCAATCTCACAAAAGATGGTATTTTGCTATAATAGTATTTATGAGTGAATAAAGATGGGGTGATTACATGAAATTTATCCATACAGCTGACTGGCACTTAGGAAAGTTAGTGCATGGTGTATACATGACAGAAAACCAGCGGGAAGCATTAAATCAATTTGTTGAAATAGTCGCAGAGGAAAAGCCGGATGCTGTCGTTATTGCCGGCGATTTATATGACCGTTCAGTACCGCCAACTGATGCCGTTGAACTATTAGATGAAATCTTATTTAAAATCAATGTCGAGTTGAAGACGCCAGTGGTTGCGATTGCTGGCAACCATGACAGTGCTGAAAGACTGTCATTTGGAAGCTCATGGTATAAGCACAGCCATTTCTACTTATCTGGTAAGCTAACGAATAGTTTTAAGCCGGTACAGGTTAACGGCGTTAATTTTTATTTAGTGCCTTTTGCAGAACCTGGAATGGTACGGCAGCTGCTTGAGGATGATTCCATTCATTCCCATCAGGACGCGATGAAGGCATTGATTGGAAAAATGGAGCAGAACCTAAATCCTAATGAACCCAACGTCCTGGTAGGACATGCATTTGTGCTAGGGGGGCAGACATCTGACTCCGAACGAGTTTTATCTGTTGGAGGATCAGGGTGTGTAGGAGCTGAAGTTTTTGAACCATTTTCCTATACAGCCCTTGGACATCTTCACAGCCCTGATGCCATCAAACACGACAAAGTTAAATATTCAGGCTCCCTTTTAAAGTACTCCTTTTCAGAAGCCAAACAAAATAAATCGATTTCTATAATCGAAATGGATGAAAAAGGGAATTTTTCGCACCGTTATCGGTCACTGAATCCTACACATGACATGCGTGAACTAGAAGGACATCTAGATGAGTTATTAGATCCTTTCTATTATGAAAAACAACGTTTGCATGATTATTTGAAAATCACCTTGTTAGATGAAGGTGCATTGCTTGACCCAATCAATAAATTACGCCAAGTGTATCCGAACGTCTTACACCTGGAAAGGAAAATAGATATAACGGACATGAAGAAAAAACAGTCTATCAATATCACACGAAATGAGAAAAAATCTGAGCTAGACTTATTTGAGCAATTTTATACGGAAATGACAACAGCTGAATTTTCCTCCGATAAAAAGGAAGTAATGACAGACGTGATTGAAAAAGTGTTACGAGAGGAGGCAGTTAAGTGAGACCATTAAAACTAACCATGCAGGCTTTTGGTCCATATGCGGATATAGAGACTATTGATTTCACGCAACTGGGAAATCGCACAATGTTTGTCATCTCTGGTAAAACAGGGGCGGGTAAGACTACAATATTTGACGCTATTAGTTATGCGATATATGGAAAAGCAAGTGGCGAGGACCGTAACGGCCCCGAACTAAGAAGCCAATTTGCACGAGCAGATTTGGTCACAGAGGTCTCACTCGATTTCGCTATCCGGAACAAAGTTTATTCAATCACCCGACTCCCGCAGCAGCCCAAGAAAAAAGAAAAGGGCGAAGGGTACACAACGTTACCAGCAAAGGCTGAATTATATAGCTGGGATGAGAACGGAGAAAAGAAATTACTCGCTACAAAAATCAATGATGTGGAAGAAAAAATTAAAGAAATTATGCTGATTGACAGCAATCAGTTCCGTCAGATTTTAATGATTCCTCAAGGGGAATTTCGGAAACTGTTAACATCTGATAGTAAGGATAAAGAAGTAATTTTACAGCGCTTGTTCCATACACAGATTTATAAGATGGTCGAAGAAAAGCTGAAGTCTGAATCTACAGAGTTAAAAAATTCGGTTGAAATGCAGGTTCAAACGAGAAATGAAAATCTTCGCCGGATTCAAGCTGTAACCAATGACGAGCTAAGAGGATATTTAGAAGCAGACAGTGTAAATGATATAATCCTCATGCCTCTTTTACAGGAAGAAATCAATGATATGGAAAAACTGCTTGAAAAATTAGCCGTCTCCTTGAAAGAAAAGGAACAGGAACAAGATATCTTAAAAGGCAAGCTATTTGAAGCAGAATCCATCCTACAACAAATCCAAACAAGAGAAGCCTTAAAAGAGGAAAAAAGTAAACTTGAATCACAAGCAGATACTTTTGTAGAAAAAGAAAAACAAGTGCAACTTGCGCATAAAGCAGCACTATTGGCCCAACAAGAGGAACTATGCCACCGGTTAAAGCGAGAGTTGGACCAATTAAAGGGAAATGTTACTTCAATACAAAGTGAAATCGAGAAACTTGAGGTTCTCTCCAAACAGTATGAACAACAGTATCAAGCTGAATACGAGCGTGAAGGGGAGCGCCAAAAAGCACTTGAAATGATTAACCAACTACTTAATATGAAGGACGATGTTTATTCTTTTGCTGCTTTGGTAAAGGAGTCAGCGGCAGTTGAAGCTTCTTTAGAAGCTGCAAAGAAAAAACAAGTAGAATCTGAAAATAATCTTCAGGGTCTGGAAGACAAGGTGAAAAAACTTCTTGACAAAAAGGCAGAAATTGAAAAGGGCCAGCTGAAGTTTATAGAAAATGAACGTCAGCTAGAAAAAATGCAAACTGAGTTAGAACGTATGGAAAAATACGAAAGCTTCCTTGGACGCCATCAACATGCATTAAAGGATCTAAAAGTGAAAGCTGGAAAATATGAAAATTTAAGTGCTAGGTATTTGGATGCCAAGGCACTGGTGGAAGAATTGGAGAATAAATGGCTGCATGGACAAGCGTCACTGTTAGCAGCACGACTTTCAAATGGTGAAGCATGTCCAGTATGTGGTTCGGAGCACCATCCAGCACCAGCTTCAGCGGACGAGGCACTAATCCCAAATGAAGAAGATCTTAAAGCCGCTAAACAACATGCGGTTCTATTGGAAAAAGAAAAAGCTGCAGCAGAGTCACTCTTTTTTGAAAGTCAATCGATTGAAAAGACACAACGGGAAAATTGTGAGGAGCTTTTAAAAGAAATTCGTTCCAATCGTGTTGACTTTAATGAGACCGATTTGCATGCAATAAAATCAGAGATTCTTGTTGCCAAGAATAATCTACAGAATGCCCAAAAAGTGCTGAATGAACAATTCAAAATGCTTGATCAGATTAATAAGCACATTGAGAAAAGCGATTCTGAAAAATCAGGTTTAAAAAGTGCTATACAACAGCTTTCAGTTCATGTAACTGAAATGACTGTACAATTTACGGAGAAGAACACGAACCTAACCAGGATGATGAAGGTAATCCCAGAGAACCTTCGAACACAGGCAGCATACGAAGAGGCGTTAAAAACATCAAAAAACAGGCATGAAATGTTAGTGAAAAGACTAGAAGAGGCTCAAAAGCAATTACAAGCAGTAAAAGAGAAACAATCCGCTGAAACTGCCAGATTGCAAGACGCAGTTAAACACCATTCTAGTAAAGAAAATGAGCTTAAAGCGGAGAGAGAAATATTTGTTACGAAACTTGCAGAACAAGGATTTGAAAATTACAGTCTCTATCATTCATCTAAGAAAACTGAGAAGGAAATCCAGATTCTTGAAGGTGAAATTCGCAGTTATCGTGAAGAGTTACGCTCTGTTTCAGACCGTTTAACTGAATTAACTGTGCTTTTACAAGATGTTAAGACGCCTAATGTTGAGGGGTTAAAGGCATTATTAGAGAAGCTTGCACTTGAAATTGTAGAGCTAAACAATCAACGGACAGATCTATTTGTTAAGAGGCGGGACAACCTTGATATCTTTCACAAAGTTAAAAAAATCAATGAGGAAATGAAGGTATTAGAGGAACGGTATCAGCTGATTGGACATCTGCACGAAATTGCTAAAGGCCAAAATACGTATCGTATTACATTTGAACGTTATGTACTTGCGGCATTCTTAGATGATATTTTACGGGAAGCTAATGTCCGATTAAGAAAAATGACCGCGGGAAGGTTCGAGCTTCTAAGGAAAACGGATCGTTCAAAAGGGAATGTTCAAAGTGGTTTAGAGCTTCTTGTCTTTGACCAATATACTGGGCAAGAGCGTCATGTAAAGACTTTATCGGGTGGGGAAAGCTTTAAAGCCTCTCTATCGTTGGCGCTTGGGCTTGCGGATGTAGTGCAAAACTATGCAGGCGGTGTTTCACTAGAAACGATGTTTATTGACGAAGGTTTTGGCACACTTGACCCTGAATCCCTTGATCAAGCCATTGAAGCGCTAATGGATATCCAAAGCAGCGGACGTTTAGTTGGAATCATATCGCATGTTCCGGAACTGAAAGAAAGAATCGATATTAGACTTGAAGTTATAGCGGGTCAAAGTGGAAGTCGGACGGAATTTGTTTTTACAAATTAAAATAAAGAAAAATAGACGGAAAAATTCCGCTTAATTAGAAATGTATTATTAAAAAGGTCTAAATAGAAGGAGAGATTCCGCTTATTGGCTTAAAAAATTCGAAAATGGGGGATTTTTCTTTTAAGAAGCGGAAAACCTCCGTTTATTTACCCCAAAACGTGATGCATTCTACATTTAACCGGAAAATCTCTGCTTATTTTACTTATCGAATGATTGAAATAAAAACAATGAAAAAAACCAGATAAAATTCTGGTTTTTATTTTGTCTTATTTTGTTCTAGATAAGTTGTCAGCTCATTTATATCCTTTGATTGGTGTATTACTCCAGCCTGGTCAAAGAGAATATAGGCTGGTTCTGTTTTAATATTCAGTTCCGGATAGGCATTCTTCACCATTTTAAGTTCAGGTAAGCTTAAAATGTCATTTACTTTTTGGGTAATCTTTTGGTTGTTTTCAATGGGGGTATCCTGATCCCCAATAACTAAAAGTGAAAAGGATTCTTCGCTATCAGCCAATAAATTGGGATAAGGGAAAGGTGTGTTCATTTCTGATTCTGTTGGTACTTTTTCCTCCATTTGTACGGTCGATGGCTTTGTTTCTTCCTTCGTTTCGGCATTCTGACATCCCACTAACAGGGTCAGTCCTAATAAAATTGGCCAAGATATTTTCTTCATTTGAATCTTCCTTTGTTGTAAAAGTACTTTTTTCCAACATAGCATATTACTTGACTCTTGGAACGGCATGAATGTGGAGGATTGGTGAAATGAAAAGCAGGAAATTAACGATGATTGTCAAATTAGTAAGTATACTAGTCGTTATTAAAGAGGTGGAAGGGAATGCATCGAAATACGGCAGGAATTGATGCTGGCGGTTCATTAATCAAAATAGTTTATCAGGAAAATGAGAGAATGCATTTTAAAAAATTTCACATTAAAGAAAAGGATGCAGCGATTTCATGGTTGAAACTATCTGTGCCATCTTTACACGTTGCATTAACTGGCGGTAAATCCAGTGTCATACAGAAAAAGTATTTTCCAAAGAGTATAATCATTCCCGAGTTCCAAGCAACCTGTGAGGGTACTCGTTTTTTACTAGCGGCTGAAAATAAGAGTCTTGGAGAAAATTATTTAATTGTAAATATTGGAACCGGAACCTCTTGGCATGTAGTGAAAGGCGATAAGGTAGAGCGAATCCTTGGCAGTGGAATTGGTGGCGGTACGTTTACAGGTCTTGGATCACTACTTACCAAAGTACGAGGCTACCGTCAGCTCACAGTCCTCGCGGAAGAAGGAAATAAAGGCAATGTTGACATGATGGTAAAAGACATCTATGAATCTGGTGAAAGTCCCGTTAACGGTGAATTAACAGCGGCAAACTTTGCAAAGGGTATTCGGCAGAAACATTCAGAAGGAGACCGTCTGGCGTCACTTTCTAATATGATAGCCGAAACGATTGTGTTGTTAACGTCACAGGCAGCAACGATTCATCAGGTTAAAAATGCTGTCATTATCGGAAGTGCTACTGTTGGCAATCATCCATTAAAGCAGGCTCTTGAGTTTTATATGAATATGGTAGGAGTAACACCGGTATTTCTAGAAAAAGGCGAATATTGCGGTGCCATTGGAGCCCATATAACAGTCTAAAATTGTCCTCTTGAACTATCGGTCCGTTAAAGATAAAGTAAATAGGAAGAAGTAAAAAAAGCAGGTGGCAACTTTGGATAAACGATATTTTACAATTGGCATGGCAGGGCATATTGATCATGGTAAAACTTCATTAACAAAAGCCTTGACCAATGTGGATACAGATCGATTAAAAGAAGAAAAGGAACGGCAAATCTCGATCGAACTAGGATTTGCACCATTATATGAGGATCCTGAAATTCAAATTTCGGTGATTGACGTTCCAGGCCATGAGCGCTTTATTCGACAAATGATCGCAGGGGTTGCTGGAATTGATTTAGTTGTATTGGTTGTTGCAGCAGATGAAGGTGTAATGCCGCAAACACGAGAACATCTAGATATTTTAAAATTCTTAGGTGTGAAAAACGGGATGATTGCGATTTCAAAAATTGACCGGGTCGATGAAGAATTTATTGAGCTTGTGAAAGATGATATTTTAGAAGAACTAACAGGTACGGTCTTTGAGGGAGCCCCGTTTGTGTTAGTGGACAGCCTCTCGAGAAAGGGTATTGAGGAATTAAAAGATTTAATCATTACAACATTAAAAGAGCAAGAAATGAGAGATGCAAAAGGGGCCTTCCGTCTGCCGATTGATCAGGTGTTTACCGTAAAGGGGCAGGGGACTGTTGTTCGCGGAACTGTCTATGAAGGTACGGTAGAAGAGGGACAAACACTTAAGATCATGCCACGAGGTCTAGAAGTAAAAGCAAGGCAAATTCAGGTTCATCACAAGCAAGCGCAAAAAGCCTATGCCGGGCAGCGTACCGCCATTAATCTTTCAGGGGTTTCGAAAGAGGATTTAGAACGCGGTGATGTTTTGGTTTCATCCGAGCATTTTATTGTGACGAAAACAGTGGATGTTGCGATACGTGTAGTGGAGGATCTTGAACATTTGGTTAAACAAAGGATGCCGATTAAACTCCATATTGGGACAACCGAGGTAATGGGACGTATCGTCTTTTTTGACAGAAATGAGCTTAAAGAAGAAAATGGTGAAATATTATGTCAGCTGCGTTTAGAGGAAGAAATTCTTACGAAGCGGGGCGATCGCTTTATTTTACGACGTCCAAGCCCTCAAGAAACGATCGGCGGCGGCTGGGTCATAGATCCTAGAGGAAATAAATATCGATTTGGTAACCAAACGATTGAAGAATTGGAAAAGAAAAAAGTAGGTTCACCGAAGGAACGGATTACTGCAGCAATATTTGAAGCAAAAAGCTTAAATATCGGTGAATTAATAAAACGCACTGCACTGGATGAAGAAACCTTGAATGAGTTTCTAGCAGATGATCATTTTGTTTTCTACAACGCGAAAGAGTATACACTTAGAATGTTGATTAATTCCATCGAGGAAGACATCTATGATCGCCTGCAAGAATTCCATCAAACGCATTCGATGAAACTAGGTTTAAATAAGGCAGAGCTTTTGCAATCTATGCAAAAAAAATTCTCAAAATCGCTGCTGGATTATGTAGTTGAAAACGGGATTGCCAATGGCACGTTTAGACGAAAAGAGCAGTTTGTTTCCTTATCAGGCTTTGTTCCACATGTACCAAAAAGCTGGCAAAAGCGTGCGGATAACATGCTGAGTGAATTAAAGAAAGACGGGCTAAAGGTTCGCTATTATAAGGATTATTTTTCAGAATCCGGTATTCCTGACACGCTGGAGGCTGATTTGAGACGTTTTCTGGAGGAGCAAGAATTGGTGGTTCATTTGGATGAGCAATTCGCTTATCATGGTGTTGTCTTTAAAGAGGCGGTCGAAAAACTCCAAGGTGGGACAGGTGAGGAGTTTGAAGTAGGCAATGCGAAAGAAATTTTAGACCTTTCACGAAAATATATGATTCCATTTTTAGAAAAGTTAGATTCCAAGGGTCTGACAAAACGAGTTGAGAATAAACGAGTTTGGCAAAAATAAGCAATAAAAACCTCAATCCAAATTAACCGATTGAGGTTTTTATTTTTATGATAGAAACTCACCAGGATTCAAACCAAGCTCACGGCAAATATCGCTGACCATTTGCATTTCATTGTGGTCAAAGTTGCCATCTGCATAACCAATAGCAATACAGTAACGAGCCACTAAACGGGCAATTTCAGGCTTCGTTCTTATTTTTCCAAGTGCACGGAAGGCTTCAGCTCTTCCAATCATACGATCGGCTTCAATACGGGACACAAAGTAATTAAATCGTTGAAGCACTTTATTACTGTCAAATACGCGTAATTCTTCGCTGGAATGAATAAATTCCACCATTTTTTGTCTTTCCATAGCATCCAAGTAACCGTCTGCCATCGAAACTAATGCACAAGCGGCTACGACCGCTTCTAATACGTCCTGACTCTTGTAACGATTAAACAATTCTTGTGCTTTTCTCTTGGATTGATTCGCCCATTCCGCGTAGTCCGTTTGGTTTGGGGACCATGAGTTGCCACAGCTATTACATGTGAATTTCAACTGATTTTTCCCAATAAATCCTCCAAGCAAACCGACTGGCCCAAGAATTAAACCGCCAATCGCTGCTTTACCCAAACCAAATCCCTTTTGTCCAGTACGAATATTAGATGAACTACAGCGTGGACAATGAATATCATCTCCATATGTACGATTGGTGCTTCCATGTGAGGTTTGGGTTGGATATCCAAAAGCTGGCTGAGAATAGGATGATTCCGGTTGTAAATGGATACTCTGCTGCTGTTGATTTTGTTGGTATGGGTTAGAGCTGTATGAATTTTGATTATAGGATGGTTGATTATTATATTGATTTTGGCTGCTATATTGGTTCTGATTGTTAAACTGATTTTGATGGTTGTTAAATAAATTTTGTTGAACAGGCGGTGTGTTTGCCGGTGCCGGATCATCCACACTTACACCGAAATTGCCGCATAAAGCAGCTAGTCCACCTTGAAAACCACTGGCTATCGCATTAAATTTCCATTCTCCGTTATGGCGGTAAAGTTCTGCTGCAACAATCGCGGTTTCAACAGTAAAGTCTCTGCCTAGGTTAAAACGAAGCAGCTCTTCATTCGTTTGTTCATTGTAAATGCGCACGTATGAATTAGAGATTTGTCCAAAATTCTGGTGCTTCATTTGTGCGTCATGAATCGTAATCGTGAATGCAATTCGGTGGATGTGGCTTGGCACTCTTTGCAAATCGATGCGGATTTGTTCGTCATCACGTTCGCCAGCTCCACTGCGGTTGTCCCCACTGTAATTTATTGAGCCATTGCCTCCAGATGGATTATTATAAAAAATAAAATCCTGGTCGCTTTGAACCTTTCCAGACGCTCCTAATAAAAAGGTGGAAGCATCTAAATCAAAGTTAGACCCATTATGTGCAATATCCCATCCTAAGCCAACGACAACATTCTGCAGACCAGGATGTGACTTTGTTAAATCAACTTTTTGTCCTTTACTAAGTGTAACTCCCACGTATTTCACTCCTAATCGTGTTTACTATTTTTATTTTATTATAAAGCAACCATTGTAGAAGAACGAATTCTTCACTGATATATTTCCTACTGCTTACATTTACGTTAACTTGGCGAAAAAGTTTCAAAAATGTATATAGTAGTAAATAAGAAAAGTTTTTATACCCGTATCTTTTTATTCCACCTAAACGTTTATAGTGTAGAGAGTGTTAAGGGAGTGAAAATAATGTCAAACAAACTTAGCCTGTGCACCTTAGAGGCTGTGCAGCATGATGAAGGGTCTGAGGATTCCACTTGGAATGAATATTATTTTAAACTGCAGAAGTATTGTCATTTTCTTACCCAGAGTAAATGGGATGGAGACGATTTAGCACAAGAGGCGTTGGTAAAGGCAATATCCTATTACAGCCAAGAGAGAATCACTCCGGCGTTATTAAATAAAATAGCACACAATCATTGGATGGATACACTTCGTAAAAGAAAGAACGAACCATTCATTCATGAACAAATGCGTGAGGAGAACTATTTTTCAGCGGGGGATACGATTGCTTCAGTGGATTTGTTACTGGATACTTTTACTCCACGGCAGGCAATCATTTTTCTTTTAAAAGAAGCGTTTCAATATCAATCGAAGGAAATTGCAGAAATATTAAATACGACCGAAATGGCAGTAAAGGCGAGTCTTAACAGGGCTAAGAAACGAATCGGAAATGAACGGGAACCTTTTTCCTTAGATTCGTTTTGGGAAGAGGAGGAACGAGAACAGCTCAGGGATCTTTTTCATGATTCACTCGTCAACCAAGACCCAACTGTCCTAATTGAAGCCATACCGTCCGTAATCAGGTTGATTGATGTTCCTAAGGCAGTTTCCAGAAAACCAATCCCATTCAAATCTTCAGCTCCTTTAAGCACTCTCTGTATGGCTGCATAGCCAATTACTTGCTTTTAAGGAGGATTTAGAAATGAGTACGATTCCATATGTAATTGAACAGTCCAACCGCGGTGAACGCTCTTATGATATATATTCTCGGCTATTAAAGGACCGAATCATTATAATTGGTGAAGAAATTAATGATCATACCGCGAATAGCGTTGTAGCTCAATTATTATTTTTAGCAGCGGACGCACCTGATAAAGAAATCTCTCTCTATATTAACAGTCCAGGCGGTTCTACCTCAGCGGGGTTTGCCATTTTTGATACGATGCAATACATTAAGCCTGACGTCAGAACCATATGTACGGGAATGGCAGCGTCGTTTGGTGCCATGCTGCTGCTAGCTGGGACGAAGGGAAAGCGATATGCATTGCCAAATAGTGAAATCATGATCCATCAGCCTCTGGGTGGCGTCAGGGGTCAGGCTACAGAAATAGAAATCTCAGCAAAACGAATCTTAAAATTGCGGGAACATATCAATCAAATTATTGCCGAAAGAACCGGTCAAAGTGTTGAAAAAGTCGCAAAAGATACCGACCGCGACTACTTTATGAGTGCAGAAGAAGCCAAAGAATATGGAATAATCGATGAGATATTATACCCAAAGGTATAATACAAAAATAATTTGCAAAAATAACAAGAAAAAGGTTAGCAATTGCTAGCCTTTTTTTTATTGACACCATTTATAACATACCATATAGTTAAACAGGTGAATAGTTTAACAGTTTAACTATTATTTTTAAAGTAGAAGTGAGGTGAGAAATGGACGATGGATAAAAAAATCATTCAAGAATTAATCGACCGCTATGTGTCCGTTTCTTTTGAAGTCAATAAGAAGGCTGAGTCCTTAATCAAAAGTCAGATTGAAGAAGATATTACGATTGATCAGCACTACATTATTAGATACATTCAGAATTCTACTGAGTGTACGTCCTCTGAACTGGCAGAGGCCTTTGAGGTCAATAAAAGTGCGATTACCGCTATCATTAATCGATTAGCGGACAGAGGTGTAATTGAAAGAACACGAGATGAAAACGATCGAAGAGTAGTATATCTTACCTTAAGTGAAAAAGGAAAAGAGATGAGTCGAAAAACTCAGGAAAAGGTGCACCTTTTGGTAGAGTCATTGATTACCCAATTTGATGAAACGGAAATCACTAATTTTATTAATACGTATGAGAAATTAGCCCTGATATTAACCAACATGAAAAAGGAAGAAATGGGGGAGTAAAAACGTGAGAGCGATTATAAAAGGAAAATGGTTTGTCCTCCTGGCATGGATTGCAGTCATCGCAGTTCTCTTTTTGTCTGCACCAAATATGGAACAGCTTGTCCGGGACAAAGGACAAATCAGCGTTCCGAAAGGCTATTCTTCTACTTTGGCCGAGGAAATTTTAAACGATGTCCAGTCAAGTGAAAATAGCGGAAATGAATTACAAACAGCATTGGTCTTCCATAGTGACAAAAAGTTGACGGAAGAAGACTTTTCCAAGGCAGAAAAGGCGATTAATCAACTGGAAAAAGAGAAGAGTGATTTAGGTATAACTTCAATCCTGACTCATTTCAATCAAGAAGAATTGAAAGAACAGCTTGTATCGAAGGACGGTAAAACCATTCTTGTTTCCTTAAATGTAGCAGTAAATGACCGTGAAGCAAAAGAAATCACAAATGCCTTGTATAAAGCATTGGATAATGTGAAATTAGACCATTATTATACAGGAAACTGGCTGATTTCTGAGGACCTTGTAACCAACTCACAAGAAGGTCTTAAGAAGACCGAAGGGATTACGGTTGTTTTTATTTTAATTGTTCTTTTGCTTGTATTTAAATCAGCAATCGCTCCAATTATTCCATTAGTAACAGTTGGATTCAGCTATTTAGCTTCCCAATCCATCGTTGCGATATTAGTAGATAAAGTGAATTTCCCATTATCAACGTTCACGCAGATATTCTTAGTGGCTGTATTGTTTGGTATTGGGACTGATTATTGTATATTGCTGCTTAGTCGTTTTAAAGAGGAAATGTCTAAGAATGATAGTGTAGTAGAAGCAATTGTTATTACGTATCGAAATGCAGGTAAAACGGTGTTTTTTAGCGGATTAGCCGTTATGATTGGTTTTGCATCTATTGGTTTTTCTACCTTTGTTCTTTATCAATCAGCAGCTGCTGTAGCGATTGGAGTAGCCTTATTATTAATCGGCCTTTTTACGATTGTTCCGTTCTTTATGGCTGTATTAGGCAAGAAATTATTCTGGCCATCAAAAGGTAAGCTTGAACATGGTGAAAGTAAATTTTGGGGCTTTGTTGGCGGCTTTGCGTTAGCACGTCCTTTAATCGCGCTACTCATGGTAGCAGCCATTTCAGTTCCGGCATTATTTACGTATGATGGAGATTTGTCGTTTAACTCTTTAGAGGAAATTGGTGATGAGTTCAATTCAATCCAAGGATTTAATATTATTGCTGATGGATTCGGACCTGGTGAATCTATGCCAACACAAATTGTTTTTAAAAATGATGATGAGCTGAACACGTCTGAGTACATTGCTCTGACGGAAAAAATCAGCCAAGAGCTAAATAAAATTAGCGGTGTTGACACAGTCCGTTCCGTTACTCGCCCTACAGGTGAAACCATTGACGATTTATATATTTCAGAGCAGGTAAAAGGTCTTGAGGATGGTCTTGGTCAAGGAAATGATGGAATTGAACAGATTAGCAATGGTCTTGCCGATGCAGGCAGCCAGCTCGCTGCTAATCAGCCTAAAATGGAAGAGGCAGCTGATGGAATCGGTCAATTGATTGCCGGAACATCTCAGCTCCAAACAGGCATGGGAACCATTCAAGAAAACCTTGCAAAAATTGAAGATGGATTAAGACAAGGTGCTGCTGGTACGACCCAAGTAAAAGAAGGTCTAGCGGTAATCAAGACTAAATCTGCCGAAGTTTTGGCGGGCAGTAAACAGCTGCTCGAGGGTTACAAACAGGCGGCCCAAGGGTTAAATGCACTTGAAGGAAACTATAAATTAGTTGAAAAGGGCTTAAGTGATCTAAATGCGTCCTTAGTGGCAACCAATCAATATTTTACGAATTTAGAAAATGAATATAGTGATATTGGGCAAAATCAAAACTATCAAGCTATCAAAATGACCATTCAGGGTTCTCAGGTAGCAACTGCAGAATTAGCAGGCAGCTTGAATCAATTGAATGCAGGATTAAAAGGGGCTCAGGAAGGAATTAGCTTTGCAAATAGTAATTTTTCAGAAGCCATTGCAGGTCAGGAAGCACTTGTGAAGGGAATGGAAGATCTCTTAAAAGGTTTAACAGAGATTGAATCAGGACTTTACACAATGGGAAATGGCCAAGGACAAATTGTGGATAGCCTGCCTCAATTTTCAAATGGTCTAAATGGATTAAATAGTGGTCAGCAGCAGATATTAACAGGCTTTAAGGATATGAGCGGTCAAATTACTCAGCTTTCAGATGGGTTAACACAAAGCGCGGATGGCTTAAATCAAGTCTCTGATGGTTTGGAGTCTGCACAGGAGTATCTAGCTGGAGTATCGGAACAAAAGCAAAATGGTTTCTTTATTCCACAAGAGGTCCTTGATGGTGAAGACTTTGAGCAAGTCTTAGACACCTATATGTCAAAGGATCGTAAAGTAATGACGATTGATGTGGTCTTTAATATGAACCCATATTCGAATGAAGCTCTTCAGACGGTTCCTGAAATTAAAGATACAGTGGAACGCATTGTCAAGGACACGAAGCTTGAAAACGCAGAAATAGCAGTCGGCGGTGTATCTAGTATGCATCATGATCTAGATAATATTTCGCAAGCTGACTATTCTCGAACAGTAGTGCTTATGTTAATTGGGATTACGATTATTCTAATCATTCTGTTCCGTTCCATCATTATGCCTTTATATTTGATAGGTTCATTAATTTTAACGTATTTTACTTCTATGGCACTTGCTGAGGTATTATTTGTAAATATCTTAGGTTATTCAGGAATTAGCTGGGCTGTTCCGTTCTTCGCGTTTGTCATATTAATTGCACTCGGAATTGATTACAGTATTTTCTTAATGGACCGATTTAATGAATTTAAACATATGCCGGTAGAACAAGCGATTCTCATCTCGATGAAGAAAATGGGGACGGTTATTATCTCGGCGGCTGTCATTTTGGGCGGTACTTTTGCTGCGATGATGCCAGCTGGTGTTTTATCTTTACTACAAATTGCGGCCATTCTATTAATCGGACTTTCACTCTATGCTCTTGTAATTTTACCGTTGTTTGTTCCCGTCATGGTCAAAACCTTTGGCGAGGCAAACTATTGGCCGTTTAAAAAGAATACCGATACCGTTGTACATGATCATTCAACACATTTGTAAAAAAGAAGCACGCTGAGAAATTCTCAGCGTGCTTTCTTGCTCTACTCCACTATAACTGTCCCTTTAAACATATTCATTCCACATGTAAAGGTATATTCTCCTTCTTTGTCAGGGGTAAAGGTTAAATTTGTTGTACCTGCCTTTAGATTAATATTGTTTAAATCGAAATCTGGCATCATAAAGGTTGAAAAACAGCTATTGTCACCCGGATTTGTAATGTTTAACTCCACTTGTACACCTTTTTTTACTCTAATCACATTGGGAGAATAGCCAGTCGGTGTTACCATCATGTCTATTTTAGGATTAGTTTCACCCGTAATATCAAGTTCTGTTTTTGCTGGAGGAGTATTTGTCTCCTGTGTTTGAGCTGCTTCGGCTTCACCAGGAATTTTGACTAGATCACTACTGTATAAAAATAAAAATAAGGCAATCAGAACCAGTCCAGCTGAAAAAATATTAAATGGTGAAATTCCTTGTGTATCCAGTGATAGCTTACCGTTTGTATCAACAATGATAAATAAAATAACTAGACCAAGAATAATAACATACAAGCCTAGTAATATCCCAAGCATGATTGTTGGGTTATCAAACTGAAGGATGGCACCTAAGAGGGCACCGATCATTCCACTTACAATACCGGAAACCGATCCGCTTAAAATCGCCAACATCCCAACAGGCTGGCCAGCAATAAAACCTAGGACAAAACCAATTAAAGTACCTAAGCCAACAGGGAAAAATAATTCGCCTGAAAGAATCCCGCTGATATATCCAGCTAATAATCCTCCCATCATTGTCAGGACGATTACGACAATCGTACCTGAAAGGCTTGCAAGTTTATTTTTCTTCCGATGGAGCAGAAGAATGGAAAATCCAGTCAATACACTCATAATAACGATTGTGAAAATCGATAATACATACATTTGAAATCCCCTCTAACAGTTAATAAACAACATATGTACATTATAAATGCATTGATAAACATAAAGATTGTCTTTTTGGTGGCGTTTATGAACGTTTAATGAAAACTTCACTGGAAATAAAAAAAGACGTTCTCAACGTCCATTGGGTTTATTGATTTTCTCGTTATCTATGGTGTTTTTATAGATTCTTTTTAACGCTTCATTTTGCATTTTCATAAGGTCAAGTAAGTATCGTTTTTCTTCTTCTTCCTGATCAATCTCATTCTTTTCGTCATTTTTCAAGAATATCACCTCATTCCTACTAATTGTAACCGAAATCCAGGCTAGAAATAAAGCATTGTAATATGTAATCAGAATATTTTTCCATAATAGTATTTGACATTTTCGTGTTAGAACTATATAATTTTTTCAAGAATACTATTTTAAACTGTGAAGAGGATTAGTAAAATGTAAGGTGTCTTACAAAGAGAGGAAACCATTGGTGGAAGGTTTCTTAAGACAGACATTTGAACCTGCCTTGGAGTTCTGTATCGGATTCTTATTTGAAGATACATGCGGATAAAATCCGTTATCATGTCGAGAGTATAAAGCATTTGCTTTATGAATTTAGGGTGGTATCGCCAGGTCTTGGTCCCTTTTTGGGGCCAAGGCCTTTTTATATTCAAACCTGTGTTAAAGCGTAATATTAATATTGGCACCTGTTGATTTGCGTGGAAGGCACGAAGACTCCTGCAGGAGGACGGGACAGGGGAGACCCCGCAGACGCTTTAGCGTCGAGGAGGCTTCCCGAACCGCCTGCGGAAAGCGAAGTGCCTGGAGCGCAAATCAACAGTCCAGTTTAGCACACAGCGATATTTTAAAAAAATAATGAGGTGTCAAAAATGGCAAAGGAATTTGTAAAAGATGTTACCAGTATGGACGAGGATTTCGCCCAGTGGTATACCGATGTTGTAACAAAAGCAGACTTAATTGATTATTCAAGTGTACGCGGATCAATGATTATCCGCCCTTATGGATATGCCCTATGGGACAATATTAAAAATGAATTAGACCGACGTATTAAAGAAACAGGACATGAAAATGTCTATATGCCATTATTTATCCCTGAAAGCTTGCTGCAAAAAGAAAAAGATCATGTTGAAGGCTTTGCACCTGAAGTGGCATGGGTAACACATGGTGGTTCTGAGGAGCTGGCTGAGCGTTTAGTCGTGCGCCCAACATCTGAAGTTCTTTTCTGTGAGCATTATAGCAATATCATTCATTCTTACAGGGATTTACCAAAGCTTTATAATCAATGGGCTAACGTAGTTCGCTGGGAAAAAACAACCCGTCCATTTTTACGGACATTAGAATTTTTATGGCAGGAAGGTCATACTGCACACGCAACGGATGAAGAAGCGATGGAAGAAACGATCAAAATGCTGAATGTCTATGCAGCGATTTGTGAAGAGATCCTTGCGATTCCTGTAGTTAAAGGTCAGAAGACCGAAAAAGAAAAATTTGCTGGAGCTAAAGCTACTTTTACCATTGAAAGCTTAATGCACGATGGTAAAGCCCTGCAGTCAGGAACATCCCACCACTTTGGAACTGGTTTTGCGGAAGCATTCAATATCCAATATACGGACAAAGAAGGGAAGCTTCAGTATGTACACCAAACTTCATGGGGCTTTACGACAAGAATTATTGGTGCATTGATTATGGTTCATGGTGACGACCGTGGTTTAGTTATTCCTCCAAAAGCAGCGCCAACTCAGGTTATGATTGTGCCAATCGCACAGCATAAAGAAGGCGTTCTTGATTTTGCGTATGATTTGAAGAAGTCTCTTTCAAATGTTGCCCGCGTAGATATTGACGCAAGTGATAAAAAGCCAGGCTGGAAATTCAATGAATACGAAATGAAGGGAATTCCAGTTCGTTTAGAAGTGGGACCAAAAGATATTGAAAACAAGCAGGTTGTATTGGTTAGAAGAGATACATTGGAAAAAGTATTTGTACCATTGGATCAATTAGAAACGAAACTTGTGGAATTACTTGATGAAATCCAATCTAATTTATACAATAAAGCGTTGAATCACCGTGAAGAAAGAACATCTGTAGCGACCACACTTCCTGAATTAAAGGAAAAGCTTGAAGCAAAACCAGGCTTCATTAAAGCTATGTGGTGCGGAGAGCTTGCGTGTGAGGAGAAAATCAAAGAAGAAACAACAGCAACTTCAAGATGTATTCCTTTTGAACAAGAGCAGGTTTCTACTACATGTGTATGCTGTGGAAAAGAAGCAGACAAGATGGTTTATTGGGCAAAAGCATACTAATATTTTTGTGGAGACTCTTCCTTTTTGGAAGGGTCTTTTTATTAATTGCCGTTCATGAAGCCTAAAATGAAAGGAAAATCACGAAAGTGGTCATCATGAAGGGTTTATGAAGCCCAAAGTGAAAGGGAAATCGGTAAAATGGTCATCATAAGCCCTCCATGAAGCCCAAAATGAAAGAAATATCGCATAAGTGGTCACCATGAAGGGTTTATAAAGCCCAAAGTCGAAAAAGAAAAGAGAAAATGGACTTCATGAAGATTCAAAGTTTTTAAAGGGGGAGACAAAATGAATCCAAGTTTAATAGAATTTCCAGAGGAGTTTACCACAGAAAGGTTGTTAATCCGCAAGCCCTTACCAGGTGATGGGAAATATGTATATGAAGCAATCCAGGCGTCATTGAATGAACTAAAACCGTGGATGCCATGGGCTCATATGAATCAAACAGAGCAAGATGTAGAAGCGAATGTAAGAGACAGTATTGCAAAGTTTATAACCCGTGAAGATTTAAGATTACATTTATTCAATAAGGAAACCGGTGAATTTATTGGTTCATCAGGTCTTCATAGAATTAATTGGGAAGTACCAAAGTTTGAGATTGGTTATTGGATTGATACCCGTTTTTCTGGCAGAGGATATATAACGGAAGCGACAGAAGCAATTATGAGGTTTGCATTTACCGAACTTAATGCTAAACGAGTTGAGATTCGTTGTGATCCACGAAATATTAAAAGTCGTGCAATTCCAGAAAAATTAGGTTTTACCCTTGAGGGCATCTTAAAAAATGATGGTATCTCTGTAGATAGTAAGGAACTTAGAGACACCTGCGTTTTCGCAAAAATAATGAATTAACTGAAATACACTTGACTAATCGTAAGAAATAAGCGGAGAAATTCCGCTAAATACGTAATTAGTAATAAAAAATACTCAAACAGACGGAGAGATTCCGTCTATTGGCTCGGAAAAATCGAAAATAGGGGATTTCGCTTTGATTAAGCGGAAACCCTCCGTTTATATCCCCCGAAACTAGCTCCATTTTGCATTTAAGCGGAAAACCTCCTCTAAATTTACTTTTGCTGGTTACTCAATTAAGGACACGACATCTTAACTTCTGGTTCGAATGAACCAAATTTCATGATGTGTGATTTGCATCACTTACTCCAAGTGTAATATCTCATATAATCACTATATAAACAGTGATAACCACTCCATAAGGAGTGATAGTTTTGTTAGATCGTAATACAATTGAAATCATTAAATCAACAGTACCAGTTTTAGAAAAACACGGAGAAGCCATTACAACACGTTTTTATCAAATGATGTTCGGGAATCATCCGGAATTATTGAATATTTTCAATCATGCAAACCAAAAGCAAGGCAGACAACAAAAAGCGCTAGCAGGGACTGTCTATGCGGCTGCTCAATATATTGATAATCTTGAAGCAATCCTTCCAGTTGTTAAACAAATTGCTCATAAACATAGAAGTCTTGGCATTAAACCAGAACATTATCCGATTGTTGATAAACACTTACTTTTAGCAATTAAAGACGTTTTAGGAGACGCTGCAACAGATGAAATTATCAATGCCTGGGCAGAGGCTTATGGAGTAATTGCGGATGCCTTTATCAGTGTTGAGGCAGAAATGTATGAAGAAGCTGAAAATCAAAAAGGAGGCTGGGATGGTTTCCGTAGTTTTGTGGTTGACCGCAAAGTTGAGGAAAGTGATGTAATTACATCCTTTTACCTAAAACCTACAGACAATAAAGAAATTGCCCAATACCTTCCTGGTCAGTATATCAGTATTAAACTTGAAATCGATGGTGAGGAATTTACACATATTCGTCAATACAGTTTATCAGATTCACCTGGTAAGGATTATTACCGTATTAGCGTAAAACGTGAAGCAGGTACAAAGAACCCTGACGGAATGGTTTCAAATTATCTTCATGATACGGTTACAGAGGGAGAAATCTTACAGGTAAGTGCTCCAGCGGGAGATTTTGTTCTTGATACTGAAAAAAATACACCTGTTGTATTATTAGGCGGCGGTGTCGGCTTAACACCAATGTTGAGTATGTTAAAAACAGTGGTTGAAGTTCAGCCTGAGAGAAATGTAACGTTCATTCACGCTGCAGCCAATGGTAATGTTCATGCATTAAGAGAGGAAGTGGAGTCAGTATCTTCTCTAGAAAATGTAAATTCCTATTTCTTTTATGATTCACCAACAGAAGAAGACCGTAAGAACCAATCTTTTGATGTTGAAGGATATGTAACGCGAGACTGGCTTGTTAAAAATATTCCTGTTTCCGATGCAGACTTCTATTTCTGTGGCCCTGTACCATTTATGAAATCAATCAATGCTTCTTTAAAGAATTTAGGCGTTGCGGAAGAGAGAATTCACTTTGAATTCTTTGGACCAAAAGGCAGTTTAGAAGAAAGTGTGAAGGAAGAACCGGTTTCCGTTTAGGAAATCGGTTTTTTTCTGTCTTGAAAGTTTGATTCATCCAGTAATTGTGATTAAATAAAAGGTAGAAATAGCCAGAAAGGATGAAGCTATGTGAATAAAAACGTCATAAAATCTGTAACCATGATATCAATATTTTTTTGCCTCCTCTGGCTGGTTGGACTTGGATGGGCTGTAAGTGAATATTATGCAGGCAAGCCTGATAAAATCCAAGAGAAAACCAATGTAGAAATGAAAGCAGAGAAAAAAGATGGCATGCATATTGTCGCCATAGGTGATTCCTTAACAAGAGGTACAGGGGATGAAACAGGAAAAGGGTATGTAGGTTTTCTCCTAGATGAAATAAAGGAAAAATCAAAGCAGGATGTCAGGCTGACGAATCTTGGCATAAGCGGTCAGGAATCCGGCCAACTTAAGCAGCAAATTCAACAAACCGAAGTGAAGCGGCAGCTGAAAAGTGCAGATATGATTTTAGTAACAATGGGCGGCAATGACTTGTTCAGAGGTGGACAAGGGTTATTGGAGTTTGAAGCAGCTGACATTGCGAACATTGAGAAAAAATTCATGGAGAATATGAATTTTATTTTTCAACAGATTCGTGCAAGTAATAGTGAAGCAAATGTCTTTTTCATCGGTTTATATAATCCTTTTAGTGAGTTAGAGCGGGGGAAAGAGATGTCTGCAGTCGTTCGGCACTGGAATTATCAAAGTGCTGAATTAAGCGCAGCTTTTCCAAAAATCGTCTTTGTACCAACATTTGATCTTTTTGAGTTGAAGGTAAATGATTATCTTTATACTGACAAGTTCCATCCGAATACAAAAGGGTACCGTTTAATTGCTGAACGAGTGGCTTCACTGCTAACCTGGTAAGGAGACCGGCCATATGGAGAATATTACGTTATCTGTACATAATTTAAAAAAGGTAATTGGTAAAAAAGAAATCATTAAAGGAATAAGTTTTGAGTTAAAGGAAGGAGAGGTATTTGGTTTCTTAGGTCCTAATGGTGCTGGGAAAACGACAACGATCCGAATGCTGGTAGGATTAATTAAACCAACATCCGGAAGTATTCAAATTGGCGGCTTTAATATTGTCGGTCACTTTGAGGAAGCAATGAAGCATCTTGGTTGTATCGTTGAAAACCCTGAATTATACCCGTATTTGTCTGGTTATGACAATTTACTCCATTTTGCCCATATGCTTGATGGCATTGGTGAAGAGCGAATCAGGGAGGTCACCGAACTGGTCGGTCTAAGAGATCGAATTCATGATAAAGTTAAAACCTATTCTTTAGGGATGAGGCAGAGACTTGGAATTGCACAGGCGCTTTTAGGAAGACCTAAGGTATTAATCCTTGATGAACCTACGAATGGATTAGATCCTGCTGGAATCAGAGAAATGCGTGAATTTATCCGGTTTCTTGCCGAAGAGGAAGGACTGAGCGTTCTGGTTTCCAGCCACCTTTTAAGTGAAATTCAGTTATTATGTGATCGAGTGGCAATCATTTCTCGAGGAACTGTGATTACGACCGATTCAGTCGATAACTTGTTATCCAATCGGGAACGAATCATTTGGCGTTTTCATCCTGTTGAAAAGGGGAAAAAGGTGTTACGTTCACTCACAGCCATTGAAGAAAGAGATGATGGTACGGTCTCAACCGAATATGATGAAATGAAGATTGCTGAGTTGAATAAAATGCTGGTGGAAGCAGGCGTTTCCGTCACAGAGATGTATCGTAAAATGCCTGTGTTAGAAGATTTGTTCCTCGAACTAACCGGGGGTGACTCAATTGAATAAACTAATCCAAAATGAAATGATGAAACTAATTGCAAAAAAGAGATTAGTGGTTATAGCGATTATCATAGGTATATTGGTGGCGTTATTCACTTATGCACAATTTAAAGAGAATGAAAGGCAAAAAGAAAAGTTAGGAACCGACGATTGGCGGACCATTATACAACAAACAATTATTGACCAGCAAAACCGTATCAGCAGCCCTCGGATTTCAGATGAATGGAAACAACAGCTCCAAATTGCCTTACAACAAAATCAATATTATCTTGACCACGATATAAATCCATCGGAGCCAGGTGCTCCTACGTTTATGAGGATTTTTTTAGAAAATTCGATTGAATTGTTTATTCCTTTAATGGTTATGGTCATTGCCAGTGATATCGTGTCTTCTGAGCACAGTCAGGGTTCTATTAAGCTGCTGTTGACGAGACCAGTTAAGAGGTGGAAGGTCCTTCTAAGTAAGTATTTAACCCTTATTCTTGCCATCTCGTTAATTGTTGCTATTGCCGGCCTGCTTTCCTACAGTATTTCAGGGTTGGTGTTTGGATATAAAGGCTGGGGAGCACCGGTATTGACTGGGTTTAGTGTTACAGATGCAGGTCTAAATACTGCAAGTGTGAAATTAATCGATCAATGGCAGTTTTTATTAATGGATTTTGGGCTTGTTTGGCTAGTGGCCATCGTCGTGGGAACACTTTCATTCATGTTATCCGTTCTCATTCGAAGTACAGCGGCTGGTATGGGTGTGATGTTAGCAGCACTCATTTCAGGAGCGATTCTTAGTAATATGGTTTCGTCCTGGGAATCAGCAAAATATTTCTTTATGGTAAATTTAAAGTTAACTAACTACATGAATGGAAATCCACCCCCAATAGAAGGGATGACGCTGTCCTTTTCAATGATGGTCCTTCTTGTCTGGTGGTGTGCTGGATTATTTGTTTCCTTTTATGTGTTTACCAAAAAGGATGTTTATTAATAAAGTAAAAGAGTTATTCCTGAAATAATGAATAACTCTTTTTTATTGGTCATCTGATTTTTTCCTAGCTTCTCTTAGGTATTCTTTGATCATATTTAGCATCGTTTTATCAGGCAAGTAACGGAAAATAGATACGTCAGGAACGAGGTTGGCTTCTATGAACCATGGTTTCCCTTCCTGATCGATTCCTATATCCATCCCCCACAAGCATGAGTCAGGGTACACTTTCTCCAGCTGTCTCGCAACGAGTATACCCAATTGGTCAATTTCCCATAGCAGTGAATCGATATTTTTAAGATCAATCTTGGAAGCTACTATAGCATCCTCAACTGTCGATAATGACTTTGCAACATTGGTAACAATATATCCTTTCGCCGCCGTTCTGGTAATTTTGCCCGTAACAACCCAGTCGGAGTTAACATTTTTCCGTTGGACCATGACTCTGACATCAAACGGGCAATCTTTGATTGTGGTAAGAGGTATTTTTTCTTGGATGTGATAAGCTTTTTTTGAAGTATACCGCTCATGAATTTTTTCTAACACATCATGGAAATCAATAAAAGGTATCTTACTGCGCTCTGAATGAATTTCAAATGATTCATTTTCTAACTGAGTTATCACCGCTATACCGATACCCCATTGGCTTGTATTGGGCTTAATGATACAGTTTTTATATACTTCGAGATAAGAAAGCAGGACCTTTTCATGATAAGGATAGGTTTCTGGCAGATAAGGGAAAAGCTCCTTCTCACCTCTTAACACTTGGTACCAATCCCATTTACCGTCTGAAAATCTAAACCTTATTTCATTCATCCAAGGTTTTCCTAATAGGTCAAGGATGAAATCAATTATCACAAACTTGCATGTAGGATATTTTTCCTCGAGTTTTATAGCAATTAAGAGGGCAATATCATCTAATTGAGTGCATGCTCCTTGAAAAATGCTGTTAAAAGAAGATTCTGGACGGACGGAGGAGAGAGGAAATACTCCCTTCACTTCATCGGTGATAGAATAGCCATCAGGGGTAATCCGTGCTATTTTCTCAGTAATCATCCATTTAGATGATGTTTTCACTGCGTATACTCGAATATCGAAGTGATTTTCATTGATCATTAAACGGGGAAATCCCTGTTGAATAATAAACCTTTTACCATCAAGCAGATTATTTTCAATAAACTGATACACTTTGTGTGTTCCTTGTATAATTTCATTTATGCTTCCCGATTCGATTCGAAATTGTTGGTCCTCAAGGGATGTGACTAAAATGGATATTTTATAGTTATGACAGGGACGCAAGTATACTTGATAGTATTTATTTATATATTCATAAAAGGTTCTCTTGCTTAATAATGCCGTTTCCGGTATGTGTGGAGCAATTTTTTCATCGGTTATTAAGTGGGAATATTGGCTGAATTTTTCATTTATGACTCGCAATTTGATCATTCCCCTTAAACATTAGCTTTCTTAGTATCCTATTCAGGCCATGTTCTAATTTGGAGGGCAGAAGTCTATCATGAGAAGAGAAATATTCTTTTACAAAAAAACCACCTCTCAAGTTGAAAGGTGGTTTTGCTGCCTAACATTGGGGGATATAGGCACCAGTATAAATAAGGGATATTCTATTCAATAGGCAGAAAGGGAGGGAATCCTTACTCCATTGGTTCAATTTAATTACTGATTAGCAGTCATCTTTACTGGTTCTTTACTAACTCCAAAGTGTTGTTTCATGATAAGAGAAGGACCGCCAAGGTTTAATAAATAGCGAGCCTCGATTACTTGTTTCATAAAGGCACCAAATAATCCAGAAAGTCGGAAATTACCAACTTTACCTACAGCTGCAAAGTTTCCAATCGATGCTACAGAACCTTTGTGGTGGTATTCAAACGCTTTTAAGCTTCCGCCTCGAAGGGCAGCGACAATATTTTTTGCACACACATCAGCTTCCTGAAGGGCCACCTGTGCTGTTGGAGGTAATGCATTTTTATCATCTTTCATAAATAGTGAGCAGTCACCAATACTAAAGATATTTTCCATATCCTTAACGCGGAGATATGAGTCAACAGGGAGTTTACCTTTTACGATTGGTAGACCACAGTTTTGAACAATTGGATTTCCTTTTACACCACAAGACCAAATTAATGTTCGTGTTGGAATTTCAATATCATTTTCAAGAATGACTTTCTCAGGTGTACATTCTAATATTTTTGTAGACATATACATGTCGATATTAAACTTTTCTAATACTTCCGTTGTATAGTGGATTGATTCCTTTGGAAAAAATGGAATTACAGATGGTGCAGCCTCGACAGCAACAATCTTTACTTCTTCAAACGGGACCTCATACTTTTTGCAAAGTTTAGGAAGCCCTTCAGCAAGTTCACCCAGCATTTCAACCCCTGTAAATCCGCCTCCGGCTACTACAAAGGTAAGGCGTGATGGATCCTTGTCCTCTTTATATTGAGTTAATTGCCTTACGATTTGGTTATAAATGGCTTTCGTGCTTCTAAAGCTCCGGATAGCAAAAGCATGTTCTTTAATGCCAGGGATTCCAAAGGTTTCAATATCAAAACCTAAAGCAATTAAGAGGTAATCATATTCTACAGTTACGCCGTCCTCAAGTTGAACGACTTGCTGCTTAACATCAACACTCGTGACACTGCCTTTGATAAAATTTGTTTTTTCGGGATTAATCAATTCGGGAATTTCCATTGCAATTTGACGATCGGCTGCAGTGCCAACTCCAGTTTTATGTAATTGTGTCGTAATATAATGGTATTCATGCTTATTGATTAAGGTAACGTCTGCTTCTCCCGATTTTAATAGCTTCTCAAGCTTCTTACTAGTGATGATACCACCGTATCCAGCCCCTAAGATTACGATTTTTGGCTTGTTCATTTTAATCTCTCTCCTTACAATAAGTAAATTATCTACGATATATATTGTGAAGTTGTTCACAAAAAAACTTAAAAAATATAGAGCGGTACGCTCGGTTTTATTGTGAAGTGTTTCACATATCTTCTATATTCATAGAATACGATACCTGCTAGTAATTAACAAGTGGGTTATTGGATGAAAATTTGTCGAATTGGTAAATTTTTTTAAACATATAGGGAATGATAATTTCGTGCAAAATTAATTATTTGAACGAATAAAGAAAAGAAAGAAGGAGATTGAAATGAAAACTAGATTGTTAATCATGATGCTAGGATTCTTCCTCGCCATGCCAGGTTTTACATCTGCGAATCTTCAGACTCCAGATAACAGTGAAAAGCAAGGTGAAAAAAGTACGGTTCCTGGCTCTCAGGATAAAGCAGAGGACAAGGAGTCAGAAGAGTGTGATTGTGAAAAACAAGAGCATAGTCACAAAAACTGGCAGGCAAAAATGGCTGAGCGTGAACAAAACCTGCTGGCATGGGTGGACCAATATACTCCGGAAAAAAAGTCAGAATGGACAAAGGTTTTAGCAGAGAAAAAAGAATTAAGAAATAAGTGGCTAAGCCCCGAAAATGCACAGAAACGCGAAAAGTGGAAGCAAGAAAAAATGGCTAAAATTCAGGAGCTAAAAAAACAGCTAGACGCAGGAAAAATCACAAAAGAGGAATTTGTTCAAAAGGCACATGGCGGCAAGGCAATGGGGAATTGGAAAACCTACCATGACCTAAAGGTTGCGGTTGAGACCAAAAATGATCAGCAGGCTGCAGCACTATTAAATCAATTGCTTGAACAATCTAAACAGCATAACGAGAAAATAAAAGCAATGTTAGCAGAATAATCTCTAAGTATGAAAAGACACCAAACCGTTTATGGATTTGGTGTCTTTTCGATTTCCTCGACATTAACAAGGATATAATCCTTATAATACACGATTAATTCATTCGTGGAGTGGGCAGCTTTTTGTATAACGCGATGATTCCGGCAAAAAAGGGGAATCTCTATTGAGCCGTCATGAAAGATCATAAAAGTAAATTCATCCGATAATGGTGATTCTTCATTTCGAATACTTACAAATTTTCCTTTGAATGTAGAAAGATTTATGATATTTTCCTTTTCTGCATTTCTAGCTTCCATAAGGAATTTATTATTCACATGTTGATATAAATTCTTCAAAAAGATTAGTAGTGCAATAAAACCTGAGAGAACTGTTGCTGCCAAATAGCTTTCTGGAATGGCAGGGATGGAAATGGAAATACCGAAAAATAAGAGGGCAGCAAATAAATGAAAAACCATTTAAAAACACCTTCTTTTTATGGGGATGGAGGGATGGGGATTCATAAAGTTGATTTTTGTAATTATCTATATATTTAGAATACTATAAATAACCGGTTTCGTAAATTTAATTAATCAAAAATCTGACGTCATACTGTTAAAAAGATAAATCTGTGGGAACAGTTAAGTAGTAAAGTAATAAAGGAGGGATTTTAGAATGGCAAGGAATCGATTGCTTATGACAACTGCGGCATTAGGGGCAGCCTATTTACTGAGAAATGATAAGGTGCGGAAAAAGTTAATCAATCAACTTCAAGCATTTGCTGATAAATCACGAAGATAAAAAAATAAGTGCAAGCTGCATAGCAGCTTGCACTTATTTTTTTAGGTCAATTCTTTCTTTTTGTGCCTCTTTGAGGTCATCCTGAAACTCTTCTTTGATGTCATTTGTGATTCCTTCCGTTGCACGCTTGAATTCACGAATGGACTTACCAACAGCACGGCCAATCTCAGGAAGTTTGTTTGGACCAAAGATAATTAACGCAAGAACTAGGATTAAGATTAATCCGGGTACACCAATGTTTGACAACATAACGAGGACTCCTTTTTTTAAGGCTCTTTTCTTAACTCACAACCTTTTAGAAAACAGACTTTTTAAATAACTAATTTAGATTGAACATAATGGTATAAAAGCTTTGCTGTATTTTCAATGGATGATTCATGTGTGCGCTCAAAAGCGTGAGAGGAATCGATCCCTGGCCCAATTAAGCCGTGTACGATATCATGCCCAGCACGAATCGCTGCCGAGGCGTCCGACCCATAAAAAGGATAGATATCGAGCTTGTATTCAACTTGGTTTTCTTCAGCAAGACGTACTAAATTTTTACGAAGTGCATAATGGTATGGCCCGCTGGCATCCTTCACACAGATTGAAACGGTATACTCATCGGTTGATTGGCCATCACCCATTGCGCCCATATCGACAGCTAAGTACTCAACCGTTTCAGGGGAGATATTAGAGTTCCCGCCATATCCAATTTCCTCATTGTTCGAAATCAAGAAATGTGTAGTGTAAGGTAATTGAATGTTTTCATGTTTTAATTGCTTTATCAATTGTAAAAGAATCGCTACGCTGGCTTTATCATCTAAATGACGGGATTTAATAAATCCGCTTGGAGTTACTTCAACCCGTGGATCAAAGGAAACGAAATCGCCCACCTCAATTCCTAGGGCTCTAACATCTTCTGCATTATGTACTTTTTCATCGATTCGGATTTCGATATTTTCTTGGTTACGCTCTGCTTTTCCAGCGTCCTTATAAACGTGGACTGATGTCTGGTGCATGAGAATGGTACCAGTTATTTTTTTACCGCTGCTCGTTTCGATTTGGCAATATTCACCTTCAATCGAATTAAATTTAAATCCGCCAATTAAGTCAATTTTTAGTCTTCCATTTGACTTTATTTCCTTGACCATGGCACCAAGTGTATCCACATGTGCAGTAAGCATGCGGTGCTGACTTGAATCCTTTCCTTCTAATGTTGCAATAAGACCGCCTTTGCGGTTTCTTTTAGTTTCAACATGTAGATCTGTGAGGTATTTTTCTACGTAAGAAATCACTTCATTGGTATTTCCTGAGGGACTCGGGATTGATACTAAATCAACAAGTAATTTCAATGTTTCCTCTGTGTTTTTGTTTGCCAAAGCTAAATCCCCTTTCTGATTAACACTCTTTTCTATTATAACATCATATTTAAAAATCAATCTAAAAACAAAACCTGTCAACTTTTTCGTTGGTTTTGCATAGTTTTGAAAGTGATGAATAATTCCTTTGGAGAACGATTAGAAACCTATAGAAAAGGTAATAAAAGGGATAATTCTAAATTATTTAATAAATAAAGATTTGTGGGAGGAGAAAAATGACCAGACTCGAACTATATCACAAAAAGACAAAGCAATTTTCTTGGAAGGGACCATTTTTTTTCATTCTAACTTTTCTCATATTGACTGTAGGCTTCTTCGTGTTTCGCTATCATTATCAAAGTTCAATAAAAATTGAAGCACCGGAGGAAAATCTAGGTTCCAAAGTGGTTGTCCATCTGCCAGACGGAAAAGAGGTATTTACCTATGAAAATTTTATTTTTGAAAAGGATGGTAGGACTTACTATAAGGGAGAGCGGAACACGATTGATTTAACAGGCGGAACAGTTACGTATGAAAATTGGGAATGAACGTCAAAAGACTAGGGGGACACCTAGTCTTTTTGTTTTTTTCCTAGTTATAGCTAAAACCATCCTTTTTTCTTAAACCAGAGAAACAGTGAGAATCCAATGATGCCCATCAACATAAGGGAAAAGGGATAGCCGTACTTCCATGATAATTCAGGCATATGTTCAAAATTCATTCCAAAGATTCCTGCAATAAAGGTTAACGGGGCGAATATCGAAGTCATTATGGTTAGAACCTTCATGACATTATTTGTCTGATGTGAATTTAGAGAAAGATAATTATCACGAATGTCTGCCGTGATTTCTCTGTTTGCCATCGTCATTTCCGATAATTTTAAAAGATGGTCGTAAATGTCTGAAAAATATTCTTTTCGCTTGATAATGGGTACCAAATGCTGCGAGTTTAACATGCGGTAGAGAAGATCACGCATGGGATTAATGGTATGCGTAAGGTTTAATAACATATACCGTGTTTCAAATAATTTTTTGAGTAGATTATTCATGGGATTATTTAACGTGTTATCTTCAATTTCATCTAAAATATCCTCAATTTTATAAATAATGGGGAAGTAATTATCTACGATTTTATCTAGGATTTCATAAAATACATGATGGGTAGTGAAATTCCCTATGTCTTTTTGGGTGGTTAACCTTCCCATCACTTGAGAGACCTCAATAGAGGGCATAAGGTGAAAGGTAACAATAAAGTTTTCTCCTACAAAAAAGTCCAGCTCCTCTTTGATCACTTCTTTTTCGACTTCACGCACTATATGGGTTATAAAAAATGTGTAGTCATCATAATAATCCAACTTTGGCCTTTGCGGGGATTTGTATAAACAATCTTCAATTGCCAGCGGATGGAAATGAAAAGTATCTGTTAAATGTTGAACCTCCTCATCCGTTGGTTCGCTGAAATCTACCCAAAACCATTTATAGTTATCAAGATTTAGATGAGATATAGAAACTTGTTTTTCTATCGTATTCTCATTTGTTATACCAACTAGGCTCATCATAATAAAAACATCCTTTGTTAAAATAAATCAATATACATTATCATACCGATAACCAACAGTTTTTTCAAAAATGTATGTTCCACATTGCTAAAAGGGAATCTCAATTCGGAATAAATTGCTGAATTTAACTAAAAATAATATTTCAGATATAGTGGAATAAAATAGGCATTCCTTAGATGGAATGCCTGAGTTTTTTCTATAGTGTTAGTTCAGATTTTTTTCGCATTGCCTGCGGGATATATACGCAGAATGGTTCGCTTTCCATATAGTCACCGGTTACCGCATAGGTTCTGGACCGGGAACCGCCACAGATTTTGTTGAATTCACAGACTCCGCATTTGCCTTTATAGTTGTCTGGCTGCCTGAGATCTTTGAATACTTTTGCTTCACGGTAAATTTCTGCTAAAGGAGTTTCACGGATATTCCCACCAACGATAGGAAGCAAGCCGCTTGGCATAACATCGCCAATATGGTTAACGAATGCAAAGCCATTTCCGTCATTAACACCTTTTGGTGCACGTTTTAATCCATCATGCATCGAAGCAAAATCCGTTGTGATCGAATCTTCGTAGCGAATTTCACCTTTTTCAATTAAATGATCACGTGCTTTTTCCTGTAAAACGACTCGGCGGTAATGCTGGGACGCAGTAGTTTTAATATCATATGGAGCAGTCTTACTTAACTGGTACAACCAGCGGAAAACTTTTTCATGCTCGGCAGGTGTGATACACGCATCCATTTGACCACGTCCTGTTGGAACAAGTAAGAATATGTACCACATGACGGCACCAAGTTCTTCTACTAGCTTAGACATCTGTTCAAGATGGTCATAATTGTAACGCGAGATAACGGTATTGATTTGTAAAGGCATTCCCAATTCGTTTAAGTATTTAATTTTTTCAATCGTTAAATCGAAGGAACCCGGCACCCCACGGAATTTATCGTGGATCTCTGCGGTTGGTGCGTCAAGACTTAAGCCCCAGCGAGAAAGACCGACTTCCTTCGCGCGCTGCATTTTTTCCTTTGTAACATTTGGGGTGGCACTAGGAGTCATACTTACACGCATGCCTTTTTTAACTGCATAGTCAGCTAGTTCAAAAAGGTCTTCTCGCATCATACAATCCCCGCCGGAGAATACAAGCATAGGATTATCCATTTCATAGATTTGATCAATTAAGTTAATCCCTTCTTCATGTGTTAACTCTCGTGGATCTGGAGTCAGCTGAGCATCAGCCCGGCAGTGAACACATTTTAGCTGGCACGCACGGGTTACTTCCCAAATCACAATAAACGGGTTTACGTCATAATCGATTTTTTTCATTCCATGTGGATGGCCCATTGCGTGTGGATGTCCTTTACTTATTCCTTGCATACATATCACCAAGATTCATAATATTTTTAAAACAATTTAAAACGATAAAAAATGTTTCTATAGGTTTATTATAAATTTGTCCTTTTCACTATGTATGAAAGGATTGTTACAATATTTCATAAGCTTTGTTACAAAAATTCTACAATTCTATTTCAAAAAAATACCAAACTCTTATTATTTCATAATTTTTAATAGAGAAGGCGAACTAAAATCCTTGGTGTATAAGGGCTGGAAGAATTTCTAGTGTCTGTTACTATAGTGCTTTCATTACCGAAATAGGAGAATTTTTCCTGATTATCCAAATGTTTAAGATATAAACAAATAGGGTCACTCCTTTATGATGAGTGTATTACAAATTAAAGGAGTGCTACCATGAAAAAACATTTACTGACAGCCGCGGCAGCTGCCGGCATATTGTTTACAACTTTTGGTGGATCTGTAAGTGCACATGAAAATGTCTATACAGTTAAATCAGGGGATACGCTTTGGAGAATTTCGCAAAATAATAATGTCTCAGTTACAAATTTAAAAGATTGGAATAATCTTTCCAGCGATAGCATCTATGTAAATCAGAAACTATCATTATTGGCACCACACACGCATGTTTCTACGTACACCGTACAAAAAGGGGATACACTATGGGGAATTTCCTCGCGGTATAATCTAACGGTTGCACAGCTAAAATCTCTTAATAACATGACCACAGATACGATTTATGTTGGACAAGTTCTTACCATTTCAGGTACAGCAGCGACACCTACTCCAGCCCCAATTTCTACTGTTTCAAAAGCGCAAATGGTGATTACAGAAGCCAAGAAATACATTGGCACTCCTTACCTATGGGGCGGAAATACTCCAGCAGGTTTTGATTGCAGCGGCTTCTCAAAGTACGTTTTTGAAAAAGTAGGAATTTCCCTTCCAAGAACAGCGGCGACACAGTTTTCAGGACTTAAAGCGGTTACGAGCCCAAGCCCAGGTGACCTGGTATTCTTTACCACGTACGCACCTGGACCGTCTCATTTGGGAATTTATATTGGCGATAACAAATTCATCCATGTCGGTACATCAACCGGTGTAACCATCACCGACATGAATAATCCATATTGGAAACCTAGATACTTGGGTGCGAGAACAGCATTTTAATAGAACAAACAAAGACCTTTATCTAATTGATAAAGGTCTTTGTTTGTTCAAAAAAAAATCTGAAACTTTATTGTTTAAGAAGGGCTCTTTAACCTTTATAATTTAAATGAAGTGTAAATTAGATTTGGAGAAATCTATGTTTAAAAGAATCCTAAGTATATCCCTAATATTAATTGTCATTGCGATTGGCTTTTTACTAAAAAATGAATTACTTACGTTAACGAAGGAAGGCGGCATACTTTCTATTTTCATCAGTATGCTGTTTGTTGCTATATGTGTCTTTTTCCCTGTGATTCCATTTCCTGTTCTAGCAGGCGTCATCGGCAGTGTATTTGGAACGACACAAGGAGTAATCATTTCCTTATCTGGAGCTATGGCCGGAACAATGGGCTTCTTCTTTTTAAGCAGGTACGGTTTTCGGGATTATGCTCAATCTAAGTTGATGAACTATCCGAAAGTCCAGGAATACGAAGAGTTTCTTAATCGAAATTCATTTGTTGCAATACTAACCTGCCGTTTGATACCCATCATCCCAGCGCCTGTTGTCAACATCATTTGTGGTTTAAGCAAGGTGAAATGGTTAACGTTTTTTACTTCATCCACGATTGGGAAAACCCCAAACATCCTGATATTATCCTTTGCCGGTGCTTCTTTTAGCAGTAATAAGTTATTTTCTTTTGGTTTATATGGTGGTTATATTTTACTTATTTTCATTATTTACGTTCTCATCCTGTATCGTAAAAGGGCAAAGGAATCTCTCGACTAAACAATGTGTTTTACTGGAAGGTCTTTTTCTTCAATTGTAATGACTTCTTTAAAGAAGCTTTTTAAAATAAACCATCGTGCTGGATAGGTATTTATAAAATCTTCCATTACAATAGGAGAGTACTGAATCAAACAATCAAGATAGTTTCTATGTTTTTTTAGATCATGCAAAAGCGCATGCGGAATGGTGTAGTAGTCATAAATTTGGTAAGGATTTAACTTTACGACTTGAATATTATTTTTTTGAATGTAAGGTAATATGGTTTGTTCTTGGAGTTTAATGCTTTCTTCTTTCGTAAGCCCATTTAAACTTATCCGATCATTTATAAAGTAGATTCCCTTCATACCATGACACCTCTTTCTACTCGTGTTTGGTATTGTTATTGACAGCGAACGAAGGAAGTATACTTCAGTAGTAATAAGATAGTAGTTTATTCCTAATTTATGGAAGGTGATGGAGCATGGTTAGTTGGAAAAAGGATGGTTTTATTATTAGTACAGATAAGCAATATCTGGATACAGACGTGATTCACCATTTTTTGAGTGTGGATTCCTACTGGGCCAAAGGGATCACCATGGATAAAGTAAGGAAAGCGATTGAGAAATCCTCGATTTGCTTTGGAATGTATGAGGGAGATCCTGAAAGAGGTGAGGCAAAGCAAATTGGTTTTGTTCGGGCAGTAACAGATTTTGTAAGATTTGCTTGGATCATGGATGTATTTGTCCTTCCTGAATATAGGGGGCTTGGCTTATCGAAATGGATGATGGAAACGGTCGTGGAGCAATCCGAACTAAAAGACGTTCGGAAAATGATGCTGTGTACCTTTGACGCTCATGGTCTATATGAACAATACGGTTTTCAGAAACTCGATGACCCCGAGATCTTTATGCAACGAAAAATATAGTTCTTTTTATAAAGGCTGCCTGCAAATTAGCAGGCAGCCAGTATTATGATGTTTAGGAGAGACAAGATGATTAGTGCTGCGATTCATGGATTTATCTTAGCCTTTGGGCTAATTCTACCTTTAGGGGTACAAAATGTATTTGTATTTAATCAGGGGGCATTACAGCCAAAATGGACAAACACATTACCAGTGGTCTTAACAGCTGCACTTTGTGATACACTCTTAATTTCGTTGGCTGTTTTAGGAATTTCTGCAGTTGTGTTAGAAATCAGCTTTTTAAAAGTAGCGTTGAGTGTAATTGGTGTTGGTTTTTTACTATATATGGGCTATGTAACATGGAAAAGTAAACCTAGTGAAAAGGAAAATAGTGGTCAATTATTTTCTGCACGGAAACAAGTTACTTTTGCTGCGTCTGTTTCATTGTTAAATCCACATGCCATTATGGATACTATCGGTGTCATCGGAACAAGTTCCTTAACGTACACAGGAATAGAAAAGGCGGTTTTTACCATTACGTGTATTTTCGTTTCTTGGTTATGGTTTTTTGGACTATCTGTAGTTGGCAGATTTTTAGGGAAACTTGATCAAACCGGGAAATTTATTAGCACGATAAACAAAATATCAGCTGTTATCATGTGGGGAACCGCGTTATACCTAATGTTTTCGTTATAAAAAAATGTACCCGGCGAATGGCCGGGTATTGAATAAGAATCTATAAAATAAAAGGGGGGGAGGATAGGTTCTGTTATTGAACCTATTACAATAATAGCGGATAAATATGAACAAATTATGAAGGAATAATTAATAGATTTGTAATTTTGTGAAGGAGAAAAATAATGAAAGATTTCCATTGCTGTGCGACATGCAGGCATTTTAAAGCGGAAAGAAAGGCAGATTCAATGGTATATTTCTGCAACCGTTTAGGGTATGAAACCAAAACGAATTATAAGTTTAACTGCTGGTGTCCAAAAAAGAGCATAATAGAGTTAATAGAGAAATTGAAAAAGAGTTAAAAAAGGAGTTTTGCGAAAATGGCAAACACACATATATTCTCACGCAAAGAGGAGGTTGCTAATTCAATTACACATGGAATTGGTGCCATTCTTAGTATTGCTGCTTTGGTCATATTAATTGTCTTTTCTTCCCTGTATGGTACGGTATGGCATATTGTCAGCTTTACAGTCTATGGAGCATCCATGTTCATCCTGTATATGTCCTCTACATTGGTACATAGTTTTCCAGAAGGTAAAGCCAAAGATATATTTGAAATCTTTGACCATTCATCTATCTATTTTTTTATTGCAGGAACCTATACACCCTTTCTGCTTGTTGTAATTAGAGGTCCTTTAGGCTGGTCATTGTTTGGGGTAGTTTGGGGACTGGCGATTGCTGGTACCATTTTTAAATGCTTTTTTACAAAAAAATATTTATTTACCTCGACCATTCTCTATGTAGTAATGGGGTGGATGATGGTGTTTGCTTGGAATCCACTAGCAGCTAAACTTCCTGCTGAAGGGATGACCTATTTGATAATTGGTGGTCTCCTTTACACATTTGGAGCGATTTTTTATGTATGGCGTGGGTTCCGATACCATCATGCGATTTGGCATTTATTTGTTATCGCAGGTACAGTACTTCACTTTTTCTGTGTGTTGTTTTATGTTTTACCAATAAAATAGTGGGTCCAAAGAGGCAACTGGTTAAATGTATAAAGGGTTCCGTTATGAGGTACTTTCTCATTTAGATGTGATCTCTTGTCCCTAATCGAGTAATTAGCGAAAGTAAACAAGCGGAGTATTTCCGGTTAAATGCAAAATGGAGCTCGTTTCAAGGTAAAAAAGCGGAAGTTTTCCGCTTATCCAAAGAAAAATCTCCCATTTTCGATTTTTCGAGTCAATAGGCGGAATCTCTCCGTCTATTAATGCTTTTTTTAATAAAATTTACATATTAAGCGGAAATTCTCCGTCTATTTATCAGCTCGGGTGCCTTACCAGATCTGTCAGCATAAAGAAAAAGACGTATGCCAATTCATACGTCATATTTTTGTGGCTATTAAAATGTAACCGAAATTGGAACCCTTTACTAACATAATCAGACGCTTTTTCTACTTAATTTTTCTTCATAGTAAAGTAGGTATCCATGACTCTTCGCCCGATAAGAAAGTTTGCACCATTATCGGTTGTTCCTTGGTAAGCCCAAGGGACAATCACAGCCATTGCCACTTCAGGATTGGTACTGGGTGCATAAGTAACTAAGCTTAAATTCATTACCGGTGGCGGTTCCTTCCCGAACTTAGCGCGTTCTGGACCATCATAAAATGCCTCCGCCGTACCAGTTTTACCAGCAGGAGAGTAGGAGACTCCGGTAAAACGTCTAAAAGCTGTTCCCCCCGGCTCTTGGAATACCTTCTTGAAGCCTAATTGGACTCGGTCCATCCAAGCAGGTTCAGCATCAATCGTATTAAGGACAGTCGGTTTAATTTCTTGAAAAACAGGACCGATTTCGTCCGTATTATTATCGATAGGCTCACGTATTTCCTTTACAATATGCGGTTTCATCCTTTTTCCGCCATTAGCAATCGTTGAAATGTATTGTGCCAGCTGCAAAGGAGAATACGTGTCATATTGTCCAATTACTAAGTCCATTAAATGACCTGGAAGCCTGCTTGAGCCCTTTAAACCACTGGATTCGTTGGGTAAATCAATACCTGTTCTGGAACCAAGCCCAAAGCTTGCAAACGAATTTCGAATGATTTCAAATGTATTGGGTGCAAGACCTAAGGGTTTATCATATTGATAATTACCTTTACCAATCCGAATGGCTGTATGAAACATATATACGTTTGAAGATAATTTTAACGCATCTACATCGTTTAACGTACCTAAATAAGAATAGGATTTTTTAAGAGGGGTGTCGGCGATTTTTATTCCTGTGTCATTAATGCGAGTACCTGGGCTAATGACCCCCTGTTTAAAACCTGTCAATATGGTAGCACCCTTCACGGCAGAGCCTACATTATAAGTGGTAGTAATCGTGCCAAGTGCATCATCCTGCATTTCTAATTGCCCGGTTTCAGAATTTTTGACAATTCTTTTTCCGGCCATTGTTAGGACAGCTCCGCTATTAGGATCCATTAAAACGACATAAGCCCGGTCCAAAAGAGAGGTATTAGGAGTTTTTTTCAAGCCCCAAAGTTCTTCTTCAATAATTTTTTCTACCGCTATTTGTAAATCCATATCAATCGAAAGGACGAGGTCCTTGCCTCTTTTTCCATCGGTTACGACTTCGGTTTCAATGACATTTCCCTGCTTATCTGTTACCGTTTTTACCTTCGATTTGTGTCCATGGAGTACATCTTCGTATTGCAGTTCGAGTTGGCTTTTTCCAACTCTGTCATTGCGGTTGTACCCAAATGATAAAAAATGATCTAGCCGGTCTGCCGGCAGCCCTTCCTGGGTTTTTGTTACGTTTCCTAGGATAGATTTTATTGTTTGATCGAATGCATAAGACCGATCCCAGTCTGTTGTAGTATCCACTCCTGGGAGAGATTGAAGATTTTCACTGACAATGGCAAATTCCTCAGGTGTGACATCTTCATTTTTGACAATTTGCGGGGTAAATTTATATCCGCTCGAAAATTCCAGATAAATGGCCCAGACTTCCAGTTCTTCTGGCGTTAATGTACTTAATTCTTCATCGGTAATTCGTTCAATCTTTAATTTATATAAATCATTATCTTTTAACTTTTTTGCTTTAAATTGATCTTGTTCATTTTGTGTAATTTTTGCATTCGCTTTTTCCTGATTTTTGAGGATCCAAAGATCCTTTTTTTCCCGTTGGGTCATCTTATCAACATTCTTAACAATTAATTTTGCCAATTTTTCAGCTGTATCCAGCATTTCTTTCTGGCTGGCTCCCATATTCGTGTATGTAATCGCGCGTTTTGGAACATTGTCAACGATGACTCTGTAATTACTGTCAAACATTTTTCCACGGGGAACAGGGTTGTTTATCGTTATATCTTCTTTTCGCTCCAATTCCCGTTTGAAATTTTCTCCGTACACGATTTGAACAAATCCTAGACGTAATATCAGGATGGAAAATAACAAAAATACACTGAAAAATAGCAGATTTAGGCGGATTGGAAAATGAGATTTCTTCTTTTTCTTTTTCTCCAAATTTTTTCACATCCTTGATACTTTTTCGTTAGTATGTCCTCATAAATGAATTGGTAATTATTTATTATTTTACGTTTACATTTGCAGAATTGTAAAGTATTTCCTTTCTAATTAAACCATGGTGTAACTTTCTATTGACGAATCAGCGAATTTATCATATAGTAAGAGTAATAAAATATTTCCTTTTTAAAGGGGAGTAGCTGGACAATAAAGTCGTCATTCCGAGAAGTAATTCTCCGGCTTTATTGGCAACGTGACGTTGTTAGCAAGACCTTTACTGCACAAACAGTAAGGGTCTTTATTTGTTTTTTGGAGGCCTTTACTGTGGGAAAAAGCGAAAATCGCTTTTTCTTAGGTAAAGGCCTTTTTTATGCAGCAAAGGGATATTTTAGAAAAAAATTTACTTTTAGGAGGACTAATTGATGGACTTTTCTCTATTGCTGGAATACGGATGGGTATTGTTGGTGTTAATTGCTTTGGAGGGCTTATTAGCAGCCGACAATGCCTTGGTGCTTGCCATCATGGTTAAGCATTTACCAGAAGAAGATCGTAAGAAAGCTTTATTTTATGGGTTAGCAGGAGCATTTGTTTTTCGATTTGCTTCATTGTTTATTATTTCTTTTCTTGTCGATGTATGGCAGGTTCAAGCAATTGGAGCCCTGTATCTTTTATTTATGGCTATTAATCATATTGTCCGAAAAATAGCTATCAAAGGAAAATCAGATAGTAATCAAAAAGAAAAGCCTGTTAAGAAAAGTGGATTTTGGTCAACGGTTTTTAAGGTTGAATTAGCAGATATTGCCTTTGCGGTGGACTCTATCTTAGCCGCTGTTGCACTTGCAGTCGTGCTTCCAGATACGCCGCTTCCTAATATCGGCGGTTTAGACGGTGGTAAATTCTTAGTTATTTTTGCCGGTGGTATCATCGGTCTTGTGATTATGCGTTTTGCAGCAAATCAATTTGTAAAGCTATTAGAAAGAAGACCTGGTCTTGAAATAGCAGCTTTTGGTATCGTAGGCTGGGTAGGTGTTAAATTAGCTGTTTATACACTTTCCCATCCGTCACTAGGTGTATTAAGTGAAGAATTTGCTCATTCGACAGAATGGAAACTGACGTTTTATGCAGTGTTAGTGGGAATTGCGGCAGCGGGCTGGTTCTTATCAAAGGACCAAGGAGCTGAAAAGACAAAAATAGAACCAAAAGCCTCATAATTTACAACCAGTAATGGAAAACTAAAAGAATAAGATTCGAAGAAAGCTGCATTCAAATCGAGTGCAGCTTTTTTTTGATAAGGCTGTGTAAAAGCTAAACAATGATTTTGCA
>NZ_BCVA01000021.1 GCF_001591505.1 Neobacillus niacini NBRC 15566
GGAGAGTGTCATAATTATAACTTTAACAATTAGATTCAGTCATCATGCTTTTTTTTCATTGACAATAATTAATTATACATAAAAATAGATGACCAAACGCAGAGGTCATCTATTTGTAATCCTATTCGAATATTCGGTTATACATCTTATTTATTCTTAAAGAAATCCACGAATGCATGGTAAATTTCTATACCTTGAAAGGTGAGCATACCCGCAGCAGTTAATGAAAAGACACCAATCATCACAAAGCGAATCCACATAGTTTTTTCCTCCCTTTTTGTAAGTTCAATATTTACAATTGGGAGAAGAGATCACATAATTCGATTGATGAAAAACCGGAACGAGAAAGATGAAGTTTCTTGTGTGGTTATAAGAAAAGATTCTGTGAAGGGTGACTACGACTAATGAGATTAGGGATAGTACTTTGACAAAATCAAGATGAAATAAATGTTTTTCCTCATCATCCGTTTGTGAATTAATACTCCAATCATCCATCATGAGCACTGCTTTATTTGAATGATGTGATTGAATGAATAGGTTGGAAGTATGAAAAACGGAAAATGAAATGAAGGCGAGCAGAAATGCGATCGGAAGAAAATTTACCTTCTTTATCGTAACCACCTCCTTCCATAGGATAGTTATCATTATAAACACTATTATCGTATTGTTAAATTAAAATGCTCCGACAATTTACGCATAAGAAAGTGATATACATTCATAATATGGCTGATTTCGCAATTAGACTGGGTTTATGGTACAATCTTGCTAGTCAAATCGGAGTAAAGGAAGTAAATAATGAAGAAGACAATACCGGTTAAAAAAAATGATTATATAGATGTGGTATTTGAAGATCTAACGCACGATGGTGCAGGTGTGGCAAAGGTGGAAGGCTTTCCGTTGTTCATACCAAACGGCCTGCCTGGCGAAAAGGCACAGGTTAAAGTAATAAAAGTGAACAAGGGCTACGGCTTCGGGCGTTTGATTGAAATTTATGAAAAAAGCCCATATCGAGTCGAGGTCCCTAACAGTGAGATTCATAAATATGGCGGCTGCCAGCTGGAGCACATCAGCTATGAAGGGCAATTGAAATATAAGGAGAATCAAGTGCGCCAAGTGCTAACACGTATTGGTAAACTAGAGGATGTGACCGTGCACCCAATTCTAGGGATGGATAACCCATGGCATTATCGAAATAAAGCACAGGTTCCAGTCGGTGAAAAAGATGGGAAGCTGATTGCTGGATTTTTTAAGCCTAGGAGTCATGAAATCGTAGATACCAATGAGAGCTTGATCCAGCTCCCAGAAATTAATGAAGCTATTCAAGCTGTTAAGGAAATATGCAGCGAGCTGGGGATAACACCTTACCAAGAAGAGTCACATAAAGGTGTTCTACGCCACATTATGGCCCGTTATGGACAACAAACAGGTGAACTGATGGTTGTGCTGATTACCAGGACGAATGACATTCCAAACAAAGACAAATTGGTGGAGGAAATAATCGCACGCCTACCTAAAATCAAATCGATTGTACACAATGTAAATTCAAAGCGAACAAATGTAATCCTTGGCGAAAATACAACGGTCATTTGGGGAAATGAAGTGATTTTTGACTTGATAGGAGACGTTAAGTTTGCGATATCAGCTCTTTCTTTTTATCAGGTGAATCCTGTTCAAACGAAGGTTCTATACGATAAGGCATTGGAATATGCTGGGCTAAATGGAGAAGAGTCTGTGATTGACGCGTACTGCGGGATCGGAACAATATCCTTGTTTCTGGCCCAAAAAGCAAAGAAGGTCTTTGGAGTAGAAGTTGTTCCAGAAGCGATTGAAGACGCCAAACGGAATGCTGAGTTAAATGGGATGACCAATGTTGAGTTTGAGGCTGGGGAAGCAGAGGTTGTGATTCCCAAATGGTATAAAGAGGGGAATTCTGCAGATGTGCTCGTAGTGGACCCGCCACGCAAGGGCTGTGATGAGACATTTTTGCAAACGATTATTGAGATGAAACCTAAAAAGGTTGTCTACGTTTCTTGTAACCCAGCCACATTGGCCCGTGATTTACGGATTTTAGAAGAAGGCGGTTATAAAACCATTGAAGTTCAACCTGTGGATATGTTTCCGCAGACCACACATGTGGAGGTGACAGTGAAACTTGTTTTGAAAGGTACAGTCGAATAAACTGTACCTAATAGTTTAAAGTTTTACGGTGCCAGATTGTAGTGAATGACAATCTCCTCTTTTTCGGAGACTTCAATCTTTATAATAAGTTGTCGAAGAACTTGTTTCATTTTTTGATGGTTGTTTATGTCGAGATTCAAGTAGCTGCTTATAATTTTTTTGAAGGCCTGGATATGTTTATCTCGGTCTTCTTTTTTGTCCAATTGAGATTGCAGTTCCAATTTGCGATTAGCTAATACAAGTTGTTGTTCGGAAAGCGATTGGTTCTTTTCTTTGAACTGTTTACTTGTAATAATTGCTTCTGCATGCAGAGAGAGAAGGCTATTAAATTGTTGATTAAGCTTTTCGGATTGCTTCTCTAAACTTTTTATCTTAGATTGTATCGTTTTCTGTATTGTTAATGCTCTCTTCTCTGCTACGCCATATAGGAACTCGATATTATCATTCTCCGTAAGAGCTGTGATATCTTTTTTTAAGTGTGCAAGTAGCTTCTTCTCTTCTATAATATGTGAAGTACAAAAACTACTTGAATGCTTGATATAACCACCACAGACATAGGCACCATTTCTACGTTCAGCTTTAAAATGCATACCACAACCACAGTCAGTACAAACTGCAATGTTAGCAAATAGACTCTCCCTCCCGTTGCTTTTTGCTCGTCTTTTGGATTTCATAAGAGCTTGTACTGTTTCAAAATCCTCTTGCGAAATAATGGCGGGATGGGTATTCTCTACAATAATTTGACGATCAGCATCTACAGATCTTCTTAATTTGTAAGTCTCAGATTTTCCTAGATATTTAGTCGACTCGCTTCTATGTTGTACAAGCTTTCCCGTATACGTAGGATTTGAGAGAATTGTTTTGATGGTTTGTTGATGCCAACGAAAACCAGCATTGCTAGCACCTGCTACGCTTCTTGGTGTCGCTACTTTTAGTCTCATTAGATGGTTACCAATCTTAGACATTCCCCATCCTTTATGAAGATAATAGTCAAAAATATCCTTAACTATCGGTGCATATTCTTCGTGAATTTCTAGACTTCTTGAAATAGGATTGATTTTGTAGCCATAGGGAGGAAGTGAGCATTTTACTTTTCCCTCCTTTGCACTGGCTTGTAAACCAAGTTTAACACGCTCTGAAAGTTTAGCAGCTTCTTCTTCTGCTAAAGCAGCTTTTAAATTAAACATGAGACGAGTAGAACTTGTCTTTGTATCATATGCATCTTCGGGTAATATAAGCCTAATTTGCAATCGCTCAAGCTCGTCAGCAATTTGCAAGCTTTGGAGCATGTTTCTTCCTAAACGTGATACGGATTTTGCAATTACTGTATCAAATCTTTTAACTTTTGCATCCTTTAATAATTGTTGAATACCTTCACGGTTCTTGAAACCTGCACCACTTATACTATCGGTATACTTTGCAACTATCATTAGCTCATTATCTTTAGCTATGCTTTCTGCTAATACAATTTGATTATGCAGACTATTTTTTTGTTCTTCCCTCTGAGTACTTACGCGAGAGTATACAGCACATTTCATTTATTAGCCACTCCTTCCGGAGTAGCACTTGCCATACTTTCATCATATAAATTTTGTATAAATTCGTCAATTTCGTGATTGATGAATGGTAACAATAAATTTTCTATTTTTTCTGATCCAGCGAAAACTCTTTTAATCGTTAGTTGATTCTCTTTTTTCTTTGTCATTTTAGTCTCTCCAGTAAAAAGATATTGGCTACTTTCGCCATCTTTATCTGAAGTGTATTAATAGCTGTATTAGCTATCTTTATCTGGAGTGCACTATTAACTCTAGTAGTTATCTAAGTTGAGTTGGCAATAATAAAAAAGCAACTAACAAGCTAGCTGTATAAGAGTTGTGACTAGGCGCAAATAAATGGCGTTGCCTAGCAAAAAGTACATAGATTCACACTGAAGCCATTTCTGATAGTGGCATGCGAATGAATTTGTACTTATGTTCTTTTCTTATACGCAAGCAAATTAGTTGCGTCTTTATCTGATAGTGTGTGATCGAAAAGGCATGAAAATGTTGTTTGCCTTTTTATAAATCATACTCTAAGACATGAGAGGATGAATTGTCAATATAAAAATAATCAAAATATTTTTGAGAAAAGCGTTGCAAAGTAGAATGGAAATGTACTAGGATTAGATACACACGGCTAAGGTTTATTTAAAAGTAGCCAATGATAAAATGTTTTTTAATTCACATTCGATAAAAAGATTTTTAAATACACTCTCAGATAAAGCGCGTTGCTAGCGCAATGAATTGAACATGAACGACTCTTTTTTTTCAAAGAAAGGATTCGTCTGTCAATTTTGGCTAGCAATGGGCTATTTTTTGTTCAAAAAATTTATATGGGAGGTACAAAGAAATGAAAAAGACCATCAATGAAAGAGAAGCTGAGTGGATTAATGAGGGAGCCCGTTTAAAGAAGCTACGAGAAGATCATCAAATGAGTAGAGCAGAACTAGCACGGTTAATGAACACAAGTGATACAAGACTAGCAAGGTTAGAAAATGGTGAGGGCGTTAGAGATGCTGGTATACTATCGCATTTCTATGAACATATCATTAAGCATCAAGACCTAGTTAAAGAATTAGACACATTGTACTTCGAATGGATGCTAATGGAGGAGCATGTAATTAATGATATTAAGGAGAAGAGCTTAAAAGAAAATACTAAGACGAGCAAAGTCAATAAGATTGATTTGGATTCAACAAAAGGTATTCAGTTCAGCAAAAATCTAAAAAGACTAAATCTAACCGTCTGAATATTGTTTGTTTTTAGGAATGAAGAAAACCTGATGATACCAAGATTTCTTTTATGAAACGAAACTTTTTTCTGAGAGTAGTTCTCAAGGGCTTTTGATTTTTTCGTCAGAGGGAAGGATGTCTCAAGTGAGGTGGAGTCCGAGGGGCATTAAGAAGAAATACCAAGTTGTAGTATAAAACAGGGCTACCTAGAATGTAAATAGGGCAACCGAAGAGAGGAAAATTTGAGTATCTACTTCGGATCCGAAGGTGTTACTAATTCACATCGTACCAAGGTATGTACGGACGCACAATAGATTAATTAAAAGAGGAACTCCTAAAAATGTGTAAAAGAGTGATAAGCAACGTAAAATAAACTAAGTAATAGATGAGGCGTAGAAATATGATTGATACATTTGAACTAACTACTAATGTAGGGATAACCCAACGAGAAATAGATTCAAGATTTAACATCTCAGAAGACAGCAAACAAAAAGTAAGCGATAGTGTATATATAGTGCTTAATCCATTACATATACTTGGCGTACAAAAGCTTATAGTGACAAGACTTCAGAATACATTGCTTTATGAAATTACGCTTGTATTCAACGCACAGCAACTTCTAGAAAAGCGTATGACTCCTTCTTTATTTATACCTACCAAAGCAAATGTTAAGGAGTTACAACGCCGTGTAGAAATGATACATCAAGATGTGCAGCTTTCTTACAAGCAATGGACTTTAACGCGTATTGATTATGCGATGCAGTTCAAAACACCACATCATGCACTCTATCCTTATCTAGAAAGCTGTAGTACATGTCCAAGTTCTGATATTCAAACATATGAATACGGTAGCTTACAGCGTCGAAATGGCAATTCAATTTTGAATGCTTACTCTAAAGAGTTGCAAACTGCAACAAGAAATCACGTAGAACAATACAAAATAGAGGCACATAATCTGTATCGATGGGAACGTCAGTGTATTCGTCCCTATGATTTGAAGCTCAATAACATAGGGCTAGGTTCACATTGGACGAGATATTTTACAGAAGCAGCTGCTTTAGAGGCTCTGATGCGATTTCATAAGCATCATATTAAAAAAGGAGACTACTACTCTCGTGACGCTGCCTATGAACAATTAAAAAGCAAAATTAAACGATCTAATAATCTTACGTCAGCAATGAAAACACTTGATTTCATTAGGAATGAGGGGTCAATTACAAACGCTCTTCAAGCGATTACTGAAGGCCGTCAAACCGTACCAGATCAATTCAACAATCGGTTGAACAATGCTTTCTCTAATTCTATGCAGAAGAGGTTCAATGATTACATACGGCTACATCTATCTCAAAACGGTGTTAATCCAGTTTTATTGCCAAAAGATTGTGAAGAGGACTTTTTACAAAATAGCCATCATTATTTGTTTGGACATCTAAATTTATTGTAATGATTAAATGACCACCCAAGGGCTAAAATCTATTACCACATCAGTAATAATAATACTAAGTAGGGCGAGCAGATTTTTATACTTTTGCTGACCTATTGTTTTTTTCAAAAAGGAGAGGACTTGATATTGCCTACAGTTAATACAGCCTTTGTCTCAACTTATGTAGAACGAGCTCTAAAAGCATCCATGACCTTATTGCTGTAGAATATTGGTTGGAGTTCACCATGAACGTCACATTAAGGCTGGAGCCTATTACACATATGATGAAGCCGCGAAGCGGATCAAGGAAATGAAAGGGAAACAACAACGAACGAAAGAACAGGTACTTGAAGTCCTTATATTTATTGAAGCTGCTGGTTCTCTACCAAATGCTTTACAAGCAATCCGAAATGATGCTGACAGTGTACCAGAACGATTTAGAGGAGCAAATAGCGAGCGTAGTTATGAAATACTTAAGGGCAAGTTTAACGAGTTTATAAGAGAACATCTTTGTAAAGAAGGAATCAATCCAGTGTTATTACCAAGTAATAGCAACATTACTTTCTTACCGAATACTTTCGCTAAGTTATTTACGACTTAACTTTGGATAATGAGCCTTGAGGTAGCTGAAATGGCCACCCAGAGGCTCTTTTTTTCAGTAGATTCCATATATGATAGACTAAGTACCCCTAGTAAATTTTATATTGTTTTCTGTCTATATTAGTTTTTTCAAATTGTAAAAGAAGATGCCTTGATTAATATGTTTTTAGCGACTCCTAGTCATCCAGTAGACGTATAAGTGAGGATTTAGCATATTAAACAAATTTCACACTTTTCTTTGTAGGCATATTAACTACAAGAAAAGTGTTTTTTATTAAGAATATTTTCCATCTCATATTCCACTCCATATTTATTAAAGGATGGAATATAATGAACGAAAAGTTACAGAAAGGAGTGAAAATAATGGACAATATATTTTTTAAGAAAGTATTAGCTACAAATTTTAAAGATACTGAATCGGTAAAGCTATTTTTGCAGGAAGAATGGCCTAAAGAAAGACAAGTAACATCGAATTATCACGCTCATTATTTCTTAGGTTTATGTGAAAAGCTGTTGGATTCTAATAAACTGAATAAATTGAAACAAGACTATAGTGAAGAGACAGCTACTAAAATTCATTGTCAAATTATTATTGAAGCTGAACAACAATTTAGTAAGACATTGGAAAAAATAAAAAAATATATAGATGTATTTAGTACAACAAATTACAGACTAGATGGACAAGAGGGATTTGATTTTTTAGAAGAGGCAGCTAATGTGATTTCTAATATTAGATACCTTCATAGAGTATACGATATAGAAGGTGGCATGAAATCTTTTCGAGTAAAAATTTTGGAGGAATTTGAAACTCTAGAGAACTATTTATATTACATGTTGATGCAATTCATAGAAAACAATGACCAGCTCATCAGATGTACTATTTGTAATGAGTATATTGTTGAGCCTACAGCAAGAGAATTAGCTAACTACAAAATTAGTGGTGTTATTACTCATGCTAAAGTTTGTAGGGATATAAAGAACTTAAAAAAAGACAATGAACGCAATAAAGTGAACTATTGGAAGAAAAAAGTTAGCAAATAGGAGGGTTGATTGTGAAAGATTTAATAAGTAATAATGCCTCCTTTACAAGTTTATTTAAGAGGAAATCGATGCTCTCAAGTACTGTTGTGTAACACATCATAAAGGATTAAGAACTATCAAGAGCTAGATGCATTGTCTATTAATTCTAATGAATTAGGGATAGCGTCAGCAGATTTAATAACTCTCTAGACTTTAAGTATCAACTCATTCATTGTTACTTTGCCTTTTTTCCACCGAGACGCTTCTCGATTTCAACCTTTGTTCCCAAGTGAGGCTGATAGTATAACAGGACGCTTCAGAGAAACTACCAAGTGAATACGCCGTTACATTGTGACGAATTCATTAGCCAGGTTATTTACAGCTTTACTTTATATACAATGCCTAGAGGTAGCAAAATTGTATGATGTTTTATTTCGAATTAGAAGGAGAATTAATCTTGATTAGAATAACACCATTTCGAATTTATAATGAGACAAGAAAAGAACTATTTTATCAATCCGATTTAGAGAGACCATTTGAATACTTGAATAAAAGTTTAAAAAATGGTGATTGTGTATACTGGATGGACTATATTGAAGACGATAAAAATGGGAAACCACTTTTTGCAGGTGACTTAGTAAGTATACATAGAAAACCACATTTAGCAATATATGATGAATATTGGGACGGTAATTTAATTTGGTATGATCCAGTATATGTGCAATCTGAGGCATTTGTACCTTTTGCATATTCAGTTGAGTATGCTAAAGCGGAGTATATTAATAGTAATTTAAAAGAATATGATAGTTTGCCTTCATTACCTGAGTTTAAGGTTATAGATTTGGTGAACAAAAAGGAAATAAATGAAGAATATATGGGGAAGTCATTTGATGATAAATTACTTGAAGTTTTGTATTGTAGAAAAATTACAATTAATGAGCATGCTGGGAAGTTAACTGAATGGGATGTTATTAAGTTTGATGGTACAGATGTAGATGAGGCCTATTCAGGCTATGCTTTAGTCATACCGAATTTTCCTTTATATCCCTTAGTCTTACCTACTATTGAACTTTCTAGCTTTGAGTTAGAGTTTTTTATGGAGAATGTTAAATTTGAAACTGTAGGAAATTTATATTTAATAGATGAGAATATAAAAAAATATATTCTACAGAAAATAAAAGAGTATTATGGTATTGTCATTCCTGACCCCTTAGAGTCAGAATGGTTTAAAGCTAAGATGAGTAGTTTAATAGATTTACTCTTTTTTAATGAATTTAAAGAATAAGCTACTATCCAATACCCCTTTCCCCTTGATCATCACTTGAACATAGGCAATATATGAGGGCTGGTGATTAATTACCACGAAAGTTGTGGCTTTATGAAATCATTCATGCTTTAGCGTATTTTGTTCAAGTATGGTATCTTGTTTGAAAACTGGAGTGGCGGGAATGATAGCCTTGTGTGGCGACTCCGATATAGTAACAATCGGCTTCCCTGCTGGAAAATCATGCCAGCAGAGGCTCTGTGTCAAGAGCCATAGCCTTCCAACTTTATTGGCGGCAGGTACTCTGAAAAGAATTAACTTTTTCTGAAAAAAATTGATATAGATACCATTTGAACGATACAACTTTCTGTACTATTCAGAAATTCCCCCCTATAATTAAGACTGTTTTTTGTTCTTCTGTCATTACAATCAATGGTACATGATTGGGCTTTGGTCATTAAATATTTGTAGAAAGTTTAAGGAGACAAATATTATTAGGAGGTTAATATGTCGATAATAAAAGGTGGCGCAGCAGGATTTAACAGCGTAGTTTTTTATTCCGAGAATTTTAGTTCAAGGGCTATAAGGAAAAGTGATGGGGCCATTAGTATAGAAATAATTAAACGAAAGATAGCTTCTAAATATGAAAGATTTATTAAACGCATACCGTTAATAAGAGGACTATTTCTATTTATTCAACCTATAGTTACTTTTTGGAAGGTCTATTTAATAACTTGTTTTCTCCTTATTTTTGTTCTTCTCCTGAGTAGGTGGACTTCAAATGACCTCGTAGATAATTCGTCTTTTTCAACTATAACTAATTCTCTCTATATAGCTCAAAAGCATTTCTTGCAAGCGTTGGCTATCATCATAGTTATTTTTGCTGTAGTTATCAAATTAAGTAACCTAGGTAAGTACCATGCAGCAGAGCATATGACGGATTCATCTTTTGAATCACTTAAAAGCCTCTCTATATCGAATATAGCTAAACAATCAAGAATACATAATAATTGTGGAACAAACCTTGTCGTATTTTTATTCGTTATTTACTCTATCCTTTCTTTATTTATTTCAGATTTTTTTGTTTTAATTATGCTCACTATTTGTTTGGCATATGAGGTATTTCTTCTTGAATCTACGCTATTAGTTCCTTTTTATTGGATAGGCGGGATTTCTCAGTATTTATTATTTACCTCTAAGCCTTCAAAAGAACATTTAGAGGTTGCAACTGCTGCATATAAAGCACTAGTAATAGAAGAAAGAAACAAAAGGAATGGTTAATACAATTATTTTATTACCATAATTCAAGGTTTAGCCTATTTTTTCTCAGACTTATTAACAAATGACAATCTTATCAAAGCACATAAAAGAGAGAAGCTATTATATAACTAAATAACGCTTAAGAAAGCCATTTACTCCTAATGTAAGTGGTTTTCTATTTCGAGGTAAAGTTTACCTCGAAATAAGATTATAATGGGAATTTATTTCCCACTATAAATAGAATTTTCTAATAATTTATAAGTTCTCCGAATGAACACCACGGGGCTCTTTTTTTCTAACAATAAAATAAATAATAAGACTAGGTGCCGTCAGCAAACTTTTATAATTATCTCTCTGGATAGTTTTTCATATTGTAGAAGGGGATAACCATAGGTTACTAAATTAACACGAAGCTTTCACTTAGAAGTGCGAGATCGGCCCTTGGAATTATATTTAAGTATAGAACTTGTTGTTTGGGATCCGTAGCGACCTCACTTGTTCTCTCTAATAGGTATATACATGGATGGGTGTGTAGTGGTAGTTTCCATCCTTTCAATTTATGTCTCTCGATAGTTTATATAAAATCCAGAAAATAATTTCATATGCTTATATCTAAGATCTCAAATGTAATTATCGTGAGAGATGTCTCTCTCAATCCCTGACGAAAGGTTAATTGACAAAAACTTCTCCTTTCGTATGTGTATTAAAAAGAAATCCTACTGTAACTATACTATATCCCCTCTGTATGAACATCAGATACGTGACAATACGTAGTTTTATGGGGGAAATTACTTCGTTCTTACAGTATCAACGTTTTATGTAGAGTACCGTACAGTGAAAGTATGCTCCAGGAGGATTTTAGCCCCCGTTTCTTAAAAACGGAGCGTGTACGACGTCTCAGAAGGAATTTGAGACTACTGCAATAATCATTGAGGATCGATGTCTATAGTCACTGAAGATTATGGAAATAGCCTCCCAGGACTAGGTACTTCATTAGAAAATGTTGCAATTTAGTGCAATTCTTGAAAACGTTTCTGTCGACTTAGGCTGCCAGTAATGCTGTCACAGCGATAAACGTATTTCTCTTTAAAGAGAATAGAGATTCTCCTATATAGATACCGTCCGCAATTGAGAGGCTGCTCACTACTCACATAAACAGATAACAGTGTACAACGTTTTTATCTGTGTTCACGTATATCGCAAATTATCCAAATTTGCTCCTGAAACGCTCTCTGCGGCAAGTTCGCTGTCCTCCTTGTCTATCTTCGAAGAGGAGCTGTACAGGTCGTCAGGGACGCTGACAATTCTTCCTCGTGAATCTTCACATTCTTTTTGTTCTGTATAAAATTCAAAGTTGTCATCAGTTTAGTCCAAAGGAGAGGTGCTTAATTAATAACGGGTTCCGTTTCCTATCACAAACATTAAAAATGCAACTCAAAATGAGTGCCAAATTTTATGCTAATTTGTCACTCATTTTTTATTGATATAGTGTGATTTGAGCGGAAATTACACTAAAATTTGTATGTGAAAATGTACCCCAATTTGTAAGGGTACAATGGCTGTTGTACCTCAGCAATTTACCACGCATTTTGATATACAAATCGTCTTATAAAAAACGTTCAGAATGGAATTCAGTCAAATATAATTGGATATTTATGTTAAAATATAATGGAGTTTGTGATAAGTTCTACTAAACAAACGGGGCAGTAATGTTTAATAAGCAAGTCGTAGATGCGTAGTAGACGTAATACTGTGCAGCAAATAACTTCTTTTATGAAAGAATCTACTTAAAGTAAAGAAGTATCTTTTATTTATAGATTATTGATTAAAAAAACGGCCAGATTCGACTGATGTTGGGTTGGAAAAAACTGATTAAAGTCAATATCTATTAACTGTACTGGATCGTTATACTTCTAATTCATCTCCAAATAACCAAAAAAATTCTTTTTTATAATTGTATTGTAGATGCGTTAATCATTGATAAAGTTTGAAAAAATATTTGATTTCAACAGGGATTGAAGATACCTCGTCTGCATAAAATTTATGTTTTTTTGATAATAACCAACTTAATATTCTGCTTCCATCTTGCCCATCTTTAGGTCTACCAATAGATTTTATTGGTGTTTGTTTTCAAGGAGCGGATTTTGATTAAAGCTCTTACTTAACAACAACTCCAGTGTATAAACTGGGGTTGTTTGTATTAGTTGAAAACTTCGAGTGATGTTAATGGTTATTGCCAAGAGATCTTGATTTTATAAAGAAAGTCTTTTATAAATACTAAAAAAATTATTTTCCATACCAAATTCCATCTACGATGGAAATGATATTTGATCTACAATTGTTTTATCAATATATGGAAGGAGCCTTTATATGTCAAAACTTGAAGTTTATCAAGGAATTAAACAAAATGGACCGAGAAAATGGTTTGCAATCGAGTTTGCTAATTTAGATCTAAATAATGATCAAGAATTCCATGATTTTTTAGTAAGTTGGATGCCTGAATACACTCCTAATGTTTCAAACCCTGATGATTGGTATATTTTAAGGATGCGGGAACTTATGGAGGAACAACTAGAAAATGAAGGAGAAAACTTAGACTATACTAATGTCATTATGAAGTATCGTTCAAAGTTAATACCGTTTCAGGTGGAGCTTCGTTCCTTTATCGAAAGTTTTAATCAGATGGTTGAAATTAATCAACAGCAAACAGGAATGGTAAAGTTCATTAATATTGTAGCTCCAGAAAAAGTTGAAAGGCTAAATCAACTTTTGGGTAAAATTCCTTATTCCATAATGAATCAGCCAATGGCTGGGTACAAGATAGCTCAAGTAATAGCACCTGTTTTTAAAGATTTTGAGTGCTGTTTATATTACAACTTTCAGGAGTATATAAATGCACATCATACTATTCTAAAGTGTGCACATTGTGGTGAATATATAAGTAATCCAAGTCGCTATCAGTTAGCAAACTCAAAAAAAGGATATCCTTCTGTTCATCAGAAACCTAAGAGTTGTCATAGGGAATATAGACTTTCTAAAGATAGAAATAGAAAATCAAAAGGGAGAGGTAGAGATGAATAATAACCCATTTAATGAAATCAATCAATCTATAAAGAAATGGTGGCCGAAACAACACCAAAGGCCAGAGCAAAGCCAGTGGACAGAGCAAAACCAAGGGCCGGAACAAAACCAGTGGTCAGAGCAAAATCAATGGTCAGAGCAAAACCAGTGGCCAGAGCAAAGCCAGTGGTCAGAGCAAAACCAGTGGCCAGAGCAAAATCAATGGTCAGAGCAAAACCAGTGGCCAGAGCAAAGCCAGTGGCCAGAGCAAAGTCAATGGCCAGAGCAAAGTCAATGGCCAGAACTAGTAAATAGACAATATGTAGAAAGTTATGCTGATAATATAAAAGGTTTTAGTGGTCATAATAGAATACTACAATATTGTAACAATGAAGCTAAGAAGGTTCTTGTCCAAAACCAAGTAACTAATAACGCTAGCTTCATATCCTCAAATAATCCGATGTATATGGTAGAGGATGTTATTTTCCGTTCTATTGGGGAAGTCCTTCTTTTTGAACCACTAAAGAAAGCTGGTGTTCTTTTCTTTCCAAATTGTAGAGCAGTATTAGGTTCATACAAGCGTGAACCAGATTATTTAGTATTTCAAGGTGGGAAGGCTGCTATACTCGATATAGTTAGTGATTATACACACAAAGTAACCAAAGATGCTATCACAAATAGGTGGTACCAAAATAGTGGACTTAGTGTAAGATCTTATACTATTGACGAGTGTAAAAATAATCCTGACTGGGTTGTTGAGGATTTTCTATTTTGGTTAAGAAACAATTAGTAAATATAAAGGAAAAGAATATGATCCGATATAATTTTGTATTCACCAATCATGCAAAGAAACGTTGTATACAGAGAAATATAGATACATCTTTGCTTCGCCGTCAACTTCTTTCAATTCCTTATAATGAAGACATAAATAAATTAACTCGCTGGGAAATTCCTGGAACGAATTTATTTGTAGTATTTATTGATAATAATTTAAAACGGGTGATTGTTACTGTTAGTTTTCGTTATCTAAAAAAACTCTAATTAAATTTAACTAGTTACTTCATTTTTTAGATACTTACTTATTAGGAGTGAAATAAATGGGGAAGAATTATGTTTATTGCAGCCAAGAAGAGGCTACACATATAAAAATCATTGAAAAAAGTGATCCAAATTTATCATATGGAAAGATTTATAAATATTTTTATGATGCAGATCCAGCTGAAGAAACACATTATATAATAATGGATAATGGTATCCCCTTTTATGACTTTGAGTGTGTAGTAAAAGTAAATTATCTCAAGGTATTAGGAAAATAAAAAGAGAATTTTTTTAACATTGTTTCTTGTGAAATAATCTATAAATTCTCCGTTATAACCGTTACGGTGAGCTATATCATAAGTAAGGTAATTAAGAATTCAACCTTAAGCAATCGGCATTATTCTGAAAGAAATTGATAAATTAAACATTGTTTACTGAACAGTACAAATATACTGTTCAGTATGAAATAACGATAGCCATAAAATTGGTTATCGTCCTTCTTCAACTGCAGGGTGCTTAGTTCTATATGTCTTTCGAAATTAATACGTTGTATAGCCCAAGTTCAAAAGGACCTGGGCTATTTTTTGCAAACAAAAAGCACCGCAAACGGTGCAAATTGAACTACATTTTACTTTACATATTTAACTGTAAATTCACGTTTTGCGATAGGTAACGGAACCCCGTTAGCTTATTAAGCACCTCTTTTTTGTGTGCTCCTAACATATAGGGTACAAGTCCCGCACTTAATCTAATTTGAATCTCTATCAACTATTAAAACCTGCCTTATTTGTATGCTTATAATCATCTATTTCTAAATAAAAATGTCCGTAATTAATTACTTATATCAAGTCAAGAGCAAGGCCTTTACTCTTGGCGAAGTTGTTTGTATATACTATTACTTTTTGTTGTTCGAACACTTATAATTGAAGGTAATGTTAGCTATTTTGACGAATCAGTAAATAGGGTGTCAATAGGTGATATGAGAGATAAAATGAGATTAGCTATTACAAAGTGATAAGCATGTTAAAAATTGCTCAAATTATCTCAACCTAGCTACATGAGAAGTAGATTCGAAAAAAATTTATTAAATGAGGTATATAAGATGATTAACTTCCAAGACAAAGTAAGCTTCATCTGGTCAATCGCAGAGATTTTACGTGGACCATATAAACCAGAAGACTACGGTAAAATCGTATTACCATTAGCAGTATTACGTCGTTTTGACTGCGTATTAGAGAGCACAAAAGAGGAAGTATTAGAAAAGGCAGAGCAGTTTGCTGCAATGAATGAAGATGCTCGTGAACCAATTTTAAATCGTGTGTCAAAGCAAAACTTCCACAACACAAGTAAATATGATTTCAACAAGCTATTAACAGATTCAGATAACATCGCTGATAATTTACGTGACTATATAAATGGTTTCTCAAAAGTGGCTCGTGATATTATGGATCACTTTGACTTTGACCGCCAAATCGATAAGCTTGATCAAAATAACTTGTTGTACTTAACGATTAAACGCTTTAGTGAAATCGATTTACATCCAGAAACAGTGTCAAATATTGAGATGGGCTATGTATTTGAGGAATTAATCCGTCGTTTCAATGAAAATGCAGAAGCAGGGGATCACTATACGCCACGTGAAGTAATTCGCCTTATGACGCATTTATTATTCTTACATGACGATGCGAGCATTTTAACGAAGCCAGGTTTAACACAAACATTATATGACTGTGCAGCTGGTACAGGTGGTATGGGTTCTGTAGCACAAGAGTATTTACTAAGTCAAAACCCAACAGCACACTTAGAGTTCTTCGGCCAAGAAATTAACCCTGAATCATATGCAATCTGTAAAGCAGATTTACTTATTAAAGGCGAAGATGCACGTAATATTCGTTTAGGGAATACGTTATCGAATGACCAATTCCCACGTGAACAATTCGACTACTTAATTTCGAATCCGCCATACGGAGTGGACTGGAAATCATATGAGAAGCCAATTAAAGAAGAACATGAGAAGCAAGGCTTTGATGGTCGTTTCGGTCCAGGGACACCTCGTACAAGTGACGGACAACTATTATTCTTAATGCACTTACTGTCAAAAATGAAGCCAGTCACAGCAGAAAATCCACAAGGCTCTCGTTTAGCAATCATTATGAACGGCTCACCATTATTTACAGGTGATGCAGGTTCTGGTGAAAGCGAAATTCGTAAGTATGTACTTGAAAACGACTTAGTAGAAGGCATCGTGGCACTGCCGAACGACCTTTTCTACAACACAGGAATTGCAACGTACATTTGGATTTTAACGAACAATAAAGCACCTCTCCATAAAGGGAAAGTACGTTTAGTCAATGCCGTAGACTTCTCGAAAAAAAAGAAAAAGTCGATGGGTAGCAAGCGTAACGAAATTACAGAAGAACAAATTAACGAAATTGTTCGTTTATACGGTGATGCACAGCCAAATGAATATGTGAAGATTTTCGACAATGAAGAATTTGGCTACGCAAAAATTACAGTAGAACGTCCTTTACGTTTAAACTTCCAAGTAAATGAAGAACGTCTTGCAAGTGTTGTAGAGGAAAAAGGTTTTGCGAACTTAGCAACTTCGAAGAAAAAAGGCGATGCAGGTCACTTTGAAATCGAAGAAGGTAAAAAGCTGCAATCGCAAATTTTATATGTGTTACGCACTTTAGCAAGCGATAAAGTATATAAAAATCGTGAGGAGTTCACGAAAGTAGTGAAAGATGCGTTAAAACAAGCGGGTATTATAATTGGCGCACCTGTATTAAAAGCAATTTTAGCGGGTCTATCTGAAAAGGATGAAACAGCCGATGTATGTATGAAAAATAAAACAGACATCGAGCCGGATTCAGACTTACGTGATACAGAAAACGTGCCGTTAAAAGAAAGCATCCATGCATATTTTGCACGTGAAGTATTGCCACACGTAACAGATGCATGGATCGATGAAACAAAAACAAAAATCGGCTATGAAATTCCATTTACTCGTCAGTTCTATAAATACACTGCATTACGTAGCTCAGCAGTAATTATGGACGAGATTCGTACGTTAGAAGCGGAGATTGCTGAGCAGTTGAAGAAGGTGATGGGATGAGTAATAAGCTATGGCCAAAGAAAAAAATATCATGGTTATTCGATGTAATAGGTAGTGGTACTACACCTTCAGCACTAAATGAATTATATTATGACTCTCCAGATATGGCTTGGTTAAATACAGGTGATTTAACAGATAATTATATAGAAAAAACATCTAAATACGTGTCTCAGCAAGCATTAGATGAATTTTCAGCCTTAACTGTTTTTCCTAAAGATTCTTTAGTTATGGCTATGTATGGGGCAACCATTGGTAAACTAGGCATAACTAGATATGAAACAACTACTAATCAAGCATGTTGTGTGTTATCAAAACCTAGAGAAGTTATTACTAAATTTATTTTTTATTGGTTAATGGGACATCGTGCAGAAATCATTAATCTTTCTCAAGGTGGAGGACAGCCAAATATTAGTCAAGGTATTATTCGAGATATCAGAATAGCTGTACCACCAGTAGAACTGCAAAATAAAATAGTAACTTTTATTGATAATAAATTTGAAGAAACTAATCAATTAATTGATAAAAAAGAAAAGATGATTAATCTTTTAGAACAACAACGTCAATCAATCATCACAGAAGCTGTGACAAAAGGTTTAAATCCGAATGCGAGAATGAAAGATTCAGGTGTTGAGTGGATAGGTGAGATTCCTGAGCATTGGGAAGTTAAACCACTATATAGTTTATATAAAGAAAACAAATTGAAAAATAAGGGGAATGTAATTACAAATGTTCTTTCGTTAAGTTATGGGAAAATTAAGCGTAGAGATGTAGAGTCGAATTTTGGGTTACTACCAGATTCATTCGAAACTTATCAAATAATACAAAAAGACGATATTGTTTTAAGACTAACCGATTTACAAAATGATAAGAGAAGTTTGCGTGTCGGATTAGTAAATGAAGAAGGGATTATTACATCTGCTTATTTAGGTTTGAAACAATCTAATAAGTCAATCTCTGAATATACTTATTACTTATTGCATTCGTATGACTTAACAAAAGTATTTTATGGATTAGGGAGTGGAGTAAGACAATCTATGGGGTTTACTGAAATGAAGAAACTACCTATTTTATTACCGCCACTTGAAGAACAGTTTGAAATTATTAATCAATTAAAAGTAAAAGTTTTGGCAAATGAACAACTAATTGATATGTTAAAAACACAAATTGAGAAACTCAAAGAATACCGCCAGTCCCTAATCTACGAAGCGGTAACAGGAAAAATTGATGTACGTGATATGGAACTTGATTAAGTGAGGTGAGTTGTGATGGCAGTGGACACTTCAGAAAAAGGCTTTGAAGCTAATATAGAAGTAGCATTAGTTGCGAATGGCTATAAAAAGCGTGTGCTAGAAGGTGAGGAAAGCAGTTCTTTCAAGCAGCATGCCATCGATGTAGAAGAGCTATTTTCTTTTTTAGAGGATACGCAGGAAAAACGTATGCGTACGCTAGAGAAATCGTATGGTCCTTCTTATAAAGAAGAAGTTTTAAAACGTATTAAAGACCAGCTACATCGCCAAGGTTTGGTCGAATGTTTACGTAAAGGTATTAAAGACCGTGGTGTGACATTACAGCTTGCGTATAATAAGCCACCTACGGATATGAATAAAACATTAAATGAGCAGTATGGGAAAAACCGCTTTAAAATTGCTCGCCAAGTGTATTACAGTGATAAGCATAACAATAGCTTAGATATGGTGCTATTTTTAAACGGTTTGCCGCTTGTTGTGATGGAACTTAAAAATCCATTAACAAATCAAACAGTTGAACATGCGATGAAGCAGCTAAAGAATGACCGCGATCCACGTGAGCAGCTATTTAAATTTAATGAGCGTGTTGCCGTTTACTTTGCTGTTGACCCAGATGAAGTATTTATGACGACAAAGCTTGATAAAGGCAAAACATACTTCCTACCATTTAACAAAGGCAATAAAGGTGGGAAAGGTAATCCGTTAACTTACGGTGACAATTATCGTACGCATTATTTATGGGAAGAAATTTTAGCCCCAGATAGTTTGCTCGACATTTTATACCGCTTCATCTTTATTAAGAAGGACGACATTAAAGATTCAAACGGTGAAACTATTGGTGAGCGTCAAATGCTCATTTTCCCCCGTTTCCATCAGCTTGATGTTGTACGTAAGTTAGAAACAGATGTTGCACAAAAGCTTGTCGGTCATAATTATTTAATTCAGCACTCTGCGGGATCGGGCAAGACGAACTCGATTTCGTGGCTTGCACACCGTTTAGCGAAGCTACATAACGAGGACAATGAATCAATTTTTAGTAGTGTGATCGTTATTACCGATCGCCGAGTGTTAGATAAGCAATTACAAGATGCGGTGTACCAGCTAGAGCATAAAGCAGGGATGGTAGAGCCGATTGATAAAGATTCAGAGCAATTAGCACGTGCCATTAATAATGAGACACGTATTATTATTACAACGCTTCAAAAGTTCCCGTTCATTTTAGAAAAAGTAGCGGGCTTAGAGCGTAAAAAGTATGCGGTCATTATTGATGAGGCGCACTCATCCCAAGGTGGTAAAGCTTCAACTGCATTAACAAATGTGTTATCGGATAAAACGTTAGAAGCAGCTTATGAGGAAGACCGTATTGCGGAAGAAAACTTAGATGATGTGGACGAAAAAATCGTTGAAGCAATCATGAAAAGTGGTAAGCAAGATAACGTATCTTTCTTTGCATTTACGGCGACACCAAAGCCCAAGACATTAGAGAAATTCGGTACAGTTGGTGTAGATGGTAAGCCAGTAGCATTCCATCAGTACACAATGCGACAAGCAATTGAAGAAGGATTTATTTTAGATGTACTTGAAAACTATACGACCTATAAAACGTTCTGGAAAATTGCAAAGACTGTAGACGATGATCCAGAGGTATCACAAAAACAAGCAACGAAAAAGCTAGCACAATACGTGTCACTTCATCCACATAGCATCGCACAAAAAACAGAAATTATTATCGAGCATTATCGTAATTTCGTACAGCGCAAAATTGGCGGCCGTGCAAAGGCAATGGTTGTAACAGCGAGCCGTTTACATGCAATACGTTACAAAATGGCTTTCGATAAGTATATTAATGAAATGGGCTACAATGATTTAAAAACAGTAGTTGCTTTTTCAGGTACTGTGAAAGATGGTGAAATTAATTATACCGAGCCAGAAATGAATCAGTTTTCTGAAAAAGAGTTACCTGAAAAATTTAACTCTGACGAATACAAAGTGCTGCTTGTAGCGGAAAAATATCAAACTGGATTTGATGAACCACTGTTGCACACAATGTATGTAGACAAGCCATTAAGCGGTATTAAGGCGGTGCAAACGCTATCTCGTTTAAATCGTACATGCCCTGGTAAAGACGATACATTCGTATTGGATTTTGTAAATGACCCAGAAGACATGAAAGCTTCTTTCCAGCCTTATTATGAATCGACAAGTCTATCAGAAATTACTGATCCGAATATCCTTTATGATATGCAGGCCGAGCTAGAACCATATCAAGTGTTTACGGAAGAAGAAGTGCAAAGGGTAAATGAGCTTGAGGTAATAGGCGATGTGAAGAAGTCTACGAAGGCTCAAGCCGAGTTAAATTCGGTTCTCGATAAAGGTGTGGAGCGTTTTAAGAAGCTTTCGGGAGAAGAACAATTCGCATTTAAACAAGTGGCTACGAAATATACACGTACGTATGGCTTTGTACTACAAGTTGTAACATTTATCGATTTAGATCTACACAAGCAATATATTTACCTGAAGTACTTGTTACGTAAATTGCCACGTGGTCGAGGTGATAAGGACGTTTACTTGGCGGATGATGCAGCACTTGAATACTACCGCAATCAAAAAGTATTTGAAGGCAGCATTGAGCTTGAGAAAACGGGTGGTGTAGAACTTGATCCACAGAAACACGGAGCTGGTGGTGCACCTGAAGACGAAAAAGTACGATTATCGAGTATTTTAGATAAGTTAAATGAGCGTTTTGGCACGCAATTCACAGAAACAGATTTCCTTTCTCGTGAGCAAGTGAAAGAGGACATGTTAAATGATAAAGACCTTCGCCAAAAAGCAAAAAATAACACAAAAGAAAACTTCAAATTCGCCTTTGAAAAATCCTTTATGGACTTCGTTATTGACCGTATGAGCAGCAATCAAGAGTTCTTTATGAAGATACTAGAGAACGACGAGTTTAAGACGTATATTATGGAAGATATGATGAATGAGGTTTATGGCGAAGTGAATAGTTAGCTTTTTAGTTTGGACGGAGTTAAGAATTTAATCTTTTGGTTAGTCTTGGCTCCGTTACTTATATAATTTACAGAAAGGAAGTTTTTATTGACGTGTTATTACGACTCTAATAAGGTAGATATTTCGTCTATTACTATTGATTATAAGCAAAATATTATACCGGGTGTGGATTTAAGATATAGCTTATCAATTCCTTTTAAAAACCGAAGGGAAGGTATTACAGTTATAGTAATATTAATGAACCCAGCAGAAGCTGATTTGAATATCTCAGATAAAACTGTAAATAAATTAATAGATTTCTTTTTTAATTACTCTATTGACGGAAATCAAGTGAAGCAGCTTCATATCGGAAACATTATACCTATTTATGCACAAAAATCAGCAGATACATTATTAAAATTAAAAGGCTTATATAGTACAAATCTTTTAGAACCTGTCCAAAAGAATAATATTAATAAAGTGAGTTCAATTATGAGTCATTCAGATATAGTGGTGTTTGCATGGGGAAAACCTGATGTAAAAACAATACATAATATTTATTATTATTCTCAAGTGTATAAAATCATAGAAGTAATTTCGAACATGGAAAAAGATATTTATGTATTTAATATGAGAAATACAAACACAAAATTTACCGAACATGGTGATCCAAGGCACGCTGGATGGTCAGCAATTTTAAATGGTTTAGTCAAAACAAGTATTGATGAATTATTAGGATTAAATTAAAGGGGGAGTAGTGCCGCTATAGAAAAGGACCAGTAAAGGTAAATGTTGATTTTCTTCTTTAAATAGCTGTCAGGTGTATTTATTCGACTTACACCCTAGCTATTGATTATGGGGCTATAAAGCAAGGGTTATTAACATATTGCCACTACCAACCTTATTTACTCAGAACTTTGACCGTTATTTCGACTTTGACTATCGGTATCTATTGCAGTGAAGAATCCTTATTTATCAAGGGTTCTTTTTTTATGTAGAAAATTTTGTAGATAAAGGTTTTAAAGTATAACTAAAATTAAATACAAATAATGTATAATTAAATAAGTTCAATTTATAGGAGTGATTTGCATGGAGTTAGAAGAAGTTATTGATCATATACTAAATGGCGATGGAATACTCTTTTTGGGTGCTGGATTTTCTAGAGATGCTGTAAATGTAGAAGGTAATAATATGCCAGATGCATCTGAACTTAGTAAACTATTATGTGGGGAGCTTGGAGTTAAGATAAATAATAACTTAGCAAAAGTGTCAAATCATTACTTGAAAAGCTCTAGTGTTAGTAAAGAGGAATTAGAACAAAGGAAGTTAAATCTAGTTACATACATACAAAATTTATATTTTACACGTGAAGTAAAAGGATATCATAAATCAATTATTAATCGCCCATGGAGAAGAATATATACAACTAATTATGATGATGTAGTAGAAAAATCGAGTAAAGACAGAATTAAGATTTTTAATATGAATACGGATACTAATATAATTTTAAAAAACCCTGGAATAGTACATCTCAATGGATATTGTAGAACTGTTACAACGGATTCATTGGACAATGAATTTAAATTGACTCAGAGAAGCTATTTATCCGATTCGTTTTTAAATAGTAGTTCTTATCAAGCATTCAAGCATGATGTTAAAAATTCAAAGGTAGTTGTATTTATTGGAGTTTCTTTAGATTCGGATTTAGATATCCAAAGATTAATATTAGCTAATAAGGGAAATAAAGAAAAAATAGTCTTTATCGATAGACCATTAAAAGAAGGGGAAGAAGTTGATGAAATTGAAGATTCTACAAAGTTGGAGTTAGGTATTCAATATAAGATAGGTGCCCAAAATTTTGGCGAAATGATAGCAACACAATCAAAAAGTTTTAAAAAACTTGAAAATAAAATTGATTGGAAAACATTTGTAAAAATAAGAGATGATAAAAGTTATGTACATAAAGAATTAGATGAAACAGATATATGGAACTTCTTATTTACAGGAGAAATCAATGATAGCTTTATTAGAAATAATATTGATAATAATGAATACTTTGTTCAAAGAACAAAGATTAATAAAATAATAGACGAAGTATTAAATAATAAATTTCAAATTAGTGTAGTTCATTCTAACTTAGGAAATGGAAAAACAGTTGCACTAAAAACATTAGCTTATAAATTAGCAGAGAGCATAGAGGTTTTCCAATTTGATAAATTAATGGATAATTGGGAATTAGAGATTGAAGAAATAATAAAATTAGAAGGTCGTAAGGTTATAATAATCGATAATTATAATAACAATATTGAAGTGCTAAATAAAATACTGGAAACTATTGATGATAATATTAGTATCATTATTTCAGGGAGAACTTATATTGTTAAAAACCTTTACTATAGGTTAACCAAGAGAATAGATGAAGAGAAAATATGTGAATATGATTTAAATAAGCTTTCAAGAACTGATTTAAATAAATTTGCTCAATATTTAATTGAGAGAAGATTTACACCTGTTTTTAAAGAAAATGCAGATACAGTAAAAGATATTTTAGTAAAAAGTTGTGGTGAAAAACTATCACAAATATTATTATTTCTAATTAAGTCTCCTAATATTCGTAGAGAAATTGACAAGAAAGTGGCTTCAGTAATTTCAAATGAAGTAAAAAAAGAATCATTACTAGCAATTATAATTAATAATACTGTACCTTTAGATTTGAGTTTTGAGGATATAATTGAGCTATTGGAAAATTATAATGAAATTTCATATATCGAAAGAGATGAAGATTTTTCTGAGTTTGTAGATGTTTATAACGATGAAATAAGAATGAAATCTTCAGTTTTATCATCGTATATTTTAGAAAGCAACGATTTTAATCAGGAGTTACTGGGTGTGTTAAAAAGAATGATTGATAACGCTTCAAGATTATCACCTAGTGAATGTGAAAAGGTTAGACAAAAGTTAATTTCAGTATCTACAATGAGAAAACTATTAGTGAAAAATAAAAATTATAATGATAATGATGTCGACAAAATTATATTAAGTTATTATAGTCAATTTGATGCTTATCCCGAATATAGTAACAACATATTTTTCTGGTTACAATATGGCATGGCTGCTGTAGATGCAAAAGAATATATGCGGGCTCAAACATATTTTGAAAACTCATTCAAAGTTGCGAAAAAAGTACAAAAAGGAAGTGATTTTGATACTTATCAGGTAGATACTCAATATGGAAGATTTTTATTAGAACGAGGTCTTAATGAAGATGTAGTTGATTCTGCGGATGATTTGATTAAGTCTTTAGATTATTGGATAAAAGCCTTTGTACAAAGGCCTGAACAATATTTTTATATCTCAAATCAATTTAAATTAATTGAACCATTTATGGTGAAATATATATTATCTTGGAATTCGAAACAAAAAGAAGCAATTAGGAAACGCTTAAAATATTTAAAAAATAAATATTCTGTAAAGAATCAAACAAAGATTATAGACGATTTAAATAAATTAGAACTAATTTTATTCAATTCTCTTGTTACTCAATAATAAATTTCTAGTTATTAACTTTATAATGCCCTTATTTATCTCTCTTAGTTCCTTAATTACATGTATATAAACTTTACTTGTAATAGGGTATCTTTATGACCTAGAATCTCAGACTCAACAGCTATGTCTACTCATTTATAAATCAGGATACTTCCAAAAGTATGAATTGACCATGCATCATAATTAAAGGTGTAATACCTAGATGTATGCACGTCTTAAGGATTGATTTACAGAGTTAATAGATACTATACCTTCAATGTAAGGATAAAAAATCTGATTCAGCGGATTTTCTATTTTAAATTGTTCGAAGAGTTGTTGTTGCTGAATTATAAAATCATATAACATATTAGAATCAACTTCATCTATAGAGATTGTTCTTTGAGAAGAATATGTCTTAGTCTCTTTAAAGCCACTATGGCTAACGTATCTCAACTTAATTACCCTGACCATCGTATTATCTTATATTTAGATGAATCTATTATTTTTGTAGGTCCTTGTCTCCGAATTGGTGTTTTTAAGAAAACCGATGTTAGTAATTTATAAAATACATAAAAAGGCTACGTGAATACTGATGTGAAGCTGTTTCAGGAAAAGTCGGGTTCGACTCCCGCCGACTCTATTTAATTCTCGGTTATTTAGTGAAGAAAAGGCAGTAGGCTGGGAAGGAGACGAATCAGCAGAAGTGAAACTTACGAAGTAATTAATTTAAAGCGGTCATTAAAGAAAAGATTTAAGGGGAGCTACAGTCCTTCATTCATATAACGGTATCCTAATGAAAAAGATGACGTTTCATGTATTGCTTGAGAAAATGAGCCTTTAAAGTTCATTTTCAAGACCGCGTGCAAGTAAGGATAATTCGTATTAGGAAGCGATATTTCACACATTTAAATATCGTCCAAAGTTTCCAAGTAAAGGCTTTGAAACTTTGGATCAAGCAAGGAAATGGGCAAGTGAATTTTTTACTGGTACAACGAAAAATCGTCTACCAGAATTTTTTATAACAACAAAGAAAATCTACTTGAAACTGAGGAGTGCATTAAACCCAACTCAAAATTGGGTTCTTTTTATACAGGCAAGTGCTACTCTGATAGTTTCTTTTAATTGTATGCACTATCAACTCCTCACACGTTGAGTGCGTCTCGCAGATAGTTTTAAAAGAAGCAGCAGACCCCAAATAGGGGATTCTGCTGCGTTTATTCGATTTTCGGAGCCGAAAATCGATAGTGGATTTTAGGAATTCCATCAACTTTTACATCAATACGATTTACCAAGCGGTGCAAGATCTCAGGTGTTAATTCATCAAAATTAAGAAACTGAAGTAACTCTTGTTTTAACTGTTCGAGGTTATCTACCGTTTGTTCACTTTCTATGGCTGCTTGTAACTCATTTTTCTTTTCCACTAATTCGGCCAATTCAATATTATTTGCCTCTACATTTTCACGGTAGTCCTCGTGTGAAATGATTTCTTCGGCTAACATATTGATGTATTTTCTTTTTCTGCTCTTTATTAAATCGATCTGCTTACCTAATTTTGACAGTTGTTTTTGAAGATTTTGCTTGGATTTCTTTGTTTGGGCTTCTAACTGTTTTAGATATTGCTCTTTATCAATTTGTTTCACAAATTCTTGAAAATCAGTCAAAATTGTATCTTTGAGTAAATCCTCTTCAATGCAATGACTACTACAGGCCCTCTTACCATGTCGTGCATAATTCCCACATATATATCCTTTTCGATTACTCCGGTACCACATGCCTTTTCCACAGTCAGCACAGAATAGAACATTCGTAAATAGATGTTTTTTAGGTGCTGTTATAAATTTGGTTCTAATTTTCATTTGATGCTGTACGGTATTAAATACTTCACGGGGAATTATAGCTTCATGAGTATCCTTAATTATTATTTGCTTTTCTAGATCAACTTTTTTTCTTTTTTTACTGGTAACACTAACTGTGGTTGTACGGTTCTGAACTAAGTCGCCTGCGTAATGAGGATTAATGAGAATAAGCTTAATTGTTGAGTCATTCCATTTATCTCCTGCATTCTTTTTTCCTGCAATTTCAGCAGGTGTAGGAATGCCCTCATTGTACAATCTTCTCGCGATACTATCGCGCCCATTTCCAGCAAGGTATTCTTCAAAGATTCTTCTAACAATGTTTGGTGTATTGTCATCTTTAACATATAGTTTACCTTCTTGAACCTCATAGCCGAATGGGGGATTAGATCCTTTAAAAAGGCCTTTTTTTGCCCGAGTACGCAAGGTCTCTTTAACGCGATTACTTGTATTTTGTGATTCCTGTTCATACATCCAGGCGTACAACCCGAACATCGAGGTATTGCCTTTCAAAGTGTTGATAGCATTATCTAAGGTGATAATGTGGATCCCTTGATTTTCGCAAAGATTTTTGATTTTATAGGATAATTCTCCATTTCGAGCCAAACGGGACAGCTCTTTAGCTAAAATGATATCGAATTTTTTTTCTTGAGCGTCTTCAATCATTCTTTGAAGATGCTCCCTCTTAGCTGTAGTTCCTGTCTTGACATCAATATAAAAATCATAGATGTCCCAGCCTTGCTCTTCTACATACCGATAAAACAGTTCTTTTTGATATTTTAAAGAAGCTTTTTGTTCTTCCTTATCAGTCGAAACCCGCGTGTATATTGCACATCTCATAGTACATCAATTCCTTTTTGAGTGTTTTGAGATGTAGCAGTGTTTACCTTAATAGCATTATTGACAAGTTCTTCAATTTTATTAGTAATTATTCGTTCCAATAAGATATTGAAGTCGCAGCCATTATCATGTGAATAAACACGTTCAACTAAGCTTGTCTTCTTACTTATCAAACTCTCCACCTCCAACAAGAACAATTAGCTTTGCATTGTGTTTTTTAAGAAGTGATAAAAATGAAGACAATTCAATTAAATCACGGCTAATTCTATGATAAGAGTCAATAATCACAGTTTTAATCAACCCCACTTCCACTAGGTGTATTAGCCACCTTAATCCAGAACGCTCATTTATTGGAGTAAGTCCAGATATATGAGCATCTTCGATAATACTCAGATGTAGGGAATTTTGCTTTGCATAATTCTCACCATATAATCTTTGTGAATTTATGGAGGGTATAGAATTGTTAGCAGAGCGAATATAAAGCACATTCTCAATTTTGTTACTCATATGGTTCATTCCTTTCAAGGTATACAAAAAAGCACCGTTAATTAATCTTTCGAAGAGAAAGGATATACTCTCTGCAAAAGAAAATTAACGGTGCTTCCGTGTTAAAATATTTTGTTTTTGGTTCCTGATTCAATCATATCTTGCTGTGCAGTAGGCGGCAACAACAAGTACACATTAAAATAAAAAAAATTTTTTGTAATTCGGTAACTTGCCCATCTTTACTTTATTTACTATTCGGTAGGCTGCACATAAAGGTATCCCATTATGTGCAGCCTACCGAAAGCCTATGGAATAAATCCTTTGATTTCATAGGCTTTCGCTGATCTTTTAAATTTTAATAAAATTTTAGAGGAAAATAATTCGGTTAGGCATCCATCTTATAATTATTTATTTCGGTAAGACGACTCACTTTGTCTTCCAACTCAATAAATGGGTGTAGCCTATAATCAATATCAACCTTCATAGTGTCCATATTTATGCTGATTTTCCCAATAAAAGTTAAGGCAATCATCCTTTTTTCAACGTCTGTTAGCTTGTTAAAAGAACCTGAAAGAGACAAATGTAAAGTGAATCGTAAGGATCTTTCATCCTCAAGTAAATTTAATATTTGTTCTAATGTATTATTTAAGGCTTCACGATGGCTATTCAGTTTTGCTTTGACCTGTATATAATGCTTTTCGATTGAAGAGGGGGTTTCAAGACTCGGAATAAATGATTCATTGTACTTGAGCATATCTTCACGAACTTTTAGCCGATCCAGTTCCTTTTCAATAACCTTCTTCATTTCCTTTAATTTCTGTAAACCTGCTTGTTCCATTGACCTTAATGCCACTGCCCAATGTTTGAAAAAATTATCGTTTACAACAGTATGGACTCTATTAAGATTAGCTTTCTGGTTGCAATTTGGGCAAAAGTAATTTTGATACTTTCGTGGAGATGTAGCCTTTGAAGGAGTATCATTTCTTGTTTTTAGCGGTACATTGCACTTCATACAGTAAGCAATCGATCGGAATGTAAAAGCTGTGCTGAATTGTCCAAATTTCTTTTCTAAGTCTTTTGCTTGCAACACAAGTTCGTACAATTCCGGTTCAATGACTGGATTTTTAATTATGTTTTTTTGACTTCCCCATTCATTATCCCCCCGGTAAAGGGGTCTCTTCAATATTTCTTCAACGGTTCTCCTATGCCAAACTTTGCCTCCAGGGGCTGGAGCCTGACTATTATGAAGAATTTTAGTTATATGCTTTATGCTGTACCCCCATATATATAGATAGTAGATGAACCTTATAAGTGAGGCATTCTCATCTTCTATAAAGTTTTCATTCTGAACATCTGAACTTGGAATTTTCTTTAAACCAAATGGTGTTCGGCTCCCAGGGCGTTTCTTTTGATTCATAAGATTCTTTTGGCTATCTATTGTTCTTTGCGATTTAGTAACTGATTCATATGAGGCATTTATTAATTTGAGTTCAACATCAATTTGGAACGGATCCCACTCTTGATTAGATGTGGTAGAATAAAATTTTACATTAGGTTTGACAAGTTTCAAAGGTTTATAAATCTCATTCACAAATGTAACAATAGATCGGTCTATTCGTGTTTCATCATAGAAGAATACAGCGGATGCCTTATCATTTAATACCAAATCATATAATTCTTTTAATCCTTTTCTCTCGCCGGCACTAGTTTTAAAAGCACTTACGGCATCATCAATACACCAGCCCTCAATTACATATCCCATACGATTTGCCATTAATATAATTTGTTCCTTTTGGAACTCAATAGAATGATTTCCTTTTTGTTTACTACTGGAACGTCTGCAATAACCAACAGCTGTTTTGACTATGACAATCATTGTTTTCACCCCACATTAGTCGTGACATAAAAATCTGAATAATACAATTCAAAATTCGCATATCCCTCATGAATAATAATATCTTTTACGAAACATCGTATCATCAACTCACGATAATCTTTGATTTCAATATTTAATTTGCTTACAACAAGGTTAACCAACTGTGTAACATCTTCAATTTGATTTTCAATTTTTATTTCATACTCAATAACCATTTGGAATTCATCTTGCAACGTCTTAAGAGTGTGATTCATTTTGTTAACTAGATTTTTTTCTTTTGCAAAATTAACTTCAGTAAATAACTTCCATTGAACTTGTTCAAATTCTCTTTGAATGGCTTCCTTTTTTTCTTTAATGAACGATATCAATTTGTGTAATGTTGTTAATGTTTGTTTATCAATTTGATCTAGATTTGTATGCTTAAAAATGTCATCAAGAACCTCATCAATAAGTTCATTAAATGTATCTGTCCGAATATAAACTTTTTGGTGTCTTTTGCACTTCAAAACAGTATTCTCTAAAGAATTACTGGGTACCAATGCCTCGTTACATATATGACATTTTGGGACAATTAATGGCATTTCTCCATCTTTTAGAGTGTTAAGATTAAAATTCGGTACTAATTGTCGCAACTTATCTTGCACCTTTTTAAATTCCTCAATTGTAATAATTTCTGGAACCTTGTCTAGCTTTTCAAAAACACCATTAACTTCGACATGACCGCTGTAAAAGGGTCTAATTAAGATGTTGAAAACATCTATTTCTTTTCTGTTTATAAGCTTTTTATAATTCAATAAAAGCTCAATTAGTTCTTTAGCATGGGTTATGGAAACACAATCTCTATATAATTGCTTAATAGTCGCTTTATATTTTGGATTGATAGTGTATGTTTTTGCACCATTGTTTTTTGATACAATATATCCCAAGATACTATGAGGAGCTTTTTGGAATGCATCTTTTGTACGATTCACGATATTCAATCCCTCTATTTGGCTCATCATCCCAAACACCCCCTCACTAAAAATCCCACTTTCTAAATCGTGATTAAAAGGAAGATGTCCCGAAGCGGTAAAAATCACTTTGATTTTGTAGGTATAAATTAACAAGATAATTTCGAGATACTCATAAAAATCTCGTGCTAAGCGATCACGCTGGTAAACAATTAACGTGTCAACCTGGAAACTTTCTATCATTTCAAGTAATTTTTTTAGTTTAGGACGTTCTTCAATTTTTTTCTTTGTAGCCGATACTCCGGGATCGTTTAAATATATCACCTCATCCGGTTGATAGTTTTTTACATAAGGTTTAGCCGCTTCTAGTTGCATTTCCAAACTTTGTTGATCAGAGCTTACCCTTGTATAGACAACAACTTTTCCTTTTGTTAACAATAATAGAACCCTCCTTGTACAAAAGTTTATAATTCTTGAGATATCCAAAGGAAGCAGAGGATAAATATGCGTATTAAATGTTCTAGGAATTTAGATATCCTCTGCATCATTGGTTATTAGGCTTGCTTACTTTTTAAAGCGGCTTTAATCCGGTTTGACATATGAGTTTTTTCCATATTAATTACCTTGATGATGAGACTTTCAGATAAAAATCCACTTTTTTGATCATGGTTGAAGGGTAAGGATTCTTCTGCTGTAAGTACAACCTTGATCCTATTGGCGTAGATTGATTTTAAAATATCTAGATATTCATCCTCACTTCGAGTTAAACGATCCCGTTTATAGATAATCAAGGTATCAACTTGATCTTTTTTGATTAAATCAAGTAACTGTTGGAGACCATTTGGTTTCGAAGTTGCAGGAGTACCGTGGTCTACAATAAAAATCAAATTTTCTCCCTGATTACCTTTGAGAAAGGGTTTTGCGGCTTCTAGCTGCAATTCGTAATTTTGCTTTTTTGTACTCGTTCTAGCATAAACGACTGTCTTTTTATTATTTACCATTTGTTCCCCCTGATGATTTTGTGGAATAACTTATCAACTTAGCTTCAATTGATGGATCTAAGTTAAGCTCTTTTAATAGGAGACGTTCCACTAAGTGATCAAGCCATTGTCTTGATTCCTTGGGCATCTCCTCGGAAAACGACACTTTGCCTATTTTAAATTTTTTGTCCACTGAAATTCCTCCCGTCATAACTGTTATTAAGAAGATTGACGGGAGCCAACATTTTTATACTTTTTTCTTAGGTGTGAGGGATATAGGCAGAGCTAACTGAATAGAATCATCAGAATTTACTCGGCCAGGTATTCTCTTTATGACAAATCTCGTTTGCATTCCAGGTATCTTAACTTCCTTAAAGTCCTTCATTCTCTTCCTCCATTCCAATTGGTTTAAGGTAATGCTTTTTAAAATGCAAAAGAATTTCTTTTGACACAACTTGATTTATTAGTAATTCATTAAACCAAGATGGCGTTTTGTGTGTTTTTTTTACCATCACTTCTCCCTTCCTGTAACCTAACCAAAAACAAAAAAGCACGCTAGGAAACATGGCGTATCAATTCTGAAAGATTGATAACACCATGAACCTATGCGTGCTTCGCAATAGTTACAATATTTTATTTTACGATTATTATCTTAAGACATATTTGGATAGATGGCAAACAAAAGCACTAAAATTTTTTCTTGATGAAAGAGGTGGGGCAGCGCTAGAGGTACACTTTACCGCAATTATATGACTTAGGCGAGCAAATAACCACAAAAAGTTATTTTATGAAATTAATGGGGAATTCAGCATTTTTTACATTTCCTATTAAGGTATAATATCATAGATAAATAGTCTTATAGAAATATATGAACCATATAGGGGGATAAAATGAAAATCAAGGCCAATAACCACTGATAAATATATAGTGCTTCTCATAAGTTCACTAAACTTGCGGGAAGCTTTTTTCATTTCTTGCGCAAAAAAAGAATATCTGATTTTTATTATGAATATTATTCACTTCTTATGCTCCTAAACAAATATAAAAAGATATAACTCCGTAACTCTCGCTGATTTCATTCATTTTTATTACCTCAAACCTAAAAAATGAATTGAAATAACAAAAAAATGAAGAACTGTTTAGCACCTCATCTTTTTTGTCATACAAATTATACAGACATTTTAAGTGCGTGCCAAATTTTAATAATAATTATCTTTTTCCTTTTTATTTAATTGAGATGTGTAAAATATTAGCGGAATTTGTAGAAAAGCGTGTGGGTAAATTATACAATTAAGGTAACTAGTACTAGATAAGGAGAGGGGAGGGAGCAAAAGTCTATTTAGTAAATATTCAATAACCTTACTATAATTACCTTAATTTCAAAAAGTAAAATAAGGTAAATTTGATTCATCATTGAAAGGAAATAGACAGTTAGAACAATAGAAAAGCGATTTATTTTTTATAAATAGGAGATTAGAGATTATGATAATACAAAGTATTTCAATCAAAAATTTTAGATCTTTTGGGAATATTGAAACCACTATTGATTTATCAAAAATAAGTACATTTGTAGGTGGTAATAGTTCTGGTAAGACTGCAGTACTTCAAGCAATTCAAAAACTCTTTGGGTTAACCGCAAGTGAACGTACTTTAGTTAAAGGGGATTTTCATACTTCAGCTCTTTCACAAGTTGACTCTACTAGTGAAAGGGATCTATACATAGAGGTGCGAATCGACTTTCCTGAATTAAAGAACACAGAAAAGCTAGAAGGTAAGCTTAGTATCCCTCCTTTTTTTAACCATTTTACAATAAACTCTCTTAATGAATGTCCATACGTAAGAATGAGATTAGTGGGGAAATGGAGTGCTGGTACTACACCTGAAGGTGAAATAGAACAAAAACTATATTTTATTACTGTCCCCTACGGTGAAGATGTTAATGAAACTACTATTTCGCCAGTATCTCCACATCAGCGCTCAGCAATTCAAATGATCTATGTACCTGCAATTAGAGAACCATTAACACAATTAAAGAACGCTTCTGGAACCATTCTATGGAGAATCTTGAATAGCATAAATTGGCCAGAGGATATGGACCAACAAATAGAATTAGAAATGAAATCGGTTGATGCCTTGTTTGAAAAAACTGAAGGTGTAGGTGAAATAAAAAACGTAATAGGAGAACAGTGGAAGAAATATCATTTTGAAGATCGATATCAGGATGCAAATATTAAATTCAATAGTACAACATTGGACTCAATATTAAAAAAAATTGAAGTGCAATTTTCTCCTACACAAGAATCTAGTACTTATACCATAGAAAAGTTAGGTGATGGATTAAGATCTTTATTTTACTTATCACTTGTTTCTTCGTTATTAGAAGTAGAACAGCAAATCACAAAAAAGCCAACTGCTGCACTAACGATTCTTGCGGTAGAGGAACCAGAGAACCATATTTCACCGCATTTATTAGGGAAAGTTGTTGAGAATTTAAAAGAAATTTCAGAAAAAAATAATGCACAAGTTTTACTTACATCGCACAGTGAAACAATAATAAAAAATGTTTCTCCAGAGGATATTTGTCACCTTAGAATTGATAAAAAATCGGGCCAAACGATTGCAAAAAAAATAGATCTTCCTAGTAAGGAATCTGAAGCATATATGTATATCAAAGAAGCTGTTAGGGCCTTTCCTGAGATATATTTCGCTAAGCTTGTTATTTTAGGTGAAGGTGATACAGAAGAAATTATTATCCCTAAACTACTAAAGGTGAAAGAGATTTCATCTTTTGAGTCTTGTATATCTATTGTTCCGTTAGGGGGTAGACACGTCAACCATATGTGGAGGTTACTCAATCAATTAGATATACCACATATCACATTATTAGATTTAGACCTTGAACGAGGCGGTGGAGGCTGGGGAAGGATAAAATATATTCTACAAGAATTGATTAATAATGGATATGATAGGGATGAAATATTGTCTAATGAGAGAGGAAACTGTTCCACGATAACTGCACAAGAGTTTGAGAAAATGCATGAATGGGGCTTAGATAAGGATTCTTTAGATGAAATGAAAACATGGTTAGATAGGTTAGAAGAACCAGAATATAATGTTTTCTTCTCTGGTCCATTAGATATGGACTTTCTAATGCTTGAAAAGTTCCCTTCGGCGTATAAGGAAATAATGAAAATAGGACCAAGGTTACCAGATAGATCTGATAAGCCCGATGAATATAGAAAAAAGATTAACTCTTCAATTCAAGCAACCTTGAAAAATATTAATGCAATTGGTAAGACATATTCAGAAGAGCAACATGAATTAATGGTGTGGTACAACTCATTATTTTTAGGAAGAGGTAAGCCTAGTACACATATAGAAGCTTTAACTAAGATTAGTGAAAACGCACTTTTAAATGATTGTCCTCAAGTCTTGGTAAGATTACTCGAACGGATTAAGCTAAAAATATTGATGTAGGTGTTTTTATGTTTAAAAAGATAAATTGGCAACCTTCTGGTGGAATAAGTCTTGAATATGCAGCAGAATTGGCGGTTAAAAGTAACCTAAATACTTTAGTAATAGCTGGTCCAGGTGCTGGGAAGACAGAATTACTTGCCCAAAGAGCATCCTATCTTTTGGAATCAAATATTTGTGAGGATCCACAAAAAATTCTTGCCATAAGTTTTAAAGTAGATGCCGCTGATAATTTACAAAAGAGGGTTGAAAAAAGAGTTGGTTCTGAATTGGCAAAGAGATTTGAATCTAGGACATTTGATTCTTTTGCTAAATCCATACTTGATAGATTTAGACTTGCGCTTCCATCAGAATATCAACCATCGTCTGAATATAATTTGATATTTAATGACGGGGAGTTAAAGGATATTGTAAAGGGGTTCGTAACAGAGCAACATCCAATCCATCCTAATTGGCAATATGAGATAAATTTTGGCACTCTTTTCAAAAGGGTTACAGAATCCCCTTTACCCTTTTATGAAGGATTTGATGATTTATATGGTTGGATTGGTCTCCGTTTGTGGAATGCAATGGTTAAAGGAAAAGGCTCATTACAAAGTTCGTTAACATTTCCAATGATAGCGAGATTGGCAGAATATATTTTGAAAGTAAATCCTATGATTACAACTGCTCTAAGAACAACCTATAGTCACGTTTTTTTAGACGAATTTCAAGATACTACATATATTCAATATGGTTTGTTAAAAAATGGATTCTTAGGGTCGAGTACTGTTTTAACAGCAGTAGGAGATGATAAACAGAGGATCATGGGGTGGGCAGGTGCTATGGAAAATTCATTTAAGGAATTTTCTTCAGACTTTAACGCTGAGGTTCAGCAATTAGTCTTAAATCACCGGTCAGCACCAAGATTAGTTGAGGTTCAAAATGTTCTATCACAATCTATTAATTCTAACTCAGTAAAAGTGAGATGTTCAGATAAGTGGACAAGTGAAGACGGAATATGTGAAGTATGGACTTTTAGAGATCATTTGCAAGAAGCAAAGCATATTTCAGAGTTCGTAAAATTAAAACTCAAACAAATAAAACCTCGTGATATTTGCATTTTAGTAAAGCAACAAGAAAGTATCTATGCTAAACAACTAATAGAGGAATTAAATAAAATGGGAATCCAATCACGAGTTGAGAAAGAGTTTCAGGATATTCTTTCAGAAGAATATATTAATTTAATTGTTGATATTTTAAAGATTGCACACTTTAAAAATGCTTTTGATAGTTGGCAATCCCTTATTAGAGTTCTAACAGACATAAATGGTATTGATTATAATGAAGAAATAGAGAAACTATGGAAGTTAGAGTTACAATTGGAGAATTTCATCGGTGAACTAAGGGCAGAAATGAAGAATATCTCTGATAATACTGCAGAGGTTAAGACTTATATTACCCATTTGTTTGATAAGATAATTAACTTTATTGGACTAGACAAAATAAAAAGTTTTTTTGTAAAGTATTCAACCGGTAACTTACTAGAAAAAACTAGAGAAAAAGCTATTGAAAAAATGAGTGAATCTTTTCAAAAGCATCGAGAATGGGAAAAAGCAATTTTGGATTTTTTAGGAGAGTTCAGCATTCCTATAATGACAATTCATAAAAGTAAGGGGTTAGAGTACGATACAGTCTTCTTTATAGGCTTAGAAGATGATGCATTTTGGAGCTTTAGGAACCAGTCAGAATCAGATATAAGGGCATTTTTTGTTGCCCTATCTAGGGCAAAAAATGAAGTTTATTTTACATTCTCTGATTCGAGAGAAATAAAAAAATATGGGAGATTACAGACTGCTAATCAAAATAGAAGTAATATATCTTCTTTATATCAGATGTTAATGAATGCGCAGGTTGAAACGAAAAATTATTAACTTTTTCTGTTAGAAACTAGTATCTAAGTGACAGTTTAGCCGGCTGAACCTGAATGTATAGCTTTTTTCATTCCCCTCATCCTTCCAATAATCTTAGATATATTGAGATTAAAATAAAATGGGATTTATTCTGGCATAATGGTGCTAATAGAAAATATGAGGAGAAGAATAATAATGGCACTAATTCAAGATGAATTAAAAATAACCAAATTAAAAGACTTGCTTGCTATAAATTTAACCTTGCCATCATATCAGCGACCATATAGTTGGAGCGTGAAGTCAACCAATACCTTATTTACTGATACATATGAGGCGTTTAAAGATGGAATCAATGAATATCGTATTGGGTCGGTAATCTTACACAAAGAACGCTCTGAAAAATATAATATTGTTGATGGTCAACAAAGGCTAACTACATTATCAATTCTACTTTATAGTTTAGGAGATGACAAACAAAGTCTGTTGAAAGAAAAATACAGTAAACTATCGAACGATGTTATTGTCACAAATTTTGCCGTCCTTTCTAAAAGAACTAACGAATTAACCTATGATGAACGTCAAAAATATAAAGATTATCTTTTGAATCAATGCACCACAGTTCAAATTGTCACAGACAGTGAGCAAGAGGCATTTCAGTTCTTCGATTCACAAAATTCTCGTGGTAAAGAGTTAGACCCACATGATTTGTTAAAATCATACCATTTGAGAGAAATGAATAGTGAAGCTGAAAACCAAAAAGTGAAAATCATAAATCGTTGGGAAAACATGAACCAAGACAATCTAGCCGATTTATTTAAAAGCTATTTGTACCCACTGGCTCAATGGTATAAAGGAAAAGATGGTTTAGGTTATTCTTCAAGTAAAATTGATTCTTTCAAAGGAATTAAGGGAGCAAATATCTACAATTATGCAATTTACCATAAAGCTAGTAATCTTTATGTAGAACAATTCAATGCTAATGGTAGTAATGAATTGCTTGCCTCAAAATTTTTGAATCAATTCCAATTAACACAACCCTTGATAGCCGGGAACCGATTCTTTAATTACACACTTCATTACGGAGAACTATTGGAAGAAATACAAAAAAAAATTAATCGCTTTCATGACCAAGATAAAATTCCAAGCAAGCGTTCAGGCGATATTTACATTAAGCAGCTGTATGAATGCTCATTATTATTCTTTGCCGATAGGTTTGGTCTCGAGAGCTTAACCCAATCTGTGATGCAGCAACTTTATTCATGGAGTTATTCATTACGATTGACAATGACTGCGGTGTATCCTCAGACCATCAATAAATATGCAAAAGGTCAGCATGAACGAGCAAACTATGGAATCGATATGTTTTCTGCAATCAGCGAAATGAGGGATCCAGAGGGGTTGAATTTACTTGTGCTTACACAGCCAGACATTGATGATAATAATAAAGAGAAATATAAAGCAATATATGAATTGCTTTGTAAATGGAATGGGTGGTAGAAGTTGACAGCCGATTTAAAAATAATACCGGTATCAGACGTTTTTGCCAACATCAATTACCTAGTGCCGATTTATCAACGTAATTATGCTTGGAGTGAAACGCAAATAGTACAATTGATTGAAGATATTGAGAGCTCTATTGACGATTCTAATAAAAACTACTTTTTAGGTAATTTGATTGTTAATCAAACGGATAACAATGTTTACGAAGTAATTGATGGTCAGCAGCGATTAACGACTTTATATCTTCTCGAGAAGTATTTAGGTGTTGTATTTGCGAAAGAAGCGTTGAGATTTGAGGCTCGTGAAAAATCAAATCGTACCCTATCTTATGTCAGTGATAGTAGTAATCCGGAATTAATTGAAGAATTATCATCACCAGAAATCTTGAATGGTTTTCAAATCGTTGATAACTACTTCAAGAATAAAAATATCGATAAAAGCAGCTTTGTTCAAAAGTTGGAACGAGTTTTTCTTATTCGAGTTCAAGTCCCGCAGAATATTGATTTAAACCATTACTTTGAAATTATGAATACCCGTGGAGAACAATTAGAACTTCATGAAATCGCTAAAGCTAAGTTGTTAGAAGTGCTTGAAAGCGACCTCGACAAAAATATAGCAGCGCTGATTTGGGAAAAATGTTCTGATATGAATTCGTATGTTCAGATGAATTTTGATGTGAAAGTGCGAAGAAGTATCTTTACTGAGAACTGGAGCAGTCTATGTCAATCAATTAAGGATTTTGATTCGATAAAAAGTAAAATCCCGACAGCTAATGAATCAATAGATAAAAAAACTTTGATTGAAATCTTAAGAGATAATAAAATGCTTAATGTGTTAACCACGCAATCCGAAGATGAGAATGAACGTTTTGAATCAACTATTTCTTTTCCAAACTTCTTATTGCAAGTCAATGCTGTTTTGAGAAAACTCGGAGAAGAAGATGCAAGTCTTGATGATAAACACTTCCTTAATAATCTATCTTGGGCATGGTCAACACCTGAAAAAGCAAAAGATTTCTTATTCATTCTATTGAAGTGTCGAGTGCTATTTGACAAGTATGTGTTAAAACGTGAGTTTGCTAGAGATTACAAAGAAACGGGTAAATGGTCTCTGCAACGTTTAGAAAAATATCATGATAATAAGAAAAATAGCGATAAACCTAAATACGTTGGCACATTCGGTGATGAAGGTAATGATAATAAGAAGCTAAGAACCCTTCAATCTTGTTTACGTATTACTTATACATCACCAAAAACTATGCACTGGATTTCGGTGGTTTTATCTAACTTGTTAGAAAACGAGGCAACTGACATTATTCCCTTGTTAGAAAACTATTGTAATAAGAAGGTTGTTGATTCCGATTATCAAAACAGGAATGGTTTTGGAGTTGAACGAATTGTATTTTCTTATCTTGATTATTTAATTTATCGAGATGGTTATTCATATGATGGAAAAGAAATCATATCACCATTTCAAGATGATTGGCAATTCCAGTTTAGAAGTTCCATTGAACATTTCCAACCGCAACATCCGGTTGAAGGAGAATGTTGGGAACAACATGACTTGAACGGATTCGGTAATCTAGCGTTACTAACGGTTTCGGGGAACTCAAAGTTTTCTAACTTGCCACCTGCTGGAAAAATCAATTCATATCCGAGTATCATCAATCAAAGTCTGAAATTAAAAGTCATGGAAAAAATGACAAGACTTGGCGATGGGAAGTGGACAGAAGAAAAGGCAAGTAGACATAAAGATGAAATGTTCAACATTTTGAAAAATAAAGGGTAGAACACTACTCAAGGCATTGTAGTCCAAGGGCGCGTGGGCTCAAGAGTATTTAACTTGACATAAATCCTTGAAACAGAGCAGCTGACTAGAACACAGGAGCTTGCTGATTGACTTAGGGCAAAGACATGGGGTTAATTAGGAGTTTATATATTCTTAAGAAACTTAAAAGAAAAGAGACAGGAGGAAGAAAATATGTATCTTTCACCGAGAGATGAAGAAATAATTAATGCAATAATAGCTGATCAGCGCGTGAGCATTCAAGCGGCAGTTTATGCAGCCTATGTGCAATTAACGCCAAGTAATAAAAAGCCTGTTTCACAAAGAGAATTTCATCAGATCTTCAAAGATAACTGGCAAGCATTCAATTCTTTGGAAATCGAAGACTATGAACAGGGTGTCTAATTATTATTTATCGAGTTGTGAATGCTTTAGACCGTAAGTATTTCAAAACTTGTTTCCTAGCGAGGTTGCTATGCCACGAAAAGGCAGCAACTTCTTTTATAGCAATTGAAAACTATCATAAGCTAAAGTTCATATTTCGGTAGAAGTAAATTCATTTTATTTTAATGCCCAAATATTTGATTGACTGTGCTTCTTTGTTTAACAACTATTGCACAGTACAAGGATACTATTCAAAAGAAAGATATTCAACCATACGGGAGCCTTGAAGGAGATCAATTGCTAGACGTACACTTATCTTCACAAAAATAATTTTGCATTATATCAACTATAAATAAACTGAAGATATGTAGATTTTATACATATCTTCAGCTTATTCTTTTAATATAGACTTAGTTAATTGCTTGCTTACTAAGTGGAAAGAATCGAAATAAGTTCTTATTCTCCAGACTATCCCGATATTCACGTAATAGAAGCTGTAAGCCATCACGATCTATTAGCTTGACATTGTTTCTTTCAGCAGATAGAATAGCTGATTTTGTAAAGTATCGATTCGTAATGACGACTTTATTCTGTGCATTCCAATAACCCGCACCGCCACACACTTTCATCTTTTCTAGAAACAGATTACGGTAAACAATTACATAAAGAATTAGCTATGTTTGTAAAAATGGGGAAGATAACTGCTGAATATAGGGATAGAATCCAGCACATTGAAACACAGGGATATTATAGATACTGTGTTAAAGGAAACGCATGGAAGTGCTTAGAAATCTTTTTGAAACGATTCCCAGAATTTTTTACATTAATCGATTTTATACAAATCGAAGGGGAAGCAGAAAAGTATATTTTTGTGATTAATAGCAAAATGGATGACGAGATGGATAAGATTTTAAAATATAAAAACTTAAATCCAGCAAAGTACCATAGGGAATTAACAGAGGGACGGATTTTAACATTTTATATTGGATTCTTAAATAATCCTCGCCAATATTCACTACAAGAACATCCTGTACGAAACGCCTTCCGTTTAGCGGAAAGTGCAGGAATTCGAGTTGGATATTATTATTACCATGAAAAGCCAGATCCGGATAGATATAGCTATATTTCATTAAGTAATATACGAAGTTTCCCAATAGACGAAGATGAATACGGAGATTTTTCTTACTCAGCTGGTGGATTTAGAACGGATCTAGATCCAGGTTTTAAATCATCATGGGAGGCAAATATCGCCCGCATCTTAAATTATCAAGGTGTTGAGTGGAAATATGAAAAGGGAACTAAAATTTATGATAGTGAATTAGGAGCATACATACCTGATTTTATAGTGTATAGAGGTGGTGAAGTACATGTTATCGAAGTAAAGGGTAGATGGGATCAAAGAAGTGTAAAAAAAGTATCTGCTGCCATTACCCAAGCGAAAGAGGAGAAAATCATTATTATTGACTCGGATTATTATTCTTTGTTAGAAGAAAAATTTAAAGAGTCCTTTCCAAATTGGGAAACGAGCAAAATAGGTAACAATACATCATTTGAATTACCTGTAATAGGAATAACTATAGGGAAGAGAAGAATGAACGTTAAGAAATTATCAACTGGTGAATCACTAATGCTAATAAGACAACCAAATAATCCATACGATAGGAACGCAATTTTGGTTACTACAATGAACGGTGAAGATTGGATTTGTTGCAAAGGAATGGGCCAGTATCTTTTCGTTTAAAATTGATTGTGGTTTTATTTACAAAGCTACTGTTAAGGAAATCGAAGAGAGAGTTATCACAATTAAAATTATGGCCATTAATAAATCAATCAAACTATTAGAAAAGATAGATTTTTAAGGTGAGAGAGAAACTTAATCAATAAAGTTTTCCTTTTTATTGGCTCCTTCAAAATATCTCGATAAATACCTTGCTTGGTTCATATTCTTGGATAGTCGTAGCAACGAAAGTACATTAGTGAGTTTCTTCTTAAACTATATTTAAAATAACGATCAAGATGAAAGAAATATATATTAAGGGAAACCTTCACTAAAAGGCTTCCCTTTTAATTTACTCATTTACCAACATTAAAATTTTATTTCAGTCCAAGTCTACATCTTCTTTGTAAACTTTGGTTTCCTGTCCTTTGTGTTTTCCTGTTAATATCCTGATAAAGTAGCTCCGATGGTCTTCACCAATGACTTCAATTTTTCCGCCTTTTTTAAAATAGATAATTCTACCGGAGTCCCTTAATATTCTTCCATCTGTATTAAAGTGTGCTTTAGTCATAAGTTCCCCCAAAAATAGATTAGTGTTGAATACAACTAGTTCTGATACAAGTGGTTCATAGAGTTATTCTGCAAAAGGACTTCCCCCATCATAATCTTTAGTTTCAGGATTCCACCATTTACCGAACATAAATTTTCCTTTCTTATCTGTCCATTCTTCATATACTCCTTCACACTTCGTACAACCATAATATTTAGAATATCTACCATTTCCCATATGGTCGTTATCTTGACCCATCATCTCTGATTTGCAATACTTACACAACATTTTTTTGCACTCCTCTTATATAGATTAGTAATAACTTGTAACTAGCCTTCGAATCTACCAGTTTGTTTAATAATTAGTTCAACAAAAATGAGTGAATTCAATCCATATAAGTAAGGATTAATTTCTCTTTTAAATCCTTTTTAAGTTCCTGCTGATAAAAGGTGATAAAGCTTTTTACAGGATATTGAACAAGTTTATCTATTTGATTAAAACTGATCCCTGCTGTTTTCATGTCCTTTAACAATTTGCTCATTGGAACCATTAACACATCGTTCTGTTTATGGTCTTTTATCCATTTTAAAATAAATAGTCTCCAATATTCGCGTTCGCCGGCCAAATAATTTTCACCTGAAATAGGGTGGGTCAATAATTTTTCTTTGAATTTTTCCCGCTTTTCTCTTTGTATCCTTTGTTCGGTACTTTCATATGCGATCGCTGGTTGAGTAGGAGTATATTTACTCTTATTCGTGAATCTCCTACCAGTTTTTCTGTACCATTCCCATTCTTCAGGAGACATATCTACGGGGCGTTGAGCAGCTTCTTTCATGATTTGCTCCATCTCAAGCGTAAGCTCTTGGTCGCCTATCGATTTCTCTCTGTAATAGTTCTCATTGATAAACTTTCTTTCCGTTTCTAATTGTACCCGCTTTTTGTTTAACTCCTCTGCCATTCTCGCTTTTTCGAAAGCCTCTAGTCTGGCTTGTTCTTCTCTTTGTTGAATTTCAATTTGGGCTTTTTCCCACTTTGCTACTAAAGAATTCTGGAAATCCAGCATTAGTGTTTGTTCAGTTTCTGAAAATAACTGAAATTGCTTTTGTTTTGGATTGTAGGATAACGCCCTCTCTAGAGGGATAGTAGAGTCACAAATTTTATAAAACGATATATTTCTTTCGGATTGTGCAAATTCTAAGAATCGTATTATATTACAAGTCCGTTTATCGATATCAACATAAGAAATGCTATTAACGTCGATGTATAAGTCGCTGTCACCTAAATCATCTTTAAGGTGTTGCAATACTTCCTTAGGGACTTGGTTGCTCAAAAACTCATCCCAATTATAATCTTGTTCGCTTTTGTTGATCACGCACTTTTCAGCTGACAACAAAGTTCCTCTGTCAGTAGCTCTATCAATTGCTAACCAACTGCTATCTATAAAGGAAAATGGTAAAAAACCTTCATTTTTATAGGTTTCCATCCGTTTTCTTAAATGACGGGCATATGAACCAGTTGTTAATCCTTGGGCAAATGAAGTGAAATAATCCACCGCCCAAATTTTATTAGAATTCCGGAACTTTAAAATGAAGTCAGGAATAATCGATAACTTCTTTTTATACAAGAATCCGCGTTCGATCTCAATACCAAGTGGTTTTAGTTGTCCTTCTAAAATCTCTTTGAATAAGGTTAATCCAATATCTTTCTTTCGCTTATCTTCGTGCTTATCAATGTGTTTATCATAGGTTTTGCTGTTTTCGGAGTAAGTACACTCTTCGCCGTCAATATGCTTAAAATAGAAAGGTCTTCCTTCGTCTTTTGTAAGATTCATGTTAACTGGCTTGTTGCAACAAAGACATGTAAAAGCACTTTTTTTAGAGAATGTTCTATACTCTTTCTCTAGTGTATCCTTAACTTCTTTTCTACTTAAATTCTGTTCCTCTAACTCTTTCCTTTTAAATTCAATATCAAAAACCGTACCTAAAAAGAAGGCTGCTTCCAAAACTGACACGTCCCTTTATATAAGCTCTCAAGATAGTTATTTATATTATAAATAAAAATAGAATGCGATTTAACCCTAGTTACCAAGTAAAAATAAAAAAATGTATCATAAATAATTGATATAACAACAGCTTATGTTACTAATATTTGTAATATAACAGGAAGGGGTCATTGTGGGTCCTGCCAATTACCTTTATTGAGCGAATGTATAATGAAATTTCAGATAAAATCATTGATTTTAAAAACGCCAAAGCGCAGATTGACTTTACAAAACAATTGTAAAGTTTCTCTGCGCTTTTTTATTTATTCAAAGCGTTGTTACGAATACTGCGAGTATGGTGGTAATTTTAGTATGAAAAACTGTATTCTTCCTGCATTTTCTCTCCATACCTAGTGCAGAGGGGTAAGGAAATTTGCTGACATTTTGTTTAGGTCTTATTGTTAAGGAACGGAGTCTGATTACATCAGAAAAATTGGAACTTTTACCTAATTTTGTCGAAAAATCATATCCTTTAAATTTTCAAAGTAGTACAATTATCATAGGTCTCCTAAACTAACTTTTAATAATGACAGGTGCAGTAGAAAGGAGGGGATTGGATTGAAAGAATCACTAAAAAAGAATTTAAAAGAAGCGTTATTTTTAGAAAATAGAGGATTTAAAAACGAAGCAAAACGTCATTATGACCAGGTGAAGGGTCATTTTGATTTGTTAAATGTTGAGGAATTAACCTTTGTCAGCAAATTCTATGACTCGCTAGATGAATCCAATATTGTGTTACAGGCTTCTCGGCTCGGGATTGCAAAATTAGGGGATATACGTGAACTAGCGCCTTTATTCATCTTGGCTTGGGAAAAGGTAAGTCGAGATATTGGCGAATTAGAGTGGCTTTTAAATCAACCAGGCATGGATTATCTTTCCGTAGAGCGTTTGGTTATCGCAAAACATCTCTTCAGATATGGAAAAACCGATAAAGCGTATATGGTTTCGCTAGAGGTGGCCAATAAAATGGAAAGGCTATTCCGTAATAATCCTAGTGAATTTACGTTTTATGTTCATGCTTTATTGAATTTGATCGAATTGGAGTATGTGTTTAAAAACTTCAATCAAGCTCGATTCCATTTACGAAAATTACTATTCCTAAACAAAGAACGAATGACGAGGATCCAAGATATTGCATATTGGGCTGCGATTCTAGATGAAATACCTAGCCTGGTTATCCGCTCAGACTGGTCTGAGTTTGAGGCCACTTTATCTGGAGATGTCCTAATAATTTGTCAGTTTTATCGAGAACTATCTCAGCGTGCTCTCACAAAGCAAACCGTTGACCAACTTCAAGAACAACCTTTCAAAGATGTGATTTTAGAGAGCAAAAGAAATTCATATCTTCGCCTCATTATGAAGTTAAAAGGTGGCGTGGATTGGTTTGAAGGTATAGAGGAAGATCGGATTCAAGCACCCGATGACCTATTAACAACTCTCCTTTATGCTGATTATTTAAAAGCAGTCCGACCAGAGGAATTAAAAACATTCTGGAAAGCGGAGTTTCCAAAACACGCGGATAGGGCAGAAGCGGTCAAGGCCTACTGGAATATTTCGAAAAAAGAAGAGAAAGAAAGTCTGAATTTAGACGATTGCACAATAACGTTTTTTGGTGGCGGAGAAAAAATTGGTGGCACCTCGATTTTGGTCAGTGTGAAAGGACATCACTTACTATTAGATGCCGGGATGCACTTGCATGAAGATGTGTATCACCCCGATTATTCCCCTTTATCTGAACAAGGCCTCTCATTTGAGGATATCGATGCATTGTTAATTACACACGCCCATATGGATCATACGGGAGCGGTGCCTTATGTGCATAATCTCCGTAAAGACTTGCCCATACACGCTACGGAAGCGACGGTAAGATTAATGAAACTGTTGCTTACTGATTCTGTTCGTATCGGCAAGGAGCAATCCTCGAATATGTACAGTGAAGAGGATATTCAGAGCACTTTGTTATCCATAAACAATGTCGATTTTAATAAAACATTTACCATACCTTCAAAAGAAGGGGAATGGAAGATAACTTATTATCCTTCTGGACATATCTTAGGCGCGGCTGCCATTCATATGGAGATTGAGGGAATATCGATCTTGTTTACTGGCGATTATTCCGTTGGTGAACAGAAGACTGTGACGGGACTCAGCTTGCCAGATAACTTACAAGTAGATGTGCTAATCACCGAGTCCACCTATGGATTTTTACCTACCAACGCCAGTATGGACCGAACAAAGCAAGAAAAGCTTTTTATTGAATCGATAAAGCGAACTATGGATAAAGGCGGTTCTATGTTAATCCCTGCTTTTGCAGTGGGAAGGGCACAAGAGATCATTCTTATTTTGAAAGACTCTTTCAAAAATGAAAAGTATTTGCCGTTTAATCTCTATTTAGACGGGAGAGTAACTGATGTTTGTCGTGTGTATCAAAGGTTTTCCGAACAACACCGTTACATCAACCCGGCATTCTATCAAAGTGAAGAAACTGAGCCTTTATTCTTTGGCGGAGGCGTTCAATCAGCACAAGAAATATACTCCAACCGTCGTAACAGTGATTTTACATTTGTGGACTTCATCGAGGACTATATCGCATCGGGCAATAATTGTATTGTTGCTAGTTCAGGGATGTTGACGGTTAACAGTGCTTCCGCTCGCTACGCTGAATACCTCATAGAAGAGGAACGAAATTCCATATCCTTTACAGGTTATATGGATGAAGAAAGTCCTGGTCATCACGTTATTCAAACAGCTAAGGCAGATGTAGATGAAACTGTAAGAGTAAATGGTGTTGATAAAAAGCTTCATGCAAGAATTGAGTCATTTCGATTGTCTGCTCATGCGAGCCGAGAACAAATCGTACAGTTGATTGCAGACCTGCAGCCTAAAAGAGTTTTTCTGATGCATGGAGAACACAATAAAAAATTTGAACCAACACAAGCGATTGTGGGGGGCGAGAAAATTTATCCTACTGTTATTAATTTATTGGGTCATCTAAAAAAAGAAATTGAAGTGACTCCCGCTTATAACGGTAAAACTTACTTTTTGGATAAGAGAGGTTAGGAGGAATTATGGATATTCAAACTCAAGTTTTAGATTCTGTTTTAAGGAAATATGGAAAGCCGGATAAAGAGCTTCTTTCTAGCTTGGAAAATGTAAACGAAGAGGTCTTTATGGATGAACTTAACAAGCTAAACCTTTCAGAATACACCCATCGGGATACGTTCTTTTGGGAATTGCAAACCTCTGTAGAAAAGTGCGTAGCTGAGCATGGTGCTTCGGATGATAACGAAAGATTAGCTGAAATGATTGTTGGGGGTTGGAATCAATCAAAAGAGCCGAAAATCAACCAGTCGGTTGTTCTAAGCTTTCTATATACGGTTCAATTAAAGTTTTTAAATTCTCGTAAAGCTTTTATGTCTGTGTGTGATGGTGATTTGCAAAGCTATAAGACCTTTAATAGTAAACCAAGATTGTTCCTTGACTTATTAATTCGATATTTCACTTGCATAAGCGGAAAACAACAAATCAACAACATTCTTCGTGTCCTCGAAGGCATAATGCCATTGTTAATGGAGGGTTCTTCAAGGTCAGATTACAGAGATGCTTTAAACCGATTGGGCTTCCAAAACAGAAAAGGGCAATTGGTTTATGGAAAGATGAATGCTTACAAAAGAGTCATAGGTGTTGAAAACCTTGTTTATGGTGAGGGAATTCGGACCATCTTATTGGAAGCTTTATCGAATGTCGAAGATGAACTCTTGGCTCCGCTCAAAGAAAAATTACAATCGTTAGGTCAGCAGGAACTGCAAAATGAAATTGATGAAACCGAAGAGGATTTTCAAGTTGAGGATTTATTGGATGAACACGTTCCGGAAATAAATGCGCCTAGCTCTTTAGAGCCAAAACAGGATAATGAGCATCCCACTCAAACTGAAAATGAGGTAATTTCCAGTGAAGAAGAAGTTCCGTCCGCTGAAAATGAACAAAACATTGAAGATAGCGAAGTACCTATCGAAGTCGGTGGCATAGGTCTTTCAGTTCAAGAGGAAAAAAGTGTTGAGAAAGCAGAAACTGATGCCGAGCCGAAAAATGGAATTGTTTCATCATTAGAAAATGCTCTTTCCGCGGTGCAATCTGCTCTTGCTTTAGCGTCACAATTACCTGCGGTAGAAAAAGAAATTGAGATATCAGAGAAGTCAGCTTCACCTGGTCAACTAAAAATAGCGGAAGAAGAAATTAATCGGTTGAAATCAGCTCTTCAGCAAGAAAAAGAAAAGGTAGAACAGGTAGAAGAAAAAGCGTACCAGAAAGTACTTCAAGCTATTGGTGGTGAAAGCAGTAATTATCTACTATCTGATTTATTCGAAGAAAGCCAAGGAAAAGCGCCTAGTAATCCTAACATCAGTGCAGGAAGACTCATAAACCTATTTTCAAGCTTAAGTCTTGCTATCGGCCTAGAGGAACACAGCAACGGCTATGAATTAGGAGATACATTCTCAGTAGGTAAAGATGAACTTATCAAAAATTATCGCATTGATGGTCCAGTAACAAGTCAAGGCGACGAAATCAAAATAAAATTGCTGAAATATGGATGGACAATCAATGGAAGGGTTGTAATTCAGCCATTAGTGACTGAAATAAAGGAGGAAGTCTAGTATGACAAAAAGATATATCGGTATTGACCTTGGAACAACAAACTCGACTGTAAGTGTTGCTAACCTTACTGTTCGAGGAGATATAGAGGCTCACGCATTGGAAGTAGCACAAGTAGATGAAAGCGGGAATTCAATTGTACAGGATCAGACTCTCCCATCTGTACTTTATATAGATGATCAAGGGCATCCGTATGTTGGGCGCTTTGCAAAACGCATGAACGGTGTGTACCCTCAACGAGTTATTAAAGAAGCGAAAAGACATATAGGTGAAGATGTGTCTTGGCCTATTGATGATGAAACAATCCGCCCTGAAGTGGTTTCGTCATACGTGTTAAAAATCTTGAAGGCTCAAGCAGAGGAGTATTACGGTGGCGAGAAAATCAGCAGCGTAGTAATCACGATTCCTGCAAACTTCAACTTTCAACAACAGCAAGCTACGAAAGCAGCGGGTGTGTTAAGTGGATTTGATAAAGATAGTATTCATATGATTCCTGAACCAACTGCCGCGTTAATTGACTTCCTAAATGAAGAAAAGAAGCTGGATCCATCAGCTCGTCGTCTAAAGTTAGATGGAAGCAAAAAGAATCTAATGGTGTTTGACCTTGGTGGAGGAACGTGTGACGTTTCAATTCTACAAGTAGGTGAAACCACTAACGGTGGAATTGATATTCAAGAATTATCTATCTCTCAATATACCGAGTTAGGTGGTATAGATTTTGATAGAAAAGTAGTTAACGAGTTAATGAAGAAGCTATTGAAACATTTAAACATCAGTTTCAAACAACTAAAAGAAAAGTACGATAAAAAGGATATCTTGCGCCTTTGGGAAAACCTTCTTGATTTCGCTGAAAAAGCAAAGAAAAGTTTTAGTACAAGAATCGAGAACCAGCTTCGTACCCAACAACTTGATTACTTTGAGAGCAAGGAAAAGTTTGATAACCTTTCATTTCGTGAAATGCTTTCTTCTCAATTGCCTACGGATCTAGTTACGACATTAAGTATCACAAAGAAAGAGTATGATACGGTTATTGAGGAATTGCTTTATAGCGAAAAGAGCAAACAAGGTAAAAACATTGAGGAACCTATCTTAAATGCACTAGAGCACGCTAAAACAGGCACAATGACCGTAAATGATATTGATGCAGTATTCCTAGTAGGCGGAATGACGTATTACCACACTGTTCAAGAACGTATTTATGACATTTTTGGCCATCGCATTAGACCGATCAAATCCATAAATCCAATGTTTGCTGTAAGTCGTGGTGCAGCTGTGTATCATCATCAAATCGACAAAATCAATTTTAAAACAAGTGACCAAATCTCGATAGCGGATACTGAAATCTCCAGCCAAGATGTAGTGTTTACAAATACGATTCCAAACAACGTTTATATAGATGTAATAGGGGCTGACCCAGTAGCATTACTAGAAAAAGGTACAAAGTTACCATTTGAACGGATTATTGAGGATCGCTTCATTGTAACCGGTACAGGAGCAACAAAGACCGTAAACGCAATGCAGTTAGAACTTTTCACTGCTACTTCTGCTAAATCCATTCATACGAAAAAGCTGAAATCAGCGACAGTCAACTTTAAAAAACCAGTACCTGTTAATTCAAAATTGGTTCTTAAAGTGGAATGTAACCAAGAACGTGAAGTTTCTGTTAAAGCATGGTTAGAAAATGATGAAACAGAAGTAATTGACGTAAACATTGGCGGTCATGAATTTACGGAAAAGGAAATTGAAAACTTGAAAGCAAAACAAGAGCGTATCAATAAAATCAAGTGAATAAGGGGCTGAAACGAATGTCGTTACAAGATAGAATGTCTGCGAGTGTTCTTCAAAAATTAACCGACATGAAAAAAGTGTTGCCGAAGGAAGAACTACATGAAAAAGGCGTGTTTACTGAAGAAGAAGAGGCTCAAATACGCGAAGAATTAATGCGACAAGCGGAACAAGAAGATGAAGGCGAAGGGATAGACGATGACTTTTTTACGTCATTGTCTGGCCCTACACAAGAAGACGGAAATGAGAAACTAGTGGAGGTCGAATACCTTGGACGTATAGGATATGTGGACATTTCGTTTGAAAACCTAGATGAAGATGTAAATGAAAAAGAGTACCGACAGATACTTGATGCATGTGAGGTAATGGCTTATAGCGATGACACTCAAAAGCGGAGGGAAGCTTCAAAGGAAATTGAGGCATTTGGCGAACGCGCCATTACCGTCATCTTTAGAGAATGTCGGAAATATGACCTATCTCTTGACCAAAGAAGGCAAGAACTTATCCATTTATTAAGCCGATTAACTGCTAGGAGTTTAAAAGGGCGAAAAATTATCAAAGCTGTTCTTGAAAAGGCAAACAGTTCTCAGCACATTGCTTTAGCGATTCTAGCTGCTGGTTCGGTGCGTGAACGTGAAGCAGTTCAAGGTATTTTGGAACATATGCTAAATCCTGATCTCTTTGTAAATGGATTTGAGGCCCTTTTAAAGATTCGGGATACAAACTCCGTAGAACCACTGATACAGAGAATTAACGACTTAGACGTGAACCGTAATGATTTAATTGATCAATCTATTTCCCTGTCTCATCGCTTCTCTGATTTCGGTCCAGAAGCGGTTAAACCAGTATTTGAAGCTTATCTAAGTAACCAAAAGAAATCCATTCGTCCTATTTTCACCTTTGCCCTTCGTTCCTTTAAAGAAGACGCTATTCCTGTATTATCGGAAGTGTTGGCGAAAGAAACGGATGAAAATAAGCTAGTTCCAATCTGCATGACACTTGGCGGATTACAAATGTCGTTTTCTACTAACTTGTTAGTGGAAGCATTAAGAAAATATCCAGATAAAAAGAGAGCTATTATTCGAGGTTTGAGTCATACAAAGGACAAATCAGTGCTTCCTTTATTGGTGGAGCAACTTAAATCATCAGAAGATTTAAGAATTAAACAGGAATGTTTAGGTGCAATCGGTTTCCTTGCCGATAATGATAAAAGTTTAATTCCTGTGGTAAAACCTTACCTCAATGAACGACGAAGCAAGCTGTATCTAGATGCTTTGAACTGTATGGTGCGTATGGGGGATCTCGAAGCATTCAATAAATTCGTGGATCTACTGCTTAACGGTGATGAAGGTGAGCAATACATCCTGCAAAAACATTTGATAAAGTTGCCATTCAGGTTACTTTCTAAAATAGCTGAGAAAGTTTTGTCATGTCCGGATGATAAAGCAATATTGCTGGTGTCAGCTTTGCAAAATGCAAACTTGATTCCTCAAGAGGTAGGGCCGATTTTACAGAAGAAACTTAATCAAAACCCTATTCCAGCATTAAAACTTGAAATCTATCGCTTAATAGGAAAGCACGTTAATAAAAAGCGTGAGTTACTATCTCAGGATGTTCTTTATAAGGCAAGACAAGAGGAAACCAGCCCTAGAATTGTGCGTGAATTGGACCAAATTATAGATAATATGAGAAAAGAAAAAGGCCGTATTTCAACTATTAGGGACGAAGAATAGGAGATGGAGATTCAAAATGGTCAAGAGTACAAAAAGAAAGAAACCTAGCAAAACAAAACGGTTCCCTTACATCGAGGTTGAAGGTATAAAAAACCACTATCTTGATGCGGCTCTTTTGAGAACATGCGGTCCGGCTGCTTTAGAGCACTCGCTGTCCGATGAATTAAAGATCATTAAAAAAGCTGGAATTTCGGTACAAGACCTGAAACGAAATACTTATAGTCAACGAGAGATAATTGAGAAAGTTTCTCAGAATCTGCTAGAGAATTATGATTTCTATAACTTTTTAGCAAATCAGTGGGATGAAATCCTGCACAACACTCTCGCAAAGCATTTTCATGATGTAGACTATACGAAGTTTACAGCAGCGGAATGGGACGAAGAAATCAGAAATTTGTATATGGATGAAATGCCTACCTATGGAGTCATTAACTTTCTTCGTTTTTATAAAAATGGAGAATTTAAAGATTTAATTAAACAATACTTTGAAGAAGAGGACTTTGTGGTGGATTTCTTCGAAGATACCGGTGTAAAGGTAGAAGACTTTGATATTGATTGGGACTCCATAGAAAATGATTATCCATTTGATCCCGATTTAGTGGATGACTTAAATGATGACGAATTTACACCTGATTTATTTGACCAAAGCCCTCAAGATGCACTACTGGTAGCAGCAAAGCTAATCTTAGGTGTTTCTGAACGCATTGGTGATGTACAAGAAACAGAAGCACTCAGAGAGATGTACGAATTGGAAAAAGAAAAGACAGAAACTCTTCAAGCAAAAGTCGATAACCTAGCCCAAGAAGGGAAATCGAAGGATTCACAGGTGAAATCTCTTTTAAAAGAAAACCGAACCCATACGAAAACTATTTATACCCTTAACGACAAAATTGAGAATCTGCAAAAAGAAAATGGGCGATTAGGCGGTTTGGTAGGTGATATCCGAAAAGAAAAAGAGGCATTTGAAAAGGCTAATAATACTTTGGAAAAGCGCATAGCCACTCTTGAAAAAAAAGCGGATTCTGTTGCTGAGAAAACCAAAAAAGAACTTGAAAAAGAACATGACACGAAAGTTCTTAAGATGCAAATGCACTTTGATGAAACTACAAATGAATTGGAAAATCAGATTCATGAATTAAAAAGGTTGCTAGTGGAAGAACAAGCTAAAACCTCAACTTTATCGAGTAACCTTGAAGAAAAAGAACACCAATTAAAAACTGTGAAAAATGATTTACAGGTAGTAGAAAAAGAGCGTGATGTATTAGCGGAACAATTGAAAAACGCTCCAGCACCGAATGAAGTTGCCCCTGAAAACGATGATGACTTGTTATTTGGTTTCGATGAAGAAGACCTTGAAGAATTTGTTGAATTCGATAACAAACCAACAAGAAACTAGACTTATCTGTGGTGTGTTGGCTAAACTTCTCTAATGCTCTTTAATTGCAGATTAGGTATAGTTAAGATAGATTAAATCAAATGATTTTAAAAACGCCAAAGCGCGGATTGACTTTGCAAAACACTTGTAGAGTTGATGTGCGCTTTTTTTATTTATTCAATTATCACGAGGAGGAAACACCAAGATAAACACAGCATACAGGCCGTAGTAGTTGACCCTCAATTGTTAGCGGAGGAATATGTTGTTAATGAAATATTGGTAACGGGGTGGATAACTTCTCCCATTTTCCCAGCGATTGAAGTACAATCATATTATCTATGAAATTATTCCATCTTTTGGGAGGAATTGTAAATGAAAGAAGTTACGAAAAGAATATATGTTTATGGTAATGAGGAGACACTTACCATTCGTATTAATGTGAGCGAAAGAATATATACGGAAGATGAAATGGATTTTGAAGATATTGATTCAATTGAAACTCACGAATATAGTAAAGAAGCAATGTCTAGAGCGAAAGCTTTCTTTAAGAATGAATGGTTCAAGGATGTACATTACATCGTAGTACACCACGATTCTCCATCGAATAAACATTTCAGAGAGTTAACCAAGGATATCATTCCGAGAGACCATCTAGGGGCTTGGTCTGTAAACTCTGGCGGAGGAGGCGTGACCTTTTTTCCAACTCCTTCTGGTTTTACCAAACTTAATGAGATGAGAACATTTGGTCAGTTTGTGGACCGGCTAGAATGGTTGAATCAACAAGGGATTGAGTATCCAGAATGGAAAAAACAAAAACTTTAAACCTTCCAAAAAGTCGTAAACCGAACTAAATAGTTGGAAACCGTGTTCCCTTTATGAGTTATCTCGGTTTCCAACTTTATTTTTCTCGTTTAGAATTCTTGTTGATTCCATGTAAGAGCAGCATTTTTTCTGCGCTCTATTTTCTTCCTCAAGTAACCCTGTGTAGTTTTCAGCATAGTATGTCCTATTTTTTGCCTTATATATTGAAGGATTAGCCCTGTTATCAAGTGATTGGGAGGCGGAAATAATGCCTGAAAAAATCGGGTGTTATATCGCTTTCTTTGTGCTTTAAAAATGGCAAATTCGTTTAATTAATAATATCCCTGACATAACGACTAAGGTAAGTGAAATCGTAAAATTGCTGTTTTTGACTAGGGATAAGAGGGGTTACATCAGTTTGGTCCAATTCAACCGGTAATCTCCTTCTTTTTCGAAGGACCTTCAAAGCATCTAAAACATATGGGAATATTACAACGTCTCGGTGTTTATCGTTTTTACCGACACTGGATAAAAAGTATACTTCCATGGACTCATCATAAAACAGCTCTCCCCATCAGGCTTTCGCTACTTCTTGGATCCGCATTCCGCTAGTTGCTAACAAAAGGATTAAGGGGTTTTGATGCTGCGACAGTTGAAAAAGTGAAGGAGCTGTATCGGAAGCCAGGTCTGACATATAGAGAAGTTGCTGAGGAACTACAAGTGTCTCTATCGACTGCTCAAAAATTGATTAAAAAAGAAATCCCTTCGTTTACAGCCTTTTATTTAGGGAAAACGGTGTCGTTTGTAAGGAAAGAGGATTTAGAAGTGTTTAAGGAACAATACAAAGTTGAACGAAAAACTCCAATCTACGATAAAGAGACCAATTCCTTTTTGTTTCAATCCTTTGTTCACTCTACAACTGGAGAATTAGCAAGGGTTACTGAAGTTTCAACTGACGGCGATGTTTTAGCCAAAACCGAAAGAGGTACGGATTTACCTTTAGAAACCCTTGTAAGTACAGGTTATCAGTCATCTGTTCAGTTGGAAGAAAAAACAGCCAATAACATGCGTGGGTATTGTGTATTCCGCTTTGTTAAGCCAAGTCATTTGCAATCACCAATATATGATGTGGTAGAGATGTTTTCCAATTAATCGGACCTAATAACATGAAGTTAAAAGTAGATGAAACAAGCATTGAGGTATCTGTAAAGCCAACCTTACTTCTACTGAATAAAGAAGAACATAAGTCAGCAATAGACCTTTTACACATAATTGCACTGAAGAGAAGGTAATCGTCCGCCATAAAGGTGTGACGCTGGATAGCGACTTAGAAACGATTCATACTGTGATTCCGTCTGATATAAAAGAGGTTACTCAGGTTATTGAGCAAGAAGGGAACATGACCATTGAAGATTTTGTAAAGGTTGCTATTGAAAAAGAACTACGAAGTCGAGGTATGCTGTAAAGCTGAAAATAGGGGTGTAAGGAAGATGGATTCGTTTATTAAACAAAAGCTTTTAAATATATATCCTGATAAAGTAGTCGTTTCACTTCACGATAAGAGTTCATCTCTTTACGCTCTAGTAAATGGAAAGGCAAGGGAAAAAGGGCTGTCTGTGAAGGACTATCTCGTATCGCTTGGATTTGAACAAAGACGGAGACAAGCTTCAAAGTCGCCTGAGAAGGTAAAGTTGCGTAATGAAAAATTACTAAGTAAGATAGAGAGTTTATTAGTGGAACAATTTCCTGACAAAGTGATCGTTCGACTGTCGGATATTTCAATTGAAACGAACAACTTATTACTGAAGTTCTGTCGAGAAGAGGACATTAAACGTTCAGATTTGGTTGCACGAATAGGTTTTACGGTAGGAACCCAAGGTGGCAGATATGACATAGCTGCGATGAAGAGACTACATGATGAGTTTTCTTGCAATCAAGCGACTATGGCAAGATGGCTTGGTGTCACTAGAGAAGCCATAAGGAAGAAGGTGACGAACAACACCCGTTCAACAGCAAACTGGATTGTGGAAGATTTGGATGAAGAAGGGTATCGCTTGTTTTTTGACTTACTGGAACAAAGGGAATTCACCTACGAAGATGATTCCTCTGTGTTCTATATTTTTAATGATATGAATGATAAAGTGGCCATTTTTTATAAACGTGACGATGTTATTAAAGTTTTATTTGATATGCCTGAGAAAATTAATGAAGCGTTATCTTCAAAGGGGTACAATCAATATACTAAAGAGGAATTACAGCTTATTGAGGCGTTAAAAGAGCATCTTGTTTATGAAAATTATACGAGAGTAAAAGACAACGATTTGCAAAGTAAAATTCGGAGTGTTGCTTCAAGACGTGATATGTCTGTGGCTGAATTTACGGAGTTTTTAGGGTATCGTCGTCTGCACCCAAATAAAATAACTAAAACAGAGTTAAAAGAGACACTAAAAAAGTACGTTGTAGAGGGGAATATGGTCCATATTCCTTGTGATGACCCGCTTCACTATAACATGGCTAATCGTGCAAGTCGTTCTGGTTATCCCTCGTTAGAGGCATTTGTAAGAAGTTTTGGCTTTGATTATACCTCTTACTATAAAGAGTATATGTATCAACGAAACCTCGATGGGTTTAAGCAGGAAATGAAGAAATATCTTGTGAATGGCAACTCGGTTTATATCAAGTCATATGACCCACTCTATGTTCGTTTATATACATTCGCTTTTAAACGAGGCCTCAAAATTGATGAAGTTATCGGGGACTTAGGTTTCAACCGTTTGTTACCACATCAATTACCTGGAGGATTTATTCCGTATGATTGGCGTAAGGATTTCAAGGTAAATGTGGGAGAGGAAACGGAAGAGAAATATATTGAGATATTGAAACAGTATGTTATCGAAGAGGGTTCTAATAAGGTTTATATCCATACGGAAGATCCACTTTATTCTCGCCTTTATGACTTATCAGTAAAAAAGAATATGTCTTTAAATGAATTGCTGCAAAATTGGGGTTATGAACGATATTATCGTCCTCAATTGGATCCCTCTTTAGCACCTTATGATTGGCGGAAGGATATGGAGCAGGATGACAATGATGATGAATCTGCTGATACTCCTATGGATCGAGAGGATCGATTAGAAAAACTGAAAAACATCCAAACCATGTTAGAAGTAGCTGAAGTTACAGAGTTACGAATTAAGAGAAGTCGGACTCTAGCCAACGAATTGAAGTTACTTTATGGTCATAAATGCCAAGCTTGTGATTATGAGGGGAATCACATCCCTTTAATTGATATGGGGAACGGGAAATTTTATACTGAGGTTCATCATATTAGAAAAATCTCAGAATGGTTGGAGATGACCGAGGAAGAAGATAACCTAGATTCATATTTAAACGTCACTTGTCTTTGTGCCCACCATCATAAGGTAGTTCACTATGCAGACGGTGGTTATGAAGAGCTTTGCTACGATCAAGAGAATGGCTTGCACTTCCGTTCGAAAAACGGAGCAGTTTTAAAAGTCGTTACAAACTACCATCTGCAAGTAGAAGGGATGACCGAAACCCTTGAAGTTCCTGATGAAATCCTTGTGCTCGAAGAAGAGTTAGAGGATTGGGGAGAGGAAATGTACGAAGCTTGGGCGGAGACTAATAAACCTACCTTAATAAAATAGCAACAGAAAGGAGGAGCTGTCGAGTTTCTATCACCTATGCTACTACAAAAGAGCGACACTCCCTTTAATTGAATTTTAAAGATAATATAGAAAAGGTTATGAAGAAGATACCCTTAGCATAATACAAAAACTAAAAAAGTTAGCTTCAGATGGCATTGATAACTACTTAAAACTCTGTTCAATTTTGGTTGCAATCTTCCGCCTATGACATTGATTGCGAGGAGAAAAAATCTGCCTTAAAACAAATGTTTGAGAATTCAAAAGTAGCCATGCATGACCAGTGAAGAGGCCCAGAGAGAGCTTCTTGATATATTTATACTTACAGCTATACTTTGCGCAAAGATAAGAAAACTGTCGAATTCTCGTATCAGAAAAGACCGTGATATACCTGGAGCATACATAGAGGGAAGAGAAGTAATAGAGAAACTAAGTACTCCGGAAATTCTGGATAGTGTTAATAGGATACTGGAAAATAATCCGTCCTTGCTTGAAGAGAAGTCAGCCTCGCTTGTTGATATTTTGGGCGTAACCTACTTATAAACGGTCAATACATGCCTATTGAGAACAACAAATTTAAAGAAGCTCTTGCCTCAACATTTTGAAAAGAATATAAAAGGGAGTGTGAGGTACCGGTACTTCAAAATGGAGATGAATTTGAAGGGAAGAATCATGTTGATTATCATTTTTAAATCAAACGAAATTAACAAAATTTAAGAAAGATATAAAAAGAGAGTTCAAATCATTAAACTCTACACTCCCTGCTACTCAATACACAATTAATTATGGAAATGATTAAGAATCATTGGAAGACATTATAGCAATAACAAATGAAAGTGATACACAGTGACTTTAAATGGAGGTGGAATAATGAAAAACAAATTTGATAATGTTGTAATTTCATTTGAAGATATATATGAAGGTTTACCCAAGCTACTAGATGAATTGATTAGTGCGCCAAAGTATGAAATAAAAAGCTTAACAGAGGGTACTATTAAGAAAGTTTTTGGAGAAGACAGCTTACCAATTGAAGGTGTTTTTCTTATTAGCGACCATACCAACAATAAAGTACTCTATGTTGGTCGTTCTAGAAATTTAGCCACGCGAATAGGTGTGGATTTACGAGCATTAACTAGAGAGCAAGCAACCATCTCATACAAACTAACTACATTAAAGGATGAGTATCCTAACCTAATCACAATAAGAGATGCTAGAGAGTATATGTATAAACACTATTCAGTGCAAATGATTAAGGTGCCTGATGAAAATGAACGCGCGATTTTTCAAATATATGCAGCAATCAAGTTGGGTACAATAAATGTGTTTAATAGTTTTAGAGAAACTTAATAAATTTCCAGTTCAACCTAAATAGCAGGAGAGAGGTAGTAAAAATAGGCATGAATTATAATAAGGAAGCTGAATTGAAAAATCGCTTTAACCAGTTCATCATGTCAAAAGTAACTGGTGAGAATAAAGACTATTATTCAAAGTTAACAATAGAAGATTTTGTAGATATTAAAAACACATTGAGCGATATTAACAATATAATTACATATAAGACTACAATTAGTTTTATGGATTGGTTAAGAGATCACTTTTCGTATGTAAATGAGAATTATGAGATTTATTTGGAGGATCTTTTAAAAGTAAAGCCGAGTGTTAATGGCTACGATATTATGGTTACTGGAAAGGTTAATATAGTTGCCGAAATTAAATGTAATAAACCTATTAATAATGGGTTTAAGTTTGGGTCTGCACAAAAGAACGGTATTATTAAGGATATTCAGGGTTTACTAGAGGGAAAAACAAAAGTGAACTTTAACCCGATTCATGCTTACAAGTTCCTAGTTATGTATGATTTTGGAGAACATACCTTAAAAGCCACGGAACACTTGATCAAGAACATCCCTCTAGATTATAGAGGGAAAATTGAGGTATATAATGACCAAACTCAATTGCAGAAGGATAAGGTATATGTGGTTTTTATTAAGTGAGTTATGTAAAACTAAAACTTGATATAAAAGGCGATTCTCGTAAATGTATGAGGATCATCTTTTATTTGTAGGAGAAATAGGACCTAAGCCATCTAGAGTATTGGTAAGAATCACATTTTATTACAAAAGAATTACCAATTAAAAAGAATTAAGAGCCAAACGGAATTAAAGAGTGGTCAAGCGAAGTAACAGAGGGGCGATAATTGACATACATATCAATATACACAAGGAAATGATAATTTAATTAATTGTTTAAGTCTATTCTTAATAGTTAACGTTTTGAAATCAATCTTTTTAATTATAGGTAAATTATATTAATTAAATTTATTATCAAACTGGGCTAAAAGTTATTTCAAAAGCTTATTTTCTAGAAATTTCTTATATGTATGAATAATGGTTTCTTGTTTTTGGAGGTATCGAGCAAATCTTTTATTTGTCTTTAATATAGTATGTAGAACACTGAAATGCTCTTGCTACTTCCGAATCGTAAATAGGGCTTTCATAGATTCAAATGAAGACCTAAATGAACTATGAGTATAAAAGGAGAAAAGGTGACCATAGCATCCAATTTCCCTCCACTACTAAACTAATCAATATGGTCAATCCTTTTGTTATGGAAAAGCAGGTCCAATCGAAAGTGTAATTTTTTATAATAGTAGTGAGGAGTACCTTGATGTACCCAAATCTATCCTAAATAAATAGGATGAATTATATTTCTCTATTTAACAAAAACTGTTGCTTGAAATACATAATGGAATAAGATTCGGTTGGTCCGTGGTTGTTACTATACTATATTCAATATGAAATTTATAAAACTAGACCCCTTGATGTTATAATATGGTAGATTGATATCAAATCAAATCAAATCAAATCAATGTTACTATGGAGGTATGTATCAAATGGGCTTTAAAAATTTTACACCTAACATTACTGTTACAATTACTGGTAATGGGAATTTAACAAACACTGAAATTGATTGTGTAAAACAAAAAGCAGAAAAACTTGAAAACGAGTATAACATCAAGGCTCCCGAGCAAGCTATAGCTAATGACCCTGAAGTATTAGAGATTATTAATAAACTAGATGGGATGAAATTAGTCTTAGAATGTTTGGGATATTCACTTAATTATTAAATATTCATCTATTTAAAAAGGTAGTTTTTTCTTAATCTACCTTTTTGTTTTTTCCAAAGAATTAGACTACCAAAATGCAAACATTTCAACTCTTTAAATAATTTTTAAAAACTTTCTAATTTCGCTGGCAGAGTTGATATTATTAATAAAATTAGGTAAACACCACTACAGCAATCTATTTGCCATCACCATCCAAGTCATTTAGGTTGGATATAAATCTTTAATAAGAAAGGAGCTGCGACCAAATGGTCACTGCTTTTTTCTTATTATTTGTTATTAATTTTTTGTATAAATACTATTCATCCTATAATATTTGGTAAAATGATTATGGCTAACTCTATTATTCCTTTACAATTTTTCACTAATACATATTACCAGAATGTTCAATTTTATATAAATAATAAAATGTCAGAGGGTGGTGGGGTATTTAGAGTGTCACCGGGGGTGGCAAATACTTTTTCTAAATACTTTGATCTTGATTAAAATACTATATGAGGTATTTATGTTGTATTGCAAAAGGGTTTGAGATTCCTTTTGATCATATACTAAATTTGGAGGGTAATCATGCAAGGTGAACTTAAAGTATTTCACGATACATTTCATAAATCTACAATATCTGACTTTCGCTCATTTATTGATCCATTTAATAAAATAGGCGTTACAAAGTGGATGATTTATAGTGACTATTGTTTTGATGATGAAAAGAAACTATATAATGCTGCTACATTTACTATACTTCCTTATATTGATGATATTGTAGAATTAAAAGAAATAATAAACAAAATGGCACCAGTAGATCTTAAACGAGCATCCTCCGTAGATGAGCGTTTTTGTGCATTTATGAAATCAGGTTATATGTTTAATATTTCAATTGTTTTTGAAAAAGGAAAAAATCATTATTTTGGAATTTCTTCAAAAGAACAGTATCTTCAAGACTTAGATAAAATTATTAAACAATTTGAATTATGGATAGTAACAACACCAACTAACGAAGTTTACTTTAACTCTGTTATAAAAAAGGTAAAGAAATTGAAACAGGAAATGGAAAGAAAAACATTTAGTATGAAGCTTTTTCAAAATATCAATATGATTCAGGCTATTGTGTCTTATTTAATGCTCATTATTAGTAAAGAGTCAATTATTAAACCAGATTTAATCGGTTGGTTTTCAGATCGTGATAAATTGATAACATCTTATGGTGGAATTTTATACGATTTACTGCAGATGAACTACCATAATATGTGCGATGCGGAAAAAATTACAGATAAAGAATGTCGCAAAATAGCAGTAGCGGAACCTGATTTAAAAGTAAAATCTTTGTGGTATGACGAAATGGTACGCATGCCAGATTATTTATCTGGAGCTTTAGCAGGCAGAAACTTTATTAATCCAAATAGGGATAAGTACGATGAACTATTTGAAATGGCTATAGTAGATAATCCTTATTTAGCTGTAATGTCTTTTGTAATTGAAGATCAAAAGAAATTTATTAGGCGATTAACATTTAGTAAAACTACACTAGATTTGAAAAAATGACCCTGTTTTTAAACTACTCTTACTCTCTTTACGAACATATTGATGAACTTGGAAAGGATTTATTTCTCCTGAAGGTTTGGGATAACAATGTGAAAGCCATAATATCACTTTTTTTGCAATATAGATTATTAAATGCATTGTAATATATATATTAGTCATATCGTCATCAACCATATGAAAGGTATGCATTTATTCTTAAAAGTAATAAGAGAAAGACAAATATTAAAGTTAACTTATTATAAATTACGGATAGTATAATTCATACGATTGCTTCATCAAAAGGAATAAAACAAAAGGATATATCCTAAAGAAGTAGAAGAGATAATCAAATGTTTAAAGAAGATTCAGACTGTACTTTAAAATATTTGTTGTATTGTGAAATTAAGATAGTAAACACTACTACATCGTAATTGTCTGCCATCACCACTCAAGCCATGTTGAATGCGTGTCGCAGTTAGTGTTGAAATAGTCTGCCATCACCATCCAAGCCATGTGGAGTGTTGTTCAATACTTGTAAGAAAAGATAATTAAAGATGCACTAGTGAGTAGAGAGCCTTTCCTGAATTGGGAGGCTCTTAATTAATTGTCATGATGTGCGGGGACAAAAAAACTTTTTTTTTGATTTTAACATCTTTGTCCAAACATTCTCTACCAATTTACATAATCTTTAGAAAGAATGAAGTTTTCTTATGTCGTTAATAATGAAATTTGTAGTTTTAGCGGTGTTCATCACTAAGTGGTGGGAAAAGTGGAGAATCAGGTGATAAGGTAGTTTAAATAATTAGAAGAACATTCCCTAAGCATAGGCATATGATGTTTTTGTATATCTGTGAAGGGAATGAAAAAAGTGTACAATGTCCCTAGTACGTATCAATATCAAAATCAATATCAATATCATTATTATGATACTGCACCAATGCATAACTATGAAAGACAGTCTGTTTACAGGAATATTCCTAATGGTACTAACCAATATAGTTTTAAAGATTATGGACCAGAACCATTTGTAGTTAATATCAATGAGGCTACGAAGCGAAACAAAACCTATCGTACCGCTTTATGGACAGGGAATCGTTTGCAAGTTGCTTTAATGAGTCTCAATGTTGGCGAAGATATCGGTTTGGAAATGCATCCCGACGTTGATCAATTCTTACGTATTGAACTAGGACAGGGGATTGTTCAAATGGGCAAGAGTAAAGATAATTTTGACTTTGAAAGAAATGTCAATGATGATTTTGCAAAATGATACCTGCTGGAACATGGCATAATCTAACCAACACAGGTAATATTCCACTAAAACTTTACTCGATTTACGCTCCTCCTAACCATCCATTTGGTACTGTCCATGTTACCAAATCAGATGCAGTAGCTGTGGAAAAAGCCTACGGTCATCGGAATGAAAAAAATATAACTACAAAAAATTTAAATACATTTAGACCAGAAAATATTAATACAACTAATTCAAACATCTCTAAAACTAGCTTTTCTAAAGAGGAAGCAGCAGCAATAGCTTTACTTTTAGGCATTGATTTTACCAAGAGTAAATTTGATTTAAATGAGTTTTGGTTGGGAGTAAATACAGAACTTGAACATGGAAGAAAATACAATCTGACAAATGTTACTGCGGATGAACCTATCACTACTGGAAAAATTGCATTGGCTCATCTCAACGAATTTCCTGATTATTATAAAAGGTTAAAAGTTCTTGAGGAAGAAGCAAAAGCGTATTGGAACAAATAATATACCAGACAATTTATTATTTCCACCTTAATTGAATAAAAAACAAAAACCAAAACTAATAAGAAGGAAAGGAGCACGCGCTAAAGCGTGTTTTTTTCTATATTTCTAGTCAATCAAAACGGTTAATAAAATGTCCGCATATAGGTGGTTGGACGCTGGTTGGTCACAGTTGTTAAATATTGTTTAAATAATTTTAGTCTAGTAATCCAATTTTAAATACCTATTTATATTGAGTAGATTCCTCAAAATTGAGGTAATACTAAAATTCTTGCGTAAGGACTACCTTTATATAGTGTACAGCTTGAGGGAATTAGTAGGATTTTGTTGGGGGTGAAGCAAGAAGAATTTAATGTATGACTTTGTTTTAAATATCCGGCTTAATTCTCCGTACCCTGTTCATTTTATGCACCTCACCATATCGGGGAAGCTTCTCCATGAGTAGTGAATGATGAAGAAATGGGAGCTATCTAGAACAAAAAATACCGCTCCATCAACTAAAACCGAAACTGGTGTCCTTATTCAAAAAAACAAATTCATAAAATTCCATGGTAGCAGAGGAAGAAGCTGCAGCAGGGGGAGAGGGACTCTTACATGATCATAACCTTATATGAGTACGAACGCCATGGCATTTTAAAAAAGTCCGGAACCAGTTAATAAAGTCTGGAACCAAGTGAAAAGAAAGTAGGGAACCAATGACATTATAGTTAGTAACTTATTAATAAAGATGGTAACCGAAAGATAGTAAACTACATTCCTCAAAACCCGCTCCTGATCCCAAAAACAAGGAATCAGAGAAATGTCTACCATTAAACAAGAGGAGAATGAAGATTCCATCAGTTTTATTTAAATAAAAAAACCAATTCACTATTATTTAGGTGAATTGGTTTGTTTGTGTTTATCTGTTGGAAGGTAGTTAATCCATTCGATTGTCTCAATGATTTTTTCAAAAAACTTTTTCATATTCATTTCCTCCTAGCGATTTGATACCTTTATTATCTATCATTGGAAGGGTTTTCCACAACGTCGCTGAAAACGGAAACAAAGGGGATGAAAACGAAAACAATGATGATGAAAGCGTCAATCATCTATGATTATCTCACTCATTCGCTATATTTCTCTTGTTTTCTCAAAATTGCAAAAAAGGTTATAGAAAACCATTCCTAAACCCTTTTTTATCGACAACGCATTAGTAAATTAGGTTTTATTGAAATCAGTGATCGAACCACTAAGAGGCTTCTGAAAACATTTAGACTTTAGCTTACAAGCTGAAACGATTTAGCTTCGTTATTTATCTATATTATTTGTTTTACTATTTTTTAGGTTTTTAAAAAGGTCACCAATAAATTCCTTCGCTACTTTTGTTAAACCTTTTGTTTCTAAATATATAAGCCAGAAATCAATTGGAAAATAATTTTCCTCCTCTAGAGGGATGATTTTTATTTCTCCATTTTTAACCATGGGACTATGTTGAATAGAAAAATCATGCAAAAATAAAACGGCCTGACTTTGTTTTACCAACTCGAAAAGAAGGCTGCTGCTATTTGTTCTAATTAAAACTTGATTGGGATTTACTTTTATTAATTTTAATACCTTTGTATAATCCGTTGAATTATATAGAACAAATTTTGAATTCTTTAAATCACTAAGAGTTACATAATCAAAAGTATAATAGGGTGAATTTTTACCGACCGCTATACAGATGTGACCCTCATGAATATGTTCAAAACAAATATTTTTTTCTTTTTTTAATTCATTAATAGATGCAGGTAGTAATGCGAAGTCATAGTTTTCTTTGTTGAAATTTTGAATGATATCTGTAGGGTTTTGCTCTACAAATTCGAATGTAATCTCATTATTTCTCGAATTAAACTCAACCATTGTTTCTTGAATTACATAAGAAAAAGTCGGCGCTGTAGTAATTTTCAAATGAATTTGATTACTATTTTTATAATCATAAATTTCTTTGTTCAGTTCTTTCATGGTCTTAAGTATAGCCATTGCTTTGGAAATAACTATTTTACCTTCAAAAGTTGGAGTAATTCCGTGTTTTGAACGGTTAAAGATTTTTATTCCAAGCTCATTTTCTAGCTGTGTAATTGATTGACTCATCCCTGATGGCGAAATAAATAATTTTTCTGCTGCTTTTGTAATGGACATGTCATTTGCAACATTGACAATATACTCCATTTGTTCAAAATTCACTATACCACCTCAACTTCAGCTGATCCAATCCACATTTAATCTATGAAAACATTTTACACTTGCTCTTAATTCTCCGCCAGACACAGTGGTTCTACAAAGATTTAAAAAAATAATGGATATAAAAAGTAAACAGAACATCAAAAATCATCCATCTCCAAAAGAAATGATTAATTACTTATTAACTGGTTGTACATGAAAATATTCTTCCAGTGTAATTCCTTTGTTCATAATTATTAGAGCAATCGATTTACCAACGTAACGTAGGTGCCAAGGCTCATATTGATAACCAGTAATGGCTTTTTTTCCTTTCGGATATCGAATAATAAAGCCGTAATCGGCTGCATTCTCCTCTAGCCAAATGGCCTCTTTTGTCCCCCCAAAGCAGTCTTCTGCAGGACACTTGCCATCTCCTCCAGTAACATCGATTGCAAGACCGGTTTCATGTTCACTCGTGCCAGGCAAAGCACTGTACGTTTTAGCTTCTTCATACCCATCTTTCCTAACATAAGATTGAAATAATGCTGTTTGAGTTGCATGTGAACGATAAGCCGAAACACCTAATAATGAAATGCCTTGTTCTTTTGCATCGGTATATAGGTCTTTAATCGCACCTGCGGCTTCAGCACGCATTTTTCGCTTTTCAGTTTTATCTTGGAAAACAAATGGAATATCTACATAAATAAGATCTGGTGGAGAATAACTTTCTGGCAGCTTATGTAGGTTATTTACAAGAACAGAAATGCTCTCTGGGTTAACGTCAACGTGGATACTGTCATCAATCTGTTTTGCATGAACTGACGGTGTTGATTCAGTTTTGCCTTGAGCGGACGGTGTTAACTCAGGTTTGCTGTTTGTATCTAGAAACATGTCAGTAAAGCCAGTTAATATCACTGCTAATATAATGATGCAATCCCTGATTAATAATTTGTCCAATTTGAACACATCCATAATAAAAACTTATAAATTAACAGGTTAAATTTTATCATGGTGCCTTTCGTTTAATGAACTCCAGAAAACTTAATATGTTATGAAGTAAAGCTTAAATTGACCGAACTTTGACATCAAAGAACCTTGTCCGTCTGATCTTTAAACCGTAAGAGTATTAAGACGATAGAAAGAAACGATAAAATGAGCGAAAAAGGTCTAGATTTATTCGGTGAAATGTTAATGAACAGAGTGCATGATGATGCTATTGACGACTGGGAAAGAATTTTTGAAGTTATCATGAACGAAACTAGCTCCTTACTCGTAACAGCGTAGGTTAATTTGGTTAGAATGTTTACTGGAAAACAAACCAAATCAGAGCTACATTACGAAAGATACCATAAGATATGTAGGTTTAGACTATCAAAGGAAAAAATTGCAGTTGCTATTGCTGAAGAAGGCCGTGGAGAACCAAGGTATTGGGGAATGATCACAAACACTCCGGAATCTGTAAGAAAGTTAGTTAAAAACTTGGAGAAAAAGAAAATCTTCGCGTATGTTATGAAGCTGGCCCAACTGGTTATGGGTTATATAGGCTCTTTCTCATTCTAGGAATTGAGTGTGAAGTCATTGCACCATCGTTAATTCCAAAGAAACATGGCGAATGCATTAAAACGAACCGCAGGGATTCCATTAATTTAGCAAAATTATTTCGTTCAGGCGAATTAACACCGGTCTATGTTCCAACTGAAGACGATGAAGCACTAAGGGATTTTGTACAAGCCCGTGAAGATGCGAAGGAAGATGAATTAAGAGCCAAACACCGACTAACTAAATTCCTATTACGGTATGATATTCATCCTCCTTCTGGAGTAAGAAAATGGACTTGTAAAAATCGAGAATGGTTGAATTCTCTAAAGTTTGAGCATTCAGCATCTAGAATTGTTTTCCAAGAGTATCTGCATCAAATACAAGAAATTGAACATCGAGTGAAACGATTAGAAGAAGAGATTCAAATACAAGCAACTGAAGGTGTCCGTGCGCCTATAATTCAAGCCCTTCAATCTTTAAGAGGTGTGGCACATATTACCGCTACCAACTTGGTGGCTGAGATTGGATCTTTCAAAAGATTTGAATCTCCCAAAAAGTTAATGGCATATGCCGGATTAATTCCAAGTGAAAGTTCTAGTGGTGAAACGAGAAGACAGGGGAAAATCACAAAAACAGGGAACCGCCATGTTCGCCGTTTATTGGTAGAATCAGCATGGAGTTATCGTTACCAGCCCGCCGTAAAAGGAGAACTAAAGAAAAGACAAGAAAGTAGTTACCTAGTATTCAAGCAATCTCATGGAAAACACAAAATCGCCTCCATAAAAAATACTTTTGCTTGTTATCACGAGGAAAGGCAGCTGGTAAGGCCATGACTGCTGTGGCTAGAGAATTAGCAGGATTTATTTGGGTAATAACACAAGAAGTGGAAAATACAACTCCATAGAAAAAGTAATAGTACGTTTAATAATATAAAAACCCCCTTAATACATGGCAAAGTATTAGGGGGAATAGTATTTAATTCAACTTATTCAATGGAATTTCTTTAGTAATGTCCACGCAATCTAATATTAATAATTTGGAGTCAAAAGCCAATATCTTAACCTCTTTAAGATTTGCCCCCTCTTTACTCCTATTCAACATTGAAAGGGCCTACGGTAGCTGGATCAATAAGACCTGTACCTCCACTCCCCATTGTAATGAAGAACATTTCAGACTTAATAATTGAGTTCAATCTTAGCTATGGTAATCGTATTAAATTTCACATGCTAACTTCATTTGTATTTACTGATTGGCAACTATAGAAGTTTGAGCTCTACACTAATAACTTAATTATTATCATGGCCTTCCCACCTATTGATTTTATCTAATTTTATTTAAAATCCTTACCCGGTACATCTTAAATAGGAAATACGCAATAAAGTAAATGAGGATTGATGAGATTAGGATATTAATTACTGCACCTGTTAGAAATGAGAATCCAACCGAAGGGGATCCATCTATCCCTTCAAATGTATGTTGAATAGCATCAATGTAATCAACTTCTTCAAGTTCATCAATCTTAGTTTTCTTTTCCAATAGTAAGCTTCCAACCTTATAATTTAATAGGAAAAGTAGTGGCCAAATAGGAGTTCCTATTACACCCCCCACAATGGCAGAAACGGTATTCGCTCTAACAAGTTTTGCAAAAGCAACCGAAAGGAAGGGGCCTAGCGCGAACGTAGGAATCCAGTTTGGAATAAAACCCACAGTAAAACCCAGCGCTACTTGATGAGGACTTGATTTTAGGCGAAATAGACGGATGATATTATATTTAATTCTACGTGTTACTTTCATCTGTTTACATCCCTTCCAGGTATCCAAACACGATCGCTTAAAAAAGTTAATGATTAACTATTTTTTATCCTTTTTACTAATTGATAAAATAAATAGATGATATAAGTAGGTGCTGCAATATATATCAGATAAGGAAACCTTCCGTATGTTCCTTTATATATTAGAAATAATAAACATCCCAAAAAAATAGTAACAATCGTGCCATACTTTGGTAATGGTACATCCTTTAAACTAGGTATTCTAATCTTACTAATCATTAGAAAACAAAGCGCTGTAAAGATAACGGTTGTAACAATATTCGGAATGAGATTACCAAACAGAGTAAGTAATGCTAAAATACCACCAGCTGCAGTAATTGGAACACCAATAAAATAATGTTGAGATGATTTATTGGTGCTAATATTAAATCTCGCTAATCGAAAAGCACCGAACAACGGGAACAATCCAGCAACAGCTAATCCGAGTAATCCAAATTGATAAAAATAGGTGTAATATATTAGAAAAGATGGAGCGACACCGAAAGTAACAATATCTGCTAATGAATCTAACTCCTTCCCTAAAGAGCTATCAGCTTTTAAAATTCTAGCTAACCTGCCGTCCATACTATCCAGCATCATCCCAATGATGATCAAAATCGCTGCGTTTTTAAAATGACTATTTGCTGCAAATCCGATTGAAAGAAAACCACAATACAAATTACCTAAGGTTAGCATATTTGGGATACTTTTTGAAAAACGCAAATTCAATCACCTACTAATTATATTTATAAGTACTAAACAGTTTGCATTGCTCAATTTTGATCATTCATCTCTAATTGTTTAATTTTACCACCTAACATAAGGTGGTGTCGAGGTGAGCTCATGATCCTGTGTTAGAATAAAGTTTGAGGATGTTTCGGAAGTGGAGATTTAGTGAAAATGAAATTACAAATAAAAAATACATTGCAGAATAAGATGATTGTTTTTTTCTCGTTGATTTTTTTTACGGTTATTTTACTTGTTGGTTTTACAATGATGCAGTTTGTGAATCAAAACTTTCAGGAGCATAGCTACCAGAATCTGAAGAGTATGGTAGAGTCTAATCTTGAATTGTTGGATAGTAATTTTGCGAGATTGCAAAGCTTAGCACATGTGATTGCGAGTGACCCGGATGTCCGTGCGGCGGTAGACTATCGAAATCAAACAGATGAGATAGACTATTCGATTGAACTGCACAACCAGCGAAATGTGCATGATACATTACAGCAGTTAAAATTAATGCCCTATATCCGAAACGCTGTCATCGTTGGAAGTAATGATGAGGGGATTTATTCATATAAAGGAAATATGAAGGAAAAGTATGATTTTGGAGATCAGGAATGGTATCGTCATTTTCAAAAAAACATTGCTTTTAGTAATAGTTATTTTACGGATTTTCACAATACGGACTATCTCTTAAGTAGTAAGAGTGAAAAAACGATATCAATGGTGACGCCGATACAAAATACGGCTTCTTATAAACCGACTGAGAGTTCATACCTGATCAGTGATGTGGATTTGTCCTCAATTTTGCTCAAAAATATGGGGGACAATGATGTCGAATTAGCAATCTATAACCATACAGGGTGGCTGCATTTACCAGAATTAGTGGATATTTCAGATAAGCAGATTGCTCACATCAAGGAGAAGATCGAGGATGGCGAAGAATATTTTTTTATAGAGGGAGGGAATTGGAACGACTATGATCAATTAGTCGTTATGAAGACCTCTAGCATTACAGGATGGAACGTGGTGGGGATCAAAAGTCTGAAAAGCATATATGACTTTAAAGTTGCTGCACTACTCTTTCTTGTTACCCTTCTCTTTTTATCAGGGATAATAATCGCTATCGTATCTGGATTAATTTCAAAAACCATCCTGAACCCTGTAAATCTGCTAATCGGAAAGTTTAATCGGATTGCGGATGGTGACTATTCGGTTACATTTGAAGAAAACAGCAGTGAAGAAATCCAAAAGCTTTCGAAAACAGCAGAATATATGATTCACAATATGTTGGCGCTGTCAGATGAGGTGTTACTAGAGCAGAAAAAGCTTGCAAAAGAGCAAATGCGGGTTCTTCAACATCAAATTAATCCCCACTTTTTAAATAATGTTTTACAATCGATTAAGGCATACACAGTAGATGGAAATTTGGAAAAAATATCAAGACTAAGTACATTATTAGGAAGAATGTTGACCTATTCGGTTTACCAGCCTTATGAGAAAGTAAAAATTAAGACGGAGTTAAGCTATATTGAACAATATATTTCAATACAAAACATCCGTTTTGATGATAAAATCTTTTATTCTATTATGTGCAATCCCGAATTAGAGTGTGTAATGGTACCTAAGCTGATTATCCAGCCAATAGTAGAAAATGCAATTGAACACGGATTCAGAAACAAAGCGAGTGGACTGCTGCACATTACCGTTGATAGGGAGGAAGTAGACCTTACGATTATGATTACCGACAACGGGGATGGCATGGAGGCAGAACGGGTCCAACAACTACATGAGGATTTAAAATACAGAGATTCCTATACAGCCGAAAAAAGCATTGGACTATTAAATGTAGATAAACGGATTAAAAGTGAGTATGGAGAGGAATATGGATTGCGTATTTACTCCAAAAAACATGGTGGTACCAGTGTAATTATCACAATTCCAATGAGGATCGAGGGGTAGACATGCTAAAAGTACTATTAGTAGATGACGAAATGCTGACAATTCGCATGCTACAGAGTTTAATAGATTGGGAAAAGTTCAATCTGGAACCGGTGGGCTACGCACAGGATGGGGTGGAGGCTTATGAAGCCCTGCTGAAATATGAGCCCCATATTGTTATTACAGATATTAATATGCCTAATATGACGGGTATTGAATTTATAAAAAAGGTAAAGACTCTTAACCGTCAGACTGAATTCATTTTAGTTAGTGCTTATAGTGACTTTTCTTATATCCAAAAAGCGATGAAGTTAGGGTGTACAGACTATATTTTAAAGCCAATTGATGAACTGGAACTTGATGATGCACTGAAGAAAGCTACTGATAAAATCCGGGGTGAAAAGGAAAAAGAACATATGCTGGAGAAAAGTGAGTCTCAAATGAAGAAAATGGAGCTCCACAGCTTTATGAGAACGGGGAAGGATATCCAAAGGATTCAAAAGGTGCAAGAGCACTTTTCGTTTCATTTTGACAATTATTATCTACTAATCCTTCAATTAAATCATCGTACTATTGATGAATATGTGAACATGCATCAAATTGAGTTTTTACAAATGAGCTATATCAATCACATTCTGGAAGTGATTTTGAAGGAATATGAGCATATTTTATTCGAATATGTAGAGGATTCCTGGGTTATCTTGCTTTCAAACATTGCTCCGGACACACGGATTGCTCTTTCAAAGGAAATGATACAAGCTTTGCATACCCATTTTAATCTGAATGTAATGGCCTGCTTTAGTGACGTCATTCCTGGAATCAATCAGTTACCTATTGAATATAAACGAACGAAACTCCTTTGTCGCTATAATTTTTATGTAGATGCAGAAGATATTTTAGGATTTGGCTATAATTGCAAGGAAGAAGACTTCACACAAATTAAAGGCATCGATTTGGTCAAGGAAATAGAAGAGGCTATGGTGGAGAAGGATTTGGGAAGGGCAGAGAAAATCATCAATGAAATCTTCTATTTATCTAAAAATATCAATCCACTGGAATTACATCAAATTTATGAGATTTGTTTTCAAATTATTATGATGCTCAAGAAATTGATTCTTCAGAATCATGATAAAACTGAAACGATGAACAGCCTATTAAATGTCTCGTATGAAAGTCTTCTAGAACTCACTAATGTGAGAAGCCTTAAGGAATTTATGTTGAATGCACTTATAGAAACGCTAAAACATGGGCAAGACGAGAAGGAAACCTATAGTCATCTTGTGACAGAGGCGATTGAAATCATCCGAAAAAATTATAATCGAAATATTACACTTGAAGAGATTTGTAATCAAATTGCCGTTAGTAAAAATTATTTTAGTTATTTATTTAAACGGGAAGTAGGTATTACGTTATGGAACTATCTGACGGAGCTTAGATTAGAGAAGGCGAAGCAGCTTCTAATCGAGACAGATATGAAGAGTTATGAAATTTCCTTCCAGGTAGGATATGAGAATCCTAGTTATTTTTCAATGCTCTTTAAAAAATCTGAATCTATGACACCTAATGAATATCGGAGAGTGAAAAAGTAATAAAGTTTTAGAAATGCATAATTTCTTTGCTTTCCTTATGGCACTGTTTTCTTTATTCTGTAAAAAACTAGACATAAGGAGTGAAGGAAATGAGGATTGAAATGCTGGAGCAGGAATTTTGGTTTGGTGGGTATGTTCATGAGGGTGTCAATCAGCCAATTGGTAAGGATGCTATGTGTACACTTGATTTACGAGTCAATCAGACTCCAAATCAAGCAATGCCATTATTTCTGTCATCAAAAGGGCGCTATCTTTGGAGTGACCATGGATTTGTGATTCGATTTGAAAACGGAATCATTGAAGTGCCGGAGGAAGTTGTCGTGAGTGCAGGATATCAGAATTTAAAAGGCGCTTACCTTCATGCGATGAAAAAATACTTCCCTTTTCAGGAGAGAAAGCTCAGTATGAAACTTTTCCGTCAACCCATTTATAATAGCTGGATTGAACTGACCTTTTATCAAAATGAAGAAGATATCATGGCGTATGCAAACCAAATTTTAAACAATGGTATGCCACCTGGAGTCTTGATGATTGATGACGGTTGGACCGATTATTACGGCCATTGGGTTTTCAGTAAAGGAAAATTCCCAAATCCGAAAGAAATGATCCGACAGCTATATGACAAAGGCTTCCATGTAATGCTTTGGGTCGCTCCATATGTTACTCCCGATACGGTTCAGTACCGGGAACTGCGGGATAAGGATTTGTTAATTAAAACAAAAGATGGTAAGCCCTATATCACGGAATGGTGGAATGGATTCTCTGCTGTGCTGGATATGTCCAACCCAGCAACAAACGTATGGTTGAAGGAGAAGTTGGATCAATTGTGCGAGATAGGTGTGGCAGGATTTAAGTTTGATGGAGGAGACAGCACTCATTACAGTGAGGATCTTGTGACCTTTGGAAATGTTTCACCAGATGAACAGTCCATGCTATGGGCGAAATTCGGAGAACAGTATGCCTTTAACGAATTCCGTGTAACACCTAAAGCCGGTGGTATGGCTTTACTTCAACGTCTATGTGACAAAGAACACGCTTGGGGGAATACAGGTATTAATGCACTTGTACCTAATAGTCTATTACAAGGGATAACCGGTCATCCATTTTGCAGCCCTGATATGATTGGTGGAGGCGAGTATCTTAATTTCCAAGAGATTGAAGATGGCTCACTTGATCAGGAGCTATTTGTTCGACACAGTGAAATTGCGTGTCTCATGCCTGCAATGCAATTTTCTGCTGCTCCTTTTCGAGTACTGGATACTACTAATTTTCAATCGATTCTTAACAGTATTCAAATCAGGGGAAAGTTCATACAAGTTATAGAGTATTTGGTTCAGAATGCCCAACGAACAGGAGAGCCAATCATTCGTTATATGATCTATGAATTTCCAAATGAGCCTGTGGAGCGGATTACTGACCAGTTTATGCTAGGATCGACTATTTTAGTAGCTCCTGTTACTGAAAAGGGGAAAACAGGAAGAAGTGTATACCTTCCAAAGGGAATTTGGCACTATGAAAACGATATTATCGAAAGTACCGGGGGAAATAAGTTTTTCACTAGCCAACCAGGACAACCCATCGTCCTAATTAAGCAATAAAAAATTACTATAAAAACAGTATAATATGATATAAAAAGGATTCGGAATCTACTAGATTCTGAATCCTTTTTTATTGAGGCCAATGCCAGGAGGGATAGTTCAGTTATTAAATAATAGTGTAAATGTGTTGCTTTCTTAAAATCGTATTTTTGTTATATAAAGATGGTAATATTGTTTATTTAGCGGGAAAACGCATTCATATACAATTGGCTTATATTAAATAGAAAGGAAGATTCATTTTATGAAAAAGAAAACGGTTACTCTATTTTTATCTGTTCTTATTCTATTGGCTACTATTCTTGCTGGCTGTGGAAGCGATACAAGTAATGGGGCTGATAAAGAAAAAGAAAATGGCAATGATGTCGTTACACTACGTATGATGGGATATAATCCAGAATCAACAAGAGCAACTTATTTAAAATATCTAGATGAGAAGCTGCCAAATGTTGAAATTGAATTTGAATTTGTAGCACTTGATAATTTTAATAATGTTCTAAACTCACAGCTGCAAGCTGGTGAAGGTCCAGATTTAATTGAGGTTGGCGGCGAAGCAAAGCTACTTGCAAAAGCGAACTATCTATTGGATTTAACAGATGAAGAGTTTACAAGTAAGTATGTAGAATCAGGATTAAAACCATATATGGTAGATGGTAAGGTTTATGCAAGCCCATTACAATCATGGTTTGAAGGTATTTTCTATAATAAAGCCATTTTTAAAGAAAATAATGTTGAAGTTCCTAAAACATGGGATGAGTTTATTGAAATTAGTAAGCAATTAACTAAAAATGGTGTGAAGCCACAAATCATGGGAGCTCAATCATGGGAGCCAATGATGAAGCAAAGTATTGGACTCGTTAATAATGAATTTTATTCAGATGAAGCTAACAGGAATTTTGATGAGAAGTTTAACGCAGGAGAAGCAAAGCTTGCAGAAGAGTGGCTTCCATACGTAGAAGAATGGGCACGAGTGATCGACGAAGGAATTATTACAGAAGACATGCTAGGACTAAGCTATGACCAGGCGCTTGATCAATTTGCAACAGGTAAAGCAGCAATGTGGGAAAGTGGCCCATGGGCAGTTGAAACCATTTTAGAGAAAAATCCTGATATAGAATTAGGAATGTTCCCAATCCCTGGTAAAACAGAAGGAGACGGTTGGTTAATCGGTGGTCCTGGTTCTGCATTAGCGATCAATGCAAAATCACAGCATATTGAAGAAGCATTAAAAGTACTTGAATTAACAGCAACAGAAGAAGCACAAAAAGTACTCGTTGCGGATAACGCAGGAAGCTCTTTCTTAGAAGGTGTTGAAGTAGACTTAGGTGAGATTTATACAGATAGTGAGGCAGCATTCAAAGCAGGTAATGTATATGCTCCTTGGACTGCAGTATGGACCTCCGGAAATCCAATTGTAGAAGCGTATGGTAAGTCACTACAAGAAGTACTTGCGGGCGTTAAGACAATTGAAAATGCACTTAAAGAAGCAGACTCGGTAAATGATAATTTAAGAAAGACCCTTAACTAATCAAATTTATTATCAAAGGAAAAGGAGTTCACTTTTCCTTTGATTCTATCCATTTTATTTTTATCGAATGGGAGAGTTAATAGGGATAGGAGGACTATCATGTATAACAAGCAGCGTGAACGGGTCTTTATGTTAATGATTCTTCCGGCGTTTATTGGATTTATTGTTTTATTTATCGCCCCAACTGCGATGAGTTTTTTCTATAGTCTTACAAATTGGTCAGTCTATAATCCTGATATTAAATTTGTGGGTTTGGATAACTATAAAATGTTATTTGAAGATGTCAAAACCGTTTCAGCGATTAAGACTACATTACAATACGCAATACTTATCACCATTTTTCAGAACATCATTGCAATCCTATTGGCTGTGTACTTGAATAAGAAAATGGTGGCAGTTAACTTTGTAAAATCTTTAGTGTTCTTACCTGCTGTGTTGAGTATCTTAGTCGTTGGATTCCTCTTTCAATACATTATGACTTCTGCAGATTATGGACTTTTAAATAATATTATTCAATTCTTTGGGGGAGATCCAGTGAACTGGCTGGGTGACTCAAAGATTGCAATCTATTCCGTCCTAGTAACTCAGGTATGGCAATGGGCAGGTTGGTCGATGGTTATTTATATTGCAAACTTAAAAAGTATTGATACTGCTTTATACGAAGCTGCAGAAATTGATGGCGCAGGTAAAATTCGAACGTTTTTCTCAGTAACATTGCCTTTATTGTATCCAGCAGTTTCCTTCAATTTACTAATGAGTCTGATTGGGGGAATGAAGGTGTTCGATGTCATATTCTCAATGACAAAAGGTGGCCCGGGCTATGCGACTGAGACTATTATGACGACCCTCATTCGGGAAGGCTTCAATAGTGGAAGGAACGCTTACGCTTCTGCGCTTGCCGTCGTATTCTTTATTGCGGTCTTCATCTTATCACGAATTGTGATTACATTCCTAAACAAATGGGAAAGGAAGCTATCATGAGTAAAAAGGGATTATTAGGAAAGATATCTTATATCGTTGGCCTTGTTTTCATTAGTTTTGTGATGTTTTTGCCAATCTATTATTTGGTAATCACAACATTTAAATCACCGGAGGAGGCAGCAGCGAGCCCATTAGGTCTGCCTGCATCACTTGATTTTTCTAATTATATGAAAGCCTTAGATGCCATGAATTATCTTCAGGCCATGAAAAATAACATAATCATTACAAGTGTATCTGTTATTTTACTTGTCTTTTTTGCTTCGATGGCTGCTTACGTAATCGCAAGGAGTACGAAGAAGATCTATCACATTATGTTCGCTATCTTTTTGATAGGGTTGATTATTCCATTTCAAATTGCCATTGTACCACTGTACCAGATTATTTCTGGAATGAACTTAATGAATACCCATCTTGGAGTGATTTTGGTCAGTGTATTTTGTATTAACCTACCATTAACGATTTTCTTATTGCGTGGGTTCATTCATACCGTTCCAATCGAATTGGAAGAGGCAGCCTATATGGATGGCTGTGGGACCTTCCGCTGCTTTTGGTTGATTATTTTTCCATTATTAAAACCAATCATTGCAACTGTTGTAATTTTGAATACACTGGCGATTTGGAATGATTTCTTAACCCCATTGTTATTCTTACAATCACCGGACAAGGCAGTATTACTACAGGAAGTTTACAAGAATGTTGGTCCATTCTCCACAAATTGGACATCCTTCTTCCCAATGCTTGTTATGTCAACACTTCCTTTAGTTGTATTCTACATCATCATGCAAAAACGAGTCATTGAAGGTGTAGTAGCCGGCTCTGTTAAAGGATAAAAGGGATGAGACAGGACTCATGTGTCACTCTCAATATGTTCAATGGGGCAGATCTTGTGTTCCAATTCTCACCATGAGTGTACCTTGTTTAACGGAGGCTAGCCCATCAAAAAAACTTTGTGACAAGGGAGGCTAGCCCCTTGTCACTCGTAAAGATGTAGGGACAGAGTGAACTGTCCAACAAAAAAAGGAGATGATGATAGTGAAGAAAATGAAGATTATCGTATTAATTACAATTGTTTTTTTTACCACTTTTAATTTTGGCAATTTTACAAAAAATGCTTATGCGGAGGATGCTTCCACACAATATGAGGTAACATTTAATCCGAATAATGGGGAAGAAGCGAAAATTGTTACTGTGGGAGAACCACTAGTAGAAAGCAATGTACCATTTTCAAAACTTGAAAAAGAGGGTTATGACTTCCTTGGCTGGTTTTATGGAAACAATCTTAAATACGAGGTAATCTTTCCCTTTCGACCTGAAGGAAACATGATACTCACAGCAAAATGGGGGAAACATACAGCACCAAGTCCAATCGAAAAAGATGGATATCGTTTAATTTTTAATGATGAATTTAACCCAGAGACTGGCATATTGGACCCAGAACGTTGGGTGGATAAATATTTGTCATCATGGACAAGAATTCCTGAGTTGGCATCGCCTACTTATGAAATAAAAAATGGAGCGATGGTATTGCAAATTCATGAAGATACCCTTCCGTGGGCACCAGAATTTGATGGTCAAACAGTTGTAAGCGGTTTTACTACTGGTAACCGGAATGCTCTTCATAATTGGAATGGTAACAACGTGGTAAGGAATCCGGTTGAAACAGAGGTAACGCATATTAATCAATATGGGTTTTATGAAATTCGAGCTAAGGGGCAGGCAGGATCATCCAGACATGCAGCTTGGTGGTTAACAGGATTCGAGGATAGCGTGGATCACTCTGCGGAAATTGATATTTTTGAAGTTTTAGGAAGAGACGCAACTTCTGTTCCAAGAGCTTATCACGGTTGGAATGACCCAGATGCGTTTAACGTTAAAGATGAGGGACAGACATATCGAAATAGTAAAGCTAATTTCCATGATGAGTGGCATACTTATGGAATGGATTGGCAAGAGGGAACTGGCTCAGGGGCTTTTCCAGATCGACTAGTATTCTATGTGGACGGTATAGAAGTAGGCAGTAAAAATGTAAACATTGATTATCCAATGATTCAATTATTCTCACTCTATGAGAAGCGTGCTGGTGGATGGACAGGACCTTGGGAGTGGATGCCATATCCAAACTCATTTGAAATTGATTATGTAAGGGTTTATAAAAAGCTTCCTGAAAATCAGCCTGCATTATCTGCAAGTGAGCTGGAAATAGTGCAAATTGAGGATGCAAAGATAACCGTACAAGAAGGAAAGGCTTCTCTAAAGAAGTATACATCAGCTGTTGAGGGACATGAGGGCGAGGTATATACAGAGCCTAATCTACCAAATACACCATCCTATGTAAATGTGAATTGGAATGATGGTGTCGTTACACAGGAATTTGTAAAATGGGATCCAATTACCGTGGAGGATTTACAAACATTAAATAGCGGGAAATCCATCACGAAAAATGGTGTGCTTCCGAATAGTAGTGATTTAAATGGGGCTGAAAATCCGACATTGGTTATTGATGTAACCCCAGCACCACCTTCACCACCATACGTAAGTGAAAATTTAGGTAAGGCAAACAGCCAAACTGAATTAGCAAAATTATTTGATGGGAACCTTAAAAGCAATAGTGGTGAGTTTATCTTTGAACATAATTATTTACCGACGGACAAAGAAGTAAATATTCAGTATGATTTTAACAAGAATGTGGAATTACAATCCATTTCATTCTCAACAAACTATGGTCAAGACCAAGGAATAAGAAAATTCAAAGTAGCTGCTTGGAACGTAGAAACGAATAGCTGGGATTTAAATAGTACGGAATACAGTATCCCATGGACTTCTGCTGGTAATACCGAGCTTGGTGAAACAAAAACAATTGATATTATTCCAATTGAGACAACAAAGGTGAAAATTATTCTCACTGATGTTGGTTTAAAATGGATCAACAAAATGGCAATGCGAGAAATCGCCTTCCAATATGATGAAGTGGTGGATAAATCCTCTCTAAAACAAGTGGTAGATGAGACAGAGCAGAAAGACGAAACTACCTATACTGAAGAAAGCTGGTCGGTGTTAAAAGTGTCCCTAGCAAAGGCAAAAGAGGTAATAGAGAATGAGGCTGCGACGCAAACAGAGGTAGATGCAGCCCTCCATGAATTGACTGAAGCCATCCAACAGCTAGTTAAAAAACCATCAGCAGTAGAATTAGAATCAGCACTGAAATTTATCGAAAAGCACACAAATGAGGGGAATATCACAACTTCATTAAGCAAGCAGCTTTCTACATCTATAAGTTCAGCGATTCATCATCGAGATATGGGCAGACAAGAACAAGCTTTAAAACATTTACAGGATGCGATCAAGCATTTTGAAAAAGCAAAAGAAACGGATATAGCGGAAGACACACATACAAAACTACAAAAAATCTTTAGCTTAATTGAAATCTAAATCTCTGACCAAAATGAAGTGGTCAGTTAGTATTTAAAGAAGTTAAAAAAGTGCGAGTCGCTACGCAAAGCCTATCCATGGATAAGGAGAAACGAAAAGCAGTGTGAAGGAAAATGACTTCTCTTCACACTGCTTTTAACATGTTTACTTATGTTTCTGCCATTACTCCTGCTCTTTATTCATCTTAGGTACTTGTGTGCCTGGTTCGGCCTGTTCCCCGTCCGTTTCTAAGACTGTAAAGGTACTAAAGTGGTTGGTTTCCACTGAGACTTTGCCATCGTTGTTAACTGCTCCTGGTATCAGTTCCCATTGTTTTGCTTGCTCATTGAAATAAAATACTTTCAAATTATTAGGCTCTTTCACTTTCCTGCCATCAAGAGTAAAGGTTAACGTTATTGGTTTCTCAAATTGGCGAATTTCCTTACCATCAATCAGGATTGTAAAGTTATAGGCAGGGCTTTTCGCTTTGTTGATATCTCTTAAACGGTCCAAAGTCAGCTCAAAACTTTTCTCAGAGATAATAGACGAAGGGATCAAGAGAGTAACCTCATCATTCATTACCTTTAGAGGAATTCCAAGATCCTTCGAAAGCTGGGCTTGTTCTTTTGTGACTGACACTTTCGCAGAATGCTCTTTGCCAAGGTCAACAAAAAGGATTAGTTGTGCTTTGGCTGCACCGAGATCCTTGCTTGCAGCATCTATTTCAGATTGAGTGGCTTGGCTGTTGTTGCACACTACTTTTGCTTTTTCATAGGCAGTTTTATAGATATTATAGGACTCCTCTGTAAAAAGAGATTCATCCAGTTGTTCGGATAATAATCCTTTTAAACCGGAGCGGTCTGGCAACAATTCTTTATTGGTAGACGTATTCAACTCATAAATAACTGGTTGAACATTTCCCCAAGTCAACTTTATTTCAAATATACGATCATAGAGTGGATTATAGAATGTATTTAAACTTTTATTCAGGACACCCAGTTCAATCCATTTATCCTTACCAACCCTGGCACTTACGACCGCGTTTGAAATTGCATTTGAGCCTTGAACAATGGTAATGGTCGATACATCTGTTTTTTCAGAGAGACGGTAGGTCAGTGATCCATTGCTTTTACCTGTCATATTTGGCTTAAAGGCTGTTGTCAAATTACCATCCAATAGACGCCCAGGACTAAATCCATCTTCTTCAATTGGATCGATGACAAAGGTTGGATTGTTTTCGGTTCTAACGTATTCGCCGCCGTTAATGACGAATTCATTAATATGGGCAAATCTGTATGGATAATTGGCTGTAAAAAGAATTCTAATATATTTGGCCTGAATCCCGCCAATATGATCATTACCATAATAATAGTTTCCTGGATTGGCAGAATCATGGGTGTATCCATCTGCTATCATGTCGGCGTAATCAGCCTTACCGCCTGCCAGATTATCCACACCATCACCTAACGTAATCACATCTGTCCAATTTTCATTGTCCATCGATAACTGGACTTTGGCGTCGCGGATATAGTTAATATTATTTTCTTCGTTATAAACGCGTAAACTGTTGAAAATTCTAGGCTCACCAATGGAGTAAGTGATCGATTTTCCTTTTACCTGATAATCAGTAAAAATAGCTTTCGTACCAAACTTCTTATCGAAAGGAGCTAACAGGGTGCCCGCATTTCTTGAATCACTAGCTGCATAGGCAGAGGAGATGCCCATATCCGTTCCGACGAAACTTGGTCCATAGATTTCCTTGGATGAAACGCTAAATTCATTCAGGTCGAAAGTAATTTCTTCATTGGTGTTGTTGAGTAATCGTACATAACGGGCAATCGTTCCTTCAACTGGACTGGTCCATTCTACCTCATTCATAGAGGCCTGTAAGGTTAATTTCTCACTCGTTGCCTGTACCGTCACGCTATCTAATTCTTTAATACGTTCCAATTTCACACCTACATACTCGTTTGGTTTCAGTGTTATATTTGTTGTCGTTGCTAAACTTGTTTTTTCTAGTGTATGCGGGGAAGTAATCTTTTTATAATCATTGTTATTCGTATACGTATATTCAGAAGACGACTTTGCTACATTGACCCGAATTTCGCTAAACTTGATCCAAACAGGGACATTTTTTAGGTTTTTCAGGCGGACATATCTGGCTTTAATGCCGGTTAAGTCTTCCTCTACCTTATCCATCCCTGAGGCCTTGCCTGTATATTTTTTGTATAAGGTATAATTCACATTATCAGTGGAGTATTCCAACTGGTACTCGGTCCACTTATCACCATTATCCCGGCCAACAGCAAAGTAAACTTTGCCTAAATCATAGACCTTTTGTAAATCAACACCAATATAATCACCAGCAACTGAGGTATCCTTAATCGTACCTGAAGGGTCGTACCAGATATGAGTCACGTCATTGCCATCAAATAAATTAGCTGCGCTTCCTTGATAGACTTTAAAGTGGGAAGGAACCATGAGTTGGTATTGTGGTGTTTCGTCTCCTGCTGAGGTCTCGTTGATAACGATATCCTTAATACCTAACCATGTATTAGGACGATCTGTCGTTGCAATTAATCGGATCCCTCTAGCTTTAAGATTTAAATTCTCTAGCACTACTTTACTGACATGGCCATATTGAGCCCCTTCGATATCAATCCAATTTTCTCCGTCAACGGTATATTGTGCCTTACTGGCAGTAAAAGTATCATTACTATTTGCAATTGCACCTAATTCAAACCTTGCTGTATGAATAGTGAGTGCTTTTTCATATAGAACTCCAATATATGTGCCGGTAGAGATGGAGTTAGGATTTTTAAACACCACTTCAGTACCCAATTTGTTATCCAACAGATTTTCCAAGCTGCCAGTAGGAGAATCTGTCCGATTTGTAATAACTCTAGCTGTGTTACTATCAGGATTTACAATCGATTGGACTTTAATGGATACATCATTTAATAGAGTTCTGATAAATGGCACGATGTGCTGTACGCCTACTTCGGCATACTCATAATGATCAATGTAGCGGAACGGATGATTCTTTGAGGAATCATAGGAAGCTTGACCTTGACTGTAGTTTTCCCATACAGCAGCCTTATCGCCTTGTTCATGGGCAATCTCTGCCTGTAGTAAGGAAATAGCGGCATTGGCCGTATCAATCGCACTATCTAACCAATAAACAATCTGGTCTCTTGTTCTTGAATTACCAGGGTTGGCTTTATAGGTTTGAGCGGCATCCCGAATCATTTCGAATTCTTTGATTAACGCTTGGGCTTTATTTGTAATGTTTTCTTTTCCTAGGACAGCTTTAAACTCATTTAACTTAGGAGCTAATTCAACTGATTCTTCCAATTTGGAAACTCGAGAGTCCATATTTTGATTGATCATATGCTTGGACAGTTCTCTGAGTGCAATGGAAGCAGGAGTTTCATTAATATTGAGATGGTCCATGTAAGCAAATGAATCATTCCAGTTTTTCTTGGCCAGATCGACATTATCCCAAATATTCCATGCATAATCTGCATTGGCAAAAATGGCTGATTTACTAGCTTCTGATTGTTGCATTGGATTTAGCACAATCCCCTCGATATTGGCAGGGTTCACACCAGGCTGCAGGAATGTTTCATTTCCGCCCATGATGAGGTGCTGCTTCGAATTATCGGTGCAAGGCCAGTTAATCCATAAGTATGGGGCTCTCCCGGCGTTGTTTGTAAATGTTTGAGTGAAGTTATTTGAAACCTCTCCCCATACCTTGCCACCGGTTTGGACATTACTAACAGACTTTGGCAAATCTCTTAATGTCTGGATTTGTGCACTCGTTCCCCATCCCATATAATCATTTGGAACGAAGATCATGTCAATCACTAAACCTTCATAATTTGCCTGTTGCTCAATTAACCAATTAGTCAAATCTGTCATCAGTTTCACATATGTTTTGGGCCCTTGTGCAGGTACTCCAGCGTCATCCGCCAAAATACCAAACTTTCGAACACCCGCGTCCATCAATTGCGTAAATTTCGATTTAATAATATTTAAGTCTACTTGATAATTTTCCTCTGTATTGAAGCGGATTGGATTATTCATAAAAGTATGCAGTGTATAAACAAATCTAGTTTTACTGGCATTGCCCGCTTCAGCAAGTTTGCTAATTTTCACTAGTTCATCTTCTGTATATAATTCTCTCCATTTGGCATTGTGTTTTGGGTCATCCTTAGGCGCATAGATATAGGAATTCATTTTGAACTCGCCGCCAAAGGTCATTAATTCAGCACGATCTTCATTGGACCATGGTTCCCCATAATATCCTTCAATGAATCCCCGTCCTTTGACATCTGCATAATCTTTAATGGTTAATTCTTGAATGGTTCGATCCGTCATCTGTTTGAAGATATGTTTGACAGTGGTCACACCATAAAACGCAGAATCTACATCTTTACCGAGGACAGCAATGACATTATCTTGGATAGAAACAATGTTAGCGTCAAGCTTTGCTAGAGTTGTTTCATCGCTTAATTGTTTTTCTGCAAAGTATTGATCGACATATTCATTTGACTGATAAATACCAACCAAGAAGTTTGTTTTATTTTCAACCATTGCCTCTGAAACGGTAAATGGAATGCCCTTAACCGCCAATACTTCTTCTACTCGTTTTTTCGTATAGGAATCTACTTTCGACTCATATACGAGATTGATGGAATTGCTTACTTGGAATTGCTCACCATGATAGTGTATATCGTGAGGATTTGGATAGATTTGATATTTCATTGTTTCTGTAGCAGCGTATGCCGGAATCATAAATCCACATAGGGTACTAAATAGCACAGCAAATATAATCGTTAGATTTAACAAAATACTTTTTTTCAATTACTCCCCCTACCTTCTAAAAAAATAAATCGTTCTTTTATTGAGTCTCAAGACTAATTACAATCAAGCGATTAGAAAAATGATCACCTCCTTAAATAAAAACTTCATAACAGCAAAAGGGCATGGAAAACAAATACAAGAATCCCTAAGAGGAACCTTGCATTGCTTTCCATGCCTAGTATGAACCAGTCACATGAAACCTCATATTTAACAAGATTATAAAGCGTTTACAAAATTAAGTCAATTAATTTTCGAACTATTCAGTTTTTTTGGGAGATTTCCTTCAAAGGGCATGGTAGCTTGGAAGCGGGAATGGACATGCTGTTAACAGAGCCAGCCAAGCTTTATAGCCAGTGCAGCCCTGCTGGCTTAGTGCAAACAATTGCCTTGGACTTGAAAAATTGAGAAGTTTAGTTGCTATTTGAGGGTCTTTATTTTATGTATTAAAAGGTATTGAAAAGAATAAAATTTTATTTTACCTCAGTATAAAATATATTGTCAATAAGAAATTTGCAATATTATCAAAAAAATGTTATTATATTTTTATAATAACATTTTTAATCGTATTCCAAATTCCGCTGTATTTTTTGCAGATAGAATTATGGATACGTTTTTTTAATATCTATTTTAAATCTAAGGAAAATTCAGACATTCGTATGAGCTTTAAAGGAAGTTAGTTGAATGAAATTATTAATTTCCGAAAATTAACCGAGTTTTTATTCTAAGGAGGACTAGAATAATGAATCTTATCAATGAGAAAGTTACACACGAGCGTTTTGGTATGGGTAGTATTGTTAAACATAATGATTCTAGTATTGAAATAAATTTCGCTTCGGAAAATAAAAAGTTTGTTTTCCCCGATGTATTTGGAAAACACCTAAAATTACATAATAAAATTGTTGCTAATTCACTCGAAAAAATTATACAAGAGAAGGAAATGGAACGAAAAGAGGAAGAGTGGAAGAGGGAAGCGGAAAAAGAACTTCAACAAAAAAAACAGGAACTTCGCTTGGAACATGAAAAACTTATGAAAAATCATAAACTTCATCCCGAATCACAAATGGTTTTTTGGTGTGACACAGAAGAACAGAATCGTTCTTTTTCAGAGTGGAAGGTTTTTTCAGGTGTAATAAAAAGTGGTAATAATCAGGGAAAGCCAAACAAACCCATCCGCTTGCACCAAAATAGCGCTGTCCTGTTAACAGCAATAGATTCCGAGAAGCCTGAAAAAGACAGGCGTATCTTAGGTGTTTATATGGTGAATAAAGATTTTATCGGTAAGCTTTGTGAGGATGGATTTATTCCTGCCCATTCAGAATACAGACTCCAACTTACAGAACAAGAATCGGATCAGATGCTCTTCTGGAATTATTACGTGAATGAAAAATTCCCCCATAAAATGACATGGAATACAGGGAAATACCGTTATTTTGAAAATCTGTGGATGGCTCAAATTTTGCATGATATCGTTTCGTTGAAAAGTGAACCAAAGGAACAAGAGCAGGCACAAAAATTTTTTGAACACTTTTGTAAAATGAATCAGATAACAGAACAAGAGTTACCAAAGCCTAATGGTGCATTATTGCGTATTTAATCGTTAGCCATTAATAAAAGGGGTACCCAAATTAAATTGGGTACCCCTTAATCTTTATTTAAAACACTTTCGTCGTCCAATCCTCACAATTCCAAATATCGGTCGCAATTTCGCGATAGAAATCAGGTTCGTGGGATACCATTAAGATACTTCCGCGATATGCCTTTAAAGCACGCTTCAATTCTTCTTTTGCGTCCACATCCAAGTGATTTGTAGGCTCGTCTAGAATTAATAAGTTTGTTGGTGTGTTAATAATTTTACACAAGCGAACTTTTGCCTTTTCGCCACCGGAAAGGACTTCGACTTTACTTTCAATATGTTTCGTCGTTAATCCACATTTTGCAAGTGCAGCACGGACTTCAGCCTGATTCATACTTGGGAACTCGCTCCAAATCTCTTCAATACAAGTGTTGTAGTTGGACTGTTTCACTTCCTGCTCGAAGTAACCGATGTGTTGATACTCACCACGTTCCACTTTACCCTCCAGCGGATCAATCAACCCTAGAATACTTTTTAAAAGAGTAGATTTACCAATACCGTTTGCACCTACGAATGCGATTTTTTGTCCGCGTTCCATTTTCAAATTCAGCGGGCGAGAAAGTGGTTCGTTGTAACCAATAACAAGATCTTCAGCCGTGAAGATATAACGACTAGCTGCACGAGCTTCTTTGAAATTAAACTCTGGTTTCGGCTTTTCTTTACCCAATTCAATAACTTCCATTTTGTCGAGCTTCTTCTGACGAGACATCGCCATATTACGAGTCGCAACACTTGCCTTGTTACGCGCAACGAAATCTTTCAAATCAGCAATTTCTTGTTGTTGGCGCTTGTAAGCAGACTCTAGCTGCTGCTTCTTCATTTCATATATATTTAAGAAGTTATCATAGTCACCAACATAGCGATTCAACTCTTGGTTTTCCATATGATAGATCAAGTTAACAACATTGTTCAAGAATGGAATATCATGTGAAATCAAAATAAATGCATTCTCATATTCCTGCAGGTAGCGCTTCAACCATTCGATATGCTGTTCATCCAAATAGTTCGTAGGCTCATCAAGTAATAGGATTTCAGGCTTTTCTAGCAAAAGCTTAGCCAGCAAAACTTTGGTACGCTGCCCGCCACTAAGATCATCTACATCTCGATCAAGTCCAACATCGTCTAATCCTAGACCGCGGGCAACTTCCTCAACTTTTGAATTAATTTGATAGAAATCATTACTATCTAACGTTTCTTGCAGCTCACCAACTTCTGCAAGTAAGGCATCGATATCAGCACCTTCATCACCCATTTTTGCATAAAGTTCATTAATCTCTGCTTCAGCATCAAAAAGATATTGAAAAGCAGTACTTAAAGCTTCACGCATCGTTGTACCTTTTTGAAGGACAGCATGCTGATCTAAATAACCAACACGAACTTTTCGTGACCACTCAACCTTCCCCTCGTCTGGCTGCAGCTTCCCAGTAACAATATTCATGAAAGTAGACTTACCCTCACCATTTGCCCCGACTAGTCCAACGTGTTCACCTTTTAAAAGTCGAAAAGACACATTATTAAAAATCGCACGATCACCGAAACCATGACTTAAATTTTTTACATTTAATACGCTCATTTTTTTAACCCCTTATCTAATGTCACATGTGGATATCATACTAGATTTTGGCCGCTTTTTCTATCTTGAATTTTTTGTAAAAAATGTAATTCGATTATGGACTAAATTGTAGTCTGCCCCCAAATTAAATATCTCGTTAGTATCTAAAAAGTCGAGTTTATGGTTTAAAAGTCAGTAGCTCAGGGGCTAAGGTACCATTTTTTCATTATTGAGGAAGAAGGAATTGACAGTTTAGATGCTTTACCCGTAAAGTTGCTTATGATGCAAATGAATACGGAGGAATACAAAAATGCAATTCATTAATAATCTACTTCTGGATATGGAACTAGATCCTAGGTTAGTAGAATATCTTTCAATTATCATCAAAATTCTGCTAATAGGGCTTATCTGTATCGCAGCAAATTTTATTTCAAAGAAAATCGTGATCAGGGTCATTACTCATATCGTGATAAACTCCAAAGTCAAGTGGGGTAAAATCATTTTGGATAGACAGGTTTTTCGAAAGTTATCCCATATTGTTCCTGCGATCATTATTTATTCGTTTTCTTCAACCTTTCCGGCCTATCAATCAATTATTGAAAAATTGGCGATTGCCTATATCATTATTGTCGGTTTAGTGTTTATTCAAAGCTTACTAAATGCATTTAATGATATTTATCAAACCTTTGAAATATCCAAGGTCAAGCCTATTAAAGGATATATTCAGGTGATTAACATTATTTTCATGACTATCGGATTTATCTTATTGATCTCGAATTTAATAGGCAAGAGTCCTCTACTTTTATTAAGTGGAATTGGGGCTCTCTCGGCCGTCTTGATGTTAGTATTTAAAGATTCGTTATTAGGACTAGTGGCAGGAATTCAGTTGACGGCCAATGATATGGTCCGGGTTGGTGACTGGATTGAAATGCCAAAGTATGGGGCGGATGGAGATGTTATTGATATTTCTTTAAATACCGTAAAGGTTCAAAATGGGGACAAAACGATTACGATGATACCCAGCTATGCCCTTATTTCCGATTCCTTTAAGAACTGGAGGGGGATGCAAGGCTCAGGTGGAAGACGTATCAAACGCGGATTGTATATAGATACAAGCAGTATTATGTTTTGCACAGAGGATATGATTGACAAATTTATAAAGGTCCAGTACCTATCAGACTACATTATTCATAAGGAAAGGGAAATTGCTGAATACAATGCCAAAAATGAAATAGACAGGAACATTCGCGTGAATGGAAGAGCCCTAACCAATATCGGTGTATTTAGGGCATATATCAGCAATTACCTCAAAAATCATCCTGGAATCAATCAGAATATGACCATAATAGTGAGACAGCTAGCACATAATGAATTCGGATTGCCTCTAGAAATTTATGCATTTACCAATGATGTACAGTGGGCAGTTTATGAATCTGTGCAATCCGATATTTTTGACCATCTATTTGCCGTTGCACCAGAGTTTGGACTAAGAGTATTCCAGAATCCATCTGGGGCTGATTTAAGAAATATGGTAGAACAATCAAGCAACAAAGACTTAATTGGTGAAAGAAGCTATTGAAAAACTAAATCATCGAAAAAAGCGACTGTTTAATGAACTGCCCC
>NZ_BCVA01000022.1 GCF_001591505.1 Neobacillus niacini NBRC 15566
GTCCTTCATAAGGTTGATGAAAGACAAATCATTCTAGTTCCCAATGAGGATTAGCTTACTCATCAGGATTTTCATGAGAAAAATCAACATCTGTCTATAAACAAGCCCAAAAAAACGAACTGGAACAACCAGCTCGTTTTCCTAACCTATAATCTTGGATCAATCGGTTCCGCTTCTAACGCTAGAATTCCTAACACACATTCATGAACACGTTCCAATGACTCTCTCTTCACAAATCGATTAACAGCTTCAATACCAAGAGAAAATTCCTTTAAAGCATTTCGCTGCTTCTTGCCTGCATTCCGTTTCTTTAATCTAGATAAATTTTCTGGAAGCAGATAATCGATTCCATAGATGATATGCAAATACTTGCGACCCCTAACTTTTATCGCAGGCTGGAGAAGTTTTCCTTTGTAACGTGTTATATAAGATTCTGGTTTCACAACAAATCCTTCATGACCATCCTCTGTCATCTCTTCCCACCATTCAATAGCCGCTTTCATTGAGGCTTCATCATTTACAATTTTATATTCAGTTTCTATAAACAAACGGGAAATCCCACTAAGTTCTTTATTTTTTTCCATATGCCAAGTATGCGGCTTGTCAAAAAATGTTTCTGAGCTGTGAGCCAATGTGTGGAATGGGGCGATTTGAATTCCTTCCAATCCTTCTGTTTTCCAACAATATTTCTGATACACCGTATTAAATACTTGGGCATTTTCGATCCCCACATAATTTTCCTGAACCCAGCTTAAAACATCCTTCCCACTTTCTAGTGCCTGCTCGAGTGAATCCTTTAATTTATGCCGGTCCAGCAGCGCCATTTCCCCCACATGCACATATTGGTTCAGAATCAGGTCTTTCGCCTTCAAATTCCATGGCAGAATTTCTGCATCAAGCAAGACAAAATCAGTATTGTACTTCTCAAAATAACCACTTTTCACTAAATCTTCATTCAAGACACTGACCACTTGTTCCTGCAATTCTTTTTGAAAAAATGCCCTGCCTGTACGGGTATAAATGGTTCCTAATGTTTCCCTGCCAACATACTCCTTGGCAATTTCTTTATTTTTGAATAAAAACAGAATCCCCCTGCTGCCCATATGTTTCTTCTCAACCACCATCGTATCGACACCATTGTTTTGATAATATTCGAATGCCTCCATAGGGTGCTCGAGGTATTCTTCCTTACGTGAAGGTTTTGGTGTCGGACTCATTGTTGGAGGAAGATACACGATGTCTTCAAGCGGCAAAGTGTAATGAGATAAATCATCTAAGGCTGGTTTCACACCATCATCATAAATCATGATTTCACCGTACTGTTCCGTTAATACGGAATAACCATCTAAGAATTTCATGATATTAGGCGCTGCCAATCTCTTTCCTTCCCATTCCTTCAATGGATTGTCAGGAACATTTGCATAATCCTGTTTCGCGTTGACCGAAACAAACTGTTTTTCTGGATAACGATAAGCCGTTAAACTGCCACCAAAGACCACACCTTGGTCAATATTAAGTGTGTTATTTACTAGCAATGGCTGCGGCTTTGGGTCGTGCCCCCAAAGAATGAGCTCACTTGACTTATGGGCGACGGACCAGTCTTTTCGGATTGGCTTCCCATTCTCATTAAGCCCCTCGCTATCACCATACCGGCAAAAATCAGAAATTCGGGTCGACTGTTTTCCTATATAGTGATCCTTGATTCCTGCATGTACAGCAACTACAGCATTAACCCCATTTTTTTGAATTACATAGTGAGATTTCGCTTGTAAAAGTAACTCTTTTATTTGTGCCTTTAAGTTCTCAGCAGCCTCACTGCCGTTTTTACGCTCAAATTCTTCAAATTCAGCTGCTACATTTTCATCACCATGTGCCATCTTTACTTTTTTTCCATCGAGCCAGCGGGCAATTTTCCAGCCGTGGTTGCTGTCAATCATAAAGCTGAGTCCTGCCGCAACATGCTTTTGGAAAAATTTTAGTGTTTCAATGGACTTCGGTCCACGGCTTAAAACGTCCCCTAATGAAAGTATTTTCCTTCCCTCCGGATGGATGTAATACCCCTCATCGTTTTCCTTGTATCCAAGTTTGTTAAGTATTTCAACAAATTCATCAAAACAACCATGAATATCCCCGATAAAATCGATTCCATTCCCAACATCAATATATAATGGATTCTCCAGACGACTGACATTTACAACTTGAAGTTCATCTTCTCCAAGCATGTAAACACGGCGATATGGTTTCTTTTTTATGAAGCGAAGTGTATTTTTAAAAAGTTGATACTGTTGCTTGATACGGTTTCGACCACGTGGAAAGGCACGCTCCATATCTCGTCTCATTAATTCCGTTTCAGAAATATTTAAGACTATCGCAACTACAGGTACATGATATTTCTTCCCCATTTGCAAATATTTTTCATGTTCTTCCTCACGTAAATGGGTGGCGTCGATAAACGTTAACTTATTGAGTTTACAGCGTTTTGAAATCACATAATCCATTGCCTCAAAGGCAGCACCAGATATTTGCTGGTATTCATAAAATAATGCATCACTTTCGTCTTTGGGACGCCCGTTCCAGCTTATAAATTCAATATCGCTGACCAGAACACGAAATTGATCAGAACTGACCACTTCAGATGGAAGAATCTTCTCTTCTTGTATTAATTGATTTAATAAGGTTGTTTTTCCGGTATTAGAGGGTCCCACTAACAGGACAATTCCAGCATAGGGTAAATGTAGTGTTGTCATCAGATCTCCTCCCTTCTAAAAATGGCCATTTGTGTCGGCTGTCCGTAAGTGGGATGTTCTTCGCCAATCCCTTGAATGCTGACTTGGTAAGGATATCTTTTCTTCCATGCTTCCACATGCTGAGCAAATTCCGCTCGTGTCCATTCAAACCGGTGATCATCATGACGCATTGCTTCATCCATATCATAGAGAACATTGTATTCCTGGTTTGGTGTTGTAACAATCAGCGTCTTTGGCCGATACTCACCAAGAATCATATCAACTATTTTTGGGAGCCGGTTCTCGTCAATATGCTCAATCACTTCACACAAAATAATGATGTCTTTATTTTGCAACCGGCTGTCAAAATAAAATAAAGACCCTGCTAGTGATTGTGGTTCAACAAATCCCTCTTTGCCTATCACTTGTCCAAATCTTTCAATCGCCTTTAGTCGGGATTTGTTTGAGGGCTCAATGGATAAAATTTCTTTGATACCTTCGACAAATCCAAGCTGTACGGATAGTCTTCCTTCCCCTGCACCGAGGTCCACAACGGTTTCCCTCTGTGGGAGTGTGCGAATAATGTTCAGTATGGCTTCATAACGCAGTTCGTTTAAGCGTGTCTTCGGGCTCTCAATCTGGTTACGAACGTACGGTTTCTTTTCATAGTATTTAGATTGAGAAATTAAGGCATTAAATCGAAGGGCACGCTTGACGATAATTTGTTTTAACGGATGAATTTCTAGCCATCCTTCCCCGTAGCGTTCGAGTTTCTCCACTTCTCTTTCATCTAAAAAATAGTGCTTATAGTTATCGATAACAGGTATGAGAATCGAAACATGCTTAAGTGAGTTTTGAACGCTCTGCCTGCCGGAAATCGTGACAAATCGTGCGGAGCTTTTTTTACGAATCGTACTTTCTCCACGCTCAATTACAACTTTGTAACCCATTGGTTCAAACAAATCAGCCAATTCTTGATCTCGTAAATCAGTTGATACCGGACCAAAAGCCAGCTTCATATCAAACTCGTGGTCCACCCATGGCAGATACTCTGAATCTGGTTTCCCATTTAAAGCGGTACCTAATGCCTTGCGGATGGTAGTAATAAACAAGCTGCTGACGGCAAATTCACGGTCATTTATGTAATGGGTAATATCAAATAAATCAGATGAATTACGAACTAAATCAATTGGGTCTGGCTTTACATAGATGATGAACTGAACTTTCTCTTTGGTGAAAATAGGGTAGACAAGTCTGACATTGAATCCTTTTTCAGACCGTTCATACGGGTTATTAGGGTTCTTCGCGATAAGATAAGAGACCATATCCGCACCCGAGCCTGTTACCGTTAATGTTAGCTGCATACATAACACTTCGCTTTCTGCTGAACTATTTTCTCTTACCTATTATCATTGCATAAAGATGGATATTTTAGAAATAATTGTTGATAAAAGTTCAAGGGACGTACCTAAAGTTGGTTACGTCCCTTTCTTGAAGTATTAGTTACTCCAACTAAACAGATTAAATCGTACCAATGTAATTCAAGGATGCAATATCCTTGGAATCTACGACTCCGTCTAATATTTTTTTTACGTCATTTAATGTATCTTTTAGACTAACTTCCTTTCCTTTAATACCCGTAAACTCTTCAGCAACAAAGAATGGCTGTGTCAAATATGCCTCTAAACGTTCGCCTCGATGAAATGTTTCAATTTCAGAAGCAGGGATTCCGCTAATTCCTTTCACATTTACGAGTGATCGTAGTTCACGGTAACGTCTTAATAGCTTTTGTGCTTTTTGTTGGATGGAAAGATGGGTTTGATCTAGGTGTGCACCTTCCAATACGGAGGATGTAGAGTAGATTGGGTTTACTGCTGGGAAGCGATGTCTTACTGCTAAGTCCATATCAAACTGCCATAACGTTTCAAGCGGTCCATATGGCAGATCTTCATCCACTGAAGCCCCTTTTAAATCTAGTAAAAAAGTTGTAACAGACTTGATGTCGACATCTTGTAATTTTTCCTGAAGTTCGTAGATTTCCCCGGTTAAAACATGTGAACGGTCAGCAACAAAAATAATCTCTTTATTTTTTCCTGCCTTTGACATTTCAACGAAAGCCTTTTCAATGGACTCAGCTACAATCTCCGTATCGTCTAGAATTTCCGCTAACTCTGGATGATCATTTTCAGGTTTTAATAAAACCGTTGCATAACCCTCTCGCTTAAAACGATAAAATAACTCTGCTAGTACGACCAACTGCCCCATACCAGGCCGAGCAACAAGTCCAATGGTGCCTCCCTTAACGATTGGTGCAAACAAATCTAATGTTTTTATTTTTGTTTCAATCATCTCTACATTCTCCCCTCTTAAAATCAATTCATCTAAACTACACTGTGCTAATTCTGCTAAAGCTACGATGGTCCGAACTTCAGAGCGGCCAACCGGAATTTTCCCCGTGCATAAATTAGATACAGTCGCTGGCCGCAGCCCTACTTCTTTTGCAGCACTGGTAAGATTGGGCACTCTTCTTCGTAATAATGGAACATTTAATCTTATATTTTCCATTATTTTCACCTCCTTACTTTATATAGTAAAACTTATTACTCTAAAAAGCAACCGCTGTTTACGTTTAAGAGTAATTTTTTTCAATCCAAACGTAATAAGTAGTGAAAGAATATATTAACGGTTTCAGTTTCCTATCACTTAACGTGAATTTACAGCTAAATATGTAAAGTTAAATGAATATTAATTTCCACCGTATTTGAGTTGCTTTTGGGTTTATAAAAGAATATCCCTGGCTCTAATGAACATAGGTTACACACCGAATTAATTTCGAAGGAAATCTAACTAAAGCTACCTGTAACTTCATTAAAGTGCATAAAAAGAAGCATTAATCCCTCTTGGATTAACGCTTCCTTTAATTGAAAAGTAAATTGACTATAGACCCCATTGTAAGTAGTGTCTTTAATTAAATGAAATTTGGTGCATTCAAAATTAGTACACTACTTTCGCTCATTGAGGGAGCTTTGCATTTTTAAAATCAATTCTTTTAGTTCCTCATTATTTTTAACTATTTGTTCTTGTAGCCCGATGATTTGTTGATTCAATTCTGCTATTTGTTTCTGCAACGCCGAAATCGTGTTTTTCTGAAGTTCCTCTGGTTTATTGGAGGTCTCATGGACGCTATTAGTAAGTTTCATTACATCTGAAACTGTATTCAATACTTCTGGATTTTTAAGTAATGAACCTGCAATATTCATGATTCCACTTAGATCTATCGCTGTATTGTTTGTTAGAGGGTTTTTAACCTCTAGTTTGGATTCGTTTTCATTAGTCATGTAGTAAACTCCACCTTTTTTATCTTGGGATAACAAGGAGAACTGATTCTCGTCCTATACTGTTACATACTATGAAAAAAAGTTAAATGTGTGTTAGCAAAAAACCATACGATGTAAAATTGGGTTAAAATCATAGCTTCACAATAAAAAGTCATCCATCAAAAAATAGAAACCCCCATAATACCAACTACCTATTAGTGGAAGTGATATTAAAGGGGCCTTATACTGAGGGGAATTATATTACTACATTATATTAACCAAGCAATGCATTAATAGCAGCAATAATGATTTGTTGTTGTTCTGGCGTGCCAAGTAAAACAGCAACAAGCAGGGCTACTAAGAGAAGCAACACAAGAACTACTGTAACTAGATTTATAGACATTTTTCTCCCCCCTTTCAACCTTATTGAAAGAGCTCTTACACTAACATGTTATGCTGAAATAATTGGACAAGTTCTAAACTAATAACTTTAATTTTTAAAAAAATTATACATTTTCAGTCTTTATGAACAGAACATCATATGAAATCAAAAAAGGCACCAATAATGGTACCTCCCTGGAGTTAAAATTTTCTTTAATCAGTATCTCAATATAATATATCTAACGTGTTTATAATTGTTTGTTGGAATATAATCCTTCTTATACATACCTGCAACATTACTTTTCAAGATAAACACAAACCATATCGTAAGAGTTTTAAAGTAGTTTCTTTTTATTAAATGAAGTAATAAATAAATGTTATAATCCCCGAAACAAGCGTATAACCTATTGCCACATAAAACGATGGTGTGGCTTTAAAACGCCTTTCAATCTTTTCTATTCTCGTCCAAACCTCTACTTGAAGATCATTATCCTCATTTCCACTTTGTAGTCTCGCATTAGCAAATTCCGATGCCATTCCACCCGATGAATTAAAAAACTTAACCAATACGACTGCTGCAAGACCTGTTAAAAAGGACCAATCAAGAAAATCATTATTAAAAAGTTTTGCTATCCCCCAGTTTGCAAAAAGAATCAGACCTATCGTAATAACCCACCAAATAATTCTTCCCATACTATCCCCCCTTTAATTTCTATAATTTCTTAGAAAAAATTATATCATTTAACGCTATTTAACTGTAATAAAATTCCAATAATTTCCGATAGTAAAATAAAAAGGTTCAAATCATTTGCGATTTGAACCTTAAACGGTACTTCTAGAAATCTTCTGCAAAGCGTCTTCTATATTTAGCACTATGGCAGGCATCACAGGTTGGAAATGAGTGATCCCAAGGGAGGTTCTTGCCACAGTTTCTACATTTTTTCACGAACTTGCGAATATCCGTTTTTAATTTATCTTGGACCTTGTCACTCATTTCTTCACGCAGCCGCTCCCAATATATCGCTTCCGTACGCTCACCTAATCGATATAAAAAGAGCAAATGCAAGCCAAGTGCTTTATATGCTAATTCGAGATCCTCTAAACTTCGTTCCTTGTATGGAGGTTCCGGTAAAGGAGTACCCTGGATAATTGCATACATCGTATCTTCCCATTGTCGTGTTAATGTCGGTTCATTTTTTGAGAAAGGGAGGTGTAAAAACCCATATAGGTCCATTAAAGGTAATCGTGCTTCAATTTCTGTCCCAGCAATCACATCGTAAAGGGAACGCTCCTCTGCCAAGGAAGCTTTCTTCGTTCCTGGTGGGCTTTTAAATTTCCCCCAAAGCTCAAAGAATGTTCCTAAATCACGATAATAGCGTTGGAAGCGCTCGAATACCGAGTTGGTTGGGGCAATGGCAAATGTATGCACGGGCTCATCCTCTTGATTCAGCAATCTCCTCATCAGCCTGATGTCCTTGGTAAATGCAACCTTTCCCACATCATAGATTCCTTTGCGACCTGCCCGGCCGGCGATTTGTTTCACTTCCTGCGAGGTTAACAACCGCCTTCTGGTTCCATCAAATTTCTCATTTTCCAAAAACACAATCCGGCGAATCGGCAAGTTCAAGCCCATTCCAATGGCATCAGTCGATACAATGACCTTAGTTTTCCCAGTGTTAAATTGCTCAATTTGCTTTTTTCTTGTTTCTGGGGGCATGCTGCCGTAAATCATGCTGACTGAATGACCATCGCTTTGAAGCCGAGACGCCGTTTCAAGCACTCGCCTCCTTGAAAAACAAATCAGTGCATCCCCTTTTTTCACATGTTTAATATGGAATTCTTTTGTTTCCACTTCCAGCGGTGTATCGCGGCTGTATTCGTATATCGTAATATCCGATTCTCCTAGCAATTGCAGCAGCATCGGTTTTGAATTCCTGCTGCCGATAATATGAACCTCATGTGCATTGGCTTTTGTGATCGCTTTGTACCAAGAGAAACCCCGGTCCTTATCGGTAATCATTTGTGCTTCGTCAATAACGACAATATCATAGCTTTCTTTTTCATGAAACATTTCCACCGTGCATGAAAAATGGTTAGCACCCGGTACCATTTTTTCTTCTTCACCCGTTTTTAACGAGCACGGTGTTCCTTCAGTATTTAACTTATCATAAACCTCAAGCGCCAATAATCTTAGTGGAGCTAGATACAAACCACTGTTTGCCTGCTTCATCTGCTCAAGTGCATGGTGAGTTTTCCCTGTATTGGTTTCACCTATATGAAGAACGTAACGAACTCTTTCACCAAGCGACGGATTATACTCCTGACCAAAAATATCATCCATCATCCGTTCTTCTTCTTCTCGTTTTCGTTGTAATTCTGCTTCTTCCTCCGCCTTTTTACGTTCTCTTTCGGAGTAGTCCTTTTCAAAAATTTGCTGATGAACGGTAAAGTCAAAAGGAAGTACTGCAATTTTCAGTAAATTTGAAAGATATTCCTCTTGGATATCTTCAATAACATAATCTTCTACCTCATACAAAAGCTGTGTCATGCTCCCCTTTATGTAAGCAGGTGTCAGTTTTTCACCAAAGGCTTCCTGATACTGTTCCTTCATTACCTGCGGGAGTTTTTCCAAAATCCTCTTTGGGATTAACTCTGAAAGGTAGTCGGAAATTAAGCTTTCATAGACAAAAAAATACGTTTGATATTCATACAAGCTCCTGCCCCAGTTAACCGTTTTATGAATATCCCCTGTTAGTTCCTCAAAAAACTTCGCCACCGTTGTGTACGAATCAGGATTAAAATGTCCTTCATCCACTAATTTTTCTTCTAGGGCAAAGGTATCGATGGTTTGGAATTTCACATTATTCTTGATATCCGCAGCTAATTGTTTGGCTGTGAAATGACGAACATAGAGATAAAGTTCAGGATAATCTTTCTCAAGCATTTCTGATGTCATTTCTTCTATTTTTTCTGCAAGTATATGACGCAATTCTGCCAAGCGGTTCACTTCTTGTCTTTTTATAAAATCTGCTTTCGCTTGGTGATATCTTTGTTCCCATTCCTCTTTTTGATTTGCAAAAGTTTCCTCGGTCCATTCACGCGCCTGAAATGGCTGATAGTCTCTCATTTCATCCCGAAAAAGTTTATTAATTAGTTTGCGGTCCACTCCTTGAACCTCGTACCCTTTTTCCCGCAAAAACTCTTTTTTCTCATTCTTCGGGACATCATTAGTGACCTTATTCAACCAAACATTGACCCAAATTTGCTCAAGATAATGCCCGCGGTCATGTAAATATTCATTAAAAGACGGCAAACTTTCTTTTGACTCTAAATAATGATTCATATCTTCGATAACTTTATTCTTTGTATGTTCAATCGCTTGAGGGTAAACGGCGGTTAGTTTATTCAACTTCTTCCCTCCTTTATCACTATTTGGTACTTCGAGTTTATCACTAAATCAGAAATCGAACAAATATTCGGACCTTAAATTTCTCGTTTAATGCAATATTGGTCGACTAAATCCTCTATCTGATCCAGTTCAGGAAAATCACCTGAAAATTCAAATTTGATTTCTTCAATGAATCGATTTTTGTTGTAGACATGAATCGCCCCATTTTGGTGGCTCACACTATATTCTGGTACAAATCGAAATCCGCTTCGTTCAATCGCTCCCATGATAATCCCCTTTTTTTTAATTTTTTTTAGTATTTACTATTGTGCTGTGGTTAATCTTCCAAAAACAGAACGGTACTAAGAGAACAGGTCTAATCATATTCTCATAGGAGAAACCAATTAGGAGGAGTGGAAAGTTAGGTGATAAACGTAAAGGTTCGTTTACGGCCGATTGTCAGCAAAATCAATTTACCCACTGTTTTGAAAACCACTTTCCTTCCGGGTGACTCAATGGAAAGATTATTCATTGCAACCCAGGTCGGAGAGATCTTCTTTTTAAGTAATGAAGGGATTAGGACTTTTTTAGATATTCGTCAGCGGATTATAAAACTTGGTGCGTCTGGCGGGTATGATGAACGAGGATTGCTTGGACTGGCATTTCACCCCCAATTTTATTATAACGGTCTGTTTTATATACATTATTCCGCAGCCGGAACTCAAGGTCCAGGAGCTCTTACTGAATCTTTTACACCTAACCCTTGTGACCCCAAAACTTTAAATCTTAGGTGGATAAATAGAGAAACCCACTATGACCATATTGATACAGTGGAGGAATGGATTTTACAATCCAATGGTCAACCTCAAAAACGCCGGACATTACTAAACGTAAGAAGACCTTTTATGAATCATAATGGTGTCAATAGCTTGAACTTTTCACCTGAAACAGGGAGACTTGTTTTAACAACAGGTGATGGAGGATCAGGCTATGATCCCTTTAATTTAAGTCAGGATACGATGGAAATTGCAGGAAAGATCATTGAAATAGACGTTGGAAAAAATACAGGTATCCCGAACCCACCCGTTGTCACACGTTTCAATGAACTTCCCATATCTATTCAGGGAACGCTTAGTATAATGGCAAAAGGAGTTCGCAATATAACAGGCATTTCTTATCAAAGGTTGCAAAATCAGTATATTAAATATGTAGGAAATGTCGGACAGGATTTAGAAGAGGCAATTTTTTCATTCTTTCTTTCTAAACCAATACTAGTTACTCAGCTTGTTCAAGCCGCTTCAATGAATATTGGCCTTGACCCAGAAGGATTTGTTAACTTTGGCTGGCGGGGGTGGGAAGGTGCATTTCCTACTTCAGTTATCAGGGGCTGCACGAATAATCCAGCTTTAGATGAGAAAACAATTGTTTATTATAATGAAGCAATAAATACTTCAGTGAAGCGTCTTCAGCCTATGACTAGTTATTATCATAGAGATCCACGACCAGATAAGTTTAGTGGAACCGCCCTTACAGGAGTGCAAGCCTATAAGGGTAATGCAATACCCGCTTTAACGGGAAGCGTTGTGTTTATCGACCTTTCCCGGAAAGAATCTCAACCTCAACCTAGAGGTGCCTTAGCCTACTCTAGGTTACGACAAGATGGTAAACAAAGTGATTTTAGGGTAATTCAAACCGAATATGATTATGGATCTCAAGCCGCGTATTATGTAAGTTTGGGAAGTAATCTGGAGCAAACTAGATTATATTTAGGGGTTTACGGATCGATGAAGGTGACTGATTTAAACCAGGGTACTGTTTTTGAAATTGTTCCTTAATTCTTCCGAACAAAAAAGGGAGTGGAGTAAATCCATTCCCTTCATCGCTGCGCGCCAATTAGTCATTAAAATTTAGTGAATTTTAGTTTGAAATCACCTTTATATGGAACATGTTCAACTGTTATCGTTATGTTTTTACCATCTTTATCTTTACCCATTCTTTTATAAGTAAATTTCTTTTCATTCAGCTCTGTCAGTTCAAGAACTGCACCGTACTTCATTCCTATTGAAACATGTGCTCGTATCTTATTACCGTGTACAACATCGTAATAGCCGTAATCCCCACGGCTTGCTCCTGTTTTCGCATCAAAAAATTCATATTTATTTGTCTTAAAATCATATTTCGCAAGCCCTAGAAAATTTGTGTTATAGGGTGACACATCATTGCCGTTTTCATCTAATGCCACAGTCCCTTGCCAAAGGGTGTCTGATAGAATTTTATCTCCATCCTTATCTGTAACAATTTCCCCCGTTTTTGTTACCAAGGTCTTATCGGGTTCTGTAAAAGATAGGTTTGTTTCTTTATATGGAATATGATCAACAAATACCTCTACTTCGTTACCATTCGCATCTTTTCCCATTCTCTTATAAGTAAAGATGTCTTTATTGAGTTTTGTTATTTCCACAACAGCTTGGTAACCCATTGATTCAGATATTAATACTCTGATCTTTCCATCATTGGTGAGAAAGAACGTTCCTTTGTCACCGCGGCTCTTTTTTGTGGTTTTATCAAAAAATTCATATCTCGCGGTTTTATCGTCGTATTTTGCTAGACCAATAAAGCTTGCGTTTTCTTTTGTTAAGTCATTTTTATCCTTATCATATACCTTGGTACCTTGCCAATTTGTGCTACTAAGAATATTAGCTAATTCCTGTCCTTTGGTTTCCTTATTTTGTTCACTTCCCTTTTTTTCAGTTTGTTCTTGTTTCTGGTCATTTGTTTGCGCTTGTGTGATTGTGCCGCATCCTGAAATAACTAAAGTTAACCCAAGAAGAATAGACGGTAACATTTTTGCCTTTTTGTTCATTTTTGTCGTCTCCTCATTTCTTTATTTTGGTGTCAATTACATGGTTTTGTTCCTAAGTAAGTCTTTACAAACCTAGTTATTTTGCCCCTGCTTTTACCAATATATTTTCAATCTCTTTAAAACCATTCTTTCGTGCATGCTGTAAAGGGGTTACATGATTTCGATCGGGAATTTTCACGTCTGCGCCATGATCGATCAACAATTGCACTGTTTGCTGCTGTTTTTCATCACCATTATTCAAAATTATAGCTTCTAGTAAAGCTGTCCAGCCGAGATCATTTATATGATTTATATCGATATCAGTATTGGTTAGAAGTTCTTTAATAACATCTACATATCCATGTTCCGAGGCAGGGATTGAAGCAGTTCCTCCATACCGATTCGTAAGAGATGAGTCGGCACCGGCTTTAATCGTAAGTTTTAAAATTTCAATATACCCTTCAGCACCAGCATACAGGAAGGGGTTATTTTCGATATCATCCTGAATGTTGACGTCTGCTCCCGCGTCAATAAGTATTTTTGCAGTCTCTAAATCGTTGTTGTATGTCGCAATCATTGTGGGAGTTCGCCCTTCTGAGTCCTGCGTATTAATATCGACACCTTCCTCAATCAATCTTCTTACGGTATCCGCGTCTTTGCCTTTTGCTGCTATAATCAGTTGTTCCTCCATATCTATCACTACCTTTATCTCATTCACCTTTTTATTTGTATTACCATCATTAACAGAGACACAGCCATGAAGAATGAATATAGTTCCAAAGACGATTGCTTGGCGCCTCCGCATAATTTTCACCACCTATCGGTTTACTATTGCTATCCTCCTTCATTCATTTGGCCATACATTTATGTTAAACCGAAATATTAAACTCCCTCGAAAGAATTTCTTAAAAAAAGATAAACTTTTTCAGAAAATTTCTTCATGTTTATAAAAAAATATCCGCCACCTTATGTGACGGATTGTATTTTTACTATTAATTTTAAACATTGAATCGATAGCCTGCTCCCCAAACCGTTTCCAAGTATTTCGGATGGGCGGGATCTTTTTCAATTTTCCCGCGTATTTTTCTGATATGGACGGTCACCGTTGACACATCCGCTGCCATTTCATAGCCCCAAATATGTTCATATAGCTGCTCTTTGTTCAAGACTTGATTCGGGTGATTTACAAGAAATACCAACAAATCAAATTCCTTTGTTGTGAACGATGTCTCCTCACCGTTAAGATAAACTTTACGCGCTGACTTATCAATCATAATCTCTTTAACCTTAATCATATTTGATTTCGTTTGATTTCCAGCTAGTCGTTCATACCGATCTATATGTGCCTTCACCCTAGCTACCAACTCACTTGGACTAAAAGGCTTAGTAATATAATCATCTGCTCCTAAACCCAGACCTCGGATTTTATCGATATCCTCCTTTTTTGCAGAAACAAACAGAATCGGAATATTTTTAACTTGCCGTACTTGTTTGCATATATCAAACCCACTTACCCCAGGGAGCATGATGTCTAAAATTATCAAATCATAATCATTTTCAAGTGCCATTTGGAGTCCTGAATCACCACTATGTTCAACATCTACTAGGAACTGATTAATTTCTAGATAATCTCTTTGTAGTTCTGCGATACTGACTTCATCTTCGATCAATAATATCTTTTTCATCTTTACACACCTTTCTTCAAAGAAAAGAAAACACTTGTACCTTTGCCTTTCTCGCTAGTTGCCCAAATCTCACCATCATGCTCTTCAATGATGTGTTTGGCAATGGCTAGTCCTAATCCACTTCCACCAGTCCGGGAATTTCTAGACTTTTCTGCCCGGTAAAAACGATTAAAAATATATGGCAACGCAGAAGGTTCAATTCCATAGCCATTATCCATTACTTCTAAGACGACATCAAAAGGGCCTTCATGCAGTTGAATTGAAATATACTTATCATCTTTATTCATATACTTCACACAATTGTTTATGAGATTTACTAAAACACGTTTTAACTTTTCCCGGTCAGCACTCACGTATATCGGTTTATTAGGTGGATGGTGGTGAATCTTTATACCTTTTTGAACCAAATCAAGATGAAGTTTTTCTACAAAATCTTGCATGTATTCAACCAATTCAATCGTTTCAAAAGTGAAGGACTCTTTCTTTAAATCTAGTTTTGAAAATAAAAATAGTTCATCGATTAATGAATCCATGTCCCTCGCTTTGACATGAATGGTGGTTAAATACTTCTCCATTTTCTCTTGGGTATTTGCTACACCGTCTTTTATTCCCTCGACATAACCGATAATGGAAGTAATCGGTGTTTTTAAATCATGAGAAATATTTGAAAGAAGTTCTTTTCGATTTTCCTCATATTGAAGTTGGAGGGTGATTGACTCCTTAAGTTTTAGTCTCATTTCCTCAAACGTTTTATTTAATTGTCCGATTTCATCATTGGAAGTTGTTTTGATTTCAAAATGTAAATCACCCGATTTAATCCGTTCTGCACCCTCTTTAAGAATGGAAATCGGCTTGATTATGCTTCTTGACACTAAATAGTTTAATATCCCAATAATCATGATAAATAGAAGCAGTAAAAGTCCTAATAAAATGGGAAACAGTTCTTGAATCAATTGAGTATTTGAGCTTACCTTCCTTAAAACAAAAATACTTCCTTTACTTTTGTCTGAAAAATAAAAATCAAACTTTACATAAGTAAAATAAAAGTCATTGAGTTTAATGGAATCCCGCGTGTTTATATTCGTTTCCTCAAACTTAGGGAGTGACGTACCCAATGCCTGCTGGCTTAACGTGGAAGTCGCATACTCAATGTTGCGATCTTTTCTTACGACAATTTTGATCTCTTGCTGTTCAAGCTTCTTCAATTGCTCTTTATTTAATAGCTGCTCAGGGTTATTTTTCGCCAAAAGTTTTAAATCAAGAAACACACTTTCCTCAACAGGAGTCAAAGGTTTTTGAAGATATGATTTCTTATAAAAGTTCGCGATCGAATTTACATCGCCCGTTATCGTAAAAAGAAGCAAATAACCAGCCGCTAAAAACAAAGAAATAGAAAAAACAATGACCCCCACGTATGACAACAGAAACCTCATTTTAATGGACATACTTCACCTCCAATCAATTTTCAACTAAATACCCATCAAGATAATTGAACCATATCACACAAATCTTAAAAATTTCGAAAAAATAAAGAAAAATTCTCAAAACAGGCTAGAAAAAAATACAAAAAACGCTGCATAAACAGCGTCTTTTGCATAAATGGTGACAGGCACCTTTTAATGTCTATTTGCTTAATGAACATCATGCTTCTTGAAGTTACCACCTTTAACTTCGGCTACATCATATACGATAACAAAAGCATTTTCGTCAATTTCATTAATGATTTCTTTCATTTTGCTATCTTCTAAACGGTTAATCACGCAATTGATTTCCTTAAATTTTTCGTTTGTATAACCGCCTTCCACTACATTATAAGTTGCCCCGCGTCCTAAGTTCTCACGAATCTTTTCTACCATTAGTTCTGGTTCATTGGTTATAATTTTAAATGTTTTTGAACCACTTAAACCTTCTTCCACGATATGTATCACTTTAGATGCAATATAGTAAGCAATTGCCGAAAGAATGGCTCCTTGAAGACCGAAGACGGTTGACACCACAATAAAAACAAACATGTTTAAAAATAAAATAAGATCGCTAGTCCCAAATGGTAATTTACGAGAAAGTAATACGGCTAACATATCAATACCATCTAATGCACCACCATTTCGTAATGCTAACCCCATCCCAAAACCGATGATAATTCCACCAACAACTGTTATTAGCAAGGTATCTCCTTCAATAATGGGTGGTAAGTGGTGCATAAGTAATGTTCCTATTGCTAATGAAGCAATACCAATAACCGAATAAATAGCAAAACCGGTACCAATCTGTTTATAACCTAAAAATACAAATGGGATATTCAGAACTGCAATGAGGAGCCCTAAAGGTAATCCAAATAAATTCGAACCAACAATACTCAGTCCTGTCACACCGCCATCTGATACATTATTAGGAATTAATACCGTTTCTAGTCCATATGCAGTAATAATGGCCCCCATAATAACCAACAAAGCACGTGAAATCATTTTTAGTTTATTGGGTTTTAGTTTCGTGCTTGCACTCAATTGAATCTCCTACTTTCGTAACTTTTATATAGTTTCACTTTGTTTTTCTTTATGTATTCTACACTGTGCCACCCTCTCAACTTTTTCATTATATTTGAATCTTCCTTGTTAAACAAAATGAAAGGGGGGATAATTCTTAATTTTGTTGGATTTATTGCTTTCCTTAAAAGAAAATGAGACCAAATCTATTATAAGATTTGGTCTCCTAATGGTTAATTATCTTTATTGTTTCTTCATGATAAGAGATTTATGCAGTCGTATAAACTTCCTTCTTATTTGATTCATGACGAATCGTTGCTTGTGCAGCTGCTAATCTTGCTAAAGGCACACGATATGGTGAACAGCTTACATAATCCAATCCAGTTTTGTAGCAGAAATCGATTGATGTTTTTTCGCCGCCATGCTCCCCGCAAATTCCTGTTTTCAATGTAGGTTTTGCTCCACGGCCGAGTTTAACGCCCATTTCTACCAATCTGCCAACACCATCTTGATCAAGGACTGCAAAAGGATTTTCAGGCAGCACCTTGTTTTCAATATAGTTTTGAAGGAATTTGCCTTCCGCATCGTCACGGCTGTATCCGAATGTTGTTTGGGTTAAATCGTTTGTACCAAATGAGAAGAAATCAGCTTCTTCCGCAATTTGATCAGCGGTTAGAGCCGCACGTGGTATTTCAATCATGGTTCCAATCGTATATTCAAATTGCTTCTTTGTTTCTTCCTGAACCTTTAAAGCTGCGTAAATCACAAGCTGTCGCATTTGTTTTAATTCATTAACATGACCAACAAGCGGAATCATGATTTCAGGCTGAACGTCCAGCCCTTTGTCTGCAAGCTTAGCCGCAGCATAGAAAATTGCCTTTGCCTGCATTTCATAAATTTCCGGATAGACCATTCCTAAACGGCATCCGCGGTGTCCGAGCATTGGGTTGAATTCATCTAGTTGGCGGACCTTTTTCAATAGTAACTCTTTCTTTTTCAGTTCAGGTGAAGCAGGGTCAAGAATTTGCAATTTCGTCACTTCTACTAACAACTCTTCCTTATCTGGTAAAAACTCATGTAATGGTGGGTCTAATAAACGAATTGTTACTGGGAAACCTTGCATTGCTTCAAAAATTCCTTCAAAATCACCTTGCTGCATTGGAAGAAGCTCATCTAGAGCCTCCATACGCTCTTTGTACTGCTCAGCCAATATCATTTTTTGAACGATCGGAATTCGTTTTAAATCCATAAACATATGTTCAGTCCGGCACAATCCAATTCCACCTGCCCCAAATTCAAAGGCTTTTTGTGCATCCTCTGGGTTATCGGCATTGGCACGAACTCCAATATTTCTCTCTTGGTCAGCCCATGCAAGTAAAAGCTGGAACTCGTCAGAAAGCTGTGGTTCAATCATCGGAATTTCCCCAAGCATAATTTCACCTGTTGAGCCATCAATCGTAATCACATCGCCATATTTAATAACCTTTTCGTCCACGGTAAATTGCTTTGCTTTCACATCAATTTTTAGTGCGTCACATCCGCAAATACACGCTTTACCCATCCCTCGGGCAACAACAGCAGCGTGACTGGTCATACCGCCACGGCTGGTAACAATGGCCTGCGCTGCAACAATTCCATGAATATCATCAGGAGTGGTTTCCGGACGAACTAGAATCACTTTTTTACCAGCATTCCCAAGTTCCTCTGCTTCATCGGCATCAAACACGACTTGACCTGTTGCCGCACCAGGTGATGCAGGCAGACCTTTTGCTAATAATGTACGCTGATGTTTATCATCAATTCTACGGTGTAGAAGCTGATTTAGTTGATCTGGGTCGACACGAAGCAAGGCAGTCTTTTTATCTATGATTCCTTCTTCCACCATCTCTACCGCAATTCGAATCGCAGCTTGAGCTGTACGCTTACCATGACGGGTTTGAAGAATAAACAATTGACCTCGTTCTACTGTGAATTCAATGTCCTGCATTTCTTTATAATGCTGTTCAAGTCGTTTGCATGTGTCAGCAAACTGTTTATAAACAGCTGGCATTTCGTCCTTTAATGTTTGTATCGGCTGTGGTGTACGAATCCCTGCTACCACATCTTCCCCTTGAGCATTAATGAGGTACTCGCCGTAAAGGACATGTTCTCCCGTTGAAGGATTTCGAGTAAAGGCTACACCTGTACCTGAATCATTTCCCATGTTTCCGAACACCATGCTTTGAATATTTACAGCCGTTCCAAGGTGATCAGGAATTTTATTCAAGCGGCGGTAGACGATGGCACGCTGATTATTCCAGGAATCAAACACGGCATTAATGGCAAGAAATAGTTGTTCCTTTGGATCCTGTGGAAATTCTTTTCTAGTATGCTTTTTAACAATACCTTTGTACCCCTCTATGACTTCTTTCCAATCTTCAGCCGTCATTTCTGGGTCAGCACTATAGCCTTTATGCTCGCGTGTTTCTTCTAATAATTGTTCAAAATAGAACGTATTGATATCAAGGACAACATTACTGAACATTTGGATGAAGCGACGGTAAGAGTCGTAAGCAAAACGAGGATTATTTGTTAATTTCCCCATACCAATTACTGTTTCATCATTCATACCTAAGTTCAAGACCGTATCCATCATCCCTGGCATTGAAAAAACTGATCCAGAGCGGACTGAAACTAGCAACGGATTTTCCGCACATCCTAGTTTTTTTCCCATTTTCTCCTCTAGGGTGCTCAAAGCCCCTAATACTTGGCTCTCAACAAGCGATGGAATGGTTTTCCCTGCATCATAATAAGCATTACAAGCTTGAGTCGAAATGGTAAAACCATAAGGAACAGGTAAACCAATACGCGTCATTTCCGCTAGGTTTGCACCTTTTCCTCCGAGTGTTTCCTTCATATTTCCATTTCCTTCATGAAACAAGTAAACGAATTTTTCCATCATCATAAGCCCCTCTCTTTTTTCAGCACTTCTAATATTAATCCTGCTGTTTCTTCTATCGCTTTATTTGAAACATTGATAATTGGACAACCTACTCGCTTCATAATTTTTTCAGCATAATCAAGTTCATCAAGGATCCTTTCAAAACTTGCATAACTTGCTTTGGAACCTAACCCTAAAGCTTTTAACCTTTCAAGTCGGATTTCATTTAATTTATCGGGAGAAATAATTAATCCAATACAATTTTTTCTCGGAATCTCGAACAATTCGTCTGGTGCTGGAACCTCTGGAACCAAGGGAACATTGGCAACCTTAAATCGTTTATGCGCTAAATACATAGATAACGGTGTCTTCGATGTCCTTGAAACACCTATTAAGACAATATCTGCCTTAAGAATTCCTCGAGGATCACGGCCGTCATCATACTTTACAGCAAATTCAATGGCTTCTATTTTTCTAAAATACTCTTCATCTAGTTTTCTCATTAATCCTGGCTGGTGGTGAGGAGTCTTATTAAAACTAGTGGTGAAGGCATTTATCAAAGGACTAAGCAAATCCACCGCCATAATATTTTCTTCTGCCGCCCGTCGATCTAAATATTCCTTTAGAACAGGGATGACAATCGTATAGGCAATAATGGATTTTCCCGTTCTCGCTAGAATAAGCACATCCTCAATGTCTTCAAAATCGTCAACATAGGAATTGCGGCGAATCTCAACATTTCCTCCGTTAAATTGTGTCGCAACCGCTTTTACAACAAACTCTGCTGTTTCCCCAACCGAGTCTGAAACCACATAGACAACTTCCTTCTCTCCTAAAATCACTGCCACTCCCCTTTATACCGAATTTTGCTCCATTATTTCTAGATATGCTCGTGTAATGGTTGTTTTCGTAATCCGACCGACAAGTAAATATGTATGGTTTCCCGGATTGATATCTTTGACTACTGGTAAGGAGTCAATGTGATTGAAAATCATCTTTTTTGCTGCCTCTAGCAAGGTTTCATCAGGTGTAACCGTTATGATGTTCGGCATTCTGGTCATAATGACGCTGCATGGTAGTTCTTGCAAGTCTTTGTTTCCAATGGCTGTTCTTAACAGGTCTTTTCTTGAAATAACTCCGGCTAAATAGCCATCGCTGTCAACCGCATAAAGCGTCCCGACATCTTCTAAGAACAATTGAACAATCGCATCATAAACAGAAGTGGATTTTTCAACCACGATCGGATGGGCTTTATAATCCGCAACTTTTTGAAGAATGAATTGTTCTGCCTGTTGCTTTACCTCATGGTTATGATTGAAAAAATAACCGACGCGAGGCCTGGCATCCAAATTGCCTGCCATCGTTAAAATCGCTAAATCTGGTCTTAAGGCTGCTCTAGTTAAGGAAAGCTTCTCTGCAATTTGCTGCCCTGTAATTGGCCCGCTTTCCTTTACAATCTTCAGAATTTCATCTTGGCGTTTCGTTAATTTAATCACATTGACCCCCTTTTCAAGATAATCATGTTATATTTCATGCCTAAAATTTAAATGTGCTATACTTATTAATATATAGTATATTACATTTATACAATATAGGGAACAATTAGTTCAACATATTTTTGACAAATTTTTAACACGCAAAATAGTGCTGTTTTTATGTTACCTATTTCGTGTTCATTAAGGTTTCGGGCTAGTGGCACAGTCCCACTTTACCCAATTCATTGGTCTACCATGGTGTCGGGCTAGTGGCGCCTCCCCACTTTACCCAATTCACTGAGTCACTATGGGTTCGGGCTAGTGGCGCCTTCCCACTTTACCCAATTCATTGAGCCACTATGGGTTCGGGCCAGTGGCGCCTTCCCACTTTACCCAATTCATTGGTCCACCATGGTTTCGGGCCAATAGAGCCGCACCATTTTACCCAACTAACAGTTACCAGGTGGTTTCAGGCAAAAAAAGAACCCTACCGTTGGAGATAGGATTCTAACTATTTTTGACAGTTCGGACAGAAGAAGGTTTTGCGTGACGAGATCATTTCCTTCACAATCGTACCACCACATCTTTTGCAAGGTTCACCTTCACGGTCATACACTAAACATAGATTGTTATAACCACCTGTTAGGTCATCACCCTTAAAAAAAGGATTTTCCATGTAACCTCCATGCTTTAAAGCATCGAGTAGAACATGTTTCATCGAAAGATAAAGTTGATTTCGTTCATTCTCCTTTATATCTTCTATACTCCGTTTTGTTTTAATTTCAGCGTGATAACAGATTTCGTCTGAGTAACAGTTTCCAATACCTGCAATAAACTCCTGATCGAGGAGTTTTGATTTGATTTTTCCCCGTCTGTCCCCTAGCAGCTTTAAAAATGCTTGTGCCGTGAATGGTGGATCCAATGGCTCTGGACCCAATGGTGATAATTCTTTTTGAACATCCTGTTCACTATATAAGTGTAAATAACCCAGTCGAAGCCCAATAAAATAAAGATGGTGATGTCCAAACGATAAACGAACCTGAATCGTTCGGTTCGGTTTGTCTTCCTCTGTCCCAAGATACATCCAACCGCCAAGCATTAAATGAAGCAACAAAACCTGCCCGTTATCTAAATGAAAGAGTAAATGCTTTCCTCTGCGATTGACTGTCACGATCTTCTGATTTACGACGGTACTAGAGAAGAGAACAGGGTTCACATTTATCGATTTCTCTCTATTAATTTGTACTTCAGTAATGGTTTGACCCGCTACTTTTTGATTGAGCATTCTTCTGTAATTTTCCATCTCTGGCAGTTCAGGCATGAATCCACTTCCTCTCTACTGCTTTTTCATATCTTCTCCCTGAAAACGCAAAAAAACCGAACTTTTTATAAGTTCGGTTTGTGTGTATGTATCAATATGAGCTTAAATGGATTGTATTACGCTTAACTACCTGTGCCAAAGGCCCTGTTAGAAGTATTTGGAGCGGGTGATGGGAATCGAACCCACAACAACAGCTTGGAAGGCTGTGGTTTTACCACTAAACTACACCCGCATGTTAAGTGACCTATCAATATTACATGAAATAGTATAGCACCGTACTACTAATTTGTAAACTATTTTTTGTCTTCTTGGAGATGTTTAAGCTTCTTCAATAAATCCTCTGAATCCTCAGCTGCAATAAACACACCATTAACAATCGCATAAGGTGATTGTTTGCATTCCTCACAACGACTTTGACAATGATATTCTTTATATTCGATATTTTTCTTACTCAAGAAGGTACTATATTCATTTTGTAAGTCCTCTGATAAAAAGCGATCAAGGTTTTTTTCACAAAAATCGATCGTTAATTTCTTTTCTTTTGTAAAAAGTTTAGTAATAAAATTCATTTGTTGAACATCTCCACTGCCTGTCTTCTTATAGTAAGTATATCAATTTTTGCTTTAAATTTCTCCCAATATACATATAAAGAGCAACCAATTCAAATTTAGGGTTGCTCTTTATGATTCCTATATATGAAATTTTTACCTTTTTGAATGTTTTTTATCAATTTTCGCCTCAATTCTCTCCATTGCTTTGAGATCACTTTTTAATTCCTGTTTGTTTTCATCGACTAATTTCTTAAAGCTTATGATGCTACGTTTTCTCATTTTTTTCTCCACCTTTCTTATGTTTTTATTATACATAAAGTAGAAAGGGTAAAATCACCTCAAATATTACAACTTTTTGAACTTTTTTATATTATCGGAAAATTAGATCAAAAAAGATGAAGATCACCCTAAATTGATCACCCTCTGTTTGGTTACTCATCAACCACTATTCCACGCCATAACCTATTTCCACATGCCGGAATTCACTTGGTTTTAGGATTTTTACATAAAAGTTTGCATTGAGACAAATTATAATGAGGAGGTGTAATAAAATGAGAAAAAAAAAATATCCATATTTTTTGTTAATGACGATTACATTAATTGGATTGGTTTTATTACCTTTTGCCATTGTAAAACGTTCCTTTAAGGATTGGATTATTGTATACCTGGTAAGTTTCATTGGTAATTTTTTCTCAGACAAATATTTAGTAACAAGAGGGTATCTAAAATATCCAAAAAAACTTTTCCCAAAGTATAAAATCCACCTCCCATTTGATTTTATTCATTATCCTTTAATGCTGCTTTATTATAATCAGTGGACATTGAACAGCAAACCTTTTGGGATTATTTTAAAACTTTTTCCTTTTATTATACCGCAAACAATCATAGAAACCTTTGCTTCAAAGAAAACCAACCTAATTAAATGGAAAAAGGGATGGACATGGTATCACTCTTTAATAAGTCTAATGTTAAAACTGCTAATTTGTAGAGGTATCATTGCCCTAATTAGAACCATAAACAAAGGAACATTTCTGTAAGGTAAACGGGGAACGCGATGATTCAATAAACTTGTGTAAAAGAGAAAAGTAATAAACGAGGTGGATGAATAATGGAAAATGAAAATACAGGTGCACCTAATACTATTAAATCTAGCATATGGAATACACGAACTGACGAACCTGTTTCTGTAATCAAAGATAAAATTGCTGTTGCCCTTGAAAAACCTATCCAAAAATCAAAAACGAGAGATAAAAATTAATTAATTAAAAATACCCTTAGTATTTTTCTTTCCTAAAAAAAATGAGCTGCATATTTGCAGCCCTTTTTCGCTATCAAAGTGGAAGGTTCCTTGATACTTTGTAATTAATTTTATAGGTGAAACATGTACCTCAATAACTATCTATTAAGAAAAAAGATATTTTTCTTTGAAGATTGGACTCAGTTCACTCCATACATCAAATTTATTACCATCTAAATCATAAAAAACAAAATTTCTTCCAGCGTGTCCTCTATCCTCAATCTCTCCAACTCTTATTTCTCTATCCTTAAAGTCTTTATGGATGGCTTCTAAAGCTTTTAATCCATTAACTTCAAATGTTAACGAAAAACACTCATTACCGTAAATATCAAAGAAATTAGAGCTTTGGTTTTTATTAGACCTCATAAGAAAAAAGCTTAGATTGGCAAAGTTTAAAATAGCTTTGTCTTGATCTTTGTAGCTTAATTCTGCTCCTAATTTATTTACATACCAATCAGATGAAAGGTCTACATTCGTTACTGGTATATATGTTGTTCCAATCCTTAATAATTTCTCCCCCATTTTTGTCTCCTTTCAAATCTCTCAATGAATAAAAGTCTATAACTTGTACTTTTAAACTTGAAATGGTAAATAAATATGCTTTTCTTCATTTCCTCCCCCACCTTGTTCCTCTTCCCGATTCAATAAATTCAAATGAAGAATTATCAACAGGAAGAAAAGTTACATATTTTAAATTTTTGCGATAGACAACGGAACCGGTTAATTAAGGGACTGTCTTTACTTATTACCATTTTTATTTTCAAATTAACATATACAAGTCTTCCGCTTCAAACCTACTCTATTTTTCACTTCTATTTTCTTTATGTAAGCTGTTGCAAGAGGAACTTTACAAGCGGTGTTCCCCACGTTTACTTGCACCTTGCCAATATATTCTGCCACCTGCTTTGCTTCCTCACTTAGTTCCGATACATAAGCGCCAACAGAAATTACAAAACCATTCATCACATATCGCACCCGGTTTCGTTCACCATGTATGTTATTTTTCACTTGGTTCAACATAGCACGGATTTCGGATAAATCTAACTTTTCATCAGGGGTTATGGATAAATAATTAGAATAAGTACTCCAGCCACCAACTGCGATCATTTCTTCCTCGGACTTCATCCACTCTCTTGCCAATTCCATAGCGTAATCACTTTCGGCTGCTACTTGTGCAACTGTATATTCCGCCACCATATACCAGTATGCTTTCTGAGCCCAATCCTGTAGGGTCTTTTTTGAAATCTGCTTTGGATTTACCGAAAGACCTGCTAAATACATTGCGTCATGATTACCGGAATTATATAGCTTTAATGCTAATTCCAGATTCTTTTTCACATATTTAACAAGTTTCTTCAAATCCCCAATTTTCACACCAAAAAAAGGCTCGTTTACTCCGTGTTTGTTATAAGTTTGTTTAGTTTGCTCAGAACCTAATTCTTCAAGTTTTTGCATAATTTCTTCATATGTCACGCCATTCACCCTCTTACAAACAAATAGTTTATATTGCTTCAGGAATAAATCCTTTAATACAATTCGCCGCATGATATGTAGAGTCCTTTTTTACCAAAAACCCCCTACATCTTTCCTTATAAAATTGTGTATTTTATAGCACTATTTTATACTAATTAATGTGAGTTTATCTGAATTTTTCAATAATAATAAAAAGGTGGTTATTATATGAAGTTAGGTACATTTTCTGTCAGTTTAAATGTAAAAGACATCCATTTATCACAAGTGTTTTACGAAAACCTAGGATTTAAAGTCTTTGGTGGTAACATTACCCAAAATTGGCTGATTATGAAGAATGAAAATTGCATTATTGGACTATTTCAAGGTATGTTTGAAAAAAACATCCTCACTTTTAATCCTGGTTGGAATGAAAATGCCGAAAATCTTGAAACATTTTCTGACGTACGAGATATTCAAAAACAGCTAAAAGAAAAAGGAATAACCATGTTAGCTGAGGCAGATGAAACCACTGAAGGACCAGCACATTTAATGATAGAAGATCCAGATGGCAATCAGATTCTTTTCGACCAACACAGATAAACACAAAAAAATATACTAACGTGTGACTTAACAGATTAGTGAAGGGCTCTGCTCGGACTTTGGCGCAAGAGAGCCCTCTCCTTTTATCTATCACGAATCTGAATACCCTGTTTTAACTGCCTGTCCTCATTTTTATTCCTACAATACCTCCTCTGGTTCGTCCTCTAAATTATTATGCTAAAACTTCCAAAAAAGTAGATGTCTAAATCATCCAAGATAAGCTTACCCATAATGAATTAACTACTTACTTTAAAAACTATAGATGACTAGCAAAGTTAGTATACTGGATAGACAAAGTTTGATAGACTTTTATTGAATTGCGGAATCGTTTCATGAAGTGTTCAATACTGTTATCAAATTGGAGGTAGAATGATGGGACATACCAATGAATTGGCACACCGTATGGCGAGTAAAACGTTTAAACTAGTAGATGAAGCAGGAAATCCTATTGCGGGGAAAGAAGTAGTATTGAAACATACTAACCATAAGTTCCTATTTGGCTGCGGCATTTTTGATGTGATTGATGTAGCAAACAAAAATGTTCCAGCAGACCGCCTAGCTTTTCAGGAACAAAAACTTGATAAGTTCCTTGAAGTGTTTAACTCTGCAACACTCCCTTTTTATTGGGGAACGTTTGAGCCTGAAAAAGGAAAACCGCGAACAAAGGAATTAAAAGCTGCTGCTCAGTGGTTAAAAGAGAGAAATGTAACAGTAAAAGGACATCCTCTTTGCTGGCACACGGTCACTGCTCCATGGCTTCTGGAAATGAGCAATGAAGAAATCCTCAAAGCACAGTTTGAGCGAATTGAACGTGATGTTTCCGATTTCAAGGGACTAATCGATATGTGGGATGTAATTAATGAAGTTGTGATCATGCCAATTTTTGATAAGTATGACAATGGGATTACGCGAATTTCTCAAGAACTTGGCCGTGTTGGGATCATTAAAGAAATGTTTGCAAAAACACGTGAATCTAATCCCGGAGCTACACTATTATTAAATGACTTTAATACCTCCATTAATTATGAAATCTTAATTGATGGATGTTTGCATGCAGGTATTCCAATCGACGCAATTGGGATTCAATCACATCAGCACCAAGGATATTGGGGGCGTGAGAAATTAGAAGAAGTTTTAGACCGTTTTTCGCACTTTGGACTTCCCATTCACTTTACAGAAAACACATTGACATCAGGACATCTCATGCCGCTTGAAATCGAAGACCTGAATGATTATCAAATTCCAGAATGGCCCTCAACACCTGAATTCGAAGAACGTCAGGCGAAAGAAATAGAAGAAATGTATACCATTCTGTTTAAACATCCTCTAGTAGAAGCCATCACAACATGGTCCTTCAGTGATGATGGTGCATGGCTTGGTGCACCGGCTGGTTTTCTCAGAACTGATAATAGTCCAAAACCTTCATATGAAGTATTAAAGAAGCTGATAAAAGAAGACTGGTCTACAAATGTCACGGGTAAGACAGATGACAATGGAATAGTTTCATTTGAAGGATTCCTTGGTGAGTATGATCTTGTTTGCGGAGATAAAAAAGTGCGCTTTAAATTAGATAAAATTGCTGAAACCGTACAGATCATAATCTAATCAAGAGTATTAAGGAATAAAAAGTAAGACTGTTTAAAAGGCTGCATTTATTGTGAGCTTTTAAAACAGTCTTTTGTTACTGCTAATTCACTCTTTTTCGTTATCTTCATATAAATCAACATATACATTTCCATTAGAATTAATCTGAGCTAAAAAGACATCTTCAAAATGATTTGCCCCTTTTTTCTTTATCTCACTAAGAAGCCAATCCTTTGTATAGCCTAAGGATTTTAGACGTTTTTCTAGAAGAGTTCCATCGATAATAATTAAGGAAGGGGCATGGTCCGCTTTCATTCTTAGACCAATGTCTTTTGGAGTTAGCGACTGGAACTCCGGTTTCTTCATTACACTAATCTGCCCATTTGTTTCCAAAATAGCCATTTCAACCTCTTCAATCATAAAGGCATCTTTTTCCCTTAAACCATTCATGAGGTCATCATACGTCATCTTATGTTTAAAGAGACCTTTCTCCATTATTTTCCCATCTTTAATCAAAATAGAAGGACTACTTTCTACTAGATCTCTAAATTTAAACGATTTAATCGCACCATAAGCAAGGATTAAGGACAAAAGAGTATAAACCACTAATCCTATTAAGCCATTCACAATTTTCATGGAGGTATCAATTGCTACTTGTGAAGCCATGTCACCAATTACAATTCCGACCACATAATCAAAAAACGTAAGCTGTGAAATCTGTTTTTTGCCAAGTATTCTTGCAAGCGAAAATAAGACTAAAAAAGATAAGATAGCCCGACCAGCCACTTCTACATATTCCGGCATACTAACCTCCAGGATATTTTAATCCATCCTATCTTCCCCTATTCTGAAGAAAATATCTTTTTGAAATAAAAAATAGATAAAAAGAACTAATCACAAACAAGAAAGTACCGCTTACTAGGAATACAGATTGTAATGCCGAACTACTCTAAATACTAGTTACAAAATTTTTTTGATTCCATTTTGTAATATTCACCCATTCATTTTTACTATTATATAAAGTCCACTGTTTTTTGCTGCATTGAAGAACATTCTATTATGATCTTAGGAGGGTAAAAATGAGCGAGATTGTTTCGGCATTTTCTGAGATTCCAACTACTTGTATTTCAGATACCATGCAAGGACTTAATAATATGGATCCATTAATTAAACCGCTAAAAGAAGAATACAGAATGGCAGGTCGTGCCTATACCGTAAAAATGCCAGTTGGGGATAATCAATACGTTCTACGTGCTATTCGTGAAGCCAAGCCGGGAGATATTCTTGTAGTGGACGCTAAAGGTGATACCTATCGAACCATCGCGGGGGATTTCATCCTGGGACTTGCGCAAACATTAGGCATTAAAGGGGTAGTTACCGATGGGGTGATTCGAGACATCCTAGGAGTAAAAAAGCTTAACTTCCCCGTTTTCTGCAAAGGGACAACCGTTGCTTCAAGCGCGAAAGCTGGTTGGGGTGAAGTCAACGTCCCGATTTCTTGTGGTGGAACCTCCGTTAGTCCTGGGGATATCATTATAGCGGATGCAGATGGGGTTGTAGTCATACCGCAGGCGATTGAGGAAGAAGTATTAAGAAAAGCAAAAGAAAAACTGATGAAGGATCAGGAAAGAGATATGAAAGTTTCCGGTAAACACGATGAAGTGATTCGCTATTTAGATAGTTTGCTAAAATAAAAAGGTACCAAACAGAAAGGAAAACGATTTATTGATGTTTTCCTTTTTTGTTTATTTTATTAAATATAAAAAAATTTCTTTCCTACCAAACAAGAGGTTTGGGTAGTTAGGATGCTCGTTGATGCAAATTTGTTTGAACTTGCTGCTTGTAACCATTCTTTTGCACCCTTACAAAAAGATTATTAGCTAGAAGTGAAATAACAATCAAGACGGTACCTAGAATGTCAAACATTGTTACATCATAGCCTTGATAAATCGAAATTAAAAGTGTAGTAACGGGTACGAAGTTAATGAATAAAAGGGCATTTATGGGTGATAAAATGCTGACACCGATGTTCCAACCGAGCAGTGCAATGAGGCCAGGAAATATTATCATAAACAATAAATGCGGACTTGCAGCGATCATCACTTCTTTTGTAGGGAATGATATATATCCAAACAGTGTCGCTGCTGTTACAATCACAACCGCCGTTAGCGTTCCAAGTAAACAGCTTAACGTCGAATACCGTAAAACGGACCAACTAGTAAACCTACTCCCACCCATTGTATATATGACCCATCCAACCACTGCAATAAAGATGAGTATGGAAGGCATGATCGAATCCGTCGCGCCTAGAAATGCTCGAATATCACCTTTTGTAATAACGAGAATCGCACCAATTAATGACACGAGTACACAGATAAAAGTGAATCTTTGAGGGCGTTTCTTGAAAACCATCCATACGAATAAAATGGAAATCATCGGCATTAAGGATTCCATAATCGATGCAACCATTACCCCTGATTCACCCATTATATGTTCTCCCCAGAAGATAAATAAATTATAGACTGTAAACGCCATTGTGCCGAAGAACCATAATGGAAGACCTAGACCTTCAAAACGGAAAGCTTGTTTTCCTTCTTTCCAAAATAGTATTACTGCCAAAATGATGGTAACAGCACCATAACGAATGATCGTAAAATAAAAGGGATCGATATGTTTAAAAGCTGCATGTGCGATTGGAAACATGGCTCCCCATGAAACGGCAGCAATAAAACATAAAAAAGCTCCCCATAAAACTTTATTTCTCAAATTCCATCTTCCTCCCTGAATTAATAGCAGATTGATTATCTCCCTTATTTGATATCTTGTAAAATCAATAATAATGATGATCTACTATCATTTTTCGTGATATCATAAGAATACAGAATAATGATAGAGGGGCATGAAAAGTGGAATTTAAAGACCTAGAGATTTTTCAGTTGGTTGCGGATAAAGGGACTATATCAGAAGCAGCTAAAGAGTTAAATTATGTGCAATCAAATATTACATCTAGAATTCGCAAGCTAGAAGCAGAAATGAATACCCCTCTCTTTAATCGACATCGACGAGGTATGAGCTTAACACCAGAGGGTAAAAAACTATTAACCTATAGTAAAAGAATATTATTATTAACAGAAGAAATGAAAAATGCCGTTCAAACGAATAAAGAACCGTCTGGAAAATTAGAAATTGGTACAATCGAAACGGTTATGCATCTACCCCAAATTTTGTCTAGTTATATTAAAAAATATAAAGAAGTCGATTTGTCTGTATTTACAGGAGTTACAGAATCATTAGTGGAGGAAGTATTAAATCATAAGTTGGATGGTGCTTTTATTACAGAAACGGATGTACATCAAGACCTTCTGTCCTATGAAGTGTTTGAAGAGGAGCTCGTACTAATTTCTGATACTCATGTCACCACTTTAGAAGATATCAAAGAAAAAACTATATTATGTTTCAGCAAAGGTTGTGGCTACCGAGCACGTCTAGCAGAATGGTATAAAAATCAAAACATTACGCCCAAAAAAATAATGGAATTTGGTACTTTAGAAACCATCTTGCGCAGTGCTGTTATGGGACTTGGTGTGGCATTCGTTCCAAAGTCAGAAGTTAAACAATTAGAAAAGGATGGTTTGGTTCAATTTCATACGCTTCCAGATCAATATAGTAAGGTAAAGACTGTTTTTATTAGAAGAGCCGATACGTACTTAACACCAACAATAGAGAAATTTATCGAAACAATTGAGTCCAGTAAACAATGGAACCGGACATAGAGATAGGTTTCTAATTCCGCCTCCCCTTTTTTGACGCTCGGCGCATAAGTAACCTAGGAGGCTTTGGTTTTGGTTATTGGGCTGCCTATATATTATGAACTATCAAAAATAGGACTTCCAGGTTGGAGAAGCCCTAAAAAAAATCCTCTTCATGGGAAGGATCGTCCTCCTCAATGACAATATTCGTATATGGAATCTTGTCCTCTGATGGGGCAGAAGCTCCTTCTGAGGATGATTCATCATGGTGAATAGGAGCAGACTGATCTGAACTAGGCTGGTTATTTTCCATTTCCCCTTTCATTTCCTTCATTTTTTCCATTTCCTCTTTTACTTGCTCAGTGATTTTCTTCGGGATTGCTTCTTTTCCATATGTCGCACCAATATTTAATGCTCCGCTTAAACTTTTGATGCCAAGCTGAGCAAAGTTATTGTTTTGTTCATACTTTTCTAGGTATAACTTTTCAATATATAACGTTTTTAAAATAGGTTCTTCGTTTTTAATAGGTACCTCTGCTTCGTCCATTCGTTTCACTAAACCATTACTAATATCTATTAGCTCCTCTAGCCGTTTTACCAACCCAGCCTGGACTTCATTCACCAATAAAATATTGCGTTCTAAGAGTTGTACTCTCATTTCAATCTGTGTGAAAAACACATCCATGTCATCTCTTTTTTCACTTTTATGTTCATGTGTTGAAAAATCTTCAGTTGATGTCTGTCGATGATCTTCTATTATTGATTGTGAGTGTCCTTTATTCTCTCTAAACTTTTCAAGTTGCTGTACTCTTTGTCCCATTTCTTCCAATCTTTTATTGATTTCATTAAAATTATGGGCATTCTCCATCTTTATTATTTTTAAATCCTTACCTAGTGTCTTTTCTCGCTCCTGTTCATTTTTTTCCCCACTGTTGTAACTATACATCGATGTTCGAATCTTCTTCTCAAACTCCAATAGGCTTTTCAATTGAACTTCGAGTGCATTGATTCTTAAAGTCTGCTTTTCCATATTATCTAAGACTTTTTTTTCAGCCTTTTGATTGAACATCCTTTTTATAGGCATCGTGTCTCCCCACATTAAAGTAATTTTATTTTTCCGAATATGTTAATCGATATCTACTCGCTCTTCTTTTAAAAATTGCCGTTTATATGTAACAAATAGAAGTCCATTTTTAAATTTAGCCCGAATTTGATTTGGAAACGTCGGTTCAGGAAGTTGAATAACCCGTTCAAAAGAGCCATGATATCTTTCTTTCTGTACAGGCTCCCCCGTCATCATTTGGTGACTACTTCCTTTGATTAAAAGATGGGTTCCTGATACAGATAATTGTATATTTTCTTTTACATAACCTGCTAAATCTGAGATTAACAGAACTTCCTCATCGGTTATGAAAATATCTGTTGGGGGAAACTTTTTCCCCTGACCCGCTCTCATTGCTGGTTCACCCGATTTATTTGGATCCATATTACTTTTCATAAATTCTTCAAAGGAGGATTGATCAAAAATCCCATCCCAAAAATCACCAGTTTGGTATTTTTTCGCCAAATCCATCCATTGTAAGATCTTATTCATATCCATGATGGATCATCCTCCTTGTAAGACTCGGTATGAATCCCCGTACTTTTCTTCTTATAATTAATAATATTTATTATTTAGTAAATCATTCATAAAAAGTGTCCAATCTTAAAATGAAGCCCCCATGATTTACCATGTTCCGTCTAGTCCCTATATACAAAATCATATTTTCTAGTTAACAATCATATAGTTAAGTACCCCGGGGTAATGCCAAAGAGAGGATAATCATTCATGGACTTTATACCAACCAAGGTGACTATTAATGGAATAAAACTAAATAATATCGATCATGGTAGTTCCATCTCTTTTAGTACTACCTTGAAAATAAACAGGAATGTTTCTGCAAAGAAAAATCAAGGCTTTGGCCAGCAGTTGGCTGATGGATGTTTGAAAATTTACACAACAAGCACGATTTTGGATCATGATATCGAGGATTCCAACTCACAAAAAATAACTGGTAAACCCCTTTAAGGAAAAATAATTAGGAGGTTTTAAATGGTGGGTCCGGTTCCATACATTAATATCAATATTAATATCATAAAGGTGAATTCATTTGAGAATGCATCCGCAATAAATGTGGGGCAAAACCTTTTAGCGGAATGGCATAATTCTGATAAAAAAAACCAAGGACTTGGCCAAAATATGGGAGATGGAACCAATTTTATTGGTACCAGAAGTGCCGTTGATGACCGGGATCAAATTGATTCTAATTCTTCTTTTGAAACGGCCAAATTACCTAATTTATAAGGAGTAATCCTATGACATTTGCACCTGTATCACTTAATATATTAGGAATTAAGATAAATGCGATCGACCATGCAGGAGTCGTTAATCTAGGTCCAAGCCAACACTTGGATCAGTTTGTTTCATATAAAAGGAACCAAGGAATAGGAGAACAGAACGGGGACTTATCCCCAACAATACTGTCTAATTCTTGGGTATTGGACCCGGATATTTCTGATAGCAACTCAGTTAAAACAAGCCTTTTATAGTCCGCATTGATTCTTGTTTTGAACTAGATGTAAATAACTTGAAAAAACGGGGTGTTAACATGTTTTTTGTTTCACCAGTTGTCATCAATGTTCTTGGATTTAAAGTGAATACAATTGATAATGGTGCAGTAGCCAATATGGGGACCCTGCAATTAATTGATCAACTTGTAACCTATAAGCGAAATCAGGCCTTTGGAGAACAAAATGGAGACTTTTCTCCAGTAGCGGTCCCTGCTGCCACAGTCATTGATCCCGATGTCAGTGATAGTAATGCCATTAAAAACAGTGTAGTGTAAAAAAATGGGGATGGTTCTGTCAATTTTTCTCAAAAGGACCGTTTCAGCCTACCTTTTTAGAAAACCAAACGGCCTCATTTTTCGGGTCAAAACTATTAATGCTGCTCAAAGTTTTAATTTTGGGCAGCATTTTTAGTGTTATTATAAAATAGATAGTTAATTGGCCGAAGAATCAAATAGGTAAACCCCGACTTACATAAGCTAAACAGGCAAGCAATGGACTTACGCAGTGATTAAGGGCAGGAAACTCAATATCTATTAATTGTTCCGCCAGCCTCTTCAATCAGCTGTTTTACACAGGTACATGCCATTTCGGCTTACGCAGCACATCGCCTAATACCGCGAAAGTTTCCATCTAAATCAGATCCAGTTTGTACTCCCAAAAAGACTCGATTTACACTCGAACTCCATTCAATATACCTCTGTTTTGATCTATGAGGCCTATCTCTTTAAAGATAGTACCTTTTTTATTCAATCTAAGTTTGTTCAAAAAAACCGTAATTCACAAAACATGGGTTCAACAGAATTAACCTCTCCTTCTCTTTTCTTCACTTACTTTTTACAAGAATGCTTAACTATCTTATCCTTTCCTTCTCCCTTCATGTCCCAAATCATGATTTATTTTTTCAAAGATCATAGCTCAGATAGGACAAAAATAATTGAAATTATTAGCTTCAATAGCTATATTTGATAAAGTAATAGAAGAAAGTGACTGAAGAGACTTACAGCGCTATTTATGGAGGATTGAGCATTTTGAAGTTAGGACCTCGTGTCATTAAAACAGGAATTGCTGTTACATTGGCCTTATATATATGTTCGGTATTAAATCTTGAATCCGCAGTCTTTGCGGGAATTGCTGCCATTTTTACGATTCAGCCGTCTATTTACCGTACATGGAAACAAGTATGGAACCAAGCTCAAACCAATGTTTTAGGTGCGATTTTCGCCTTCCTGGGATTATATTTTCTTGGTAACGACCCATTTTCTATTGGTCTTGTCATCATTATTCTGATTTCGATTAGTTTGAAGTTAAAAATGGGAGAGACGATTTCATTAACGGTTGTAACGGTGTTAGCGATTATGAGTGCACCAGGAAACGATTGGCTCTTTGCCTTGAACCGTTTTATTGTTACCTTTATTGGAATGGCAACCGCATTATTGGTGAATATTTTTGTCTACCCGCCAAACTATAAGAAGAATTACGTAAACAAAATCAATGATATTTTCAGGGATTTCTCTATATTGATGAAAACAGCTATCTCTGACGAAATGACAGAAAAGTCATTTAAGGAGCAAATGGAACAATTAGAGAATGATATTTTTCTTTTAGAAGAACAATTTATGTTATTTGATGAAGAACGCGAAAAATTGTCTAAGTTAAATAATATGGATGTACGTGAAATCGTTGTATTTAAGCAAATGTTTAAATCACTCCAAAAGGGATTTATGGTCTTGGAGGATATTGATTCGATTTATTTTACTAGCAAGCCGACATCTAAAGAAAATCAGCTCTTTGATCAACACCTCGAGTATCTCATCAAATATCATGAGCTATTTCTATTAAAATATGATGGGAAAATAAAAATGGATTCTCCTTCATTAGAAGATGAATTTATGAAAAAAACAGAGCTGTTTTTAGAAGAAGTAATGCAATCCTATCATGAAGATCATAAAATCCAAATGACCGTCATTGGGGCTTCTATTTATCATTATGCCTTTCAATTGGACAGATTGAATACGTTAGTAGAACAATATAGGAAGAAATCACAATAAAAAAGAAGTTATAGGAAAGGAGTAGCTAGTCTATATTCTGCTACTCCTTTTGTATTACCAGGTTTAACCTGCTCTCTTTTATTTAAATGTTCCAGGCTAGCTTAGGACATTGTAGGTCTCCCATTTTCATACGGCTTTAAAATCCCATATAAGGTTTCGATAACCGGAACCTCAACCTGGTGTTTGGCAGCCAACCGCAGCGCCCCTCCATGTAAATGCTCGACTTCGATTGGAAGCCCTTTTCTCAAATCTTGATGCATGGAAGATGTCGCTTCTTTTTTGAAACTTATTAATGTTTTTCCTACCGACTCTATTTCTTGATCTGTTAAAATTATCCCCTCTTGTTCAGCTAGCATTGTCATTTCAAGGATTACTCTTTTTGCAGTAGCGAATGTAGCGTCTGAACTTACGATAAAACCTGACGGCAGCTGCATGGCTGAAGTAATTCCTGAAAATGCCGTAATAAATATGTACTTTTTCCACATAGATTTTAAAATATTTTCTTCCCTTACCAACTTCGTTTTAACTTGACTCAGTAGCACTTCTAACTGCACGCTTATTTCGGTTTGCTGTTCATGCAGAATCCCAAATTTAAAAGTACTGCTTCCACTTGTATGTTCCACATGTCCTAGTTCATTTAACGTGGCAATGATAGAGGCAAATCCGCCTAGCACTTTTTCTTTTCCGATGGCCTGCTGTAGTTTGTCTATATGTTCGATACCATTTAACAAAGGCAGCACAAACGACGTACCTGTCTGTTGAACAATCGTTTGAACCTGAGGGATCACCTCGTCGAGATGATAGCCTTTGACAGCAAGTATGACTAAGTCTATATTTCTCACTTCTTCAGGCGATGTAAAAATAGTTATATCCCTTCCTTCAAAGGTTCCCTCGGGGCTGTTTATTTTTAAACCTTCCTTTGTTAATTGAGCAGCCCGTTTTTCTCTGACAAAAAATGAAACATTTTGACCTGCTTCTAGCATCCTTCCACCAAAATATACACCTAATGCTCCTGCACCTACTACTAAAATATTCATAAAACTATCGCCCCCTTGTCTATTACTATCATTCTACTATCCAAGTTGATGGGGGTAAACTCGAAATACATAGAAAAAAGCTCCCCATACTACATTATGGGTCTTGGCGTTGCTTTCGTCCCAAAGTCAGAATTGAGATAGTTGAAAAAAGAAGAACTCATTCATTTTTACAATGGTCAATGGATTGCCCCATTTAACATGGTCATACTTTCAGTTTACCCTGGTTTTCACACTTTTTTATTTATTGTTTCATATGATGCATAAATGTAAACGCCCAGGAGGTGCTTGAATGATTATCCATGTGGTGAGCGTTGGCGAGTCACTTTGGCAAATTGCTAACCGCTATGCTGTAAATATGAACTCGATTGTACAATTAAATGGGCTGCCAGACCCCAATCGATTATTAGTTGGGCAATCGCTACTGATACCTAAGCCAGGAACCTCTCACATTATTAAATATGGAGATACTCTATGGTCTATTTCACAGCAATATGGTTTGACAATCCAAGCAATTGTCCAATCCAACCAATTAACGAATCCCAATGTTCTATATCCAGGAACCAAGCTTTTTATCCCAGCAATTACTCACATTGTCTCTCCCGGGGAAACATTAGCGCAAATCGCAAGACGGTATCGTACAACTGTGCAAAGAATTATGGAAGAAAATCAAATTGCTAATCCAAACCTGATTTATCCTGGAACGGTTCTAGTTATTCCAAGAGCAAAACCAACTATCGAGGTGAATGCCTACACATATCAAACAAATGATGCGGCAATCGCCACCCTCAATGAAATTGGTCATCTTCTTACTTATTTTAGCCCCTTTGCCTATATGATTCGGGAAGATGGAACCTTGCAGCAGATGAATGATAAACCAATGGTGGATGCCGCTATTTCTAAAAATATTACACCCATGTTATCAATCACGAACTTTACTTCCACACAAGCTGGATCGAATTTAGCAAATGTGATTTTAGCTAATCCCGCATTGAGAGAAAAATTGATTAATAACGCTATTCAAATCATGGATACCAAAGACTATAAAGTGTTAAACATTGATTTCGAAAATGTATTACCCGCTGATCGCGAGAATTATAATCAATTTTTACAATTGGCTGTGGACCGTCTCCATCCTAAGGGATATTTAGTGTCCACTGCCCTTGCACCTAAGGTGAGTGCAACTCAAGGCGGCCTGTTATATGAAGCACATGATTATGAGGCACACGGGAGAATTGCCGATTTCGTGGTGCTGATGACCTATGAATGGGGATATCGAAAAGGGCCACCGCAAGCCATCTCACCGATTAATCAAATGAGAAGAGTTGTCGAATATGCCTTAACAGTCATGCCGGCTGAAAAAATCTTTTTAGGCTTCCAAATTTATGCACGGGATTGGTTGCTACCGCATGTTCAGGGGCAAGAAGCCGAAACCTTTAGTCCGCAGGAGGCTATCAGCAGAGCACTTAAATATGGTGCCGCCATTCAATACGATACAACGGCCCAATCACCATTCTTCCGCTATGTAGATGAACAAGGCCGTGGCCATGAAGTATGGTTTGAAGATGCCAGAAGTGCTCAAGCCAAGTTCGACTTGGTCAAACAATATAACCTTCGTGGTGTAAGTTACTGGGCACTTGGCTACCCATATCCACAAAATTGGGCATTGTTGAATGACAATTTCACGATAAAAAAATAAAACGGTCAAAAATGAGAGTTGGCATTTTATGCCAAACTCTCTTTTTTAATCATAAAACATGTTTTAATTAGATAAAATTTTTTATAAAAGTATAGCCCCCTATCTTTTTTACATTCATCGCATTGGACCGTGGGAAGATTACTTCCATATGAATGAATATATAACTGAGACTATTAGGTATTTATTTCCGTATAATAATAGAAAGCCATAAATTAGTGAAAGGAGAGGAATAGTATTATGTTTGAAATTAAATTAGAAAAATTGAATGATAGATTAATTATTAAATGGCAACTAACAAAAATAGAAATTCCTATTTCTGATATTTTAGAAGTGACACAAGATGATACATACTACGGCGGTGGGGCTAAGGATTCTATTCGAATTGGTTTTCCTAATGGAACTGCCGATAGAATAGTTATTATAACTAAGTCCGACACTTATGTTTTGTTTACGAATGTAGATGCTATTAAGAAGAAAGTATTATCATTTGTTAAAAATTAATTTCTTATGGTGTTCCCCGCTAAATGGTTCTACAACAAGTGGAGACACTTTTTCTTATTCTACTAACGGTGCAAGATTCTTCAAGAAGAAAATATTTTAGTATAAAGGGAATTTATTAGAAAAAATGGTATAATTGAACAGTCAAAAAACGAATTGATATTATTTTTGACAATCGTGGTTAGAGGAGGCGGTCATTATGACAAACCAAAGAATGGTTAGTAAGAATGAGTACAAGGGGAAAACGACTATTTAAAATGTATGTAGCGTTTCCCCAATTTGAGAGGGGAAAATTATGAGTATTGAAAATGTGAAAATCGTAGAATTAAAAGCAGAAAACTGGTATGACTGTTGTGTATTAGAAGTATCCGCAGAACAAAAGGAATACATTGAACCCAATGCTATATCCATAGCTCAGTCAAAGTTTGAGTCTACATTAAAGCCATATGCTATTTATGCTGAAGAGAAAGTGGTTGGCTTTTTGATGTACAATTCTGTTCAAGCAGAACTTGATGGTTATTGGATATATCGAATAATGGTCGATAAGGAATTCCAAGGCAAGGGTATAGGCAAAGCTGCAACTACGTTAATGATTTCAGAGATGGCTAAATTACCGAATGCTAAAAAAATTGTTGTAGGTTATCATCCTGAAAATTTAGGAGCACATAATCTTTACATGAGTTTGGGATTCATAGATAATGGTGATCGGTTCGGCAAGGAAATGGCCGTTATAAAAAATATAAACGAATGATAGATCAATAGAATAACTCAATAAGCCTTCGAAATTAAAACGGTGTGTAGCCCAAGTTCATAAGAGCTGGGCTATTTTTTATCCATTTTCACTTTACATATTTAGCTGTAATTTATGTTTTACTCTAGGAAACAGATCCCCGGTATTCTTTGGGGGTACATAATTTAATTTTAATAAAATTACGATTAAATGAACGGATGTTTTCATATCCAGAAAGATGCGCAATTTCGGTAATCGGTTTTTCAGAAGTACTTAGTAAATAGCAAGCATAGTTAATCCTAGTTTCATTTAAAAAATCTACAAAAGACGTATTCACATGGGTATTAAAATATTTCGATAAATAATTGTAACTGTAGCCTAATGAACGAGCAATACTGTGTAAAGAAATGGACTCGGTAAAGTGTTCCTGTATGTAGGATAAAATAGAATGAAGCAAATCTGGTTCCTTTTTTGCTTCAACCAGGCTGGTTTGTTGAATGAGCTCAGATAATAGTAAATAAAGACTACCTTTTTGTTCTAGTAGATTGGAATGACTGGAAAAAAGAGATTTAAAAATAAGTGCTTGTGCTTCTAATGAAAGGTTGAAAACTGGGTTTTCCAGGGATCTCTTTTCAATCATTTTTTGAAAAGTTGGCACATAGTCAGGAGAAAAAAGACAAAGTCTAGCTCGAGATTGTGTTTTTGTCAAAATAGAATGAATTTCATAAGGTAATATGAGTAAGAATTGTCCAGCCTCCAATTGAAAACATCTTTCACTTATAGTGACTTCCATTTCCCCTTCCACGATAAAAATCAATTCAAAACAACGGTGTAGATGACTTGGGAAGTTTAGGTTGGTTGATTGATAGGTTGTGAATAAATCAAAATGTTTCGATTCGTATAGTAACATTTTAATATTTCCCTCTTCTAAAAAGATAAATTTTGTCTAGTATTTTATAAGTTTTTTCTTGTTGTGTCAATCCATAACATGATACATTTACCATTAATTAGAAGCTTACAATCTATTTAAAGGAGAGTTTGTATGGAAAAAGTCGGAATTGGCATGGTCGGATATAAATTTATGGGGAAAGCACATAGTCATGCATACCGGGATCTTCCTCTCTTTTTCCCGGACACCGTTCATCCCGAAATGAAGGTGATTTGTGGCCGTGACCCTGAAGGTGTAGCGACTGCAGCCAAACAATTTGGCTGGGAGGAATATACAACGGATTGGAGAACTCTCCTAGACAGAGACGATATTGATTTAATAGATATAAATGCGCCAAGCGATGTCCATAAACAAATCACGATTGCTGCTGCACTAGCAGGCAAACATGTATTTTGTGAAAAACCATTAGCGCTTACACTGGAGGACTCTAGAGAAATGCTTCGTGTCGTTGAAGAGGCTGGAGTTAAGCACATGGTTGGGTTTAATTACCGCTTCGCCCCTGCCGTCATGCTCGCTAAAAAGCTTGTTGACGAAGGACGACTTGGCAAAATCTATCATTTTCGAGCGTGGTTTTTACAAGATTGGCTCGTCGATGAAAACTTCCCGTTAGCGTGGAGACTTCAGAAGGAAATCGCAGGTTCAGGTTCTCATGGAGATCTTGGTGCACACCTGATCGACTTAGCGCACTATCTCATTGGGGATATTAGCGAAGTCATTGGAATGAACGAGACATTTATTAAAGAAAGACCCATTCCTACTCACATGACTGGTCTAACAGCAAAAGGCAGCGATACGAATGAAAAAGGAGAAGTAACGGTGGATGACGCTACCCTCTTCTTGGCACGATTTGCAAATGGAACGCTAGGGAGCTTTGAAGCTACTCGTTTTGCTGCCGGACACCGCTGTACGAATTCGTTTGAAATCAATGGTAGTAAAGGGAGTGTCATCTTTGACTTTGAACGGATGAATGAACTGCAAGTTTATTTCGTTGATGACAAAGAAGATGTACAAGGTTTCCGCCGTGTCTTAGCGACTGACCCTCCGCATGCGTTTGCGCAAAACTGGTGGCCGCCTGGTCATACAATTGGCTATGAACATACATTCATTCATGAAGTGGTGGAACTAATGGAGTCTTTCCGGGAAAACCGACAGCCCGTTCCAAACTTCCGTGATGGCGTCAAGTGCCAGGAGGTTTTAGAAGCGGTTGATTTATCGATTGAAAAACGGCAATGGATTCGAATTTGTGGTGTCTAATAAAAAAACAATCAAAGGAGTGCGTTTGCTATGACAAAAAAGGCATTAATCGTTTGGGGCGGCTGGGATGGCCATCAGCCAAAACAAGTAGCTGAAATCTTTAAAGGAATTCTTGAGGAAGAAAACTTTCAAGTAGAAGTATCCAATTCACTTGACTCATACGCCGACAAAGAAAAGCTGATGGAATTAGACCTAATTATCCCTCACTGGACCATGGGAGAAATTGAAAAAAAATATGTTCTCAATATTTCCGAAGCCGTGGCTTCTGGTGTCGGCTTAGCCGGCTGCCATGGGGGCATGTGTGATTCTTTCCGAAATAACGTGGATTGGCAGTTTATGACGGGTGGTAATTGGGTGGCCCATCCCGGAAATGATGGAGTTGAATATATGGTCAACATTAAGCATTCCTCAAGTCCATTACTAGAAGGTCTTTCTGATTTTAAAGTGGTAAGTGAGCAATATTACCTTCATTATGACCCCGCTGTTGAAGTGTTAGCGACAACGCGCTTCCCAGTATTTCACGGTCCACATGCAACGAATAAAGCTGTTGAAATGCCTGTTGTTTGGACAAAACGCTGGGGCTTCGGCAATGTGTTTTATAGTTCACTCGGTCATCAAGCCAACATTATTGCCATGCCGGAAGTGTCGCTCATCATGCGCCGCGGATTCCTTTGGGCTGCTGAAGGTAAGACTCGCTCTAAAGAATTAGATGTTGAGTCGATTTATGGAAATGTGCGAACCTATACAGGAATGGGCGACAGTCAATAATCAGACGATGAACGCTAGATAGCAATTTTTATAAATAATCATTTGGAGGTCCTTTATGGAAAAGCTTAAAATCGGTATCATTGGTTGTGGAAACATTAGTTCTATTTATTTAGAAAACTGTAAGAAATTCCCTCACCTCGAGCTTATTGCCTGTGCTGACCTAGATCTAGAGCGTGCCCAGTCCCAAGCGGAGAAGTTTGGGGTTCCTAAAGCGTTGTCAGTAGATGAGCTGCTTTCTGACCCAGATATTCAACTCGTGATCAATTTAACAATTCCAAAAGCACATGCCGCTGTCTGTATCCAAGCACTTGAAGCCGGAAAGCATGTTTATACAGAAAAACCACTTGCTGTGACTCGTGAGGAAGGAAAACAAATTTTAGAAACTGCCAAGAAGAAAAATCTCCTTGTTGGCAGTGCTCCGGACACTTTCTTAGGTGCTGGTATTCAAACGGCGATCCATATCATTGAACAAGGTGAAATTGGTGAACCCATTGGAGCTTCTGCCTTCATGATTTGCCGAGGACACGAGCATTGGCATCCAGACCCTTCCTTCTATTATGATTTTGGCGGCGGACCTATGTTTGATATGGGACCCTATTATTTAACAGCATTAGTAGCCCTCTTAGGACCAATAAAACGAATTTCTGGATCTACACGTATTAGTTATCCAGAACGGACCGTGCTTAGCCAGCCTAAAGCAGGTACTAAAATCGAAGTAAAGATTCCTACACACATCTCAGGTGTCATTGATTTTGCTTCGGGGGTAATCGGTAATATTACAACAAGCTTTGATGCTTTTGGCGGGACATCCCTGCCTCCCATTGAAATATACGGCAGTGAAGGAACGTTACTTGTTCCTGATCCCAATACATTCGGGGGCCCTGTAAAAATAAGAAAACGGGATGAAGCTGAATTTAAAGAGGTCCCTCTTGCCTATGGCTACCTCGAAAACAGTCGAGGACTAGGTGTGGCGGATATGGCCAAAGCTATTCTTAAAGGAAGGAATTATCGGGCAAATGGGGAATTAGCGTATCATGTATTAGAAGCGATGCATGGATTCCATGATTCCTCGGATCGTGGTCAGCACTATAACATGGAAAGTACGTGCAGCCGTCCAGAATCAGTACCTTATGAGTTGGAGGTGAAGTAGTTTCCAATCTGAACTAAACATACACATAGCCACCGAAAATTGCCTTTTTTACATATTAAGCGCCTCCTTATGGGAATGCGCTTTTTCTGTTCTACTTAGCCATTATAATGTCGAGACACTAACAATCCGACTCTGCCTTTGCCTAATTTATTTCAATGTATTTATCTACTCGAAGAATGAAAAACTAAGTGCAATTTTAATAGAGGTTCTCGATGTAATATCAAAAGGCAGCCTCATGGTGTGAGAACAGCCCTTTTTTACATTATAGTTTTTTTGAATCCATGGTATCCAACGTTTCAAGGAAATTAACAAAAGCCTTCACAACATTCCATTCCAAGGATTCCTTATGGTAATACATCCATGTTCTGCGTAAGATAGGGCTTCCTTTAGAATCAGTTAATACAATCTTATATAAATCATCTACATCATTTAAAATACGACTGGATAAGAAGCCGTATCCTAATCCATTTATAACCATTTCCTTACAAGTATCAACCTGGTCCACTTCTATACTAATAAAAGGAGACTGTGAATAGTTTTCTGCCCACCAATTATCAATTAATGATTTTAATAAGAAATCTCCGTTATAGTCAATTCTTGGGAGATTAGGCAAATCAACAATATCGATTATTTCCCTCGAAGTAACAGAAACAGTTTCTTCATATAATAAATGTTTCTTCAGTCCTCTAGAGCTATAGTCGCCACGAACAAAACCAATATGAACATCCTTATTGTGTATAAGCTTCGTAACATCTTTGCTCCAGCCCGAAATCACTTTAAATTCTACATGAGGATATTGATTTCTAAATAATTTCAATATATGGGGCAGTTCATAATTAGCAAAAAAGTTAGATACACCCAATTTTAATGTCCCTACGACTTCATTTCCAAACGTTTCATTCATATTCCTAACATGCTCTTTAATTTTATTATATTGAGCAATGATATCGTCGGCACACTGAACTAGATATTCACCTTGTGGGGTAAAATGAACCCCTCTACTTTCACGAGTTACTATTTTGACACCTAATTCTTCCTGCATGTGCTTTAAGCGGTTGGTTAATGCAGGTTGTGTGATAAACAAAAGCCGTGCTGCTTTTGTAAGATTCTTCTGACTATAGAGGACCTTCAGTATTTCCCAATCGCGATAATCCACTATTACCACCCATTTTTTCCCATATAAAAGATTTTTATATGACATTATAATTTTTTAGCATTTTATATATCTCCATTATTGCATTATCATTAATCAGGAGCAATTAATAATTACTTATTCAACCCCCTGGATTACGTTCAACACAACATATGGCATCTTCAACCATATTTATTGATATCTTGCTGGCAGTCCAGAATTATTTAGAAAATAGGAGGAAAATTTATGTGGATTATAACTCGCTATTTAAATTCAAACATTTCTCAGTTTGAATTTAAAACAGAAGATGAAGCAAGAGAGGCTCTAAAAAACATGAAGGACGGCTGTAATATACTCTCTGAGGTTGTATATTTCAATGATCCTTGTTTTCAAGTAGCTTAAAATATTTTTATCTCACTAAAGGATTAAAGGTGACATCCCACGTATGCTATTACTAGGAGATTCCCTAAAAATAAGAGCCTATTATTAGTAGGCTCTTATTTTTATATAGTTTCCCCCCTGAAGGGAGCTTGAAAGCAACGGGGGAATTATCGGAGAGACCGTATGGCTGGATTAAAGTATCCGTAACGATTTCAAAGTTGTTTTGATTTTGTCTAAATCATTATTAGGAGTTTTTGATAATTCTCTTATCAAGACATCGCAAATTAGGTCAAGATTATGACGGGGACCTAATTCAACTTTAAAAAAGCGACTTAGCTCAACAATTTCAGATTCATGATTGAATGGAAGTTTGTCACGTGAGGGAAGTAATAATTCAGCAGTACTATCACCGAATTTCCTGCTGATAGTTAAAATGCAGTGTGTGATATATGTAGAGATATTTGAGATCTTTTCTAGATTTAATTTTTCAAATGTATCTTTCGGAGTATGATAGTGAGGATCATGACCACATGTGAAAAATAGGTTGGGCTTCCTGTTAATATCAAAGATATAATTATCGGATAAATGAAATAATCTTCGGCTTCTTAACCGGTATATTTGAAGATCTTTCATTTGATTTTGTGTAAGATCAATGGATTTTGATAGTATTGGGGATGTATTTGCTCCAATCACAAATAAAGAGTTTTCACGGTCTTTTACACCTACAGAGTGACCACATAGATCTAAGATAAAAGCCCCAATAAAATGATCATAATTTAATTGTTTCTGACTATCGCGGTAAAAATGTATACTACCCATGCTTTTGGTCAAAAAGTATTTGTGCTCCTCCATATCAAAGATTGCTAGAACAATATTGATATTTAAGTTCGATGACTTTAATGAATCAAGCACAGACAGTAGTATACCGATGGCAGCAGCATTATCATTTGCCCCTGGACAGCCATTTACATGGTCATAGTGGGCTCCTAACAGCAGCCATTTATCATGGTGTCCCTTTCTTGTAGCAAGGAGATTTCGTCCAATCTTACCATCAAAAGCGGTATAGGTTTGTTCCCATTTCCCCGCTAATAATGGAGTTAACGACAACATCTCAAACTGTGCCAAGATAAGTCTTCTTGCAACATCATGCCCTTTTGTTCCTGGTACTCGCCCATTTAGGCTCGGATTGGATAACTTTTGGATGAATCTAATATATTCTTCTTTCAAAAAGTATCCCACCTTGAACTTATTTATTGAAATCCATAACTAAACAACAACTTTTATGTAAACAGACCTTATTTTTTGAGAAAGATTTGTTCTAATGTTTCGGCATTGTCTTTATCTAAAGTTCCATACCCATCTTTTTCATTATTACTAATAATTGTTGCTGTATCATTTTGATTGAACCAAATTTGATAAACAAATAATCTTTCAGGCATATTCTCATCATACTTAAAATATAATGTCGACTTTACATCTTCTTTTCTAGCCATTTTTGGTTCTGCATTTGGTTCCCACTTAACTTGTTTAAATACCGTTCTTAATACATCTACTGTTTCTTCATCCGTAATCATGAAAGCTTCTTCATAGCTTTCATCTGTATTAACTACTTCCACATCTACTCTGATAAGTTGATTAATTACATACTTTTTCGGAGAATTATTAGTACAGCCTATTAACAACATTACAAAAATGATAAGGATTATATTGTAGACACTTGTTTTTTTCAACATGCTAGAAATGTCATTAAAATTCACCTGAATTCTCCTTATCCATGAACAATTATCATTATCGTATTTTAGTTCTAAAATAATTTAAACAAATTGAATAGTATTAATATAGTATTAAAAGTATTAAATGATTGAAAGAACAATTGCCACGTTTTTCCCCTATGTACTCAAAAAAAGCATTTCTCCTTCTTGAAGAAATGCAGGCTGAAAAACTGAAGTAAAAAAAGAATTAATTCTTCCTCTTTTTTAAGTGTTTTACGATTAAATCAAGGTTTTCATCAATATAATTAAGCCTTTCCCTAGCAATGAGTGCCCATTCTGTATTTCCAGTCATCGCCGTAAAAAGATGTCTATACCCGGGAGAGTATTGGTTATAAAGGCGTGAAATAATAAAACCTGGTTTTGCTGATACCTCTTCTTTTCTGCTAATCTGTTCTATGTCTTTGTTTAACCATTCTGGAATCATTTTGGTTGATATATCGATGACTTTTTTATTATACATTTAACTTCCCCTACAATTTTTTAACATAACGAGTGTTTGGTCAATATCTCCTACTAGTAACCCTCCTTAAGAATATGAAATTTTCAAATAAAGATACAAAGTGTAAGCGTCATCAAATATATTCTATATAGATGATTAATATTCCTTTTAATCACCCAGTTTTAAGATTGCTTTGTCACAGCCCAATTTTCACATGCAAGAATAGCCTTTTGTTATTATCTGGAAAGGATCTTCACCATATAATCATAGAGATGTTTATTAATTATGATTTCTTTTTCAACCTTATAGCCAATCTGCTCGTATAGCTTTTTTGCATTCGGATTATCTTTAGCAACATTTAGAGAAATTCTTGAATACCCCTTTTGTAATGCTGTTTTTTCGACTTCCTTTAAAAGCATGGTTCCGATTCCATTGCCTCTAAACCGATTTTCAACACACACTGTGTCGATATAAAAATCCCCCTCATCAGCCTCCTTATCCAGGAGAATCAATTCATTCCTTTTTTTCTTTCTTAATCTTTTCAAAATAGGTTCGTCTAATCGAGGTGCAATCTCTCCCGGGTAAGTAATTACAATTCCTGCTACTTCTCCTAAGACATCTGCAACCATCGTATTTTGGTAACTAAGACGATTAATCTCTTCTCGAAAGAAATTTGCCAGCGTTTCACGAATATTTTCTTTCTTAGTTTGACCAGTTAGCTTCTCGGCAATATCATCAATTGCATAATGAATGAGATCCGCAGCTTTCTTGGCGTCCTTTTTCACTGCTCCCCGAAAATTAAGTTCTTGGGCAATAATCTCTTCCCAATTAATTCCATAGGAAGCACCACCATCCGTGTATCCTGCAATGAAATAAAAGTTTTCGCCAGAATCTTCCTCAAAATATTTGTTTTGTTTATCGCGTTTTGATTTACTCTTCAACTACATTCCCTCCGTACGGTTGCCCCATCTTTTGACTGAAAAAAATTTAGCTCTTGTCCTCCAATAAAATGTCAACAAATACAATAATCACTTCATTATGTATACATCTGTCAATTGGACTTCACAAGATAAAAATATTTGAGATAGTGGTGTTCTCTGTATTTTAATCACAAAAAAGTGCGAGGCACCAGCCATATGATTGGAAGGTGTCTCGCACTGTTACCCCTAATTTTTAGCAAATTGACCATCAACTTCAACCGTTTCAAAAATATTAATAAAGGCTTTTTCATCATGGCTGCGAACAATTTTTTTAATTTGCATGGTTTCATAACGTGTTACCACCATCATTAAAATTTGTTTTGGTTCCTTTGTATAGCCGCCGAAACCCTCTGTAATAGTGATACCTCGATAGATTGATTGTAGTAAATCCTCTCGTATTAATTCACCTTTCGTCGTCACAATCTGCATCGTTAATTTGATGTGATTCGTGTGAATGGTATCAATCATCTTACCTGTCAGATAAATCGACAACAGCGTGTACAATGCAATATTCCAATTGAAAGCAGCACCAGAAATGAGAACAATGACGCCGTTCATCGCCGTTAGTAGCAGGCCCACACTCACATTACTAGTCCGTGAAAGGATAATTGCAATAATATCCAATCCTCCAGAGGTGCCGGAATACTTCAAGATAACACCAACCCCAATACCGCCTATGATTCCTCCGAAAATCGCCGACAGCAAGATATTGTCTGTTACAGGAACGCTTGGTAATAGATATAAGAAAACGGAGAGGGATACCACACAAATCAATGTATTGATCGTAATCATCTTTCCAAGCTTAAAGTATCCCAAGATGAGTAAAGGTATATTGAGTAAAAGATTCATTACACCAATATCAAATGGAGTGACTAACCCAATTAAAATGGCAATACCACTTATTCCGCTGCTCAAAATCCCGTATGGAACGAGAAAGAAATTAAAGCCAAATGCAACAATTAACGAACCTACGATGACAATTAAATTTTTCATACCGATTAGCCCCCCGTTTCCAGAAAAAATTTTTAAAACAAAAACTAGATTAGATTTACGAGGATAGTCGATTCCGTATAACGGATAAACCTCATAATTTTTTTGTATAAAAAAACTCGCTCCAAAAATAGGAACGAGTTTTGTTTCCGTTACCACCCATAGTCCGCTTGTTTCGCAAAATGAAACATTCTGCACAGAGCCAATGTACCATATACGAATTCCCTTGTAACGGTAGAAAACCGATAAAGATTACTCGGTTTGACTTTGCATCTCGTAGATGTTTTTTCAGAAAAAAGTGTCCTTCGGCTTTCACCAAATCCCCCGATTCTCTTGGGAACTGGATTCTTTTCATTTATATTTCTCGTCACTGATTTTTATTATTATTAGTAATCTACCAGAGGGAAAATAAAGTTGTCAATATACTTTTCCAATATATCATTATTTTGAATATTTAGGATTTGTTTTCCGGTTATAACAACTTCTAGTCAACCTAATGTTATCGGATTAATATAGTACAATTATTCAAGAAATAATTAAATGAAAACGGAAATGCAAGTGGGTTCAGTCTCTCGGTGAAGTAAAGCTATAACGCACCGGGGGACTGACTCAAAATCACATTTTGTAATTAGCTTTTAACAGTCTCCGGAATTTATCAAAATGAGGTTTTGCTCCAACCTAACTCTAAATGGAAAGTATTTCATACACTTAACTCTCATATGTATATTTAATAGGTTATTAATAGCAAAAATATGGGGGAATAATATGAAGGTATCCAATAAAGTAATTGTCGTAACAGGTGCTGGTGGAGGGATTGGGAGAGAGCTCGTTAGGCAACTGCTAGAAAAAGGAGCAAGAGTCGCAGCCATAATCCAAAAAACGGACTAGAGGAAATACAGTCATTCACAACAGTCTATGGGGACAAAATCTCGACACACAAGGCTAATTTATCTAACAGAAATGATGTGGAAAAGCTTCCAGAAGAAATTATCGCCAAACACGGACACATAGATGGAATTATTAATAATGCTGGAATTCTTCAACAGTTTCATAGCGTGAATAAACTTGACTATGAACAAATTCAAAGGGTCATGGATGTTAACTTTTATGGTACGCTCTATATGTGTAAAACCTTTTTACCACACCTTTTAAATCGACCAGAAGCTTACATTACAAATGTATCAAGCATGGGTGGATTTCTTCATGTGCCGCTTCAATCGATTTATACAGCTTCAAAAGCAGCAGTCAAAATGTTAACAGAAGGCCTCCATTTAGAGCTTAGAGATACGAATGTAGGCGTAACCATTGTCTTTCCTGGTGGAGTTGACACGAACATCGTCCAAAATTCCGGTATTGAAATAGAAGGTACTAACAATCATTCATATAAAATTTTCAGCCCACATGAAGCACCAGCAATCATTGTTAAAGGGATGGAAAATAAAAAATACCGAGTATTAGCCGGAAACGATGCAAAAATAATGGACTTTTTATATCGTTTGAACCCCAAAAAAGCAACAGACATTATTGCTAACAAGATAAAAACACTTTAGAAAAAAGAATGGATAAAATAGGTTTAAAAGAGTGTTCTGTTGTGGAACACTCCTTCTAGTCTAATAAATTTTTTATTATTTCTAGCTTTCCTAATTTCCGAAAATGGCGACATACTGATTTTGCAAAACAAATCGATTATCGAACCAGCCTAACGTATTCAAGACATACCCTAAAGAATCTGCATTATATCTTCCTGCAATTTTTTGATACGCCAAAAGCTCATACACTTTGTTTGAATCAAAATCTACAGGATATAGGCCGCTTAAAGGATTTACAAAACCAGTAATAGGGCTTTTCAGATGGCCGTTTGCGTCGTAAATTTCATTTAAATACTCAGTACCTCTTTTTGAAATGTCTATCAAATACTTCTTATTATTGAACCTGCTGACAACCTCCACTTTGTAATGATCTTGATACATAACCTGATATTGATATTGCTCATTATATTCATTGAAATCAAATAATAATTGTGGTGTATTTTCCATAAAGGAATAAATATAATGGTACATGATTCCACCGCTTCCGCCTGAAGCAATACTTATTAAAATATCATCTACTCCATTTCCAGTAAAATCCCCTAAGAATATAGTAGGATTGTAGCCTGCATTTTCACGAAGTGGAACACTCTTTACGCTCCCAGTCCTTCCGTCTTGAACATGCAGGGTAATATTTTGTGTAAATGGACTATCTGAAGTCTTGATTCCCGTTAAATAAACATTATCAGGTACTTGATCTCCCGTTACATCGCTACGTGCAAACGTAACAATACTCCGGGGATTCACGGTTTGCCTAGAATAATAGTTATACATAACATGCTCCTTTTCATGAGGACTATCATCATTACTTTCTAACTGCCAATAATAAGCCTTCATTAAGTATATCTACTCACAGGCGTCATAAAATTTATAAGGCAAATTGAATCTATATTTGAATATCATACGCTCCTCGCTCTCAAAGTTTCCGGAGGATTTCGTTAATGACTCATCAAAATGGAGGGAAAAAAATGAAAAAATACGGTTCATTTTCTGGTACGGTTACCATGATTCAAGATTATCTAGTAGGTTCAGAAGAGGAAAAAGGGTGTTTTAAATTAATGTCCATATTGCAGGGAGATGGTTCAATAGTTAATTTCGTGATTAGTCCAACTACCTATTTTCTAGACCATGTTATGGTTTCAGTTGGGGACCGTGTAACTGGTTTTTATGATGTCAATGTACCTGTCATACTGATTTATCCGCCACAATATCAAGCCCTCATAATTGTAAAAGATAACTCTTATCAAAATGTAAAGGTAGACTTTTTTAACAGCCAGCTGGTGAGTAGTGATGGTCAACTACAATTGAATATTGCTAGTTATACTCCAATATTATTACAAAACAATCAACCCTTCACATCGAATCCTGCGAACCGGAATCTACTCGTTGTATATGGTCCTGCCACATTTAGCATTCCAGCCCAAACCACTCCCTATAAAATCATTGTTTTGTGTTAGTCACATTTAGAGAATTAAAGGGGTGTAAAAGCCCCTTTTTATTAATATCATTTTTATAGTCCTACATATAAGCAGTGTTGACAAGGCAAGCAAGATTTTATTAATCAATTTAATCTAATAAATGGTAAAAAAGTAGCATATTGGTGTGTTATAATGAAGTAGTCCGAAGGATGTAAGCAGTTCTCTTTTACGAAATTAAAACTAAAATATCTGAAAACCCTAACTGTAGTCGAACCTGAAATAATTTGTAATTTCGTGGGTGAAATATATGAAAATTTCAATAGAAGAAATAAGCAAAGAACTAGGAGAAGAAATCCTCATCAGATGTCATGAGGTAGATGATAAAATATACGAAATCGTCAACAAGCTGAAAACGGACGACCTTTTTATACTTGGATATCAAAATGACGGAGTTCACCGTCTTAATCTAAGGGATATCTATTATTTCGAGGCTGTGGACGGAAAGGTTTTTAGCTACTGTAAGGACAACGTTTTAGAGGTAAAACAAAAACTTTATGAATTAGAGGAATTATGCAAGGAAAAGAACTGTTTTCGTGCTTCTAAATCGACTATTTTGAACATGGCTAAAATTACCTCTATTTATCCGTCCATTAGCGGCCGATTTGAAGCGGTGCTTGACAACGGAGAACGTGCTGTTGTCTCAAGGCAGTATGTGCCTGTCCTTAAAAATATGCTTGGCTTGTAAAGGAAGGAATACATATGAAGATGTCCGAATTTGTACAAAAGATGATAAAGGATTGCCTGATTATCTTCGCCTCCATTATTATTATCATAACTATATTGCGACAAATCTATTATCCGTATATGACCTTTGATTTAAAGTCGATTTATATCATTATGGCCTTTTCATTTATAAGTACTTTACTGGGATTGATTTTGTATTCTCCGAATGACATAAGTGAAAAGAAAATGCGTATAAGAATTGCCATTCATTTTTTTACGTTGGAGATTCTATTGATTGTTCTTGCAAGTGTTTTTGATATTGTAAATAGCGCCACGGATGGAATCATTCTTTCTCTGCAAATTGCTGCCATCTATATACTAGTTCGTCTACTATCATGGAAAAATGATAAAAAAGAAGCCCAACAAATTAACGAAAAGCTAAAGGCCTTTAAGCAGGATGTTTAACCAATAAGTCACACAGCAGCAGTTGTCTGCAACCCATAAAAAAGCAGTAGCCTAATAGCTTACTGCTTTTTTTGCATCTTATTTGCCTGTGGATACAACTTACTGTTCTTCTATATACTTCCTTTTGGCGGTTTTTTATGATGAGTTCAGAATAAATTTTTTAAAAAAGAAGGGGTACTCTGATGGGATATTTACTATTATTGATCGTTTTAATTTTGGAGATTGGTTTTGCAATCTACTGCATGGTAACGGAGCAAAAACATAAAAAAATAAAGGACTGGATGAAGATTTCTGTATTTATCGCATTTGTCATTCTCACACTATCATCGGTGATTGTGTGGAGTTTCCGCTGGGTCATTCCTGCCATTCTGCTTTTCATTTCGGCTGTAAAGGGAACAGTTTCTCTTCTCCGCAACAAAACAAATAACAAAAAGTACAAAACTTCTTCTATTGTGTGGAAGTCTATTATGACAATATTCGTATTTATATTTGCCTTTGGACCTGCAATTGTATTTCCTCAGCATAAATCACCTAAAGTGAACGGTGAATATGAAGTTGCAACCGCTACTTACACCTATATTGATAAAAACCGTATGGAGGAGTTTACCGACAAGGAGGACCACAGATCTGTAAATGTGGAATTTTGGTATCCGAATAAGGCAAATAAAACATATCCTTTATTGGTGTTCTCCCATGGAGCAACCGGAATTAAGTCAAGTAATACCTCTACCTATACGGAGCTTGCAAGTCACGGTTATGTAGTGGTTTCAATCGATCATCCCTATCACTCCTTTTATACCGTTTCAGAAGATGGTACACGGGCTGTAATAAATACAGATTATAACCGTGAAGTCAGCAACGCTAATAAAGAAGGAATTTACTCGAAGGAAGAAACTTATGAACTCATTCAAAAATGGATGAAACTGCGAACAGATGATATGAATTTTGTCATTGATACGATACTAACTAAGGTTAAAACTGATAAAACCCCTATTTACCAACATATCGATACAGAGAAAATTGGTGTGTTCGGTCACTCTATGGGCGGGGCAGCCAGTGTTTGGTTAGGAAGAGAACGTAATGATATTGACGCGGTAGTAAATATTGATGCTCCGTTCTTTAGTGAGCTTGTTTATAACAAAATAGTGGATGAATTTGTTTCACGCGACGAATACTTCAACACACCGCTCCTTAATATCTATTCTGACGATGTTTGGGGACAGCTCGACAGCAACTCCACTTATGTTGCGAACAAACCCAGTAATGAACAATTCAAAAACGCCTATATCGTTCATTTTAAAGGATCCAAACATTTAAGTTTAACCGATTTACCGCTTTTCTCTCCTATCCTTGCAAATATTCTGCAAGGTGGAAAAGCGGACATTGATAAATATTACTGTATTGAAACAGCAAATGAACTCATTCTTAAATTTTTCGACGATGAGTTAAAGGGCATCGGCCATTTCACTCCTAAAGAAACATATTGATTTGTTTTTTGGGGCAGTCCCCATCGCCTTATAGCATAAGCGGACTGCCCTCAAATTTCAACAAATAAAAAGGGAAAATGCGGAAACACTAATAGTCAGCACCAATTTTTTCAACCTATATTTAGGACCTGCAGAGGAGGTTGTTATCCATAAATAAGAACAAATGGAGTTGGCTGTTTTTAACTTCTCTTAAGGGGATTTCTCAAGTCATTTTAATCGAGAATGCTTTCTCGGGTTTCATTATTTTGATTGCCATTACCATTGCTTCGTATTCTTTAGGAGTTATCACTCTTTTATCAAGTTTAATTGGTACATTAATTGGTAAGTTAGGCGGTGCAGAAGGGGAAAAGATTAATCAGGGATTATTTGGGTATAACTCTGTTCTTACAGGAATGGCGCTTTTTTTATTTTTACAAGGCGGTGATCGATGGTTCATTGCCCTGGCTGGATCCGCCATTGTAGCTTTATTAACAGCAGCCATGGTGCATTTTTTTCGACAAACCGGTTTACCAATGTTGACTTTCCCCTTTATTGTCTTAACTTGGCTTTTGTTGCTTACAACATACAGACTTGTTGCTTTTAAGATTAGTCCAGATCTTACACCACAATCGTTATCCAGTTGGACGTTAAATATTAAGGGAGAGACCGATTGGCTTGAGGGAGCCGTAAATGGTATCGGGCAAATATTTTTCCTTGATCATACACTTTCTGGAATCCTGCTGTTTATAGCTGTTTTTTGGGCAGGATGGAGATTAGGGGTATATGCAATCATAGGCAATATTGCTGCTTTGTTAACATCCTACAGTCTCGGTGGAGAACACTCCTTAATTTTCATGGGACTTTATGGCTATAATGCGATTTTAACGATACTAGCCGTATCGATTGTATTTAAGGGGGAGTCCAGGCATGTCGGAATAACCGGAATAATTGCGGCTTGTTTAACCGTTCCGATTACAGCCAGTATTGTAACCTTACTATTGCCATATGGACTCCCGGCACTAACCATGCCTTTTGTACTTTGCACGTGGATTTTCCTGGGAGCGAGGAAGGTACTGCCTAACATATAGAAAAATGCTGTCTCAAAAGGGATTGAGACAGCATTTTTTTTATTTTTTCAATTGGTCACTATACATAGTAAATATTTTTGATTCAATGGCACTAACCTGTTCTTGCTCAAATGTTTGTTTCGGATGTGGATTGTACCAATGTATTTTGTTATCCTCAATCATCCCTTTATATTCATTTCCTTCTACATTTAAGGAAAAATGCGGATGTTCATGGACGGTCCCCTCAAATAAAGGATTTATTTCAAAGTTTTCAAACATGTCTTTCCCTCCTTTTTTCAGATGAGTGGAGTTTCTTCTATTTGATTACCGACTAAGCAGCAACTAGACCCAAAGACTAAACAACCCATCGTTGACGCCTAGATTGTACATATAGTAAAAACCAAAAATAATACTAATCGTAGCTGTGATGAAGATCAATCCTTTGCTTGCGGTCATTCGATTCATGCTCAGAATAAATGGAATTCCGATAATAGTGGTAAAGATTAACATGCCCATTACCGTTCCGAATCCAAATACAATCATATACAAAGCACCCTGCCAAACAGTATCAACGGTGCTCATGGTAAGAAGGACCATTGCCCCGCTGCCGGCAATTCCGTGAATAAACCCAATGAAAAGGGATTTATAATATGTACCTTTTTTTACCTTTGTCAGTTGAATGTTATTTTCATGGTGATGATGATCAGAATGGTTTTGCTTTTTGCGAATGGACAACATCGCAGCAATACCAAGGTACACCAGCATGATTCCTACTAAAAATTCTAAAGTCAGTGACCACTTTTCCGGAATATCATTTTTCATTACAATAAAGATTAAACCAATAACAAAAAGTGTGACTGTATGGCCTATTCCCCAAAAAACGCCGGCAAGTGAGGCTTGCCATAATTTTTTACTTTGGCTTGCAATCGTGGAAACGGCAATCATATGGTCAGGTTCCATCGCATGCCTAATACCCAAAATAAAGCCTAATGCTAAAACTGAAAATAACGTAACTTCCATTATTTCTTCCTCCCCAAAAACAATCTCTACTAGTTCTTCGGCAATTTTCTGTAATTGCTCCGTTCATGCATTAATATTTTCTAAGCGAATATTGTTTTGTTTGAAACCATTCGTGACTAATATGCCTGTGAATTTCTGAAAAGATTCTTTCAATCACTTGGGTCGTGTTGGCGAATACCCGAGCAGTAAATCCGGACACTGGCAGTAAGGACAGTCCCACTTTATAATCCAATGTATTCTTATCAAGAAGGGAATATAACTGATCAAGAAAAGAAGGATTCATTTGCTTACAAACGACGAACATTGACCCTAAATGGGTATATCCTTCCATGAATCCAAGTCCCCTGATATTTTGCAGTGCAGGCTTCAAATGTAAATGATCATAAACCACTAATTCACCGTCCATATAGATTTCATTTAATAGCTGAACGGATTTATAGCTAAAACGCTCTCCTTCTGGTGACCAGCCTGGAGTAATAATATCTGAATAAAGCAAAGTGGCTGATGGATGCATTTTTATCACATTTTTTTGTTTGTAATGTGCATTTTGATAGGCAATTAACGGATCAGGAAAATACTCTAGGTAACTTCCAGCCTGCAAAGATATCTCTGATTCTTGGTAGGCGAAACGATTTGGCGTCTTATAAACCTTTGTCGCTCCCTGGGTGGTTAACGTTAATTTTGCATTTTCCCCTAACCCTATCTTCATTTGATAACGGTCCCCATCTAAATAGCCGCCTCCGGGATTTAATAAATAGTAACAGGCCCTTCCCGAATCATCATGATAAATAGGGCGCATTACCTTAAATGCACCCTGATAATAAACATTTTTTGCAACAGTCTTCCCTTTTCTGTCTTCCGCATTTAAATGCAATACACCTGTCCATTGTTCCATTTTACGCTAATCCTTTTAATAGAGCGTTCTGCTTCAACCAATCAAGGACATTATCCAGCCCCGCTTCATCTTTTAAATTGGTGAAGGCAAACGGCTTGTCCCCGCGGAACTGTTTCGTATCAGATTCCATGACTTCAAGACTTGCACCGACATGTGGTGCCAAATCGGTTTTATTTATGATAAATAAATCCGATTTAATCATTCCCTGACCGCCTTTTCTCGGAATTTTTTCCCCTTGGGCCACATCAATAATATAAATGGAGAAATCAACCAGTTCAGGGCTGAACGTTGCAGCAAGATTGTCCCCGCCGCTTTCCACAAAAATCAATTGTACATCTGGATGTTTTTCTTTAAGTTCATTGATGGCGGCAAAATTCATTGATGCATCTTCACGAATGGCAGTATGTGGGCAGCCGCCGGTTTCCACCCCAATAATACGATCGGCTGGCAGGACTCCGTTTTGCATAAGAAATTTCGCATCTTCTTTTGTATAGATATCGTTTGTCACCACTGCCATACTGATTTCCTCATTTAAACGCCGAGTAAGTTTTTCAACCAACATCGTTTTTCCTGCTCCGACTGGTCCGCCTACTCCAACTTTAATTGGTTCCATAAAAAACACTTCCTCTCATGACATAAAAATTCGAATATTTACACGTTCGTGCCTCATTTGCGATAACTCGATACCAGGTGAAACGATACCAAAATCTTCTTCACCCAACTGTCCGATAGCCGTAGCGGCATCCACTAAAACAGGTTGAATCTCACGAATGATTTTCTGTCCAGCTGTCTGGCCCAAAGGAATACCTCTTACTGCATTTTGAACGAGACTGGAAACGACAGAATACAGATAAAATAAAACGGTTGTCGATTTGGAGACACCAAGATTGTGAGCAACCATTGTAAAAACAATGGCTGGGTGACCAAATGACTGCTTTTCTGTAATTCGTTTTCTATAAGGCAAGAGGGCAGGTATTTCATATAAGGATTGGACAAGTTCTAACATCCGTTCCCCCATCCTCATGCTGCCCTCCCTCGTTTCACGAGGCAAATTTTGCACGGTCAACATTCTGTCTAATTTCCATACCTTTTGGAAATCCTCATCCTCTAATGCTTGGTACACAAGATGACATGCCAGCCCATCTGAGTTTAGGAGCTGTTCTTGAATAAACACCTGCAGCCATTGCGAAAATGTTTCTACGTTATGTACCGTTTCCTCTTGTATATAACTTTCAAGTCCATAGGAATGACTAAAGGCACCTGTAGGAAAATTGGAATCACATAGCTGAAAAAGTGCAAGAATTTTATCATCCATGGCTGTGTCCAATATGTCGAAAAGCCTGTTTTACTTTTCGCTTTTCACGTTGGTAGGGAATCTCCAGTTCATTTAATAGTTCCTCCACAAGGTAATCATATTGAACCATCATGCTATCATCTTCAAATTGGGCTGGAAGGTGTCTATTTCCTAACTGATGAGCGATGTTCCCCATTTCTTTGATACTCCGGGGGGTGATGACTAATAAATCGTCTGCAACCACGTCAATCACAATCATATTTTTATCATCCATATAGAGTACATCTCCAGCAACAAGATCACGTGGATCTTTTAACCGAATCCCGATTTCCCGTCCGTGATCAGACGTCACTCGTTGAATCCGTTTTACCAAGTGATCACTCTCAAGGTATACTTTTTCGATATGCCTTCTAATAATTTCTTCCTTTTCCATGTGTTCAATATTGGTTTCGACTCTTTCAATTAGCATACTTTCTCACCTCAAAATAGAAAATAACGTTGCGCCATCGGCAGTTCTTTTGCCGGGTCACTGGTAATCAGCTCTCCGTTGACTCTAACTTCATATGTTTGCGGGTCAACAGATAACTCAGGTGTTTCCGAGTTCAGTTTCATGTCCTTTTTCGTTAACTTTCTGATTCCATGTACCGGCATAATCATTTTTTCTAACCCAAGCTTTTCATGAACTTTATCTTCATAGGCCGCTTGCGATATGAAGGTAATTGAACTTTTTTACAAAGCTTTACCTGTAGCAGCATACATAGGACGGCTAATAATTGGCTGCGGTGTTGGAATCGATGCGTTCGCGTCTCCCATCATTCCATGAACAATCATTCCGCTTTTGATGACCAACTCTGGCTTAACACCAAAAAACGCTGGAGACCACATAACTAAGTCTGCAATTTTTCCTACTTCAATCGACCCGACATAATCGGAAATTCCATGGGTGATCGCAGGATTGATTGTATATTTTGCAATATAACGCTTTGCCCGATTATTATTAGAAAGCTTATTATCCCCTTGAAGATAACCTCTTTCTTTTATCATTTTATCGGCTACCTGCCAGGTTCTTAGAACCACCTCACCAATTCGCCCCATTGCCTGCGCATCGGAGCTCGTCATGCTAAAAATGCCCATATCCTGCAGGACATCTTCTGCGGCAATGGTTTCCTTTCTAATCCGTGAATCAGCAAAAGCAAGATCTTCAGGAACCGATGGATTCAAATGGTGACAAACCATCAGCATATCTAAATGTTCATCAACAGTATTAATCGTATATGGCAATGTAGGATTCGTTGAAGAAGGCAGTACATTCATATAGCTGGCCGATTTAATTAAATCGGGCGCATGACCGCCGCCGGCACCTTCTGTATGGTACATATGAATAACACGGTCTTTTAAAGCTGCCATTGTATTTTCAACAAACCCTGATTCATTTAGGGTATCTGCATGAAGTGCCACCTGTACATCAAATTTGTCTGCAACCGACAATGCATGATCTAGTGCGGAAGGTGTCGCACCCCAGTCCTCATGAACTTTTAAACCAATGACGCCAGCCCTAATTTGTTCGGCCAGTGGTTCCTCCGTTGCAGCCTGCCCTTTCCCTGTTAATCCAACATTGATTGGCAGACCCTCGATTGCTTCAAGCATGCGGTGGATATTCCATTCTCCAGGGGTAACAGTTGTCGCTCTTGAACCGGAGGTAGGCCCAGTTCCACCGCCAATTAAGGTGGTAAGTCCTGCAGTTAGAGCCACCTCGACTTGTGCCGGGTTAATAAAATGAACATGGGTGTCAATTCCGCCTGCGGTTACAATCATCCCTTCACCAGCGATAATTTCAGTTGAAGCCCCAATGACAATATCGACCCCATCCTGTACTAATGGATTTCCCGCTTTGCCAATGGCAGCTATTTTACCGTCACGAAGCGCAATATCTGCCTTGTAAATTCCTGTATAATCTAAAATGACCGCATTCGTAATAACAGTGTCAGGAATGCCATCACCACGAGTGACGAGAGGATGTTGTCCCATTCCATCACGAATAACTTTACCACCGCCAAAAACGACTTCTTCACCATAAGTGGTATAATCTTTTTCAATTTGAATGATTAAATCGGTGTCCGCTAACCGAATCGAATCTCCAGTAGTGGGACCGAACATTTGGGCATATTGCTTTCTCGACATTTCAAAACTCATTTACTATGCCCTCCTTCTAAAGGCCCATCGGTTTTATTGTTAAAGCCGTATACCTTCCGTTCTCCTCCATATTGAACCAGCTCGACTTCCTTTTCATCACCCGGTTCAAAACGAACTGCCGCTCCGGCCGGGATATTTAACCTTTTTCCATACCCTTCTTCTCTGTTAAATTGTAAGGATTCATTTACTTCAAAAAAATGATAGTGTGAGCCGATTTGAACTGGCCGGTCACCTGTATTGGTAACCTTCACTCGAAAAAGATCTCTTCCCTCATTGCAAATAATTGGTTCCTCTTTTAAAAATAATTGACCTGGTTCCCATTCCATTCGGGTGCCCTCCTGCCTGTAGTTATCGAATTGGATCATGCACAGTTACTAGTTTTGTTCCATCAGGAAAAGTCGCTTCTACCTGAATATCGTCAATGATATCTGCAATTCCTTCCATTACATCATCTCGTGTCAATATGGTTGCTCCATATTCCATTAATTCAGCTACGGTTTTTCCATCTCGGGCACCTTCTAATACTTCGTAAGTAATGAGTGCGACGGCCTCAGGGTAATTTAACTTCAATCCTCGATCCCATCTTCTTTTTGCGAGATCAGCTGCCACAACAATCATAAGTTTGTCTATCTCACGTGGTACCAGTAACATCTCCCATCCTCCTTCACTAAATTTTTTTTAAAATTTTCCACCTCCTATATAATTGTCCAAGTATGGTAAATTTAAACAAAATATAGTTCCTTGGATTTTATATTTCACGGAATGATTTTTAAAATTAAATAAGCCGCACGAACCCAAAGGTTCACGCGACTTATTATTTGCATTTTACTATTTTTCCCCTGGCAAGTATGCCCCATATCTAGGAAGAATCGTTTCCTTCGTATAAACATCCACTTGACGAAGTGTTTCAACGATCGCCGGCATATCCAATGCCTGTACAAGTTCATTAATCGCTTGAACACCCCTACCAGCAAATACTTCTCTATCTTCAAGTGTCGTCAAAAGTGGTGTAACCATATGATCAGATGGTTCGTTAAAGTAAGAACCTACTGCTCCGGATTGATAAGCATATTTCCCTAATAGATTACCAGGATTTTTATTCATCCCTGCAAACATATGCTGCACATCATACGTAACAGAATGGGATTCACTTACATTCAATGGAACATCTTCTAATCTACCTAAAACTTTATATGCACCAATGGTCATATCATGAAATGAATTCATCAGTTTGAAATTGGCAGCTTCTGCAGCTTTTAATACGTCCATGTACAGGATTGGTACTTTTGTTTCATCAAAGAAATCACGAACCATGCCACTGACTGTCATATGGGCCGGACCATGACTAGTAATATAGACTTGTCGCCTAAAACCTTGATTTAGTAAAGACTTTGCAATTTTATCCAAATAAGCCATCCCGTCTTTTATGCTCATTTGAATCGTTCCACGGCCAACAATCGTTCCGCCTGGGAAGAAATAAGGCAAGTTGTGCAAAACAAGCCCATCTGATTCTTCCGCCATCTTTAAAGCAATCGCTTCCGCTAAAACAGTTTCAGAATCTAGCGGCAAGGCTCCGTGAGTTTCCGTTACTCCAACTGGAACAAATATTAAATCGTTCCGATTTAAATAATCTTCGACTTCCCCATTTGTTAGTTTTGAAAGGAATCTAGTACGCAATTTATATTCTCCTGCCTTTCTTTTAATTAAGGAGTTGCCTTATTATTAAGACGCTCTTCTTTCTCTTAATACTGCATACATTTCATTTGTTCTCTTTGAATTTAGGTTAAAGATTAAACCAACACCGATTAGGATGAGAATAAATGCCACAACTGGCATACCTGTGTACATTTTTAAAATCCCTTCCGCTACCTCTTGTGGTTGTGACTTTGCACCAGAAACAAAGCCAACCCAGCCCAAAGAGTAACTTCCAATCGCTGCTCCTAATCCCATTCCTACTTTACGAGCAAAGGAATAGAGGGAATAAAGGGTTCCTTCAATTTTCTTTCCGGTTTTGTACTCTGTATAATCGATACAGTCTGTAACCAAAGCCCATACCAGGATAACAAATACGGAGGAACCGATTGTGGCGATATTGTATAATGCTGCAAATACATATACATTTTCAAACCTAATAAGTGTCATTAAAGCGGATGCTGCTAAACTGAATGCTGATGTAGCAAGAATTAAGTTACGTTTATTGAATTTTGCCACTAGTTTTGGAATAACAACGAATAACGCAAGGATAATTCCCATGCTGATGAATGAGTTGATCGCAAAGGCACTAGGCATGTTATAATACTCTGCAAATACATACGCAGCTAAAGTAGCAACACCAGAAATAATTAAGGTGGAACCAAGTGTTGCAACCATCATACCGATTAATGGTCTGTTGGAAAATGCCTCTTTAAATGCATCCTTAAAATCGTAATCAGGCTTAGCACCAGCAGGTTTTTCGTCACGGATACGTTCAGTTGTTAATTTTACAAGCCCTGTATAAGATAATAATGATAAAATACTGAATACAATAGCGATATAGAAGAATGCCTCTGGAACGATATTTCCAGCCTTATCATAAATGAACATTGGAACAAACGATAAGAATCCAACGCCAACAATCATACCGCCGATGGAACGGGCACGAGATAATTTTGTACGTTCAACAGGATCATTCGTGATTACAGATGCTAATGAACCATACGGAATGGCATCAGCCGTATACGCTACGCAGAAGAATAAATAAGCAGCTACTACCCAAATATGAGTCGCGGTAGATCCCCAACTTGAGATATCAGCGAAGGCAATTAAACAGGCTGCTGCTAGTATCCATTTCGAAAAGCTAATCCAAGGCAAGAATTTATCTCCGCTTTTTCCTATTCTATATCGGTCAGTAATCGTCCCCATAATACCAGTAACAATGGCATCGAATACTTTACCGACTAAAAACATCGTCCCCATAAAGTAAGGGCTTACACCCAATACATAGGTACAGAACACAATAAAGAAAGACCCAATATACAAGTTAACGAAACTTCCACCAACATCTCCCAGCATATACCCCACCTGGTCTTTTACTCCAAACTTTTTCATGATCAACTCTCCCCTTTTTTAACCGTTTACATTTTAGTAAAAAAATTGATTCGGTTTCTATCTGTAAGCGCTTCATCTAGTGCTTGAGTATTAGTATACATTTGAAAGTAAAAATACTTTTGCACTACAATTGCATGTTTTTATAGTATAATTGCAAAAATTTAAACAAAAAAATGGTACATGATTTTTCATGCACCCTAAATACATATAAATTGGTTATTTCTTAGTCTTCTTTTTATACTCAACGGGAGTAATTCCTTCTAGCTCTTTGAAAAGTTTAGAAAAATACTGGGAGTTGCTAAAACCAACCATAATAGCAATTTCCGTCATCGAAAGATTGGAAAAAAGGATCAGTTGTTTAGCTTCTCTTATTCTTCTCAAAGTTCGATAATGGCTAATGGTTGTTCCTTTATCTTTCTTAAAGGCACGCATTAAATGAGAGGGGTGAACATGCAATTTCCCTGCCATTTCCACCATCGAAATGTCCTCAGAAAAATTCATTTCTATATAGTTTTCTGCTTTCTCTACAATTGATACGTTATCACTTTTAGATTTTCGGATGGTTGGGTCGGAATATTCTGTTAACATATTTGAATGAATCATATCTAGTTCTGCTAAGGTTTGGGTGTGCTCAATCATGATTGCATATTTTTCCGATATAAAGTGGCATTGCCATGCACTTAACCCTCCCTTTTCGGCAACATAGCTATAAAGTGTATTGTGTGATAAAAGGATATTTTTATAGGAGCGGAGTTTATTATTGGGGACTCTGTTAAGAATGTTTAATTGTTCATCGCTAAATTTTAGGGTACCTTCCTTTTCATATTCAGCTAACAAATCCCGATCACTCGTTTGGATTCCATAGAGTAATTTTTCCCTAAGCTTATGGACAGCTTCCATGTATTCGGGCGTAGGTCCATTTCGATTTGAACTTGGAGTATCTGATTGTCGATGTTCCTTCATTTAAGTCCCTGCCTTATGCACTTTGCAAAAAATTGTATCATATTATAGTATTTTACGCGACTCTTTATGTTGAGCAAATGGGGATACATGATGAAATATAGTATTAAATGCACTGGGTGAATGGCCCCAAAATGTGTTTTTTTAAGAGCTCACCACATAAATTAATCCTTAACTGAAAAATATATACTATTACTATTTTTTGGGGAGATGTTAATAATATGGCATTTGAGAAGGGGCTTGCTGAATCAGAAAAAGCTTATAACCAGTTGCATGAGGTTAGTTCTTTATTTGCAAAAATAGTGAGGGAAGACTTTCTGTCAACATGGCAATGGTGGTTTGGTCTCGCTCTATTTATCATTCCTTGGATTGTTTGGTTTAAATTCAGGAAGAAAGACAGTTCAGGTCGTCTCCTTTTAGGTGGCTTACTAACGATACTCATTTCACTATCACTAGATCTCGCTGCCTTGTCTTTGGGGCTTTGGTCATACCCAATGGTCATTATTCCTTTAGCACCGTTTCTATTTTTACCCTATCACTTTTCTTTGGCACCCGTTGCAGTAATGTTCGCTCTACAAATAAAACCAAAAGTGAATCCCTTATTAAAAGGCATTATATTTGCCTCCATTGCTGCTTTTGGGGGTATGAATTTCTTTAATGCCATTGACTTCTATAACCCTAAGAAGTGGTCCACTTTATATGATTTTATTATATTTTTCACTATTTACTATGCGGCTTATTTGGTTACCAAAATGGAGTCCTATACTAAATTAGGTTAGGTTAGTGAAGGAAAAACTTCATTAGGTTAAGTACAAACGGGGTCAGTCCTCGGTGAAATAAAGGTTTAATCAGCCTTGGCACTGACCCCCTAATATTATTGACGCGGAACATTTGTGCTGACCTCTAGATTTATTAATGATACACTAATTAGATATTGAAAATATAATGGTGATAAGTGTGGTTTATTTATTAATCTTGATTTTCCTTATTGTTTGTATTACTTTCTTTTTCACTTTTAAAAAAATATATATATTCAAACTTCTACCATGGCGATTGTTATGGCCCTTGAGATTGTTACACAAGGAGTTCTATTAAGCTACTTTGGCATCCAGTTCTTCCAGCATATATTTGGTAAAATTCTATGTATTATTAACCTAACCCTATGGTTTGGCTTTATTTAATCTTTTTTCATAGCAAGTTTGGATGGGAAATTTAAAGACATCCATTATTCCAATGTGATCAACCGTTTTGGATTGGTACATGGGTTGCTGGCACCTCTATAAGCGGCATTTTATTTTATACACAATTTTCCCACTGGGGAACTATTTCTGTCCTTATTGCTTTTATAAATATTGTGCTTTGGATTGTTTATCTTGGGATCAGTGTAAAAACTTTTATAGAAATTTCTCGAACAAAATTTTTTCAGAATGTCCACGGCATTCTTCTGTTAACAACGGTCAGCACACAATCGGTTGTCCTTTTGCTTAACACTGTTTTCAAATATTTTCCGGATATCTTTAACCTCTCTTTACTAATTATTGGATTTTGTTTTTATTTGGTTTGTGTTTTTTTATCCTATCAAGATACATAAAAAATTCTTGGTCAATTGAAATGGATTGGAACAATACGAACTGTATATTACATGGGGCGTTATCCATTTCTGGGGTTGCCTGTATTGTCACTGGCGTCCTCAGCCTGGATCTCATTAGAGTGATATGGAGAACTGCCCTTATTACTTTCATTGCGGTTGAGACTATTGAACTCTATAGGCTGTTCAGGCGGATCAAACACTATGGGTTTAAAGAGGCAATCTTCGTTTATGATGTGACGCAATGGAGTAGAGTTTTTACTTTTGCCATGTTTTATACTTTCACAGCCCTTTTCCATACTCATTTATTGATCGCTCCCTTCGTTATCGACACCATCCTTAAGATGGGCGTGTGGGTAGTAATCCTTCTTCTTATGGTAGAACTAATGCTTAGTTTACGTGATGCTATAAAAACCTTTAAACAATCATCAAGACAATTGAATAAAGTAAATTCACCCAATTTCCATTCTTAACTTAACAAAACCCCCACAAAATGGTTGTTTCAACCAATATGTGGGGGTTTATTCGTGAGGTAACGCTATAATGCAGTATTGATTCAGGATTTGTGACTGTATAAATTTACCTGCCCCGTAAGTTCAATATTATTAAAAAATAGCGCTTGCATATTTTGAAAATCCTATTATAATACTTGTATACAAGTAGACTTGAATTAAATAGAGGTGATTTTATGGCCGAACAAAAGGAATTTCTCTATCCTGTAAAATGGCTTTCCAAAGCTTCAGCTGGAGACCGTGTTACCTACGAACTTAGAATGCGCATTATTTCGGGCATGATTGAAAGCGGTACCGTCCTATCTGAAAATAAATTAGCTGCAGACTTTGCAGTTAGCCGGTCACCTATCCGTGAAGCATTAAAAACTCTTGCTTCTGAAAAGATTATCCGATTAGAAAGAATGGGAGCCACTGTAGTAGGTTTAACTGAAAAAGAATATGCAGAAATTTATGATGTCCGTATCCTGATCGAAACATTTGTATTTGAACGTCTTGCAAGCATGGAATCGACTGAATTAGTCATGGAACTGAGTAAAATACTTGAGATGATGAAAATCGCCATAAAATACCAAGATGCGGATGAGTTTTCTTATCAGGATGTCCTATTTCATGAAACGATTATTCGGGCAATTAATCATTCTTACATCCTGATGATATGGGATAATTTAAAGCCTGTGATGGAGAGCTTAATTCTCCTTTCTATGCGCAGTCGTTTTAAAGAAAAGTATGAAGATTTTACCAGAATCCTAAATAATCATCAACTATACATTGAAGCAATCGAAACAAAGAATCGAGACCTGATGGTTAGATCGTTACATCAAAACTTTGATGATGTTCAAGAGAAAGTTGAAGATTTGTGGAGGTCCCAAATGAGGCTTCTAAAAGGAGTCGAACAACAAAATGACTAATTATATGTTAGGTGTAGACATCGGTACAACCAGTACAAAAGCCGTTTTATTTACGGAAAATGGCAGTGTCATTCAAACAGAAAATATCGGTTATCCGCTCTTCACACCGAATATAGCAACGGCAGAACAAGACCCTGAAGAAATTTTCCAGGCAGTTTTGACAGCCATTTCGTCAATAACGAAAAAGCATTCAAATAAAAAACCATCATTTATTTCATTTAGCAGTGCGATGCATAGTGTTATTGCAATGGATGAAAATGGCAAGCCACTCACACCTTGTATCACCTGGGCTGATAATCGAAGTGAAACTTGGGCCCACAAAATTAAAAATGAATTAGATGGGCATAACGTATACAAACGCACCGGAACACCGATTCACCCGATGTCACCGCTATCTAAGATTACCTGGATTGTGAATGAACGTCCTGAAATCGCTGTTAACACAAAAAAATATATCGGTATTAAGGAATATATTTTTAAGAAATTCTTCGATCAATATGCTGTCGATTATTCCCTGGCTTCCAGCATGGGGCTGATGAATCTGAAAAACTTAGATTGGGATGATGAAGCCCTTGAAATTGCTGGTATTACACGTGATCAATTATCGAAGCTCGTTCCAACAACTAAGATTTTTACCAACTGTGATCCGTTCTTAGCCAACCAGATTGGGATCGACTTACAAACACCTTTTGTGATTGGGGCAAGTGATGGAGTCCTTTCAAATCTAGGTGTAAATGCTATCCGTAAAGGAGAAATCGCTGTCACCATTGGGACAAGCGGTGCGATACGAACAATCATTGATAATCCGAAAACAGATGAAAAAGGAAGAATCTTTTGTTATGCCTTAACAGAAAAACATTGGGTGATTGGCGGACCGGTAAACAATGGAGGAATGGTCCTTCGTTGGATACGCGATGAATTTGCATCTTCCGAGGTAGAAACTGCCAAACGACTCGGAATCGATCCATATGAAGTCTTAACTAAGATTGCCGAACGTGTACGACCTGGTGCCGATGGATTGTTATTCCATCCATACCTCGCTGGGGAACGTGCACCATTATGGAATCCCGACGTGCGCGGTTCCTTCTTTGGTTTAACCTTGTCACATAAAAAGGAACATATGATTCGAGCAGCTTTAGAAGGTGTCATATTCAATTTATACACAGTATTTTTAGCCTTAATTGAATGCATGGACGAGCCTGTTACCCGAATCCAAGCTACCGGGGGATTCGCAAGGTCCGATGTTTGGAGACAAATGATGTCCGATATATTCGAATCGGAAGTGGTGGTTCCAGAAAGCTACGAAAGTTCGTGCCTGGGTGCTTGTATTTTAGGTCTATATGCCCTAGGACAAATAGATTCATTTGAGAGTGTTTCTGAAATGATTGGCAGTACCTATAAGCACAAACCGAAAGAAGAATCGGTAAAAGAGTATAGGCAATTGCTGCCAATCTTTATTAACCTATCAAGAGTATTAGAAAATGAATATACACAGATTGCAAACTATCAAAGAAGCTTACTAAAAAACAACTAGATAAACATCAGGAGGAAATAAAATGCCATTAGTTATAGTAGCATTGGGAATTATTGCATTATTAATTTTAATCATGGGCATGAAATTAAACACCTTTATTTCATTGATCATAGTATCTTTTGGAGTAGCTTTAGCACTTGGAATGCCACTAGAGGAAGTGGTTAAAACCATCGAAGCCGGATTAGGCGGAACACTTGGACATATAGGTTTAATCTTTGGACTTGGAGCCATGCTTGGTAAGTTAATCGCTGATTCAGGCGGTGCGCAGCGCATTGCGATGACTCTAGTAAAAAAGTTTGGCGAAAAAAATACTCAATGGGCAGTAGTAGTTGCTTCATTTATAATCGGTATCGCGTTATTTTTCGAAGTAGGATTAGTATTATTGATTCCAATTGTCTTTGCGATTTCTAGAGAATTAAAAGTTTCCATCTTGTCACTTGGTATTTCCATGACAGCAGCTTTATCGGTGACACACGGTTTCTTGCCGCCGCATCCAGGACCAACTACGATTGCTGGTGAACTTGGTGCTGATATTGGAGAAGTATTACTTTATGGTTTCATTTGTGCGGTTCCTACGGTAATCTTAGCTGGGCCAATTTTTACAAAAATTGCGAAAAAACTTGTCCCTGAATCATTTACAAAAATGGGCAGCATTGCCTCATTAGGTGAACTAAAAACATTTAAGCTTGAAGATACACCTAAATTCGGCATCAGTGTATTTACTGCTTTACTTCCTGTTATCTTAATGTCAATTGCAACAATTATTACCTTGATGCAAAAAACATTGGGCTTCGAAGATAATACTATACTAGCAGTGATCCGATTTATCGGTGAAGCCGGTACGGCTATGTTGATTTCCCTATTATTTGCTGTTTATTCAATGGGTATCGCAAGAAAGATTCCTATGAAGGATGTCATGGAGTCTTGTACACAAGCCATTCTGCACATTGGTATGATGCTGTTAATCATTGGAGGCGGTGGTGCCTTCAAGCAAGTATTAATTAACGGCGGCGTAGGTGACTATGTAGCGGAATTATTCAAAGGGACTGCCATATCACCGATTATCCTCGCATGGATGATTGCTGCCATTTTACGTATTGCATTAGGATCTGCAACTGTTGCTGCCTTAACGACAGCTGGTTTAGTGATTCCAATGTTAGGACAAAGTGATGTTAACCTTGCTCTGGTCGTTCTTGCAACAGGTGCCGGAAGTGTCATTCTTTCCCACGTAAACGACGCTGGTTTCTGGATGTTTAAAGAATACTTTGGTTTAAGCATGAAAGAAACCTTTGCAACATGGACCTTGCTGGAAACGATTATTTCCGTAGCTGGATTAGGTTTTGTACTATTATTAAGTTTGTTTGTATAAACCTTCCAGGCAGTAAATCCCCGCTTTTAAAGTGAGGGTTTTACTGCCTATTAATATGATATAAAGGAGCATGAATAAATGTTAAATACAATTGGTGTCATTGGTTTAGGAGTAATGGGCAGCAACATCGCGTTAAATATGGCGAATAAAGGCGAACAAGTCGCTGTGTATAATTACACAAGAGATTTAACAGATCAGCTTGTAGCTAAATTGGACGGGCAATCTATCCATCCATATTATGAAGTCCAAGATTTTGTTCAGTCTTTAGAAACGCCAAGAAAGATATTTCTAATGGTAACTGCGGGTAAGCCGATCGATTCGGTCATCCAAGCTATACTCCCCCATCTTGAGTTAGGCGATATCATCATGGATGGCGGTAACTCCCATTTTACAGATACTGAACACAGGTACGATGAGTTGAAGTCGAAAGGAATCGGTTATTTAGGTGTTGGGATTTCTGGCGGGGAGGTCGGAGCGTTAAATGGACCATCTATCATGCCAGGTGGTGATAAAATCGTTTATGAAAAAGTAGCTCCGGTACTGACAAAAATCGCCGCCCATGTAAATGGTGACCCTTGTTGTACCTATATCGGTCCAAAAGGAGCAGGTCATTTTGTAAAAATGGTACATAACGGAATTGAGTATGCAGATATGCAACTAATTGCCGAAGCCTACACATTTTTACGAGAAAAATTAGAATTATCCGTTGAAGAAATAGCTGGAATATTTGAAACCTGGAACGAGGGCGAACTGAAAAGTTATTTAATAGAAATCACAGCAGAAATTTTACGAAAAAAGGATGAAATAACAGGGTTGCCTCTGATTGATGTGATCTTGGATAAAGCCGGCCAAAAAGGAACGGGTAAATGGACGAGCATCCAAGCCATTGATAACGGCATCCCTGCATCGATTATTACCGAGTCATTATTTGCCCGCTACATCTCTTCGTTAAAGGAGGAAAGGGTTCATGCCGAATCGATCTTATCAGGGCCTAAGAACGTTCAGCAGCCATTAGATAAAAATGAATGGATTGACTACATTAGACAGGCCTTATATATAGGAAAAGTTTGTGCATACGCACAAGGATTTACTCAATATAAAACGACTTCCGAACTTTTAGACTGGAATTTACCATTAAAGGATATTGCGCTGATTTTCCGCGGTGGATGTATTATCCGGGCAGAATTCTTAAACGTCATCAGCGAAGCCTATCATGAACAAAGTGATTTAGCGAATTTATTAATCTCACCATATTTTGCTGAAAAAGTTCAAGACTATCAAATGGGCTTGCGTAAAGTAGTGTGTGAGGGCATTAATGCTGGAATCTCCTTCCCATGTTTAAGTGCTTCACTTACGTATTACGATAGCTATCGAGCTGGACGATCAAGTGCAAATATTTTGCAAGCACAACGTGATTATTTTGGTGCCCATACCTATGAACGACGTGATCTAGCGGGAGTGTATCACACCAACTGGTAGACTTAAGAACATTAAACCGCTCCAGAAAATTGAGTAACGGGATAAACTTTTAAAATGCATGTTAAAAAAAACAATAATTTCCTAAAAAGCTGAAGTATACAGCCCATTCCATGAGCTAAGTATATTCAGCTTTTTTTGCAAAATAGGTTGTAATAATATAGTTTCGAAAAAAGATGTACTTTAACCTCAGAAAAGTAGACCAGATACCCCTTCTTCCCTGCGGGTTACAATTATTTAGTATTTTCTTTGTCAAACCTAAATAAAAAGAACGAAATGATCCCAGAAATAATGCCTGCACCTACGGCAATAAATATTCGAGTCATAATGTTAATTTCGGAGTAATCCTTTTCAAGCATCCACATCGCTATCACCACTACAATAATCATAGTCGGGATTGTAACGGGAAATTTTTTCATTTTATTCTACCTTCCATTCTAAAGTCTTTATATAAGTAAATTACAATATCACTTTTCACAATAACAAACGTGTATAGACTAGAGCCCATACACGTTTTGAAAATTCCTCTAAATTACAAACGTCTCAGAAACATTTCTATCTACTTACAGGAAGGAATAATTTCTTTCCTGACTTTAGATTTAATGGTGTTCGGTTAATCGACTTCTTTTGGAAATGATTATAGCTTGAAATTTCAGCTAATTGTACTTTTTTCAAACCGAACCACCATAAGAACATCATATAAGGAGACATTGTAAACCATGATCCTTGGTTTAACAATAAAAAGTTAAATATCCCATGTAATAAGGCTGGAATCAATAGAGATGACAGGAATAAAGGCCATTTTAATCCTTTTGTAAACTTTGCTTTGCTAATATAATACCCCATAATAACGCCGAACAAGGCATGACTTGAAACAGGCAGTAATGCACGTGTTAGCGCAAATTCCATCCCATTATTCATCAAATACAGTATATTTTCGGCGGTTGCAAACCCCAAAGATATGGAGGTACCATAGACAATACCATCAAACGGCTCATCAAATTCGGAACTCTTGTATGCAATGAAAAATAAGATTGACCATTTAAAAAATTCCTCTATTAAACCGGAAGAAAAAATCGCAAAAATAGAATCATATTGAACAATATTTTCTTCTTTAAGAATATATTCAAAAAATGCAATCGGAATGATGATCAATGCACCATAAAAAAACGTGTTTAATACCATCGATACTGGTTCTGGTTCATACTTATCTTTTAAATAAAAATAACTCAATAATGCTAAACCAGGGGCAATACCAGCTAATAGAATTCCTAACATTTACAACCCCCTAGGACATTTAAAATATATGTTTAATAATACCCTAAATACAGCCAAATTGAAACAGCTTCAATGGTATGGAACACTTTTCTCATGTACATTTATATTCTTTTTTAGGTATCTTATACTTTCTCTCCATTAAAATAGCTTCTTGATTAAATACTCAGCATCATATCCAACACCATGTAGCAAGGCTGAACCTCTACGATATTGCCAGGGCAGGCCTAAAAAGCAGAGACCCTTCATGGTTGTAATGCCTCTATTATGTAACGGCGTCCCCACCTCATTAAAAATCGAAGGAATATTAATCCATCTATAGTCTGACTTGAAACCAGTGGACCAAATGACATTCGATACTTCTAAACTAGTTGCATTTTCGAAGGATACTCGGTTTCTATCAGTTGTTGTTACTCTTGGTTTAATTATGATATCTTGACTCTTCAGCTGCCTCTTAAGCTCAAAACCAAAAATGGGGTCAGGCTTATGCTTGATAAATTGACCAACTTTACTATTTACGTTTGCCTTTAAAACTCCCAATTTATCAAACCACCAAAATATACTTTTAGAACCTATATCCAGTGGTAAATATCTTATTGGCTGGCCAACCGAAAGGTAAACGTTTCTTTTGTTTGAAATTTCAACAGCTATCTGTGCCCCTGAGTTCCCTCCTCCAACAACCAATGTGGTCCCATCCTGTAATTGACTAGGGTTTTTATATTGTGAGGAATGAAGTTGTAGGATATTTTCCGACAGATTTTGTGAAAATTCTGGGATGTATGGTTCTTGGAAAGGACCTGTCGTTACAATCACATTTTTACATTGATATTCACCTTGGTTAGTGTACAATCTAAAACAGTTTTCTTCTTTGTCCAACTTTGTAACAGTGGTATTAAGCTGAATAGGAATTGAAAATACTTTTGCATACAACGATAAATAATCACTAATTTCATCTTTTGTGGGATACTGTTTCTCCTCTCCTTTTAATGATAAACCTGGGAGTGAACTATATGTACGTGGTGTAAACAATGTTAAGGAATCGTATCGATTTTTCCAACTATGACCGATTTCACTTCCTTTATCTAAGATTAGGAAATTTAATTTTTTCTTCTTTAAACAATATCCCATTGATAATCCGGCTTGACCTGCACCTATAACTAAAACGTCATAAAGCATGTTATTTCCCCCTCAAAAATAGACAAAAGGCCTCCATAACGTCAGGAAGCCAGTTTATGTTTATTTGTCTTTTACCCTAAGAAGCCGTAAGCCATTTAATGTGACAATAAGTGTTGCGCCCATATCAGCGAATATAGCAATCCATAGTGTAAGCCAACCTGGAATAACTAATAGTAAAGCCAACAGTTTAATTCCTAACGAGAACGTGATGTTTTGCTTTATAATCGTTAATGCTTTTCTACTTAGTTTGACCGTAAACGGTAATTTTCCGAGATCATCTGCCATTAAAGCAATATCTGCTGTTTCAAGAGCTGTATCTGTTCCGGCTCCACCCATTGCAATCCCCACTGTAGAAGCAGCAAGTGCAGGCGCATCATTTACACCATCTCCAACCATTGCGACACGGCCATATTTGCCTCTGAGTTCTTTGATGAATGTCAGTTTATCCTGTGGAAGTAATTCTGATTGTAAATCAGAAACACCTACTTGTTTTCCAATCGCCTTTGCAGTTCCAGCGTTATCACCTGTTAACATGATTGTTTTTTGAATGCCTAATGTGTGGAGTTTTTGAATTACACTTTTACTATTTTCTCTTAATACATCAGCAACCGCAATCAACCCCATCACTTCAGTTGTTGTCCCTGCTGCCATAACGGTCTTACCTTGATTTTGCAGTTCAGAAATTTGGGATTTTAGGTTACTTGGGATTCCATTTAGTAAGATTTCCTCAAATAAATTAGGGCTTCCTACATAATAGGTCTCACCATTAATCTTTCCTTTAATGCCTTTTCCTATGATGGAGGAAAAGTCTTCAATTGAAACGCTATGATAAGGTAAGTTTTCCTGTTCTGCTTTTTCCATGATGGCAGAAGCCAATGGGTGTTGAGAGCCATTTTCTAATGCGGCAATAATGGATAGAAGCTCCTTTGAATCTTTATTTTGCTGTGGAAGGAAATCTATAACAGCTGGAATACCTCTTGTTAGGGTACCTGTTTTATCAAAAGCAATCGCTTTGATGGACGCCATTTCTTCTAAATGAATTCCGCCTTTAATTAAAACCCCGTTTCTAGCTGCATTACCTATTGCCGTTACGATTGCAACTGGAGTTGAAATAATTAACGCACAAGGACATCCTACCACTAGAGCTGCCAAACCTTGATAAATCCATTTGTCCCAATCTGCTTCAAAGAGAATAGGTGGTACCACTGCTACTCCTAATGCTACTAGCATGATAAGTGGAGTGTAATATTTTGCAAACCGATCCACAAATGCCTGAGAAGGTGCTCTTTCAGCCTGAGCCTCTTCGACTAAATGAATAATCTTTGCAATCGTCGTATCGTCAACATGCTTGGTTACCCTAATTTCAAGTAATCCTTCTTCATTTAAAGTTCCAGCAAACACTTCGTCATCAACCGTTTTTGCAACTGGAACAGACTCACCTGTAATCGCTGCTTGATTAACAGCTGATAACCCTTTTACCACGATTCCGTCCATCGCTATTTTTTGCCCAGGTTTAACAATCATAATGTCGCTAATTTGAATATCGTCGACTTCAACGGTTATCTCTTGATTCCCTCTTCGAATCAATGCTTCTTTAGGAGCAATATCCATTAATGACCGAATCGACTGACGGGCTTTATCCATTGAGTAAGACTCAAGGGCTTCACTTATGGCAAATAGGATTACAACCGTAGCCCCTTCACCCCATTCCCCAATAAAAGCCGCACCAATAACAGCAATGGTCATCAAGGTTTTCATATCAAACTCTAAACGGGTTATATTCTTTAATCCTGTACGAAATAGGCGGTAACCACCGATTAAAATAGAAGCCCCATAGGCTAAAATGGAAGAAATACTCTCCTCCCCATTCAGTTCCGCTGAAATCCACCCAATAAGTAAGAAAACTAGCGAGGCAATAACAGTTGAATGTTTTTGGAAGAATGGTTCTTTTTTCTCTTCAACTTTTTGTTTTTCCGGAAAAACTTTTATGTTTTCAAAAGCTCCTGCTTTTTCTATTTCCTTAATGGTTGTTGCTCCATAAATGGTAAGTTTAGCAGCACCAAAGTTTACACTTGCGTCAGAAACACCATCCAGGTGTTTTACGTTCTTTTCGAACTTCGTCGCACAGCCTGCTCAGGTAAATCCTTGCACACGATACACGGTTTTCTCGTTTGTTTTTTCCAAACTAGCATTACTCATCTGTTTTACCTCCAATGGTGAGTAAAAGTATTTACTCTTCTCATTCAAACGTTCATTTGATTATAGTATATACAAATGGCATTTCAATGGTCAAACAATTATTTGAATGTTTTAATAAAATTTGGGTTATTGCCTTTTCACCTTTATCCCCTAACTGAACTCTATATTCTAGATGTGTTTTTTATTTATTTAAAAATCTTCATACCTGCTAAAATGATTCCTACATCTGCGAATTCTATTCGCTTACCTGCATAGTTTCCTTTTTATCAGCATATTACTTTTGTTAATCTGCCTGATTAATTCCACACTCCAACTTAAAAGCTAAAAAAGCCAGGCGGCTGCCTGGCGTAGATATCAAAATTCCCTATATATGGATATTTCATCTCCGTATTGAGTGTGGAGTTTGAACACGCACATTTTACAATGACCTTTTTTTACCAAAATCTCCTTATCTGCCAAAATTATCTTTACTCACCAGTTTTGGCAAATCGCTCAATGCGATTTCCAATCTCATCGCGGACACGCTGGAAAAAAGCCCATTTTTCTTCATTCGTTCCTTGTGCTATGGCAGGATCATCAAATCCCCAATGAACTCGTTTTACCTTTGACGGTGTGATTGGACACTTATCAGCTGCGTCACCACACAGAGTGACAACTAAATCAGCATTATTCAAATACTCAGGATCAATAATATCAGAAGTGTGAGTTAAAATATCAATTCCTGCTTCCTTCATCCCTTTTACTGCATTTGGATTTAAACCATGTGCTTCAATCCCAGCACTACGTACCTCCCACTCATTACTAAGGTGCTTTTTAGCCCATCCTTCAGCCATTTGGCTCCTACATGAATTTCCTGTACATAAGAAGTAAAGTTTCTTTTTATTTTTCATAGAATTCTCCTTTAAATAAATAACAACCATATATAGAGACCAACCAGAGTGATAAACAAAGTTGGGATGGTTAACACAATTCCCGTTTTAAAATAAGTACCCCAAGAAATCTTTACCCCTTTTTGCGATAAAACATGTAACCATAATAAGGTTGCTAGAGAGCCAATCGGAGTAATTTTGGGACCTAAATCTGAACCAATTACATTGGCGTATATTAAGGCTTCTCTAATCACACCACTCGTATTGGTCTCTGCAATGGCTAAAGCATCAATCATTACAGTTGGCATATTATTCATAATGGAAGAAAGTATAGCTGCAATAAAACCCATTCCAATTGTAGCTGCAAATAATCCTTGGTCAGCTGTTACTTGGATTAGGTCTGCTAAGACATTGGTTAATCCTACGTTTCGTAACCCATAAACCACCACATACATTCCAATTGAGAAAAATACGATTGCCCATGGAGCACCTTTAATAACCCTTTTTGTTTCGACTGCAGGGCTTCTTCTTCCCATTAATAAGAAAAATATAGCTACTATGCCTGCAATGATGGATACTGGAACATGAAGTATTTCACTAATAAAATATCCCGCTAATAATATAGCAAGGACCAGCCAGGATAATCGAAACATTTTTTGATCCCGAATGGCTTCGACAGGTTTCTTTAAATGAGCTAAATCATATTTTTTAGGTATGTTCCTTCTGAAGTAAAGGTATAAGACTGAAATACTAGCCACTAAAGAAAATAAATTTGGAACAAACATTCTTGAGGCAAACTCTGCAAATCCGATTCCGAAAAAGTCAGCAGAAACGATATTTACAAGATTACTTACTACTAGCGGCAATGAAGTTGTATCAGCTATAAAACCACTAGCCATAATGAACGGAAATATCATTTTTTCTTCCAACTTTAAATTTCGAACCATGGCTAAAACGATTGGCGTTAAGATAAGAGCAGCCCCGTCATTTGCAAAGAATGCTGCCACTAGAGCACCTAGAATGCTCACATAAACAAACATTTTAATTCCATTTCCTTTAGCCGCTCTTGCCATGTGGAGGGCTGACCATTCAAAGAACCCAATTTCATCTAATATTAATGAAATAATAATGATGGCAATAAATGAAAAAGTTGCATTCCATACAATATTGGTTACCTCCAGAACGTCATGGAAGTCAACCACTCCAACAATTAGTGCGAGGATCGCACCACCACAAGCGGACCAACCAATGGATAGATTTCTTGGCTGCCATATAACAAGAATAAGCGTAATTAAAAAAATCAATGATGCAAGTATGGTTGATGCCAAAGTTGAAACCTCCAATTATTCACATGAAATTCTTAAACCCTGTTGTTCTAATTCCTTTAATCTAAAATCTTGATTTGGAAGGTGCTGAAGTAAATCTTGAACCAATGGATAATAAGGACTTTCTTCACTTAAGGAATAAGTAACCATTGTCCTCTTCTTGCTTCCCGCACCAACCCAGCATCTTTTAACTTGCGAATATGCTGGCTGATTGCCGGCTGACTTGTTTTAAATATTTCAACAAATTCGCATACGCAAGCATCGTGGCTATCAAGTATTTTGACCATAGTTAAACGAGTTTTATCTCCTAACAACTTTAAAATGCTCGCTACGCGTTCTAATTCAACGGTTGATTTTGACACGATTATACACCTCCTAATAAATTAATTCATATGGACTCCCACTTGACCGAAAAAATCCCTTTTTGCTTTTTCAGTCACATAGGAGCTTCCCACTCGACCGAATAAATAACCTTTTGCTTTTTCAGTCACATAGGAGCTCCCCACTTGACCGAATAAATCCTTTTTTGCTTTTTCAGTCACATAGGAGCTTCCCTCTTGACCGAAAAAATCACTTATTGCTTTTTCAGTCACATAGGAGTTCCCCACTTGACCGAATAAATCCTTTTTTGCTTTTTCAGTCACATAGGAGCTTCCCCCTTGACCGAATAGATCACTTTTTGCTTTTTTGGTATAAAAGCAACATTTTATCCTTCACAAGCCATATCTGTATTAGCATATAATTAATTGCTTATATAATAAATTGCTTATGTATTAAATTCAAGGAAATTAAAAAGAAAAAAGATTGAAAGCATTCACTTTCAATCCTATCTTGAATCAGCCTTCACTTCCAAAGAAGAACGATTTTCTTGTTTCTTCCAGAATAAAGTAATAACGATTCCAAATGTCAGTATGACCGTCGCAAAGTAGTATGGGTAGTTGATATCAATATCAAATAATATCCCCCCTATAATGGGTCCGCTAATATTGGCTAAACTGGTATACATTGAATTCATTCCTCCAACGAAACCCTGTTCATTCCCAGCAATATTTGAAAGATAGGAAGTTACTGCTGGCCGGAATAAATCGAAACCTACAAATACAATAAAGGTAACCAATAAAATTGAGAAATAGGAATGAACAACGGTCATTAAGAAGACCAAAACAGCTGATAAAAGTAAACTGTAGCGAATCAGTTTTATTTCTCCCCAAATTCGTGTAAGCCGGTCAAATAATATCACTTGTGACACTGCACCAAAAATGGCACCACCAGTGATCACAATAGCGATATCGGATGGTTTGAATTGAAATTTGTGGTCCACAAATAGACTAAAGAATGACTCAAAAGCGGCCAATCCAAATGAGGCAATAAATATTAAAATAAATGCAAGGAAATATTTTGGTGGCAATCATACGCTTGAGAACATTCTTCGTTCCTGAGACTTGTTCTATATTTTCCTGAGAACGATCTGGCTCAGTTAAGAAAATAATTGAAAGAATAGCAGCGGTGGCACCCAGGGCACCTGCGAAATAGAACGGTATACGCGTTCCAAATTCCGCTAAAAATCCACCGATACCCGGACCTATGATAAACCCTGTACTTATGGCAGCCGACATATACCCAAGTGCTTTGGGACGAGTATCCAAATTTGTGATATCAGCAATATAAGCAGTAACCGCTGGCATAATAAATGCGGCACTAATTCCACCTAAAATACGAGAGATAAATAACATTTCAATTTCTTTGCCGATACCAAATAAAAACTCTGAGATGCCAAAAATAAACAAACCGATGACAATCATTATTTTCCTGCCAAATTGATCTGCTGCTTTCCCTGCAAATGGTGAAATAATCAATTGTGCAATAGCGAATGCTGCTGTTAAATAACCAACTGTTGTTCCTGTTATACCTAATTCATTCATCAGCGTTGGTAATACTGGAATCACAAGTCCAATCCCCAAAAAAGCAATGAATAAATTCATTAGTAATAATCCTAATGTAACTTTTTGATTCTTCATCTTCTACATTCTCCTTAACAAAATGAACCCATTGTTTATCATTTGTTTTACAATTTCCATCGTAGTGTATATAGTTACTATATAGTCAAGGGTGGTGCTGTAAAAAATGAATAAAAAGAATGGAAAATATTTAACCACGAGTGAATTCGCTAAGCTTTGTAAAGTAAACAAACAGACACTTTTCTATTATGATCAAATTGGACTTTTGTCTCCGATATTGAAAAATGAAAAAGGATACCGTTATTATTCAATCCACCAAATAGAGCTATTCTTTGTTATCGATTTATTAAAAGATCTTGATATGTCGCTTCACGATATTCAACTTTACATGCAGAGTAAATCTCCTGAACGTTATTTGTCGTTAATGTATCAAAAGAAAGAAGAGATTGTGAAAAAACGTCAGGAAATTGAAATGAAGGAAAAGTTTATCGAGGCACAAATAGCATTAATAGAAGAAGCTTCCCATCTGGATTTTAATAAGGTTACGCTTGAGCCATTACCAGAAGCAACACTATATCTAAGTAAAAACATTGAAAATATAACGGAAGAGCATTTTGTAGAAGTTGTATCAGATTTCCTGAATGAATTGAGCGAATCACATCTCGATACTGGATATCCCATTGGTGTTATCACGAAAAGGGAACAAGTATTAAAAGGTGAATATACGAATTACAGTTATTTGTATATTGAACAACCAAATCCAAGGGAAGGTCATCCGTATTTTAAAACGGTTAAAGGTGATTTTATCATTGGCTATCATATTGGGGATGATAATTCCATACATCACACATATAAAAGGCTTTTTCTAGAGATGGAACGATTAAATGTAACCATAGGAGAACATGTTTTTGAAGAGTATATCTATGATTCCGTAGTAAAGAATCATAAGGAGCAATATGTCACCAAAATTATGATTCAAGTGGACCAGTCGTAAACAGATGAATTGTGATAGAGGATTATGTTTGAATTATAATAAACAAAGGCTTCCCAAACCAATCGGGAAGCCTAAAGCTATAACAAAGCAAATCGTACTCCATTTGGTTACTTCGCTACTAACCTGGTTGTTGTTGGTGTTCATTAAGTAGTATTCTTCACCGTTACTTTATCTTGATTTTTATATGTTCTTGGAGATATCCCATAAAACCTTTTAAAGGTTTTTAAAAAATAACCTTTACTTTCAAAGCCTAACTCATACGCTATCTGCTCTGCCGAGTTTCCGGGATGATCTAGTAATTCTAGTGCTTTTTCCATTTTAACTCTTGTCACATATTCAACAAAACCTTCTCCCGTTTCTTTCTTGTACATCCTGCTGAAATAACTAGAGTTTAAATGTAAATGGGCAGCTACCTCTGTCAAAGAAATCTTTTCTCCAAGATGGGTTTGTACATATTTTTGTGCTTTAAACACATCGTCATTTCTAGTGGTCCTTTCTAGAAACTTGGTGACTATGACGTGCTGATTATTTGTATAACGTTCATGGTCCAACTTCTGCTTTAACCTTTCAAGCAGAGCAATGATATTCGTTTCTTCCATGGATTCTTTTAAAATGTAATCATAGGCTTCTAACTTTATCGCTTGTTGTGCAAAGGTAAACTCATCATGGCAAGATAGGATGACATTATAGGAGTTGATATTCGATTTTTTCAGCTGCTCAATTAATTCAATTCCATTCAGTTTCGGCATGCCAATATCAGTTATCAATACATCAAAAGGGTTTTCTTGCATAAATGCTAAAGCCTCATTACTATCTTGAAAACTTGCAACTACTTGGAAGTCGTATTCCTGCCATGGAATCACTTTCTTCAAAAATTCAATTACAATCACATCATCATCTACCAAAACTATTTCGTACATCTAACCACCTCTTATGTACTGGAATTTGAAACGTTAACGTCGTTCCTTCTCCTTCCATACTGTCTATCCTCAATTGAAATGCTTCTCCATAAATCAATTTCATCCTTTGATAGACATTTTGTACTCCTATTCCGTTAAACGATTTACTACTTTTTACAGTATCATGACCCTTTTGATGGAAAATCTTTTTTCGCAATCCTTCAAGCGTAAGCATATCCATACCTTTACCATTGTCGGTAATGACTAGCTTCAGGTACGTATCAATTTGTTCACTTGCAATAATCTTAATAGTTTCTTTCCTATTATTATTCCCATGAATGATTGCGTTTTCAATAATAGGTTGTAAGAAAAATCTTGGTACTTGAAAACTAGAGGCAGATTCGTTTACATCGATTTCTAATTCTACATCATGTTGGTGTCGAAAATTCATCAAATCTACATAATGCTTTACAATCGTTAACTCTTCCTCCAGTGGAATAAAAGCATTATTACGATTAATCGTCATTCGGAGGAGTGCAGATAATGAATATATGAGTGAAGCACTGCCAGAGTTACCCTCCATTTTTATTTTTAAACGAATCGCATTTAATACATTAAATAAAAAATGTGGGTTAATTTGTGCTTGAAGCATTTCTAGTTCAGCATTTCGTTTCGCTTCCTCTTGTATTTTAACCTGTTCAATCATTTCCTCGATGGTGTCCAGCATATGATTAAAGGAGTGGCCCAATTGAGCGACGTCATTACTTCCAGATAAATGTATCCTTGCAGTTAAATCACCCTGTTTGATTGCTTTTGTCACATGATGTAATTTTGTGATCGGTTTTGTAAACTCACGCACAAGCATAATAAGACCAATTAAAAATAGAGCTAAAAAAACACCTTGAATTAAAATCGTTGTTCTTGTTACCAAATTGATTGATCCAATTATATCGTTATATGGCACGAGGCTGACTAATCTCCATTTAGAATATGACACTGGATAAGAAACCATTAAATGTTTCTCCTCCTTAAAGTCTACAATCTGATAATCAGCGTTTGTCACGTCATAAGGTAATATCGTTCCTACTTCATCTGTATTCAAGCTTGAATAGATTTCACCAGTGTTATTGGTCAAATAAAATTTTGCCCGCTTTTCACTTTGAAATTGACTAAATAGTTGCTTAATCTGATTTTCTTTAAAACTTATAATTAAATAGATATATGAGGAATTCCCTTTTTGAATCCTTCTGCCAATAGTAATCAGATATGGGTAAGTATCTCTTTCAGATTGAATGTAGGTAGGGTGTGCACCTAGCCAATAGGTTTGGTAAAAACTTAAGTGATCCAATTTTCCAAACCATGTTTTTTCTTTAAATTGCAAAGGATTAAAATCGAGTTTGGAATAATTGGTGTAATATAGATCATTATTAAACAAAATAGTAATATACAGAGGCCTTAGTAAATCAGTAATACCAGATAATTCCTTCGATATATGGATATAGTTTAGAGCAATTTGTTGTTTTACGGTGGGAGAATCTACATCAATTACCTCATGCGATTTTAGTAGCTGTCTCATATTAGAATCAAATTGAATATAATTTGAGGTATTCATAATATCATCTAACATATTCTTTATTCCTAATTCAATCATCCGTAAATCATCTTCTGATTGGGTTGCTGCTCGTTGCTCAAGTACATCCTTCGTAAAATAGTTTGAGACGATATAGGTACCAACCCACGGAAATAAAATACAGAGAATAACAGATAAGATTAATCGAGTTCGAAGTGACATTTGCATTATTTTATTCCAAAGTAACTTCATGAATGATCACCGCTTCCAATCGTAAAAAACAATAAAAATAGAGAGAAAACATGTGTTTTCTCTCTATTATATCATAAATATTCTAATTATTCTTATTACTTATTCGCATCTACTACAGCTTGTACTTTTTCTTTAATGTTTTTCATCGTTTTATCAAGGTCCTGCTCACCAAGAAGATATAATTCCACCTCTGCACCAAATTCGGTATAGGCTTCATTCGTATATGCTGGTGGGGCAACGACTTCACTAGGCTTAACAGAAGAAAGTGTAGTCTTCAATGATTCCATATTAATGGCATCAGGTTTCTTCGCTCCATTCGCCACTTTTTCTAGCGCTGCGCTCATATCTGCTTTTTTCCATGAAGGTACCCAAATTCCTTGTTCAGAGATTCCTTCTGTTGTCAACCAACGCATGAAATCATATGCCTCTTGCTTGTGTTTGGAGCTTTTTGCGATTGAAACTAAATCTCCGCCCATTACAGCAACTGCTTCATCATTTGCCTTATTTTTTGGCCATGGTGCCCATGCAATTTCAAATTCCGGTGTAAATTGACCCCATTCTGTAATCATATAACTTCCAGTAGGAACCATTGATGCATTTTGACTAAAGAATTGCTGACGGTAATCCATTTTTTGCGATAAGATTTCTTCAAATGGAACAGAAGATTTATCAACATTTTCTAATTGATTTCGCAGCTCCAGTGATGCGCGCACCATTGGGTCATCTGCATTAGATGTACCATCTTCTTTTAAGATACTATTATCTTTTGCTTTACTCATAACTTTTAAAATAGAATGAAAGTTATGCCATGTGTGTAAATAAGATCCATAGTGACCGTCTGCCGTTAGCTTTTTAGCATATTCCGCATAGTCCTCCCATGTCCAATCAGTTGGAATCTTTAAGCCGGCTTTATCAAGATGTGCTTTATTTAGCATAATAAGCATCGTGACGTTTTTCATCGGCAGACCATAGTAATCTCCGTTAAAAGTTGGATAGCTATTATTGTATTCTTTATTAATATCAATGCCTTCTGCTTCAGTAAATTTGGTAATTGGTTCAACCAGACCTGCATCCACTCGTTTAGAAAGATCATTCACATTGGAAAACATTATCACATCCATGTCGTCACCCGCTGAGGCCATTAAATCCAACTGTTTGAAATAATCCAAAGAACTCATGTTTTCTACAAGTGGGATGGATTCCACTTTTATCCCTGGATGCTCAGCTTCATACTTTGCAATTACCTTCTCCCATTGACCTACATCCTCATTGATCCAGTGGACAAATTTCAACGTAACTTCTTTTTTCTCTGAACCAGATTTAGAATTATCTGAAGAAGCTTTGTCTTTTCCGGAACATGCAGCTAACATTGACATGACCAAAAGTCCAACTAGGAACAATGAACCCCATTTTTTTAACATCATACTTTCCCCCTTATTTATCGTTTTTGTATATCAACTCTCTCTACTTTAAAAAAGAGAGAGTACATACCGTTTTTTTAACCTTTTACTCCACCAAGCTGGATACCTTCAATTACGTTTTTCTGTCCGATAATGAAGATAATCAATAAAGGTAAAATGGCGGAAACAGATGCTGCCATCATCAAGGAGTATACGCTGCCATGTTGATCAGAAAAACTTTGTACACCAAGTTGAATCGTATATAACTCTTTTGAACGAAGAAAGATTAATGGATTTTGGAAGTCATTCCAGGTCCAAATAAATCGCAATATTGCATACGTTGCGATTGCTGGTCTTACTAATGGTAAACAAATTGAAGTAAAAATCCTAAAATGACCTGCTCCATCCATTCGCGCTGATTCAATAATTTCATTACTAATACCGAGATAGAATTGGCGCAGCATAAAAGTACCAAATACACTGAAACTATTTAATAGGATAAGGCCCGTGTGCGTATCATAAAGACCAATCCATCTATATAATAGAAATTGTGTAACTAATAACGTTTGCGGTGGAATCATGAAAGTTGCCAATACAATTAAAAAGATGAAATTTCTTCCTTTAAAGTTGATTTTGGCAAAGCCATATGCCGCTAAACAGGATACTGTACATGAAACCAATGTGGTTAGGACTGTTACCTTGATTGAATTCCAATATAGTAGAAGGAATGGCATAGAACCAGTCCAAACCTCTTTGTAATTTTCCACTGCATTCCAGTTTTCAGGAATCCATTTAATCGGAAAAGTTAATACATCCTCTTCTACTTTTAAAGAAGCAGATATCATCCAAAAAAATGGCATTAGAAAAGCAATTCCTATTAGAACCATAATGGCGGTCACGATCAATTTTCGCATATCTATTCTTTCTACCATCTGAATTGCTCCTTCCTTTTAATAATTTACCCATTTTTTCTGACCAATAAATTGAATATAGGTAATGATCAAGATAATCACAAACATAACTAGTGAAATGGCTGAAGCATAGCCTGTTTTTAACTCAATAAATGCTTGCTGGTACAAATAAACAACAGGTGTTATGGTCGAATTTGCTGGCCCGCCATTCGTTAAAACGATGATTAAATCAAATACCTTAAAGCTGGAAATAACACCTGTAACAAACAATAAGAAAGTTGTAGGCGACACTAATGGAACCGTAATTTTCGTAAATTGAGACCAAGCAGTAGCTCCATCCATTTGTGCTGCTTCATATAATTCTTTTGGAATATTCTGCAAACCCGCTAAGTAAATGATTAAATTAAAGCCAATTCCGGTCCAAACCATGATTAACATAACAGATGGTAACGCAAAAGTAACGTCTGCTATCCAACCAGGTGGATTATCAACCCCAAGCTTCAACAGCAATTGGTTTATAGGACCTTTCGTTGGATGAAAAAGCACTTGAAAGACAACCGCAACCGCTACAACGCTCGAAATAAACGGCATAAAATAGATTACTTTAAACAAATCTTTCAAATAAACATATTTGTTTATGATAACAGCTAATGTAAGAGAAAAAAGTAAAGTAATAGGTACCGCTAAAATTAAAAGAACATTATTTAATAATCCTTTAATGAATAGTGCATTGGTAAGTAATTTCGTGAAATTTTCAAATCCTACAAATTTAGCATTTTCATAGCCAGCTACAAAATTCCAATCGGTAAAACTTAGCACAAACGAAGCGAGAATCGGAAATAATACTAATATAGAAGTACCAATAAACATTGGCCCAATAAATGCATACCCTGCTAGATTTTCCCTCCAGCCACTAAAAGGAGACCTATCTTTTGATTTTTTGCGTACTATACTTTTTGTGGTTTGAACTACCTTTGTTTCAACTTTTACCTCGCTATTCACAAATTGTCACCCCTTCGTCTCTATTGTAGCTTTAGTATAGTTAGTGAAACCGCTTTCAACAATGTTGATTTTTTACATTATTGAGAAAATTTTTACTACTTTTAAATTCCACCTATTTTAACGGACACCATTAATTGAATATCATGCTTTATTTTTACTTATTAGATAATTTTTTTACTTTATGAAAAAAACAGAAAATTACACCTACCAAGCATGATATATTTATCAATAAGGGGGGATTAACATGCAATTAGGTACATTTTCAAATGTGGTTTATACCTTTTGTGAATGGGTTGCGAGACTAGCCTATATCAATCTATTGTGGATTTTATTTACTTTAAGTGGATTCGTCTTTTTTGGATTTTTTCCGGCAACCATAGCAATGTTAGCTACTTTAAGACAGTTTATCAGAAAAAATCATCCGCCTGTGTTACAAACCTTTTGGCATTATTATAAAAAGGAATTCATCAACAGTAATAAATTAGGACTCGTGATCGTCGCAATCGGCTTGATTTTGTTGATAAACATCCGTTTTTTGCAAACAACAAATAACATGTCCACTTTACTATTTTATTCAAGCGTTATTATGAGCGGCATTTATATTCTCATCATTTGTTATACATTAGCTTCCTTTGTTGAAGTTGAACAGCCATTAGGGGTTCATTTAAAAAATGCCCTTCTGATCACCATCTCCAATCCGATTCCTAGTTTATTTATCATTTTTGGTTTTGCTGCCGTATATTTCGCAGTTACCTATTTATCGGGATTAGGGTTCTTTTTCAGTGTTAGTATTTTAGGTCTTGTCATCCTTTCCTCGGCAAATTTGGCATATAAAAATATCCTAAAGAAACAAGAAAAATTAAGCGCAAATTGATTGTAAATTATATTTAAATTCATCTATTTTCGGCCTTTCTCTCAAAATAAAAAACAAGCAACGCCTCAACCTAAGTTGAAACGTTGCTTGATTAATTGTTTTATATCGTTAAATAACTTCCTTAACATCCTCGTTCCTATGTTTATCCACTATTTTCTTTCTATCTACACGTAACTGACCCAGTCCGAGCTCAATTGCTTCTCGGTTTAATGATTTAAGTAAGCTGACTACCATTAACACCATAATGAATGAAAATGGAAGTGCAGCAATAATCATAGTATTCTGCAGAGCTTGCAGGCCCCCAGAATAAAGGAGAGCGACTGCTGTAATAGAGAGAAAGATTCCCCAAGTAGCTTTAATCGATGTACTTGGATTTAGGCATCCATTCGTTGTCATCATTCCTAAAACAAAAGTACCAGAGTCCGCTGATGTAACAAAGAAAGTCACAATGATCAAATTGGCAAAGAGGGATAACGCCATGCCGAATGGAAACCCTTCTAACACGCCGAAAAGAGATTCCTCGGGAGCTAATGAAGAAATCGAGAGCAGCCCTGATGATTCAGTAAAAATCGCGGCACTCCCAAAGGTTGTAAACCAAATGAATCCAATTAGTGTCGGAACGAGTAAGACACCTACAACAAACTCACGAATCTTCCGGCCCTTTGAGACTCTTGCAATAAACACCCCAACAAAAGGGGCCCATGCAATCCACCAAGCCCAATAAAAGATTGTCCACCCATTAATCCAATTACGTCCCTCTTCATTTAAGGGAGAAATACGAAAACTCATGTTAATGAAATTTTGCATATAAGCCCCTACTGTATCTGTAAACATGTTAAGGGTAAAAAGTGTTGGTCCAAGTATAAATACAATCAATAAGAGGATAGCCGAGAGCCCCATATTTACATTACTTAGAATTTTAATCCCTTTACTTAGACCCGTTAAAGCCGAAATCATAAATAAAACAGTCACAACGAGAATAATGACAGTTTGCGTTGTCAGCGTACTAGGAACATCGAATAGGTAGGTCAAGCCCCCATTAATCTGCATAGCTCCAAATCCCAATGAGGTAGCAACCCCCATAACCGTAGAGATGACCGCAATGACATCAATCGCTTTTCCGACAGCTCCATCCGCATGTTTCCCAATCAGCGGTCGTAAAGTTCGACTAATTAAGCTCAGCTCCCCTTTTCTAAAGGTAAAATAAGCTAGAACCATCGCAATCGAACCATAGATTGCCCAAGCATGGATGCCATAATGAAAGAAAGTAAATCTCATCGCATCTTTAATACCTTGAGCCGTTCCCTCTTGACCAGTTGGAGAACTAAGCATGTAATGGCTAATAGGTTCATATGTTCCATAGAACATTAACCCAATCCCAATACCCGCACTAAAAAGCATCGCAAGCCAAGTTGGTCGTGAAAACTCAGGCTTATCCTCCTGTTTCCCGAGCTTAATCCGGCCAATTGGACTTACTAATAAATAGAAGCACACAAACACAAACAATGAAACAAGCAAAAGGTAATACCACCCAAATGAATCGGTTATTATCCCTTGAGTGCTACTCGTGACCTGTTCTAACGATGTTGGCATTATGATACCCATGAAAACTATACCTACCAACAATACTATTGAAACATAAAAAACAGTTGAAGCATTTTTCATAAATTTTAACTCCCATCTTTGATAAATTCGCAGAGGGTTTTACTTCGTTGGTGAACATATTAAAATGCAAAAACATTTAATGAACGCATTTTTATGAAGTAATACGAAACATAACCCTTAAAATTGCGTTCATGCATCTTACTCTAAATACAACATGCTAAATCTTGTTAATACCATTATCCTTCTATTTTGGTATGGGTAATAGTTAGTTTGAATACATCAGAGGTATTTAGTATGGATCAGTTTACAGGTTTATTAGAGGAATAATGAAACTATATCAAAAGGGGATAAACCAAGCAAATTACATATACCAGTGTATTTAGGGCTCTCGTCTTGATAGCCCTCTGTAGAAGGAAAAATTAATACAAATTCTTAATATAACTCAAAGATCCTCTTTATACATCCAGTTTTCAAGAAGTAATGATCCTTGGCTGCTAAAATTCCTACTCTCACTCTTTTACGTTTTACAACACAAAAAACACTCACAAAAGTTAAATTACAACCTTTGTGAGTGTTTTTTGTGTTTATAAGATACCGGTGGTCGGGGTCGAACCGACACTCCAGAGGAACACGATTTTGAGTCGTGCGCGTCTGCCAATTCCGCCACACCGGCAAATTCA
>NZ_BCVA01000023.1 GCF_001591505.1 Neobacillus niacini NBRC 15566
TGGTAGTTGATTGTTGGCAAGCGACTGGCAAGTCTGGTCTCCTTGCTAACGATCAATATAAAAAATGGTCTGGTAGTTCAGTTGGTTAGAATGCCTGCCTGTCACGCAGGAGGTCGCGGGTTCGAGTCCCGTCCAGACCGCCATACATATGGCTCAGTAGCTCAGTCGGTAGAGCAAAGGACTGAAAATCCTTGTGTCGGCGGTTCGATTCCGTCCTGAGCCATTATAAAGGGGAAGCTTACAAATTGTAAGCTTCTTTTTTATTTGTAACAATTGTAATGCTTATGTAATAAAATATCCAAATATTTACAGCGTCTTATCGAAGTGTGTCTTTATTTGTAAAATATGGTCATAAACTAATACTTTTACAAAACATTGGTATAATAACTTTTACCTACTAATATAGGAGAAATATCATAGATTAGCACCTATCATTACAACTCCTATGAATGTAGTAAAATGTCAGGTATTATACAATTTTGTTACATTATCAAGACTAATCGCTATTTTTTTAAAAATTATGGTAAAGTTATAAAGTAGAAAAAGAGGGAAATTTCTTTTGTAGTGATAAAGTACTAGATTTAGAGAGTTGTTTCCGTAATTTAGGAGGATTCCAATGTTATTTTTTAATAAAGGAAGTAAATCAAGTAAATTCGTGAAAAAACAATCCTTGAAAACTGCTGTTATGACAGCGTTTACCGCTTCCGCACTATTAATTAGCAGTGTTTCAGCTAGTGCTGCAGGATCAATTAAGTTAACAACGGTGTACCATGTATACCATAATCAACAATATATAGGCACTGTTTCGAATAAAGAGGTTGTTGAAAAAATTGTCGAAGAAAAAGCAGATCAGTTTCAAGAATCCACTAAGGATTTAAACCTAGAATTTGGCTCTGATATTGAGTACATAAAAGAACAGGTTTTTCATTCAACAGCAAATGATACAAAAACGATTCAAGACCTTGAGAGTGTTATCCAGCTCCAAGCTGAAGCTTCCTCCATCGTCATCGATGGACAGGCGGTTGCTTTCTTAGAAAACCAAGAAACTGCAGAAGATGTTATTAATCGGCTTAAACTTAATTATGTAACTCAAGCTCAACTAGATGAATTAGAAGCTAGAAAATCTGCACCTATAACAGAGTTACCCGCATTGAAGGAAAATGAAACTCGTATATTAGACGTAAGAGTATCTAAAAATGTTTCATTTGATTCAGAAAAAGTAACGCCAGACAAAATTATGTCTGCTGAAGAAGCAGCTACCTTTTTACAAAAGGGGACGTTAGAAGAAAAGAAATATGCTGCCCAACCTGGTGATGTTCTAGGGACGATTGCCAATAATCATGGCTTAACTTTAGCAGAATTTCTTGCATTGAATCCAGGTCTTACAGAGGGGTCTGTTGTAAATATTGGCCAAGAGGTTAATGTGACAGCTTTAAAGCCATATCTTGAGATTATTGTTGAGAAAGAAGAAAATCGAAAAGAAGCTATTCCGTTCGCAAATCAAGTAGTAGAAGATGGTAATATGCCAAAAGGCGAAACAAAAGTACAGCAAGAAGGTAAGAATGGAGAACGTTCTGTAAATTATCGTGTTTCAACACAAAATGGTGCAACCATCAGCAGTGTAGTCACAAGTGAGACGGTACTTGCAGAGCCCGTTAATCACATTGTTGTAAAAGGTACAAAGGTGATTCCTTCACGTGGTAGTGGCAATCTTGCATGGCCAACTGTTGGAGGTTATATATCCAGCCAGCAAGGTCAAAGATGGGGCAGAGCCCACAAAGGAATTGATATCGCTAGACCTAGCAATCGAACCATAAAGGCAGCTGATAATGGTAAGGTCGTATCTGCGGGCTTTGATAACGGCGGCTATGGTAACAAAATTGTTATTGATCACCAAAATGGTCTGCGCACCGTATATGCTCACCTGGCATCCATTAATGTTAGTGTTGGACAAACGGTTTCACAAGGCTCAGCTATTGGTGTAATGGGCTCAACTGGAAACTCAACTGGAGTACATTTGCATTTTGAAGTGTACAAAAATGGGGCCCTTCAAAATCCATTAAATTATGTTCATCAATAATTAAACAATACAAAAGAGTCTCTACTAGTACTAGAGGCTCTTTTGGTGTTAAATACTACTAATAGATGAATTACAGTTGAAACCATGGTAAAGTAAATTAGAGTAGAAATGCCATTTAACTGATTCAATAGATTATTTAAAAACAAAGGAGCAATGGGTATGGAAAAGAAAATTCTCGTAGTGGATGATGAAAAACCGATTGCGGATATTTTGCAGTTTAACTTAAAAAAAGAAGGTTACGATGTGTACAGTGCTTATGATGGAAATGAAGCACTGGCCATGGTAGAAGAAGTACAGCCAGACTTAATTCTCTTAGATATTATGCTGCCATTAAAGGATGGAATGGAAGTTTGCCGTGAAGTCCGTAAGAAATACGATATGCCGATTATTATGCTGACAGCAAAAGACTCAGAAATCGATAAAGTATTAGGTCTCGAGCTTGGTGCAGATGATTATGTGACAAAGCCTTTCAGCACAAGAGAACTAATTGCAAGGGTAAAGGCAAATTTACGCCGTCATCAAGTGGTTGTCTCTCAAGCAGATGAAGAAGTCGAAACAAATGAAATTGAAATTGGCTCCCTTACGATTCATCCAAATGCATATGTCGTTTCAAAACGCGGTGAAACAATAGAATTAACACATCGTGAATTTGAATTGCTCTACTATTTGGCTAAACATATCGGTCAGGTTATGACAAGGGAACACCTGCTGCAAACCGTTTGGGGCTATGATTATTACGGTGATGTCCGAACAGTAGACGTAACGGTTCGCCGTCTGCGTGAAAAAATCGAAGATAATCCAAGCCATCCTACATGGATCGTTACCCGCAGAGGAGTGGGCTACTATTTGCGTAACCCTGATCAGGAGTAATGCCCCACATGAATAAGGTTAGTTTTTTTCGCTCTATACACGTAAAATTTGTCATTATCTATGTCCTGCTTATTTTAGTGGCGATGCAAATCATCGGCGTTTATTTTGTCAGGCAGTTAGAAGATACATTAAGGACAAATTTTCAAAATTCCTTAAAGGAACGTGTTAATTTACTTGCCTATAATGTAGTCGAAGAGATGGAAAAGAAAAGAACGCCTGAAGACCCTACTCTTGAAGAAGAAATCAGAAAAATACTGCGTGATTTTGAATCGGCAGATATATCTGAAGTGAGTGTAATAGAGGGTAAGACTCGAAAGATTATTGGGACATCAGATCCGAATCAGGGTGTCGTAGGACAACGTACCACGGAACTCCTCATTACCCAATCCCTTAATTTAGAGGAAGATCAAAGTAATATTCGAATTGAGCCCCATAACCTTCATCGTATTTGGGTACTATCTACTCCAATTAAGTCGGGGGATAAAGTAATTGGTGCCATCTATCTTGTGGCAAAAATAGAAAATGTTTTTACCCAAATGAAAACCATTAATGGGATATTTGCCACAGGCACTGGTATTGCCTTAGCGATTACAGCGATATTAGGAATACTTCTCGCCCAGACGATCACCAGACCAATTGTTGATATGCGAAAGCAGGCATTGGCGATGGCAAAGGGGAACTTCTCGCGTAAAGTCAAAGTATACGGTCAGGATGAAATCGGTACTTTAGCGATGACCTTTAACAATTTAACAAAAAAATTGCAGGAAGCACAGGCAATGACCGAAGGAGAAAGAAGAAAGCTTTCTTCTGTTTTATCGTATATGACAGATGGTGTTATTGCGACTGATCGTAAAGGCAGAGTGATCTTAATTAATGATCCAGCGGCAGAAATGCTGAATGTTTCACGTGAAACAGTTCTCTCACAGCCAATCGTTTCTTTATTAGGGCTAACGGATACCAATACATTTGAAGATTTATTAGAGGAAAAAGAATCATTAATTCTTGATTATAGTACGAAAAAGGAACCTTATATCCTCCGTGCCAATTTCTCAGTCATTCAAAAAGAGACGGGTTTTGTTAATGGTTTGATTGCCGTCCTTCATGATATAACGGATCAGGAGAAAATTGATGCGGAAAGAAGAGAGTTTGTGGCCAATGTATCACATGAGTTACGAACTCCGCTTACAACGATGAGAAGTTACTTAGAGGCATTGGCAGACGGTGCATGGAAGGATGAAGAAATTGCGCCCAATTTCCTGGAAGTAACGAGGACGGAAACAGAAAGAATGATTCGATTAGTCAATGACCTCCTTCAACTCTCTAAATTGGATAGCACGGATTATCGACTTAACAAGGAATGGGTTAACTTTGTCGATTTTTATCATCGAATCATCGACCGGTTCGAAATGGCCAAGCAGCAAAATGTAAGCTTCAAAAGGCAGCTGCCGGACCATGCTATTTTTGTAGAAATAGATGAGGATAAAATGACACAAGTTCTTTACAATATCATCTCAAATGCAATGAAATATTCTCCCGAAGGCGGACAAATTACTTTTTCGATTAAAGAGGAAGAAGAAAAAATTATTGTCAGTGTTTCGGATCAAGGTGTAGGGATTCCAAAGGAGAATATCAGCAAAATCTTTGATCGTTTTTATCGTGTTGATAAAGCAAGAACGAGAAAGTTAGGCGGTACAGGATTAGGCTTGGCCATTGCAAAAGAAATGGTAAATGTTCATGGCGGTATGATTTGGGCTGCCAGTGAAGAGGGAAAAGGAACGGAAATTTCTTTTTCACTGCCATATGAGCAAACGGAAGAGGATGAATGGTCATGAAATATGAAAATAGTAAATCAGCGATCTTAACCTTTCTCGTTCTGGTTAGTATTGTTTTAACTTGGAATCTTTGGACGTACCAGCCCAATTTTGACATTATGAAAAATAATAATTATGTGGAAGAAGTAACGTTAAAAGAAAAACTCGATCTTCACCAAATTATTAGTCCGGACCTTGTTCTTTTTCATCGAGATGACCAGCATTTTGGGACCACAAATGCAGTAGATCTTGATAAAATTATGAGTGAAATAAGAGAATGGTCTATCTATGATGTAAAAGATTATTCGGAAAATGTAAGGGACATTAAAGAATTAGTTCATGGAAATGGAAATGCTGAACTTGTATTTCCAGCAGATGTGCCTATCGAAATCTACCGAAGTGTATTAAAATTTGAGGAGAAGAAAATTCCTGCTTTCAATTTTAATCGAATTGTTATTAATGTTGAGAATTCAGAAAAGGCAAACGGTACGGTGTACTTTGTTTCTTCTGATTATCAGCAAGTTTATATTAGTCATATTTCACCAAGTTTATTAAACGATTTTAACCGTAATTTTTTTAGAAATGCTGAGCAGTACCAGCCTTATTTCTCCTTTGACGCTTCAGAACAACGGAAGGTCTTTATCCCTGATGGAAAGCTGGAAATGATGGAATTCACCTATTTACCTGTGGTGTTAAACTCAGAGGCGTTCAAAGAGGCATTGTTTAGTGACCCCAATTTCGTACAAAGGGGCACTGTCTTAGGGGTAGAAGAGTTTAGTGACGTCTCCAGTAAGATGACAGTGAATAATGATACCAATATGCTGCTCTATGTGAACCCTACAGGAGGGCCCAATTATGTGGACAACTCTTATGATTTATTAAAGAGGAGTATTGATTTCATTAATGGACATGGAGGCTGGACAGATCCTTATCGTTATGTAGCAAAGGATGAAAAAAGAAAATCTGTTAAATTCCGTTTATATAGTATCGATGGCTATCCCGTCTTCAATGAAAGCGGGATGTCAGAAATTGAAGAAGTATGGGGCAGAGATGAAATTACGAAATACGTTAGACCTAATATATCTTTAGAGCTTCCATTAACTACAGAAATGGTAAAGGTAACCCTTCCATCCGGTACTTCTGCATTGGAATTTCTCAAAAGCCGAAAGAATTTTAAACCGGAATTACTAGAACAACTCGTTTTAGGATATCGGATGTCAAAGGACACAAGCGAAAATAAACTGATTCTCCTAGAGCCGGCTTGGTTTTATCGATATAACCAAACATGGGGACAAATCACGAAGGAAGACCTGGGGGGATTGCTGCGTGGATTGGAGTAAAATAAAAACAATCTTTATCATCACGTTTTTGATTTTAGACGTCTATCTCTTGTTTCAATTTATGAAGATCCGGGACGCTAATAAATACGAATACATTACACCAACCTCCATTGAAGAAATGCTAGAGGTAGATGAAATCAGCTATAAGGAACTGCCAAAAGGTCCATTTAAGGATCAGTATCTAAGTGCAAAGCCAAAGTTGTTTACGAAGGATGATACGACTAAACTAAAGGGACAAACCACGTCTCTTAAGGAACCTAGCACGTCTCTGCATGTCAAATTAGATAAACCAATTCCTTTAAACGCAAAATTTGAGGCAGCTGATATTACTGCTTTTATAAAGGATAATGTGTTGTATGGTGACCACTATCAATTTTGGAAGAAGGATGATAAGAAAAACATCATCACCTACTTTCAACATTATGAGAATATGACGTTATATGAAAATTTAAGCGGCATGCTTACATTTCATATTGACGACAATAACCAAATTGTATCTTATGAACAAACGTATTTAGAGGATATTGAAAAAATGACAGAAAAGGAGGAAATCCTCCCTCCTTTAAAGGCATTAGAAACCTTACACCAAAAAGGTGTGCTGAAGCCAAAAAGTAAAATTACAAAGGTTGAACTGGGCTATTCCTCATTAATTCAGCTTTCAGCTTCACAAGCGTTAGCGCCAACATGGCGTTTTGTGGTGGATGATCATGAAAGTCTGTTTGTCAATGCATTAGAAGGACAGATTATAGAATTTAACAGCGATGAAAATAGGGATGTGGAGTGAAATCAAATGTCATTACGTTATAGCATTTTAGCGAGCGGAAGTACGGGGAATTCGCTTTATGTTGAATCAGACGAGCATTCCTTTTTAGTAGATGCCGGTTTTAGCGGGAAACAAATGGAGGCATTTTTTCAGCATATAGATCGTGATATAAGTAAATTATCAGGAATATTTGTTACTCATGAACACAGCGACCATATAAAAGGGATTGGCGTGTTAGCACGTAAATATAAGCTGCCAGTTTATGCAAATGAAAATACATGGCGTGCAATGGAGCGGTTAGTCGGGGATATCCCTACTGAACAAAAAATGATTTTTAGCACAGAAAGTGTAAAAAGCTTTGGGGCAATAGATATTGAATCTTTTGGAGTATCGCATGACGCGGCAGAACCCATGTTTTATGTATTCCACCACTCGGGTAAGAAATTGGTCTTGATTACAGATACGGGCTATGTGAGCGACAGGATGAAAGGAATCATTTCAAATGCAGATGCCTATATTTTTGAATCCAATCATGATGTTCAAATGTTAAGAATGGGTAGATATCCTTGGAATATAAAACGAAGGATTCTAAGCGATCTTGGACACGTTTCAAATGAGGATGCGGCGATTGCTATGAGTGAGGTCATCGGAGACAATACCAAACGAGTGTACCTTGCCCACTTAAGTCTCGACAACAATATGAAAGACTTAGCAAGAATGTCAGTAGCCCAGACACTTCAGAGTCAGGGGCTAATCGTCGGTGAGGGGTTTGATCTCTATGACACGGACCCTAAAGTACCTACTATTTTAACTGCAGTTTAAAGAATAGCTGAAGCGCCTAGGCGTTGAAGCTAGACCATTTAAAGAACAAAGATACCTCAATGTTGGTATCTTTGTTCTTTTTTTTATAAAATAGTTTTGGACAGAGTATAATTGTAACTATAAGCCAAAATATTAATTAGTTGCTTATGAAAGGGAGACGTGGTGAAAATGGGTTACTATGATGATCATTCACAAGGGCGTAACCAAAAGATGAATAGGAACAGAGGCAGTTTTCTACTTGCAAGCATTGTTGGTGCGATACTTGGGGCAATGCTAGTTGTTATTTCAATTCCGGCATTATCGAATCAAGGTTTCCTTCCTTACAATGTACAGCCCAATCAAAGTGAATCTGCAGGGACAAATGATAATCAAGATAATTTTATTCAGCAGCAAGTGTCATACGATGTAAATACGGATACGACAAAAGCCATTGATAAGGCTGCCGATGCGGTAGTTGGGATTAATAATATACAAACATCAAATTTTTGGTACGACGAGGGCGGAGACAACCAAGGACCTGCGGGTACCGGGTCAGGTGTCGTTTATAAAAAAGCAGGAAATAAAGCTTTCGTTGTAACCAACCAGCATGTAGTTGAAGGAGCTACACAGTTAGAGGTAACCTTAAATGATGGCACGAAGATACCTGCTAAACTTCTCGGTGGAGATGTTTGGACGGACTTAGCTGTTCTTGAAATTGACGCAGCTAAAATTAATAAAATTGCTGAATTCGGTAACTCGGATGCCTTAAAGATGGGTGAGCCGGTAATGGCGATTGGAAATCCATTAGGTGCTACCTTTTCAGGATCGGTTACACAAGGCATTATCTCAGGGATTAATCGGACAATCCCGGTTGATATTAACCAAGATGGAATTATGGATTGGCAGGCAGAGGTATTGCAAACAGATGCAGCTATTAATCCTGGTAACAGCGGTGGTGCCTTAATTAATATTGCTGGACAACTTATAGGGATTAACTCAATGAAAATTGCCCAAAATGCTGTTGAGGGGATTGGATTATCTATCCCGATTAATTACGCAAGACCCATCATTAATGACTTAGAACAATTTGGCGTGGTCAAACGGCCATATATGGGAGTCGACTTAAAGTCAGTGGCTGAAATTCCTGGTTACTATCAAGAAGAAGCATTAAAATTACCAAGGGATATTACTTATGGAGTTGCTCTTCGTCAAGTTGTACCGAATTCACCGGCTGCACAGGCTGGGTTACAAGAGCTGGATGTCATTGTAGAGATGGATGGAAAAACCATACATGACGTAATTGATCTCAGAAAGCATCTATATCAAGAGACAAAAATTGGCGATCAAATGAAAATCAAATATTATCGAGAAGGAAAACTGCAAACGACCACGATTACCTTAGCGGAAGACAGGTCGTAAATGGGAAAGCAGAAAGGTGTAATCGCACCTTTCTGCTTTTTTATGGTATAGTGGTTGATTGTATGAAGTAGTTTGGATAGTAAATAATAAGAGAAAAAGTATACGGGAAGGAGACGTTAAATTGATCTATTGCTGTGAGGAACATGTAGATTTGGCATTGGATAGCGTTGTGAATGAATTTGAAACGTTTCCAGTTTTATCAAAAACAACTGGGGATAACTTATCAACAGGTTGTGAATATTGCCAAAATAGAGCTGTATATATTGTGGCGAACAAATGATTCCATACAAGATGTGGATAAAAAATGTGGACATGTGGATAACTTTTGTGGATAAGTTGTTTGTAAACTGTTTGTAACATCAAAAAAGAGGGTTGTGGATTGTGAATATCTCAATAATCACGGTTGGCAAATTAAAAGAAAAATATTTAAAAATGGGAATTGATGAATATTTAAAACGATTGAATGCATATGCGAAAGTGGAGGTCATTGAAGTAGCGGATGAAAAAGCACCTGAAGAATTAAGTGAGTCTGAAATGGTTCAGGTTAAGCAAAAAGAGGGAGAGAGAATTTTAGCTAAGATTAGCCAGGATACATATGTAATAGCCCTAGCTATTCATGGGAAAATGCAATCTTCTGAGGAGCTTGCCGATACATTAGATAAACTAGCCACTTACGGAAAAAGTAAGATTGCTTTTATTATCGGAGGGTCATTAGGGTTAAGTGAAGAGGTATTAAAAAGAGCAAATGAACATCTATCTTTTTCAAAAATGACTTTCCCCCATCAATTGATGAAGTTGATTCTTATAGAGCAGATTTATCGAGCATATCGGATAAATCGGGGGGAACCTTACCATAAGTAAATGAGGTTTTTTCAATCAAAAGGAAGGACCCACATTATGATTATCCGTAACATTGACTATTTTAGTTGTTCTATTCCTAAAGACCTATAATTTTTCAAAAATGGGACTAGAACCTTTATGAAAATTTAAAAAAGTTACCGACAATTAGGGATAATAATAAACTTAGTATATTTGTAGAAATTTTAGTTTATTTGACATAAAATGAAGGATATAGTAGAAAAATATAAAAGTTTGGAAAAGGGAGTTTTTCATGAATAAAATTGCACTCGTCATTGGGGGATGCAGGGGTATTGGCAGGGCTATAAGTTTGGAACTTTCGAACCAAGGCTTTTATACTTATGCTACCAGCAGGAATCCAATGCATGTAAAGGCTATGAATGGGGTTACTCCTATTTATTTAGATCTTACAAATCAGGAATCGATAGATAATGCATTTGCCGAGATTGAAAAAAATCACGGAAAACTTGATATTCTAGTGAATAATGCAGGCATGAGTATACCTAAACCATTTGAAGATGTCAATGCAACTGAATTAGAAAGTGTTTTCAGGACAAATGTTTTTGGCCCCTTTTTATGCACTCAAAGGGCTTTTCCGATGCTAAAACGTGGTGGCGGGAGAATTATAAATATCACATCTATTTTAACTAAAAGGGCCCTCCCGCAAAATTCAATCTATACAGCCTCCAAACTAGCGTTAAAGGGATTTGGAGATGTACTTTCTGAGGAATGGTTCAAGTATAAAATACTCACTACGAATCTTGTATTAGGTGCTACATACACAGACCTGTGGAAGGATGTTCACGATGTATCTCCTAAAGATATGTTGAATGTTCAAGATGTTTCTCGTGCTGCAGCCTTTATCGCTGCTTCACCACTAGATGTAAGAATCGACGAAATGATGCTTACTCCTCCAAAAGGAATTGTCTAGACACTTTTAAAAGATTGAGGTGAATAAAAATAATGGTTCATTTAAGTAGACTAGTAACTTTTTCTGCTAGCCATTTTTATCGTGTACAGCATTGGTCTGATGAAGAGAATAAGAGAGTATTTGGATTATGCAGTAACATCCATGGTCATGGTCATGATTATGTAGTTGAGATCATGGTGAAGGGGAAGGTCAATCCGAAAACAGGGATTGTAATCAATACAACGGAAATAAAGGATATTGCTCGTCAATTTATTGGAAATGAACTAGATGGAAAATTTCTCAATCATGAACATCCTTATTTTAAGGATCATCAACCAACTACAGAAAATCTCGTCAACTATATATGGTCTTTGCTAGAACCACACTTGCATTCGTGTGAATTGCATAAGATTCGATTATATGAAAACGATATACTATTTTCAGAGAAGGGAAGGGACAACATGATTCATTTAACAAGAAAATATCATTTTTCTGCTGCGCATCGACTGCATAGTAATAAGTTATCAGAAGAAGAGAATCAATCCTTGTTTGGTAAGTGTAATAATCCTCACGGCCATGGCCATAATTATTATCTCGAAGTGACAGTAAAGGGCCAACCCGATCCTACGACAGGAATGATCATAAACCTAAGTGACTTAGACAGTATAGTTGAACAATTGGTCTTGGAGAAATTTGATCATAAGCATCTGAATTTAGATACAGAGGAATTTAAGGATTTGAATCCGACAGCAGATAATATGGTTGTAGTAATATGGAATCTTCTGGCTCCGTTTCTGCCGAAATTACATAAAATTGGCCTCTGGGAAACAGAAAAAAATTACTTTGAATACTATGGTCCTGGTGATGAATAAATTGGAGAGACCACATGTCATTAAAAACTAAATTATCTATTATTTTCTCTCTAGTCGTAACAGTTATCTTGGTTCTAAACAATTCACTCTATTATACCTTCACCAAAAAATTATTGCGTGATGACCAGGAAAAGCAGGTAGAGTTATTAGCCAAGGAAATTAGTATTACAATTGAAAATTCACAGTATGGATCACAAATTGTCGAGGATTTAATTGGGGAAAAATTAAGAATTGCTGCCATTGCTGCTCAAAATAAGCTGCCCAGCAAATTAGAGGATGTTACAAATGAGGAATTAGAGGAAATCTCTAAAGAACTTGGTGTATCGTATATTACGCTTCTTGAAAGACAGAAAGAAGATATTAAGGGTGTAAAGTCCTCGGATCCGAATGAACGTGATATGAGCACCAAAGATTGGGGATATTGGTATACAGCTTTTAATCAATTGTTTGATAAAAAGGAAGTGACGATAGCGGAAGGGCAAAAACTTCCCAACTATTGGTCTGGACCCTTTAATACTTCTTATACCGATCCTAATCATGTCGATAAATGGGGTTACTATCATGATGGTTCCACGGATTATATCATTAATCCCTATGTCCGGGATAATCAAATTATTGATTATAGTAAACAAGTAGGACCTGAATCTAGTATTAATAAAATATTGGAAAACTCTAGTGCACTTTTGGAAATCACGGGTTTCAACCCTCGAACATTTGGAAAACCACCTATATATACAGAAATAAATGGGCAAAAGTATATTGATTATGTTAATGAAGATGTCCAATTTGGAAGCTACACGTACAAGGATAAACAGAATGATACCGCTAATGTACAAAAAGCCGTGTCAACAGGGAAAATGGTAACCGTTGAAACCGAAGTTAATGGAAAGCATGTTTTAAAAAGCTTCATTCCCATTCAATCAACTACTCCTTATGTAATAAGCGTGGTAACTGATTACCAGTTTATCACGGATATTTTAAACCAGCAGTTATTTAATAACATCATTATTTCAATTGCTGTTTTAATTTTCGTTTTAATTTTAAGTAATCTTTTAGCCAGTTACATAGTGAAACCTATTAATCACGTACTTCATAAAGTAAATGAGATTGCAGCTGGGAACTTTGGGGCTCAAGTGGATATTAGGCGCAGAGATGAATTGGGAGTTCTAGCCAAACAAGTAAATGCAATGTCACTTAACCTAGAAAGCTATACAAAGGAATTAACAGAAAAAAATGTTGAGATTGAATACCACGCGTTTCATGATTTCCTCACTGGTTTACCCAATTTACGTTCATTCACGCATCAATTCGAAAATATTATCGGGCAATCGCAACAAAACCAAAACCCTATCGCTGTTTTGTTTGTTGACTTAGATCGATTTAAATTTATCAATGATATGTTTGGACATGCTGCAGGGGATTACCTACTAAAGGAGATTGCGGCTCGAATTTCAGAGAATATAAAGGATATCGATATTGTATCTCGTATCGGAGGAGACGAATTTATCATTTTAATGCCTCATTGTTCAAGAGAGGAGGCAGCCATTAAAGCACAAGTTATCATTAATCAAGTCTCTAAACCTTTTATCTTTGAAGGAAATGACCTGTATGTAACACCAAGCATTGGGATTAGCTTATATCCTTATGATGGGAATAATGCAAATGATCTCCTAAAGAATGCAGATGTAGCGATGTATCGTGCGAAAGAACAGGGTAGAAATACCCACTACTTCTATACACCAGATATGAATGATTTAATAGATCGTCGTCTCAAATTGGAAAAAGGGTTACGCAAAGCATTAGAACGTTCAGAGTTTGAATTGTTCTACCAACCGCAAATTGACTTGAAAACCGGAAAGCCAGTGGGGAATGAAGCCCTCATCCGTTGGGTCCATCCTGAGTTGGGACCGATATCACCTATGGAATTCATTCCGTTATCTGAAGAAAATGGCCTTATCGTTCCCATTGGTGAATGGGTATTAGAACAAGCGTGTGAGCAAAATGTGCTATGGCAGCAAGCGGGTTTTCCTCCTATGCGCGTTTCTGTGAACCTATCCGCTCGTCAGTTCCAGCAAAAAAATCTCGTGGAACGGGTAACAACCATTATTAAAAAAACAGGTCTGGATCCGCAATATCTTGAGCTGGAAATAACCGAAAGCATTGCAATGTATAATGAAGAATATGTAATTTCAAAACTAAATGCATTAAAAGATATTGGGATTAAGATAGCCATTGATGACTTTGGGACCGGTTATTCTTCCTTGAGTTATCTTAAGAAATTCCCAATTGATACATTAAAGATTGATAAATCCTTTATGAGAGATTCTGACCTTGAAATCTGTTCGACAATCATCGCGATGGCTCGCAACATGAAATTAAATGTGATTGCAGAAGGGGTAGAAACCAAAGAGCAAGTTGAGTTCCTTAAAGATCAGAAGTGTAATGAGGCACAAGGGTATTTCTTTAGTAAGCCTCAATCGAAAGCGGCTATAGAAGCTTTCCTTAGGACGATTTAGCTATTGTTACGGCGAATGAATAGCTCATAAGAAAACACCTCCTTTCAATCGAAAATATATTTGTCGGTTAAGGAGGTGTTTTTCGATGTTAGAAATGATATGAATTTAATAGCTTATTTTAAAAAGGAGAGAAAAATGATAAACGAACAGCTTATTTCATTAATAAATAAATACCCCGATTTGGCACAAGGTCCCATAAATGAACATCAATATGATCAAACCAGTCAAATTATCCATGGAATAAAAAAATTAATTCAGTTATGTGGTGATGACCCTGAACGGGATGGGTTGATTGAGACCCCTTATCGTGTATTAAAGGCATATCTTGAATATACAGAAGGAAATCATGAGAACCCTATGCTTCATTTGGAGAAAACATTTGATGTCAATCATCAAGAATTAATATTAGTAAGAGATATTGAATTTCACTCCTTATGTGAACATCATTTCGCGCCATTTTTTGGTGTTGCCCATATTGGCTATATACCAAAAACTAAGATTACAGGTCTATCCAAAATTGCAAGGATGGTAGAAGGTTATGCCAAGAGATTTCAAGTTCAAGAACGCCTTACAAATCAGCTGGCGGATGCAATGGAGATAGTATTGGAACCACAAGGTACGATGGTCGTTATAGAGGCAAAACATATGTGTATGTGTGGGAGAGGTATTAAAAAAACAAGTGCCTCTACTACAACAACAGCTGTACGTGGCTATTTTGCAGACCGTGCAGATGCGCGTTCAGAATTTTTATCATTATTGAATCGGTAGATAAAGGTGATCAACGATAAATTTAGGTAATAATGGTATGGTGTTTAACATTGCGAAGTTTTTATAATTTTTATTCTATCTAGGATTTCTTTTTATTTTGTCAGTAGTTTCATACCTGGGAAGGTCTATTTAAGATTGGGAGACTTTGTCAAAAACCTTATTTAGATATGTTACGGTGAACCGTATCATAAGTAAATGAGGTTTTTGTTAGATAATGATTAGGAGGTCAAAAAATGAAAAGAGCTTATTTAGCTAGCCCGTTTTTTAATGATAAAGAAATTGGATTTGTAGAACAGGTTGAGAAGATTTTAAAAGAAAAGGGCTTGAAGATATTCTCGCCAATGAGAAAGCCAACGGACAAACAAGCCGAGTTCGGTTCACGTCAATGGTCAATTGAAACATTCATGGATGATTTAAAATATATTAATTGGGCTGAAATTGTTGTGGGTATCTACCATGGCAACTATTCGGACAGTGGAACAGCCTGGGAACTGGGTTACGCTTATGCTACGAACAAGCCTGTAATTTTAATTCATCTTGGTGAAAATAGTAATCTAATGGTGCATGAAGGTTCACATGCAAATATTACTTTGGATGAACTTAAAGATTATGACTTTGAACAACTACCTAGTTCTTTTTATTCAGGTGAAATGCGCTAATGACTAAACCTCATTTTCATTAGACACGGTGAACCGTATCACAAGTAAATGAGGTTATTATAGTAAAACCTTTAGTTAAAACTGGCTCAGCAGCTTAGAATATTCTAAGCTGTTTTTGTTTCTAATCCGATAATGTCCGTATAAAAAATATCGATTGAAGGATCAATAGCCTGTCCATCAAAAAATTGAGTGTCTTACCTACTTTACCTGTCCAATACAATTAAGATTCCTTTTCATATGATATAAAAGGATTCCTATTTGTTGCAAAGCTAATCATAAGATAAATTCAAGGCTAGATGAGGAAATAAATCAGCTCATTTATTATAATTTCTAAAATATAGAATGGATTTAGACACGGGGGGAGGAATATGAAACAACCTAATAAAAATTCTAAGCATAGATCCATTGGCAAATGGCTGTTCAATGAAATTGAACTTAACGACAAACTTCTTTTTGATAAGTTTATGAAGGAAAGCGAATGTCCAGCCACCGTCTGGTCCTCTAACTTTGCTTACCTATGGGCATCTTCACAGTCTAGAAACAGGAAAACGGTTTGGAAAATCATTGATGGTATGTTAGTACCGTTTTTTTATAATGTTAAACATCAATATCTTTCTCTTGTTTGTCTGCCTTTTGGAAAAGGAAATGCAGAGCATGTCGTTACAGTTCTATATAAATGCATGGTTTACTGCTATGAGTTGAACAAATTAACGGGAAATCAGATATATAGCAGAGTACGTACTATTAACGAAGCCCAAATGCAATTTTTACAATCCTCCAAGAAATTTAATCAATATTTCGACCCTAAAAAATTAATGGGGATTGAGAGGCATTATAGTATACAAAAACTCATCAACTTGGCCGGAAAAGAATTCGCATACGTCCGCAGAAAAATCAATAAGTTCCATCGTAAATATCCTCAAGCTATTATTCGAAAATATGCAGCGGATACAGACTATCAGAAATTAGTGAAATTTAATAGAAATTGGACAAACAATCATGATAAATCTCTATTTGATGGTACGTACTTTAAGGAAATCTTAAAGTACCCAGATGAGTTGGACCACACTGTAATAGTTGTTGAAATTGATAATCAAATTGTTGGTATGACATCAGGGGGGTGTTTGCCAACGGGACAATCTTGGTCATGCTTAAGGAAAGGTGACCAAAAGGTTGAAGGACTATCGGAGCTGCTTTTATGTGAATTGGTAAAAGAATGCTATAAGGTCAATTCTTCTATTGAATATATGAACGACGGCAGCGATCTGGGGGAAAAAGGGTTACGTTTCTTTAAAGAACGGTTTAGACCAGAATTAAATTTAAACCGGTACCGGGTTTATCTTAAAAATTTTAATTACCGCTAAACTGGTTTTCAAATCAACAGCACCCTCTAATTTAATGATAGGGTGCTGTTTGTTCTTAATATTCACCTTTAATTACAAAAAACGAACCACGTATGGTTCCGGCCAATTTAGACTTTTGCCTGGCAAACTTAAACTTCGCTTCTAATTCTTTTGGGACCTCCATCCCCTCGGAAAGCTTAAAACCAACAGCTCGTTTTGGCTTTGGTCCATCAACCGTATACAGGACGTTGACCTCAAGACCATCTTCATAAAATACGTAGGTCCATTTGATATTTTCCACTTGAAAACGGGACGTTTCTAAAGGTGTAGCCGCGAACTCAATATCACGTTCTTCTTTTAAAATGCGATTCACATAATCAAGGATCTCGGGGGACTCACTAGCTGGAACAACCGTGAATTCATGCTTATATTTGTTCATAAAGTAACGGGCTTCATTCGCACGTAAACCAGCAAGTGTTTCTGCTACTGGTGAAGACTCTAAACCAATAGTAGACACAGTTTTAAAATCAACTGTATAAGACATTTCCTTTCCTCCTTTTATTTCTTAACAACAGGAATCCACACTTCACCATATACTAGGCCGTTGCGCTTCCCCATCTCAACGGATGTATTTGGCCCGCCAACATAAGCGAAATCCTTTGCTTCTGGCAAGACTTGACCAAAGGCAATACCAGTGAGCATATTACTCAACGCTTCAGACGTTTCTGCTTCGCCTTTTACAACCAGATAATCTCCTTTAGGAAATTGAATCACTCGGGATGCTTCAGGTAATGTTGCCTCTGTCATGACGCCAGCATAATGCATCATCTTGTTATTCACTGCTTCATTCACTACAAAAATGTAGTCATTTGTGGCAACGGCTTTTAACTTGTCAAGCCTTCCATCTTGTGTGACTGCTGACCAAAAGTCTGACTTTTCCTTGTTTATACCAACATAGTCTGTGTAGTGGCTTTTAAGCTCAGTTCCAATACCTAAAACGGTAAAGCTATCTTTTTCTTCTAGAGTAAAATTTGTCATATACAAACCATCCTTTTTATAAAATTTGTCAAATGATTTATCTTTTCACTTGATGAGTTTATAATAGTCTTTAATCATGTCAAAAAATGATACTGTTTAGGAGAACCTGATGAAAAAAGTTGAACGGATCAATATTATCATGCGGTATATCAATAACCGATCCCACTTTACCATTTCTGAGATCATGCAGGAATTTAATATCTCTCGTTCGACCGCTATTCGAGATATTCGAGAAATTGAAGCAATGGGGATGCCTCTCGTTGCTGAAGTTGGAAGGGATGGGGGTTATTTTGTCATGAGCAACTCTGTCCTGCCGACTGTCCGCTTTACCGATAATGAGATCAAGGCTCTTTTTATTGCGTTTATGGCTACACGTAATCAACAACTTCCTTATCTAAAGAGTCGTCAGTCTTTAGCAGAAAAATTACTGGGTCTCATTTCGAAAAACCAACAAGATGACCTTGTTCTTTTAAATCAACTCTTGATTTTTGAAGGGACCAATCCCCATAATCCCGATTTGCTTGAGCTGTCAGACCTGCCACATCCCATGTTAGAAAAACTTATCCAACTCCTTCTTTTAGATCGCCATTTATTGATTACCATTGAAGAAGAGAAGAGAACAATGTCTTATCCTATTTATCTCTTGAACCTTTATCATCAAAAAGGTCTTTGGCTGATTGAAGGCTTTTACTTAGAGGAAGAAAAAGTGCGGATTATCCCTGTAAACAATCTCACCAATGTCATTCTGAATTCTGATAAAAAGAGATTAAGTAAGAAAAAAATTTTAGAAAAACTAAGTAAGCAGAAAGAAGCAATCAACTTTGTCCTTGAACTGGGGCCAAAGGCGATTGCACAGTTCAGAAAATACCATCCCTTAAAGGTATCCATTTCCTATACGGACCCTTATCAAACCACAGCCATTTTAAAAACTTTCATCAATGTTACTATTTCAGAAGAATTGACTGAAATGACAAATTGGCTTCTTTTCTTAGGTGAAGATATCAAGGTCAGAGAAGTGCCAGAAGAAGTCTTAGAAGGTTTACAAGATAGATTATTCTTATACTGCCCATAAGCACGGCCAGTTAAAACTCATTTTGATACACAAAGGTTTAACCTCATTTAGATGTGTTACGGTGAACCTTATCATAAATAGAAGCAGTTTTAAAAAAAAGTTCAAATTCGGACAAGAATGAGCATAAAAAGCAAGGACTTGTCTGAAGTCGTGTGAACTTCGGACAAGGATGAGCATAAAAGGCAAGGTCATGTCTGAAGTTATGTGAACTTCGGACAAGGAAGGGCATAAAAAGCAGGGTAGAGTCCGAAGTCGTGTGGACTTCGGACAAGGATGAGTATAAAAGGCAAGGTCATGTCTGAAGTCGTGTGAACTTCGGACAAGGTAGAGCTAAAAATGCCAGGTCATGTCTAAATTGGTGTGGACTTCGGACAGGGATGAGTATAAAAGGCAAGGTCTTGTCTGAAGTCGTGTGAACTTCGGACAAGGAAGGGTATAAAAAGCAGGGTAGAGTCCGAAGTCGTGTGGACTTCGGACATGAATGAGCATAAAAAGCTAGGTCATGTCTGAAGTCGTGTGAACTTCAGACAAGGTAGAGCTAAAAAAGCCAGGTCAAGTCCGAAGTCGTGTGAACTTCAGACAAAGGTGGGCATAAAAAGCCAAGTCATGTCTGAAGTCGTGTGAACTTCGGACAGGGAAGAAACAGTTTCGGGAAAAATACCAATCTGTTATATAAAATAAGAGTCACTTGTTTTTCCAAAGGAGGTAAGGTTTTTCTTTAATACCCTGCCGATATACCTTTCTTCTTGAATAACTTCTGCCTTCCGGTCAAATTGCACCTCACCCCTCATAGCCCTTTTCTAGGTTGAAATAATAGAACTTTTCTCCTTGTGTTAACTCTATCCGCGTGTTTAAAGATCGCATTTCCAATAATTCATCTAATTCTCGTCGGCTTCTAAGTATCATTGGCCACTTACTTTCTAAGCCTATTTTATATAATAATCGGACAGACGCGTGTGAATTTTCCGTTAAATTTTAATAGGCAATTATTATAGTAAACTGCTGCTTACACAGGTGCGGTACACCTACCATAAATAGAAGCAGTTTTTATCTACATTGGATTTTCTCTTATTAAAATAAAGCTACTTTCACCCCCGATTTTTGTCGATTACTTCGACATTATTGGGGGGTGACAGGCACTGTCTTTCATAAATCATATCTTCAGCAAAGTCGAAGGGTTCTCATGTTTCACTCACCAAAATATATATACTAATAGATATTTTAAATCATGGTTTTGGATAATTATGTGTCTATTCACCGTATCTGTAGTACCACCAAAATATTTGCAGGAAAGTCCACTTCTATGTTGTAAGTAGAGGCCTATGGTTGTTACATTTTAAATAAGAATATACTTTTTAAGCCGAAACTATTGTGGAAAGAGGGAAAAGGATGATTATTGGATTAGTAGTATTAGCAGGTTTGCTCTTAATAGGTCTTATATACGAACAAGTTTCGCGGCGCAGTGATGGGAAAAGACTCCCTACCGGTGAAATGATCGATGTTGGCGGCTATCGTCTCCATCTAACAGATTCTGGTCAAGGTGGGCCCACGGTCATCATTATTCATGGTGCGGGTGATAGCTCTTATTCATGGATACATATTCGTAAAGAATTATCTAAGTTTACTAGAGTTATTACTTATGACCGTGCAGGTATGGGCTCAAGTGATCCCGGCCCCGTGCCAACTCCGGAACAAACCATCAAAGAACTTAAGACCCTACTAGACAAGACTGGTGTTCCTGGACCATATGTACTTGTGGGTCATTCCCTAGGAGGGCTGATTGCCCGACTCTATGCTTTAAAATATCCTAATCAGGTGGCTGGCTTAGTATTCTTAGATTCGTCACATGAATTTTTAAAGGATGATGCCAAGTTTAAGCAGGGTTTTGCCATCATCGGTTTGATGCTGAAGATACTAAGACTGATGTCTCCATTTGGTATTCCTCGATTCTTTGGTAATATTCTAGGCATTATACCGATGTTTATTAATGAACTTTCCTATTACAAACAGCAGCTTAGTGCGGAGGAATACAAGCTATGGAAAGAGATAGTTTACAGTGTTTTTGCCAAAAGGACAGCGGAGGCGGAATTCAAAGGTGCATGGGCACACTTAAATAAAGCTACGAATCAATTAAATAACGGTATGGAAGAACCACAGTTTGGTGACCTTCCAATCGCTGTTGTAAGCAACCCAGGATTTGGTGCTCAATGGACCGAGATGCAAAAAGAACTGGCCTCCCGTTCCACTAACCATATCCATAAGATTAGTGATCGAAAAGGACACAGTCTGCAAATGCCACGGCCCGAATATGTTATGGAAGCAGTCCATCACGTAGTTAAACAAGCACAGGAACGTGGCGGTCAAACTCTAGCTGGATCATATCAGGAACATAAATCTTAAATATAGTTTGTAAATGGGTGAACCGTATCATATGTAAGTGAGGTTTACTTACTGTATAAACCAATTGTATTCAATACGAATAAATATTTTGTTTTTATGTAAATGAAAAAGAAATAGAAATAGACTACCTGTCTTTTTGGGACAGGTAGTCTATTTTAGTTACTTATTTCTAACTTTAACCGTAACTTCGGATACATTATTTGCTTTATCAGTTGCAGTTACAATTAAATCAGTGTTGTTACTTACTAGTTCGTTAAGCTGTAGGCTAAATACTCCAGTCTGACCAACAGTTATACTTCCTAACCATTTACCTTTTGTACCGTTGCTATTTTTTAAGTAAACATTAATGGTTGCACCAGGCTCAGCGAATCCTCCTGAAACAGTAGTTGTTTTTGTATTGCCTTGAATGGTTTCAGCAATCACATTTGTTAGGACCGTTTTCGTTTTATCGATGGTAAAGGTAACCGTTGTTTCATTTCCAGCTACATCTCTTACGATAAGTGTATATGTTCCTTCCGCAGAAACTGTTGTCCCTGAAATAAAAGTGTTACCATTTAAAGTCGCTGTTCCTTCGTTAAAGGTAGGAGTAACATCACTATTGTAATTTTGATTATTTACTACTCCACTGACTACTGGTGCTGTTTTATCGATTGTAAAGGTAACTGTTGTACTATTTCCAACAGCATCAATTACGACTAGCGTATAGCTGCCTTCCGCAGATACCGTGGAGGCAGAAGTAAATGATACTCCATTTAATGTAGCAGTACCATCATTGAAAGTAGGTACAACATTGGTATTATAGATAAAGCCACTGATTACATTGCTTACTGTTGGTGGTGTTTTATCAATATTTGAAATACTTACTGTTTTTTCAGTGACATTACCTGCTTCATCCGTTGCGATAAATACGAATGTATCATTTTGTTCGAACGTATGGGAAGTGGCATTTAATGTACCTTCATTCGTTGTAACTGTTACGACAACATCCTCGTTGGTTGGGTCTGCATTGTAAGGATCAACGGTAATGACTGGAGCAGTTTTATCAATATTGGTAATGGTGATCGTTTCTACAGTTTCATTGCCTGCTTCATCGGTGGCAATAAAGTCAAAAGATCCGTTCTCTGTAAAGGTGTGACGAGTTGTGTTCAGCGTTCCTTCATTTGTTTTAGCTGTTACAACCACATCCTTGTTCGTCGGTGAAGTATTGTAACTAAATACGGTAATAACTGGAGCAATCTTATCAATGTTGGTAATTTTTACTAGTTTCCTAGTTTCATTACCTGCACGGTCCGTTGCAATAAACTCAAATTCTCTATTTTCCGTAAAAGTATAACTTTCCTCATTAAGTGTGCCTGGTTCGTCCATACTTACAGCTACAGTAATATCCTGATTCGTTGGATTAGTAGTATAATTCTCAACGATAATCTCTGGTGCTACTTTGTCAATATTGGAAATTGTAACTGGAAGCTCTGTTACATTCCCCGCACGATCTGTTGCAATAAAGGTAAATGTGCCATTTTCAGTAAAGGTATGGCTAGTTTTATTGAGTGTACCTTCTTCATTCATAGTTACTTCAACGGTAATGTCTTGGTTTGTCCATTCTTTATTAAAAGGCTTAACTGTAATCTCAGGTTTAACTTTATCAATATTAGTAATTTGAACAGTATGACGAGTTACATTTCCAGCAAGGTCTTCTGCAACAAATTCAAAGCTTCCGTTTTCGGTAAATGTGTGGCTCGTCTTATTAAGTGTGCCTTCCTCATTCATACTGGCAGTAACAGTAATATCCTGGTTCGTCCAGGCGGGTGAATACTCACTTATTGAAATGACAGGTGCTACCTTATCAATATTATCCACTTTTACTTTAGCAGTGCCTGTGTTTCCAGCCCGATCCACAAAAAGAAACTCAAACTCTCCATTTTCCGTAAAAGTGATACTAGGAGAACCTTCGTTGTTAAGGATGGTGATCTCTTCACTTGGATCAATTGTAACAACTACATCTTGGTTTGTCGGCCCTGTAGTTGAATAATTCACTTCAGCTGTCGGAGCCACTTTATCAATGTTCGCTACATTTATTTCTACCTCGCCTGTGTTGCCTGCTTTATCTTTGAACTTTAAGGTAAAGAGAGTATCTTCTGTAATAGTAAGATTAAATGATAAATCATCTACTTCTTTAAAATTAACTGTTTTCGGTAAAGCATCAAGATTTGTAAATTCTACCGGTTCAGTCATTCCTAACGTTACAGTTACATCCTTATTTGTCCAATTAGTAGTAGAATAAGTAAGTTCACCAACTGGCGCTGTTTTATCAATATTTTCAACTGATACAAACACAGATCCAGGGTTTCCAGCTCTATCAACAAATTTCAACTCAAAGCTGCCATTCTCAGTAAAGGTTAGAGTTTTTGCTTCCTTGTCGAAAGGAATCGTTGCTGGTAATTCATCAAGATTTGTATAAGTGACCTCTTCTTTAGCTAAAATGGTTGCAACCACATCCTTATTAATAGGAGAAGTGGTAGAGTACTCGACTGAAGCTTCAGGTGCTACCTTATCAATTTTATCTATCGTTACTGTTCTCTCAGATGTATTTCCAGCTAAATCGGTTGCCGTAAACGTAAAGCTTCCATTTTCTTCAAAGGTATGACTCGCAGCATTAAGAGTACCCTCTTCATTGATACTCGCAAATACGGTTATACTCTGATTGGTCCAATCAGTATTGTAATCATTAAAGGTAATATTTGGTGGAGTTAAATCAACAGTCGTACTAACTGGGGTTGCACCAGTGTGAAAGGCACCTGCATTTTTGCCATTTGAGTAAACCGTAAAGGCTTCTACTGAGATCTGCTCATCCTTTTTTTCGGAAAGGTTTTCCGCTTTTAATTGGTGGACATATTCGAATGTCCAAAGCTTATCCGTAACTTTCGTAGTCTTAGCACTTACAACTTCTCCATTTACTTTCAACTCTAATTTTGGTCCATCAATTACTACGGTACCGCTTAATAGAATTGTACTAGCATTATCAACGCGTGCAGGAATGGGGTTTAACGTGGTAACACCGGTAACTTTGTTTAATTCCGTCCTTCCTGTAGAGACTTCTGTCGATTTTGCAGGGCTAGGTGCCGCTTGAATCGACGGAGCAACGGGAGTGAAGACTAAAGCACTGGCAAGGACAACAATGCCTGTTTTACTAATCTGTTTTTTCTTCATTAACAACTTCTCCTCTTAAGTAAAATGTATTATTAAATAAGAGGGCCGGTTACACTATTAGCTCCATATAACCCAAGTGTCCAAATAAAGGTCATACTTCAAAGCTTCCCTGGGCTAAAGTAGGAAAGGAGAGGCATGGAAGATAATGCCGACTTTCTACCTTACAAGTAACGATGGGTATAATGTACTATTTAAATTCTTTATATCGAACATCGTTCTATGATGTTATTATAATTTAAACGATAGTCTATAGGTATAAATACCCTTCGACAACTAATAGTAAAATACGACAAAATCACCAATAAAAAGGGATTTAATTCATGGCTTTGTTATTATTCATTGTTGATTTTGGAGTAGGGTTGAGAATTCATAAGCGGAGAATTTCCGGCTATTGTATATTAGGAAGCTTAGGAAGCAGATATAAGCGGAGATATTCAGGTTAACTGCTTTAAAAAAGACACTATCCAAGGATTTGGATACAATAAGCGGAAAAACTCCGGCTATCTTTAAGGAAATATGGGTATTTCCCAATTTAAGCGGAAATTAGCCGCTTATTTTCCAAACACATTGAAAGTCAACATTCAGTTTTAAAAGAGCCATTTCATTTAGCGAAGATTATGCAGGTTTAGTTTTTCATTAATTATCCTTATTCACCTTGAAAAAAATTCCATTTTAAATGGTATTTTATTATTAAGGAGTAACTTTTTGGCGTATTAAAAGGCAATTCTCCTTTTAATGACATAACTTCCCGGCTCCATAAGTACCAGAACTGTTCGGTATTATCCATGGGTTCGCTTTGGATAAAATAACCGCCTTCCCGTTCGTCGTCATCATCCTCATATTCTCGCTCTTCATAGTATTCATCGTCATCGTCGCTATGATTTTCTGTTTCATAGTGTTCATAATCATTGTCATCATCTGCCCAAACAATATTAAAAGAAGCAATTGAACCTATGAAAAGAATGAAGACTAAAATGGCCATCCATTTTTTCATTCCATTTCCTCCTTTCAATTCTTGGATTCAGTATAATCAGGAAGTCTGGAATGAAACTGAAAAATGCAATAAAGTATGTAGTTAATTCCAAAACTTTAAAAAAAGTTCGATGTCCTTTTTTACAGCTAAAAAACCTGCAGACTAGTCTACAGGCTTTTTGGTTCAATTATTTAATAGTTTTTGAATCACAAGGTGTGTTAGATTTGGTACTACTTCAAATGAGTAAGTCATTTCCAGTCTTTCAAGTTTCTTGTGAGCATCTAAACCGTAAGGGCCGATATTGATTACTGGTACATTGATATCGCGAATGTCTTGATATTCTACAAAGTGCTTGGTGCCCCAGCCAGGATTGTTGTTCGATACGGCACTGATACCGGCTTCGTCATCACTAAGAGCTACAAAACTCATATCAGAGATATAAGGGAAAAAGTTACGTGTCACAATCGGATATGGATAGTATGGCTGGAATTCTTCCACTGCTTCATCCAATGAGGTAATTAAAGCAAGCTCGTCCGTTGTTTTCCCTGTCAACTCAATTCGTGGAGAGTACAGGGAGGAGTAAAACAGAACAATGGCTGGATTTTTATCCTTCATCCATTTCCAAGCTTCCTCTACCACTTTTGCCGCAAACATGCGCGTATCCAGTTCTGTATTTTTCAAAAGCTTTTCTTTAAATTGACTCATATGTGCCGTAAACGTTTCGCCATTCTCGTCGATCAATAATTGTTCCATTTCCTCGTATGTCATTACTCTAGGCTTCCAAGGATGTTGTACATATGGTTCGCCGCTTATTGTGCTGTATTGTTTATACCTTTCCTCGAAGGAAGTCAGGGCATTGGTAAAAGCAATCGTTGCTTGTTCCCTTAATTTTTCAAGCACGTCCTTTGGAGACCAGGAATGAATAAAGAAATTGTAATAAACATAAGCAGCTAAGGCAGTTTGAACGGTATAAGACGGCTTCAAATCCGTTTGCTTTAACGAAACAGGAGGCACGGTCGTCTCACCAAACGCTTCATTACAAAGCTCCGGATTATAATTGATTTGCCTGGTGAGCTCGGCTGCAATAAAGTTGGGATCAAGTCCCTCAAAGGCTGAACCTACATGCGTTTCTGCTCCTGTAATAAAGAAAGATGGCAGCAGCTTTCCGACGGTCCCCTTGTAGATATAGCGATTTTCGTCGCCTTCATATCTTGGTGAAACGAAATCCGCATTAATAGCGGCAACATAGTCAAAACCATGTTCACTTCTCCAGCGTTTCAATGTTTTCAAAGCGGATAGAACACCGTGTGAACTATCTTCCTCATCACATTCCGATAAGAGGACAATGTTTCCCTCTAATTCTTCAGGACGCTGAGAATAATAGTTTAAGAGATATAAGTGACTGGCAACTCCGCTCTTCATATCAAGGACGCCGCGGCCAAATAACCAATCCCCCGAATCTAAATGTTCTTTAGCAGCATCTGGCAGCTGTTCAGTTTTTAGTGATTCCATAAGTTCATCTGGAAAGCAGGCCTGGTCTTTTAAGTGGTTAAAATCATCAATTCCAACCGTGTCAATATGACCCATCAAAATCACTGTGCGGTTGCTATTTCCCTTTGTTCCTTTAACAAAAGCAAGAACATTATAACGCTCTTGATCATCATTAAGTGTTTGTTCTAAAACGAGTTGGCTAGGGTTTTGTGAAAAATAGGGCATAGAGGAAATCATAGAATATAAAGACTGAGCAATGGCCTTTTCGCCACTGGTATTGACGATACTTTCAATGTTTACGAGCTGTTTCGTGAATGTCAGCACATCCTCACGACATTGCAACATAGTTCTGACCTTCTTTTCTAGTAAATTAGTATTTTAAAAAAATGTATCTCAGAAGATAAAACCCGTCAAGTCTTTTAATTTGGGGATAAATTCCATTAAGAACATTATTGCAATTGTGGGAATATTTTTATATAATAGAATTGCTTCGTTAAACTAAATATAAATCCTCATTTTAAGCATTAGATGGGGTAGAGGTCGCGTTTGTTATTAGTATCCTATTTGAGATTCAGTGAAATCTATGAAAATAGGAAAAAGGATCAATCGCCGAAGCTTCTGAAATCACTTCTTTCAGAAAGCTGGGTCTGCACTCGAATAGGGGCAGAACTGTCACAGTTCCTTGGAATTGTGGAGAACTATCTTCACCAGTGCTAATCGATGAGGGTGTGCAGAACACCGTCATATTCATCCAGACGGTGTTTTTTTATTAACAAGGGGGAATATTTATGAAAAAATTTGCATTTTTATTAGCAGCAATGATGTTGATTTTATCTGCTTGCGGCACTGAGAAGACAGATGGGGAAAAGGCAGAAAAGGCAAACGGGGGAAAGCATGAGTTAGTGAAAAAAGGTGCGTTAACATTCTCGATGACAGGACAATATCCACCGTTAAACTTTAAGAAGGACGATAAATTGACTGGATTTGATGTTGAAATTGGAACAGAAATTGCTAAGAGGATCGGACTTGAAGCAAACCCTGTAACGAATCCATGGGAAACCATTATCCAAGGTTTGAAGGCAAAGAAATATGATGCCATTATTGGAAGTATGACTGCTACACCTGAGCGTGATAAGCAAGTTGATTTCACTAATCCATATTATCTATCCGGTGCACAGATCTTTGTAGCGGAAGGCAATACGGATATTCAATCAAAGGATGATTTGAAGGGTAAATCGATTGGGGTCATTCAAGCCAGCACATGGAAGGATATGGCTGAAGAATTATCTGATCAAGTAAAAGGCTATCCAACAGACGTAAACGCACTTCAAGATTTGGAGCTTGGCCGTTTAGATGCCGTAATCACGGATAAAATTGTCGGTGTTAGTGCACAAAATGAAAAAGGCCTAAAAATTAAGGAAATTGGCGATTTATTGAATGAAGACCGTGTAAGTGTAGCCGTTGCTGAAGGAAACAAAGAGCTTGCTGATCAAATCAACGAAGCCATCCAATCTATGATTGATGATGGTACGTATGAAAAAATCAGTATGAAATGGTTTAATACAAACATTATGGAATAGTAAGATTGAAAAAAATACTTTCGTGTAAGCACCTAATGTGGGTGCTTGCACTTTTTTAAAGAAGGAGGTACACATTGTGGTTTTTATTGAAAATATCATGAGTATTTTTAGTGAACATGGAATTGCTTTTTTGAAAGCTTCTTGGATGACGATCTCCATAACGGCAATCTCGCTATTATTTGCGATGGTGATTGGCTTAATTTTTGCGGGCTTTAAGATTTCCTCTAGTAAAATACTCAATTGGATTGCGGATATCTACATTGGTATTATTCGTGGAACGCCTCTCATTGTTCAGATTATGTTCCTTTATTATGGACTTGCCAATATCGTGAACCTAGACAGCTTCACGGCAGGAGCTCTGGCATTAGGTGTTCATACTGGAGCCTACATTGCTGAAATTTTTAGAGGAGCTGTGCAATCCATTGATCGTGGACAGATGGAAGCGGCTAGGTCACTCGGAATGCCCTACTCTCTCGCGATGAGGAGAATTATTTTCCCACAAGCTTTCAAAAGAGCAATTCCATCTTTAGCAAATCAGTTTATTATTGGCTTAAAGGATTCTTCCCTTGTTGCCTATATTGCCGTAACAGATCTATATAACACAGCTCTTAGTGTCCAAGGTGAAAACTATATGCCTTTTGAAACGTATTTTGTTGTAGGGGTTTATTATTTGATCATTGTCTTGATTTTCACATGGGTTGCAAATCGAATTGAAAAGAAAATGGATGTCAGCAAACCTAAGGAGGGCGTAATTGCATGATTGAAATTAGCAATCTTTCAAAATCCTTTGGGAAGCTCGAAGTATTAAAAGATATAAACTTACGTGTACACGAGAAAGAAGTAGTTGTTCTGATTGGTGCCAGTGGTTCTGGTAAAAGTACGCTGCTTCGCTGCCTGAATTTTTTAGAAGTGGCAGAACGCGGTGACATTGTTATCGATTCCGAAAATATAGACCTAGCAAAAACAAACTTAAATAAGGTAAGAGAAAAGGTAGGGATGGTGTTTCAGCATTTCAATCTTTTCCCACATAAAACAGTCATAGAAAATATTATCGAAGCACCGATTTTTGTAAGAAAAGAAACGAAGGAAAGAGCGAGTTCAAAAGCAATGGCGCTTCTGAAAAAGGTAGGCTTAGAGGATAAAGCGAATTACTATCCTGAACAATTATCGGGCGGACAAAAACAGCGGGTGGCAATTGCGAGAGCATTAGCAATGGAACCAAAAGTGATGCTTTTTGATGAGCCGACTTCAGCATTGGATCCTGAGCTTGTTGGTGAAGTGCTGCAGGTAATGAAGGATCTGGCACGTGACGGGATGACGATGGTGATTGTCACACATGAAATGGGATTTGCGAAAGAAGTGGCGGACAGGGTCATTATGCTTGCAGACGGAAATATCATTGAAGAAGGACATCCAAATGATATCTTTGCCAATCCCATACATGAACGTACGAAAAGGTTTTTAAACCAAATATTATAGAATGTAACAAAACCTGCCTTTGGAGTATGCTAGGCAGGTTTTTTATCTTTTTATTAAATATGAAATTTTTATTTTAAGTCAACAAGAATAAAGGTTTCATCATCGCTCTTAAAATCTACCTTTTTTTCATTATTTAGACACTGTAAAATTTCCTGTTTCAGTTGAAATAAAGGTAATGAGACTGTTTTCCTTACTAATGGAGCTAAATAGTTTGAAATAAGTGGATCAACACCATCTGTATAAAGGAGCAGTCTGCCTCCCTTTTTGTATGTAAAGGTATTTGTTTTAAATACAACACCCTCAAATGTTCCAAGCGGCGGGGCTGTAGAAGATAATTCATATTGTGTTCCATTAGGATCCTGCCATAAAGCAGGCGGATGACCCGCATTAGCATAATCAATTTTTTGTCTTTCAGTATCGATTAATAAATAGATAGCGGTAGAATAATGCCTAGCCTCCTCATTGTTATCAAACAATTTGTGAAGGTGGCTATCTAATTCTTTCATTACAAGATCAACAGGAACTCCTGCTGAAATTAATCTTTGAAACAGAGAATGAAGAGTCATTGTGATTAAAGCGGAAGAAATTCCATGGCCCATCACATCAAGCAAAATGATTCCATAGCGATTTTGGTCAATTTGATAAATCCCGTAGATATCACCGGATAATTCACCAGAGGCATTATAGAATACTTCCATTTGAACCTTATCATTGTTAATCGGATCGGTTAATGATGTTTCTTGAATGATTCTAGCCAGCTCTAACTCTTTCTGTGTTTCTATTTTATATTTTTGATTTTGTTGGTTCAGTTCAAGTAATTCTTGTTTTTGGATTTCCAGCTTCTTAAGGGTAGTCTCTAATTCAGTGATCGCTTTATGCTTTGCTTTTAACGCTGCTTCGGTTTCCTTTTTTGCTAAAAGCAATTCATTTTCAAACTCGTTTCTTTTACGCATTGGTATAATAATACATTCCAATACTGTTCTCTCATTTACTTTCCTTAGCAGAGCGTTGATAAGAACGGGAATTTCTTCTCCGTTACCGGCCTCGAGTGAAATATACATTTCCTCTACCCGCTGTTCAAGTTTAACAAGTGGAAAAAAATAAAACTGTGAAAACAGACGGGCTGGGACAGTGAGGATAGAATTGACATGTTGTCCTATTAAGGAATCATGGCTGTAATTGAGTATCTTGAGCAAAGTTTGATTCATTTCTAAAATAAAACCATCTTCTGACAGCGTGAGAAATCCACAAGGTGCATGATTCAACTGTTCGTCCATTAAAGAGGAACTCCTCTACCCACTGGGCTGCCTTCTACAGATACAGAGGCTTCGTTCAGATATTGGGTGATTAGGCGAATAGTCTCCTCGGGATGACTCATATGCGGGCAATGTCCAGTTGCCTCCATTATTTTTAACATACTATTAGGAAGTTGACGATGAATATACTCTCCTACTTCTAATGGAGCAATAATATCATTTGAACACTGTAAAATAAGTGCTGGTACTGTTACCTTTTTTAAATCGGAGCGGTTATCGGCAAAAAAAGCAGCCTCTGCAAATTCCCGTGCAATAATAGGGTCAGTGGTACAAAATCGTTCTTCCAGTTGAAGTTTAACCTCTGGCAGCTCAGGATTATTGGTTACCACCTGGGAAAAAACATTTGCCCAACCTATGTAATTTTTCTCCATCATATCAATTAAGCCTAAAAGTTCCTCTCTTTCAAAGCCGCCGTAGTAATTCGGAGGATCATTTAGGTAGCATGGAGAAGGTCCGATCATAACGAGATGAGAGAAGTACTCAGGATGACTCAATGATGCCAGCATACCAATCATGCTCCCAACAGAGTGGCCAACAAATACGGTGTCTCTTAAATCTAAGGCTGTGCAAACATCAAGTACATCTTGTGCGTAGCCAAGAAGACTACTATATCGTTTCGAATCATAAGCATGTATGTCGGAACGACCTAAACCTACGTAATCGAATAAAATGACTTGGTAATCTTTTTCAAATGCCTCGGCAACTGCCTTCCAAACAGTTTGGTCACAGCCAAAGCCAGGGGCAAAAATGATTGATTGTTTACCTTTACCTTTAATCTTCACATTATTCCGAAATATAATGTCCTGATCCATCCTGATGCTCCTTTCTATTATTATATCTATCTATCATATCACTTATATCCAAAAAATGGGGTTTTCTCTTATAGTACTTAAGACCTTTTAATTAGTGTTATATTAAACTTGTTTTTCATCAATCTAATGTTATTGCATATTTTAAAAGCGTAGCGAGTGCTTGATTTAATAATGAACAGCTGTATTACTAACAAAGAAAGTGATCTTTCAGCTGCAATGGCGTTTAAATTTGTCGCTGGAGCAAAATGATAATTTTACAATAAGGGTAATGATAACTAATAAAAAAACAAAATATTACAAAAAATTACAAAATTAGAGGTAGATTTAGGAAATTAGACCTTGTATAATGATGACAGATAGTTAAATAGACTTAGGGCAACCTATCTGAAAGGATACGGACGCAAAGCTAAAGGGGCTAAAGTAAATACATGCTATGCCAGCCAGTTGCGAAAATGAAAAGGCCCTTTCTTTTAAACCATGGGTCTTTTTTTGTTGTCTAAATTAGAAGAAAAAGGTTGAGAGGAGTGCTATGATGAAAAAAGTTTTCTCGATTTTATTTTCTGCTGCCCTATTCTTATGGGCAGGGTCACCTGCTTTCGCGGCTGAAGAAGATAATGTTCAAAAAGCAATTGAATTAATCGAAAAGACAAACATGGAAATCGATGAAAAAATTGCAAAAGCAGTGAAAAAGGCTGATAAATTGCAGGCTGATTACCTTCTTGATGTACGTAAAATTGAAGAGGGAGATCAAGTAGTCAAATTAAAAGGGGAAAAAGAAAAAGTTTTGTCTGACTTAGCAGCAGCTCAAAACGATACGAAAAAGCAAGAGGAACAAAACAAAAAATTAAATGAAATAAATACAAAACTTGAAATTGAACAAGCAAAAATTGATAGTAAAATGATAGAGATCAACGACGACATATTGAAAGCCACCCTTCAGCTAGTAACAGCAGAAGAAAAGGATTCAAAAAAAATAGAAGAAAAGATTAGTAAACTAAATGAGAAGTTAAATGAGAGGTCGGAAAAGTATCAAGAAAAAACACAAAAGTATACGAGCGACCTTGAAGACGTCATCACTGACGTTTATGATGAAACTCTTAAGATGTCAGCAGAAACCATTAAAAAAGCTGCTGAAAAGGGTGTTCAAGCTGAATGTCACTGGAAGCTGGTGCGTTTTGCTGATAAATGGGTATGGATTGATCCGATAAGAGTAGTGGGCTGTTAATTTTAAACTAACAATCCAACATAAATGTATTGTACAATAAAAACGAGTTCTAAATTGAACTCGTTTTTATCTGTTGTAAGGTGGGATACCATGAAGGGCTTTTCGATTGGAAAAAAGGGTTCTTTTCTAGAAACAGTGAAATTTGAAAATAATTTAGAGTTTAATTTAGTTTCTCGTGGGGATGGTGTCGAAATATTACATCAAACCATTGAAGAGGGAAAATTATTCTACATCTATCCCAGCGATAACGTAAATGCATTGGAGTTTTATTTTATATTATCCGGCCAAGTCGTTTGTGAGTTTGATAATAGTAAGCATATTTTAAGTCCGGAAGATTATTTTACTGCAAGAGGACTGGATGAACCAATTTATTTTACTGCCCTTTCGAAAGTAAGCCTGCTATGTGTTTTTACGGAACAAACCTTTGTTCATATTAGTAAGGACATATCCTCCCTTATGGAAATTACGAAACAAGTAGAATTAAAAGATAGATATACTCATAAGCATAGTGATCGAGTGGCAAAGTACTCTGTAAAAATAGCTAAAAAGTTACAACTAGGAAAAGAACAATTAGAGAATTTAACCGTGGCAGCTGTGCTCCATGACATTGGCAAAATTCATGTACCAATTGAGATTTTAAATAAACCTGGACATTTAACGGATGAAGAATTTAGAATACTCAAGAAACACCCTGTAGATGGTGCAGAGATGGTAAGGAGTTCTTATTATAAAGAACTTGCGCCCATTATTGAACAGCATCATGAAAGGTTAAATGGCACTGGCTACCCATATGGATTAAGAGGAAATGATATTCTTTTGGAGGCAAGAATCATTGCTGTAAGTGATACATTCGATGCTATGACAGAAGATCGAGCATATAGAAAAGCGTTTAAAGAACAGATTGCAATAGATGAACTTAAGAAACTAGCTGGCTCTCATTATGATAAGGAAGTAGTGTGGGCGTTCGAACAAATATTAAAAGAAGAAGGAAGAATTAACTAATCTATTGATAATTTTTCTATTGGACGAGCAATTTTCAATTTCTACTTTTTGTGAAGTTCCTTTTAAAGATGGAACTCTTATTTGAAATGTCAAAGATGAGGAGAGTAAATGGAGTAATCCATTTACTCTCTTTTGTCTTTAAGGAGGAAATAACATGTTTAATAATGTCCGTCTGCTTTATGTTTTTGCATTTTTATCAAGTATCCTTTTCATCCTTTGTTTAAGAAAGGACGTTCCTGCAAGTATAGTGCTAAATCTGGACAATTGCCTTCCACTATTTCCGTTACAATAATCTTAGCCAGCATTTGGCTGTAAACCGTCCCATTATCACCAAAGGCAAAAAGAAAATAGCTATTAGGATATTCTTTATACTTTCCGATAATTGGAATTCCATCCGATGTACCTCCATAAAATGCAGATACGTAATAATCAGGCTGTACTTTAATAGTGGGAAACATTTTATTAAATTCTTCAATTAGTTTATTCTTTTTGTGAATGAGTTTACTATCACGGTCTTCAGGGTAGGTAGTGTTATCATCAAGTCCGCCTATAATAATCCGGTTATCTCTAGTTGTACGCATAAATAAATAGGGACGTGCGGTTTCCCAAATGAGTGTCCTATTATACCATACCGAGAAATCTTCGACTGGATTGGTGGTTGCTGTATAGGTACTGACAAAGGAGGCCATTTTCTCTTTTTTGATGTCGATTCCTTCATAACCTGCTGCAAAGATGATATAACGTGCTTGTATAGAACATCCAGTCTTTGTAGAAACAATCATCCTTCCTAGTTCTTCATCATAATGGTGACCGTTCATTTCGGTATTTTCAAATATAGTGATTCCTTTTTGTGCTGCGTAATCCAATAGTGCATGGGTGAATCTGAACGGGTTAATTTCTGCATCATTGTATGAGTAAATAGCGGCGTCCCTGCTAAACGGATATTTTCCTTCAATCTCTTCCTTTGTTAAAAAGGCAAGTTCACAGTGCTGCTGTTTTAAAAATTCATATTCCTTTTTTAGACCTTCAACGTCTTCTGGACAGCTGGCGGAATATAAGGTATCCCTCCTGTTGAATTCACAATCAATATTAACATTTTTTGAGGCTGCTTCTATTTCATTAATGGCTTCCTTTAGTAATTGTAAATGTCTTTTTATGTAATCTGCTCCAAAAGTGTTGATCAAATTTGTAAACATCTTTTCACCAGAGTATTGAATGAGAGCTGTATTCGTACTGGTACTGCCGCTGCCAATTGTTGACTTTTCAATTAGAACCACATCTAAATTAGAATTAGCAAGATAATATGCACACTGTGCCCCGGAGCTCCCTCCCCCAATAATTAATACATCACAAGAAAAATCCTCATCCAAAGAGGGGTAGGATGGAGGATCAGGAAAAGTAGTGGGCCAATAATAGGTTCCAGATTGTAAATTCATTTATATCCCCCTGTTAAAAAGTATAATGATAATATATCCAATCTTATTTTATGCATGCAAAAAGCGGCATTCAGATTGATCATCATAAACATTTTTAAAAAAGGAGGCCATCTGTATTCGAATGAAGAACGGAACAGGATAATCTTCAGGTGGTAAAACTTTGGAAGGTCCCCCAATTTTCTTGCCTTGCCAACTGGGGATAAACGGACAGAAAGTTAATGATGATGGGTGCTTGATCTAAATGAGGATAGGTGTTGAATAGAAATCGATCGCCGTATCTTATAGCAGTTAATGCAAGTGGTAATTCACGTCTAAATATTTCATTGCGTTTTGCTGAGACAGATGGGGTAAATTGTCCTTGATCTACGTGTAAATAAACATAAAAACACAAAAAACTCCCGTGACTTTTCCATTCGCCTAAAACTTCATCTCTCATAGAGTTAATTTTTTCCCAAGCATACTTCATTCCGATATTTAAAAATAGTTGTCCAGTTATATCAGAATGAGTGAGTGTATAGCGCCTTGGGATTAATGGTTCCGTATAAGAAACTCCGTCCACGTATTCCACAGATAGTTTTTCGGGATAAAAAGTACTCAAGTAATCAACCCCCATTTTTATCACGATATTGGAAACTGACCGTTTGTAAATTTCTTATATATCTTAATAAAGGCAGCTCCACGACAGATCAGAGCTACCTCATTATTAATTTTCTCATGTTATTCCTTATCATTAAGGTATATTCTAGATTTTCCCCTCGTATGCCATATGTTGTACCCTCGTATGATTCTCTAATGCTGTTGAAAGAACGCCATCTGTCATTTTATAAACTTTGTCACAATAGTCGACAAGCCGAATATCGTGAGTCACGACAATGGTCGTTGTTTTTTTCTGCTTCGTTACTTTTTTCAATAGTTCCATCACTTCATAGGCACGGTCTGAATCAAGGGAGGCTGTGGGCTCATCTGCCAAAATAATCGAAGGATTGCTATACAGAGCTTTAGCTATAGCAACGCGCTGGCGTTCTCCCCCGGATAAGTCGGAGGGATATTTCATAAGTAAGTCTGCAATCCCTAAGTCCTCGTATAGTTGATTTCGCTCCACTTTTGACATATTACCTTTTTTTACTTTATCTAATAGTTTCAGTTGATTGGCCACTGAGAGGAAAGGGATTAGGTTCGAAGCTTGTAATACAAATCCAATTTCTCTGAGCCGGATTTGGGAGCGTGCTTTTTCATTTAAAGTGGTTAGATTCTCCCCGTTAATGATAACATCACCTGAGGTGGGTGATAATAATCCCCCTACAATCGTGAGAAAGGTACTTTTTCCAGATCCCGATGGACCAATAATGGCAATCAATTCCCCTCGGTTGGCAAGGAAATCTGTTTCCTTTAAGGCCTCCACCTTCTTATGGCCGCTTCCAAAACTCTTCTTTACTTGATGTAACTCTAACACTGCCATGGTTTATCCTCCTATCGCTTTCAGTGGATCAATTCGAACAATTGTCAGGACTGAGAAAAAGGCACCAGCAGTTGCAACAGCCATTAGTATGAATCCATAGAGCACCATCACGGTCACATCAAATGAAACAGGAACAGCTGCTGGTAAAAAAGCTCCTGAAACAAGTGCGAAGGCGAATCCTAACGCTGTCCCAATGGACGCTAAAATAAAGGTTTGTGCCACAACAGACCAAGATAAATAATAACTGGAAATACCTTGGGCCTTCATCACGCCGAACATGCTGATCTTCTGCACAGTCAATACATACAAGAAAATAGCTACAATGATGGATGATATTCCAAAGAGGAAATAAATCATGAAATTTAGAGTAAGTTTCTGTTCGGTATAACCAGGTAAATTTTGAATAAATGTTTCAATTTCAATGGAGGTTAGTTCATCATTTTGAGTGAGATTTGAGAGAGAATCATTTTGAACAACAATTCCATTGATTTGATCTTTATTCTGTTTTGCTGCGTCACCAAATTTAACTTGGTGAAAGGTTGCTAGGTTAGTATATAGTACAGGTGCAGCGTTAAATCGAGCTTGGTCGGTAAAACCGACAATCTTTAAAAGCTGGTCACTGGAGGACAAGGATAATTCATCACCTAGTTTGAATCCCTCTTCTTTAAGTGAATCGTCCGCAATAACCTCATTTGCTTTCTTAAAATCCCTTCCTTCTGTCACATCAGGCATTAGAAATTCTTCTCTGTTAATACCAAAGAGAGAGATGTTTTGCTTGGAGTCCCCATTGCTGGCAATCACGTTTAACTGACCGATGACAGCTGTTTCATCTGCTTTAATGTCGTTTAGTTGATCGATTGACATGAATGATTGATACAAGCTTTTATCTGACTCCTCGGTAAGGATAATAGCGGTTGCATTCCATTTGTCAACCGCTTCTCTATTCAAATTGGCGAGACCAGTTGCAAGCCCAGAGAGAAAGAACACTAGATAAGAAACAAGCATTAAAATTCCTGTAATTAAGGTGAAACGAAGTTTATTTTTTTTAATTTCCTGCCATGCTAAAAACACCATGTCACTCCCTTTCGAATGTAAGATATTAAATGTTTACTTAATTATTAATGCATTTAACCTGAATTGTTTATTGTTTGTATAATGTTATGTAATAAACATTATACAAATGTTCATGGTTTTAATCAAACATAATGTTATTTGTATAACGTTTATAATGATAACGTTGTACCAACTACAGGTATTCGTTATACTAATGATGTCTATGAGGTTGTGGAGAAGGTAGTAAGGGGATGAAATAAATGATTCAATCCGATGAAAATGGATTATTTGCCATTCATCAAGTTGCAGATATAACCGGCTTATCGAAACAAGTGATTCGAAAATGGGAAGAACGTTATGGAATTATTCAACCAAAGCGAATGGATAATGGTTATAGAATATATAGTCAACAGGATGTCAAAACGCTTCTAAAAGTAAAATTACTCTCAGAACAAGGCCACTCACTTAAACAAGCTGCATTACTTGTAAAAGAGGTAAGGGAAGAGCCTGAGATTTTGATACAAAAAGAAAAATCCCCCTACTATGAGCAGTGGAATGAATATGTCTTTCAGCTTCTTGAAAAAGGCATGCACTGTGATGAAATAGAATTAAATTTTATCTTAAAACAAGCTTATCATCATCTAGGGTTAGAGCACTTTTTAACCGATATTGTCATTCCTTTTTTAAAAGAGGTAGGGAAAAAGTGGGAGAATCACGAGTGGGATGAATATCAGGAATCTGTATCTAGCTTGGTGGTAAGAGATTTCTTAGTCCAAATTCGACGAAATTATCAATATCGGGAACAAGCTCCATTTGTTCTCGGAGCATGTCTGCCATATGAACAACATGAAGTACCGCTCCACCTAATCTTATTACGTTTCATGATGAAAGGATGGAAAACTCAGTTGATGGGGCCTTCCCCCGCTCCAGGAGCGATTGAATCATTGGTATGTAAATTAAAGCCAGATGTGGTTTTGTTATCGGCTACAACTTCTATACCATTTGAAACGGACCCTCAATTGCTGCAGAGATTAGATCAATTTGCTGAAGAGCAAATGGACGTGGCCTTCTACCTTGGCGGTCAAGGGGCAGCTGCCTATCTCTCCGATTATAAACCACGGGCCATTCGTGTAACCAATTCCGTTGAAGACATTTTAAATAGTAATAACTAAGGCTATGATAGTAATAAATGGATAAATTCGGGGTGAGAAAATGCCTGAACATATCGAAGTAATGTTAAGGTCCATTACTTCTTTCAGTTTATTACTAATTGGAGCAAGGATATTAGGTAAACAAACGATATCACAAATGACAATGTTTGATTTTGTGGCATCCATTTCGTTAGGCGCCATTTCAGCTAATTTAGCCTTTAATACTTCTGTTAAGATGCACCATACGATTATTGCTTTTACGATCTATGTAGCAATTATTTTTTTAATGGCAATTATCTCATTAAAAAACAGAAAAGGGAGAAAGTTTCTAGCTGGAGATCCTACAATTGTAATTCAGAATGGAAAAGTATTAGAAGGTAACATGAATAAAATGCGATATACACTGGATTATTTAAATCAACAACTAAGGGAAAAAGATGTTTTTAACATCGAAGAGGTACTTTTTGCAATCGTTGAGACGAATGGGATGTTAACGGTATTAAAAAAGCCGCAATTTAGAAATGTAACTAGACAGGACTTAATGATAGCCGTAACGCAAGAGCAGAGACTGCCTATTGAACTTATTATGGATGGAGAAATAATAAAAGAAAATCTAGAACAAAATAATCTATCGTATTCATGGCTAGAATCGGAGCTAAAAAAGCGTAATTTAACAAAACAAGAGGTTGTTTATGCAGTAATGGCTGCCAATGGGAATATGTATGTTGATACTTTTAAAGATCATATCCATTCCCCCATTGATACTGAATAATTCATTGGCTTACACGGTAGAAAAGCCCCCAAAATGTTGGGAGCTTTTCACATCATCTTAATACTTTAAACGCTTCTGCAACTTTCCGTGCAAAGTTTAATGGCGGTTCAACAGATTGAAAGTGAATATAAAGAATGTTTGGTTTTGTGTAAAGCCAATGATTATGAATGGCACTAATGAATATACCATTTCTAACTAGTATATTTATAAATCCCGGAATTTCCTCCTCGAGTACGACTGTTTCCCCAAGGTTAAGTGCGTTACCTTCGTAATCCAAGGACTCAAATGATACTTCTGCGTGAAGTTCACTTCGACTTGGACGACCTTGAATGGTAACATCTAGATTACGCTCAATTTCTACCGAGCAAACGCCATTTTTAACTTTTGGTTTTTTGTTTAGGATTTGGCTAAATTGCTGGCAAAGTGTATGGACATTATTCATAAAAAAAATCCCCTTTATTACAATTTATCTAATTTATGCTTTGGCAAAAATTAAGTAACTTGTATGGTATGGGGATTTTTTTATCGTTTAATAAGAGGGAACCACCCTTAAAAGTGCTAAAAATATAAACCAATCAAATTTGAAATAGCCACACAACGAACGGTCCTAAAAAGGAGCCAATAATTGCGCATAAGGTCATGGTTACAGAACTCATGGAAAAGGCAAGTTCGCCATATTCAGCAGCTTTTGAAGTTCCTATGGCATGTGAGGCACTTCCAAGCCCAATTCCTCTCCCAATGGGGCTATGCACCTGTGCGAATTTAAAAATCATGGGCGCTGCCATGACGCCAAATATGCCGGCAATCATTACGCTGATTACTGCTATTGAGGCGTTTCCTCCCAATCCTCTAGCCACTTCAATTGCAACAGGCGTTGTAATGGATTTAGGGATAATGGAAAGAACTAACGGGTGGGACATTCCAAATATCTTAGCTAAGATGCTGACACTCATCATCCCAGTGATAGCACCGATCAAAACCCCGCCCAATATCGGAAACAAATGAGTCATTAAAAAGTGACGTTGTTTATACAAAGGATAAGCAAGTGCCACAACGGCCGGTTCCAAAAGAGAGTTAATCCAATGTCCTCCGATCATATAGCTTTTATAAGGAATATCAAGCACTACGAGGATGATGACAATCAGGACGGTAGCGGTTAAAACCGGAATGAAAAATGAATATGAGAAACGGTTGTATAATCGGGTCATTGCGAAGAAGGCAAGGACAGTCAATAAAATCATCCAGATTGGGAATAGTGCTTGTTGCATTCCTGTTCATCCTTTCTATTTTTCGCTTTCTTTTCAAAGAATTGGCTTGCCCTTCCTGCTATTGCAATGGTAATTACGGTGCTTAATAGAATGACTATAAAGAGCATTGCACCTTGAACCGAAAGCAAGGAAGAGTAATTCATGATACCAACAGTAGCCGGAATAAAAAACAAAGTTAATATACTTAATAGAAAACCTGCTCCCTGCTCAATAAACTTTACTGGGATAATTTTCAAACACAAACAAACGAAAAGTAATATAAGTGCGATAATACTACCTGGAATCATCAGGTGAAAAAGGTTTTGAATCGCCTTTCCAATGAAGGAAAAAATATATAAAATACCAATTTGCAAAACAATGATTAGGAATTTCATATGCACAGGGTCCCTCAAATGAGAGACTACAACTTACCTTCTTTCTATAAAGTCTACTATTCAAGAACTTTTTTCATTATACACCCATTGATTGCACAGGTGCTTTCTATATGTTTCCATTGACGAATGTTGGTTTTATACTGTATTATATAAAAATAATTTAATAAGACCTCACTTTTTATATAGTGAGGTAGAGGCGCGATATTTAACAGTCTTTAGTGGAGCTTGAGAAGCCGTGATGCTAAGGAGAAGGAAATGTCGCCGAAGTTTGTAATATTCTCGGTATTACATGCTGGGTCTGCAGTTAAGAGCTGCAGGACTGTCTCAATAAACTCCCCAGTTTATTGAGTTGTGCTATCTCATTTGGGATAAAGAGAGGACTTAAGGGCAACTATGTATAGTGCGACCTGAGTATACCTCAGGTCGTTTTTTGTCGTAATTTAGAGGAAAAAACAGGAGGAGAGACATTATGAAAAACAAGTTTTCATTATTCATAGTTTTATTGGTTTCAACTATTCTTCTATTAGCAGGTTGTGGGACAAGTAACAGTTCTGATTCTGGATCATCTGAAGATAATACATTTAAGGTTGGTCTTGAAGCGGGATATGCTCCTTTTAACTGGACTCAAAACGATGATTCTAATGGTGGAGTTAAAATCGATGGCTCTGCAGAATATGCAGGCGGATATGATGTAGAAATTGCAAAAAAGGTAGCTGAAGGCTTAGGAAAGGAATTAGTGATTGTCAAAACAGAGTGGGATGGCCTGGTACCAGCTTTAACATCCGGCAAAATTGACGCCATCATCGCTGGTATGTCACCTACTGCAGAACGTAAAGAATCAATTGACTTCTCGGATAATTATTATACATCCAACCTAGTAATGGTTGTGAAAAAAGGAAGCAAGTATGAAGGCGCTACGTCCATTCAAGATTTCAAAGGAGCAAAAGTTACAGCTCAATTAAATACATTCCATTATTCAGTGATTGACCAAATTAAAGGTGTAGAAAAGAAAACAGCAATGGATAACTTCCCAGCAATGAGGGTGGCTCTTGAATCAGGGATAATTGACGGATACGTTTCAGAGCGTCCAGAAGGTGTTAGTGCTTCAGCTGCTAATGATAACTATGTAATGGTTGAATTTGAGGATGGATTTAAAACATCACCAGATGATACAGCAATCGCTGTTGGTGTTAAAAAAGGCAGCAAGACTACAGATAAAATCAATGAAATTTTAAAAGGTATCTCAGAAGAAGAACGCACAAGCATTATGGATAATGCTATTAAAAATCAACCAGCAGCACAGTAATAGTGAGAAACCGGCTGTATTAATCATACAGTCGGTTTTATACAGTAAAGGAGGATAAAAGATGAGTCTTGAGTGGGTCATTAAAATAATTTCAGAAAACTGGCCTATGTTCCTTCGTGGCGCTGGTTTAACACTTTTGATTGCTCTTATAGGGACGGTTATTGGAGCAGTAATTGGATTATTAGCAGGAGTAATAAGAACAATACCAATGCCTGAACGAGGGGCAAAAAAACTACTTTTAAACGTAATTAACGCAATTCTATCTATCTATATTGAATTCTTCCGTGGAACACCAATGATTGTACAAGCAATGGTAATCTATTATGGTTCTGCGCTAGCATTTGGTATCGACATGAATGTTTTTGCTGCAGCTATTATTGTTGTATCCATCAATACAGGAGCCTATATGGCGGAAATTGTCCGTGGTGGAATTGTTTCAATTGAAAAGGGACAGTTCGAGGCAGCACATGCGATCGGCATGACTCATGTCCAAACAATGTGGAATGTGGTATTACCCCAGGTGATTCGCAATATTCTGCCGGCAACAGGAAACCAATTTGTTATTAATATTAAAGATACATCGGTTCTGAATGTGATTTCTGTTACAGAATTATATTTCGTGACAAAATCGATTTCAGGAAATAACTTTAGATATTTTGAATCCTTTTTCGTAGCATGTATGATTTATTTTGTGATGACCTTTATTGTAACAAGAATATTGTTATATATTGAAAAGAAATTAGATGGTGCTGACAACTATACGATGATTAGTAACGATACACTACAAAAATAAATGAGGAAGGAGGAGTGAATATGGAAAAGATCATTGACATTCAACATTTAAACAAATCCTTTGGAACACATGAAGTTTTAAAAGACATTGACTTTTCGGTGAGTAAGGGAGAAGTAGTCACCATTATCGGTTCTTCGGGCTCTGGTAAATCAACCCTTCTTCGTTGTATTAATCTTTTAGAAAAACCAAGCGGCGGACAAATTATTTATCACGGTGAAAATATATTAGACGAAAAGCATGATGTAGCAGACTACCGGAAGCATTTAGGGATGGTGTTCCAACAATTTAATTTATTTAACAATCATAATGTTCTTAACAACTGTGTGGTAGGACAAATAAAAGTATTAAAGCGCTCTAAGGAAGAAGCCGAAAGAGTAGCGATGAAGTACTTGAAGGTTGTTGGAATGGACAAATATATTAACGCGAAGCCGCATCAGCTATCCGGCGGGCAAAAGCAGCGTGTGGCAATCGCAAGGGCACTTTCCATGGAACCTGATGTAATGTTATTTGATGAACCAACATCCGCACTTGACCCAGAAATGGTAGGAGAGGTTCTAAAAGTTATGAAGGAATTGGCTGAATCAGGTCTTACGATGTTAATCGTAACCCATGAAATGGAATTTGCAAGAGAAGTTTCTGATCGAGTGGTATTTATGGACAAGGGAGTTATTGCGGAAGAAGGAAGTCCAGAACAGATTTTTAATAACCCAACACAAGAGCGTACGAGAGAATTCCTGAAACGGACATTAAAATAATCACCATTATATTTTCTAATAAGTGAAACTCCGGATGAGATAAGTGCGGATTCATTAACCCGTTCATGAGGACATTTCTTTGTTTTGAATCTGTTATTTGGGCCTCATGATACATTCATGAGGCTCATTTCTAATAATGGATCTACTAATTGGTCTTCATGAAACGTCCATGAGGACATTTTTTAGTTTTGAATCAGATTTTTGGGTCTCATGGTGCATCCATGAGACCCATTTCCATTAATGAATTTACTGATTTGGCTTCATAAAGCGTCCATGAGGCCAATTTCCACTTATGGATCTATCATTCATATATACATGCACAAGAATGGAGCCAGTATTGAAATCTGGCTCCATTTTTATGGCTTTATATATTTAAATAATACGAGCAGTTACCATGCCAGAGATTAGTTTGATTTTCTCCTCTAATGCTGGAATGACATCACCATTTACCTTATTATCGATGTCAATCATGGTATATGCATAGTTCCCTCGGCTTCTGTTAACCATATCCGCAATGTTTAATTGATAACTAGATATAGCGGATGTAATCTGTCCGACCATATTTGGAACATTGTGGTGGAATGCCAATACTCTCTGCTTTCCTGTATAAGGAAGGGAAGCATTTGGGAAATTTACTGAGTTTTTGATGTTTCCTGTTTCTAAAAATTCCTTCACCTGACGGGCAGCCATAATCGCACAATTCTCCTCAGATTCTTGTGAAGAGGCACCTAGGTGGGGAATCGGAACTGTATTTTTCATTTTCAGAACCTTTTCATTCGGGAAGTCTGTAATATATTTCCCAACTTTCCCGCTTTCGAGAGCAGCCGCCATGTGTGTCTCATTTACAAGCTCACCGCGTGAGAAATTTAAAATATGAACACCCGGCTTCATGATGCTGAATGTTGCTTCGTTAAACATTTCCTTTGTATCCTCAGTAAACGGTACGTGTACAGTGATGTAATCAGATTCTGCGAACAACTGTTCAATTGTTATGGCCCGCTGTACATTGCGTGACAAATTCCAAGCTGTATCGACGGAGATAAACGGGTCAAACCCGATTACATCCATATCTAAATCTAGCGCGTCATTCGCTACAAGCGCACCAATTGCTCCTAAACCAATGACTCCTAACGTTTTTCCTTTAATTTCTTTTCCGACAAACTGTTTTTTTCCAGCCTCTACTAGCTTCGGAATTTGGTCGCCTTCAGCTTCCAATGCCTTTGCCCAAGCAATACCGTCAAAAAGATTGCGTGATGAAGAGATTAAAGAGGTTAGAACCATTTCTTTTACGGCATTGGCATTTGCACCAGGGGTATTAAACACAACGATTCCTTGCTCTGTGCATTTTTCTACCGGAATATTATTTACACCTGCACCAGCTCTTGCAATTGCTTTTAAATTATTGCCGATTTCTAATGAGTGCATATTAAAGCTGCGAACAAGGATGGCATCGGGATCTTCGCTGCCGTTGTCAATCTGAAAATTGCCTTTAGTGAATACCTTTAGTCCACTTTCTGCAATATTATTAAGTGTTTTGATTGTTTTTACCTTTTCTAAAGTGATAGTGCTCATAATATCCCTCCTATTAATAAACAGAAAGAGGTAAGGGATATAATCCCCTACCTCTGCCCAGGCGAACGGCTGCGACACCATATGCTCCCTCGCGGTTATCCGCGTTTCGCCAGTTACACATGGTCTTTTTATTTATTTTATATTATCATAATTGTCTGTAGATTTCTACTCTTTATGAGGTCATTTTTAAAATGGATGACGTTTCCAGTGAACTCAAGTATAATTTTAGAATAAAAGGCTAATAGGACGTGAGTATAGGTTGAAAAAGGTAACAATAGAAAGCTTGGTTCAAAGGTTTTCTTTAAAAGTACTGGCTGGGGAAAACCATCTGCAGAAGGTCATTACACAGCCCCGGGTGCATCGTCCAGGATTGGAATTTGTGGGCCACTTTGACTTTTTTCCGACGGAACAAGTACAAATTTTAGGGAAAAAGGAAATTACCTACTTACATAAGTTGAGCAGAGAGGAACGTAAAATTCGGATTGGCAATATTGTTCACTACCATCCGCCATGTTTTATCGTAACGGCTGGTGAAGAAGGACTTACTTATCTAATTCACCATTGTACAGAACAGGGTATTCCCTTGTTAGTGACAAAACAGCCTGAGACAACTTCAGAGTTTATCCCTAAATTGGATGCGTTCTTGGTGAAGGAATTAGCACCAGAGATATCTGTTCATGGAGTTTGTATGAATGTATCAGGCATAGGTATCCTACTTCGCGGTAATTCGGGGGTCGGAAAAAGTGAAACGGCCCACACATTAATTCGCCGTGGCCACCGGCTGGTATCGGATGATATCGTGGTCCTAAAGAAACTGAGTACGCAAACTATTTTGGGTACCCATGATGGAAAATCAAAAGAGTTTTTGGCTCTTCGTAGTATAGGACTGCTTAATGTCGTCCGTTTATATGGTCGTAAGGCTTTCCAGGATGAAACACGGATATCCCTTGATATTCACTTAACGAAGTGGGAAAAAGACGCTTTATATAATGATTTAGAACAGGAGTATCATTATACTGACTATATGGGTGTTAAAATTCCTTGCATGGAAATCCAACTGCAGCCTGGACGTGATGTGGCTGGTTTAATAGAGGCTGCTGCAAATAATTGGTACTTAAAGCAGCAAGGATACAGCGCAGTCGAAGAATTCATGAGCCGAGTTGAGGCTGATATAAAGAATTCTGGAAGGGATTAACTATTCGATTTATCTCTTAACGGTATAAATAGTTTGACTTAAGTAGAGAGTGAGTATAGACTGAATATTAAGTTAATGAGAAGACCACTAGGGGAGCCATTTTATGGCTGAGACAAGAGTTATCTTGGACCCTTTGAACCTGATCTAGTTCATACTAGCGTAGGAAAGTGGAGTCTGTGTATGAATATATAAAATTACTATTCTGCCGCTCCATTTTTGGAGCGGCTTTTTCGTGTTTATAAATGCAGCCGCTCCTTTCTAATGTCTTCCAATAAACAATAAGGGAGAGAAATATGATGAGTTTTTCAGCAGAATTGAGAAAAGAAGCAAATCCGATTTTTAATGCGATTTTTGAACATCCTTTCGTCCAAGGGATTGCAAAGGGGGATTTAAAAAGCGAACAATTAATTCATTATGTTAAACAGGACTTTGAATATTTGAATTCCTTTATACGAATCTATGGAATCGCGGTTTCCAAGTGTGAGAATCGTGAAGATATGGAAATGTTTAATAAGCAGATTTCATTTATATTAAACAGTGAAATTCATCCACATCATAACTTTTGTCAGGTAGCTGGTGTTCCCTATGAGGTATTACATGGATATCCGTTATCCCCATCAGCACATCAATATATACGTCATATGCTTACAGTTGCACACGAAGGAACATTAGGGGAAATTTTAGCTGTGTTATTGCCATGTCCGTGGACATACTGGGAGATTGGGAAGAAATTATTAACGGAAGTGAATCCTGATCGCTCTCATCCTTATTATGATTGGATTCGTTTTTATGGCAGTATAACGGATTCAATAACGATTAAATTTTGTGCCCGCCTAGATGAATGGGCAAAAAATGCACCAGAGAGAGAAAAGGAAAAGATGAAGGAACATTTCTTAATTAGCTGTCAACTTGAATATATGTTTTGGGATATGGCTTATAAACTTGAAGAATGGCCTGTGAAAATGGAGGCAGTGAAAGGCTAAAATAGAAAATAAAAGAGGTAACTACTACCTCCTTCCAATAAAAATTTGTTTAATAGGTAAAAGACGCTTCCAAAGGAGGCGTCTTTTTTGTGATGAATAAAATTTATAAAGATATTTAATAAATTGGTTATTGTAATTTTTATAATATCTGATTATAATACAAGACATAACAAATAAAAAAGCGTTTTCAAAAAGGAGGTTACACAAATTAAACTGGCAGGAATGCAAGATCAAATCTTTTAAGAAAATAAAGGAATTAGGAATCTTACCATCTTGACTTGGAGGAACTCTTTATGAGTAATGTGACTCTTACGCGAAAACTTGGATTTTGGGCAGCACTTGCCATTGCGGTTGGAACGACTGTTGGTTCGGGAATTTTTGTATCTTCTGGTGATGTGGCAAAAGCTGCTGGTACACCTACTATCTCTATTCTAGCTTGGATTATTGGCGGAATCATTGCCATTCCACAAGTCATGGTGCTCGCGGAATTAGCGACAGCATATCCTCAAAACGGTAGCGGCTATGTTTACCTAAATAAAGCAGGCTGGAGGCCTTTAGGCTTTCTATATGGTTGGGCTACGTTCTGGGCTTTAGATCCACCATCGATTGCCATTATGGCGTTGGCGATTGTTTCCTATGTAGCGTCCTTTTTGCCATTTTTCAATGGTATGGCTGGAAAATTACTTGCCATTGCAATCATTCTAATCATTACTTCCATTCATTATCGAAGTGTAAAAGAAGGCGGCAAATTCCAAGTCATTATTACGGCTGTGAAAATCATTCCTTTTTTAATTGTCATCGGATTGGGGCTTATGTATTTAAACCCAGGAAACTTTTCCTATGTACCGGCGTCCGGTGAGGTGAAAACAAGTTTAATCGGTGGTGTTTCTGCTACTACTTGGGCCTATACGGGAATGGCGGCAATTTGTTTTATGGCTGGGGAATTCAAAAATCCAGGAAAGGTCCTGCCGCGAGCTCTCATTAGCTCAGTTTTAATAGTCTTGGCGTTATATACATTGCTTGCTGTTTGTATTATAGGTTTAATGCCTTTTGAAAAATTAATTAATTCAAGTGCCGCGGTATCTGACGCTGTCAAGTATATCCCGGGACTCTCTGATGTTGCTTCCTCATTTGTTGCTGTTACAGCGATTATTGTCATACTGGGATCGTTGAGCTCATGCATTATGTTCCAGCCTCGTCTTGAATATGCAATGGCAAAGGATGGTCTATTCTTTCAACGTTTTGCGAAGGTTCATCCGAAATATGAAACACCAAGTTTTTCTATTATAGTTCAAGTTGTATATGCCTGTATTCTTGTGATGTTTAGTAATTTAACAGCATTGCTGGGATATTTTACGCTTATACAGTTGCTCATTAATATTATGGATTTTGCTGCAGTTTATAAATGCCGTAAACGCGAGGATTATAAGCCGGTTTATCGTATGCCTGTATGGAGATTAACCACCATTCTAGCTATTCTTGGTGCATCTTGGCTTGCATGGGGAACGTTCACTTGGGCCCCTATCGAAGGAATGATTGCTGCATTTATAGTAATTGCGACAGGTCTGCCTGTATATTACTACTGGGAAAAGAAATACGGATCGAAAAACAAAAGTAATCTAGTTGCATAATCGATAGAAAATAGGAAGTTAGTTCGTTTTTTATTAAATTTATAAAATTATAAAGTAGTTATATAGTTAGGGAGGAAAATGTTGATGTTAAAATATGATGAAGAATTATTTCTAAGACTCGTAGAAAAAGAAGGCCTTGCTTTTCGCGGGCAAATTGAAGATATTGTTGATGGAATATGCAAAAGAGGCTACAGCAATATTTTCCTGATTGGTGCTGGCGGAACCATTGCGATGATGTATCCTTATGAATATATATTAAAATCGAATTCTACTATTGATGTTCATGCGGAAATTGCTGCTGAATTCATGGTGATGAATAATAGGCATTTTAGCAAGGATTCCGTTTGTATCTTTACATCCGTATCGGGAACAACGAAAGAAACAGTTGAAGCAGCAGAGTTTTGTAAGGCAGCGGGTGCAACTACAATTGCATTAGTAGCGGAGCCGAACACGCCGTTAACTCAAATTGTGGACCACTGTATCACAACTGGATCTGAAACACATTCTTTTGATACGTTCTTCATGCTTCTGTATATGTTCGTATTCCGTTTCATGTATAACAATAACGAGTTCCCGCAATATGAGCAGTTTACAAAAGAGGTGGCATTATTACCGCAAGCCATTTTAAATGCTGTGAAAGCCTTCGATAAAAGTGCTGAGGAATTTGCGATTAAACACAAGGACACGGACTATCACATGATGGTTGGCTCCGGCAATTTATGGGGGAATACATATTCCTATGCTATGTGTATTTTAGAAGAGATGCAATGGATTCATGCGAGGTCGATACATGCAGCAGAATTTTTCCACGGTACACTTGAATTGGTGGTCGAAGATACGAGTGTTATTTTACTAAAGGGTGAAGATGAAACACGACCATTAATGGACCGTGTGGAAAGATTCGCTGAAAAGATTACAAACCAGCTCACTGTAATTGATACAAAGGATTTTAAGATGGAAGGGATTAGTGAAGAGTTTAGAAAACACTTTGCTGTCAGTATCAATTGGTCTGTCTTAAGTCGAATCAGCGTATATCTTGAGCGGGAAAGAAATCATCCCTTAACGCTAAGAAGATATTACCGACAAATGGAGTATTAAAATGCCTGTGAGCACTACTTACTTAGTAGTGCTCGTTCCTTAATGTTCAAGAGAGAGGGGAATAAAGATGAGGATTGCAACAGTCGGAGATAATTGTATGGATGTCTATCAAACAAGCGGGAATGCCTATCCTGGTGGGAATCCTGTCAATGTAGCCGTTTATTTAACAGAATTAGGTGCTGATTCCTCTTATATTGGCTGGGTTGGCTGTGATTCTTATGGTGAACGAATGAGTAAAGAGATTTTAAAAAAGGGTGTTGATATTACTCATCTATCAAAGAAGGACGGAAAAACGGCTGTTACCTATGTCGAATTGGTCAATAATGATCGTGTTTTTGGAGAATATGATGAAGGTGTGATGGCTGACTTCATCTTAACACAGGACGAACTTGACTTTATTGGAACACATCAACTAATACATGCTGGTGTTTGGGGGCATGTAGAAGAGTATTATTCTCATTTTAAAGAAATGGGATTACAGACATCCTTTGATTTTTCTAACCAATTAGATCATAGACTTGTCAAAACCCTGCCACAGTACGTGGATTATTCATTCTTTTCCTATACGCAGGATGATCCTTTTATTCGCCAATTTTTAAAGGATGTAAAGAATAATGGCTCAAAAATTACTATAGCGACTTTAGGTGAGAATGGATCACTTGCTTATGATGGTGAACAATTCTATAAAAGCGGTGTAGTAGCAGTAGATGTGGTAGATACAATGGGAGCGGGAGATTCTTTTATATCTGGGTTTATTTATGGAAAATTGAAAGGTTTTTCTACTGCCAAATGTTTAGAGTTGGGAGCCGAAACGGCAGCGAAGACGATTCAATACTTTGGTGCTTGGTGACTGTTGTAGTCAATCAATGTATAATGATTAGTATAATTGTCAAATGACGGATAAGGATGGATTTAGTATGAGTTTAAATCCTTCAACCCCACAGCCATTATACATGCAAGTTAGGCAAATGTTGAAGAATGATATCCAAACTGGAAAATATAAACCGGACGAGCAGATTCCAACTGAAGCAGAACTTTGTGAAATCTATAACGTAAGCCGTATTACGATACGTAAGGCAATTGAGGAATTGGTAAAGGAAGGAGCCCTGACACGAATTCCCCGTAGAGGCACCTTTGTTACATCAAAAAAGTTCCATAATGAATTACTATCTGTAAGCGGATTTTCAGAATTTAGCCATCAGTTGGGTATGATACCTAATTCTCGAATTTTACGAAGTGAGGTTATTCCTGCACCTGAAGATGTTGCGAAGCACCTATTAATTGTTGAAGGTAGTCCTGTTCTAGCACTTGAACGGCTTATGTATGTAAATGACCGTCCTCTTTTCTACGATATCGCGCATTATTCATTGATTCGGTTTCCAGATTTAGAAAAGAAAATCGCAAGGAACGAATCAACTTATAAAGTCCTTTCAGAAGATTATCATACTGAAATAGTTAGTAATGATAAGATTATTGATGTTATTGGTGCGACAAATGACTATGCGAAATTACTAGAATGTGATATTGGAGCCAATCTTTTTAGAATCTTAAAAATTGCATTTAATGCTAATGACGACCCTGTACATCTCTCTACTTTTATGTGTGAGACAAGTAAAGTCAATTTGACGGTTCATCGGGCAAGATAGGTTAGTTAAATAACCACTAATAAAATTTATAGTAGATAAAAGAGAGGGAGAAATACCAGTTGGTATTTCTCCCTCTATATTTATATCGTACGGAGATTTTACTCTTCCCCTACATCTGCCCATTTATATTCGTATGTTGCACCAAATGGGTTCACGAACACTCCTTGGACTTTTGGAGAAACTAATTGTGCTCTAGAAGCCTGGTATACAGGAGCAATTACCGCATCTTCAAATAGCAATTTTTCAGCTTTTAAGAAGTTTTCATAACGTGCGTCATTATCTGTAGCAAATTTTGTAGCTGTTTCACTAACTAATTTGTCATATTCTGCGCTTGAATATCCAGTCATGTTGTTTCCGCCATCTGTAATAAACAAGTTCATGTAAGTAAATGGATCAAGGAAGTCAGGGCCCCATCTTGTAAGCTGAAGTTGATATTCCATAGATTTATCTAATTCAAGACGCTGCTTTTTTGGAATTTGTTTGATGTTAATCTTTAATCCTTCTAAATTTGTTGAGAGTTGGTTTGCAACGTATTCAACTAAGTTTTTAGTTGTTTTGTCATCATCTGCAAGAAACTCGAGTTCAACGGAGTCAGTACCCAGCTCTTCTAATCCCTTTGCCCAGAACTCCTTTGCTTTCTCAAGATCATACGTGACAAGATCTCCACTTACTTTTCGGAAATCGTCACCTGTTTTAGGCATTGGTGTAAAGTCTTTTGGAACCAAGCCGTTTGCAGCGATAGAGCCGTTATTTAAAATTTCTCCTACTAAAGCTTCCTTGTCAAAAGCTCTGCTGAGTGCTGCACGAATATTTTTATTGGCTAATGCTTCAGATTTTGTTTGATTAAACTTTAAGAAATACACAAATGTATCTGCTGATACTACATAATCGTCATTTGTTGAGTATTGGTCAACAAGATCAGATGTTAAATCCATTCGATCAACAGTACCTTCTTCATATAAGTCTAGAGCTGTTTGTGGATCTTTAACAACTTTGAAAGTTAGTTTATCCATTTTAACTGTTTTATTATCCCAATAATCTTTGTTCTTTACCAAATCCCATGAATCACTAGTACTAGTCCAGTTGTTCATAGTGTAAGGACCATTTGCCAATAAGTTTTCTGAACTAGTGGCAAAACTATCGCCTTTTTCTTCCACAAACTTTTTGTTTAATGGGAGGAATGTTCCAAATGTCGTTAATGTTTCAAAGTATGGTGTTGGATTTTCTAATTCAACAACTAGTGTATAATCGCCATCAGCTTTAACCCCTAATTGATCAACAGTTGCTTCACCTTTGTTAACTTTCTCAGCATTTTTGATTACTCCGTTCATCATATACGGCCCATATTCAGATGCTGTCTTTGGATCAACGGCACGCTGCCATGAGTATACAAAGTCATGGGCGGTTACTGGGTCACCATTGGACCATTTTGCATCCTCGCGTAATGTAAAGGTCCAAGTTAGACCATCTTCACTTACCTTATGCTCGGTAGCGATCCCTGGTGTAGTTTGTGTTTTTTCATCTAGTCGATATAAACCTTCCATTGTTGCAGCTAAATAGATAAAGGAAGACTCATCTGTAGCTAATGATGGATCCATTGAAGGAATAGCTTCTGGGTTTAAAAAGTTAAGGACCTTTTCCCCTTTTTCCTCCTCTTTCACATCTGTCCCTGCAGGTTCCTTGGCCTCATCGCCGGAACACGCAGCTAGTACACTTAGTACCAAGCCAAATGTTAAAAGCAATAACCAATGTTTGACCTTCATTCGTTTTTCCCCCTAAATAGAATTTGAGTCTGAATATTATATATGTACTGAAAATTTAGACTCTAATATTAATTATACTTATTAACTTGTTTACTTGTAAAGTTTTGGGTGATTTTTGCTGCGTTTTTTACTAAGCTTTCTTTCTACTAACTTCAAAAATCGTTGAATTATTATCGCTAATGTTTAATTTTTGGTATATGCAAAAATAGTGGAATTTTGTCAATAAAAGAAGAAAAGTATTTTGATAATTTTCAATTTTTAATCTTTAATTATCTCCATATAGTTAGTATGATGAATACGTCTACGAAGAATAAGGAGGAAAAAAACATGAATCAAGGCTTTAACTTTTATGAAATGTGGAAGGATTATTATTCACAAACCAGTAAATTGTTTGATGAAAAAATCAGCAAGGATTTCCCCTCTGAAGGGATGGGACAAGTTTTGGAGATGAATCTCCAATTTAAAAAAATGATTGATGAGTCAACATTGAAGTACCTAGAGTTTATGAACATACCCACTCGTAATGACATTGCTAACCTTTCATCATTGATTGTGAATGTGGATGCAAAGGTTGATGATCTAGAAGAAAGATTAGAAGAGAAGTTAGATAATGAAGCCATTCAGGGTTCCTTTAGTAAGGAATTGTCGAATTTAAAAAAAGACATGAAGAATTTAGATAATAAGTTAAATCAAATTCTTATCTTATTAAAATCAAAAGAAGAAACAAAGTAGAATTACGCTATTCATTTACATGGAAAAAAGAAATCTAATCGATAAATAGAAAGGGTGGGCAAAATGGCAGATTTAAGAGATAAAGTAGCGATCGTAACAGGAGGCAGCAGGGGAATCGGTGCAGCGATTGCATTGGAACTGGCGAAAAATGGTGCAAAGGTTGTCATCAATTATAATATCCGTAAAGAATTAGCGGATAAAGTTGTCGCTGAAATAAATGAATTTGGCGGAGAGGCCTATGCGGTTCAAGCGGATGTTTCCGAAAGCAATGAAGCTTCATACCTTGTACATGAAACGATTAAGCATTATGGCAAGTTAGATATTTTAATTAATAATGCAGGGATTACAAGGGACAGCACGTTTAAAAAGTTGAATGAAGAAGACTGGAGAAAAGTAATTGATGTAAATCTAAACAGTGTTTACAACAATACATCCGCAGCATTACCTTATCTTCTTGAATCAGATGCTGGCCGCATTATTAACATCTCATCCATTATTGGGCAAGCTGGAGGGTTTGGACAAACCAACTATGCTGCAGCAAAAGCAGGATTAATCGGGTACACAAAATCCCTTGCTCTTGAACTTGCTAAAAGTAATGTAACTGTTAATGCTATTTGCCCAGGATTTATTGGAACGGAAATGGTGCAAGCGATTCCTGAAAAAGTGCTTGCAGGAATTGTCGAAAAAGTTCCTCAAAAGCGCCTAGGTAAACCGGAAGAAATTGCTCGTGGGGTTGTTTTCCTATGTAAAGATGGTGACTATATAACTGGACAACAGTTAAATATTAACGGTGGTCTCTACATGTAAGTGTCATGAAGGGAAAATTTTTTAATATGTTAATAGAGTAATTAAATGATGTAAGGAGTGAACTGTCATTAGCGTTCTTATGCCAACAAATTGGAATGAGTTGATCGAATTTACACCGCAACAATATAAAGAGATGTTTCAACGTGCATTAAGGGCAAATCAAGTGTTAACGACCGATGCCCAGCCGGAAGTAGCACCTACACCGAAAGAACTTATTTGGACTAGAAATAAAACCAAGCTTTATCGGTATATATCGGAAAGCCCAAAAAAACATAAAATTCCTCTTCTTTTGGTTTATGCCCTAATTAATAAACCATATGTATTAGATTTAACAAAAGGCGGCAGTTTAGTAGAATATTTGGTTAATCGCGGGTTTGATGTCTATCTACTTGACTGGGGTGAACCGGGTTATGAAGATCGAAATATGAAGCTAGATGATTACATTATGGATTATATACCACGTGCAGTTCGTAAGGTACTGAGAAAGTCCAATGTGGATGAAGTCTCAATCCTTGGATACTGTATGGGGGGGACAATGACGTCTATATTTGCAGCTCTGCACCCAGAGTTGCCAATCCGCAATCTTATCTTTATGACGAGTCCCTTTGATTTTAAAAACACAGGTTCTTATGGTGCCATGTTAGATGAACGCTATTTTAACATTGATAAAGTAGTAGATACATTAGGTGTGATCCCACCTGAAATGATTGACTTTGGAAACAAAATGATTAATCCGATGGCAACGAACTTTGGCCCATTTATTAGTCTTTATGAACGTGCCGATAATGAGAAATTTATAAAGAGCTTTAAATTACTACAAAAATGGCTTAACGACGGCATTCAATTTCCAGGTGAAGCCTATCGTCAGTGGATTAGAGACTTTTATCAAAATAACGAATTGATAAAAGGAGAAATGGTGATTCGCGGGAAGAAGGTAAACCTTGAAAATATTAAGGCAAATGTCCTTAATTTAGCAGGTAAAAATGATCTTATCGCCCAGCCGCACCAAGTAGAAGCATTGATGAATGCCATTTCCAGCGAAGATAAACAATATAAATGTTTACCAGTCGGGCATACATCCATAACATTTGGCAGCCAAGCTGTAAAAATAACCTATCCAACGATTGCAGACTGGTTAGAAGAACGGTCTAACTAATAAATTGCGGTAAATGAGCAGTGTCCCAGGATGTCCTTGGGGCACTCCTTTTATTTCCTTATTATAATAACAAGATAGAAATAGTGGTAAAGATAATTATATTAAATTTTCAGAAAGTAGACAAGAGTAATGATGAAAAATGTTATTTTTTTCTAAAAAGACACGAACAAAGATCTTTGTTCGATGCCATGAGAGGAGAAGGTCACTTTCTTCCTTGTTATTGCATGGATTCTACTAACTCTTCGATCTTATCTGATATCAGCGGATAAAAAAAAGTCTTCGCGCTTGCGGTGGAATTACCTCCGAAAAATCCAGTACCTGGGCAGGATTTTACATTATAACTTGCTGTTGCATCTAGTACTCGTTCTTTCGTTTTTATATGCCACCAATGGTGGTAGGTGATACTGTCGATGGACGGTGTTAAACCAAATTTAATACAAAGCAATGCATTGATATAGACAATCGTATCCTGCTGTGCCTTTGTCATCACATCATGTCCTATATCAAAGTTTCCTACATGTTCGATAGCAATCCCCACAGAATTAGCTTTTGGACCAATAGTACCATCAGGAATCATGTTTAGCGGTCTCGAAACTGCCACTTTTCCATCAGGAAATGTTGTGATATTTTGGGCAATGTTTTTCCAACGCATTGTTTTCTTATGGTGATTCTCCATCCCTATCAACATTTGAAAATGGTTAGAACCATTGAAATGTTGATAGGAAGGCAGCCAAGTATGATGCTGCTGGATTAAACGGATCTCTCTGTTAACTTGAGTGTTAAAAAGCCAATCTTTAAATTCCTCTTTTGTCATAAGGATATGCTGACCGTGCATGTTCATTTTTTTAGGAGTTACTTTTAGTAGCTGCCCTGAATAAAGTTGCTCGGAGGTTAGTCCATTTATTGCTTTGATTGCCTCAACCGAGGAATGAAAAGAAGAGGAAATATTTAATAATGTGTCCCCTGCCTTCACTTCATATATTATCGGCACCCATAACTTTTGCCCTGCAATCAAAACATCAGATTGCAAGCCATTGGCTGCTTTTAATTCTTCTATTGAAATACTATATTTGTTCGCAATATCAGGGAGGCTGTCCCCTGCTTTTACCTCATGAATATGATTAGGATGAACGCTGACTGCTTGGGCAGGAGAAACAACTAGGAATAACATACTGGAAATGATTCCAAAAACAAGTACAAGTCTCTTCCTCATTTTTATTACCCCTTTATTCCTTTTTAGTATAGTGTGCAGAATAGTTATGAGAATATGCTTCTTTTATTAGCTGGGATTTAAAAAGTCAGATAATTATTTATTATTGCCAACACTTGGCTTCTGTCGAACGTTATCTAGATGAGAACGAAATAAAGAAGGTAGCTATTACGTGAAAGAAGGAGGAATAAACAATGACCTTAACGATCTTCTTTTTCACCATCAGCATAAATAAACATGAGCCCACTCTTGAGGAGGCGATTCATAGCGAAGCAGTTAAAGATCGTATACAAGAGAGTAAGGATCGTTATCTTCAAATTATGGGAAGGTATTAAGTGGTGGCCTAAAAAATCGAAAGAGACCGTTACATTTGTCCGGTCTCTTTCGGTGCGTATCTAAACTTGAAATTCACTCATGAGCGCATGAGTATTATTTTCGCTATCCTTAAAAAATGCCATCCAGGTTTCAGTTTGTCCCATTTTTGCAATGAGATGTGGTTCGTCAATAAAGAGCACCTCTTTGCTAAGCAAATCCTCGTATGTCTCTTTAATATTTTCAACTTGAAAGTATATGACGGAGCTTGACGAAAATTCTTCGGTCTCAGGGACACTTAATAGAAGACGAATACCATTACAATTAAAAAATGCTAATCCGTTTGACGTAAATAATAGCGGCAGCCCAAGCTTCTCTTTATAAAAATTTACTGCTCGGTCTAAATCTGTTACTGGAACCGCAATTTGTCCAACCTTTTCAATCTGACCTTTCCCCATTGCGCATTTCTCCCTTAGAAAAGATATACTTAATTTTCCGACAAGTTAAGTATAACCATATTTTACATCGTATAGTAAAGGACTAGTAAAATGATGAGAAGGACAAGCATGGAAGACGTTTGAAATTTAAGACGTTGATAGAGAGAAGCGTTAAACTTTTCTGACGGCAGTGGTTTATTACGCCAATCTTCTAAATAATCATTTCGTTTAAACATGAGAGTGTTAAATCTTCTAAACCCAAAAGTAACGCCATCAAAAAAACCGCCTTTAGCCGTGTACATAAATAAAAAGACAATAAGATAAAAAAAGCTAAGATAGAAAACAGCATTAATAAAGTTCAGGAGATTATAGTCTTTTGAAAAAATAAAAAAAATCAAAAGGGTTATGAAAAGATTGAGTATAAAAAATTTCCATTTATTTTTAAACATTACTTTCACCTAATCTTTATAATATTATTTTACACATGTAATAAAGAATACAGGTATTTTAACCTAATACGCTTAGAAAGTATACTTTAGCTGTTTTCTTCCGTTTTTCAAAGAAAGCGCATTCTAATTTTAGAATAATTTTTTTTATGGTGAATTAATGAAGAAGTATTGGTGTATCAACTGTAATGCTACTGTAATCTATAATGATATAATAATTTTTTGACTCTTTAATATATTTAGTCTTTACAAGAGTAGTAGAAAAATAGTATGATTTCCTTAGCTTCTTTTTTAAGAGCGAATTGACAGAAAAATAAAACAATAGGAGGTCATTTTTTTATGAAGAAAAAGTATTCATGGCTTTTAGCTCTAAGCCTTGTACTTAGCATGTTCTTAGCAGCGTGTTCAGGCAACAAGGAAACTGCTGACGATGATAAGAAACCAGCAGAAGATGCTCCAAAAGTAGAACAAACATTACACTTTATTAATGGTGACACTATTCCATCTATGGACCCTGGTATGGTAACAGATGAATACGGTATCCAATTCACGGCTGCTATCATGGAAGGTTTATACCGTCTTGATGAAAAAGGCCAGCCAACTGAAGGTATTGCTACTAAGCACGAAGTAAGTGAAGACGGTAAAACTTGGACTTTCACTTTACGTGAAGATGCAAAATGGGAAAATGGTGACCCTGTAACAGCTAACGACTTCGTATTTGCTTGGCGTCGTGCAGTAGACCCAAATCAAGGATCTGAGTATGGTCCATACATGATGGGCGGCGTTATCAAAAACGCAAATGCTGTTAACAAAGGTGAAGTTCCTGTAGATCAATTAGGTGTTAAAGCTGATGGCGACTACAAACTAGTTGTTGAGCTTGAAAACCCAACTCCATATTTTGAATCATTAACAACTTTCCCAACTTTCTTCCCATTAAATGAGAAGTTTGTTACGGAAAAAGGTGACACATATGCAACTAGCGCAGATACATTATTATCTAACGGACCATTCAAGTTCTCTAACTGGACTAGTACTGCTCAACAGTGGGAATTAGTTAAGAACCCTACTTACTGGGATGCAAAAACTGTTAAGTTAGAAAAAATGACTTATGTAGTAGTTAAAGAAGCTCAAACAGCTGTTGACTTATATGAAAAAGGTGAAGTTGACCGTGCTGGTTTATCATCTGACCTAGTTGACCAATACTCAACACATGATGATTACACAGTAGAACCAGATAATTCTGTATTCTATATTAAGATGAACCAAACTAGAAACCCAGCTCTTAAGAACGTAAACGTACGTAATGCAATTGCTAGAGCATTTGATAAGCAAGCACTAGTAGATGAAATCTTAAACAACGGTTCTATCGTTGCGAATGGTTTAGTGCCAAAAGATTTCGTTCCAACTCCAGATGGTAAAGACTTCCGCGAAGTTAGTGGAGATCTTATGAAATTTGATAAAGCAGAAGCAAAGAAATACTGGGATAAGGCTTTAGCTGAACTAGGAACTGATACAGTAGAAATCGAATTCCTTGGCGGCGACAACGAAGTTTCTAAGATGATGAACCAATATCTTGCAAACCAATTATCAACTAACCTGCCTGGTTTAAAAGTTACTTTAAAAGAAGTACCATTTGAACAACGTCTAGAATTAGACACAGCTATGGATTATGACATGCAGTTTGCTGGATGGGGACCTGACTTCCTTGATCCATATACCTTCATGAATCTTTGGTTAACTGGTGGCGGAAACAACCAAATGGGCTACTCAAACCCAGAATATGATAAGCTAATTAATGAAACTGCAACAACTTTAGCTTTAGATCCAGAAAAGCGTTTTGATAATTTCTTAAAAGCAGAAAAAATCTTATTTGAAGATGCAGCAATTGCTCCTGTATATCAAAGAGCTGGTGCTCTATTAGTTTCTCCGAAAGTTCAAGGTGTGTTTACAAACCAATTCGGAGCAACTTACGAATACAAATGGGCTAGCGTAGGTGCTGAAGAATAATAATCAGTAAAAAATAGTTTAGGTTTTACTATTTATAAAAATTGAAGGGAGTGTATGCATTTTATGCATATACTCTCTTTCGGCTTCTGAACATGAATATTCCGATTATAACAAAAATTTATAATCGACTCGATATAACATATAATAAAGAGAAATTTAGGAGGTGCAAACATGACTCGATATTTACTCCGTCGCGTATGGTATATGTTAATAACATTATTTATTATTGCGACTTTCTCGTTCTTCCTTATGAAAATATTGCCGGGTAGCCCCCTGCAGGCAGAAGATAAATTAAGTGAAGAACAAAAGGCGATTATTTTAGAAAAATATGGGTTAAATGAACCTATTCCAGTTCAATATGCAAAATATCTTGGTGGACTTGTGAAAGGTGATTTGGGAGTTTCATTTAAATTTGATAATACACCTGTTACAACTATCCTAATCGATAGAATCGGGCCATCTGCACTATTAGGCTTTCAAGCATTGGTGGTAGGGTCTATCTTGGGAATAATCCTTGGATTATTAGCCTCAATCTTCAGGAATAGTCCGATTGATTTTTCATCTACTATTATCGCAGTTATAGGAACGTCGATACCTTCGTTTGTATTTGCAGGATTATTACAATATGTATTTGCTGTAAAATTAGGCTGGTTCCCTGTGGCTCTATGGGGCACATCTGCACATACCATTTTGCCAACGATCGCTTTGGCCATTCATCCGATGGCAACAGCTGCACGTTTTACAAGAACTGAAATGGTAGAAGTGTTACATTCCAATTACATCATTACCGCTCGAGCGAAAGGTGTTTCTGAAACAGGAATTATCTTAAAGCATGGATTACGTAATGCACTTATTCCGTTAATTACAGTATTGGGTCCAATGGCAGTTGGTTTGATGACGGGTTCAATGGTTATTGAACAAATTTTTGCGATTCCAGGCATTGGTGAGCAATTCGTTACTTCTGTTATGGTAAATGATTACCCAACAATTATGGGTACAACTTTATTATTTGCCTTTGGCTTTATTGTAATTATCTTAATCATTGACCTCCTTTACGGATTGATTGATCCTAGAATAAGACTTGCAGGAGGTAAATAAGTAAATGGATAAAAATAACTTAAATAATATACCAAAAGATTTATTTGTGCCTCTTGTACGTAAAGAGGATACGAGCGATAGAATTTCAACTCCTAGCAGAACATTTTTTCAAGATGCAAAAAGAACACTTTTCAATAATAAACCTGCTGTTTTTAGTATGATTCTTATCCTGTTTATTATTATCATGAGTATTGTTGGTCCTTGGATGAACAGTTTTGGTTCGGACGAACAGGATTTAAAAAGAGCAAAAATGCCTCCGCGTGTACCAGTTTTAGAGAATGTCTCTTGGCTTGGTATGGACGGTACATTATCTGGAACCTTCCAAGGTAAAGATGTTCAGCAGGCTACTGCTAAAGCGAATGCAAGATTTGATAGGAAAGAAGAGTTTATTGATATTAAAGTCATTAATAAAGGTGACGGCACTAGAAATTCTGCCGAAGTAAAAGCAACCTATCATATTTATGAAGCGAAAGATATGAAAGACACATATTTTTGGTTTGGCAGTGATGCCTTAGGGCGTGACCAATGGACAAGGCTTTGGGAAGGTACACGGGTTTCTTTAATCATCGCTTTTGTTGCCGCAGTGCTTGACCTTGTTATTGGAGTCGCTTATGGCGGGATTTCCGGATTTTATGGCGGAAGAGTCGACAATGTCATGCAGCGTATTGCTGAAATCTTAGTTGGTATTCCTAACCTAGTTATTATCCTGTTGATGATGCTCGTTCTTAAGCCAGGTATCATATCGATTGTTATTGCTTTATCGATCACTGGCTGGATTGGTATGTCACGGATTGTCCGAGGTGAAGTATTAAAGCTGAAAAACCAAGAGTTTGTCCTAGCTTCAAGAACATTAGGTACATCTAATGGTACGATCATTAGAAAACATTTGGTTCCAAATATCAGCGGTATTATCATTATTAACACGATGTTCTCAGTTCCAGGAGCGATCTTTTTTGAGGCATTCCTAAGCTTTATTGGACTAGGTATTGTTCCTCCAGATGCTTCACTTGGATCTTTAATTGACCTTGGGTTTGATAACCTCAGACTTTATCCATACATGCTTGTGTTCCCGGCAATTGTAATTTCTGTACTTATGATTGCATTTAATATTGTTGGTGATGGCTTGAGAGATGCATTTGATCCGAAAATGCATAAATAGAAAGGTAGGTGTTTAATAAATGAGTAAATTATTAGAAGTCAAAGATTTAAAAGTATCATTTAACACCTACAATGGTGAAGTGCATGCTGTTCGAGGTGTTACCTTTGATTTAAATAAGGGTGAAACATTGGCAATAGTAGGTGAGTCTGGATCTGGAAAATCAGTAACCTCTAATGCAATTATGCGACTCCTTCCTGAGCCGCATGGTTTTATTAAAGAAGGTCAAATCCTGCTTGAAGGTGTAGACCTTGCCAAAAAAACAAGCAAGGAAATGCAAAAAATTCGAGGGAAAGATATTTCGATGGTTTTCCAAGATCCAATGTCGTCCCTAAATCCGACAATGAAAATTGGAAATCAGATCATGGAAGGTCTGATTAAACACCAAAATATGAACAAACAAGAAGCTAGAAAAACAGCTCTTGAGCTTCTAACGCTTGTAGGTATACCAAGACCGGATGTACGTATTAATCAATACCCGCACCAATTCTCTGGCGGTATGCGTCAGCGTGTGGTTGTAGCGATTGCATTAGCATGTAATCCCAAAATCTTAATAGCAGATGAACCAACTACTGCACTTGACGTAACGATTCAAGCTCAAATCTTAGAGTTGATGAAGAGCATTCAACAAAAAACGGATAGTGCGATTATCTTTATTACCCATGACCTTGGTGTTGTAGCCAACGTTGCTGACCGTGTTGCGGTAATGTATGCAGGAAAAATCGTAGAAATTGGGACAGTAGATGATATTTTCTATAACCCTAAGCACCCATATACATGGGGATTGATAGGCTCCATGCCTACATTGGATAGCAGCGACGAAGAGTTATTTGCTATTCCTGGAAGCCCGCCTAACATGCTGACTCCTCCTGTTGGGGACGCGTTTGCAGCTAGAAATCAATTTGCTTTAGAAATTGATACAGTTATGGAACCGCCGATGTTTAAGGTTTCTGACACACATTATGCAGCAACTTGGCTGCTGCACCCAGATGCGCCAAAAATTGAGCCGCCTGATGCTGTTAAGCACAGGATGCAAGGATTTGCTCAAACAGGCACTAAAGGCGGTGGAAAACAGTGACAAGAGAAAAGTTACTTGAAGTAAAAAACTTACAGAAGCATTTTGCTGTAGGGAAAAAGAATACGATCAAGGCTGTTGATGGTGTTAGCTTTGATGTATATAAAGGGGAAACCTTTGGTCTAGTTGGGGAGTCTGGTTGTGGAAAGTCTACAACAGGCAGAACGATCATTCGACTATACGATGCAACAGGCGGCGAGGTTAAATTTGCTGGTGAAGATGTTCACGGTAAGAAGAACAAGTCTGAACTTCTTAAATTTAATCGTAAAATGCAAATGATTTTCCAGGATCCGTCTTCATCATTAAATCCTCGAATGACGGTATTGGACATCATTGCTGAAGGTCTTGACGTGCACAAACTAGTAAAAAATGACGCTGAACGCAAGGCGAAGGTTGAAGAGTTACTAGAAGCCGTGGGTCTAAACAGAGAGCATGCTACACGTTTTCCACATGAGTTCAGCGGTGGGCAAAGACAAAGGATTGGTATCGCTAGAGCGCTCGCTGTTGACCCTGAGTTTATCATTGCCGATGAGCCTATCTCTGCATTGGATGTATCTATCCAAGCACAGGTAGTCAACCTGCTTAAGAAACTTCAAAAAGAACGTGGATTAACGTACTTGTTTATTGCACATGACCTGTCAATGGTTAAATATATTTCAGACCGAATCGGTGTTATGTATATGGGTAACTTAGTTGAATTAGCGGAAAGTGATGAATTATACAACAATCCAATTCATCCTTATACAAAATCTTTGTTATCTGCTATTCCTCTTCCAGATCCAAGATACGAGCGTACACGTAAACGTATCAGCTATGACCCGACTGTACATGATACGGATGGCGAGTTTGAGCTTAGAGAAGTTACACCAGGCCACTTTGTTCGTTGTACGGCAAAGGAATTTGAAAGATACCAAAATGAGCAAAAAAATAAATAAGTAACATTTAAAAGCGTGTTGACGAATCTAACAGGTTTCGTTAACAACAAATAAATATAATCAAAAGACCTCCAAATTGTATGTTTGGAGGTCTTTTTTTGTTGATCTAAAGGGTATTTATATTTTGCTCTGGTTATAATTAAATTTTGATTCATTGCTAATGAAAAATAAACGGAGGAATTCCGGCTAAATTGGAAAATACCCATATTTCCTTAAAAATAAGAGGAGTTTTTCCGCTTATATTGTGAAAACCTTTGGATTCTGTCTTATTTAAAGCAGTTAACAGGAAAATCTCCGCTTATATCCGTACTTTAGGCACTCTAGCATACATTAGCAGGAATATCTCCGCCTATTAATTCTTATACCAACACAAGTATCAATACAGAGAGAAGAGAACTGAAATGTTTAATATTCCAAATATCAACACTCATACTTATGACTAAAAATGGGTCATTTCAACACTAGCATTTTTCTCTTTTAAAACTTTATATAACATTTCAATGTGATCGTTATTTTTTGTTTCAACAGAAATTTCTAAGCCTGCATAGCCAGGATAAATATCCTTGCCCATGCGGTTGAGATTAACGGATTGAATATTCGCATCTAGATCAGTTAGAGAGGTTAACACTTTTTGAAGTTCACCTGGTTTATCCTTTAAGGTGATTGTAAAGGTGGCAAATCGTCCCGACTCAACCAAACCGCGTTCAATGATTCTTGATATAAAATTCATATCAACATTTCCCCCGCTTAAAACAGCCACTACCTTCTTTTCTTTCAAATTTACCTTTTCATATAAAAGTGATGATAATGAACAAGCACCAGAGCCTTCTACTAACAGCTTATTTCTTTCTAGAAGCATGAGCATCGTTCTTGCTATTTCCATTTCATCGACACAATAAATATCATCCACATATTTTTGTACGATTTCAAAAGGTCTCAGGCCAGGTTTTTTAACGGCTATACCATCTGCCATTGTTGGTGTCGAGTCTACCATTACAGGTTTATTTTTGATTAATGACTGTTTCATACTAGGACATGCCTGCGTCTGAACGCCATAAACGGCTATATTTGGGTTTTTCTCCTTTACTGCCATTGCAACTCCTGCAATTAGCCCGCCGCCTCCTACAGGGCAAATAATGGCTTCTACGTCTGGAAGTTGGTCCAGTATCTCCAATCCTACAGTACCTTGTCCGGTAATGATTGCTTCATCATCAAAGGCATGTATAAAGGTTGCATTCCTCTGCTCTTTAAGTTCCAAAGCATAGGCAAGTGCATCATCAAATGTAGCTCCTTCTAAAAGGACCTCTGCTCCATATTGTTTTGTTGCCAGCACCTTGCTTAGGGGTGCACCCTTCGGCATTACAATCGTACAATCTACACCAAGCATTTGGCTTGAATAGGCAACACCCTGTGCGTGGTTTCCTGCTGAGGCAGCTACGACACCTTTTTGCAGCTCTTCCTGCGAAAGAGAAATGAGTTTATTATAAGATCCTCTTGCTTTAAAGGACCCCGTTTTTTGGAGGTTTTCAAGTTTTAGATATACTTCATTATGTGCTAACTTACTAAAGGTTTTAGAGTAATCCAGAGGCGTTGTATGGACAATCCCCTTCATCTTCTCTCGCGCAATGATAATATCGTCTACATTCACATCTCTTCCTCCTATTTACATACTTTTCCTTAGGTTGTGTTCCTAAAAGAAAACTATGAATTATTTCTGGGAAATAATTTTAGTATAGAATATTGGTACTTTTGTCGGAGAAACAATCACTTTAACAACCAAATTTTAGGAGGAAGGTAATATTTGTAAATACAGTAAAATTGGTATTTTGGGCGCAGGTGTTTGTGTCTGATTGACTATATATTCCAAAAATTCTATATGTTACTATTATTTGGAAATCACATAGAGATATAAGGGAGGAATCAGAAGTTGAAAAAGAAAAAACTATTATCCATTCTTTCAACTAGTGCATTAGCTCTATCACTTTTTGCTCCATTATCAGTTAACGAATCGAAGGCAGAAGCTGCAACTACACCAAAATGGGATGTAGAGCGTTATGGAGATCGAGTAGATATTGATGGACAATTAAATCTATTAAGTAACGATTCTACATACTTAAAGCAAGCAGAGTCGAAAATTGCCGAGCAGGCTGCACAGATTAATTTTAATGAGGATCCATCGTCTACAAGTACAACTGCGAATAGTAATTTTACATACAATGGAGGAACGAAACAATTCTTAAATAGGAATTTGAAGTTCAAACCATTTACACTACGAAGTGTGGGTGAAAACGTAGAAATTTGGGTAGCGAATGACCTTGCATTTCCAGCGGGAGATCCGCGCCCAGCACATGTTGTAACACAGGAACAAGTGGATAAATTACGTAATGAATTTGATAATAATATTTACCCAAAAGCTACAGCCTTCTTTGGGACACCTGATGTTCATGATGGATCTAAATCTCCACTAGCTGGAAGAAATGTTCCGGCTGGATACTATGAGGGCAGCGATAAGGTTATTATGTTAGTAGATAATATCCAAGATGATAACTATACTAACCCGAGTTATCCCTTCTTTGTTGCTGGTTTCTACTGGCAAACACTAGAGAACTATATTGATAGAAATATTATTACGATTGATACAAACAGCTGGGAAACTCGTTTAGAGTCTACTTTCTTTGGTACGACTATCCATGAGTTACAGCATTTAATTCATGCTGATAACGATGGTGCCGAGGAAACGTGGATAAATGAAGGTATGTCTACCTTCTCTGAATATCTTGGTGGATATGGCCATGATGATAGGTCTATTAACTTTTACTTAGATCATCCTGAGAACTCACTGGTAAACTGGGATGAGCACGTAGGGGCTAAAACAGGTCCTGAAACAATCGCTGACTATGGCCAAGTCTACCTTTTTACGTTATATATGAATGATAAGTTTGGTCAGGAATTTATTCGTGAGTTAGCAACGAATAACACTCAAGGAATTAATAGTGTCAACGAAGTATTGAAGGCGCATGGTTACGAACTTGATTTCACACAATTATATCAAAACTTTATTACTGCTTTAGCGTTAGACTCCGATAGGGTAGGTAACGGAATATATAATTTTGACAGCATTAACCTACGTGACCTTGCTGTAGATAGTAAGGGTACAAAACGTGGCAAGACAGTGGACTATGAGGGTGCAGTTAAATTTGAAAAAGAAGGCGTTCCAGCATGGGGCGGCGATTTTAAACAGTTGGAATTCCAAGATAAGATTAGAAGTATTTCCTTTGACGGTGTTGACTTCTTAGGAACTCCGTGGACATCTGTGGCAGATCCTAACGATGCTGCGAATAAGGTATTATGGGGCGGACAGGGAGACGAAGCAGATAATGCAATCATCCTTGAAGCAGATTTATCAGCGGTTAATTCAGCAACACTAAATTTTGATCAGTACCTTGATATTGAAGAACAGTGGGATTTCGGGGTTGTTCAAGTATCTGTAGATGGCGGAAAGACTTGGAAGAGCTTAGCAAATGAAAATACCCGCATTGATGTAGTTGAAGAAGGCTATCCAAAAATTAAAGCAAACGTACCTGGTTTTACAGGAAATATAAAAGAATGGCAAAAAGAAACTTTTGATTTAAGTGAGTATGCTGGTAGTAAGATATTGGTTTCCTTCCGTTACTTAACAGATTGGGGTCACACTGATGGCGGCTGGTTTATTGATAACATTGAAATTCCGGAAATTGGATATACCAATGATGGAAGCTCTACAGACAGTTTCAAATCTTTACAAGAGATTGTTGGACAGTATGTAAACTACACCGTAACGTTTATCAACGAGAAGGAAGTTGGTAATAAAAAGGGTGCTAAAACAAATTACAAGGTAATTACAGTGGATCCATTCAATGTAACCGAACAGGAAGCTTTAACATTGCGACAATTATTCAAAGATGGAAAGAACCATATGATTACGTCTTATGCAGCTCCTGCAGACGATAAAAATCCAGTAGATTTTTCATATGAAGTACATTTGAAAGAGAAGTCTGGAAAGAAAAAGTAAAGAAATGAAGATCGAGAATGATTTATTCTCGGTCTTTTTTTATGAAAAAATGACTCCGGCAATTACCGGAGTCACTAATAGCGGTATTTGTTTTTATTTGGCTGTGTTAGTTGAGTTTTGTGTAGGTATGAGTATTCATGGGCGGAGAAATTCCGCCTAATGTATAAAGAAGAAGCTTAAGAAGCAGTTTAAGCTGAGATATTCCGATTAGCTGCTCTAAATAAGACAAAACTCAAAGATTTAGATAATATAAGCGGAAAAACTCCCCCTATACTCAATGAAAAATAGGTATTTCCAAATTTAAGCGGAAATTGACCGTTTATTTTTCATACAAAGGCTTTTTATTTAAAAATTAATACTTTACCAACCGTACCATCAGAACTTTCACCCACAACACGGAACTTTAATCCGTATTTTGGTACATTGCGTCCTGCGTCAACTAGACCTGGGTTGCTGTAGTCTGCACTGTCGTCGAATAGTGGGTTACGCTGTGTAAAGTTGTCTGTCATTGTGAATAGACCTGGATAATTTAAGAACATTTTCTGGGACTTATTTAAACCGAATGCTGCATCATGCATTTGGTAGCGAGTAGAACCAAGGGCTTTATCACTCCAAGAATTCACATGCTGATCAGCGTCCACAACTCCAAGGAATCCTTCACCAGGGTGTACTCCAGTCCAGTTATCTCCATAAGTTTCATCAACATACCAAACAACTAAACCTGGGTCATAGCTCATTAAGCTTGCTCCGCGGCGAATATTTTTTAAGCCTTGGTCAACGCCATTCTGGGATCTCCACTCTAATAGGTAATAGTGAGTGGCAACTGTTTTACCGTCATGCTTAGCAAACCCATGAAGGTCAAAAGTTGAAACTCCTTCAGCTCCATCAGAGAATACCTCATTTCCATCTGCAGTTACTTTAATATTGTCAACGAAGAAGCCTTCTAAGTTAGCGGCCCAATCTGACATAGAACGGAATTGAAGCTTAATTTCCTTTCCTGCATAGGCAGATAAATCAATATTTTCATGTATCCAGCCATTACTTGAGCCGGTGTATCCAGGAAGGTTATCAGCAATTTCAGGATATCCACCTTCAACTAATGTAGATTTAGTATTTGGAGTAGATAAGGATGTCCAAGTGGATCCACCATCAGTAGATACTTGAACCATAGCAAAGTCCCAATCTTCTTCAATGTTATACCATGCATCAAAGTCAAGCGCAGCTGTACTAGCACCTGTTAAGTCAACCGTTCTAACCATTGTGTGATCGGCTTCATCACCTTTTCCACCATGGTATTCATAATTACCTGCTGGCGGGGTGTTAATCACTGTAACTTTTTTAGGTAAATCAATACGTACAGCGTCATTATTTGTACCCTTAGAGTTTGCTTGATCTAGTAGTACTTCAGTACCTTTGCTGCTTACATCTGCTTGATCAATAGTTGTTCCAGTTAACCAGTTACTGCCTGGCATAGAGGCATGTAAAAATTCCCTAGCATATGGACTAAACCCAGTCGGCTCAGTGCCAGGAACTTTACCTGCCCAGCTGCCGCCAGACATAATTGACCAATACTCAACGGGCTCCCCAGCACCGGAATAAATGGTATCATATTCATCAGGTAGTCCTAAGTCATGCCCATATTCATGGGCAAACACACCAGCTGCGCCATCGGCAGGTTCAATGGTGTAGTCATAAGCTGCTAACTTACCTCCCCAATATGGTACTTGAGCTGTAGTACCTGGAAGTGTTGTTGGCCCCGCTAAACTAGAACGATGTGACCAAATGGCATCTGCCCCTAAGGAGCCACCGCCGGCCTCCTCGCCGACACTAGAGTGGACAACCATCAAGTGGTCAATTAGACCATCTGGCTCACGGTAATCTCCGTCCTCATCAAGGTCATAACGATCTTCTTGGTCATACTTGCTTAGGTCAACAGATGTATCTGCTGCTACAGCTCTTAGTGCTTCAGTTACTAGACCACGAGGATCTTTGTCATTATCACTAGAATTATTTCCACCATAAGCCGCAGCAGGTTTAGAGGCCATATACCATCCTGCTACTTCTCCATCAATGGTATAACTTCCTCCAGACTGTTGTTCATAGTATTGTTTAACAGAGATAAGCTTTTCACCGTTTGGCCCAGTATAGCCATCTTTTCCAAATACCATGTCGGTATAATGTTGTTTTGTGTAATCAGTATAATACATATCAGTTTCGTCTTTAGAGATACTATTGTGAGGGAAATCAGGATATTCTATAAGTAATACTAGGACATTATCTTTTCGCTGACCGCCAGTCCAAGATTCCTCTTTAACTGAGTCAACAGTATTTTTCTTTGCTTGCCCAAGTTTATTTCCTTTGCCACTAGTTAAGCCGATTTTAGCCATATTATCGTTTAAAGTACTTTGTAATTTCTTTTCGTGCTGATAAAGCTTTCCGGTTTCTTTTGTTGCTCCGGCTGCTTTATTTTTTAAGTATTTTTGTAAAGCCTTTTCCGCTTCAGCTGGGGTAGCATTCTTACCAATTGTGCCGCTTTTCTTGAGCATTTCTATTAATCTCTCATCGTTGGCAATTCCTAAGTCAATTGGAGCACCGTTAGAAGCGCCTTTTTTTGTGAAATCTGTAGCCTTTGCAGTTGGGGGGACTGAGGCAACGTTAAACAACCCTAGTCCTAAAGATACTGTTAGTGCAGTGGATAGTATTTTTCTCTTCTTCATGTAGAACCTCCCTTTTCTATTTTTACCCTATTTAACCCACCAGTCAGTATGTATAGATCCCTCCTTAATTAGTAGAATCTACTATCGCGAAAAAGGTTCGAGTCCCTAAGAAAATAGTAGTGTAATATGATGATAAAGGTTTGTGTGAATATTGTAAATATTTAATTTATTTATTACAAAAAAAGTATAAATACCTAATAAAACGACAACAGTCTTCGGTAATAAACGATCTAACTTTACAAAAAAAGTAAGTTTGTGATTGTAATCAGACAAAAAACCTGAGCCGAAGGGGACTCAGGTTTTTTATATCTTTTACTTTTTTGTACCTTCATTAAAGTTATAATAGAACTTAGCAGTGATAGAACCATCAGCATTTTCTTTAATATCCGTTACATGAATTCCTGAGTCTGCTGGAGTAGCACTATAGCCCTTCCAGAAGTAGTAGGAACCAGTATGAACATTAGAAGAGGTTGGAGTGATCTTAGCGCCTGTCTTAAAGAAGTCACCAGCGTTACCGCGGTTTAAATTCTTTTCTAATTCATATAATCCATCTGCCTGAAGAAGGGATAATCCGTAGTGTGTAACAACAGTGCCGTCACTTGCAGTTTGTGACTGGTTAAACTGGAAGCGTTTGTTCATCCAGTTTTCAACGTTGTTAGGACGGAAGCCGGCAGTTTGATATAGGTTGATGATGTTTTCATCGACATGCCATGCTAATAAACCATGGGAATCAGTGCCTTGACGGATTAAGCCTTTATTAAAGCCATCCTGCTGTACGTTTTCAAATAAGAAATACTCTGTTCCATTAGATCCAGGAACCTCCATTTTTACGATACCGTTTGTAGCATTGGCTTTATTAATAGCGGGTAAGGTAATTTCTTGGACTCCATCTGTCGGTTTCACTTCCTTTGGTTCAGCCCATCCAAGGAAAACCTTTGAGAATGGATCAAAATGAGTTGGTGAGTTACCAGAGTATGCCCCATTATCAGGATAACGCATCCAAGAGCCGCCAGCCATCATGGAGTAGTTTCCAACACCTTCAGAGGTGTAAACAGTATCATAGAAATCAGGAAGACCTAATGCATGTCCAAATTCATGTGCATAAACCCCAGCTTGTGCAGGGAATGGGCCGGTTTTCAAGGCGTCATTATATCCGCCAGTTGTTAAGTCAAATCCAGCAACGTTACCACCAATTGCAGGCTGAATATTATAGTTATTTACGATTACACCATCATACGTCATATCCTCGGCAACAGTCTTATTGATCCAAGCACTTTGACTCATTCCAGAATAAACATCTGCTGGTTTACCAGTTTCATAGTATTTCCCATAGTATAAGGCACTTAATAAACTCCATTTGTGTGACCAGAATTGTGCAGGGTCTTGACTCCACTCAGCTCCTGTTCCTTCATGAATAACGAAAACGTTCGGAACTTCGCCGTCTTCAGCATAATTTGAAAAGTCAATTTGGTCATCTGCTGCTTTTAATAAATCACGAACGAATTCTCCTGTGTGAGCGTCTCCGTTTACGTTTCCAAGTACATATTTCCCGTTTTCAGCATATTTCCCATCTTGGTCTAAGTAATAAGAAGCACCATGAGGAAGTTCTACCCAAACAAACTCAGTATTTTCTTTGCGGACTAAATTGACTCTACCGTTACTAGACTCCTTATAAGCATTTTGCATAGTCCGATCTGTTGGAGCCTTCACACCGTTATATTCAGCATATTGTTTGAATTCTTCTAATTCATATGGATTATATTCTGTACCAAAAATTAAGTCTTCATAGTAATGTGCAGGGACTTGTCCTTTTAAGTCACCAACTGGCTCATCGCCATCCTTATATTTTGCGAGGATTACTAGGACAGGTACATCGCCTGTTGCCTTTTTATATGCTACATGATTGTCGCCAGGCTTCTGGAATTTAGATCCTATATTAGCCTTTTCTGCAGGGTCAACCTTTGACAAATCGACTCCTAGTTCCTTTGCCTTTGCAGCTAGTTCTGGGGCAGCACCTACGTAGTCTGCAGGACTAAGGTTGTATGTATTTTTTGTGGACGATGGGGCCTCAGTAGGTTGAAAACCTGCTACCACAATACTTCCAGCTAAAGCTAGAGATAGACCCGTTTTTGATAGAACCTTTAACATGACCGTCACTCCTAACATTATTTAAGAATTAAAATATATCAGAATTATCAGACAAAACACAGAAACAAAATACCTAATTTTGACATATATTTAGGGAGACGAAATACCTAATTTCTCGTATTTTCTAATAGTGCGATAGAATAGCAGACTGTGTGATGAAAGTTAAAGATACAATAATAATGTCCTAAAAAAATGTCTATGCTAAGATAAAAAGTATATAGAATGGAGGAAAGTTAACATGTCAGAAGCAGCTCAACTATTAAAAAAGTTGAATTTTAAGGATCAAGGGCAGCCAGTTTTAATTATCAATGCACCAACGTCTTATAATAATATTAAGGCGGCATTTGAAGGGGAGGTCCATGAACAGGCTAAGCGAGAGAAGTATGACTTTGTTCAAGTATTTGGAACAAGTAATCAAGAACTTCAATTACACGCTAAAAACGCGGTATCTTATGTAAAAGAGGATGGCTTACTATGGCTTTGTTATCCTAAGAAATCTTCAAAAGTCTACAAAGGATCAGATTGCAGCCGTGAAACAGTTATGTATATGCTCTCTGACGAAGGTTTTGAGCCAGTACGACAAGTTGCTATTGACGATGACTGGTCTGCATTGAGATTCCGGAGCACTGATAAAATTAAGAAAATGGTTCGAACCTTTGCTGTAACGGAGGAAGGTAAAAAACGGACGGAACAGTAATAGACTCTCTTAAATGAGAGTCTTTTCTTTGTTTACAAAAAGCGTTTACGTGTTTACGATATTTGTACACATGTTTACATTCTTGTATACATGATGTTTACAAAAATGTTTACAAGTACACAAACCTGTACACATGGCTTAAACAAAGGATGTATACAAGTTTGTAATCGTTGTATACAAAAAGTGTATACAACGATTACGTATTGTTTACAATTTTACACTTTCATTTCTTTTATACTTCCTGATTGAAGAATCTATCAATCTCATATAATCTTAAGCTAGAGTAACGAGATACATATCTTCATTAACATCTAAAATAAGAGAATGAAAGGATGACAATTTTGAATAATACTAGAATTGCAGCCGTTGATGTTGGAAATGATTCAATTAAGGCGATTTTTGGAGAAATGGAATATGAACTTAATATTCCTAACATTATTGCCAGAGATACGGAAGACCGCCCTGTAATAGGAATAGAAGAATTAGATGATAAAAATCCTCTTGATGGCATTCATATCAGAGTCCACTCCCCTGCTTTGAAGGATAACAATGCTATTTACCGTGTAGGTAATCTCGCAACAAAAAGTCCTAATGGAACAGAACTAGATCCTGGAAGCAGCAAGTCTGAGGAAGACCAAACTTTAGTTCTACTTTTTACTACATTAGCATTGGACGCGGTAAAAGAAGGGAATAAGAATAATTTCCGCCAAACCAAAAACGTCATTGATGCGAACTACACACTTGGAACAGGCCTTCCTCTTCGCGAAGTTAAGGAAGGTAAGGATGCAGGCTACCGTTCGAAGTTAATCGGTTCTGTTCACCAAGTAGAGTTTCTTGTTACACCTAAATACCAAGGGTTAAAAGTAAACATTAAGTTTGATGAAATAAAAGTATACCCTGAAGGCTTTGCTGCTTATATTAATCTAGTTATGGATAATAATTCAAAAATCATTAATAAAGACTTAATAGATAAGCGTATATTGATTCAGGATATTGGTGGATTATCAACAGATATCGCAGTTATTAAGAATCGAAATGTAGATGATGATAAAGCGCAAGGCTTTAATCTAGGAGTATCAGAATCATTAGAACAAATCCGAGAAGAAATCAGGTCGAAGCATGGTGTCGAACTAGACAGCCGCCGTGATGTTGTTGAAATCATTACGAAGAAAAACGACCGAAATCATATTATGGTTAAAGGAAGCCGTACTAGTGTTCACGATATAACAGACCGTATCCTGCTAGATTTGGCAAAGAAACAATACCGTTTATTGCGAAATGTTTGGTCAAAGAACTCACAAACCGAAATTTGCTACTTTGTGGGCGGCGGTGCGACCGTATTAAAGGATTATCTTAAAACATTAAATAATAATCTTGATGGTTTTAATATTGACTTCTTTGAAGATGAAAAAGAGAGTATTTGGATGATGGCAAATGCCTATTACAAGCTCATTATGGATTATGCGAGAAAAGCAGAGAAACAAAAAGTAGACCAAACGCAAACGAAAAAACCTGTTACCAATTAATAAGGTGATGATATGAAAAAGGCTGGTTCAAATGAAATTCAGCGGGGACAGGCAATTTCCTTCCGTGTCCCTTCTGACACACCTGACCATTTAATAAAGCAGCTGCAAAAGTTAAAGGAAACTGAGAGAAGGAACTTTTCAAGCAAAATTGCTGAGTTTGTGATGGAAGGTGTCGGTAACGTAAATGCAAGAGAACGTGAGATGATTACCGTTCCTTTGCCGAAAATGCTGACGAAGGCACAGCGTGACTGGTTGAAGCACGAGCATTCAGAAGCATTATTAGGAAGTATTATCTATCAATTGATAGCTGATCCAGTTCGTTCAAGTGCTCTCTTGGCAAGTTTAAATAGCAAATCAGTCGATATTGATGAAGCGTTATACCTGCAAGAAGATGTATTTCCTGAGAAACATGATATAAGTTCCTATCTAGAAAATGATCCTGTTGTAGAGGAAACTGCAGCTTCTATCGATTTATCCGATATGGATGATGATTTGGACGAGTTTGACTGGGAAAATGCAAAACCTTTGATACAAGAAGAAAAGGTTGAGGAAGAGCCAGATTTAGATGACCTGCTGGGTGGATTTCTAGCTAGTATGAATAAATAAATGAAGATCAAAAAGGTAAGCAAGAAATATTGCTTACCTTTTTTCGTTGTAGTGAAATTTTATTAAATAATAAATACGTTCGGTAACCTATGATATAATTTTCTTAACAAAAAATTGAGGACAAACGTTTATTTTAGATAGATAGGAGTGCGCTAGTTGAAAAAAACGATTACGCTATTTGCGGTCATTCTTTCATTAATGATTGCAGGTTGCGCAAAAGGGAACAATGGTGAAATAAAAACTGAAAGAAGCTCGGCAAAAGAAGAACTCATTTTAGCAGTTGGAAATGAGCCGGAAACAGGGTTTGATCCGGTATTAGGCTGGGGACAGTACGGTTCGCCTCTTTTTCAAAGTACATTATTAAAACGAGATCATGATTTAGCTATTACATATGACGCAGCAACAAATTATGAGGTTAGTGACGACGGTAAGGTGTGGACTGTCAAACTGCGGGATGATGTGATGTTCTCAGATGGCAAGCCCTTAACCGCAGAGGATGTTCAATTTACGTTTGAAAAGGCACTAACGAGTGGTTCTGTTTTAGATTTAAATATTCTCGAGACCGTAGTGGTGAAGGATCCAACAACAGTCGAATTTCACCTTCGTAATGCTAATTCTACCTTTATTCATTCGTTATTAACATTAGGGATTATCCCAAAACATTCATATGGGGATGATTATTCAGAAAAACCAGTTGGTTCCGGTCCCTATCAGCTTGTGCAATGGGATAAAGGACAACAGATTATTATTGAAACGAACCCTAACTACTATGGTAAAAAGCCATTCTTTAAAAGAATCACTTTCTTGTTTTTAAAGGAAGATGCAGCCTTTGCCGCTGCAAAAGCAGGACAAGTGGATGTCGCTTATATACCTGCTTCGTTTAGTGAAAATAAAGTTCCGGGAATGCGTCTTGAAGCTGTTCAGAGTGTTGATAATCGCGGAATCATGTTCCCATATGTTCCTTCAGGGGAGAAAACAAAAGAAGGAAATCCAATTGGAAATGATGTAACAGCCGATATGGCTATTCGTAAAGCTATTAATGTGGCCATTGATCGAAAAGCTCTTGTTGATGGAGTTTTAGAGGGACATGGTACACCTGGCTACTCGGTGGCAGATGGTCTGCCTTGGTCAAATGGAGAATCAAAGATCGAAGATGGTGATCTAAAAAGGGCAAAGGAATTATTGTCTAAAGCGAATTGGAAAGATCAGAATGGCGATGGGATTCTCGAGAAGGATGGTCTAAAAGCGGAGTTTGATCTCCTATATCCTGCCAGTGATGTGACAAGACAATCATTAGCTATTGCGGTGGCTGATATGATGACACCATTAGGGATTAAGATCAACGTAGAAGGAAAAAGTTGGGATGAAGTCGAAACATTAATGCATTCAAATGCAGTAATGATGGGCTGGGGAAGCCATGATCCGCTTGAAATTTATAATTTGTTTAGCGGAAAAATGGCAGGAATGGAGTATTACAACTCCGGTTTCTATTCGAATGAAAAGGTAGATGAATACCTTGAAAAGGCGCTATTAGCTAGGACAGAGGCAGAAGCAATTGAATACTGGAAAAAAGCACAGTGGGACGGGGAAACAGGTTTTAGTACTCAAGGAGATGCGCCTTGGGCTTGGTTAGTTAATATTGATCACCTCTATTTAGTTAACGAAAAACTAGATATTGCGGAGCAGAAAATTGAGCCTCATGCACATGGCTGGCCAATTACGGATAATCTTGTTGACTGGAAATGGGATGAGAAATAGATGATAGGTGTAACGCTAAAATGCAGAATATAGTTTTATTTATTATTAGGAAAATGACGAGACTCCTATCACTCCTGTGCGCGATTAGTATCATTACCTTTATACTTATCAGCCATTCACCCATTGACCCCATTCAGGCTTATATAGGTGCGGATATGATGAGGGTTGGTCCTGAGCAGCGAGAGAATATAGCTGAAAACTGGGGATTAAATAAACCACCAGCAGAACAGTTTTATCATTGGGGTTCTTCCCTGTTACAAGGAGATTTTGGAACCTCGATGATTTATCGCCAGCCAGTTGCCGAAATTATCAGCGAAAAATTCTTGAACTCCCTTGCGCTTATGATTATTGCGTGGATTTTATCGGGCGTTATTGGATTTGTGCTGGGAATTGTAGCGGCGGTGAAAAGAGATAAATGGGCAGATCGGATTATCAAGTGGTACTGTTATACGTTGGCGTCAACGCCGACATTTTGGATGGGACTGGTATTATTAATGATTTTTGCCGTTTGGTTAGAATGGCTGCCAATTGGAATGGGGGTGCCAGCAGGTGTGCTGGCTGAAAATGTAACCCTTACGGACCGTATTGCACATTTAATCCTGCCTGCCCTCACACTAAGTATTGTAGGTGTCGCGAACATTGCTTTACATACAAGACAAAAACTGATTGAAATCCTCTCAAGTGAGTATATTTTATTTGCGAAAGCAAAGGGAGAAAAGGGCTTTACACTAATATGGAGACATGGTATTCGCAATGTTTCTCTGCCTGCTATTACCCTTCATTTTGCCGCTTTTAGCGAACTCTTTGGAGGAGCTGTATTAGCAGAACAGGTTTTTTCATACCCAGGATTAGGACAGGCAACCGTTGAAGCCGGTCTGCGTGGTGATGTTCCACTCCTTCTCGGTTTAGTGATTTTTAGTTCAATATTTGTCTTTGCGGGGAATTTAATGGCCGATCTTATTTCCTTTATTGTTGATCCAAGGATGAAGGAGAGAAGATCGTTATGAAATTAAATAAAAGACAGTCTGCAATTTTAATGTCAGCCATTACCACCGTGTTATTAGTAACTATATTAGTAGGAGGCTTGCTGGTCAGCAATGATAGAATTGTAACCAACTTAGAATATCGTAATCTTCCACCCTCGCTCGCTCATCCATTTGGTACAGATTGGCTGGGGCGGGATATGCTTTTTCGAACGCTAAAAGGATTATCTATTAGTATAGGTGTTGGACTAATCGCTGCGACTGCCTCTGTCATAATAGCGGTGTGCCTGGGAATAATGGCTGCAACAATGGGTCGTATCGCCGACGCCGTCATTTCCTGGCTTGTCGACCTTTTTTTAAGTGTCCCTCATTTAGTGATGCTTATTTTAATTGCTTTTGTAGTCGGCGGTGGTATGAAGGGTGTCATTATTGGCTTAGCACTCACCCACTGGCCAAGCTTAACGCGGGTTATTCGTGCAGAGGTCATGCAGATTAAAGCAGCAGACTTTGTCCAAACATCAAGAAGACTGGGGAAATCAAGGTGGTTTATTGCGATTAAGCATATATTTCCTCACCTTGTCCCGCAGTTCTTAGTGGGCTTATTTTTACTATTCCCTCACGCAATCCTTCATGAAGCGGCGGTAACGTTCTTAGGCATGGGGTTATCACCGCACCAGCCTGCAATTGGTATCATTCTATCAGAATCCATGCGTTACTTATCTACTGGTATGTGGTGGCTGGCATTTTTCCCTGGTCTGCTCTTATTATTGGTAGTCCGTGCCTTTGATTTAATAGGGGATCGTCTGCGGTCACTTGTGGACCCTTATCGTGCCAATGAATAAGATGGGGGTTGAAAGTTATGTCTATCCTAGAAGTGCAAAATTTATCTATATCCTTTAAAAAATATTCTAAAGGGCTAAGGCAGGAACAAAATCAAGTCATTCATAACCTAAATGTGTCAATCAACAGAGGGGAAATTGTGGCAGTTGTCGGTTCAAGCGGGTCTGGTAAAAGCCTGTTAGCTCACGCGATTCTTGGAATATTACCGGGAAATGCTACGGTAACAGGGAATATTTTTTATGAAGGTCAGCTGCTTACCGAACAGCGTAAAGAGGAACTAAGAGGAACAGAAATTGTAATCATTCCGCAATCCGTTAAGTTTTTAGATCCATTGATGAAAATAGGCTCACAGGTACAAACTTCCGTTAGAAAAAGAAATGCTGTTACAGCACAAAAGAAAATTTTTGAGAAATATAAATTACATCCAACCGTTGAAAAATTATTTCCTTTTCAATTATCTGGCGGTATGGCAAGACGTGTTCTTGTTTCGATGGCAGTCGTAAGTGAAGCCAGTGTGATTATTGCAGATGAACCAACACCGGGACTTGATATGGAAGTTATCAAGGAAGCGGAGAACTCTTTTAGGGAGTTGGCTGATAATGGCAGTGGAGTTATGATTATTACACATGATATTGAATTTGCCTTAAAAGTTGCAGATAAAATCGCCGTTTTTTATGCGGGTACAACCGTTGAGACTGCACCAGTGTCAGACTTCTCCGGTAAGGGTGAGAATCTCAGACACCCTTATACAAAAGCATTATGGAGAGCCCTTCCTCAAAATGAATTTATTCCAATTAAGGGGTCACAGCCGCTAGCGAATGATATGCCTGCGGGGTGTCCTTTTGCCCCTAGATGTGAACAAGCCACATCAGAGTGTTCAGAAGGGCTCCCGGAGGAAAGGTATATTCGTGATGGAATGGTAAGGTGTATATATGCAACTTGAAGCATTAAATGTTGGATTTGGTTATCGGAAAAATAATTGGACATTTCGTCATATTGATTTAAGCCTTAGAAAGGGAGAAATTGTCGGTCTTGTTGGCCCTAGTGGAGCTGGGAAGACAACACTTGGACGAATCCTTGCGGGGTATGAACAGCCATTGGAAGGTACTGTAAAGCTGAATGACGCTCCATTGCCAAAGACGGGCTATCACCCTGTTCAGCTAGTATTTCAGCACCCGGAAAAAGCTGTAAATCCAAAATGGAGAATGAAGGATATCCTTCATGAAGGGTGGAATCCTGATGATGAATTACTAGAAAGATTAGGAATTGATCGGGATTGGCTGCAACGTTGGCCTAATGAGTTATCAGGCGGGGAATTGCAGCGCTTTTGTGTAGCTAGAGCACTTGGTCCAATGACACAATTTCTAATTGCTGATGAGATGACAACCATGCTGGATGCGATTACCCAAGCACAAATATGGCAGGCTGTTTTGGATATGGCGAAAAAGCAAAATATGGGGATACTTGTAATCAGCCATGAAGCTCCGCTTTTGGATAGACTTTGCAGCAGAATTATTGATATTTCATCTAATGTAATGAGAGAAGGATAAAAGACTATGAAAACTTTCAAGAATTATCGTTTTCCTATCATCCTATTACTTTCAATATTGATTGGCGCGATTTTAGGTTTAGTCATGAAGGAAGACGCAGTCATCTTTCAGCCGATTGGGGATATCTTTTTAAATCTATTATTCACGATTATTGTTCCGCTTATTTTCTTTACGATTTCCTCTTCGATTGCAAATATGAATGGAGCCAAGAGATTAGGAAAAATTCTAGGCTGGATGTTTGGAACCTTCCTCTTTACAGGTCTTGTTTCAGCCATTTATATGTACTTTATTGTAAAATTCGTTAATCCTGGTGAAGGTGTAAACTTAAAGTTAGTAAAGCCGGAAGCCGCGGAGGAGTTAAGTACAGTCGCACAAATTGTTAAGACATTTACTGTACCTGACTTTGTAGAATTGTTTTCACGCAGTAATATGCTTGCGCTTATTGTGATTTCCATTCTGGTTGGCTTCGCAGCACAATCAGTTGGAGAACGCGGCAAGCCTTTTGCTAGCTTTTTAAGTTCAGGTTCAGAAGTAATGATGAAAGTTATATCCTTGATTATGTATTTAGCACCAGTTGGTCTGGGAGCCTATTTTGCGACCTTGGTTGGTCAGTACGGTCCCATTCTATTAGGCTCCTATATTAAAGCCGGTATCACCTATTATGCAGCTTCAATCGTCTATTTCTTTGTGGCTTTCACCATGTATGCCTTTATGGCTGGCAGGGGTAAGGGAATTAGAGTGCTTTGGAGCAATATGCTGGCACCTTCGATTACGGCGCTGGCAACTTGTTCTAGTGCCGCTTCAATTCCTGTTAATCTAGAAGCTTCAAAAAGGATGGGAATCAAAGAGGATATCCGCGATACAACCATCCCATTAGGGGCCGCTTTACACAAAGATGGTTCTGTTCTTGGCGGTGTGCTAAAAATTGTATTCTTGTTTGGTATCTTTGATATGAATAATACAGGGATTGGCACCTTTTTCTTGATTATCAGTGTTTCTCTTTTAGTTGGAGCGGTTATGGGAGCTATTCCAAGCGGAGGTATGATAGGGGAAATGTTAATCCTTAGTTTATTTGGATTCCCGCCTGAGGCATTGCCGATTATTGCGGCAATTTCAACGTTAATTGATCCTCCAGCAACCATGCTGAACGCAAGTGGAGATAATGTTGCAGGAATGATGGTTTCAAGAATGGTTGAAGGCAGGAATTGGCTTCAGAAAACTACATAAAATAAGGGTGCTCTCCAATGAAGAGCACCCTTACTTTTTATTTAGATTACACCTTGTGCAATCATTGCATCTGCTACTTTTATGAAGCCAGCGATATTCGCACCGACAACGAGGTTGCCTGGATAGCCATATTCCTCAGCTGCATTCATACTGTTACGATAGATGTTAATCATAATTTGGTGCAATTTCGCGTCAACTTCTTCAAATGTCCAAGAAAGTCTTTGGCTATTTTGAGCCATTTCAAGCGCAGATACGGCTACACCGCCAGCATTTGCTGCTTTCCCAGGAGCAAATAAAATATCACTTGCTAAAAATACTTCAACAGCTTCAAGCGTAGATGGCATATTAGCACCCTCTCCAACAGCTTTTACACCATTAGAAACGAGGACTTTTGCTGAAGCTTCATCAATTTCATTTTGAGTTGCACATGGTAAAGCAATATCACAAGGAATCGACCAAATGCCTGAACAGCCTTCGTAGTACTGAGCTTCTGGGTGCTCAAGGACATATTCACTGATTCTCTTACGTTCCACTTCTTTAATTCGCTTAACAGTCTCAAGTTTAATTCCGGATGGATCATAAACATAACCATTGGAATCACTGCAGGCTACAACTTTTGCACCTAATTGAGTAGCTTTTTCGATCGCATAGATGGAAACATTGCCTGAACCGGAAACGACAACGGTGCTTCCTTCAAAGCTATAACCTTTGTCAGCAAGCATTTCGTTTACAAAGTAAACCGTACCGTAACCAGTTGCTTCTGTACGTGCTAAACTACCGCCATAACCAAGGCCTTTACCAGTTAGTACACCAGCTTCATAGGCACCGCGAAGTTTTTTGTATTGTCCAAACATATAACCAATTTCACGGGCGCCTACGCCGATATCCCCTGCTGGTACATCGACATCAGGTCCAATATGTCTGTATAGCTCAGACATGAAGCTTTGTGTAAAGCGCATGACTTCGCCATCTGATTTACCTTTCGGATCGAAGTCAGATCCGCCTTTTCCTCCGCCAATAGGCTGACCAGTTAATGAATTCTTAAAGATTTGTTCAAAACCTAAGAATTTAATAATGCTCGCATTAACGGACGGGTGGAAACGTAATCCGCCTTTATAAGGACCGATTGCACTGCTGAACTGGACACGGAAACCGCGGTTTACTTGAACTTTACCCTTATCATCAACCCAAGGAACACGGAAAGAAATAACTCTATCAGGCTCTACGATTCTTTCAAGGATATTGTGCTCGATATATTTTGGATGTTTCGCAAAAACAGGAATTAGAGAGTCAAAGATTTCCTTGACTGCTTGGTGAAATTCGGATTCATAAGCATTTCTGCATACAACTTTATTAAACACTTCATCCACATATTGAAGTGCTGTGCCTTGCGCGTCATGTTTTAATTGTTCAATTGTTTTCAAGTTATCCACCTCTTAATGGGAAGTTATTTTTTTAAATAGTTAGATTATTAATATAAAGTATTTTATAATTAAATAATAATCTTAACAATATTAATAATAGATGATATTCATCTCATAATGAGATGAATCGAGGTGAGCCCTTTGGAGTTACGTCAAATTCAATACTTTATGGAAGTAGCTAAGCGTGAACATGTGACCGAGGCGGCAACCGCGCTGCACGTGGCCCAATCTGCTGTAAGCCGGCAAATCTTTAATCTCGAAAAGGAACTCGGCGTTAATTTATTTATCCGCGAGGGGCGAAATGTCAAATTGACGATGATTGGTCAGATGTTTCTAGCTCATATGGAACAGGCGATGAAAGTAATTGGTGAGGCACAGCGAGAGATTGAGGAATACCTTGACCCAATGAGAGGGACGATTCGTATAGGTTTTCCCAGCAGTCTGGCTGCGTATACCCTTCCAACTTCTATTTCCGCCTTTCGTGAACACTATCCTCAGGTCAAATTTCAACTAAAGCAGAGTACCTACAAAGAGTTAATTGAGGGTGTAATGAATGGTGATTTTGATATGGCATTAATCGGACCTGTTCCTAAAAACGAGAAGAAATTACAGGGGACAACATTATTTACAGATAATATTGTGGCACTATTACCGTCTAGTCATCCTTTAGCCAAACAGCCAGCGATAAAATTAAGCAAGCTGCGTGAGGAAGACTTTGTCTTGTTTCCAAAGGAATATATATTACGGGAAATTATCGTTCAAGCTTGTGAACAGTTGGGTTTCCAGCCGAAGGTATCTTTCGAGGGAGTTGATATTGATTCAATAAAAGGACTGGTTTCAGCTGGTCTTGGAATTACATTAATTCCGGAAATCACGCTGGTGGAAGGATTTCCCCGTTCAACAGTAAAGGTACCCATTATTGAGCCTGAGGTCACCCGTACGGTCGGGGTTATCATTCCAAGAGAACGCAAAATGCTCCCTACAGTCAAACTTTTCTATGACTTTTTAAAAGACTTCTATTCCATTCTCGACAGATATCAAAGGTAAAAGCCCAACTATGTTTAGTTGGGCTTTATTTTATGCTTTTTGTTCGAAAAGTTTCGTAATTTCAATGACGGTTTTGGTGGATTTAATCATATTATCAACAGAGATAAATTCATACTTCCCATGGAAGTTTTCGCCGCCTGTAAAAATATTGGGAGTTGGCAGACCCATGTAAGATAGTTGTGAACCATCTGTACCGCCGCGGATTGGTTTAATGAGTGGTTTAATATCCAAGCTCTCCATTGCCTGTTGGGCGATGTCGACGATTTCCATAACCGGTTTGATTTTTTCACCCATATTGTAATATTGGTCTTTTAATTCTAGAAGAATGGTATCCTTTCCATATTTTTCATTAAGTGAGTCGACAATGCTTTCGATCCTATTTTTTCTCGCTGCAAAGATTTCTTTGTCGTGATCACGGATAATATAGTACATTTTCGTTTGCTCGACATCGCCGTTAAAAGAAATCAGGTGGTAGAAACCTTCATACCCCTCAGTATGTTCAGGTGCCTCTAATGCTGGAAGCTGACTATGTAGTTCCATGGCAATCTTCATTGAATTCACCATTTTATCTTTTGCAGAACCTGGGTGAATATTGGTGCCCTTAATGGTGATCTTTGCAGCCGCAGCATTAAAGCTTTCGTATTCTAGCTCTCCGAGCGGTCCACCGTCGACAGTGTATGCATACTTGGCACCGAAGGCTTTTACGTCAAATTTATGGGGCCCTCTGCCAATTTCTTCATCCGGTGTGAAAGCAACCCGGACCTTACCGTGCTTAATTTCTGGATGTTGAATCAAGTATGCCATTGCGGTCATGATTTCAGCAATCCCAGCTTTGTTATCGGCTCCAAGCAGTGTAGTACCGTCCGTGGTAATCAGCGTATGACCTTTATAGCTTGGCAGGCTTGGGAAATCCTTCGTTGTCATGGTGACGTTTGGGTTAAGAGGGATGTCTTTCCCATCATAGTTTTCAATGATTTGCGGGTTTACGTTCTTGCCTGTGAAATCGGTTGCAGTATCAATGTGAGCTAAGAAGCCGATTGTCGGTACATCCTTCTCCGTATTCGACGGAAGGGTAGCCATTACATATCCATTCTCGTCAATGGTTACCTCTTGCATTCCGATCTGCTTTAATTCTTCAACAAGCATGTTGGCCAAATTAAGTTGTCCCTGAGTAGAAGGACAGCTCTCATTGCTCTCATTCGACTGTGTATCTACCTTCACATAAGAAGTAAATCTTTCTATGATCTCATTTTTCATATACTTCACACTCCTTTTTTCATTTTCATTTTTATAATAGCACTTTCGCTGTACATCTACACTAATGGGTTATAAATACTATGGTTCAGTATAAGTATGTTATGTTCTCTATTGAGAACAATAACGTTCTTGAAAAAATAAAAAAGTGAGAAAATGGGAGATATTTCTATATAACGCACGGAAAACGTGCGTTATATGCTAAATTTACCCGATTATGGGAATTTCCTAAAATATACAGTGACGTTATACTTTAGTTGTGTAAAGGCACACAATTTACAATATTTGGAGGAATGGGAATTGAAGAACGTAGAGAATTATGGGAAGATCAAAAATGTACTTAACATGAAGAAAATTGTAGCTACAGCAGTTGTAGCAGGAACTATTTTTGGTTCTACATCTGCCTTTGCTTCATATGGCGGCGTACAACAAAGCCAAAATCACCAATACTCAAATCCAGCATTCACAGTGGGTGCAGGTAAATTTATTTCACAATCTCAAGGATTTAATGTGCAAGCATATCCTTCACAAACTGCTTCTCAAGCTAAGTATTCAAAACAAAGCCAAAGTTTAGCTGGCAGTGCGTTACAAGGTCAAGTTGGTGCTGGACTATTACTCGCTCAACTACAAGGCTTTGGCAGCTTAACAGTTCAAAATCAAGGTGTAGTTGGTAAAGCAAATACTCAAGATTCAAATGTAACAGAAGCTAGCGGTCAATTACAAGTTGGTGTAGGTGCGCTAATTGGTCAAGCACAAGGTGCAGGAAATGCCAATCAGCAAGGCCAAACTGCTGGTGGAAAGTACAATGATCAATATCAAGATATTACAAATGGAAATTTACAAGGTCAATTGGGCGTTGGTGCACTAATTGGTCAATTACAAGGGTCAGCTAATGAAAACGTTCAAGACCAAGCTACTGCTGGAAAAGGCAATAGCCAAAGCCAAGACGCTACTAATGGCACTGCGCAAGGTCAAGTGGGTGTTGGAATATTAATTGGCCAACTTCAAGGATCTGCAAATTCTAACAACCAAAGCCAAGTTTCTGACGGCAGGTACAATGATCAAAATCAAGGCAGCACGAACTCCACTGGTCAACTTCAAGTTGCTATTGGCGGATTAATTGGTCAAGCACAAGGTTCTAGCAATAGCGTTGGTCAACTTTCTGATGCCTATGGCAACTACAATGATGTTGATCAAAATGTAGAAAGTGATACTGCACAACTACAAGTTGGTTTAGGATTAGGAGTAGGCCAAGTTCAAGGTTCTTCTAATAGTACAGCTCAAGGTGCAGGCGCTTTTGGTAAATTCAATGATGTTGAGCAGGATGCTGAATATGAAACAACACAAGCTCAAGTAGGCGCATTCGGAGCTCTTCAAGTCCAAGGTTCTGAGAATACTACAGGACAATCTGCAGTAGCTGCAGGTAAATATAATGATGTTGAACAAGAAGTTGAAATTGGAACAGCACAAGTTCAAGCAGGCGGTCTTGGTGCGGTTCAATCTCAAGGAGCTGCAAATCTTGCTGAACAAGGTGCAGCTGTGACAGGTAATGTAAACGATGTTGAACAGGAAGTTGATAACGCTACTCACCAAACTCAAGTAGGCGGTCTTGGTGCAGTTCAATCACAAGGTGCTGCTAACGGATCTCTTCAATTAGCTGATGTTGATGGTAAACACAACGACGCTGAGCAAGAGGTTGAAAATGACACAGACCAAACGCAAGCTGGCGGTCTAGGTGTTGATCAAGATCAAACAGCTGTAAATGCTGCAGGACAATCTGCTGAAGCTACAGGTGTTGGCAATGAAGTTGAACAAGAGGTTGAAAACGATACTGAACAGGATCAAACTGGTGCACTTGGTGCTGACCAAGCTCAAGCAGCTTCAAATGGGTCTGTACAAATTGCAGACACAGCTGGCTGTGAAAATGAAGTGGAGCAGGAAGTAGAAAATACTACTGAGCAAACTCAAGCTGGTGTTGGTAATGTTGATCAATCACAAAATGCAGCAACAGAAACTGCACAGACTGCTACTGTTGTAGGTGCTGATAATGAAGTTGAGCAAGAAGCTGCAAATGATATTGCACAAGTTCAAACTGCTGAAGGTAACGCTGTACAAAACCAAAGCGCTTCAAGCACTACAACTCAATCAGCTTCTGCATTTGGCAGCAATATCAGCCAAAGCCAGTCTTCTAGCTTTACAGTTGTTCAAGGCCAATCAGCTAACTAATACCGTTTATTAACTCTTCAGCTCCATCTAGTGTTCTGCTGGATGGGGCTTTCTTACTAATTATCATAAACTAACCATTCAAATTATTGGAGGAATCATAGATGATTAAAAAAACCATTGGATCTCTTGTAGCAGTTTCAGCATTAAGTATTGGCCTATTAGGCTTTAATTTAGAAGCGGAGGCAAGTACAGGAGTTACCCAAACTCAAAATTTTAGCGGTGCTTGGGCGAGTAAATACAAAACCCAATCAAGCAGTGTGACAGGTGCAGGCTCTAGCCAAGCGCAAAGCGGAGCTGCAGCAGGCTTCCAGCTGCAATATGGAAAAACAAAGGGTGAAGCTGCAGCCACTCAAACTACAGCTAGTGAAATTGAAGTTGGACAGACTGCAGGTCAAAAGGCAGAACAAACGACTGCTACATCAAGCCCAACTACTGTTTTACAATCACAGCGTACTTCAGCTGCTCTATTCAATTTCCAAGGATCTATTGAAGGTGGAGCGTCCATTCAAAACCAAATGGCGCAAGGACATTCTTATCAATTTAATGCAGCAGCGTCAAGACCTTAATTCTACACAGACAAAGCACCTTCCTTATTTTAGGATGGTGTTTTTTATATTACATTTTAGAGTGTTTCAGACATGTTTGATGAGTATTAAGGTATTTGTTTTCGAAAGAATGGCATATGTGCGGTTTGTCCCTCAGGGCCCTCGATTGAGGACAAATCTATTTGGCTACTTATGAGATATGTCCTCAAGGCTCCCGATTGAGGACAAAACTTTCTGGCCACTCTTGAGATATGTCCTCAAGGCCC
>NZ_BCVA01000024.1 GCF_001591505.1 Neobacillus niacini NBRC 15566
TTAAAAGTTAAAATGGTGTCTAACTTTTAAGGGGCAGTTCAGTATGCTGTCGTTTTTTTTATGCCAAAAATTGTTTAATATGCTGAAAGACATCTTCTGGACGTTCTTCAGGAACTAAATGACCGGTTTCCTTTAAGATAATCAGTTCAGACCTTCTTAAATCATTTTTTAAGCGTTGTCCAACTGATAATGGGACAACTTTATCATACTCGCCCCAAATTAATAAACAGGGATGGGTTATTTGGCTGAGAGATCCGGGTGATAAATCCCCTTCACGGTCACGTATCATTCTGGTTAAGGCTAAGAAAATTTCATCCTCTAAGAAGGGCTTTAGATAGCCAAAAAGCATTTCGTCATTTAGCATTGTATGGTCGTGAACTACATTCTGAAGATTTTTCATTACACCTGAACGAGCGAGCCAAAACTTTACATACAAGTGGAAATAGGGAATGTAACTTCCGATGATTAAAGGCAGTTTCAAACGTTTCGCATAAGATGAACTGCATAGGAGAACCGCATTTTCGGCAATATCGGGCTGTTGATGAAGAATATTAAGCACGATTTGCCCGCCCATAGAATGACCAATAAGAGTAATCTCTTTTAAATTGAGTGAGGAAACAAGCTGAATAACTGTTTGTGCAAGATTACGATAGGAATAAACAAATTTGTTGCTTTTCTCGCTTTTTCCAAAGGGAGGAAGATCAATAGAAACCACCTGAAATTCTTTGTTTAAAAAAGGAATTAATCTACGATAACTAAAAGTAGAAGATAGAAATCCATGAAGTAGTACAAGTGTTTTTTTAGAATTAGGATTTGGATAGAATTCATAATAAAGATTTATATTATTGACTAGCTGATTTCGATAAAAAACCTTCTCTTCCACCTATTCAACCCGCCTTCTGCTGAGATATCAGTGATTATAATTTCTCCAGTAATCACTTATTTAACACTTACGGCTACATTTTTTTGAAAAAAAAGAGGACAAACCATATGTGGTTGTCCACTTCAAAAAAGGGGGGAATACTAGAAAGCTTATATAATAGTGATTTCCTAATTTTTTATATTCTATACAGTGTTTTAAAAATTTAAATATGTTGGTCTAGTTGGTCTAATAATAGTTCAGAAGCAGGAATATCAAGAACAGTAGACAATTTAAGAAGGGTTTGGGTACTAGGGATTTGTTCGCCAGATTCATATTTTTCAATGGTATGAATTCCTACTCTTATTTTTTGAGCTAAATCCTCTTTCGTCATTTTCAAATGCTCACGGTAATTTTTGATTGTATTGCCAATTGTGTTCAAAATGATCACCTCTCCTATTTAGACATTATCCCATCTTTATTCTATCATAAAATTCTTTTTACTTGAAAAAATCGTTTTCGAACATTATGTTAACTATTCTAATTAAATTTAAGGAAAACCTTTTTTGATTAAATGTTCACAATGTGCTATAATTTTTTATTGCGTATATAGAAGATAAAATAATTATTTCTTAGGAGTGTTTTTATGACAGAAAAGATCGAAACTGGAAGTGTTTTAACAGGTAAAGTAACAGGAATTCAACCTTATGGAGCGTTCATAGCATTAGATGAAAATACACAAGGTCTTGTCCATATTTCCGAAATTACACATGGTTATGTGAAAGATATTAACGACCATCTGAAAGTCGGAGACGAAGTGCAGGTTAAGGTATTATCTATAGATGAAAATGCTGGGAAAATCGGTTTATCGATTCGTGCAACGGAAGAAGCTCCAGTACAACAAACAATTGCTAAACCAAAAAAGCCTCGTAAGCGTCAAGCTGCTGCAATTGTTCCAGAAGTTGAAGGCCAACAAGGTTTTAACACATTAAAAGACAAGCTTCAGGAATGGATTGACCAATCACAGCGTGAAGATTTAATCAAGAAATAATAAACATTAAAAAACCTAGTTTCATGCTAATTACTGGCAGAACTAGGTTTTTTTATTTTTCATTAAAAAAGTTTTTTGGGTAATGGTTCATTCTTTTGGCAGGCTCGGCTACAATAGAAATGTACATAATTCCCTTTTGAACGGAGGATAAGTATTATGGCAGCAGAAGAGAAAACGAAAGGCTTAATTGAAAAAACCGAGAAATACGGGGCAAATAACTATCACCCACTTCCAATTGTTATTTCACGCGCAGAAGGAGTATGGGTAGAAGACCCTGAAGGTAATAAATATATGGATATGTTAAGTGCTTATTCAGCGGTTAACCAGGGCCATCGGCATCCAAAAATTATTCAAGCATTAAAGGATCAAGCAGATAAAGTAACGTTAACTTCCCGCGCTTTTCATAATGATCAATTAGGCCCGTGGTATGAAAAGATTTGCAAATTAACAAAAAAAGAAATGGCACTTCCTATGAATACAGGTGCTGAAGCAGTAGAAACAGCGGTTAAAGCAGCACGACGCTGGGCTTATGATATAAAAGGAGTTGCTGAGAACCAAGCAGAGATAATTGCTTGCACAGGAAACTTCCATGGGAGAACCATGACTGCTGTTTCCTTATCGTCAGAAGCTGAATATAAACGTGGATTTGGACCAATGCTTCCAGGAATAAAATTAATACCATATGGAGATTTAGAAGCTTTAAAAGAAGCAATTTCTGTGAATACCGCAGCTTTCTTAATTGAGCCTATTCAAGGTGAGGCTGGTATAGTTATTCCTCCTGAAGGCTTTATGAAAAAAGCCTTTGAATTATGTAAGCAAAACAATGTGCTTTTTATCGCCGATGAAATCCAAGCTGGCTTGGCTCGCACAGGAAAAATGTTTGCTTGTGAGTGGGAAGGAATTGACCCTGATATTTATATTCTAGGTAAGGCGCTTGGCGGGGGAGTATTCCCAATTTCTTGTGTCGTCGCAAACAAAGATATTTTACGTGTATTTAATCCAGGATCTCACGGTTCTACATTCGGAGGAAACCCACTAGCCTGCGCAGTATCAATCGCTGCTCTAGATGTACTGATTGATGAGAAACTCTCAGAAAAATCTTTAGAGTTAGGCGGATATTTTGTAAGTAAATTAAAAGAAATCCAGAATCCAAGGATTAAAGAAGTAAGAGGCCGTGGATTGTTTATCGGTGTAGAATTAAATGAGCCAGCGCGAAAATATTGTGAAGAATTAAAAGAACAAGGACTGTTATGTAAGGAAACACATGATACTGTAATTCGTTTCGCCCCTCCTCTAATTATTACGAAGGATGAATTAGATTGGGCGATTGAACGCATTAATAAAGTACTTAGTTAAATGAAAAACTTGAGGTGCCAAAAATGGGGAAGAAGGATATAACGAAACGTGCAGGTGAAAACGATAAAGATAAAGAGACATTAAATCTACTTACATCTACACAGATTGTTATTCATGATGCATTGCAAAGATTAGGACTCCCAGAATCTGCTTTTGAGTTGTTGAGAGAACCGGTACGGATGCTCCAAGTGCGAATTCCGGTTCGAATGGATGATGGCTCTGTTAAAATTTTTAGCGGTTATCGAGCACAGCATAATGATTCTGTTGGACCGACGATTGGCGGCGTTCGTTTTCATCCTAAGATAACTGACGATGATATAAAGGCATTGTCTATGTGGATGAGCATGAAATGTGGTATTGCTGATTTACCATTTGGAGGTGGAAAGGGAGGTATTATTTGTAATCCCCGTACCCTTTCATTTGGTGAACTAGAGCGCCTAAGCCGCGGTTATGTTCGCTCTATCAGTCAAATTGTTGGCCCAACCAAAGATATCCCAGCACCCGATATGTATACAAACTCTCAGATCATGGCTTGGATGATGGATGAATACAGCAGTTTGAGGAAGTTCGACTCTCCTGGTTTTATAACGGGGAAGCCACTAGTCCTTGGAGGGTCAGAAGTTAGGGAAGAAGCAGGTGCACTGGGTGCAGCCATTTGTATCGGAGAAGCTGCAAAAATACGTGGACTTCCCATTAAGGGGGCACGTATCATTGTCCAGGGTTTCGGTAATGCGGGCAGTTACATCGCAAAATTCATGAGTAACTCGGGAGCGATTATCGTTGGGATTTCTGATGTATATGGCGCCCTTTATGATCCGGATGGTTTAAATATTGACTATTTACTTAGTCGTCGCGACAGCTTTGGTACTGTCACTTCTCTATTTGATGGAACCATTACCAACGAAGAATTGCTCGAACAGGACTGTGATATTCTGGTTCCTGCGGCGGTTTCAAATCAAATTACAGCTAAGAATGCTCAAAATATTAGAGCAAAGATTATCGTCGAGGCTGCCAATGGTCCTACGACCATTGAGGCGACAAGAATTCTATCTGAACGGGGAATACTACTGGTTCCCGATGTTCTAGCTGGAGCTGGTGGAGTTACTGTCTCTTATTTCGAATGGGTTCAAAACAAGCAGGGTTATTATTGGGATGTAGAGGAAGTAGAAACTAAATTACGTGAAAAAATGATCAGTGCGTTTCATCAAATATATGAAATCTCAAAGCTCAATCAGGTAAATTTGAGGACTGCTTCGTATATGGTCGGTGTAAGAAAAATGGTAGAAGCGGCAGAGTTTAGGGGATGGATATGAAAAAATCCTTGCATTAGCAATGCAAGGATTTTTTTCTTATCGAGTTGTATCTGTTTGTGGTTCTCTCACATGCTGCTCATTTGGCTTGAACAGTAGTCCTAGGTTAATAAGTCCAGCTATTCCTACTAAGCCATATATAATTCTGGATAGTGCTGAATTATCCCCAAAAATAGCTTCAACTAAATTAAATCCAAAAAAACCAATTAATCCCCAATTAATAGCACCAATAATGGTAAGGATTAGGGCAATTCTTTGAATGGTACTCAAGGTAGATTCCTCCTATCAATATACTTTCACTATTAGCTTGCTGAATTGGAGAAAAAATATACATCAGTATAACCTTTGCAAAAAAATTTTTTTTCGATAATAATGGATGTGGAAAGGATGTGCATATCATGCAAAATTTCACTTTTTGGAATCCAACCAAATTAATTTTTGGTAAAGGGCAACTTGAACAGCTAAAATCTGAAATTCCTCGTTATGGAAAGAAAGTACTTGTAGTTTACGGCGGAGGAAGCATTAAACGCAGCGGTCTTTATGACAAGGTCATTAACTTATTGAAAGAAATCGATGCTCAAGTGTTTGAATTACCTGGGGTTGAACCGAATCCTAGGATTACTACAGCTCGTAAAGGGGTAGAAATCTGTAAAAATGAAGGAATAGACATACTTTTAGCTGTTGGCGGCGGAAGTGTTATTGATTGTACGAAGTTAATTGCAGCAGGTGCAAAGTATGATGGCGACCCGTGGGACTTGGTTACTAGAAAAGCAGCCGTAAACGAGGCATTACCATTTGGAACTGTCCTTACGCTAGCCGCTACTGGTTCAGAAATGAATTCGGGGTCTGTCATTACCAATTGGGAGACAAATGAAAAATATGGCTGGGGAAGTCCATTTACTTTTCCTAAATTCTCAATTTTGGATCCTGTACATACTTTTTCTGTTCCAAGAGACCAAACCATTTATGGGATTGTCGATATGATGTCACATGTATTAGAGCATTATTTTCACTTGGAAGAAAATACTTTATTCCAGGATCGTATGTGTGAATCCTTACTTATTACAGTAATGGAAACAGCACCTAAACTGTTAGAGAATTTGGAAAGCTACGAACACCGTGCAACGATCCTTTATAGTGGGACAATGGCATTAAACGGTATTTTAAATATGGGCTACCGTGGTGATTGGGCTACCCATAATCTTGAACATGCTGTATCAGCAGTGTATGATATCCCACATGGCGGGGGTCTGGCAATTTTATTCCCTCACTGGATGAAACATAATCTAAGGGTAAAACCAGAACGTTTTAAACAGCTGGCTGTAAGAGTCTTTGGAGTCGACCCAGAAGGTAAAACTGCAGAAGAGGCAGGACTTGAGGGTATACAGAAATTACGTGAATACTGGAACAGTATTGGAGCACCTGCCCGCTTAGCAGACTATAATATCGATGACAGCCAGCTAGAATTAATGGCAGACAGAGCTATGGTCTACGGTGAATTCGGAAACTTTACAAAACTAAACAGAAAAGACGTATTAGCCATCTATCGTGAATCACTTTAATTAAAAGAAACGAGCATAAAATTTATGCTTGTTTCTTTTTTTTTTCGACAAAAAGTGAGAGATGTAAAAAAATTGGCGAAAATGGGTACGCTTACAAGGAGATACCCTTCTTGATAATCTGTCCAGCATTCGTTAAAGTGAGAATTGAAAATAAATTTATTGGAGGATTACATACATGACACACATACGTTTTGATTATTCAAAAGCGTTAACCTTCTTTGCAGAGCATGAAATTACATACTTACGTGATGCAGTGAAGGTAGCACATCATTCCCTTCACGAGCAGACTGGTGCAGGTAGTGACTTTTTAGGCTGGATTGACCTTCCTACAAACTATGATAAAGAAGAGTTCTCACGGATTAAGAAAGCAGCAGAAAAAATAAAGTCAGATTCTGACGTACTTTTAGTAATCGGAATTGGCGGTTCTTATTTAGGAGCACGTGCTGCAATTGAAATGTTACAGCATAGCTTCTACAATGCTTTGCCAAAAGAAAAGCGTAAAACACCGCAAATTATTTTTGTCGGTAACAATATCAGTTCTACTTATATGAGAGATGTTATGGATTTGCTTGATGGAAAAGACTTTTCCGTAAACGTAATTTCAAAATCCGGAACAACAACAGAACCAGCGATTGCCTTTAGAATCTTCCGTAAGCTTCTTGAAGAAAAGTATGGTGTGGAAGAAGCACGTAAAAGAATTTATGCAACAACTGACAAAGCTAGAGGTGCCTTGAAAACTTTAGCCACTGAAGAAGGATATGAGTCATTTGTGATTGCAGATGACATTGGCGGACGTTACTCAGTATTAACTGCAGTTGGATTACTTCCAATTGCTGTTAGCGGTGCAGACATTGATAAGATGATGGAAGGTGCAGCTAAAGCACAAGAAGACTACAGCCATTCAGAGCTAGAAGAAAATCCTGCATACCAATATGCTGCAGTTAGAAATGCGCTTTATAATAAAGGCAAAACGATTGAAATGCTTATCAATTATGAGCCAGGACTTCAGTATTTTTCTGAATGGTGGAAGCAGCTATTTGGAGAAAGTGAAGGAAAAGATCAAAAAGGGATTTACCCTTCTTCTGCGAATTTCTCAACTGATCTTCATTCACTTGGACAGTATGTACAAGAAGGACGCCGCGATCTATTTGAGACCGTTATTAAGGTAGAAAATCCACGCCATGAATTGATCATTGAAGAAGCTGAAAGTGATTTAGACGGTTTAAATTATCTTGCAGGACAATCTGTTGACTTTGTAAACAATAAAGCATTCCAAGGAACCATGCTTGCCCATACAGATGGAGGCGTACCAAACTTAATCGTATCCATTCCAGCAATGGACGAATACACATTTGGATACCTAGTCTACTTCTTCGAAAAAGCATGTGCAATGAGCGGATACCTGCTCGGTGTAAACCCATTCGACCAGCCAGGAGTCGAAGCTTATAAAGTAAACATGTTTGCATTATTAGGCAAACCAGGATTTGAAGAAAAGAAAGCAGAACTAGAAGAAAGATTGTAATAAAAAAGTAGAGTACTGAAAAAATCAGTACTCTATTTTTGTTTTTTTGGGAAAACTAAATAATAATGATGAAAAGGGGGCTGTATGATGATTGAAATACGATCAAGTGTAGAAGGTAAACAGTTTGATTTGTATAAGCTCGAAAAAATGCTTAAACCAATCGGTTATTCAATCGGAGGTAACTGGGATTATGATCACGGTGCCTTTGATTACAAAATAAATGATGAAGTGGGCTATCAGTTTCTAAGGCTGCCGTTTTCAGCCATAGATGGTCAGTTAGACGCACACAACTGTACAGTGGAGCTTGGAAGGCCATTCTTATTGTCTCATAAGTATCAAATCGGTCTTGATGACAATGTCAGCGCAGGCACCTTAAATCAGTTCTCTGAACCGGTTGATAAGGACGCAAGTTTTCCCCAACAGTATATTGAAACAGGAAAAGTCCTTGTCAAAGAGTTAGAATTAATGCTGAGTTCTAGCCAATTCTCATAACAACCTGAATATTGTACTAGTATAATGTTCACGAAAGTTACAATTATTTCTAAGGTAGACTACTTGTTTTAAAGTGAAAAATTTCTTAAATTAAGGTTAATAATATAAATAGGTTATAAACATGAAAAGAGGTTGAGCCGTGGAGACGAGCATGAACTATTTGTTATCTGATATTGAAAAAACAAGGACTGAAATGATCGATTTAGCACAACAATATGGATATTCAAACCCAAATGTTGTTCAATGCAGCCAAAAGCTCGACCTTCTTTTAAATGTTTACGAAAATAAAAGATAAAACACTAAATTCAAAATAAAGACACCTTCCATTCAGTTGGAAGGTGTTTTAATTATGATTATCATGAAACTAATCTCTGATTAACGTTTGAATTAGGAAAACAATTGATTTAAGGAATAATTTCCATCCCAGATGCAAACTTTATTAAACAAGAGAAAGAAGGCTTACGAGGTGTAATGAGTGTTCACTGATAAGAAAAAAGAGAAAAGATGGATCATTTTTGCTGTGCTAATTCTAACAATATATCTCTCCCCACTCTTTATTCTCCAAGAAAATGCTCATATACGTGTTCATGATAACTTGGATTCGAATTTAGCGTGGTACAAAGTCCTAGCCAAGAGTGGTCAAATGTTTGGGGATGTCAATGCGGTAATTCCTCAAATTATTAATGGAGTGCCAAGAAATGCATTTGGAACGGAATACAGTATCATCGTATGGCTATATGCGTTGTTTCCAACCATGATTGCTTATGGTCTAAGTCAAGCTTTAACTAGGGTAGTTGCATTTATTGGAATGTATTTACTATTAAAAAAGCATTTTCTTCCTGGTGAAAAATGGGTCTTCCTTCAAGTGGGTGTATCGCTGGCATTTGCCTTAACTCCCTTTTGGCCATCAGGAATGCTTAGTACATTGGGAATGCCGCTCGCATTGTGGGCATTCCTAAATATCCGAAATGGACAAGGAAGCAAGAAAGATTACCTCGTTTTAACATTAATCCCTTTTTACGCTAGCATTGTCTTAGGGTTTTTCTTTTTCTTAAGTGCAATGGGAATCTTATGGCTTACAGATATTCTTAGAGGAAAAGGGTGGAATCTTCGTTTCCTACTATCTATTGCTTATATGACCTGTATTTTTATGCTTGTTGAATATCGATTAGTCTATTCCTTTTTATTTTCGACGGAGCCAAACAGCAGGGATGAATATTTTCATGCATACTTACCTTTATGGAGAGTAGTCAGGCTGACTGTTAAAAATTATGTTTTAGGACATACACATGTAATGACTGTACATGGTCTTTTTATTCTACCTGCAATGTTTATAGCATTTTATTTTGTCTTTTCGCAAAAACGTTGGAATCAGGAAAAGTTATATGTCTTTTTATTTGGACTAAATTTTTTGTTATCACTATGGTATGCATTTTGGTTTTATAAAGGCTGGTTACCATTAACAAAGAAGTTTCATTTTATGGATACCTTCAATTTTGCACGTTATCATTTTTTAAGACCGATGGTCATTTATGCAGGGTTTGCCCTATCATTAAAAATTATTTCACTGCAAGGGCGCAGCTGGGCGAATACTGCTAAATGGTTTGCTATCTCTCAAATTTTCTTGCTTTGTTTATTTAATGATGAGATTATCTATCACAAAAAACCAACAGTAGGAGAGTTTTATGCAGAGGAATTATTTGAAGAGATAAAGGAACATATAGGTCAAGAACAAAGAAATTACCGGGTGGCTAGTATTGGAATTCATCCTGCCGTATCCCAGTATAATGGCTTTTATACATTGGACACCTATAATAACTTTTACCCATTATCTTATAAACATCAGTTTAGGAAAATAATTGATGCAGAGCTCGCGAAAAATAAAACCATTCGCAAATATTTTGATCAATGGGGCGGCCGCTGTTACATTTTTACTTCACAGCTTGGGAAGAAATATATGATTAAAAAGGACTCCAAACGGAAATTAAAAGACTTGCAATTAAATACTAAAGTCTTTAAAGAAATGGGTGGAGAATACATACTATCTGCTCTGCCAATCGCTAATTCTGAGCAAAATCAACTAAAACTGGATAAGGTCTTTGAATCAAAAAACGCTGCATGGAAGATCTATTTATACAAGACTTTATAAACATCGGGGGTAATAACGGATGATTGAACCTGTCCTGACGATTGTTGTGCCTTGTTATAATGAAGAAGAGGTATTAACTGAAACGATGAATCAGCTTGACCTGCTTGTAAAACAGTTAATAAGTGAACAGCTCGTTTCTAACCGAACAAAAATCCTGTTTGTTGATGATGGGAGTAAAGACAGAACATGGGAAATGATTTATAAAGAAGGATTAAGAAATGAGCATATCCGAGGTTTAAAATTATCAAGGAATGTGGGGCACCAAAACGCGTTATTAGCAGGTTTGTTCGCTGCAAAGGAGATTTCAGATTGTGTTGTCTCAATTGATGCCGACTTACAGGATGACATTCAGGTAATTCGTGAATTTATCCATAAATTTAATGAAGGAAATGAAATCGTATATGGCGTCAGGAAGCGCAGAGATACGGATACCTTTTTTAAGCGTAGCACGGCACAAGGTTTTTATAAAATTATGAGAAAAATGGGTGTAGACCTTGTTTATAACCATGCGGATTTTCGTTTACTAAGTAAACGGGCAGTCACGGAATTAGAGGGATTTAAGGAGGTAAATCTTTTTTTACGCGGAATTGTTCCACTCCTTGGATTTCGCTCAGATATCGTGTATTATGACCGCAAAGAAAGACAAGCAGGTGAAACGAAGTATCCATTGAAAAAAATGCTAGCATTTGCTTTTGATGGAATAACTTCTTTTTCTGTTTCACCGATTCGGTTGGTATTGTTTATTGGGTTTGTTTCATTTTTTCTAAGCCTGTTATTTGGCTTATACTTCTTACTATTAAAAGCAATAGGGGAGACTCAGACAGGATGGACGTCACTCATTACTTCTATCTGGTTAATTGGCGGCTTACAGCTTATTGCCATAGGGTTAATTGGAGAGTATGTAGGGAAAATTTATAAAGAATCAAAGCACCGTCCCAAGTTTATAATTGATATCGATACCTTCTCAATGCCTGCTGCACGTCATCATTTAATCAGAGAAAGTGATGATCAAGAGTTTTATAAAATTGAACATCGAAAATTATCTGAGTCCAACTAATTCTTATACGTAAAATCTCTTTAAGAGTCTTCTGAACTAAAGAAGGCTCTTCTTTTTTTAAATAAAAGTGGTACAAACCCTCCTTCCTGAATAGAAATTGAAAGACAGGCTTCTATTATTGATTCAGGGAGAGATTGGAATGAATGTATTTTTAAGTTATATATTACTAGGATTGTCGCTAGCTGCTCCGATTGGTCCAATCAATGCAGCTCAAATTGATAAGGGAATAAGGCATGGCTTCATGCATTCATGGCTTATTGGGGTAGGAGCGGTTGCGGCTGATGGTGTTTATATGATGGTCGTTTATTTTGGAGTTGTTCACTTTCTTGAAACTCCTTTTATGAAAACCTTTTTGTGGTTATTTGGCTGCTTTGTCTTAATTTATACGGGAATTGAAACCTTGCTTTCAGCAAATAAGTTGAAAATAGGAGAAAACCGGAAGGATGAGCCATTAGCAAAATCCTTCTTATCTGGTTTTTTTATGTCTATATCCAATCCATTGACGATTTTATTCTGGCTCGGTATTTACGGCTCTGTTCTTGCTAAGACAGCGGCGACTTATGAAACGAGTCAGTTAATCCTTTATAGCAGTGCCATCTTTATTGGATTACTACTATGGGATATCACAATGGCAGGAATTGCAAGTAATTTCCGAAAATATTTAACCTCCCAGCTGCTTGTAGTAATATCACTTTTATCAGGAGTATCATTGATTGGATTTGGTATTTACTTTGGTTTTCAAGCATTTAATATATTATTTGGATAACAAAAAAAGCCAGCATGTCAGACGCTGGCAATCCGGACTTTAAGCGGTAGGCCAAGGACTAAATACCTTACCTTTTTTCTTTTTCTTTTTCCATTTAAGATTCATAATCAAGGTTATGCAGCCAATAATACCAACGAATGCTAGGCTGATGAAGAAGCCTGGTCTGCTTGTACTATGAAATAAGGTACCACTAACAGCGATTAATATGAACAGAATACCTAGTGAGTATTTGATTTTATCCTTGGCGGTGACCTCTAATAATTTCCATGATGAAGCTAAAATAAATATCCAATTATAAAGAAGCATAAGCCCTGCAGCTGTAGTAATGTACTCATACACATTGCCTGGCATTAATAATGCACAGACAATCGATCCTGATATTCCTAGTACTGTAATGAGTAAAGTAGGGATTGGTACCTTTAGTTTTCCTTGTTTGCAAAATAATCCAGGTGCATCCCCTTCTTCGGAGAGTGTAACAAGTATGCTGGTTACGGCGAAAAGGGAGGCAACCATAGTTGAAAACCCGGCAATAATTAATGCTCCATTAAAAAGATGTGGAATGAAAGTTAAATTGTAATTAGCTAATGCGTTAACAAAAGGACTTTTCTCGCCATTAAATTGATTCCAAGGTACCATTAAGACAGCGAGACCAATGGAGAGCATGTAGATAATCATAAGGGTGAATAACATTACTTTGCCAGCCTTGGGAGCTTCCTTTGGGTCCTTTAATTGAGTAGCCATTAATCCTAATATTTCAATGCCTCCAAATGCATAAAAGGCAAAGATAACACCAGACCATAACCCTAAAACACCATGCGGAATGATGTCCTTTTGACTATCAGGATATTGGATCGGTCTGTCTCCATCAATGACTCCGAATATAGCCAGTAAAGCAATAATGACGAACATCAATATCGCTGCTATCTTTAAAATGGCCAATACATTCTCTAGTTTGTTTAAAATACTTACACCGATTAGGACAACAACTAGTCCTAACAGAGCATATATACCAGCAAATACCCATAGCGGAATTTTGGGGAACCAGAAACGTGAAAAAATAGAAAGTGCAGTCATTTGACTCCCCATAATTAATACCTCTGACATCCAATAGACCCACCCGCTGCTAAAACCAGCCCATCTGCCGAAGGCTTTTTTCGCGTAGGAGCGAAAACCTCCTTTTAATGGTTCTTGTGCTGTCATTTTTGCTAGAGCATCAAAGACAAAATAGGTTCCAGCAGCGGCAAGAATGAAGGCAATTAAAATGGCTGGGCCTGTCATTTTTATCGCAATACTTGACCCTAGAAAGAAGCCTGTACCGATTGTACAACCTACCCCAAATAACGTAAGCTGCCACCACTTCATATTGCCTTTTTCTTTTGCACCGCTACTCGATTTTCCCATTATTGCTTCTCCCAGTTGCTCCTGGCGACTTATCGGTTATTTCTTGATTATTATAGTCAGGATCATTCTGTCCACGTTGCCGATTGGCACCGCCTAAGTATATGCTTTGGTGTTCCTGCTGTTCTTTTCTGAATTTATTAAAATTTTCATTTACCATGTAGGTCCCCTCATTTCCTTTCTAATATCTTTCTATATGTTAAGATACACCCTCACTAAAAACTTATTCAGTAAGTTCGTTAGAGTAATTTAGGATTTTGTTGGAATCAATAAATTCATTACATAATCGCCGCCTAAATCAATGAAAATAAAAAGGTACAAGACAAAGTTGAAATATATAAAATAGGCGATAAAGAAGGCAATAAACCTTGAAAGGGGTTACCTATATGTTAACGACAGAACAGCTAGCCGGGTTTCGTTTGCAATTATTAAAGGAAAAAGATGAAATTGAAGAGCGTCTCGAACAAAATGATCACTACGGTTTAGAACGAGGGCATTATCATGAATCGATGGGAGAGTTATCAAGTTATGATAATCACCCTGCCGATGAAGGAACAGATTTATACGAGCGCGAAAAGGATATTGCATTAAATCAACATACTGATTTGCAGCTATTAAATATTAACAGAGCACTGGAAGCAATGGAAAATGGAACGTATGGAACATGCGAGGTATGTGGTAAAGAAATTCCATTTGAACGGTTAGAGGCCTTACCTAATACCATCTATTGTAAAGAACACAGTCCAGACCAAGTTGTTTCCCATGATCGTCCCATTGAAGAAGGCGTGTTAATGCCGCCATTCGGAAAGTTTGACATGGATTCTAAAGATGAGAATGTTGCCTTTGATGCGGAGGACTCTTGGCAGATTGTATCCCAATGGGGAACATCTGATACACCATCGGATCTAGCGTTTCCTCAGGAACATTATAATGATGTTAATAATGAACCCGATGAGAATGAGGGATATGTTGAGGACTTTGAAAACTTTGTTGGAAATGATATATATGGAAACAATATTACTGTTTACCCTAACTCACAACACGAACGCTATGAACAGTCTCTTGACGAGGAAGGAATCATGACTAGCTTTGGAGATTTGCCAGCCTATGAACATGATCCTTATGTAGATGACGATAAATAAAAAAGAAAAAACAGCTTTCGTTTTGAAAGCTGTTTTCCTGATTTTTATTTGTCTAGCTTCAGCGCCTAGGGGCTCGGGGTCATAAGCCAATCCGACAAGAAGGTAAAAACCAACCTTCTTGTCGGCTCGTCTTATGCCTGTCGCCCCTGGTCAAGGCGCTTACGCATTTCATTTGTTTCGGTAGGGTTTTTGTGCAATCGGGAGATCTTTCGCGTTTAAATCATCATCAGTAGATGGATCTATTTCACCCTGCATATAGCTGTCGCTTGCCTGTTCGTGGGTGGTCGAAAGACCAGTTGCTAGAACATCGTTTTTTTGATAATCACTTGTCTCGTAGATGCGTCCGGCAAGATCAGTACTGTTTGTGGTAGGATTTTTTTTATCCATGCTGCACACTCCTTTTAAAAAAATAAGGTACACCCGTATTTTCTACTTATTATTCGACGATTACTCATAAAAATATTAGGAGATGATTTAGATGAACAAAGATAAATATCCATCAAGGGAAGAACTAGACGAGGCATTTCATTTTCTTCATGACGCCATTAACCGGATTACAGTCGAAGAGGAAGAGGAAGAAATGAAAATGGAGGCAAATGGAAAGAATCAGATGGAGAAATAGAATTTTTATGAGGTGGATTTAAAAGATGAGGGAATCCTTGGCTAAGAAGATTGCTTGGATTAGTGTGATCAGTAATGTCATTTTAACAGTAGGGAAGATTATTATCGGCTGGTATGGAAATAGTGACGCTGTATTTGCCGATGGTATTCATTCAGCGGCGGATGTTTTTGCGTCAGTAATCGTCTTATTGGTAATTAAAATCTCCAATAAACCTGCTGATAAGGAGCACCCTTATGGTCATGGGAAGGCAGAGGTAATTGTTTCTGGGATTGTAGGGATTTTACTTTTTCTCGTATCCATTTATGTGGTATATGAAGGAATCTCTGGTTTCTTTCATGAAGTGGAAACACCAAGCTTCTTAGCTATGTGGGTAGCAATCATTTCATACATCACAAAAATTATATTATACCGTTCATCATTAAAGGTGGCGAAAGAGCATAATAGTAAGGCAATTGAAGCAATTGCCTTTGACCACAAAGCAGACATTGTTGCCTCTATAGCCGCAGCTATAGGAGTTCTCCTTTCAATCATTGGAGAACACTTTAATATCTTACTCCTGCATTATGGTGATAAAGCGGCAAGCATATTTGTTGCCTACTTAATCTTTAAAATCTCTAAAGAGATGCTAATGGAAGCTTTTGATATTTTGCTCGAAAGGAATATTGACGCCGAAACGCTGCAGGAATACATTAATGTAGTGAATGAATTCCAAGAGGTTAAGAGGATTGACCGAATTAGAGCGAGGGAACATGGCCATTATATTTTAGTGGATCTTAGAATATCGATTGATCACTTTAAAACCATTAAGGAAGGTCATGACCTTGCTAAGTCCATCAAGGGGAGATTGATGGAGAGGTATGATAACATTGACGAGGTATTAATTCACTTAAATCCCTATTTTCCGGAATAAAATCTTGTTTGTGCTTTTTTGATTTTGGGTTTATGATAATGAAGTACTTAAATGTTAAGGAGTTGATATTTTTGAGTTATGCAATAGACCCGGACCCTAGTAGTATGGGGGAAGTCAGCGTTATCTTTGAATTGGATTCTTCAGGAATATCAGCTCTTAAGAAGGTAGTATGGCTTCCTCGAACAAAGTAAGTGAGGAGGTTTTATCATGTTGGAGATTTATAAAAGCACCGAAACTAAAGTACTTGAACAGGTAGAGAAAATTTCAAAGGGCTGCTGGGTTAATATGTATGCCCCAACAGAAGAAGAAATTAACAGGGTTGCAGATGAAGCGAACATTTACGTTGACTTTATAAGAGACGCCCTTGATGATGAAGAACGCCCGAGAATTGAGCGTGAAGATGGGCAAGTTTATATCATTGTCGATTACCCCTATATTACGCACGATGATGCAGGATTTCCTATCTACGAGACTATCCCTGTGGGGATTGTTTTAACAGATGAATGTATACTGACTGTATCGTTAAAGGATACACCAATCTTAGAAGTTTTTAAGAATAATAAAATAAAAGAGTTCTATACCTTTAAAAAGAACCGATTTGCTCTTCAGATTCTTGCTATCATTACATCCTATTATCTTCGCTATTTAAAACAAATTAATAAGCGAACGAATGAAATTGAGCGTGAACTTCACCAATCGATGAAAAACAAGGAATTGTATGCCTTTCTTGCTTTAGAAAAAAGTCTTGTCTACTTCACAACTTCTCTAAAATCCAATAAAGTGGTTTTAGATAAGATTCTTCGTTTTAGTTATATCAAAATGTATGAGGAAGACAAGGATTTACTTGAAGATGTGATGATTGAAAAGATCCAGGCGATTGAGATGGCCGAAACATACAGTTCAATCCTTAGCGGGATGATGGACGCATTTGCTTCGATTATTTCTAATAACGTAAATATTGTTATGAAATTTTTAACATCATTCACGATTATTCTTTCGTTTCCAACAATCGTTTTCAGTTTTTACGGCATGAATGTTGATTTACCGTTACAAAATAGTCCACATGCCTTTTGGATATCGATAACGGTAGCTTGTGTATTATCTGCCTTAACCGCATTAATTTTTTGGAAAAAGAAATATTTTTAAGTATATTAAAAAACCGTCCTTCAAGAGAGGACGGTTTTTTTATCGTTTCAAAAAATTTCCCAACTTTTCTGGGTCGTTTTTCATTTCTTTATTCTGAAAATTCAAAATAGAATAAAGGGACAGGTCCATGCCTGGAGTTAAATGATGGAGGAGAATGTAGATGAAAAAAAGAAAAGTAGTAGGAGCGTCAGTACTTAGCTTTGTAATGGGGGTATCGATGTTTGCAACAGGTGCCTTCGGTCAAGCGCCAAACAGCCTGGAAGAGCCTGTTCGTGTCATCATTCAAGGACCATCAGCTGATAAAGCACAAGCGATGAAGAATGTTGGGGTACGCTGGGATTTTGGGTCAGAGGGATTTACCACAACGGTTAACAGCAAGCAATACCAGGCATTATTGAAAAATAAAAATTTAACCATTGAAAAAGTAGAGGAAGTTCAGCTCGCACCAAAAGTAGAAGCGGCTGCAAAACCAGGCGGCTCCACTAACTCTGGGCCAAGTGATCGAACTCCATGGGGAATCCAAGCGATATATAATGATTCTGCTATTCAGGCGACCTCTGGAGGGAATGGAATAAAGGTAGCAGTCCTTGATACAGGTGTCCTTTCCAGCCACGCCGATTTAACAAATCAAATCCAGCAATGTAAGGATTTTACACAAACTAAATCACCACTGATTGATGGCAGCTGCTCGGATGGTAATGGTCATGGAACACATGTTGCCGGTACTGTACTTGCAGATGGCGGCAGTACTGGACAAGGGATATATGGTGTTGCACCAGAGGCTGATCTTTGGGCATATAAAGTATTAAATAACCGAGGCTCTGGCTATTCGGATGATATTGCTTCTGCTATTCGTATGGCGGCAGATGAGGCAACTAGAACCGGTTCAAAGGTAATTATCTCGATGTCCTTAGGTTCAAGTGCAAAAGACTCGTTAATTTCTAGTGCTGTTGATTACGCCTATGGTAAAGGGGTATTAGTGATTGCAGCAGCTGGAAATGATGGCCCAACAAGTAATACAATTGGGTATCCGGGAGCATTAGTTAATGCTGTAGCGGTAGCGGCATTGGAAGATGTTCAGCAGAACGGTACATATCGTATCGCTGATTTCTCTTCACGAGGGAATCCAAATACAGATGGTGACTATGTCATTCAAGAACGTGATGTAGAGGTTTCTGCTCCTGGCAGGGCGATTGAATCTACATGGAATGATGGTTCATACAATACGATTAGTGGAACGTCAATGGCAACCCCGCATGTGTCAGGTTTAGCAGCTAAAATTTGGGCTGAAAATCCTTCAATGACGCATACACAACTACGTGCAGAGCTTCAAAACCGTGCAAAATCTAATGATATCTTGGGTGGTACAGGAGCGGCTGCAGGTGATGACTATGCTTCTGGATTTGGTTTCCCTAGAGTGAAATAATAGAAAAAAGCCATCTGTTTAGTGCAAACAGATGGCTTTTAAATTTATTTAACAATATTTTAAATTGTCTGAACAAATAGATGGAAGAGGCGGCAGAGTTGTTATAAAATGATAAGAAAAAGGAAGAGCTCCTTAAGGTGGTGATGTTATGGAATTTGGACCATTAATAAAATTCTACAGGACCCAAAAAGGGATTACCCAAAAAGAACTTGCTGCTGGAATTTGCTCTATCCCTCATTTAAGTAAGATCGAGAATAATTCAAAGGATGCGAATGGAGAGACTATTTCCCTCCTATTAGAAAGACTTAATGTAAGCTTTGAAGAAATGGAAGAAAAAGAAGAGTTAATAAAAAATCTCTTAAAAGATTTTGGTGAAAAGATTAACTTTTACTTACGTGAGGAAATCGAAATAATATTTACTAGGTTAAAAGAAATTGAACATGTTATCCCATTTTCTGACTATATTTATTCATATGAATTATATAAATATCGATATCTATTATTCAAGGGTTTACTTGCAGAAGCAGACACCCAACGGGATATTTTATATAAGCAAAAGAAAAATTTTTCCCAACATGAGATGTATTTATTTCGTTATTATAATGCTGTATCCTTAATATTAAAGGGTAATCATAAAAAGGCTGACGAGATCTTTGATGAATTATTTGCAGAAAATAATAATGAAACAACGAATGGAGAATTCTTATACCACTTGGCTTTAGTAAAGAGTGCACTTGACCAGCCAGGGCATGCGATACACTTCGGCAGATTAGCACTGCAAATCTTTATGAACCAGCATAACTTTTATCGAATTCTTCATACTTTAATGCTTCTTGGTATTAACTATACGAATTCAAACATTTACGAGGAAGCACAGGTTTGTTTTAAACATTTAATTCGAAATGCAGAATTGTTAAAGGAAGAAAGAATGCTTCCACAAATCTATCATAATATGGGTTACTTGCAAGATAAAATGAATAATCCAAAAAATGCATTACTCTATTATGAAAAAAGCTTATCGTTACAACCAGTAAAAAACCAACACTATATAGTAACTTTGTATGGCATTGGAGAAATTAATTACAATTTAAAATTAATTGAGAATGCTAAGGAATGTTTTCTTCAAGTCAAATCTCTTTCAAAAGATCTTGGTATAAAAAAACAAGGTCTTTTAGCTGAATTTTATTTAATTCATATGGAATCTCCTGAAAAAGCAATGAAATATTTAGAAATGAAGGTAATTCCTTTCTTAGAGGGATCGAAAGAACATAAGGAAGAACGAATCCGATATTATAAGCTGCTTTCTCAGCACTATAATCAACAGGGGAATTATCTAGAGGCAGTAAATTATCTTTCTAAAATTACTTGAGGAGGAAGAAAAATGAAAAAGGCTATTATCTTATTATTCACATTCTCATTACTTGTTTTTGCAACACCTGAAAATGATGTAAACAATCAACCATCTTATGATCTTGCCAAGATTAGTATTCAACCTGCGCAAGCAGATCCTATTTATCCTCCAGTAGGGTAACCGTAAAATTTCTTCTCGACAGTTTGCGACTGTCGAGTTTTTATTTTCCCCCATATTGTTAATTAAAACTATAATTAAGGGGCAAAGTAGATTATATGTGTTTAACAAGAAGGAGGAAATAATATGAAATCATTTGTTGTTGGTTTTCATCAAGAAGATAATGTGGATTCGATGCAGATTCAAAAGCTAAGCCAGGAAGATTTTGAAAAAGCAACAGAAGGTGGCACAAGGCATTTATTTGATTTAGATACTAACATTGGCTTTTTTGTCTTTTTTGATGCTGAGGATGCAGATGGAGATGTTTCCTATATGGTTCTTCAATATGAGGATCCGACTGGCGAGGATGGAAGTGAAGATCCGGTGGCCTGCTATTCCTTCCAGTTGAAAGATTTTTATGAATTTACGGCCCTTTACCTAAACGATCTTGAATTTAATGAAGAGATTAGTGAAGATGAAGAAGACTATGGACCGATTCACCATCTAGCCCACCTTCTATTCCATATTGTTGAAGAAGGAAAAGATTTAGAGGTGTAAAGAGGGTGTCCCAATGGGGACACCCTTCTTAAATCGACTTAAGCTTTTAATACATCATGGTCAACATAGCGCTCGCCATTCAATTCGCTAATTACATTGATTGCGACTCTCGCTCCGTCACCAGCAGTAACAATGGTATGTACGCTTACGCCAGCCACGGTACCAGCTGCCCAAATGCCATCGATATTTGTTTTACCTTGTGCATCTACATCAAGGATTGTTTTTACGCGAGGCTCCGTACCAGGCTTAGTAGTTAAACCAGCTTTTTCAGCTACGTCTACAAGGAAACCTGTAGCAACAATTACATGCTTTGCTTCATAGTCACCGTTTTCGGTTTCCACCTTAAAGCCTTCTCCAACTTTGCTAATATTCGTAACAGTAGACTGGACAATTTCTCCGCCAAATTTAGTTACTTGCTGCTTACCAATTTCAACGAGGTCAGGGCCAGAGATTTCTAACACGCCATAATGGTTCTCCACCCAAGCTCGCTTTGTAACGGTCTTATCATTATCTAGCACCAATGTTTTCTTTCCTGCTTTAGCAGTCAATAAGGCTGCACTCGCTCCTGCTGGTCCTGCACCAATCACAACAACATCCAACATGTAAAAACCTCCAATCGAAAAATGAATATACAAAAAAAGTGTAACCTAATAATGTTGAAAAGTAAAAATCACTGCTCAGAATGTAGAAAAGAACCATCAAGAAATTGATGGTTCAAAACAATTAGTGCTCTTTTACTTTTAAATATTGCTGACGTTTTATTTCTGGTTTTCGAACTTGCATGAAATAGTAAAGAATAGCTCCTATAAGAATATAGAAAGAACATAGGAAGTATAACGAGCTAAAGTCCATCTTTGCAGCAATTAATCCCACCAAGAATGAGCCTAATGCAATACCAATATCATAGATTGATAGAAATGTGGCTGTAGCCAGACCACGTTTTCTAGGTGCTGCATTTTGAATGGCAATCGTTTGAAAGGTTGGGAAAAGGGTACCCCATCCTAACCCAATCATTCCGGCTGAAACTAGGAAAGTAATTGCCCCTCCACTTTGGCTCAAGACAAACATTCCTATTGCAAACAAGATAATAGAAGGGAATACAATCACATTTGGACCATATTGATCCAGCCATTTGCCTGTAAATGGTCGGGACATTAATAATATAACCGCGTACACAACAAAGAAAAGACTTGAAACTTCAGAAACATGGATTTCATTTGCATAAACGGACACGAAAGAAAGAAGGGCAGAATATACAATAGCTAAAAAACTGCCGACAATAGCAATGGATACTGCTGAAGGTTCAATAAAGTTTTTTAAGGAGAAAGCGGGAACAATAACCTTCTTGTTAGTTTGCTCAGGCTTTGATAACTTGACTGTGAGACCAGTGATTAACGCCCCAATGGCTACAATTACCGATAGGATAAACATTACTTTTGCTCCCCACTGTTGAATGGCAGTCAACCCTACAAATGGCCCCAAGACCATCGCCATGTTTGTTGACATAACAAAGTATCCCATTCCTTCTCCTCTCCGTGAGCTAGGGATAAGATCCGCAACAATCGCTCCTACTGCAGTAGTCGCCATTCCAAAACCCACACCGTGTAATAGACGTATGACAAGGAATCCTGTTACAGTTGTTGGGAAAAAGTATAAAAGGGAAGCAACTGCGAATATAATAAGAGCCGTTAATAACACTTTTCTATTGCTGCCTCTTTCAAGCCATTGGCCAGCAAGTGGTCGTGATAGGATGGCTGAGAGTAAGAAAACGGTTGTCATTAATCCCGCCTGTGAAGCATTACTGTCAAATTCCTGTAAAGCAAAAATAGGCAAAGTGACGAGTAGGATATAAAATGTCAAAAATAAAAAAAAGTTACTCAAGGAAATATTAATAAAATCCTTCGTCCATAATTTAGGTTTGTTCATATTTTGCACTCCTTTACAAAAGCTGTTTTAACCAGATACTTTGTAGATTTGTTAATTCATTTTGTGAAATTTCTGGGAAATTTTTCAATAAATCCAGATTGCATTCTAAGACAGCCTTCTCCCACTTAGGGAATTCTTGCACTGCTTCCTCCGTTAATTGAATGTATTTCTCCCGTTTGTCCTTACCTGGAATTTGACTAACATACCCTTGTTTAACAAGCCGTTGAATCGTACGAGTCATGGGAGGAGCTTCGACGAACAGATACTCAGAGAGTTCTTTTTGAGTTAGTGAACCTTTTGTATGTAGAGCAAAGAGTACAGACCATTGGGCACTATATAATCCAAATGGTTTTAGGGCTTCATTAAGTCTATTGGTCAGTTGTCTGGAAAGTTGATGTAGAGTATGAAATAAAGCGTGGTTGGTCAAATAAGTTCACTCCAAAATTAATATATGCACATTAGTTACCTGGGTAATTAAAATGATTACCTAGGTAACTATATTCGTTTTGAAGTGAAATGTCAAGGAATGAAGTCTTAGATACAGTGGGCGGGCGAGTAAATTATAAAAATTCAAAAAAAAGTCCGCAGAATCTAATCCGCGGACTTCATTTATCTTAACACATTAAAATATCTTGCCTCAGGATGAGCAAATACCATGGCTGATACAGAAGCTTCAGGCTCCATCATGCAACCATCCGTTAATTCTATTCCGATTTCCTCTGGATGAATCAAGGCAAATAATTTCTTCTGATCTTCTAAATCTGGACATGCTGGATATCCAAAAGAGAAGCGCTGCCCCTGATACTTAGCTGTAAAACGATCCTGCATCGTAAATGTCAGCGGGTCCGGGAATCCCCAGCGATCTCGCATTTGACGATGGATTAATTCTGCAAATCCTTCAGCGGTTTCGAGTGCAAGGGATTGTAGGGCATGGCTCTCAAGAAAACGGCCTTCTGCTTTTAACTTGTCAGCTTGTTCACGGATTCCTCTACCAGCAGTTACTGTAAAGAAACCAACATAATCCTTCTCTCCACTGTCTACAGACTTTATGAAATCTGCCAAGCACAAATGTGGTGCAGATTCCTGCCGTGGGAAATCGAATGTTTCAATAATGCGATTAGTATCTTCTGGATCATAAATAAATATTTTATTTCCGTCAGATTGAGCAGGGAAAAATTGATACACCGCAGCAGGTAAAATCCAGTTTTCTTTCTTAGCATCTGCTAATAATCCATCTACAACTTCTTTCACTTTGATTGCTTTTTCATCCTTGGAAGCAATCAAATTTGCAATTTTTCCTTTTACACCAAGATGATGACCGATTAACATCTGCATATTGATATAAGGCTCAATATGGGATAGAGAATAGGATTTCATAATATGTTTTTTGGTATCCATCGGTGTGAATACAGGTACTTCAGTGGAAACGGCTGGTCTAGTTTTTACGGCTGTTGAAACCGAAGAACGACTTGGCAGCTCCCGCGGCAGTTCTAAAGCCGCTAGTTTTTCATGTTTTTCTGCCATCAGTTTTTCTTTCTCCTCTGGAGTTTGAAGCTGATTGGCCAGTGATAACCCATTCATTGCGTCCTTTGCATATAGAACGAGTCCTTCATATTCCTTTGCAATCTTGGTATCGGTAAACTTTCTAGAAAGTGCAGCTCCACCAACTAGAATAGGTGTTGAGATTCCCGCCTCTTTCATATCTTGTGCTGTTAAAACCATTTGCTGTGCAGATTTTACTAATAAGCCTGATAATCCAACAATGTCTGGTTTTTCCTTTTGAATCGCTTGAACTAGTTCAGTTGGTGATACTTTAATCCCCAAATCTAGTACATCATAGCCGTTATTACTTAATATAATATCTACAAGGTTTTTCCCAATGTCATGAACATCGCCTTTTACTGTTGCAAGGATAACCTTCCCTTTGGAAGCAGAGACATCGCCTTTTTCCATAAAGGGCTCTAAGTAAGACACAGCAGCCTTCATGACCTCAGCACTTTGGAGTACTTCGGCAACGATCAGCTGATTATCGTTGAATAATCGTCCTACTTCTTTCATGCCTTCCATTAATGGTCCATTGATAATATCGAGGGGAGCAGGATAATTTTCAAGCGCTAAAGCTAAATCTGGCAATAAACCTTCCTTTGTACCTTCTATTACATAGTAAGAGAGTCGTTCCTCTAAACTCATGTTGGGTACAGTACTTTTAGTCTCTTTCTTTTTACCTCGATAAAATTCGGTAAAAGTGGCCAACGTTTCATCTGTCGTATTAAAAAGAAGATCCTCTGCTAATTGAACTTCTTCCTTTGAAATGGAAGCGAATCGTTCAAGCTTTTCCGTATTAACAATCGCATAATCCAGTCCAGCTAATGTGCAGTGATATAAAAAGACAGAATTTAGAATTTCTCTTCCGACAGGAGGCAGACCGAATGATACATTACTGATGCCAAGAATGGTTTGTGTCTTAGGAAGATGTTCTTTAATGAACTTAATTCCTTCCACTGTTGCTTTTGCGGAACCAATATATTGTTCATCACCCGTTCCTACAGGGAAAACAAGCGGGTCAAAAATTATATCTTGCGGCTTCAAACCATACTTATTAACAAGAATGTCATGAGATCGTTTGGCAATTTCCAATTTCTTTTCAGCTGTAACACCCATACCTTTTTCATCAATTGTACCAACGACAACCGCTGCTCCGTACTTGTGAATAAGTGGGACAACAGCCTCAAATCTTTCTTCACCATCCTCAAGGTTAATGGAGTTAATGATAGCTTTTCCTTGAGAATACTTGAGTGCTTTTTCAATTACTTTCTCGTCAGTTGAATCAATGACAAGTGGAACTTTTATTTTTTTTACCACTTCAGGAATGAAATTCTCCATGTCGCTAAGCTCATCACGATCTGGGTCCGCAAGACAAATATCAATAACATGTGCACCGCCTTTAACTTGGGCACGTGCAATCTCTGCAGCTTCTTCAATTTTACCTTCATTAATAAGGCGTTTGAATTTACGAGAGCCAATCACGTTTGTACGTTCTCCGACCATAATAGGACGCAATGTCGGATCGTCGTATACAAAGGGTTCAATCCCAGATACCATGTGGAAGTCAGAAGTCTGTGCCTCGCGTGGTGAGAACTTTTTCATTTCTTCAGAGATTGCCCGAATATGATCAGGAGTTGTACCACAGCAGCCTCCAACAATGTTTAACCATCCGTGGGCAGCAAAATCGGCAAGCTTTTTCGCTAACGTTTCCGGTGTTTCATGATAATGTCCTTCTTCATCAGGCAATCCAGCATTTGGATAACATATAATCGCTGTAGAAGCTAGATTGGATAGGGAACGGACATGCTCCTGCATAAATTCCGGCCCAGTCGCACAATTTAACCCAACCGCGACAGGTTTCATATGCTCTAATGAAATGTAAAAGGATTCAATCGATTGTCCCGCAAGGGTTGTTCCCATCGGCTCTATAGTACCCGACACGATTAATGGAAGAACTTTGCCTGTTTTGCTAAAAGCATTTTTTATTCCAATGAAGCCTGCCTTTACATTCAGCATATCCTGGCTTGTTTCAAGCAGCAGAAGGTCGACACCACCGTCAATAAGCCCGATTGCCTGTTCTTCATAGGAAGCAGCGAGTGCTTCGAAAGTAGTCCCGCCAGTTACGCTTAACGTCTTTGTGGTCGGTCCCATTGATCCTGCAACATAACGTGGCCACTGGGCAGTAGAAATTTTTTCAGCTTCCGTTTTAGCAATTTGTGCGGCAATTTTATTTAATTCATAAGCCTTAAAACCAAGATTGTATTCATCAAGAACAATGCTTGTGGCTCCAAAGGTATTGGTTTCAATAATATCCGCACCAGCCTCTAAATATTCGCGATGAATTTTTGCGATAGTTTGAGGAGCTGTTAGGTTCAGATATTCGTTACAGCCATCGTATTGCTCGCCGCCAAAATCTTCAGCTGTTAAATTTTCTTGCTGAAGCATGGTACCCATGGCACCATCCATAACTAGGATTCGTTTGTGTAGTTGTTCATTAAATGGAGCTTTCGACATAGCTGTTCCCCCTAACTTGACTTGCACGCTGTCTGGCATATATGGCTAACTCTGTTGTTAGTTCATAGCGTAAAAATGGAGTGATTAAATAAATTCCATTAAATAAATCCAGTGCTGTGTCAATTAAAGATTTTGTTATTTCAATTCCTTCACGTGCAGCTTGTAATGGCTGATCATTCAAAGCTGCCATTCTGTCTCGAATCGATTGTGCAATTTTAATTCCTGGTACCTCATTATGAAGGAATTCTGCATTCCTGCTTCCTGTTAAAGGCATTAAACCAATATATATAGGTGCACTTAGGTGCTTAGTATGTTCATAGACTTCGATTAATTTTTCCTCAGAGAAAACAGGCTGTGAAATGAAATAATCGGCACCATATTCTATTTTTTTCTCAAGACGCTTCACCGCTTTTTCTACTGAACGGACATTTGGATTAAAAGCGCCTGCAATACTAAAAGCTGTTTTATGACCAAGATCTTTCCCAGAGAATGACAAGCCTTCATTTAACTGTTTCATCATTTGAATTAACTCAAAAGATGATACATCGTAAACAGAGGAGGCTCCTGGAAAGTCTCCGACTCGCGCAGGGTCACCAGTGATAGCAAGTACATCATGCATTCCAAGGGTATGAAGCCCCATTAGGTGAGATTGCAAACCAATAATATTGCGGTCTCTGCAGGCAATATGAATAAGCGGGCGCATTCCTAATTCTTGTTTAACAAGATAACCTAAAGATTCATTGGAAATCCGCACCTGAGCTAAAGAGTTATCAGCCATTGTGATTGCATCGATTCCAGCTTCTTTCAACGCCTTTGCTCCTTCAAAAAACTTGCTGGTATCAAGCTTTCTAGGAGTATCTAATTCTACGATAACCGACGGGCGTTCCTTAACAATTTCCTCAAGAGGCTGGTGCTCTCTTTTAGCTGCACTATGCTCAATGATGATTTTCTTTGTTTCTCGTTTAACTACTTTATCGGTGACAGGCACACTGTTTTTTAATTCTGCTGCAAATGCATGGATATGGGCAGGCGTTGTACCGCAGCAGCCGCCGAGCAAGCGTATGCCTTCTTGACGAAAGCTTTGAGCTGATTTTTTAAAATAATCTGAATCCCCTTCATAATGGAATTTACCATCTGTATAAGCTGGCAGACTCGCATTGGGGTAGGCAGAAAGGTAAGCGTGTTTAGGCAATTCAATCTGCTCTAGGGTCTTTAACATATGATGGGGACCAAGCCGGCAGTTCAAGCCGATAACATCAGCACCAAGATTTTCAAGACGGGTAAAGGCTTCATTAATCGGTGTTTGGTCTTGTAAAATGCCAGGCTCATGAAGCGAGACCTGGGCAATAATCGGCAGCTTTGTTTCCTTTCGAGCAATCGTAAGGACCGTTTCCAGTTCCTCAAGGTCATAAAAGGTTTCGAATAAAAGCCCGTCCACACCTTCTAATAATATACAATATAGCTGTTCACGGAAACTGCGCTTTAATTCTTCAATCGATAAGGTGCTAGGTTTAATCCCGCGGTTACCGCCGAATGTTCCTAGTACATAAGCATTTTTATGTGCTGCTAATTTAGCATTCTCGACAGCGGCGCTGTTAATTGCTTTAACAGAGTCCTCTAGACCATATCTCTGCAGTTTTAGATAATTCGCTGCATAGGTATTGGTTTGAATGACATCCGCACCTGCTTCTATATAAGCTTTATGAATCTCTTGTATTTTTTCCGCATGGGAAAGGTTCAACTCTTCCAAGCAGCTATCTTTGCCGAATGAATATAGAAGGGTGCCCATGGCACCATCACCTATTAAAATTTGGCTTTTTAATTTTTCTAAAAAGGTCATGATCATTCTCCTTGCTGCAAGACCAATAGTTTTTCTTTCACCTGATGTAAAGCCTGAGAGAAGTCATTTATGAGATCATCTGGATTCTCTAAGCCTACGGATAACCGGATGAGGCTGTTTTTAATTCCTCGTTTTTCCCTTTCCTCTTGCGACATCGCTGCATGTGACATTTTTGCCGGAAAGGATAGAATGGATTCGACCGCACCAAGACTAACGGCAAAAACAGGGATTTTTACATTGGTTAGAAAGACTTGAAGTGCTTTTTCATTCTGGAATTCAAACGATAAAACTGCACCCGGTCCAGCAGCCTGACTTTTTTGAAGCTCGTGCTGTGGATGATTTTCAAGGCCTGGGTAATAAACCTCTTCGATTAACGGGTGTTCCGCTAAAAATTCTGCTATTTTAATCGCTGATTTTTGTGACTGTTCGAGTCTGACATGCAGGGTTTTTATTCCTCTAAGCACGAGCCATGCATCCTGTGGCCCAAGTACGGCGCCGAAGGAGTTTTGTAAGGAATACAGCCTTTTACCTAATTCCTCATCCTTAACAACCGCTAGACCTGCAACCACATCGCTATGGCCGGATAAAAACTTAGTTGCACTATGAAGGACAACATCTGCTCCTAGTTCTAAAGGTCTTTGATATTCAGGGGTTAAGAAAGTATTATCTACATAAGTGATTGCGTTAATCTCTTTCGCAAAACTTGTAATTGCTTTGATATCCGTTACCTTCAATAAAGGATTAGACGGTGTTTCTACGTAAAATGCTTTGGTGTTAGGCTTGATTGCTGCTTTTACTTGATCAAGATCTGTCATGTCAACAAAGGTATGTTCAATTCCGAAGCGAGTCAGTACCTGAGTGACCATACGATAAGTACCGCCATACACATCATCGGTAATCACGATATGGTCACCAGATGATAGAAGAAGGAAGGCAGTTGAGATAGCAGCCATTCCTGACGAAAAAGCAAAGCCACGCGTTCCGCCCTCTAACTCTGCAATAACATCCTCAAGCGCTTCTCTCGTAGGATTTCCACTTCTAGCGTAATCGTATTTTCCGTAACGATCTAAATCAAATTGATGGAAGGTCGAAGCATGTTGAATGGGCACGCTAACGGCTCCCGTTGCCGGATCGACTTTATGCTGATTATGAAGGAGCTTGGTTTCAAAACTATAATTTTCTGAACTCATTATCTAATCACTCCTTCTTTTAATTTTGCTAATGCCTGTTCAAGATCTTGAACAATATCAGTTGGATCTTCCAGACCAACGGAGAACCTTAATAACCGGTTGCAGACACCTGATTGAATTCGAATCTCTTCTGGAATATCTGCATGAGTCTGTGTTGCAGGATACGTGATAAAACTTTCCGTTCCGCCCAGGCTTTCGGCAAATGTGATAAGAGAAAGACTTTGAAGGAATGGATTTACCCAAGCTTCGTCTTGTAAGCGGAAGGATACCATTCCTCCTTTTCCTGGATACAGGACATCTGTTATACCATCACGATTAGAAAGGTATTCGACAATCGCCTTCGCATTGCTTTCATGTCTTTGCATTCTTAGTGATAAAGTTTTCATTCCGCGCATAACTAACCAAGAATCAAAAGGGCTAAGAACACCGCCGGCTCCATTATGATGGAAAGCCAATGCCTCACAAATTTCTTTACCCTTAGCAACAATTAGACCTGCAAGGACATCATTATGTCCGCCTAAGTATTTCGTCGCACTATGAATGACGATATCCGCGCCTAACAAGATTGGCTGTTGGAGAAGCGGGGTATAAAACGTATTATCAACAATCAGAATAATTCCGTGCCTTTTCGCAATATTTGATACAGCACCTATGTCTGACTGCTGCATAAGTGGATTAGTTGGAGTCTCAAGAAAAATCGCCTTGGTTTGAGGGGTTATCCTTCTTTCAATTTCTTCTGGACTACAAGTATTAACATACTGGGTTTTCAGGCCCCATTTTTTAAATCCCTTTTCTAGTAAACGATACGTTCCTCCGTACAAATCCTCACTCACAATCCATTCGTCCCCGGACTCGAAAAGAGAAAGAATCGTAAATATGGCTGCCATCCCTGAACTGCAGGCAAAGCCTTGATCCGCACCTTCTAGGTCGGCAATCGCCTTTTCGAGAAGCTGGCGGGTAGGATTACCTGTACGTGAATAATCATACCCTGTGGATTGTCCAATTCCCTCGTGACGGTAGGCTGTTGAAAAATAAACAGGAGGATTTACGGTGCCTGTCACCGTATCACTTCTATTTCCAATTTGTGCTAACTTCGTATCAATCTTATACACCATTATCTTTATCCTCCTTTATATAAACAAAAAAAGCCTTCTATAAGAAGAAGACTTTTGGATGCACATTAGCATAGGTCATTCTTCTTATCTCACAAGTTAATAAATAACTTGATGGACTTAGCACCTTTTCAATGAAAAACAACATTGAAGGTTGCTGAGACTTCATAGGGCCATTCCCTCAGCCTCTCTTGATAAGAAAGTACAATATTTAGACTTTTTATAAAATTTACTACACTAAAGGAGAAGTGTCAATGCATTTAACAAATTAATATCAAACAATTATTAATGAAAGCGGTTAATCTTATTTTTTGTTTTTTTCCCATATTTTAAATTTAATATAGTTTATATATTCTTTGAAATCATCTTTATTAATTCCGTCTTCTATGGCTTTTTCTACTAAACTTTTCCACTCTTTATCAAGCAGCCAATCTCCACTGTTTTCTATCTGATTCTCTATTGAATCCATCCCAGTCAATAAATATTCAATAGAAATGTCTAAAGGTTTGGCAACCTTCATTAGAAAATGTATAGATGGATTTTTATTTAGGTTCCGTTCAATATAGCTTAAATAGGATTTTGATACATTAGCGAGATCAGCTAATTCTGTAATTGAATATCCTTTTTGTTCTCTTAAAATCTTTATTCGTTCTCCAATCATAGGCTTCTCCTTATGACCAAATTTATAATTTTCTTACCTTCTGGAAATTTGCAAAAAAATAAGTAGAAAGACAATCTGCATATCATGGGGTTGTTTAGAGTGTTTAGTAAAATACTGAGGCACTGCAAATACACTTGAAAAGTATAAAGTGAATCCAATCATGGATTAACTTAAAAGGCTAGAGAGGAACAAACTATTTAAACATTAATCATATTATAAACTAAAAATTGTTCTCTTTAAAGAACTAAATTTTGATAAAAAAAATCATGGTTTTCTAAAATTTAAGAAGGAAATGTGTCAAATATTGAGGGAAAACAGGAAAAATTGGTATGTATTTTGGATTTGTTTTTTCGACCCACAGTGCTATAATGTTCTTAATATCGAATTGGTTATTTGTGTAAAACGGGGACTCTTATAAATTGGGGTTAAGTAACGATTAGTGCTAAAGAGTGTTTCACAGTATATGGAGGTGCAATGATGAGAGTTCTCTTAACAGGTGGGTACAGAAGATTATGAATAAAAGGAGTTTGATACTATATTTTTCAGCATTAATGTCGGTAACAGCTATTCTTTTCTTATATAACAATGAAGTCAATAACAAATATGAACAGGAAGACAAAGTAGTAGCAAGGGCAGTTAATGTTCAGACCGAATATGTGAATGTGGATGAATTTGGTGCTAATGGAGAGGATTCGAAAGATGATTCCCAATCCATACAGGCAGCAATAGATTATAGTTATGATTCAAAAATTGGAAAAGTTAAGCTACTTGGAAATAAAAAATATATTTTGAAGCAGGGACTGGTATTAAAAGCGGGAGTTGAACTAGAATTTGGTCAAAATACGAGGTTAAGAATAGATGGGAATTTCCGAGCAATCGATGTGAAAAAGAATGCATCAATCTCAAATGGTGTTCTTGAAATTGTTAATCCTAACTTTAGTTCAGATGTCATTTACATCGACGGTGAACAAAAAATTTGGTCATGGGATAGAACGCAAATAAAAAATGTAACAATCGTAAACGCTGCCGGTTCAAATAAAGGTACAGGTATCCATCTTTATGCCGGTGAGTCAGGTCATTTCATTTCTTTTGTTAATTTTATCGAAATACGAATTGCTGGATTTCATACTGGTGTTAAATTAGAAGCTGTTAAACCAAAGGATAAAGATAAATATAGTTTTATTAATGGCAACCGATTTATAAATCTAACATTAGATGACTGTGTAAGAGGAATTGACATTATTAGTTCCATTACGATTCCAAATGAAAGTTCTGGTAATGAATTTAGTGGTCTTCAAATTCAGGTGTCTAAACATACGAAAGAAGTAATAACAGTTAACGGTTCTGATAATAAATTTGAAGGTATGATATGGGACGTTCATCTTTTAAAGGACAATAAATCAATAATAGAATTTTCGAAGGATTCTATGAGGAATAGTTTATTTTCTAATATAGGATCAGCCTATATTAGAGATAAAGGGAAGAATAATTATTATTCTTCACCGGAAGAAGAGGCGAAGAATAATAGGTAAAAGGCACAGCATTTTTGTTTATAGATAATTTATTTTCTTTGGAGGTTATTATGGACGAAAGAATCAATTTAAAATTATTTATGCACATTATCCGGAAGAGAATACTTACCATCATTATTACAGTCCTAATTGTTTTTTTATTAACCTTGGCAATATCGGGATTTTACTTAAAGCCGACCTATGAAGCCACTGAAAATATATTAATTGGTAAATTAGAAAAGAATGAAAGTAATTATGGCGGTGCACAAGAGCTAAGTATGTTACTTGCTTCTACCATTGATTTCATAAAGAGTCCTGTAGTACTAAATTCAGTTCAGAATGAGCTAAATATTTTGGATGATGAATTAGCCGAAAAAGTGGTTATTCAAAATAATAGAAACTCACAAATTATCAATATAGTGGTTAGAGACCGTAATATGGAAAATTCGAAGGAGCTCGCCCACACAATTGCCACTGTCTCTGTTAATAAAATGCAGGAACTGTTTGGTGTCAGTGATATTAAACTATTACGTGATACAAATGGGGAGCCGTCAGTAAAGAAAGTTGGAAGTATGACGATCAATATCGCAATTGGTATAATGGTTGGTTTTCTATTTGGAATCGGTCTTTCAATGCTTAGAGAGTACTGGGATGATTCAATAAAGGATACAAGAGAAGTGGAAGATATACTAGGTATATCTGTTTTAGGAGAAGTAAATTTGAAGAATAAAAGAAACAAATCTAAAAATAAAACTTATACGAAGCCTCAGGCTGAAATCTTAAGAAGAAATGGGGAACAAATCGGTGTTTAAGAAAGATGAAACAATAAAAAGAATGCAAAGACTACAGCTCAATGAGGAATCAGTTAGTAAGGAACAAATTAGAATGATCCGAGCTAATATAGAATCAAAATTAGATAGGGATTCAAATTCATTTATGTTGACCTCACCTACCCAAGAAGGAGAAAAATCAATTATCTCATCTAAATTAGCCTTATCATTTGCTGAACAAGGGAAAAAAGTCCTTTTAGTGGATGCCAATCTAAGGAAACCTACTCTGCACAATTGGTTTAATCTAGACAATGAAACTGGTTTAACCAATGTAATTACGAGGGAGGAAGATCTCCAACTTCATTGTAAAGAAACGTTATTTCCTGGTCTGTATCTCTTACCAACCGGTCCTATTCCTTTAAATCTTTCAGACATATGGATTACGAAAAAGATCAATCAATTGGCAAGAAAGTGTCAATCAGAATTTGAAATCGTTATTTATGAGGCTCCACCGTTCTTGACCGTATCAGATTCTCATATTCTAGTAAACCACTGTGATGGTGTAATTTTAGTGGTAAGAGCTAATAAAACCAAGAAAGAAGAGGCACTTAAGACGAAAGAGTATATAGAGAGAACAAGTCAAAAAATCCTTGGAGTCATTTATCAAACAGGATAATGCAGGCAGTAGTTTTGGTAACCAGGTGTCAAAATAAGGTGGCTAATTCATGGACAATATAGTTAAGAAGAATTCAATTGCAAAGAATATTATACATTTATTTTATAGTACAGCTTTATCTAGTGTATTAAATGCTGCGGCGTTAATCGTGTTAGCTTATTATTTACAGTCTTATTATTATGGAATGTTTAGTGTTGTTTTAGCGTTTGCCATGATCATGGGCTATTTTACAGATGCTGGACTAAGTGACATCGTCCTAAGAGAAGGGTCTAAGAAGGAGGTTAACACATCCATTCTTATTTCCTCGTACGTGAAAATGAGAATGGGTTTACTGGTCGTTACATTTCTATGTGGATTCCTAATTATTCATCTATCAAACGCAGGACAACGAGAAATCATTCAGACATCCTATTTTTTGATAATCCCAATGGTTACAGGAATTGCATTACAAAGCATAGGAACAACCTATTTTCAACTGATTGAGAAAATGCAGTTTTACGGACTAATCCGTATTATTTCATCTATTTGTTTAGTAGTCACCCTTACAATTGGGATGATTCTTCAACTTAATCCACTGATCATTTGCACTCTATATGGACTTTCTTATTTTGCAGCAGGTATATTTGGGGTCTGCCTTGTTAGTAAAAATGTAAATATCAGGTTGAAATGCCCATTCCATAAAGGATTATTACAAAATTTAGGCTCATTTACATTAGGTGGTTTGATTTTTGTCATGCTGCCCCAATTAGGACCGCTTGTGTTGGAAAAGACGATAACCCTTAAAGAAGTCGGCTTATTTGCAGTAGCATATCGAATCCCACAAGCCCTCCAGCAGATTCCCTTTATTGTTGCTGGAGCCTATTACCCGGTATTGTTTAGATCATATAATAATAACCTTTTACAAGATCACTTAAAATACAACATTGAGCTAATAAAAATTATCTCTTTAGTTGGAATGGCCATGACAATTCCATTTTACTATATGTCAGAAAGTATTATTCAGTTGTTATTTGGTGAAAAGTGGATTCAAGCAGCCTTACCACTTAAGATTTTATCAGTAATGTTAATATTACAGGCGATAAATATTGCCTTAGCAGATGGATTAACGTCAAGAGCATTACAGTCTTATCGTACCGGTGTTCAATTAATCGCAGTCTTTCTTGGTGTTTTTCTTTATATGTTCTTTAGTAAATCTTATGGCGTATCTGGTGCAGCAGTTGCTGGTGTAATGATTGAAGTGTTATCCTTACTAGGCTTTTGGTTATGCATACCAAATCGCTGGATTATTGCAAAAAGGGTAATTGTTCCGTACTTAGCCATTTTTATTATTTGTTTAGCTTTTATTGACCTTTTTCTAGATTCTCTCCCATTATTAGCCATTGTCGTCAATTACATTTTATTGGCTTTTGTAGTCTTTCTCGATAAAGAAAATAGGGAAAAGATAAACGGTTATATAAAACCATTGGGAATCAATAAAAGGTGGAAATCGAAGAAATCTGAGGGGGTTTAAGATGTACGATAATTTAACTCCAAAATCACGTAATTACAGCTTTACAATCTTCCTTCTCTTTTTATTAGTTACACTTGCAAATTATTACATTTATGTAGGGTTTGCTATAAAGCCCTATATGATTTTCCTCATCTTGTTTCTTATTATTAATCTTGGTTTATTTTACTTCCAAAGGCTGCACTTGTTTGAAATTGCAATGTTGTTATTTTACTTGATGTATAGCTTCAGTGGGGCATTTGCTTTATATCCTGCGGCAAGTATTAGAATCATCTTTGGAATTATCCTTTATATCTTCTGCTATTTTATTATGAAATCAGTTATTGGCAATGCTAGAGATTCGGTGATTGAAAGAGCACTATCCGACGCTGGAATATTTTTTAATGTTGCAAGTTTAACCCTCTATTTTGTTGGCTTAAAAAGTCTAGGGTTTGTATTTGAAGGTGATAGGGTCGTCCAATTCGGGGTACTGCTAGATAGAGATTACCCAAGGCTAATTGGTTTATTACAGGATCCTAATTTCTTTGTTTTCTATAATACCCTCTTTTTTTCTTATTATCTTTGTAATGTGCAGTCCTTGAAAAATAAGCTTGGTTTGATTCTCTGCGTAGTTGCAAACATACTAACGTTTTCAAGAGGCGGACTGTTAGTCATGGCACTCTTATTCCTTATTTTTATTATCATTAAAAACCCCTTTAAACAGATAAAACTAGTGCTTGGCCTTGTATTATCACTAGTGGTCACCGTGTATGTTGCAATCGTTTATATGAAATTTGATATATTTGGAATTTTACAGTCGAGAATTGAAGACTTCTCCCAGGATGGTGGAAGTGGAAGGATTGAATTGTGGGGGAGAGCGTGGGATTACTTTACATCGCATATGGTTATTGGAATTGGAGCTTTTAATTATTCAGAATACAACTTCTTTCAATATGGAGATAGTCTAGAAGTTCATAATACATTTTTAGATATCTTATCAGAGTCTGGTTTACTAGGAATGACATGTTTTTGTTTATTTATCTTTTTTTTATTCGTTCAGTTATTTCAAAGCAAGATTCACATAAATAAACCATACCTTTTTTTAGCTTTAGTGGGCATGATTCTTCAAATGGGATTCCTATCGGTCATTATTAACGACATGTTTTTTATGTATATTGCCATTTTAACGACCTATTTACATAAGGAAAATCGCGAATTAAACAATAATAAACATAAGACAGCATTGTTTTCTTCCTTATCCACCAGTAAGCAAATAGTAGAAATGAATGTTAATTATAAAGGAAGTGAAACAAAACATGAATATTCTAGTCATAACGGATAAGCTTATTCACGGCGGCGCAGAAATGTATTTTTGTAAATTAGAGAACCAATTACAACATCCAAACATTTCTTTTTACTACGCTGCGGGTCCTGGAGAATTGTATAAGAAAATCAAACATCAAAACCACTTTAATGAAATGAGCCGAACGAAACATCTTCAGAATATTAGAAGGCTAAGAAAATTGATTAACGATAAACAAATTGACCTTGTTCATGCGAATAGTTTGAGAATGGTTCTCTATTGTATAGCAGTAAAAAAGTTTACTAAAAAGAAATTTAAGATTGTTTATACAAAGCATAATGTTACCGTTCTCGAGGAAAAAAATCCCGTTATCTTTTCTCATTTATTAAATAAATATGTCGAAAGAATCATCACTGTCAGTGAATTTGAAAAGAGAAATCTTGTTAATGCAGGAATTGAGCCTAACAAAATTACTACTGTTTATAATGGTGTAGATTTAAATCAGTTTACTTTTCATCAAAAAGAAAAAGGCAAAACTTTTAAGGTTGGGATATTAGCAAGGTTATCCGAGGAAAAGAATCATGACCTATTTATCAAGATTGCAAACCAGCTTCGCGATATACCAAATCTAATGTTTTATATTGCAGGTGATGGACCAGAAAAAACAAAAATTGAGAATATCATTCAATCACAAAACTTACTTCACAAGATAAAGATGATTGGAGCCGTTCACAATCCTGAGGAGTTTATTAAAGAAATGGACGTATTATTACTGACATCCCACCGAGAAGTATTCCCTATGGTGATTCTAGAAGGGATGGCAGTTGGAACTCCAATCATCTCCATTAATAGAGGCGGGATTGGGGAAGCTATTATCGGGAATCAGACAGGTGTCCTTATAAATGACCATTCAGTTAATGAGTTCTGTAATAAAATTTTGGAAATGAAAACGAACGAAGAGCTGAGGAAACATTTCATTGAAAATGCCAGAAAAAAGGTTCAAGTGGATTTTTCGTTAGAACAAATGGTGAGTAATACGTTAAAAGAGTATTTGAACTGCAGCTGAACGGTCACAACAATTAGTGAACCTTGCAGCAGTGTCACATTGAACACCATTATTTTATGTAAAACCCTGGGAGTGTTAAGGAATGGGAATAAAAAGACTTCGTTTTGGCGTTGTTTGTGACAACATCAACGTTGAAGGATGGCAATTAAATAGCATTAGGAAAATGCTGGATTTGGAGTTTGTTGAGGCAGGATTAATCATTTTGATTAACTCCAATCAAAGTAAGCAAATATTTGGCAGGAATACTTATGTAAGGAAAACGAATCTAACAAGCATTATGAAAAACATAACAATATTAGAATGTGATTCCGTAAAATCTGTTACAGATGATAATCATTTTTCTGAGAAAGATTTGAAAAAGATTAATGGTTTTGAACTAGATTTTCTGCTAAATCTTTGTGAAGGCAATCTCGGTGGAGAAATAACAAAATTGCCCCGATTTGGTGTATGGTCCTTTCAACATTGTTCAAACCTTCCTCAATATATTTGGGAGATTTATAATGATCGACACGTAACCTTTGCTTCATTAAACCAAATCTCACACGAAAATATACTATTGAAAAAAGGTTGTTTTTCTATTATTAAAGATTCCTATAAGAAAAATAAACTACACATTACTTCGGTAATCTCAGAATGGCCAGCAAGGGTCTGTCAGGAAATATTGAATAATCATTCTGCTTACATGCGACAAGGTTCTATTGCTGCACAACCACCCAAGTTTATGAAACCTACTACTAAGCAAATGGGAGGATTTTTAGGAAAGTTGTTAATAAATAAGTGTAAAAAGGTGTTTTCAAAATTGTTTTCCTATGAATATTGGAATATTGGAATTGTTCCTAAACCAATACATGAGGTTCTTAATGATTCAAATGTAAAAATAAAATGGTTATTTCAAAAGAAGGATTTATATTATGCAGATCCCTTTGCCTATCAAGAAGAAGGCGGACTTCGGATTTTAATGGAAGAATTGGATTATAAAGTCGTAAAAGGGTATATAAGTGGCCTAAATGTTAAGAAAAATGTGGATTGGGATATTGTTACATTTAATCAGGCAATGTTAAAGTTCCCCTGTCATATGTCGTATCCATTTATTTTGGAACATGAAAATGAAGTATATTGCATTCCAGAAACGTCTGAAGTAAAGGAAGCGTCCATTTATCAATTAAATAAATCAAGTAAAGAATGGAAAAAAGTGAAAACCTTAATTAAGGATTTTCATGCGGTAGATTCAACAATCGTAAAACATGGAGATCATTGGTGGTTGTTTTGTACTAAATCGTTTTCGACGATACAAAGTCATAACAATGAACTTCATATTTTTTATGCTGATGAATTATTTGGTGAATGGAAACCGCATTGTTTAAATCCGGTTAAAATTGATATACGGTCTTCTCGGCCGGCCGGCACACCCTTCGTTCATGAAGGGATGCTCTACCGCCCTGCCCAGGATTGTTCAAAAACATATGGCGGCAGAATTGTTCTAAATAAAATTAAAACATTAACAATCTCAGAATTTGAAGAAGAATCCGTTAGTTTTGTAGAACCCCAAAGCGATAGCCTGTATCCAGATGGAGTCCATACGCTTTCGAGTGTAGGAGGAGTTACCCTTATAGATGGCAAACGTTTCGACTACAGCCTTTTCCACTTTTTCAGAAAACTATATAAATTAAGACCAGTAAAAGATATAAAGCAAGTAAACTCGTCCCAGCTCGAGAAAGGAACTACAACAGTTGACCCTCTTTGAAAAATGAGGGAAAAAAGAGACAAAATTTTTTTGATTTGGTTGTTCTTTATTAAGAAAATATTGTTTTGTTGAGCAAACGTAAATCTTACTGCTCCAATTATAAAAGTTTTTGGAAGGAGGATTGAAATGAAGGAAGGTTATAAAGGGCGATTTGTAAGAATCTTGTTGGCAATGGTCGATATCATATTAGTCTATTTAGGATTTATCATGACATATTGGGTATTCGAGCTACTTTCAATCCCGACTGAGGGGACTATCATTGATAACGTTAAATTGATTGTACTATCGGCGTCATCATTATTTGTTTTTTATCTATATGATCTATATTCGGATTGGCGCCGAAAGAGTATACAGCATTTAGTTTATTCCATTGTTTTATCGATGGTTGTCTTCTCTGGTTTTGAATTTATGATATCAAAATGGACACCTTATTTATCCTTTCAGCTAAGTTATATTTTTGTGGTATTTCTTATTCAAACAAATCTATTAATTTGTATGCGTATATGCTTTTGGTTGGTTAACAAGAAATTATTCGGTAAAAAGAAGGTTTATATTATCGGGGAGGATTCTAATACAGGAATATATTTAGCTGGTAAATTCCTAAACCATAATAAAGGGTGGTTCGAAATCTCAGGTTATATTCCTTTATCTAAAAAGGGCTCCATACATGAGTTTCTAGAAAAGGGTGACCTTTTTCTCCTTAGCCCTACTATTAATAGGTTGGATAAAGAGGAAATTGTAAGGCAATGCATTAACCATGGAAAAGAAATAATGGTAATACCACAATTATTTGAATTATCTATTATAGGTGCTACTACACAACAAATAGATGATATGATGGTCATTTCCATAAAACCTCCACGCTTAAGCGTATTTCAACAGATTAATAAACGGCTGTTTGACGTAATTGTATCATCCATTTTATTAGTAATATCTTGTCCTCTTCTATTGGCTTTATTTTTATTAATACCACTCACTTCGAAAGGACCAGCTCTCTATAGACAGGAACGCATTGGGTTAAATGGGAATCCATACTTGATTTATAAGTTTAGAAGTATGATACAAGACGCTGAAAAGAGAACAGGACCAGTATTAGCGACAGATAAGGATCCAAGAATTACGTTAATTGGAAGAGTGATTAGAGCTGTTCGTTTAGATGAGCTCCCACAATTATTTAATGTACTGAAAGGTGAAATGAGCATAGTAGGCCCAAGACCCGAGCGAGAATATTTCATTAATGAATTTAAACAAAACCTGCCGGAATACTCGTTTCGATTAACGGTAAAGCCAGGCATAACAGGATTAGGGCAAGTCTTAGCTAACTATACTACTCCAGTTGAAGAAAAATTGCGTTTTGACCTTCTTTACATTCTCAATTATTCATTCTGGCTGGATTTGAAAATCCTGCTGCAGACGATTAGGGTCGTTCTCCACCGTGAACAAGCTCAAGGGTTAAAAGAAGGAAATATTCGTAACCAAAAATTATTAAAAAATCTTGATCAAAACAAGGTGATTAATCACTAGATATCTTGCTAGAAGTTAACAGATTCGGATAAGTCCAAATATCTGTATTAATAAGGAGAAGGCGGGAAACAAAAATGGAAAAATACACTAAACCGATTGTTTCAGTTATTACTCCAACCTATAACGCTGCAAGATATATTACTGAAACCATACATTCTGTTAAAGATCAAACTTTTACAAATTGGGAAATGATTATTGTTGATGATGCATCATTAGATAACACGGTTGAAATTGTAAAGGAAGAGATGGTTAAGGATTCTAGAATTAAGTTAATAGAACTAGAAAAAAATAGCGGACCTGCCTATGCACGAAATATAGCTATCAGTGCTGCTAATGGAGACTATCTTGCCTTTCTAGACAGTGATGATCTTTGGCTTCCTAAAAAATTGGAGCGTCAGCTAATGTTTATGGAACAAAATAATCTTGCCTTTTCTTATACAGCATACAGGATTATGACTGAAAATGGTGAAAGAACAGATGTTGTTTTTCAAGTACCAGTTATGATTGATTATAAGAGCCTGTTAAAAAATACAATAATAGGTACGCTGACTGTCATGCTAGATAGAAGGAAAGTAGGGATTGTACAAATGCCATTACATCGGGATTGCTCCGAGGATTATGGATTATGGCTATCAATCTTATCTAAAGGAATCAAAGCAGTGGGTCTGACGGAGGAGTTAGCAATATACAGGAAGTGTGAAAAGTCACTGTCAAGTAACAAGCTAAAATCTGCTCAGAAAACATGGAACACATATAGAAAGGTAGAAAATTTTACGATCCCTTCTTCCTTATGGTATTTTGCAAACTATTCAATTCGTGCCTTGAAGAAACATTCGAAAACTAAGGCAATAAAAGATAAATCGAAAAGAAGATTTTTTGGAATAGAGGGATAAGCAATGGCAAGTGGAAGAAGAACTTTATCATATGTACAGATTTCTAGGGCGGTAGCCATTTTATTTGTCCTCTTAGGACATGTGAACACTTTATTTTATACCAACTATCAATACGATTGGTTTAATATGGGGCAATGGGAAAGAACGGGTGGTGTGGATTTCTTTTTTATCGTAACAGGTTTTATGATTTATTACCTTTATCATAAACATGCGGGTGTACCCGGAAAGACTACTGAATTTATCTTAAAGCGTGCAATAAGAATTTACCCCCTTTACTGGTTATTTACTTTAATTTTGATTGCGTTACCGTTACTATCTCCGTCCAAATTTGAGGGATATACCTGGGAAATTATTATAAAGTCGTTCATTCTTCTGCCCTCTGTACCTATACTTGATTCTGCTTGGTCACTGTGTCATATCATGTTCTTCTATCTATTATTTAGTGCTTTTCTTTTTCGTCCAAAAGTCTTTAAGCCTATTATATTTATGTGGATTGTGGCGACTATTTTAATCGAGTTAAAGCTCGTTCCATATTTTGAGGATTCGTTTATTTTTAGTTTTAGTAGTTTGGAAATCCTATTCGGGTGTTTAGTTGCATATTTGACTCTTAATTATTCATTTAGATATTCTACCTTATTGATTTCAATCGGGCTGCTTGGATATTTAGCGGTTTGGATCAATAATATATACAACTTTATGTACTTGCATGGGCCATTGTTCTTTTCTGTATTTTCTATGATTCTTATGCTAGGTATCTCGGAAAAAGACAAGAAGGAGAGAAAAGTCCCGAAAATACTATCATTCATGGGGGATGCTTCCTATTCAATCTACATTGCTCATACACCTTTATTGCACCTCTATCTCTTTTTATTGATCAGGCTTCATTTAATTGGTTCTTTAGGCTATTTTGTTTCAATGGCGATCGTCATTGTTTTAACAGTAATATCGTCATGTTTCGTTTATAAACTTGTTGAAAGGCCGATGACAAAATATTTAAGAAAATTGGTATTTACGAAAAAAATTCGTCCTGTAGAAATACCAATAGGAATTGCAAAATGAGGCAATTATGTTCTTTCTTGTTCGTTTTTAGAAACGGATTAATCTGTTATATTGAAAAAATAAATAGGAGGTAACCATGAAAAGATTGTTTGATATTGTTGCAGGTTTGCTCCTATTGTGCCTCTTCTGCCCCATCATGCTGGGAGTTGCAATTTTGGTCAGATTAAAATTAGGTTCTCCGATTCTTTTTAAACAAGAACGAGTCGGGTATCATGAGGGAATTTTTACTCTTTATAAGTTTAGGACAATGACAAATCAAAAGGATGAAGCTGGCAATGATTTGCCGGATTCTATTCGATTAACAAAGGTAGGACTTTGGCTGAGAAGAATGAGTCTGGATGAGTTACCACAATTACTAAATGTTGTGAAAGGAGACATGAGTTTGGTCGGACCACGGCCCCTTCTAGTCCGCTATTTACCATACTATACTCCAGTAGAAGGAAAGAGACATTCAGTTAGACCCGGAATTACTGGGTATGCACAAGTGGAGGGAAGGAACCAATTAGATTGGACCAGCAGATTGAAATTGGATGTCACTTATGTAGAGAACCTGTCTTTTCTATTAGATTTGAGGATTATATTCAAGACCATCAGTAAGACGCTAAAACGGGAAGGGATTGCTGATGTGCCAGACCAACAAATGTTGGATTTTGATGTGGAACGAAGGATGAAAGCTAGTATTCAAAAGGTGGAATAAATGAAATGAAATTACGTATTGAACCTTTAAAAAGTAAAGACGCTCACCTTATACCCAAGCTGATTGAGTCCGGGATGGATAAGGGTATTTTTAAACTTACCATTTTTAGTTCAAAAGGATATGGAGCTTACCTGGAAAAATTGCTAACAATTCCTGAGGAGCACCGAAGAGTAAAACTATATGGAGCCTTTGTAGGGGACCAGTTAGCCGGCTATACAGAATGGCGTATTTTTGAGAATAGCCTTTTTTTAAATAATATTTATGTTTTCCCAGATTATCAGGGGCTGGGCCTTGGAAAATCTCTATTAGAAGAACACGGTAATAAGTTAATGGAGGAATACAGAAAATCCAGCATAACCTTAGATGTTTTTAATAATAATGCAAAAGCTATGAGTTGGTATGAAAAAATCGGTTTTGTGAAACAGGAATCCATTAATTGGAATGTTGGGGAGCAGCTAGCGATAACCCCTAACAGTGCGTTTGAATGTTATATAGAAAATTATCCAAATGCAGAAGCGGAACAAAAGGCATACGATTTTTCTTTGTTTACTTGTTCAACAAAAAATGGAATTTATCAAATTGGTAGAATTAAAAATCAATTTTATCGACTAACAAACACTGAGTCTTTAAATAATGCTGATTTACTCCACTGCCTTTATCAGGTTGATCCCAAACGGAAAATCCTGCTATTGAGCAATGAAGAATTCTCAAGTAACTTTTCCTTCGCCTTGGCTTGTGTAAGTAGCAGGATGAAATTAGAGATTTAAGATGGGTCTATTTAAATTTTAATTGATTTTTCATATCTCGTTTGAATTTAACGGAATGAAACAGAACTTTTGGGGGGACTTTAGTGGTTTATAAAATATTTGATTTAAGTGAAAAAGAGAAATGGCACGAATTCTTAGAAAAGACAGCAAGCCAGGATATATATTTCACACCAGAATATTTTGAGGTTTCTGAGAGAAATGGGGAGGGGAAGGCTCAGCTCTTTATCTACGAGAATGGTCAGGATTTTGTCTATTACCCGTTTTTAATGAGGAGTCTAAATGACATTCCATATGCAGAAGACATAAGGAGAAAATATGGGGACTTATACGATATTACTACTCCATATGGGTATGGAGGCCCGATTACTAACATGACTGAAAATTCCGATAAAAACCATTTATTTAGCGGATTTGAGGAATCCTTTCATTCTTTTTGTTCTGACAACAATATTATTTCGGAGTTTGTTCGTTTTCATCCGTTGATTAGAAATGACAAGGATTATAAAGATGTTGAATCAACATTAAACCGTCATACCATTTACGTTGATTTATCTTTGGATTTACAAGATATATGGGCTAATTATGACACGAAAAACAGAAATAGACTACGCAAGGCACAAACCAATGAATATTTTACAATGGTCCATCGGTCTCCAAGTGAATTTGATAACTTTATGCAACTGTATTATAAAACGATGGATAAGAAAAACGCATATGATTATTACTATTTCGAGAGAGCCTATTTTGAAAACAGTGTGGAACTTATGAGAAATCATTTGGAATTAATAGAAGTTATGATGGGCGATAAAGTTATTATGTCTTGCTTTTTTATGCATTATGGAGATTTCATACATTATCACTTATTAGGTTCGGACGAGGAATATTTAAATTACTCCCCTAATAATTCTTTAATTCATTACGTTGTAGAATGGGCAAAGTCTAAAGGCAAGAAAGTTTTACATTTAGGTGGAGGATATGCTGGAGATACGGATACACTATATCGTTTTAAAAAGCGTTTTAATAAATATGGGGATTTACCTTTTTACATTGGAAAAAGAATCCGTAATAAGGAAATTTATCACCAGTTGGTTAAAGATCTGCCAGGAAACGAAAATTACTTTCCTTTGTACAGACATCCAGATTTTACTTTACAAACTCAGCTAAGTAAACGATAACGATTGCTTATATTTTAATATAAATATGCTTTTTGGGAGTGGATGTAAGTTCATGGAAAGTAATAATAAGAGAATTTATCTCTCGTCACCACATATGACAGGCAATGAGCATAAATACATCAATCAGTCCTTTGAGACAAATTGGATCGCACCTTTAGGACCTAATGTTGACAGGTTTGAAGAGGATTTATCCCAATATGTTGGAGCAAAGGGTGCTCTAGCAGTTAGTTCAGGTACTGCGGCCATCCATCTCGCATTAAGGTTGCTTAATGTGCAAGCTGGGGATAAAGTTTTTTGCTCCTCTCTTACATTTGTTGCTAGTGCTAGCCCGATTCTTTATCAACAAGCCGAACCTGTGTTTATAGATTCTGAATTTGATACATGGAATATGTCCCCAGAAGCTTTGAAAAGAGCATTTATGGACGCTGAAAAAGAGGGGAACTTGCCCAAAGCAGTCATTGTCGTTCATCTTTATGGACAGAATGCCAAAATGGACGAAATAATGGAAATTTGTAATTTTTATCAGGTTCCCGTGATTGAAGATGCAGCTGAATCACTTGGTACTACCTATAAGGGGCGAAAGAGTGGTACGACAGGGAAATTTGGTGTGTATTCATTCAATGGCAACAAAATTATTACTACATCAGGAGGAGGAATGTTAGTTTCAAATGACAAGGTTGCACTTGTAAAAGGAAAGTTCCTCGCTTCCCAAGCACGTGACAATAAGCCGTATTATCAGCACAGTGAGTTAGGCTACAATTATCGTATGAGCAATATCCTTGCTGGAATTGGTATTGCTCAACTGGCTGTAATTGAAGATAGAGTAAAACAAAAACAGGCTGTGTTTCAACGATATGTACAGGAATTAAATAATATAAAAGAGTTTGTCTTTATGCCAGAATATCAAGGGACAGGACATAATCGATGGTTAACTACTCTATTTATTGATTCGAACCAACTATCATTTACCCCTTTTGAGTTAGTACAGGAACTTGAAAAAGAAAACATTGAAGCGAGACTAGTATGGAAACCGATGCATCTGCAGCCATTACTCAATAAATTCAAGTACTACCAACATTCTAACCAAATAAGTGTTTCAAGTTATTTATTTGAAAGAGGGCTTTGTTTACCTTCTGGGACGAACATGACCGAAGAAGAACAATCCCGGGTTATAGAAGCTATACTATCTTTTGTTAGTCGCAGAAAAAGCCGACATTTTATAGGAATATAGATCCATTTTGTGTAATTAAAAAACTGGATCAGTAAATTGAAGAAAGATTTTATATGCATTTATGTTCTTTAAAAAGAACATGATGGTTCTTTTTATTTGTGCAATGATTTCTTTTGTTTGATTTTCTTTCGATGTCGACGTTAATAAAAATCAGAAAGAAGTGGCCAAGATTGAGTTACCAAAAACGGGTTCTTTCTTTAATCGTAATTGATTCTCTAATTGTATTTACATCGGTATATATATGCAGTTTTATTTTGTTCCCAGGCTTTATTATGCCTGCCGTAAAACAGTTAGTACTAATATCAACAACATTGCTTTTAAGTCATCATCTATTTGCTTATAAATATAAGCTATATCAAAGGGCATGGGAGTATGCAAGTGTAAGTGAGATGGTAACTGTTCTAAAGGCAGTAACCTTTTCAATCATCACGGCCGCAATCATTCAGCTTATTATTGGGCAACATGTATATTTTCGAATTTTAACAACAACGTGGATGATGCATATGTTTTTAATTGGCGGATCACGATTTTCTTGGCGTATTTATAAAGATAAACATTTTTCTGAAAAAGCCAAAGTTAAAAAGCGTACGCTTATTTTCGGTGCAGGATCTGCGGGCATTTTGACTGCGAGACAATTAAAACATAGCAATAGTGAGCTTATTCCTGTCGCTTTTATTGATGACGATAAACAAAAGAAACACCTTGAAATTTTAGGGTTGCCAGTGCTTGGCGGCTTAAATACGCTCAAAAGAGCGGTACAAGATTTAAGGATTGAAAATATTATTATTGCTATCCCATCTCTTACTAAAAGAGAACTAAACATTATTTTTGAGGAATGTTCCAAAACAAAGGCTAATACACAGATGATGCCGATGTTTGAAGATTTGGTAACAGGTAAGGTCTCTGTTAATGAAATTCACAATGTAGAACCGGGAGACCTTTTGGGCAGGGAGCCTGTTGAATTAGATGCAAACTCGATTTCCCAATACATTGCTAATAGCGTTGTCCTAGTAACAGGTGCCGGTGGATCGATTGGATCTGAAATTTGCAGACAAGTCTCACAATTCGATCCGTCTAAACTTATTCTGCTTGGTCACGGGGAGAATAGTATTTATTCCATAGAAATGGAATTGAAGTCCTCATTAAGTAACAACATTGAAATTGTAACTGAAATTGCTGATATTACGGACAGGGATAAGATATTTGCGATTATGGATGAATATAGGCCAAGGGTAGTATTTCATGCTGCTGCTCATAAGCATGTTCCATTAATGGAGAGAAATCCAGAAGAAGCGATTAAGAATAATGTTATTGGTACAAAAAATGTAGCAGAGGCAGCAGGGGAAACACATGTAGAGACATTTGTCATGATCTCCACAGATAAGGCCGTAAACCCAACAAGTGTTATGGGAGCCACAAAAAGAATTGCAGAGATGATTGTGCAAGAGTTAAACCAAAAAAGCAATACAAGGTTCGTAGCCGTCCGGTTTGGGAATGTATTAGGCAGCAGAGGGAGTGTTATTCCGTTATTCAAGAGCCAAATTTCTAAAGGTGGTCCTATTACGGTAACGCACCCTGAAATGACAAGGTATTTTATGACCATCCCTGAAGCCTCTAGACTTGTGTTACAAGCAGGAGCGCGTGCAGAAGGCGGGGAGATATTTATTCTTGATATGGGTGAGCCGGTGAAGATAGTTGATTTAGCAAAAAATTTAATACGCTTATCCGGCTATTCAGAGGATGAGATAGAAATTACTTATTCGGGGATAAGACCGGGTGAGAAATTATTTGAAGAAATTCTAAACCAAAATGAAGCACAAGACAATCAGGTGCATCCAAAGATTTTCGTAGGTAAACCAGTGAATGTCGATAGTACGAAAATTACAGATTTAATTGAAAATTATGCCTATCTTGATAGAGAATCACTAAAGGAATTCCTGTTGTTTATGACCAATCAATCTAATGAAAATATTAAAGCAGTTGTTTAGCAGTCAAGCTAACTCGTTGGATGGAGAGTGTAAGGATGTTTTTAAATAAAAGAGAGATTCTTTTAGTCGCTCCCTTTACAATACTTCCTGGGGAAAAAGGATTTAATCGATTTACGTATATTGCAGAAAAGTTAAGCAGCAAAGGTCATAAGGTTACGTTACTTACGAGTAATTTTAAGCACAGTGATAAGAACTTCAGAGACAAAGCAGTAATTGAAAAAATCAGCAGGAGCCTTAAGTACACAATCGTCATGATTGAAGAACTAGGATACAAAAAGAATATTGGCATTGATCGAATTCAAAGTCATAGACACTTTTCAAAACAACTAGCACTGTATTTAAAGAATCGTAAACAAAAGCCCGATGTAATATATTGTGCGTATCCAATGATGGATGCGGCTTTTATTGCTGGAAGATATGCCAAACAGTATCAAATTCCATTTGTAATGGATATTCAGGACGTATGGCCAGAAGCAATCAAAAATGCAATACCCCTTCCAGAGGTAATGGCTGATATCTTATTATATCCACTTACTATCTATGCAAATAAAATTTATAGTTTAGCAGATTACGTCGTGGGGGTTTCAAAAAGTTATGTTCAACGAGTAAATAATGTCCATGAAAATGCTAAAAGTTATTTACCCATTTTTATTGGAACAGACCTTGGTATTTTTGATAGCTATAAAGAAAAATATGTAAAGAAAGATCCTAATGAATTTTGGATAACCTACATTGGTACCATTAGCTATAGTTATGACCTGGAAACGGTAATTCGTGCAGTTTCTATTCTGAAGCATAAAGGTATCAGCAATATCGTTTTTAAAGTATTCGGGTCTGGACCTTTACAGCCAAAGTTTGAGAGGTTGGTTAATCAGCTTGATGCCCCTGTCGATTTTATGGGCCATTTTAAATATGAGGAAATGATCCCTTATCTTGTAAATTCAGATATTGCAGCAAATGCAATCAGTAAAGGTGCCCAACAAAGTATTACCAACAAAATTGGAGATTTTCTATCAGCTGGGTTACCAGTATTAAATAGCAGTCTTAATAAGGAATTTATGGATATGGTGACAATTGAAAGTATAGGATACAACTACAACCCTGGTGATTCGGTTAAATTAGCAGCCCTAATTGAACATCTTTATAATAATAAAGGTTTACGAGCAGCATTTGGAGGAAATGCCAGGAGATTAGCGGAAGAAAAATTTGATAGGAGATATTCCTATAAAGATATTTATAGGATTATTGAACAAGCAACCGTTTAAAGAAGAACCACTAAATAGATCATCACAGGTGATATAATGGTACCTCCAAAGTTGATGTCTTCACAGAATAGAAATAATGGAATTCTGTTCACCACCAGAAAAATTAAATATGTGTTTTTTTCAGTGCTGCTTTTTTTTATATTTTTTCTTATATTTGCAGGACGATTTTTAGTCATTGATGAAAAGCCAAAAAAAGTAGATGTGATTGTCGTATTAAGTGGGGGAGAAGGACGACTGGAAAAAGCAATGGAACTTTATGAGTCGGGATATGCAAGTAAACTGATAGTATCTAATGGATTGGCTGATAATTTATGGGCAGAGGCTGCTCAACATCTGCCCAGTAGTTCGATAATATTGGAGAAAAAAGCAGATAGTACGTATGAGAGCGCTGTCTACGTAAAGAAACTCATGAAAAAGTATAAATTTCATTCCGTTATCATTGTCTCTTCTGATTTCCATATGAGGAGGGTGAAATATAATTTTCAAAGAGTCTATAAGGGCAGTGATCATGAGCTTATTTATGTAGCTAGTGATACCTCGTATAATCCTATAGTATGGTGGATGAACAAACGCAGTTTTGGTATTACCATTAGTGAATATGTAAAAATTATTGGAAATACTTTTGGTGTTCATGGAAATGAAGCAAAAAGAACATTGTATCGTTATTTTGAAATGTTCTTTTATGAATAGCAGCAATAATAGTAGTAATAGAAGGAGGAATCAGTTTTGGAGAAAAAATTGGTAAACGAAATTTTTCTGATGAGAACCATTTCGTGTTTAAGTATATTACTTCTTCATTCCCTGGCAAGAGCTTACTCTCACGACAACAATATTGTTAACCTAATGCAAGTTTTATTAACTTTTGGGACACCTACTTTTGTCTTTATTTCTGAATTTATCTTGGCACGTTCTTATCCACATGCACTTCCAGACAATTTTTGGTCTAAAAGACTAAAGTTTATTATGGTACCTTATATTTTATTTGGTACATTTTATGCTCTAATGAAGGGGTTTGAACAATCATTAAGTTCTGGAGACAATTTTATGAGTTCTTTTGGAAGTTTCCTATGGAAACATATATTATTGGGGGATTACCATGGTTATTTCATTCTAGTAATCTTTCAATTTTATTTATTGCATTATTTCTTCCATAAATATTTGAAAAAGTGGAACCCATTCATCGTTATGGGGAGTGCGCTGCTCATTCATTTAGTGTATTTAGGATTCTTTAATTTTGTCAAAGCACCTCAAAATGAAATTGGAATTTACATTTGGGAGAAGTTTTATTGGGTACCTTTTTTTGGCTGGTTTTTCTATTTTACTCTCGCTTATTACTGTGGAAGGAACTTTTCAGTGTTTATCAAATATATTAATACATTTTCAAGATGGGTAATAGTTAGTCCATTCATAACTGGGGGCTTAGTTCTTTTTTTATATGAATCAAAAATAATTCCGGTTATTTCTTCCAAAAGAGTAGATATGGTATTTTTTACTGCAAGTATGATTTTCTTAATTTATTATATAGCTACAAAATTACACAAAGTACCTAGAGTTGTTGTTTGGATTAGCCAGTATTCATTTGGAATTTATTTAATGCATTCAGTCTTTTTAGCTGTTATGTATTTAGCCTTCAACAGATTACCTGTAGAAATAAATCCAGCAATGCTTACAGTAATATACTTCTTTGTTAGTCTACTGTTGTCAATTGCGTCCACATTTGTTCTCAATAAAATTCCATATGGATATTATTTTATTGGAAAGATATCTATAGGTATTAATAATAACAAAATGAGTAACCCGATTGCCCCTAAGACAAAAACGGTACAAGGGTAATTTTATAAACAAAGGGGTGCCTTTAATGAGACACCTCTTTGTTGATTATTGATATAAAAAAAGGTTGAGTTTATTTTTACGGTCGATTGTGGCTAATAAAACATTACCTACCTCAGTCTGATACTGGCTCCTTAGTGTGTTTATGAGCCAACCTTCATCCTTATTTAGTTGGTGGAGCTCATGAAGTTTAATTTTGCCTTCTTTTATAATAGTCTTAGGAAGATCAAATGGCTCGGTAGCTAAGTTATATGTAGATGGGGTGATTGGTTGGTATTTTGGATCCAAAAAAACGGACAACTTCCCATCTGCTTCCCACAATGCTAAGGCAACTTTCTTAACATCTTCTACTTTTTCCTCACGTAATTCTTCTAATAAAATATCGATGGATATTCTGGCTTTATTCAACCCTTTAACGATAATTTCTCCGTCTTTTACAAGTGTAATGGGTGCAGGAGTGATTAATTTTCTAACTCGTGGAAATCTTAATATTGAATAAACACTGCCAATATACAATACCACCAAAACTACTGTAGTCGTCAGAGAACCCTTTAATCCAAGGTGTTCATCTGACAGTGGATGGGCAATGATGTTCCCGATTATTAGAGCGATAGCAAAATCAATCACTCTAAGCTGAGCGATGGAACGCTGCCCCATTGCCTTCGCCACTAATATTAAAAAGAAATAGGCAAAGACAGCACGTAAAACCCATTCTATTGTTGTTAAGGATTCCTGACTATGGAAGAAATTCATCAAAGACACATCCTTCACAAGTTAAGTTTATTTTCCTAAAAACTTAACACAAACCGGGTGTGGTACCTTAATATCAGATTGTAAAAGAGTTAATTTTCCGTTATTTTCATCTCGTTCAAATAGTACCAAGTTGCTGGATTCCTGATTAGAAGCAACGATAAAGTTACCGCTGGGATCGATGGCAAAATCTCTTGGCCAATCTCCTTCCGTAGAAGTATGTTCCACGAAACTTAGTTCACCAGTTTCTTCGACATGATAGACAGCAATACTATTATGACCGCGATTTCCTGCATATACAAAGCGGCCGTCCGCTGAAATATGGATAGCACTTCCTTGATTATTTTCATTAAACGCTTCAGGAAGAGTAGAAATATATTGTAACTCTGTAAAATGACCATTTTCCGGATGATAGCGCAGAACAATTACCTCTGAACTAAATTCAGTCATAAGATACGCAAGTATACCATTAGGATGAAAAGTCAGGTGCCGAGGACCGCTGCCAGCTTTTAAAGGCAGTAGATGAGCTTTTATTAGTTTTCCATCTGGACTTACTTCGTAAGTAGTAAGAGAATCTGTTCCTAAATCGATTGCGGTAAGATACTTTTCATCTGGAGTCAATCCAGTATAGTGTACATGCGGTTTTTCCTGCCTAGGGTCAGGTCCAGAACCCTCATGTTGGATAATAGAAGAGGCAGGCTGAATCGAGCCGGTTTCCGAATTAATTAGGAAGGATTCGACTGTCCCTTTATGATAATTACCGCTAAATACAAACTGATTCTTACTATCAACGCTCACATGGCAAGGAGGAGAACCTTCTGATAATTGTTTATTTATAGGCACAAGTTCTCCATTGTCTGTAATAGAAAAAGAAGCAAGTCCGCCTGAGTTACCCTCTTTCCCTACAGCGTATAAATATTTTTGATCCATTGATAGGGTGAGGTAGGTTGGATTCTCTATGAAAGCTACAGCTTTAATATCTGTTATTTTTTTTTCGGAACGATTTAATGTAAAGCTGTAAATTCCTTCGCTTTCGCCTTTGGTATATGTACCAATATAGCCAAGTTGTAAATTAGGTGATGTCATGTAAAAAACTCCTTTTAAGATATTATCTCTTTATTTTAACCTTAGCAAAGCGCTTCAGTCTAATATGTGGAATTTTTATTTAAGTCACTATATAGTTAATAACATAAAGTAATTACTTAATAAGGAGTTCAATTATGGCGCAGAAGAAAAAGAAAGTTAACAAAACCCAAAAATCTACATCATCAAAATTTGTTTTTTGGATTATTGGATTAATCGCAATTGCTGTTATTGGATTTATCTTTTTAGCCAACAACGACAAATCAGATGATAATGCTAAAGAAGAGATTGATTATTCCAACCAGCCTTTTCTAGGGGAAGAATCAGCCCCTGTTTCAATTGTAGAATTTGGCGATTATAAGTGTCCAAATTGCAAAAACTTTACTGACAACGTAGTACCGCTAATAGTAAAAGAATTTGTTGACACAGGCAGGGCAAAATTTTATTATTTCAATTATCCATTTATTAATGTTGATTCAGATCGGACAGCTAAATTTTCCGAGGCAGTCTATCATGAGTTAGGCAACGAAAAGTTTTGGGAATTTCATGAACTTATTTATGATAAGCAGCCAGAAGATACACGATACGAAAAGATTGATGTTTTCACCGAGGAATTTTTAACCGAAACTTTAGAAGAAATGGCTACTGAGGAAGAGGTTAAGAAGGTAGTGGCTTATTTTGATACAAAAGCTCCCGAAGACGCTTGGAAGAGTGACGAGGCTCTTGGAGGGAAATTAGGGGTTAGTGGAACACCGACCATTTTTGTTAATGGGAAGCGATTTGATGGACAAACCATGGACGATTTAAACAAATTAGTTGAGGAAGCGGCGAAGGAGAAAGGGAATGAATAAACCTTTACTGCTTGCATGGGTTACAGCACTTATTGCGACCATTGGAAGTTTGTATTTTAGTGAAGTTCTCTACTATATACCCTGTACGCTTTGTTGGTATCAGAGAATTTTTATGTATCCATTAGCAATCATACTGGGGATTGCTTTTTACCGGAATGATAATGAAATTGTGAAATACACATTACCATTGTCGATTATTGGAATGCTCATTTCAGGCTACCACACAGCTCTGCAAAAGATTCCTTATTTGCAGCAATTTGAAATGTGTAAAAGTGGTGTGCCTTGCTCAAAAGATTATATTAATTGGCTAGGATTTATCACCATTCCAATCTTGGCGTTTACCGCCTTCACGATTATTACCATCTGCTTCGTTTTCATTGCTCGAAACAACAACAAATAAGACTCAGCATTTGCTGAGTCTTATTTGTTTATTTCCTTAAATTAAATCGATTTGCCAAGGAATGCTGTTAACATCCATACATGTTTTTCTAAACCAGAATGAATGGCAAGGAGCATATCACCTGTGGTTTCATCATCCATATCTCCGGCAATGCTCATACCTTCTTTTAATTCACCAATTATAATTGAAAAATCATTTATAATGGTTTGAACCATTTCCTCAGCAGTTTCGCTTCCATTTGCTTCTTGAACCGATGAAAGTTCTAGACACTCTTTCATCGTTGCAACTGGATTCCCTCCGATTGCAAGTAATCGTTCTGCTAATTCATCTACATGCAATCCGGCTTCGTTATAGAATTCCTCAAATTTAGCGTGTAGGGTAAAAAACTGACCACCCTTTACGTACCAATGGTAGTTATGTAATTTGATATACAATACTGACCAGTTTGCAATTTGTTTGTTAAGTATGCTGACTAACTGATTTTCCATTATGAACCCTCCATCATTTTGTCTTCTATTATATTATTACCAAAGATTTAGGGAGAAACCTGTGAAAAATCAAGGGATATTTTGTCAATTTGGTGAAAGGTATCATTGTTACATTGGTATTTCATGAAATAAGCCTGAAATAGAATGTAATAATTTTTCCTTAGTTATCCATTAGTGGGAAAAAGAAGGGAATGATAACAAGTTGGTTAACTATTCCATTTAATAGATAAATGCTTTCATAGCAGGAGCGATTTATGCTATTCTTGCACTGGTTATTTTTGGCTAATGAATAAGTATGTTACAACTGATAGCCTTATTAGTAGAGAAAACAACGAGAATACTAGGAGGCTATAAAACATGAATAAATTAAAAAAACTTGTTATTGCAGCGGGATTAATCTTTTCAATGTCAGCATTTACTGGTGTGACCAAGTCAGAAGCAGCAACTACTCACAAAATTCAATATGGTGAGACATATTGGAAAATTGCTAAAGGATTTGGTATTCCAGTTAATAGCTTAATGAGTGCGAACAATAGTAAGCCACTTATTGCAGGACAATATATGACTCTGCCAAACTCTCCAATTTCAGCGGCAGATGAAGAATTAATGGCAAAACTTGTTCGTGCAGAAGCCGTTGGTGAGCCATATGCCGGAAAGGTAGCTGTTGCAACTGTTATTCTAAACCGAGTGAAAAGTCCAGACTTCCCTAACACCGTTCGTGGAGTCATTTATCAAATTTCAAATGGACACTATGCATTCACGCCAGTTCAAAACGGTCAAATTAATCAGCCAGCTGACTTAGCGTCCAAAAGGGCAGTGAATGAAGCAATCGCTTTGATGGGTAAAGGAAATGGTTCTTTATTTTTCTACAATCCAAAAACAGCCGTTAGTGATTGGATCTTTTCACGTGAAGTAACCGTGACAATTGGAAATCATCGTTTTGCACGATAATCAGGGGACGCTTGGAGACATTTCCAGGCGTTTTTTTTATGTTATTGATCGGAACAACAATCTCAAGTATATAGTTTAATCAATCCATTTTAAATAAACCTACATCATAGGATAGTAAGTATAAGCGCAAAATAGCTTTGTCAGCCAAATTACTAATATAAAGAAAGAGGTTTAAGAATGGATCAAGAGATTTCTTATGGCAGTGATTATAAATTTATCCCCGCAACTTCAATAGCCAGTGGTATTGGCATAGAGGTCCTGCCCGATTTATATAGCCACACCATCCAAATTGTAAATATCTGTTTAGTCGGAAATCCCGAAGCAAAGAATTTTGTTTTAGTTGACGCTGGAATGCCTGAATCAGCTAACGAGATTATTTCTGTAACGGAAGATCGTTTCGGTGCTAATAGCCGGCCGCAAGCCATTATTTTAACACATGGTCATTTTGATCATGTAGGAGCCATTATTGAATTAGTCAAGTATTGGAATGTCCCTGTATATGCACATGAATTAGAATTTCCTTTTTTGACTGGAAAAATGAGTTATCCAGAGCCAGACCCTACTGTAGAAGGCGGTTTGGTTGCTAAAATGTCGCCGATGTTTCCCAATGAACCAATTAATTTAGGGAATCATATTCAATTCCTTCCTTCTGATGGAAGTGTGCCGCACTTGTCGGGATACCGCTGGATACATACTCCGGGGCATAGTCCCGGACATGTGTCACTATTTAGGGATCAAGATCGTTCTCTGATAGCGGGAGATGCATTTATTACAGTTAAACAAGATTCACTTTATAAGGTTCTTACACAAGAAATGGAAGTAAATGGACCACCAAGATATCTTACAACCGATTGGCAAGCTGCTTGGGAATCGGTTAGAAAATTGGAGGCACTGCAGCCAACCACGGCTGTAACTGGCCATGGAATTCCATTATCAGGTGAAATGCTGGCTAATGGTCTGAAAAAGTTAGTTAATGACTTTGAGCAAATTGCTATTCCAGACTATGGTAAGTACGTTAATAAAAATAAACATTAGATAGGTTGAATAGCTTCAGAAAGCCGATTATCACATGGAGATAATCGGCTTTAACTGTTCCTTTCTATAAAAAGAAATTAAGCCGTATTTTAGAATCCTCTTTAAAAACAACTCTTTACTGTGTTACGATAACGAAATAAAGTGGACTGGAAAAGAGGGTGGGTTAAGTGATAAAAACAATCTTATTTGACGTTGATGGAGTCTTATTAAGTGAAGAGCATTATTTTGACGCCTCTGCACTAACCGTATGGGAATTGTTAATAAGTAATAATTATTTGGCATTGGCACCTGAGAAATTTAAAACAGATTATAGTAAAGCAGAGATTAAGAGTATTCGGGAGACTGTATTCGGAAAGCATGATGAAGTTCTAAAGCTCATGAAGTCAAGGGGGCTCAATGCGAATTGGGATATGATTTATTTGTCTTTTGGCCATCAACTAATCCATCTCTTATCTCAAATAAAGGAAAAAGAAAATAGCAGCATCAACAACTGGCTGCAGGAACCCATCACAAGAGAAGTGCTGCTTGATATAGGCAGGGTATTACGTAATTATCCAGTTAATCAAGATTTCGATCTATTTGTATCTGATTTTGGAGAATCAAAGGAAACAAAGCAAGAATTGTTCAATTATCTTAATCAATTAGCGGAAGAGAGACTCGGGGTTCAAACAGAAATCTTTAGCGGAATCAATGCACTTTGGTCAGTATGTGAGCATGTCAGTCAAGAATGGTATGTTGGCGATGAGAATGTAGAAAAATCCACTGGCAAACCTTCTGTTCAATTAGGAAAGAAAGGCTTTTTAGCGAATGAAACCACATTGGCTGCTAAAACAGAGATAGAAGCACTCTTTTCATTCCTAAAAGATTCTGGAGTAAAAATAGGAATTGGAACGGGGAGACCTGAGCTTGAAACCATTCAACCCTTTCACCACTTAAACTGGCTAAAATATTTTGATATCAATCATATTGTCACTGCAGATGATGTGCTCAAAGCAGAAAAGGGATTAAACGAAAGACGGTCACTCTCAAAACCAGATCCATTTACGTACATTATGGGGCTAAAAGGAAGAAATACTTCAGTAGAGGATTGTTTGCGTACTACTTTGCCAATATCAAATGGAGAAGAGGTATTAGTTGTCGGGGATTCACTGGCGGACTTGCTGGCTGCACAAAAAATGGAATGTCAATTTGCTGCAGTGTTAACTGGATTATCAGGAAAAGACGCAAGAAGTGACTTTGAAAAGCACGCTGCAGACTATATTCTCGATACAGTGCTTGATGTGAGAGAAATAATCGAGAAAAACTAAGAGGGATTGCCGAGCAATCCCTCTTAGTTCGTATCTGATGGTTGATCGGATTGCAACTGAAAAATAAACGAAACTTATTTTTAGCTCAAGCGAGAGAGATTAGCCCCAATTCGTTACCTTTTACCCGCCTTTCCAGTTAGAAAGGGCACGAATAGCCTCTATTCGTTACCGTATATCCGTATTTCCAGATAGAACGGGCATGAATAATAGCCCCAAGCGTTACCGGTTTCCCGCCTTTCTAGTTAGAACGAGCACAAATAGCTCGTAGAATAAACCTCGAGAATTAACCATCAAATATTAAAGACCAAATCCATAACAGATTTGGCCAGCATCAATTAGTTATTTAACCTTTTCAAGCTCCTGCTTTCCTGGATAAAAGGAATCTACATTCGCTAACTCCAGTGATTGAGCTTCGTTTAAACCATTAATAAGTGTAAGGGCTTTGATAACCTCCGGAGTAATCTGCTTATCAAGTGTTAAGACCATGATTGCTTCTCCGCCAACAGCTGTTCTGCCTACTTGCATCGTTCCGATATTAATTTGATAATCCCCAAGAAGAGATCCAACCTTACCAATCATACCAGGCACGTCCTGATGTTTTACAAGTAAGAGATGGCTTTCAGGTCTTACATCAATGCGATAGTCATTAATTTTTACGATTCTAGCACCATAGCCATTTAATACGGTTGCTCCGATTTTGGCTGTTTCCAATCCTTTTGTAATGGAGAGTTCCATATAATTGGCGAAACCTTTATTCGTAGCATTTTTTTGCACATTATAGGAAACACCTTGCTCCTTTAAAAGATGAAGAGCATTAATTAAATTAACCGAGTCACTTAAATGATGGGATAAAACACCTTTAATCATGGTTCGTGTTAATAGTTCTGTATCTTCTTCAATTAAATCTCCATAATAATTAATTTCAATTTTAGAAGGAGCATGCTTTAATAGTTGAACCACTAGCTGCCCCACTTGTTCTCCAAGCAGTAAGTATGGCTGCATTTTTTGCTGCGTTTCACCTGACATCTGCGGCATATTCACAGCATTGCGGATGGATTGTGTTTCAAGAATTTCAATAATTTCTTCACTGACCTCTTGAGCTACTTTCTCTTGTGCTTCTACAGTGGAAGCTCCTAAATGCGGGGTAACAATAATATTGGGATTGTCCAGCAATTCTGGATCGGCAACAGGTTCCTTTTCAAAAACGTCGAGTGCGGCACCTGCAACCTGGCCAGTTCGAATCGCCCTAACTAAAGCCTTTTCATCAATAATTCCACCTCTGGCGACATTGATAAATCGTACTCCCCTTTTTGTCTTGCTTAAGTATTCGTCGTTGACTAAACCTTTTGTATCATTTGTAAGTGGTGTATGAATGGTTATGAAATCCGACTCGCGTGCGATTAAATCGAGGCTTGCCTTTTTCATTCCAAGTTTCTCAGCTCTTTCCTCTGTTAAATAGGGGTCATATCCCAAGATATTCATCCCAAAGCTCTTAGCACGCTTTGCGACTTCGGTTCCGATTTTACCCATACCAATGACACCAAGAGTTTTTTTGTATAATTCTACTCCCTTAAAAGAATTTCGATCCCATTCTCCGCCAACAGTCTTTTTGTGGGCTTGCGGAATCATTCTCGCCATAGAGAGCATCATCGCTAATGTGTGTTCTGTAGCGGCAATCGTGTTGGCACCAGGAGCATTTATGACGATAATTCCTTTCCCAGTAGCAGCATTCACATCGATATTATCTACACCTACACCCGCTCTAGCAATTACCTTAAGTCTGTCAGCATATTGAAGCAGTTCTGATGTAACCTTCGTTTGACTGCGGACAATTAAAGCCTCGTAATCTCCAATAATATCCTTTAGCTCTTCAAACTTTAAAGTAGGCTGGCGCTCTACAATAAAATTAGGGTGGTCAAACAAACTCTTTAAACCAGAATCACTAATACCATCGGTTACTAGTACCTTAAACATCTTTTAACTCATCCTCTCGTATTTCTAATTTTTTTTAAAAAAATAAAAAGTCCCTCATAACAGGACAGAGTTGTCTTGTTATGAGGGACGTGATCAACGTGGTGCCACCCTCTTTTGCTGCAAATCGTTATGCAGCCTCCATAGGTTAACGGGGGATCCCGGGCATTCCTACTAAAATTTCAGTCTGCCAGTTCAGAAGGGCTGGGCAAGTTTAAGAAATTGCACCGGTTCACAGCTGCCACCGGCTCTCTGAAGCATTCTCTTAATGCCGTCTTCATCATTACATTTAATTTAGATTACCTGAATTTAAAGAATATTCTACATGGATACCTTTGCGATTGTAAAGGGTAAAATAAATAATTTTTTGAGTATTCAAATTAAAAAATTTTTTGAAAAAAGGAAGACCAATACTAGCATGGAGGTAAGCGATTACATTGAATTTTTAAAAAAATTAGTCTATTGTAAATATATTAAGAGAATAATATAATGTCTACTATATAAAGACAATTGTGCGTATGCGATAGACAGATCAGGAGGGACTATTTATGAAAGCAATCCAAATTGGGTTACTCGGTTTAGGAACAGTTGGTTCAGGGGTTGTAAAAATTATCAAAAATCACCAAGATAAATTAATGCACCAGGTTGGTTGTCCTGTTGTCATCAAAAAAATCCTGGTCCAAAATATACATAAAGAAAGACCGGCTGAAGTGGATCCAGCGTTGTTAACATCTACCCCATCTGATATCCTGCATGATCCTGAGATAGATGTTGTGATTGAAGTAATGGGCGGAGTCAACGAAACAAAGGATTATTTGCTTGGTGCACTCCGTCAAGGCAAGCATGTTGTAACAGCAAACAAAGATTTAATGGCTCTTCATGGATCAGAATTGTTGTCTGTTGCTTCTGAAAATGGCTGTGATTTATTTTATGAAGCCAGTGTAGCCGGTGGTATTCCAATCTTAAGAGGTTTAGTTGATGGTCTTGCTTCTGATCGTATTACCCAAATGATGGGGATTGTAAATGGAACCACTAATTATATTTTAACAAAAATGACCCAAGATGGTAGTGCATATGAAGATGTTCTTAAAGAAGCCCAAGGGCTTGGGTTCGCGGAGTCCGATCCAACTTCCGATGTAGAAGGATTGGATGCGGCCCGAAAAATGACAATATTAGCCACTTTAGGCTTTTCGATGCATATAGATCTTGATGATGTAAAGGTATCTGGAATATCTACTGTAACAGAAGAAGATCTTCGGTATGGAAAACAGTTAGGCTATACAATGAAACTGTTAGGATACGCTCACCGAGAAGGGGAAAAAGTAGAGGTAAGTGTTCAACCTACCTTCTTGTCCGACAACCATCCATTGGCTTCGGTTCAAAACGAGTATAACGCTGTTTATGTGTACGGCGAGGCTGTTGGTGAAACCATGTTTTATGGACCAGGTGCAGGAAGCCTGCCAACTGCAACGGCAGTGGTCTCAGATTTAGTAGGAGTAATGAAAAATCTACGACTTGGAGTAAATGGACGCAGTGCGGTTACACCACAGTTCCCTAAGCGCTTAAAGGATGATAATGAAAAGTACTCTAAATACTTCTTACGAATCCATGTACAGGATGAGGTGGGTGTATTTGCTGAACTTACTTCCATTTTTGCGAAATACGGTGTCAGCTTTGAAAAAATATTACAGCTTCCAGTAAAGAAAAACGAAACATCTGAAATTGTCTTGGTTACACATAAAGCGTCACTTACAAATTATGATGCCATCCTGTATGAATTAAACGATTTACAAGCGGTAAAAGAAATAAAAAGTGCGTATAGAGTAGTGAGAAAATCATTATGAGATGGCCGGGTTTAAAGGAGTTGTCATACAATGACTCAAAATAATGATAAGTTTATTATTACAGTTCCAGCAAGCTCTGCAAATCTTGGCCCTGGCTTTGATTCAATCGGTGTTGCCCTGAATCTATATTTAACTTTAGAAGTAGAGAAAAGTGAAAAATGGGAATGTAATTCCACATCAGAGGAGTTAAAGGATCTCCCGGCAGATGAACAGAATTTTATCTGCCAAATTGCCTTACAAACAGCAGCGAAATATGGCAGAGATTTACACCCGTGTAAAATAAAAGTTGAAAGTGATATTCCGTTGGCACGCGGACTTGGTTCAAGTGCTTCAGCTATTATTGCAGGCATTGAGCTTGCTGATTATGTTGGTGAGTTAGGGTTAACAAAAGAAGAAAAGTTATTACTCTCCACAGAAATAGAGGGTCATCCAGATAACGTTGGGGCATCATTATATGGAGGCCTTATCATTGGCTGTTATCAGCAAGGCCAGGTGGATGTTCTTCCTATCGCATCTATTTCGTTTGAAATGGTTGCTGTAATTCCGAGAGAAAGCTTATTAACGAAAGATTCCCGTGGTGTCTTACCAACAGAATTTTCGTATTCAAATACTATTCAAGCTTCCTCTACTGCCAATGTTTTAGTTGCAGCACTTCTTAGTCAAAACTGGGAGATGGCAGGTAAAATGATGGAAATGGACCTATTCCACCAGCCTTATCGGAAACCGTTGATTCCTTTTTACAATGCTGTTGAAGATTTTGCTAAATCTGAGGGTGCATTTGGTGTTGCCTTAAGTGGTGCTGGTCCAACCGTTTTATGTTTTTGTGAAGAAGGAAAAGGACGATTACTGAAGCAATCCATTCAATCAAAGTTTCCTGACATGACAGCTAAACTGCTTAGTATCGACTATACAGGCAGCAACATTACTAAAGTGAATAATTGTGCAACTAATTAGGGCCGAAATAGAATCGGCCCTTTATTTTCGTAATAAATACTACCCTTTTACCCCTTGCAGCCACTCCTGATAACATTCATGACAAAGGATCTCATCTCTTTCAGTACTAGAACGAAAAAATGTAACATAATGATGTTGTTTTTCCTCGATTTCATTTACACAATAGAAACATTTGTCCTGCATAATTCCTTCCTCCTTTTCTTAGAGGTTTTCTTATTTTTTCTTGAAATTTATTTTTATTACGTAGAAAAAATTTCCACATTATTTTCAAGTAAACTGCGAAATAAGTTAAACTACAGTTAAAAGTGATTGAAGAGGTGGTTTCTAATGAGTTTTAAAAATAAGGTAGTAATTGTAACTGGTGCAGCAAAAGGGATTGGCAGAGTCATCGCAGCTGCTTATGCTGAAAAAGGGGCAAAGGTTTTGTTGGCAGATGTGGATGAAACTGCTGGAAAACAGTCGGAAGTGGAACTTAAACAAATGGGAACTGAAGTACTTTACGTGAAAACAGACGTTAGGAAAGAAAATGATATTATTCACCTAATGAAAACTGCAAAAAACACATTCGGTGGGTTAGATGTCCTAATTAATAATGCTGGTAAAGGGTTATTTAAATCGTTGTATGATGTGACGGTTGAAGAATGGGATGATATCATCCAAACCAATTTGAGAAGTGTTTTCCTATGTTCACGGGAGGCAGCGAGGTATATGCGTGAAAATCAAGAGGGGGGAGCCATTGTAAACATTGCTTCGACGCGGGCACTCATGTCTGAACCAAACTCAGAGGGATATGCAGCTACTAAGGGAGGAATTGTTGGTATCACGCATGCTCTAGCCTCATCTCTTAGCGATGATTTAATAACCGTAAATGCGATTTCACCTGGTTGGATTCACACAGGGGACTACTCAGAATTAACAGACATTGATCATAATCAGCATTTTTCTAAACGCGTTGGGAAGCCCGATGATATTGCAAGAGCATGTATGTATTTAACAGCAAGAGAAAATAATTTTGTAACGGGGATTAATCTAGTCGTTGATGGCGGTATGACGAAAAAAATGATTTATGAAGAATAAGATTTCTTGGCTATTAAAAAACCTAGTTCTGCCACGGAGCTTTATTATATGATAAAATAGTGTAAAAATTGGAAATATTAGAAAGGAGGATAAATAAATGAAGCTGCCTATTATTCAAACAAAACTGCGAATCCCTGTTATTAAAGACGAATTTATTAGACGGGCTAAGCTTACTAGGAAAATGAAGAAAATACCTGAGTATCCTTTAACCATTATTCATTCGGGTGCTGGTTTTGGAAAAAGTACGGCATTGGCTTTATTTATGAGGGATGAAAAAATCCCAGGCTGCTGGTACTCCATTTCATCAATGGACGACGACATCCTTCCATTCCTTTCCTATATCATTCATTCGATTAGAGGGGTGGTTCCTGAATTTGGTCAGGAAATTGAAAAGTATATTGAAACAATAGACCGGTACATACGGGAAGAAGATTTGAGTTATCTATGCACCTTGTTTATAAATGAAATCCTTGATGCTAATTCTGATATTACTTTGATTTTGGACGACTATCATCAAATTGAGCATTCCTATACGATTAACAGTTGGATTGAAAAATTACTACAGCATATACCTGCTAATTTACACTTAGTGATTTCAAGCCGCAGCCGACCTGGCTGGAAGCATTTAACGAAAATGAAAGTTAACGGGCAGCTATTCGAAATGACACGGGAAGATTTAGTTCTCACGCTAGAAGAAACAGAATTATTATTATCAGACCTTTATGGGCTGGAAATTGAGCCTGCTCACTTACAAAATATCTATCAAATAACAGAAGGATGGATTATTGCATCGTGTATGATAGCGCAGCAAATTCCACTTACTGGAGATATCACTGCACACTTTGAACATTCTACCTACTCACTTCAGGACTTATTCGACTACTTAGTAATGGAAGTCTTCTCAAAACAACCGCCAGTCATTCAGCAATTTTTGGAGCAAACTTCAATCCTAGATGTTATGGAAGAAGAGCTTTGCGATGAAGTAATTGGAATTCATGGAGCTTCTAATATGCTCGAGCAATTAAAAGAAAGAAATTTGTTCATCCAGAAGATTGGATTAAAGCATTACCGCTACCATGCACTTTTTAAAGAATTTTTAGAAAACGCTTTCTTAAAAAATAACCCCGCTGCTTACTCTGCCCTCCATGAGAAATGTGCCAGATTCTATGAAAAAAGATTACTATGGGAAGAGGCTCTTTACCACTATAAAAAGATTAGTCATTATAAAGCAATTGCCTCCATTTTACAGGACAATGGTATTACAATGCTTGAGGGCGGGAAGCTAAAAAGCTTGTCTGATCAATTACTGCTGATTCCTTTAAAAGAGTTCGACACCTATTATTTTCTCTGGTTTTTAAAAGCAGAGGTCCTAAGGTACCGCTCCCAATATCAAGAGGCAGAGAAATGCTATGATAAAACCTATTTAGAGGCCGAGAAGAGAAAAGATTTTCTTGGAATGAGTAAGGCATTAGAAGGAAAAGCAAAGATTTATTTAGATACCATTCAGCCTCATCAAGCCGAAAGATTATTATATGATGCTATTGAAGCAAGAGAAAAAAGCAGTAGTCCAGAAGTAGAAAAGGCAAAGCTGTATTATTTACTTTCTGAAAATCTTTTGAATGCTGGAAAATCGACTAACGCTGAAAAATGGCTGCAAAAAGCAATAGAATCTAGTCCCTCCATAGTAGATGGAAATATTGAAGCAAGATTGTATCTAAGAACAGGTCGGTTTGAAGAGGCCAAAAAGGTTCTTTACAATCAAAAAGAAGAATTATCAGGTAAAAGTGGTAACGCTCTTCCGAAGTCACATAGAGAAACCGATTTGTTATTGTCTCTAATTGAATCCTTTACGGGAGAAGGAATGAATGCCAAGGATTTAGCACAGGCAGGCATACAACAAGGTATTAGTTTAAAAGCACCATTTGTGGAGGCCTGCGGCTGGATTCGGATGGGGCATGCGGTCCAAATTCTTAATAAATATGATTCTGATTTAGCCGAAAAGTGCTACCATACGGCTTTGGAAATTATGGATACGCTGAATGTAGAAAGGGGTAAAGCTGAACCATTAATGGGACTTTGTATCCTGTATGGAACTAGGGGAGAATACGAGCGTGCAATAGAGGCAGGGAAAAGAGCATTATTGGAGACTGAAAAAGTACAGGATATCTGGCTTTCCGCACTTATTAGCCTTTGTATGGGGATTACATGTATTTATAACGAAAGAGGAAAAAAAGGACTGGATTACTTAGAAAAAACAAGAGCATTATTTTATCAATGCGAGGATACGTTTGGACAAATGTTATCCGGTTTCTGGCTTGCCTATATTTACTTTTTAGAAAAAGATGAAGATTTGTTTAGACACACAATCGATAAGTTTTTATATATGATTCAAACCTATGAATTTGAGTTCTTTTTTCATAAGGTATCAGTATTTGGTCCAAGGGATTTACAGATGATCGTACCTATGTTAATTAAGTGTGCAAAAGGGAATATTCAAAGCTCATATGCTATAAAAATCCTTCAGGATATGGGGATTACTGGGGGATTGGATTCCCATCCTGGATATTCGATCAGAGTTCAAACACTAGGACAATTTAAAGTTTGGCTTGGAGAAAAGGAAGTCGGAGAAAAAGATTGGCAGCGTGAAAAAGGCAAGGAATTGTTTCAGCTCTTTATAACCGTGAACGAACTGATGACGAAAGAAGAGATACTCCAAATTCTTTGGCCGAATCAAGATACAAAAAATGCAGACCGTGATTTTAAAGTTGCATTAAATAGTCTTCATCATGTTCTAGAGCCAATGCGTAAGGCAAGGGCAGCCCCCTTTTTTATTATAAGAGAAGGAATGTTTTATGGATTAAATCCTCATGCGAAAATTGAATTAGATACTATTCAATTTCAAGTATTGATTCAAACAGGGCTAAATGAAGCATCCCAAGAAAAAGGGATTACCCTTTTGGAAAAAGGGTTAAAACTTTATCAAGGGGAATACCTGCCAGACAGAAGATATGATGATTGGTGTATAAGTAAACGTGAGAGTATGCTGGTTTATTTCTTACGAGCTGCTGAAAAAATAGCTCAAATCATGGTCCGGCAAGAAAAATATGACCATGCTATTTATTGGTGTGAAAAAATACTTAAGCGCGACCGCACCTGGGAAGAAGCCTATCGATTGTTAATGTATTGCTATTACCGGAAAAACAACCGTCCACAGGCAATGAAATGGTATCAAAAGTGTAAAGTCGTTCTAGAAGAAGAATTAGGAGTATCTCCTCTCGAACCAACGAAACAAATGCACGATATGATTCTCGAATCAGAAAAATATTTAGATCAAATCGAACAGCCTTAATGAAGGGCTGTTTTTTTTCTTGTCTTTCCATAAGGTCATTTCAGTTTTTCCTTGTAACTTCTCTGTAACTCTACTTTTTTACTATTAACTCAAAGCTTGAATGATTTTATTTTTAAAAAATAAGGGGGAAAAGAAGTGAAGTTATTTCGTGGAAAAGGAGTTTTAGCAGCATTTCTTATTTTTATCATGATTTTTGCTACTGCATGCAGTTCAGACAAAACGGAAGGAGATACAAAGGGGAGTGGAGAAAAGGCTGAGAGTAAGGAGCCGATTAAAATTGGGGTTCTTGCTTCTACAACTGGTGCTTTAGAATCTTACGGGAAACAAACATTAAGGGGTTTTGAACTTGGACTTGAATATGCAACGGAAGGAACAATGGAGGTTGAAGGTAGAAAGATTGAGTTTGTTGTAGAAGATACAGAAACAAAACCAGAAGTTGCTGTTCAAAAAGCAACCAAGCTTTTGGAAGAAGATAAAGTGGACTTTTTAGTAGGATCATCCAGCTCTGCAGATACATTAGCTGTTTTGCCGCTGGCAGAAGAATATCAAAAGATTATGATTGTAGAACCAGCAGCAGCTGATAGTATTACAGGCTCTGAGTTCAATAAGTATATTTTCCGCTCTGCGCGAAATTCTTCTCAGGACGCAGTAGCGGGTGCCGCAGCAATTGCTGGTAAAGGTGTAAAAATAGCTACCCTGGCTCCAGATTATTCTTTCGGACGTGATGGAGTAGCAGCCTTTAAAGAAGCGGCTGAAAAACTTGGTGCAGATATTGTATTAGAAGAATATGCCGATCCAGCAGCAACTGACTTTACATCCAACATTCAAAAAATTATTGATGCAAAGCCAGATTATTTATTTGTTGTTTGGGCGGGTGCTAATTCTCCTTGGAAACAAATTTCTGATATGAAGGTTCAAGATAAAGGAATCAAAATTTCTACAGGTGCACCTGACATTGCAGCTTTAGCTACAATGGAGCCGCTTGTTGGTATGGAAGGATTTACTGTTTATTATCATGATCTTCCTCAAAATAAAATTAATGATTGGTTAGTAACTGAACATAAGAAGCGTTTTAACGGAGATGTCCCTGACTTATTTACACCAGGTGGTATGAGTGCAGCCATTTCAATCGTGGAAGCGTTAAAGAAAACAAAAGGAGACGCAGATGCCGATAAACTTATAGAGACAATGGAAGGCATGAGCTTTGAAACTCCAAAAGGAAAAATGACCTATCGCAAAGAAGATCATCAGGCCCTTCAAGCACTCTATGCCATTAAACTTGAAAAGAAAGATGGCGTACCATACCCAGTCCCTGTGTTAATGCGAGAATTAACTCCAGAAGAAACCGCACCTCCAGTACGTAATTAAAAAGGTGTTCGTATAAAAATATGAGGGTTCGACCTGATTTTTGGTCACCCTCTTCCTTATTTCTATCTACTTGATCGGTGGTGAAAGCGTGACAACTTTAATTGAAACAGATAATTTATCGATAACCTTTGGTGGACATACAGCTGTTGATTCTGTCAGCATTTCTGTTCCTGAAAAACACTTTAAATCCATCATTGGTCCAAATGGTGCTGGAAAAACAACATTCTTTAATCTTCTAAGCGGGCAGTTAACACCTACGAATGGAAATATTTATTTTCGTGGAAAGGATATCACGAAACTTTCCTCGACAAAGCGAACGAGAGAAGGAATTGGGCGCTCTTTTCAAATTACAAATGTATTTCCTAATTTAACGGTACTGGAAAATGTAAGGCTGGCAGTTCAGTCCAAAGCCGGCGTTCGCTATCAGATGTTATGGCATTATAAAAAATACCATGAATTTGAACAAAAGGCGCTTGATTGGCTAAGGCTCGTGCTGTTAGACGATAAAGTGGACTCACTGGCGAGCAATTTGGCGCATGGTGAAAAAAGAAAGCTAGAAATGGCTATGCTCCTTGCGCTTGAAACCGAGGTACTATTACTAGATGAACCAACTGCAGGTATGTCTTTAGAAGATGTTCCTGCCATATTAGAAGTGATTAGAAGAATAAAGGAACAAGGGAATCGAACAATCATATTAATTGAGCACAAAATGGATATGATATTAGATTTATCAGACTCTGTAATGGTGCTATTTAACGGCAGACTGTTGGCAGACGGAACACCTGAAGAAATTATGAAAAATGAAACCGTCCAATCTGCCTATTTGGGAGGTATCAGCGATGAGCGAGCTGCTGAAGCTTAATCAGATTGAGACGCATATTGGACAATATCATATTTTACAAGGCGTATCGGTTGAAGTGAAAAAAGGTGAGGTTACGGTTCTTCTTGGTAGAAATGGCGCAGGAAAAACAACAACATTACGGACGATCATGGGGCTAAATCCAGCTTCAAAGGGAAGCATTGTCTATAAAGGTGAAGCCATCCAATCGTTGCCAACGTATACCATCGCCAAAAAGGGAATTGGATATGTTCCAGAAGACCAAGGGATTTTTGCAGGATTGACAGTCGAAGAAAATATGAAAGTAGCCATTCAAAAAGAAAACGAAGAAACCCATAAACGGCTTGACTATATATTAACTCTATTTCCTGATTTAAAAAAGTTCTGGAAAAAGCCTGGGGGCTTACTGAGCGGCGGCCAAAAACAAATGCTTTCAATCGCCAGAGCCTATGTGAATGAAAATGAACTGTTATTAATCGATGAACCTAGTAAAGGATTGGCACCAATAGTTGTTGAGAAAGTAATGGAGTCTATTATGCAAATGAAGGAACAAACCACTATTGTCTTGGTTGAACAAAATTTTTATATGGCTAGCACAATCGGTGATTGTTTTTACATTATTGATGATGGAAGAAGTGTTAGCAATGGTTTAATGAAGCAGTTAAAAGAAGATGAGGAAATGAAACGAAAGTATTTAGGAATTGCTTAGGAAAGGAGGAAAGTTTGAATGGAGCTACTATTCAATTTGACATTAAACGGATTGGCAACAGGCATGCTGATCTTCCTATTGGCTGCAGGCTTAACGCTTATCTTTGGATTGATGGATGTACTTAACTTTGCTCATGGCGGATTGTTTGCCTGGGGTGCCTACAGTGGCATCTGGATATATACTACTACGGGAAGCTTTGTAATCGGTATTATTGGTGCCATTCTAGCAGGTTTTATACTGGGGATGATTACTGAAAAGTGGATTATCAAACCCGTTTATGGAAACCATATTCAGCAAATTTTAATTACGCTTGGCCTCATGTTGGTTTTATCTGAGATGCTTAAAGTAATTTGGGGACCTAACCAATTGACGGCTAATCCTCCAAAGTATTTACAAGGCAGCTGGGAAATTGGCAATATGATTATCATTAAATATCGAGTATTCATCATAGCAGTAGGATTACTGGTTTTTGCTGGTGTGCAATTCTTACTCAAAAAGACAAAAATTGGTTTGGTGGTCCGGGCAGGGGTTATGAATAAGGAAATGGTGCAGGCATTGGGAATAAATATTAAAAAGATATTTATGTTTGTATTTATGATTGGTTCTGGAATGGCCGCACTGGGAGGAGTTCTTTTCGGACCATACTCTGGCGTTATTCATGCTGGAATGGGTATGGAATTTGCGATATTAGCCTTTATCGTCGTTGTTATTGGCGGGATGGGGAATTTCACAGGGTCTGTTATGGCAGCCATTTTAGTTGGACTGTCTGGTTCGTTCATGGCTTATTATGTACCGGAATTATCATTAGCAGTAAATATGCTTTTAATGGCTGTTGTCTTGATTGTAAAGCCACAGGGATTATTTGGCGGGAAGGGGTGAGAGGATGAAATGGATTATTAATAATCGAGTGAATGCTATTTATGTCATCATTGCTGCTTTTCTGTTGCTCTTGCCTTTTGTCTATGAATCTAGAAATATGTTAATCCTGTTGACTCAAATTTTTGTGTTTGCCATCCTAGCGATGAGTTATGACTTATTATTAGGTTTTACCGGAATTGTTTCTTTTGGTCATGCGATGTTTTTTGGTATCGGGGCCTATTCAATTGGGATATTCATGAAGCGTTTTGAACCTACGATGCTTCATTTTCTTTATGCGGTACTTGCAACCATTCTCATTACTGCGATTGTAAGTTTTATTGTAGGTTTGCTTACTCTCCGTTTGAAAAGCCATTTTTACGCGATGTTAACAATGGCGTTAGCAGGATTATTTTTAGTATTAGCGGAAAAATGGAGGACATTAACGTTCGGAAATGATGGGTTTACTTTCCGCGTTCCAGAAGTTTTTATTGACCGGACTAACTTTTACATCATTTGTTTACTCTCCATGATAGCTGTATTTATGATCCTAAAACGTTTCACCAACTCCCCGCTTGGGAGAGTCTTGCAGGCAATTCGAGAAAATGAACAACGAACCGAATCACTAGGTTATCAAGTACTACATTATAAGATTGCAGCAAGTGTTGTTGCAGGGGTATTAGCAGGAATAGCGGGTATCTTTTATGCAATGTCACTCCGATATGTGAATACGAGTGTATTTACAATGGATATCACCTTAGATGCTTTATTAATGACCATTATTGGTGGTGTAGGGACCTTAGTGGGCGCCATTATTGGTGCAGGTTTAATCGAATTTGCTCATGATGGGTTAACTGAACTGGCAAAAGAGCACTGGATTTTTGAACGTTGGATTATATTCTTTGGCATTATTTATATTCTAGTTGTCATTTTCTTCCCTCTTGGTATCGTGGGGACACTAAAAAAATTCACCTGGAAACGAAGAAAACAGGAATCTGCTAAGAATAAAGAAAATTTAGCAGGGTAGGGGGAGGCTAAATGGAGTCTTTACAAATTGCATCCTTTGTCGTTCGTTTTCAATTAGCTGCAGTGGAAAAAGAGACGGGCAGAAAACAATGGAGAATTAAAGTTACCCATGTTCAAGAAGATCGGGAAACATTATTTGAGACAATTGAAGAAGCTACTGCATATATGAAGTCAATGGTAGAAGACTCATAGTTGAGGAGGTGAGGGTTATGAGGATTGGTATTGTTAGTACAGGTCTCTACCTTCCAGATGAATTTATGACAGGTAAAGAGATCGCGGAAATAGCAGGTATCCCCACACATGTTGTCGAAGAAAAGATGGGGATAAAGAAGAAACATGTACCAGGACCTGCTGATCATACTTGTGAAATGGGGATAATTGCTGCTAAGCAGGCGATTGAAAGAGCAAGTATAGACCCGTTGGAAATTGATGTTGTCATTTATATTGGCGAGGAGCATAAGGAATATCCGCTTTGGACAGCTGGAATCAAACTTCAGGAAGCAATCGGAGCCTTAAATGCATGGGCATTTGATGTGGCCTTACGATGTGGAACGACCGTTATGGCGCTTAAAGTGGCAAAAAGCTTGATGATGGCAGATTCAACAATTAACACCGTCTTGCTGGCAGGAGGATACCGAAATGTGGATTTCATCGACTACCAGAACCCACGTACTCGTTTTATGTATAACCTAAGTGCAGGCGGCGGGGCGATTCTGTTGAAAAAAGACCATAACGAGAACATCTTGTTAGAAACGGAACTTGTAACGGACGGTTCCTTTTCAGAAGATGTGGTGGTCGTTTCTGGCGGTACAAAACATCCCATCACAAAAGAAGCTATCGAGCAGCGCTTAAATATGCTGGATGTCCTTGACCCAGAGGGAATGAAACGGCGTTTAGAACAAAAATCAATGGATAATTTTATTAAAGTAATCAAAGAATCCGTCAGTAAGAGTGGTTATAAAGACGAAGATATTTCATATATTGCCATGCTTCACATGAAAAAGTCTGCACATGAATATGTATTAAAAGAATTAGGATTATCCCCGGAGCAATCGATTTATCTTGAGGACTACGGACATATCGGTCAAATTGATCAGATTTTATCATTAGAGCTTGCACTAAAAGAGGGGAAGGTAAAAGAAGGGGACCTAGTCGTTTTCGTTAGTGCCGGGATTGGATATGCATGGGGAGCCACTGCAATAAAATGGGGGAAGGTGAGATAATGGCGAATGTAGGAATAAAAGAGGTACAGTTAACAAATGGGGAAACGATTGCCTATCGTGAGCGGGAAGGCGGAGAAAAAAAGGTTTTACTCATTCACGGTAATATGACTTCTTCTAAACATTGGGACCTTATACTGGATAATATGCCTGAAGAATATAAGTTATATGCCTTGGATTTACGCGGGTTTGGTTTATCAAGCTACAATAAACCTATCACATCCATTAAAGATTTTTCAGATGATGTTAAGCTCTTCGTGGATGAGATTGACTTAAAGGATTTCGCGATTGTTGGCTGGTCCACTGGCGGTGCTGTCGCCATGCAATTTGCTGCTGATTACCAAGGATATTGCAATAAGCTGATATTGCTAGCCTCAGAATCTACCAGGGGCTATCCATTTGACGGAAAACTTAGTGAGAATGATGTACCTCGAAGATTTTCATCCTATGAGGATATTAAACGCGATTTAATTAGAACCTTACCTGTTCAGGCAGCCTATGACACAAATAACGTTGAATTATTGAAACTGATATGGAACGCTGTCATCTATACAAAAAATCAGCCGGCTCCAGACCTTTATGATGAGTATGTTCAGGATATGAGAACCCAGCGAAACTTAGCAGAGGTCCATCATTCTAACAATACTTTTAATATTAGTCATCATCATAATGGGCTTGTAGAAGGAAACGGACTAGTGGATAACATCAATGTACCTGTTCTAGTGTTAAGAGGAGAACGTGATTTCGTGGTTACTGCTGAGATGACGAAAGAATTGGTAGAGGATTTAGGACCAAAAGCAAAATTCGTTGAGTTAAAAGATTGTGGTCATTCACCACTTATTGACGACTTACCGCAATTATTAAAAGAGGTTACTAAATTCCTAAATACTGAGGTGTTCAAATGAGATTAACAGATAAAGTGGCCATCATAACTGGAGCAGCTAACGGTATTGGATACACTGCAGCGGAGACTTTTGCTAAAGAAGGCGCAAAGGTTGCCATGGCAGACTTTAATGTGGAACAAGGAGAAAAAAGGGCACAGGAATTAAGAAAAAAGGGCTATGAAGTGACTTTTTTTCAGGTAAATGTTGCAGAGCGTTCAAATGTGGATGAAATGGTTGAAAAAGTCAGAGAAACATACGGCAACATCAGTATCCTTATCAATAATGCGGGGATCACAAAAGATGCCATGCTTTCTAAATTAAGTGCCGAGGATTTCAAAGCAGTTGTGGATGTTAATCTTACAGGGGTATTTCACTGTACACAGGCTGTTTTACCATCAATGCTTGAAAATGGAAAAGGAAAGATCATTAATACATCTTCCGTTTCAGGTGTGTATGGCAATATCGGTCAAACGAATTATGCAGCGACTAAAGCTGGTGTTGTTGGTATGACGAAAACATGGGCCAAAGAGCTGGGGCGTAAAGGAATAAATGTGAATGCGGTGGCACCTGGTTTTATCGAAACGGGAATGACTGCAAAAGTTCCCGAAAAAATATTAGACCAAATGAAACAAATGGTACCTTTAGCAAGATTGGGGAAGCCAGAAGATATCGCAAACGCCTACCTGTTTCTAGCATCAGATGAATCAAACTATGTAAACGGAACAGTCCTTCATGTAGACGGCGGAATCATGATGTAACCAAAAACGACCTTTTCATGGGTCGTTTTTGTTTTTTTTTTATTATTCATGTAACTTTGATGTAACTACTTTTCAGTAAGATGTTTTCATCTAGTTGTGAAGGAGCGATTGTGGTGTGAGGTGGGAACTCGATTGGCTGGAAAATAGAGCAAGACTATCCCCAAATAAACATGCAGTAATTCTAGAAAATAACAATATCAAATGGACTTATAAACAATTAAATAATCGTTCATCCGCAGTGGCGGGCTGGTTAAAAAGTCAAGGGGTGAAAAAAGGTGATCGAATAGCACTATTGTCGCCAAATGACATTTGTTATTTTGATTTGCTCTTCGCCTGTGGGAAAATTGGTGCCATTTTTGTCCCGTTAAATTGGCGTCTGTCAGTCCATGAATTACATGAAATCTTGTTGGATTGTACACCTGTATTGCTTGGGGTTCACCAAAAGTTCGAGGAAATGTTTATCTCGTTAGAAACTGCTATACCTCAATCTTTTTATGTTGGGGGTGCAAATTACGATGAGATCGTGAATTCAGTAAATTTCCAACCATTTACCGAAGGTATATCCGACCATGAACCATTGGCAATGATCTATACTGGAGGAACGACAGGAAAACCAAAAGGAGTCGTATTAAGTCACCAATCCATTCAATGGAATGCGATTAATACCATTCTAAGTTGGAACTTGACCGAAGAGGACGTCACCATCAACTATATGCCGATGTTTCATACAGGCGGGCTAAATGCTCTATCTTTGCCAATCTTAATGAATGGTGGAACAGTGGTAATAGGTGATCAATACACAGGACAAAAGGTGGTCCACTCAATCAAACGATACAACTGCACGATTATACTCCTTGTGCCAACCATGTACCATCTACTCATTCAAACAGAGGAGTTCCAGAAAAGTGATTTTCCGTCTATGAAAATCTTCTTGTCAGGTGCGGCACCTTGTCCATTACAAGTATACGAGGCCTTTCAAAAAAAAGGATTAGCTTTTAAAGAAGGGTATGGTCTAACGGAAGCGGGTCCTAATAATTTCTTTATAAATCATGAAGAAGCGCAAATGAAACGCGGTTCAGTAGGAAAGCCTATGTTATTTAATGCAATAAAACTTGTAAAAGAAAATGGTCAGGAAGCAAAAGTAAACGAAGTCGGAGAAATTTTAATAAAAGGAAAACATTCTTTTTCACATTATTGGAATAATGAACTCGCAACCTTGGAAACGAAAAAAGAGGGCTGGGTTCGTACCGGAGACTTAGCAAAGAAGGATGAGGATGGATTCCATTATATTGTTGGCAGAAAAAAAGATATGATCATCACAGGGGGGGAAAATGTCTATCCTCTAGAGATTGAACATTGGGTAGCTGCACACCCTGGCGTTGATGAAGTGGCGGTAATAGGACTGCCCGATGAAAAATGGGGGGAACTTGTTACGGCTTTTATCGTACCTAAACATTCTCATCATATTTCCGAAGACGACCTGTTCAATTATTGTGAAAAAAAATTAGGAAGATACAAAATCCCAAAGAAGTTCATCCAACTAAATGAACTTCCGAAAACACATGTCGGAAAGATCGATAAAATGAAGCTAAAAGAATTCAACAATCAAACATAAAAGGAGAACCCCCGTGGTTCTCCTTAGGCTGTCGAGAAAGATATTTCTCGACATTTTTATATTTCCAGCACCTCTGCATTGACCCAAATCTTTTTTTATGACATGCCTCGGTCACTCGGCACCCTAATTTGAAAATAATAGATGCTTAGATTTTCCTTATGGCCTGAAGAGAACCCCTGTGGTTCTCCTTTTCATCATTTCTGGGCGAGTTTTAGAGCAGTTTCGCTAACATTCAAATCAACTTGAAGTTGTTCACTCAAGTTATGTGGATGCAAAATTAATGCAGGGAATCTGTTTCGATAATGAGTTAAAAGCACTGATGGAAAAGGACGTACAGCATTCTATTAAAGATATCAATGAAATCGTAAGCTTTTACAAGAAAAGCCAATTGCTACAATAAGTGAGGTGGAAAGTATGGAGGATTATTTGGATCCAAGAAACGCTGAAGGTATGCCAAGTCTGGCTGATTCTGCCTTCGCTATGGATTTTTTATTAACTGTAAAAAATGGTTTTCGCAACTATGGTTTTGCCATTACAGAGACGGCAAATCCAGAACTTAGAAGAATATTTCATAAGCAAATGGAATCAGCCATCGATTTGCATACAGAAATTGCTGATTTAATGATTAAGAAAGGCTGGCTGCATCCGCATAACTTTAAAGAGCAGTATCCCGTCGATATGAAGGCTGCAGAGACAGCAGTACAGATTGCACAACTAAACCTTTACCCTAACGATACTGATCGTCAGGGCATGTTTGCAACACCAAACCAATAAAAGGAGGGGAATGAGATGAAGGCAGTTACATATCAAGGAATAAAGAATGTAGAGGTTAGAGAAGTAAAAGATCCGAGTATTAAAAATTCAGATGATATTATTGTTAAGGTTACTTCCTCAGCCATTTGCGGATCTGATTTACATTTGATTCATGCAATGATTCCGAATTTGCCAACAGACTATGTAATCGGACATGAGCCTATGGGGATTGTCGAGGCGGTGGGACCTGAGGTAACGAAATTAAAAAAAGGGGATCGAGTCATCATCCCGTTTAACGTAAGCTGCGGTCATTGCTGGTATTGTACCCACGACCTAACCAGTCAATGTGACAATGGCAATCCTCATGGTCAAGGAAGCGGCTTTTTCGGCTATTCGGAAACAACTGGCGGTTATGCTGGCGGGCAGGCGGAGTATATGAGGGTTCCTTTTGGAAATTTCACGCCATTTAAAATACCGGAAAATTGTGAAGTAGAAGACGAGAAACTTGTCCTGCTTGCTGACGCGGCGCCGACTGCCTATTGGAGTGTTGACCATGCCGGGGTAAAGCCTGACGACACCGTAATCGTATTAGGGTTCGGCCCAGTAGGATTGCTTGCACAAAAGTTTGCCTGGTTAAAAGGTGCGAAAAGAGTCATTGCTGTTGATTATATTAGTTATCGTCTGCAGCATGCAAAACGCACAAACAAAGTGGAAATTGTTAATTTCGAGGACCATGAAAATGTGGGTGATTATTTGCTAGAAATTACCCAGGGTGGAGCAGACATTGTAATCGACGCAGTCGGAATGGATGGGAAAATGACACCGATGGAGTTTTTAGCAACGGGAATGAAGCTTCATGGAGGTGCAATGGGAGCTATTGTGATTGCCAGCCAAGCAGTTAGAAAAGGTGGAACGATACAACTAACAGGTGTTTACGGAGGAAGATATAATGCATTTCCACTAGGTGACCTCTTTCAACGTAACATTGATCTTAAAACAGGACAGGCTCCAGTTATTCCTTATATGTCATATCTCTATGACATGATTAACCAAAGAAAGATTGATATTAGTGACATCATTACCCATGTATTACCGCTAGAGCAGGCAAAACATGGATATGAAGTGTTTGATACAAAGACGGAAGATTGTATAAAAGTAATTCTTAAACCGTAAACAAAAAAGCGGCTGGGATATTTCCAGCCTTTTCTGTCTGTTTTTTTACCTAAACTGGTTTAATAAGCTCATGTGCACTCTCAATAAACAATTTGGATATCATTGATTGTGTTTTTTGAAGGTTATAAACTAAATAGAAATATCGTTCCTCATCAAATTCATTAATATGATGAATCATTAATAAATTTTTATCATAGTATTCTCTTGCTGCCATTTCCGAAATAATTGCAATACCGATATTTTGGAGTACAAACTGAATCAGACTTTGTCCATTTTCTGTATACGCAACAATATTCATTCGATCCTTTGATATTTTATTTTTCTTCAGAAATTTCTCAATTAGTGAGTTGGTTCCCGAGTCAGAGTTTCTCATGATAAATGGGTGATTTAGAAGGTCTTGAATAAACACAGGACCAACAATGTTTGATTTCTTTGATGTGATAAGCACTAAGTTTTCCTTCAGTAAAGGAATATAGCATAGCTTATCATTTTCGTATTTTTCACCTAGTATCCCGAAATCAACAGAGCCATTTAAGACCTTATCAGCTACGTTTTTTGATGAAGCTTGATTTATATGAAATGTTGCATTTGGATATTGTTCTCTAAATTGCTTTACCATTTTTGGAATCATAAATTGCCCGGGAACGGAACTCGCGCCAATTCGAATCATTCCTCTAAGATCTGTCGCTCCCCCCTTTAAGTCCACCATCGCCTGATCTTTAAGTAATAATAGTTTTAAAGCCCATTGATACAAGCGTTCGCCGGATGGTGTAAGAATGATTTCTCTCCCAACCCGATCAAATAGACTTACATTCAACGTTCTTTCTAATGCTTGAATATGTGAACTAACGGTGGATTGACTTAAAAATATATCTTCAGCAGCTTTTGAGAAGCTTTTATGCTCAACTACTTTCGTAAATACAAACAATTGGTGTAAATCCATGGGTTATTCCCCCTTTTACTATTTAAAATACCGATTTAAAACCATTGATAGAATAGATAAATTGAATTTATCTCATCATATCATTTTTTTATAATGAAAGTAATACTATGACAGGAGCTGAATGGATGTCACTCCAATTTGTACCAGACCTTATCTATGACGCAGGTAAAACAGGATATGAAGAACTTGTTAGTAAACTTTCCTCCACAATGAAGAATTTGAATAAGGGACATATACTCGAAATCATATCCACTGAACCAGGTTTAAAAGAAAAACTTCCCTCCTGGTGCAAAATCGAAACACATCTATTGCTAGACCGGAAAGACTTCGGTGAAAGCAGTTATTACTATATTGAAAAACGCTAAAAGACCTTTCTTTGGATAAGGTCTTTTTTGCTTTTAAAAAAGAATAATTGCTATTTCATTGTTAAACACTCAATATTAATAAGACACAATTTTGTTAGAGAGAGAAAGTAGGGATTTTTTTGCCTGATTTTAAAACACTCGGTATTTCTGAGCCAATTGTAAATAAATTAAGAAGTTATGGTGTTGCCCAACCTACACCAATCCAAGAAAAATCAATACCAATTGTAATGGATGGAAAGGATGTCATTGCCCAAGCCCAAACAGGGACAGGAAAGACATATGCTTTCATACTGCCAATTCTAGAAAAAATAAATCCGCAGGCTTCACATGTACAAGCTCTAGTTGTTACACCGACTAGAGAATTAGCTTTGCAAATTACAGATGAATTTCAAAAGTTAACGGATGATAATCCAGGAGTCGATGTACTTGCTGTTTATGGAGGACAAGATGTTGATAAACAGTTAAGAAAGTTAAAGAAAAATGTTCAGATTGTAGTTGGCACTCCAGGACGGCTCTTAGACCACATTGGCAGAGGGACCATTCAATTATCAGATGTTTCTTTTCTAGTTCTTGATGAAGCAGACCAAATGCTTCACATTGGTTTTTTGAATGAAGTGGTCGATATTATCAGTGAAACACCTAATAATCGGCAAACCATGCTTTTTTCTGCTACTATGCCAGAAGAAATAAGAACTTTAGCTAATAAGCACATGCGTAACCCACAATATATCCAAGTTGAAAAAACTCAAGGTCCTGCTGAAAATGTTAAGTTGATTGCCATTCATACCATTGATAGGGCTAAGCAGGCAACACTAATAAGTTTGGTTGAAACACATCGACCTTATTTAGCGGTTATTTTCTGTAGAACAAAGAGAAGAGTTTCAAAGTTATATGAAGTTTTAAGATCCCATAAGTTTTTGTGTGATGAGCTGCACGGTGATCTATCACAAGCTAAACGAGAGCAAGTGATGAAACGATTCAGGGATGGGGAAATTCAATTACTGATCGCTACTGATGTCGCAGCAAGGGGGCTGGATGTTGAAGGGGTAACACACGTATTTAACTATGACATCCCGCAGGATTCCGAAAGCTTTGTCCATCGAATTGGAAGAACCGGAAGAGCAGGTACAAAGGGAGTGGCGATTACTTTATACTCATCAGATGATCGACCTACCTTAGATTTGATCGAAAAAGAACTAAATATTACGATTCAGAAACAAAACATCGGTAACACTGGAATAAATCAAAAAGATAACCAAGAATCATCCAAGCCAACAACTTCTCATGGAAATAAAGGTAAAAAACATAGAGCTGCCAGTTCTACTAGGAGGGATAGTAAGCCCAAAGCTTCGTCTAGGAATAGTGGAAATTCCAAAGATACAAAGAGCAGGCAAACTACATCCAATCTGGCAAGTGGCAAAAGGGATAAGAACAGAAGCACCACTGGATCAGCGAGGAATAAACGAAGTAAATAAAAACAAGGGACTGGATGTATATTCAGTCCCTTGTTTGATTATTGTCCAATCCCTAAATTTGATTTAACTAAAACTTCATCGTATTTCTTCAAGTCAGCTTTTTGGCTGGAGAGTTTCGTTCCTAGGTATCCTGCAAGAAACCCTAATGGTATAGATACAATACCTGGTGTTGTATACGGGAAAAGCGGGTTCCCTACGAAAATGGCCTTTCCAACTTCAGGACTGAAAACATTAGGGCTGATGATGACAAGTCCAATTGCTGAAATAAGTCCAACCGACATGGCCCAAATGGCTCCTGTAGTATTAAAACGTTTCCAGTAAATAGTATAAATTATAACCGGTAAATTTGCGCTTGCAGCTACAGCGAATGCCAGTGACACTAGGAAGGCAACATTAAGTGTTTGAGCACCTAAAGCTAGAATAATGGAAAGCACAGACACACCAATTGCGGCCCAACGTGCCATACTAACCTGTTGTTTTTCTGTAGCTTTTCCTTTTTTAAGAATTTCGTTGTAGAAATCATGCGCAAAAGCCGATGCTGCTGTTAGAACAAGACCAGCTACGACGGCAAGGATTGTAGCAAATGCCACTGCCGAAATAAACGCAAACAGCATATTCCCGCCAAGTGCCTGTGCCAAAAGCGGAGCTGCCATATTTCCAGCTGCATTTGCAGCCACGATATCAGTTGTTCCAACAAATGCAGCAGCACCAAAGCCAAGAAAAATGGTCATCACGTAAAATATCCCAATGATCCAAGTTGCATATACAACTGAACTTCGAGCGGTCTTTGCATCTTTAACCGTAAAGAAACGTACAAGAATATGAGGAAGTCCAGCGGTCCCTAAAACTAGTCCCATATTTAATGAAAGGGTGTCTATACCATCCTTGTATTTTACCCCTGGATTTAAGAACGCTTCTTTTAACGGAGTCGCTGTTTTCATTTGATCAAACATATCCGTTATACTAAAGTTAAATTTAGCAAAAACAACAATCGAAATTAAGAAGGTACCTCCCATCAAAAGGACAGCTTTAATAATTTGAACCCAGCTTGTTGCATGCATACCTCCAAAAATTACGTAAACCGTCATTAATACCCCAACAATTAAAACAGATGTAGTATATTCCAAACCTAATAACAACTTAATAAGTGCACCAGCTCCAACAAGCTGAGCAATCATATAAAAGATAGAAATGGTTATGGTGTTCATGGCAGCAAAGCCACGAACCTTTTTGGCATCAAAGCGCGCTGCGATCATATCAGCGAATGTATATTTTCCTAGATTACGCAGAGGTTCTGCCACCAAATATAAAACAACTAAATATGCCACTAAAAACCCAATACTATAAAAGAATCCATCAAATCCTGTTAAGGCCACCGCGCCGGCAATACCTAGAAAAGAGGCAGCAGACATATAATCACCTGCAATGGCCAATCCATTTTGCCAGCCAGTAAGACCACCACCTGCAGTGTAAAACTCACTTGCGTTTTTTGTACGTTTCGAAGCGTAATATGTAATTACTAGAGTTAGGAATACAATACCAAGAAACATTGTAAAAGCTGCAGTATTCATTCGTTTGTTCCCCCTTCACTTATGACCTTTTCTGCTAAATCGTCAAATTTCGCTGCTTTTTTGGAGTAAAGCATACACAATCCCCATGTCATAACGAATTGGAGAAACGCAAAAACCCATGCCCATGAAATACTGCCTATAAAATTGTTATTTAATATAGTTGAATAGGAAGTTAAAATCGGTAATGCGAAATAGAAACAAAAGAAGAAGATCGTGATAGGAATGATAAATTTTTTCTTTTCGGAGAGTAATTTTTGGAAAGAAGATGATTGGACGATAGAACTGTAATCGCTTTCAGAATTTCTTGTAAGTTTTCGTGCCTCCATTGGAAGCTCCCCCTCTCATTTTAAAAAATTTCAAATAAACTAGGAAAAAGGATAAAGCTGATTGTGCGTGAATAGGATTCCTGATCTCCCCTCCTTGATAATTAATTTTTCTAAATATTCATTTTTTTGTTACGTAAATTATTATAGGAGCAGAGTAATGAATCAAGCAATAGGAAAAATTTCATTTTTTTGGAAAAAACCCTTGTGAATATATGGATAGTAAATCCTATTAGGGGATAACACCAAGCGTGGACGTATAGGATGATAAAAAGAAAAAAACCTTTGCAGCGCAAAGGTTTTTTAGATGGAGACTATCGGGATCGAACCGACGACCTCTTGCATGCCATGCAAGCGCTCTCCCAGCTGAGCTAAGCCCCCGTATATGATACAAGAAAAATTATATCTTTCTCATACCATTCTTGCAAGAGTATTTTTCAATTTTTTCATTATTAACCCATACTTTCTATTTCCACCTTTTGAACTCCGTCTAGATTGGAAACAGAATCATAGACTTCCGTGGTTTTTTCACGGTAATCTACTGCAACTAAAATTTGAACCAGATGGTCACCATTGTCTAAATCCTTGATACGAATCCGCCGAATAATATATTTTCTCTCCATTAAAAATGAAATGGCATTTTCAATTTGGATTTTATCTCTGATAAATAATTGAAGACTTATTTCTTTTTCACGTAATTGTTTTGGACCAATAAATTTCATAACGTAAGGGACTAATTCGACACTTATGATGAGTAAGGCAACACCGACAAAGGCTTCAATAAAGAAACCAGCGCCAACAGCAATTCCTATTCCGGCTGCACCCCATATCATCGCAGCTGTTGTTAATCCTGAAATACTATCATTTCCCCTTCTAAGGATTACACCTGCACCTAGAAAGCCAATCCCGGAAACGATTTGTGCAGCTAAACGGAGAGGATCCATTGTAATTCTTACATGGTCAGAATCAGGAAACATATAAGCTGACTCAATTGAGACAATAGTTAGCAGGCAACTCACGACAGAAATGACAAGACTTGTTTTAAGTCCTACTGGTTTTCGCTTTAATTCACGTTCTAGTCCAATAATCAGTCCCAAAACAGCTGAGATACCGAGCTTTACTAAAATATCGTAATCAATATTCTCCATTGGCTTCACGTCCATTACTAATAGGTTTAAAATCAAAAGGTAAACAGTCATTACTATTATACGACATCCCCGCTATGTTAAAAAAAGAAAAACTTCCTATTACAAAAATAACAGTGGATAAAATAGTGTTACAGACTCCCGTATAGTTAACTTTGGGCCTTCTCTAATTACATATACATGAAACGCTGATTTTATGAGTCGATCTCCAAGTTGACTTATATTTAGTTTTTAGATATTCTTTTCCTCTCTAAATCAGCTAAAGTGAATTGTTGTTTATTTCAGCTGAAATACATTGAAAGAAAAAAACTTTATAAATTATATTGCAAACATTTTTGTAACATGATATATTAAATCTCGTCCTCACCGAGAGGGTCACACAACAAAAAAAGTTTTTTAAAAAGTTGTTGACATCGAATTGAGGAATATGTTAAATTAAAGAGGTCGCTTTTGAGCCGCTTAAACAGGACGAGCTCATTAATGATTTTAAAAATTGCTC